>NZ_JBSSCN010000002.1:0-513019 GCF_054059755.1 Mesorhizobium sp. URHB0026 | reverse complement strand
AAAACCTTCGCCAATACTCTGGCTAGCAGCGCAGTCATTATCGCATTGTCGCTTCCGGCAACGGCTGCTGGTGGCATTGGAGTTGGTGCAGGTGCCTCAGTTGGCGGGAGCAGAGGCGTCAATGCCGGAATCGGAGCATCCGTCGGCGGATCGGGCGGCATCGGCGCTGGGGCTGGTGCCTCGATTGGCGTGCGAGTGGCGTGAACGCGGGTGCTGGAGCCAATGTGGGCGGTTCGACGGGCGTCAGCGCCGGCCTCGGCGCTTCGGTCGGCGGCAGCAACGGCGTTAATGCAGGAGCCGGGGCTAACATCGGGGGGGCGGGCGGCGTCAACGCCGGGCTTGAGGCCAATGTTGGTGGAACGGGCGGCATCAACGCGGGGCTTGGCGTCAATGTCGGCGGCACAAGCGGTGTCTGGGTGGGCGTGGGCATTGGAAACGGAACAAATCCCAGCAATCCGTCGAACCCGAGCACCCTCTCGAGCACCAACATACCGGGTGCATTGGCTCAGATGTCGAGCTCGCAGGTAATGCGCATGAAGAAGCGGTGCGCCGACGTCCTCAGCAATGAGGGGACCTATGACAGTGACCTGCGCCAGCTCTGCCTGCTGATAGCACGCCGCTGAGGCTGAAGGGGGCTGCGGAACCAGCCGTGGGGCTTTGGCCGCACTCTCCGTGCGCCCTTCACGGCTGCCGCCTGACACCTTTTCCGAGCGGATAACCTCGCATCCCTCGGATTTCAGTTTTGCGAGCTGGGTTTCGAGATCTTGATCGATCGTGCTGACGCGAGCGTATCCAATGCGAGCCACAGCTTGTCACCTCAAAGTTTAGGCCCGAGGCTACCTTGTCACAAATAGTCGATGTCAAGCTGGATGGTGCCAGCTCACATCAGCTCCAGCGCCATTGATATATTCGGCGTGTGCCCGGCAGGTAGCAAACCGCAGCCCTTGGGTTCGCACCTCTCTCGGACCTCGGAGCGCGCGGACTGAGGCCGGGAACATTAGCTCCTCGTCCGAGTTCGGCATCTAACTCAATCCGGTCACCAAATTTGGCACATGTCCCTTCCCCTAACGTTTTAATCCGCAAGCTCCAGAACATCTCTGACCTCACCCAGTCGGATATCGCCGTCTTAGAGAGCATCCAGTTCCAGAAACGGGACTATCAGCCCAATCAGGACATTGTGAGCGAGGGAGAGCGACCAACTTATTCATTTGTGATCCTGGAGGGTCTGGTTGGATCCACGAAACTGACTGGCGAGGGTAAACGGCAGATCACGTCGTTCTTTGTTCCGGGAGACATTCCTGATCTCCACGGAATGCACCTCTCTGTCATGGATTGCACCTTCTCGCCGCTCACGCGCGTCAGCGTGGGCCTCATGCGGCACGATGCCTTGCGCGCCATCTGCGGCCAACATCCTTCCATAGCGACGGTATTTTGGCGCTCGACGGTGATCGACGCAGCGATATATCGAGAGTGGGTCACCAACGTTGGAAGGCGCGACGCGTATGCCCGCATGGCGCACATTCTGTGCGAACTCATCGTCCGCCTTCGTTCCATGGGGCTCATCAAGGACCATGTGGCGGAGCTTCCGATCACGCAGGCGGAACTTGCCGACGCGTTGGGCCTATCGACCGTGCACGTGAACCGAACGCTCCAGGAACTTCGACGCGACGGGCTGATTGTCACCGAGGGCTCGCGATTCCACGCTGTTGACTGGGCCCGGCTGGTTCGGGCAGGAGATTTTGACACGACCTACCTGCACCAAAGGAACGCGAGAACGCTGTGAGAGGCGGCTGGATGGCGCGATATTTCTTTGACACCGGCGACAGCGATGACGTCATCAAAGATGAGGTAGGCATCGAATGCGATGGGCTTGAGCAGGCACGTCGTGAGGCCATAGAAGGCCTGATCGACTTAGCGAGAGAATACCTGAAGGATTTCGATGGCCAGCAATTCTTCATTCAGGTCCGGGACGAGAAGGGCAACCAAGTGGCGAGGCTGAGCCTTTCTCTTCGAATGCAGATGCGGACCGATGAGCTGAACGATCCGAGTCTTCCGGCGTGATTTGTGTATTCACAGGGTACGGAATCCCGCCCTATCGCCGTCAAAAAGGCAGTCGTCCATAGCTGCCGGGCTTGTCACATCAGGCTTTAGGTTTCGATAGCCTGTTGTCACAAATGGTCGATGTCAACTCCGATGTTACGACCGGTAAGGTCGGCAGAGTTACGTAAGGCGAGGGAATACCCTCAAGTGACCGCTTCGCGCCCAGTGGCCGTCGTTCCTGTGGCCCCGTCCACTCCCCAAAAAGCGGACATGCCGGATCGATAAATGCTCTCGAAAATGCCAGCGTCGGATCACGCTCAATAATGCCATGTCGATCACTCCGTAATCCCCGCTGAAAAAACGCAGGGTGAGGGTCAAACATGGGTCAATTCTCGGTGGAAATATCCTGGGTTGCCGGGTCAGTTCTCAGTGGCAATCAACAACGGAGGCGAATCGGGCCTCAACCTTGCGGCTAACGACATCGTACCCGTACGCCTCGTCGGCAGCCCGCCGGCGCTGCCTGCGCTGCCGCCGCCAATCAACAGCCCGCCAGCACCCAATGACACCCTTACGCGTCTTGAACGGCTCAAAAAGCTGCTGGATGACGAAGTGATTGATCGGGACCAGTTTGAGCGGTTGCGGGAGCAGATAGTCTGAGTGTCGGGACGCTATTTGCCGCCGCGACTGGAGTTCGTTGCAGCGAGAAGCTCGGTTTCTCAAAGTCCGCAGACGAATCTGCCGCCGAGAGGTTCTGCTAGGGCGGTCGATCCCAGCGATGCGACCTGATCGACGATGCAAACGAACGGCCGGTGCCGGAGGGGACGACCAACAACGCAGGACCTGTACGTTTGTTCGGGTAGCCACTACCTCACGCCGTCAGGCTGTCCCCCGAGCAGGAACCTTTGACAGGCGCTAGCCGTTGAGCATTCCTACTAAACTCGGAGTCCGAAGATGGCCGATGACCAAAATCAAACCGCCGCACCGAGGCCCACACAGCGCGAAGCTCAGGAACCCTTGGAGAAGCAGGTCGCTCAGCTGAAGCGAGAGATCAACAAGATCAATCGGACGCTGGCAGAGCGCGTAGAAGATGTCGCCGACGAAGCCACGGGTTGGTATGACAGCGTTGCAGATCGGACGGGCCGTACAGCTCGGGTGCTTCGGACCGGCGTTCAATCTGTTTCCGGTGCCGCCCAAGACAATCCGGGTACGGTGTCGACCGCGTTCGTCCTAGGCACCGCATTAGGTTTGCTATTG
The DNA here is from genome assembly GCF_054059755.1 of Mesorhizobium sp. URHB0026. Lineage (NCBI taxonomy): Bacteria > Pseudomonadati > Pseudomonadota > Alphaproteobacteria > Hyphomicrobiales > Phyllobacteriaceae > Mesorhizobium > Mesorhizobium sp. URHB0026. The sequence continues at coordinate 509,725 of NZ_JBSSCN010000002.1, read as the reverse complement.
GGCATCACCCTCTACGCCAGCGGGCCTGGCCGGGATCGCTGGTTCAACAATTGATCATCTATGCAGACCGAAGCACAAAGCCCTACTCGCGACTTCCGGCCAAAGTGATTGGCCTCGCGGCGATCGTTCTAGCGCGAGGGACGTGGTCGTTTTGCCGCGAGCCGGAACCAGAGCGTCACTAGGGAAGGCGATTCCGGCCCGACAATGCAGAGGCGGCATTGGCCCCAAGACCGCCCACGCAAGCCGACTGTTCAGGCACTTGCCAAATGTTGAACATCTATCCGCAGCGCAAATCCCCGAGAGCGGCCACAAGTGCCCTCTGGCTGGATCTCATTGACCCCAATGCGGCCGAGGTTAGGGAAGTCGAGACACTGGCCGGCTTTGCCCTTCCAAGCCGCGATGATCTTAACGAGATCGAAAGTTCAAGCCGCCTAAAGGCCCGCGACGGGGTGCTCTCCATGAGCGTTCCCATTGTCACGCATGTTGAAGGCGACCCTCCGTTGGTCACCCCGATCGGTTTTGTGCTGTCGCGCGAGCGCTTGATCACCGTTCGTTTCGCTGCACTGCCGGCCTTCGACGCAGTTGCCGGGCGCTTTACCGATTCCGACAAGCCGCCGACTTCAAGTCTTGAGGTGTTCCTCGACCTCTGTGATGAGCTTGTAGATCGTCTCGCCGACGGTCTTGAACAGGCGGCGACGGACCTTCGCACCCTCTCTGCAACGGCCTTCCATGTTCCCGATAGCCGGGGCCGCAAGGCGATCCGCTCAAACAATGTGATTCGCGCTCAGCTCCGCCATGTAGGCAGGTTGGGTGACGCTCTCTCGGAAAAGCGGGATGGGTTGCTTGCCCTTGGACGCGCCATCGATTTTGCGTGCGGGATGACCGCAGGCTGGGGTGACGTCGCGTCACGTATGGACGGCCTCAAGCTCGACATCGCATCGCTCGACAATTACGAGGTGCATCTCTCCGACAAGGTGCAGTTCCTGCTCGACGCCATGGTGGGATTGATCGGCATCGCGCAAAACGACATCTTCAAAATCCTCACTATCGTCTCGATCGTCGGCATTCCTCCGACCCTGATGGCGAGCATCTACGGCATGAATTTCAAGAACATGCCCGAATACAACTGGGCTTTCGGCTATCCCTATGGATTGGGGATGATTGCTCTCAGCGCAATTGTTCCGTTAGCGTGGTTCAAATGGCGGGGCTGGTTCTAGGGCCTGCAGAGGGAATGCTGAAACCGACCTGCCTCGTCGATGCTGAACCAGCCCGCTACCTCCTGTCGTCTGGTCCAGCGGCGAGGCCGTATCTTCATCGACTATTTGTGCAACGGGCGCGGCAACACGGCAGTCGGTACCACACCAAGCGGCGGTTGCCAGCTTTCAATGTGAAGCGACGTACCGGGGCGGTTTTTCCAGGATGGCCATGACAATCATCCCGGTCCAGCGCTCATACCGATCAATTAGGCTCTCGTGCAGCGCGTCGGACAAACTGTTTGACGCAATTGCCACCATCTGATTTCTGCACGCCGAATGTATGGCTTGCGCGGTGATCGGCGCGGCCCAATGGCCGCCGTGCTCAAAAATTCGTGACGGCGTAGACCTTGCCCGCATAAGGCGCTGCAGATTTGTCGTCTACGGCAGTGACAAAGATTGTTTTGCCATCGGCACTGAATGCTAGGTTGGGAGCGGCGGCTGAGGGGACATCTATGGTTTTGAGCAGCTTCTTTGTTGCCGGATCGACCACCAGAATTCGACCGGCACTATACTCGCCAATGTACAAATTGCCATCCGGTCCTAGCTTAATGCCATCCGGATATGCCGCTGCGGGTTCCCCTAACTCGTAAAGACGCAGGTAGAGCTGCCGATCCGAAAGAGATCCATCGGCGGCGATCTTGAACTGGATAACGCGGCCCGCCTCGGACTCGTTCACGTAGAGGGTTTGGCCGTCCTTGGAGGCGACCAACCCATTGGCGTAGTGTATGTCCTTAGCAAGGACACGGATCTTGCCATCGGCCGCGACATGGACGATCTTTCCCACGATCGGGCCGCTTTCCCAAGGACCAGACAGGGAGACGTAGGCGCCGCCTTTGCCATCAAGCGCGATGTCGTTTGGTCCAAGTAGCTTCTGGCCCTCGTCGTCCAGATCGAGCACCGTCTTGGTCTTGCCTGCGGCGTCGGTCAGCACAATGGTGCCATTGTCGTAGCCCGCGATTATAAAGCCGTCGCCAAATCGCTGGACCGCATTGGCGCCCGAACCATCCTTCTGCCAGACGACAGTTCGCTGACTGCCATCCCATTTGTCGATTTCTCCCGCGCCATATTGAGCATAGAAGAGCACCCCGTTCTCAACGAAAGGCCCCTCCGGGAACTTGGCGTCAGGATCGATGACCTTCACATCAGCCGCAAAGGCCGAACCGCAGCAGAAAAGCATCGTTGCGGCGACAACAGCGAGTTTCATGTCCGATCTCCATTCTCAGGTTATTCAAGGTAACAGAAGGGATATATCTGTTTGTCGAAAAGGCGACTATGATTTTCAAAAAGGACACGTGCCGGCCTGGCAGGGTGCCTGTGAAGACTGCGAATTCGGACATTTCTTCAGGTCACATTGAGCATGTCTGCGGCGGCCGATCCCCACGACGCGCCCGGTTTTTGCGACTGTCTGCTTTGCGCCTCATGCACGAACATGACGTAATCGCGGGAGCGGTGGCCACCTGAGACGTGGCGGCGACGTTCGAACCTCTAGCCGGCTGGCTGTCCTCGATAGGATGAACAACGGGCTCACGATGACAGAAGGGATGACCTGCAGTGGCACCGTTGCAGGGCGGCGACCTCATCCTTCGGCGGGCTGCTTTGATGCTTCGCAATATCGCCGGGGTGGCGTTAGAGCCGCCGGTAGAAGATGCGCTGGACTCCATCGCCGCCGGGATGAAGATCAGCAAGCCGGATCTCATTCAGATTGTCCTGAGTGATTGGCTGGAGACAAACGCCTACCTGCCTGTGCATGAGCTTGATGACGACAAGCCCGACAGACGGGCGTGGCTGACGCTCATTCAGCGCGTTGCGCCAATGAAGCCGCTCAAGTACTAGGTAACCCAGAGATCATTAGGACGGACAATCTATGACTGACGCAACTGAAACGGGCGCCGCCGAACTCATCGAGCTAACGGCAGATATTGTCTCTGCCTATGTAAGCAACAATCCGCTGCCCGTGGGGAGCTTGCCCGACGTCATCGCATCGATTCATGCTTCATTGTCCGGACTTGGTGGGCCAATCACGCCTGCCGTTGAGCCGCAAACGCCCGCAGTCAACCCGAAGAAGTCGGTGTTCCCGGACTACATCGTGAGCCTTGAGGATGGTCGCAAATTCAGGTCGATGAAACGCCATCTTGGTCTGCGCGGCATGACGCCGGATGAGTACCGCGCAAAATGGGGCTTGGCCCGCGACTATCCAATGGTTGCACCAAATTACGCCGCTACCCGGTCGGCGCTGGCAAAGTCGATCGGCCTTGGCCGCAAAGCTGCGCCCATAGCACCCGCCAAGAAGGCTCCTGCTAAGCGGAAAGCCAAGGCCTCGTAGTGACCACACCTCGTGAGTGATATTCGCACGGCGTTGCTGCTGTCCGTTCCGCGCGCTCTTCTCGATGCCGTTCCCTGCAATCTTCGGGCAGTCACCTGCGGCTGGGAAGCAGCGCATATTACGCTACGCATTGACGGTCAGATTTCTGATACCAGCATCGAAGATGCCCACATTGTGGGAGCTGAAGTGGCCGCCGACTTCCCAGTGCAATGGACCGTCGGTGAAGAGTTAGTTCGGCTGGATTATCCGGCCTCATTGGTGCCGACTTTGCTCGTTTGCGCATACCGCCCCAAAGAGAGCACTACAGATACCTGAGCATATCGCTGGGTTGCGGCAGACCTGTTCCGGCCGGCCGGCGTTGCGCCTTTCTCTCCCAAGGCCGCGTCGGCCTTTCTTCCGCCACCCAAGCGACGTCTATTGTCTTCGCGCGATTCGGATTCGAGTGGTACAACGAGGAACTCCCATGGCTAGCACCGCAGTATTGGTCTGGTATCTTGTAATCGCCGGCCCGCAGGGAGGGATGGTCGTGTTGCCGAGCACCTTCGACAAGCGCGAACAATGCACCGCTGCTATAGCCGAGTATCAGAAGCAGCCGACGCCTTCGGGCTGGTCTGTGCAGTGTGTACCGAGCGCCTCGCCCTTCACCGACAACGGGCCGGCAGAGTAGGCGCTGATCGGAGTGCAAAAGGGCCCGTCCTTAAGGAAGGGCCTAATTTACGGAACGCCGCTAAAGGGGTGGCGGCCACCGGCGGGCTAGGGGGAACGACGCCATGTGCTTTCGTTCCCCTTCACGTAGCGTTATTTTCAGCCGCCCATCTTCTTCGCCATCGCGCAAAAATCCGCATGCGACTTGTTGATCTTGGTATCCCCGCAGTCTTTCAACACCGCTGCCTGTTCATTGGGTTTCATAGCCGTCCATGAGGTCTTGAAATCCTTTTCCGTCTTCAAAGTTTTCATGCCGGCATCGGTGAAGAATGGTGACATCTTCGCGGGGTCGTCGAGGGCCGACGTTCCGGTCGCGGTGCCGGCGAGCGCGGTACCAGTGATGATTGAAAGCGCCATGGCACTTATCCAGAGATTCCTGATATTCATTGTAGGTTCCTTCCCTGATTTAGAGAACAATATACCTGCGTAACTGCCGCTGAACTTATTTCATCGGCAGTGTTGTCTGAGGCGTTTTAGCTGCACACTCTCGCGCGCTCGACTACCCGGTGATGATGGCGCCAGTGCGTAGTTACAAATATTCGGCAACCATGATGGTGGTGATGCCGCCTATAATAGTGTCCGTTGTTATACTGGCTGTCATTGTACTGACCGTCGTATTGGCCGTCGTTATTGCTGTCTTGGTAGTGATGTCGATGGTGGCGACGGTACTGGTCGCCATTGTCCGAGGAGTATTGGTCAGCGTAACCTCCGCCGTCGTCAGACTGAATAATTAAGCTTTGGGCATAGATAGGGGCCGTTGATATAAATGTCGTCGCTGCTGCGATCGCAGCTGCCAATAATAGTTTCATCAATTTACTCCCTGCTGGATTTACTCGCAACCTCACAACGACGTGATGACCTGTGCGTTCCAGTCGCGTTGTTTACAAATTCGTAAGCCATCAACAGGCCAGCTCTGACTCTCCCTCGTCTCTACCGATCGCGCGGCATAATCACGGGATAGAGGCAACCCACAATCGATCCTCGGCAGAGGATGCCCTGCTACATGCGCCGGCGTCGTTCGCTGCTCGACAGCAGGCTGATGGCGTCGTTGCGATGAGGTTCGCAAACAGATAGCACGGGCGTCTTTGGCGGGCGGCGGCGGCATAGACAACGGCGGTTAATAAGCGCTCACTTCTGTAGCGGGGACCGCCGCGCAGGGAGTGGACAATTGGCCGGGGCACCGCCGGGCATCGTATATCGCTACCGAAGTGGCGGGCTTCCTATAGGGCTTTGATCAGGCGCTCCAAAACGGGAAAGTCGCCAAGGTCCCTATACGGCGTCAGATCCAAATCGCCAGGCACACGTTTGAGCGTTTCTTCGTCGATTTGTTTCTCGTGAGCCTTCATCACTGCTTGGTAGTCTCTCCACGTGAGGCCGGCGCCCCTCACAGCATCTCGCTCGGCCCGAAGCGCGATCTGGTGGGCGTGGAGGTAATGCAACCTAAGCTCGTCGAGAAGAGCTTTCTCGACAACCTCGTGCGTGACCAGAAATGGCGCAAGTCTGATGTCCACACCCTCCCGTGCAATAGTTCGCGGCAGGTGACGGTCTATATAGATCGTCTTCGCATCCACGCTGTAGCCGGCAATGTAGGGGATATCGAATTCGTGGCTAACCGTGACGCGCCGTTGAAGAGCCGTCACCACATCGGCCAGCACGTCGTCGTCAACGTCTTCGGATTTGTGTCGGACCTCGTTTTCAAGCTTCAAGGCGATCCTCCTGTTCTTGGATCGGCACTCCATTTCCGATAATTGGAGGCCTGAGATCTGACAGCTTCGTCATTTCGCAAAGTCTCGGACTTCATCGGACCCGGAAACACTAAACTCATGTTTTGTCGCCTCACGTTCGTCTACGACGCGGTACCAGTACGGCTGTAGGGCTCTAGGCAAGACCGGCCGGCCGGCGACTAGTTCAGCCGATTTCGTCGCATTCTCTCCTTCCACAACTTGGGAAGAAAGCACGTTATCGTCGTATAGCTTTTCAACCTGATAGACCGGCATCGGCTTTCTCCCGTGAGGGTGCAGATCGAGCGCAACGCCGTCTCGGCTGATTTGTTTCAACCTCACGGCGATTCGGTTTTGGAACTATTTTAGCTAATTCTAATTCTATCGCAGTGTGAGGCGTTTCATCATGAGATTAAATTCGACGGATATCGCACCCAGCTCATCAAGGATGACGACGGCATCCGGCTGATGACCAAGAACGGCTACGACTGGACGGGCCGGTACATCCAACTTGAAGGCGAAGCTGCTGCGATCGAGGCGGAGAACTTCATTATCGACGGCGAGGAGATTACCATCAATGAGGCGGGTTTGTCCGACTTTCACGCCCTGCAATCAGCCGTAACCAGCCGCCAGCCTTCGCGCGACCTATACCTAGTGGCGCTCGACCTCCTACATCTGAACGGGCATGATTTGCGCGACATGCCGGTGGGGTACCCAGAGGGGCGGCACTAGGCTCCGGAGCCGACGAGCTGCCCCTAGGGCGTGCAACCGCCCTACCTGTAATCTACGGATGCGGCCCATCGAACTCGGGCGCGGAGATTTCCAAACTGCCGCGCTTTAGGAGCGCGTCATCCAGGCGGGATGAAATCCAAGAGTAGGCTTGTGGTGTCAGTTCCATCGCTGGTTTGCGCCCCGGTCCAACCTGCCGCCGCCAGCCCGGCCGCGCCGACAGATCTCGGCGAACCTCTTGATCGTCGTATCGAGTTCCGCATCGGCATCCACATCGGCGACGTCGTTGAGGAGAGCGACGGCGACCTCATGGGCGACGGCGTCAACATTGCGGCGCGCCTGGAGGGCGTTGCTGCCCCCGTCACCATCTGCCTTTCGGAGGATGCCTATCGGGAGGTCAGGTCGAGGCTCGACCTCTTGGTCAGCGATCTCGGCCAAACCCAACTCAAGAACATCGATCATCGCCGGGGGCGGCGTCGCGCTCCTGAGCGGAACGATGGATAACTACGTTCGTGGCTACGATCTCCGCACAGGAAGCGAGATTTGGCGCCAGCGGCTGCCGGCGGGCGGGCAGGCAACACCCTCCACCTACCAGGCTGCTGACGGTCGACAGTATCTTGTCGTGGTAGCCGGCGGCCACGGCTCGACCGGCACCAAGGCAGGCGATTCGATAATCGCCTACGCGCTGCCTCACTAGATGTGTTGTGGTGGCTTTGCTGGAGCGGATTGAGTGAGAAAGTTTCGGTGCCCACGCTTTGGATGGCATTTCCTTGACGGTGGAACATTCGAACCGCGCCCGAGTTAGACACGCGCCACACCGCCGGGAGCGCCAGGCCGGCCGCCTCCCCGCAGGTGAACTTGCGCGCGAGTTGCAACAAGGTGCACCACCGCCCGTTTGATTGGGACTCTTGCCCAGGAAAGGTTTCTAATGTCTCCCAAGCTCACCGTCACCGCCGCACTGTTCGCCGCAGCCCTGTTCGCCACCGGCCCCGCCTCCGCAAAAAGCGACAAGAATTTTTTGACCGACGCCATAAAGGGCGACAATTCCGAAGTCGCCCTGGGGAACCTGGCAGCGCAAAAGGGCGATAGCAAGGGGACCAAGACCTTTGGTCAGACCCTGGCCGCAGACCACGCCAAGGCGAAGCGTCAGGTGCTTTCGGCCGGCAAGAAGCTAGGGGTTTGGGACACCAGCGACATGACCGATGAGGCGATGGCTGAACAGACGAAGCTCAACACTCTATCCGGCCCTGCTTTTGATCAAGAATTTGCCACCTACATGGTGTCCGACCACCGCAAGGACATCGCTGATTTTAAGGAAGAGGCGAAGACCGGCCGCAGCAAGGTCGCCAAGCTGGCGATTAAAACGCTGCCGACGCTGGAGAAGCATCTGAAAATGGGGCAGGCGCTGCTAAAGCCGTGAGTAAGGATATGAATCCAGCGACGGCTGACATCAGCCATACGGTCGAGGCGCGAACATCGAGCTGGAGTACTATGACCGACCCACCTTTTGGTTCCACTGGCTGACAGCGCTTATGGTTGTGCTGTTGTTCGGTACGTCACTTGTCTGGAATTACATCACACCGCACAATCGCGCCTGGCGCCCGTTGTTTGAAGAGACTCACGTGTCGCTCGGGATTATTTTTGCCGCACTGATCCTTGCAAGGATTATCTGGCGATTGACCGGGGGACGCCAATTAGTCCCCGAGCCGGGCCTCCCGGGCAGGCTATCCAGGCTGATGTACATGATCCTCTATGTTCTGCTTGCTGCCGAAAGCGTTCTTGGCTTCCTCCTCCGCTGGGCCCAGGGCGAGGAATTCACGTTCTTCGGCTTGTTCAGCATCCCTGCACTTATGCCGCAGAACCGAGATCTGGCGCATACTCTCGAAGAAATGCACAACTACGTTGGCTGGGCGATCGTGATACTGTCGCTTGGCCATGCCCTCGCTGCGCTGTTCCATCACTACGTGCTGAAGGACAAGGTCTTCAAGCGAATGTGGACACGCAGAGCCGCTGCCTAGCCACGATTTCGAAAGGTTGTCCATTCGCACTGGACCGTGGAAACTTGAAGCTGCTAGGCTACGGCACTCGCACAGCGCCTGAGAGCCGTCGTACAGCGGACCGACAGCTTTTGGAAAATAACAGGTCGCTCGGAATGGCCGGAATGTGGGCGCAAGCTGACATTTTGGCGGCGCCCAGACTTTGGAGCAGGACTTCAAAATTTGCCGAAATAGAACCTCCCCCGTCGGCTTGTCGTCCTTCATCCAGATCAGCGCTTGGGTCATGGAGTCGACCTGGTCGTCGTGCTTTCCGTGCGGGAACGCGAGCACCTCAAGCAGGAAGTCATCTCTCCAATGCGCGACTTTCGGAAGATTGACGTTGCCGTTTTCGATCATTGCGGCAACACGTGACAGCCGGCTTTCCTTGTCGGTTCTGGCTTTTACCGGCGTGGTACTGATGTCCTGACTTTCCAAGTCGGCGATGAGGCTTGAGCCGGAACCCGCATCCTCAATGGGGATGATGTCGGGGGAGTGCTCCAGAAGGGAGTTTTTTACCGCCTTGATGAGGTCTGGGTAAGCTGCCCGGACGCGGACGAGATCGAGTAGGTAATAGTTGTTATCGTCCTTGGCCCATGTCGTTCCGACGGAGTAATCGCTGGAGGGGTCGCCCTTGAGGGCGGTGTCCCAGCTTTGAACGATGGTCATAGAACGACGGTCGAACTGATGCGGATCGTAGTCGCGAAACCACACCCTCTTGACCATGTTGCCGTCTGGCGGGGCAGGGGACTGTTGGTATTGCGCGGAGAAGGTGAGCGATCCCAAATCTCGCTTCAGTCTTTCCAGTTCGACGTGTCCGAGCCGGGCGGGGTGCAGGCGATCGTACCCGCGATTTACACCTGTCTGAACGCGCTCGTCCTGCTCGGCAATCGCTGACAGGTTCAAATGCTCCCAGCCGCCAGTCTCCAGAAGGACGCCGGCTAGGTCGCCGACATGCAATCGTTGCATGACAAGAACGACGGCACCAGCAGCGGGTGGGTTCAACCGGTCATCGCAACACGCTTTAATCTGAGAGGATGAAGAGGTGTTGCATGGTGACGTCACGGATCTGGTTTACGTCAGCGCAGAAGGTCGAGCTTTGGGAGCGATGGAAGCGAGGTCAGAGCATTTCGTCGATCTCGCGGGCACTTGACCGCCGGAACAAGACCGGGGTTCAGCGGATCGTATCCTTACACGGCGGCATTGCTCCGTCAGCTAGGCGCAGAGCGGCCTTGGCGCTCGGGCTGGCGGAGCGCGAAGAGATCTCTCGCGGGATCGCGGCGGGTCTTGCGATCCGCGCTATTGCAGAAGTCTCGGGCGATCCCCATCGACAATATGTCGCGAGATCTCGCGCAATGGCGGTGCACAAGCGTATCGTGCAGCCCGGGCCGACAAGTATGCTTGGGAACGAGCGCTGCGCCCGAAGCAGTGTCGCCTGGCATGCTCTGGGTGCTAATGCGTGGTGCTCAGCCTTAGCAACGCTGGAAACCGAGCGAGCCGAGCAGCACGCCAAAGTCTGCCCGCCTCAGGCGGCTGCGGGCCTACTCGGAATGGCTCGTTCGCGACGATCTAGCCTTGATGCGCGGTCGAATGCTCGGCGCTTCTGTAGAGCTTATCCCCCTAGGCACGCCATCCCCAAGCCGATTGCAAGTCATCAAGCGCTTGTTCCATCCTCATTGCCGGCCCGGCATCCAAGAAGGAGAGTTGTCGGAGGACGCCGAGCCTAACCGGCCATACTAGTGGGGGGTGGGCCTCTAGGCTCGCCGGCTGCCTGAATATGGGCCTTTTGGAGCCCTAGCGAAGCATTCGAACGAACGACGTCGCTCGCCGCCGATATGCTACAGTTCCCCGCAATGAGACGGGGGTCGCATGCGGATCGTTCTCTTTGCAATTGTGGTGCTGCTGTTCGTCGGCAGCGGCATTGGCTGGCTGCCGAGCTGGTGATCGCTGGCGGTTGACAGACAGCACAGACGCAAGGCACTTTCTCTCCCCAACCTAGGAAAAGCGGGGAGCACCACTATGAAAAAGCCATACGAAAAGCCAGAACTGAAGAAGCGCGAGCGCCTGGGCAGCATCGCAGCCCAGGTGGTCATCGTATCCGGCCTGGGCAAGACGTGAGCTTCGCGACGAAAACTTACGAGAAGCCTGTCCTGACCAAGCGCGAACGTTTGTCCGCTGTAGCGGCCGCGATCCCGCCGTCGGTTATCATATTGACGCCGCCTGGCTAGCGGATCGCGTTGTTAAGGACGAGGCCCGCTGGCTCCGGCCAGCGGGCTTTTTGGGTTTATGGGGCTATGCCTTGATGTTCGGTGCCGGCGGCTTCACGGTCGATCGCAATTGCAATCTCTCTACCGTTGCAACAATTGCGGCGGAAATCGCTTCTGCCTCGCCATAAAGCGGTTGGGCCATAGATGCAGTTTACTGCTTCCTCGCTGATGAGCACGCCCGGCGGGCAATGGTCCTCGATCGTCTCCATGGTCATTTGCAGGGCGGCTCTGCCGTCAGGATCGTTCTTCATGGGGCATCGAACCCGGCGCCACGGTAGAAGTTCCGGAACTATTTTAGCTAAGGCTTATTGAATGGACAGTTTCGCGAGTGAGTTGATGCGCGCACCGATGACAACAAACCCGGCCAACACCGCCGCCATGGGTGGCAGCAGGCTAACCGCGACCGAACGCGATGGTGTTGGCGATGATGTCGGCAGGTGTGTCATTCGTCAGAAGCAATCTGATCACGTTGTATGCGCGGCTTCGGTTTGGATCACCATGGTTGGTTGGCAGGCCCGACCGTGAACTCGTTGATCGTGGTGTCTTCCGGTGCGTCGATAGCGAACGCAACCACGTCAGCAATCCGGTCGGGCGAGATTCCGTATCTGTCATAGGTATTCTGCATCGCGGCGGCCGTGCCTTCGTCGCTGATTGTTTCAAGCAGCTCCGTGTTGATCGCGGCCGGATAGATGGTGGCGGTGCGGATGTTCGTCCCTTCCATGGCCGATTCCATGCGCAGGACTTCCATGAAGTCGCGCACGAACCATTTCGTGCCTCCATAGACCGCGCCATTTGGATAGGCCTTGAGCCCGGCGACCGAAGAGGTCGCGATGATGTGTCCGGATTTGAGTGCGAGGAACTCCGGCAGCACCGCGGCGACGCCGTTCAGGACACCCTTGACGTTCACGTCGACCATCTGGTGCCAGTCGTCGGTCTTCAGTGCAGATAGTGGCGAGATCGGCATGAGGCCGGCATTTAGGAACATGACATCGACGCGGCCGAACGTCTTCCTGGCCAGCTCGACGATAGCGTCGTTGTCGGGCTGCTTCGTCACGTCCAGTTCCTTGTAGGCCGCCTGACCGCCGTCGTTCGCGATCTCGTCGACGATTCGCTTCAGCTTGTCAGCGCGCCGCGCGCCAAGGACGACCTTGGCGCCTTTGCTCGCGAGCAGCTTCGCGGTTGCCTCACCGATGCCCGATGAAGCTCCGGTGATGATTACGACCTTGTCCTTGATCATGGCTGTTCTCCAAAGTTGATGGTTTGGTCTCAGGCGCCGTATTGTGCGTCCGTCACATGCTCCCTCCAGTCGACGACCTTGCCGTCCTTAACCTCCTGAAGCGCGATATGAGCCATGGCGGTTTCCGCCGACGCGCCGTGCCAGTGCTTTTCGCCCGGGCCGAACCAGACAACGTCGCCGGGACGGATTTCCTCGACCGGTCCTCCTTCACGCTGGACGCGGCCGAGGCCGGATACGACGATCAACGTCTGTCCGAGCGGATGCGTGTGCCAGGCGGTGCGGGCGCCGGGCTCGAACGTCACTTGCGCGCCCTGCACCCGCGCGGCGTCGAAGGGGTTAAAGAGCGGGTCGATCCGCACCGTGCCTGTGAACCAGTCTGTCGGACCCTTGCCGGAAGGTCTGGTCCCAGCGCGAAGAATGTCCATGGTGATCTCCTTTTGCGTTCTCAAATGCGTTCGATCCGGAGCGGGAATTCGCCGCGTATGTGCAGGGCCTGTTCGCTGCCGTTGAAGCGGCCGAGCCTGATCAGTCCGGGATGGCGATAGTTGGCGTAGAACATGGCCAGGTTGCCCCAAGGCATGAAGTAGCAGAGGTCGTAGGGCTGCTCGTTTGCGAATGGACCGCTTCCCTCCTCAGTCAGCTTGCGCGGCAGATAGGCGATCTTCTCGTTATGCGCGTGGTCCTCGATCTTGACGTCGAGCGGCAGCATGGAGAAGAAGTCGCGGGCTGACGGATTGTTGTAGAGCGCGGCGGTCATGGTCCGGCCGTTGAACATCATTCTGATCTTCATGTCGGTGGGCTCCTGGCTGGCTGGGTCGTTGCCCTCTTGGCTGGCGGCAGCGCGCGGCGCAACCGCCACCGCGAGCGCGGCGCCGAGCAATGTCCTGCGGCTGAGCGTTGCGCATTCGGTGGTCATGGCAACAACCTCCGGGCAATATGCGATGCGGCAACAGCGGCGAGGGCCGATCCGACGAGCAGCACCGCGCCGAACGCGAATGCACCCCACCAGCCGACCGCATCGAAGAGCGTGCCGCCTATCGCGGCGCCGCCGGTGATAGCGAGCTGGATCACGGCGACCTGCAGCCCACCGCCGGCTTCCGCGTCGTCCGGCAACATGCGGCTGAGCCACGTGCCCCAACCGACGGGCGCGGCTGTGCCGAAGAAACCCCAGGCTACGAGCAGCAGCGCTGTGGGGGTCGCCGACGCGCCGACGGCGATGAGCGCTATCGCCAGCGCGGCCATGACCAGCGGTATGACGATGAGGATGCTGAACAGGCGCGTGCGCAAGAGCCGGCCGATGCACCAGGTGCCGAGCACCCCCGCCAACCCCATGGCCAGCAGGATCGCCGAAAGCGCGGCGATATCGAGCCGGGTGACGTTCTCGAGGAAAGGGCGCAAATAGGTAAAGAGAGCGAACTGGCCCATGAATAGCATCATGATTGATGCCATGCCGATGGCGACCGGAAGGCGGCCAAGCAGGGCCAGCGGATTGCCTGGACGCTTCCTTTGGCGCGGGGGCAGTGCTGGAAGGCTGATCCACTGCCAGACCAGCGCCAGCAGACCGAGCGGCACGACGAGAAAGAAAGCGCCACGCCAGCCGATAAAGGCGCCAAGAAAGCTGCCCAGCGGTGCGGCAATCGTGGCGGCAATGGCATTGCCAGCGTTCAGCATGGCGAGGCCCTTTGGAACCATGTGTTCCGGCACAAGGCGCATGACGATCGCGGTCGACATCGACCAGAAGCCGCCGATCGCGACGCCGAGCAGCGCCCGGCCAACCATGAGGAACGCGTAATTCGGCGCAAAGGTGACGACTATACCGGAGACAATGAGGAGAACCGTAAAGCCGGCGACGACCATCCGACGGTCAATTCGGCGGGTGAGGCTGGCGACCAGGAGGCTGCTCACCACGGCAAAAGCACCCGAAATCGAAATCGCTTGTCCGGCGCGGCCTGCGGTGGTGGCGAGATCGGCCGCGATCGGACTGAGCAGGCTGACCGGCATGAATTCCGACGCGATAAGCACGAAAACGCACAGCGTCATTGACAGCACCGCACCCCACGCAGCGCGGTCTTCGACAAGCCTTGTGTCGTAGGTCGTTTCCATAATTGGCATCCTCGCAAGGCGACTGGGGCGGATCAGTCGCCCATCCCCATCGCCATGCCGAAAGATATTGCAGAGGGACCCATTCTATTAGACTGAGTAATTCGCATGGACTTATCTGGATGTGATATAAATGTCAGTCGGGAGGTGCCCTATGCAGCGCGATGGCATGAAGGATCTGCTCTGGTTCGTGGCGGTCGCGCGGGAGCGCAGCTTCACCAAGGCGGCGGCCAAGCTCGGAACCTCGCAGTCGACCCTGAGTTCGACAATAAAGGAGCTTGAAGCTCGTCTTGGCGTCCGCCTGCTGACGCGTACGACGCGGAGCGTCGCTCCGACCGAGGCCGGCGAGCGACTTTTCCAATCTCTTGTTCCCCGCTTCGAGGAAATCGAAGCCGACCTCGCAAGCCTGGTGGCCTTTCGCGACAAACCCTCCGGAACGGTCCGTATCACGCTGTCCGATCATGCGCTCCAGACGACCGTCTGGCCGAAGCTGCAACCCGTGATCAGGGACTATCCCGACGTGCGCGTCGAGCTCTACGGCGACAACGGAATGAGAAACATTGTGGAGGAGCGCTTCGACGCAGGCGTGCGGCTCGGCGAGAGCATCGACAGGGATATGATCGCGGTGAGGATCGGTCCGGATTGGAGGCTGGTGGCCGTAGCCTCGCCGGAGTACTTCGCGCGACGTCCGGTGCCAACCGCACCACAGGACCTTGTCCATCATAATTGCATAAACATGCGACAGGCGACTTTCGGCGGACTGTATGCCTGGGAATTCGCCAAGGATGGCCGCGAGCTTCGTGTGCGGGTGGAAGGCCAACTCACCTTCAATTCGAGCATTCCGATGATCGAGGCCGCGATGCGCGGCTGCGGGATCGCCTATGTTCCGGAAAATCTGGTGAGCCAGCACATTGCCAAGGGACGGCTTAGGGTCGTTCTTGACGACTGGAGTCCGCCGTTTGCGGGCTATCACCTTTATTACCCGAGCAGGCGGCAGCTCTCGCCTGCGATGGCGGTAGTCGTCGAGGCGCTCCGGTATCGCATCTGACCCTAGCCAAGCCACGCCTGTGCTGGTTTGGTGAGGGGACAATGCAGGTGGCTATGTTCAACCCCACATGGCCGTGGTCTTCGGCGTTCAGATGATCTTGCGACAGCAACGATCATACCCACCTAATTCTGAGCTTGTTTGCGATGACTGCTCCAGGGAGTTTCGGCCTGACACGGGACAGTCCGCTCCCGGCCCACCTGCTGCCCGGCGGTAATGCGCCGGTGGGTTCAACCGGTCACTGCAACACCTTGTGTAGCCTATCGGCGGGTGTTTCGAAGTCCAGGGTTTTTCGGGGACGCTGATTGAGCCGCAGGGCGACGCTGTCGAGTTGGGCCTGCGGGACCTGCGAGAAGTTGGTTGTTCTGGGGAAGTACTGCCTGAGCAGGCCGTTGGTATTTTCGTTGCTGCCTCGTTGCCAGGGACTGCGCGGGTCGCAGAAGTAGACCTGGAGATCGGTTGCGACGGTGAAGCTCTTATGACGAGCCATCTCCTTGCCTTGGTCCCAGGTCAATGAGCGCCGCAGCTCTTGGGGCAATGTGCCGATTTTCTCGGCGAGGGCCGCCACGACAGTCGCTGAGTCCCTTCTGGCCAACTTCACAAGCATCGTGAACCGGCTGTGTCGCTCGACCAGGGTGACGATGTTCGTGTCGTTTGCTCCGGTGAGCAGATCACCCTCCCAATGACCTGGGATGGCACGATCCTCTGCCTCGGCGGGACGCTCGCGGATGGAGACCATATCGAGGATTTGACCTTGCCCCGTTCGGTTGCTCTGTGCACCTTTGCCGAGGCGCATCTGTCGTTTGGTGCGCAGATGGGCTGTCAGCTCCTTCTTGAGCACCCCTCGCGACTGGATGAACAGGCTGCGATAGATCGCTTCATGAGATATCCGCATGCTTGGATCGCCTGGGTACGCTCGCTTCAGCCAACCCGCAATCTGCTCCGGCGACCATTGCAGTGCCAGCTTTTGCGCCACCCGCCACTTTAGCCGTCCAGAGCATGCCAGGCGACATTGCTTCGGGCGAAGCGCGCGCTGCCAAGCCTGCTTGTCGGCTCGGGTTGCTCGATACGCTTGGGCACCGCCATTGCGCGAGCTCTCGCGACTGATCGTTGATGGGGATCGCCCCAGACTTCGTGCAATAGCGCGGATGGCATCCGCTTGATTGTCCCGAAGGGATGCTCGACAGTGCATCGTTAATCGTCATCAGACCGGAACCGACAGGTGCGCACGGTATCACCTTTCTCGTTCACAATCATCGCTATGCAGGTGGTAACGAACTAACGAACTTCATCATTCGCTCGAAACACCCAACATGCTGATCGAACACCGAACCTTGAACGCCAGTGTTCTTCCGGCCGTCAGTTGCACCTGTACCGCTATTTCGGTCACGCTTGCGGGCCGCTACCTGGTCCCCGGAAGGGGGACGGCGCGGCACGGAGCGCCGTGGCCGTTCAGCCTGGCTTCGCCAGCATTATGCCTCTGGGATTCGAGGAGGCCGAAGTCGAGATCGGCGCCCGGGTCGAAAACGTGCACATTTTTCTCGCGCCGTCCGTGACCGGACAAAGCGCGTTGCACGACTATGACGCCGATCCGGCGAAAACCGAAGTCGTCCGCTACAAGGGAATGTCGGACCCGTTGCTGAGAGAGATCGCGTCATCGCTGCTCGGCGTTGTCTCGCGACGGCCCGAGGTCAGCGACAAGCTCTTCGTCGAGGGCGCGAGCGCCATGCTCGCGGCGCATCTCGTCTCCAAGTATTCGAACATCGCGCAGCGTCGTGCGTCGCCTTCGCAGGCCCTTTCCTATGACAAGCTAAATCGGGTGCTCGATCTGATCGACCACCGGTGGGCGGAGGAGATCGGCTTGGATGAACTCGCCGCCGAAGCGTGCCTCAGCCCGTTTCATTTCGCTCGGCTCTTCCAGAAAGCCACCGGCATTTCGCCCCACCGATACGTCACGGAACGTCGCGTACGCGAAGCGAAGGCCAAACTCGGGGAGGGACGACTGTCGCTCGTCGAGATCGCGCTGGAGTCGGGCTTCGGATCGCAGGGCAACTTCAATCGAATCTTCCGGAAGCACACGGGCCTGACTCCCGGCCAGTTCCGTATCAAGCAGCGATCCTGAATCGGGCGCACAAGAGCAAGAACGGCCAATAGGTCCACAGGATCTGCGAATACGCCGGCCAGTCTGCCGTGCTTTCTGAACCTCGCACCTGGTCCTGACGTCGTGATTGCGCGGGCCGCCCAGGGAGCTGATCTTTGGAGGTTCTGATGTCCACCAAGCCGACTATTGTCTTTTGCCACGGTATCTGGGCCGATGGCTCTTGCTTCAACAAGGTGATCCCCGCGTTGCAGGCCAATAGGCACGAGGTCGTCTCTGTCCAATATGGCCTGGACTCCTTCGAGGAGGACGTGGCGACAGTGAAGCGGACGCTGAACCGCGTCGGCAGCCACGTTCTTCTCGTCGGCCACTCCTACGGTGGTGCTACGATCACGGCGGCAGGCGTCGATCCGCGCGTGGTGGGCCTCGTCTACATCGCGGCGGTCGCTCCTGACGCCGGCGAGACCGTGCAGAACCAGCTCGACAAATATCCGTCGGACATTTTTACGCGCGTAGAAGTCGCTGACGGGCGCGCCTGGATGCTGCCGAATGGCACCGAGTTCTTTGCGGGAGACCTTCCCGAGGCCGAGCAGAAGCTCGTCTGGGCCACCCACTACGCGCCGGTGTTCGATCTGTTCCACCAGCAGAAGCTCGGAGCGAACGACATCGCCTGGAGGTCCAAGCCGAGCTGGTACGTGTTGGCCCGGAAGGACCACACCGTGCATCCCGATCTCCAGCGCTGGGTGTCAAAGCGAATGGGGGCAACGGTCACCGAATTGGAGAGCAGCCACGTCCCGATGCTATCCCAGCCCGACGCGGTAATCGAGGTCATCGGCAAGGCCGCGACAGCCGTCGGCTGAACAGAGGATTGTCCACAGCCGCACGCATCGGGGGGGGATGGCCGTCGCGAAACGGATTATCCCCCTCCGCCCCTACAGGAACTGCCGGCCCGTTTTTCACCCGAACCCAACTTCGTAAGGTCGATGGCGGTCGTGGCGGCACGGCTCGGCGCCTGTCAGACTGTCTCACATCGCCCGACATCGATGCCCGACTGACAGCCACAGGAGTCGAGCGCAGCTGACGGCAGTTATGAGCCCCATGGCCTCACGAGCCCTAATCCAGCGCCTAGTCGTTGCCGCCCAAGGCGGCCGGTCCGCAACGCGCCTGATGTTCATGTGAAAACAGGGAACGTTGCGGTTCGGTCAAAGCAGATAGCGCGGGATCGTCTGAGACCAGCTTCGCGAGAAGATGCGACGCCGCTGACGCGATGGAGCGCAGGGCGTGTTCAGTTGGTGCTGGTTTTGGCTGTAAACCCGCACTGCTTCTGTTCCATATCGATCTGCTTGGTGATGCGGATGGCGTTCTGTGCGTACGCCTCCGTCACGGAGCCGCTATTCACAGTCTTGTCCTTGAGCGGACTGACGCCTGCGCAGAGGTGGAAAACATGCGGCTCGGAGGACTTCGCGGCTCCGTTTTCGGGCGCGATCCAGTAGACGACATCCTGTCCAGTGGGGTGGCTCGGGTCCTGAGTCGCCGCTGTTACCGCGGCGCTGTCCGTGGCGATCGCCTGCGCCTGGGCGGCGACGTCAGGCGAACACGCGGTGGTGGGCTGCCCCGATTTGATCTGGGCCGCGCATGCGTTCATATCCTGGGTGTACTGTTCGACCGATGGGGGTTTGAAACTGATCCCCATGACCGTGGCGAGCACGGCCAGCGCGGCGCCGAGGCCGCCGGCAACCTTCTTGGTCTGCGGATCCATGTTTTTGTCGGTGAGGATCAGGAAAACCAGCGGGAGGAAGGCAATCAGCGTGATGATGGCGCCAAGCTGGTTCTGGAAGAAGAAACTCGCCCTATCGGATGCACGGGCGGGATCGTGCCTGTTGGCCGCTTTCCACAACAAGTTGCCGGCGATTGCGAAAATCGCGATGCCGACCAGAAGGCCGATGATCAGCGGCAGGTGTCCCTGGTCGAACTTGTTCTGGCGAAGGAGAATAATACCGTAGATCTCACCGCCAATGGCCACTATCCACGCCAGTGCGGCGAAAAGGCGAAGACGCGTGGCGGAAGACTTCTGGCCCTGCGTTGCTTGCCAATCCTTAGTAACGTCGGCTCTCGGCTTGTTGTCGCTCATGACCATCCCCTATGATATCGACACTTTTGCTGCGCAACATTGAATTTGAAAACCAACCTGCCCGGCGCTGCGTCATTGAACAATCGTCTTCGTCACCTGACTCGCCGCTGCGGCGAACATGCAAGCCCACGGCAGGCCGCATTGCCATCCTTATTGCGCATGAGTGAGGGCGTCCATACCCAACGACGCGAACGCCAATGTGGCGAGCCTTGTTCTTCTTCATATCAGGGTCGAATTTTGACGCTGGCTTCCTCGTTTCTCGCGCGATCCGGCAGAGGCCGCACAGTCGAAAGCAACGTTGGCAGACCTCAACTGGGGCCAGATCGACGGCCCGAGGAGCCAAGAGCGGACGGTCCGCCCCTGGCACGGTGAAGGCTCGCTCAGGCCGATTGACCGATTAGTCAGCCACAATGTCAGCATGAATAACCCGCCCGCTACCGGACGTCTCCGACGCAAATCTGAAATGCGGCGGGGCAATCTGGCCGGGAGCTTTGCGCCGCATATTCGCAGTCCGTCGATCCCTCGCCAATCCTGGAAGCTGTGTCGGCTTGCCGTGATTTTGGTAGATCTCACGTCCTCACCGGCTGATGGGCACGTGAAGTCGGCGTCCCCAATGCGCTTTTCCCAAGCTTGTGCTACTGATCAGTCGCGCAAAGCGATGCTATCCAATGGGGCAGTCATGGACCGAAAGCTAGCTGCCATTCTCGCTGCGGACGTCGTCGGTTATTCCGCTCTGATGGAGCAGGACGAACAGGGCACGTTCGAGCGTCTCAAGGCCGGCCGAAGGGAACTAATCGCACCCGAAATTGCCCGCCATCATGGCCGTGTCTTCAAGTTCCTGGGTGACGGGCTGCTGGCTGAGTTCTCCAGCGTCGTAGACGTGGTCGAATGCGACGTGGCCCTGCAAAGAGGCCTCGCAGAGCGCAATGCGGCCGCTCCCGAGGATCAGCGGTTCCAGGTGCGCATCGGTGTCAATCTTGGCGAGGTGATCGTCGAGGGCGACGACTGCTGTGGCGAAGGGGTCAACATAGCCGCGCGCCTGGAGCAGATCGCGGAGCCTGGTCATCGCGTTGGCCTACTATCTCATCAGTCTTGACGGCATCCTGGCCTTCTGGCTTGCCTATATCCTGACGCGGCCGCTCGGCGCCTCATTCGGCGACCTGCTGTCGCAGCCGGTCGAATATGGCGGGCTGGGCTTCGGCACCACCTTCACCAGCCTGATCTTTCTCGGCTCCGGCCGTGGGTCATCGCCGTGCATGTCGATCGTGCAGCCTCGAACGGCTGACAACATCTGATTTTTCGGGCGCTTCGCCTTCTGGACCTCACAGGTACCGTTCACCGTCCGCCTTGTGCTCGAAACAGAACCAGTGCTGTTCTTTGACGCGACCGGGCAAAGCCAAAGCCGGCATGCCTTCCGCATCCATCAAAATCCCAGGCAGCCCGAGTACCCTGGCGCGCTCGGCGTAGCCAACATACGGTTCCAATTCCCAGTCGCGGGAATGTCAACCTGATCCTCGTTCGTTTTGCCAGGCTTTTTCGACACTATTCTGGTCTTCACCACCGTCCGGCCGGTTCAGGGTGACTGTGCAGCGAATAAGCATGTTCCAGTCGGGTCCGTGCTCCATGATCAGGTGCAGCTCGGAAATCTCTTCAAGGAAGTGTTCGATGCTGATCGGTCCATTCTCGTGTTGATATTCAAGCACGGCTTTCCACCGCTTATCGCCATGCAGCGCAACTACGTTTGTCATCGGCCACTCCACCGTCAGCTTCAGCGACACCGATCCTGTTCGGTCTCAATCACGTTACCGGTCCCCAGGGTACACCGCGCACTGTTTTGGGCGACATAGCGCTTGACCTTGGATACGGCGCCCACTCAGCAAAGCCGCATTGTTCGCGCCTCAAGCCCTTTATGACCCCGGCTGTAAGTGATGATCACTTTCTGGCCGACTTCGAGGCTGTCAACTCCGCTACGGGTTAGAGTAGTCGCATGAACAAACACGTCCTTCCCACCGGCATCTAACGCAATGAAGCCGAACCCCTTGTTTAGATCGTATCGCGTCACGACGCCGACGGCTTCCTGCCCCTCCTGTTCCTGCAAAGGAACTGAGGCTTCGGCGGGACGCTTTGCAACCTTCGAAGCAACGTCTTCGACGCTCACAGAGACTACTTCGACAACCTGAGCCCCCTTTTGGCCGTGTTCGGTTCGGACCTTCAGCCGTGCACCCTCGGGAAGGCTGTCATGCCCCGCAGCCTGCACCTTCGAGAGGTGAATGAAGGCATCAGAACCATCCCTGAGCTTCAAGAAGCCGAAACCCTTTTCGGCGTTCAACCAGAGTACCTCAGCATCATGTACGGAGGTCGTCGCTGACGAAGGCTGGGGTGGTGCTGGCCTGCGGTCGAAATAACTCGGTTCCGAACTCTCATGATGGTTATCGCCCTCGAAGCCCTGGCTCCGCGACTGACGGTGTTCCCGATATTTGCCCATTCCAGCACTGGCCCTAGAGGAGGAGGTTCCTTATCACCGGGAGTGATCAGGGAGCAACACCAATCCGGTGCCTTGGCATGGCGCGCTGAAGGATGGCCTCCTGGTAAGATCGTCTTGATTCCGGACAATGCGCGGTGGGCTGAAAGATCTGCCGAGTGCAGCCTGTTCTATGCTAGACCCTATGACCATGCCGCGAGAGCCGCGTCGTTGCGTGATCTGCTTTCCAACTAGCCGTCGAGATATTCATTGAGCGAGGCGGTCCGGGTTCACTTTCAACGTGACCACGAGGCCATCTGCCTCGCAATCATAGAAAATGGCCCCGCGCAAGTGCCCTGCGACGCTGCGCTCCAGCAGCTTGCTTCCGTGGCCCCGAGCGACCCTTGGTTCCTCGACACGCGGCCCGCCACTCTCCGTCCAGACCATCGTGACGGCCTCGTCTCGCGCGGACACGAGATGTCCAGCGTGTCGCCGAGAACTGCGGGGAAAACAAGCCAGATCGAGCGATGATCATCCAGATGGGCTCTTTCAACGCAGGTGGGTTCGACGAGTGCTACCGCCAACGGCCAAATCGACCTCTCCATCCTCCGCCGAAACGACCGCTTCCAGCAATCAACCTAATAATTAGGAGAAGTACAATTGCGCCGACGGTGGCATTGACGATTAAGCTGATCGTTCCGCTCCCGAGATGGACGCCTAAGCGGGGCAACAGCCAGTCTCCTATGAACGCGCCGATGATTCCGATTGCAATGTCCCCGATCACACCAAAGCCGGCCCCCCGCACGATCTTTCCGGCCAACCATCCGGCAATAAGGCCGACTACCAATATGACTATGATGCTCTCGTTCGTCAGATGCATGGCGGTTCTCCCAAGACCTCGTTTTCGGATTGCGATTGTTGTTTGAAACCAGCGACTAGTTGCATAGCCGGTCTTCTATTTCCTCGATGGTTCGACGCGACCTGGGCGGCGGTTACCTAAGCAATTTCACGGGCGATAGCATGATCACCAATTGCGGCCGCTTTCCGCTCCCGTTGCGGTCGTTCGGGTCGCAATCATGCCGAGACGCAATCTGATTCCAAAATTGGCAAATGTCTTCCCGGAGTGTCGCAACGATGTTGACAAGCGCTAACGGTCACTGAGCTTTGGTGGTGGGTTGCTGATCTAGGGGCGAGCCATATCGAACCGGGTCAGGGATCAGACTCCGGAAGATGGCATCGTTCTTCGCTCGCCATGCTTCATCCGCAAGCCAGCGATATTCCTGATCGGGCATCAACGGAACGGCTTTAACATCGGCGCTGGAGATGCGTAGGTAAAAGCTGTTTCGCTCCTGATTGACCTGCATATACCGAAGCGGCACGACGATGCTGTCTTTGCCGGCGATGAAAAAGCCCCCCGACGCAATGACCGCATAGTCCCATCGGTCCTTGGTTCCAATTACTACGTTGCGAACTTCGCCAACGATCTTGTCGTCCGAACTGCGAACTTCAGAGCCGACAGTCTCGTCTACACGCAGGCCAGGCCCAAGATCATCTATGTCGATGAGAGGAAGTTCGCCTGGAGCACCGCGATTGCCCTGAACCTTACCGCCTTGATGCTGCTGTGGTTCTTCGGCGGCTACCTGTTCATCGGCCAGGTCCTCGTCGTTGCCCCCAAGCTTGGCCATCGAGGGAGCGGCGATCAGTTGCCGGATATTGGCGAGCAGACGTTCGCAATCGTCTTGTAAGCCGTACGACCAAAGCAGGAACGCCGCATCCCTCAGAGTTCGCAGGTCCCGGACGAGATAGCGATTGTTCGGATTGCGTAATTCCGGGCTTTTGAGGACGGCTTCTTCGAGCTTCGCATCGGAAATGTTACAAACGGCGAACGCCGGCTGTACGCCAAGGCCCAGCAACAACGCCACGGGCGCGGCGATCCAGACCAATCTCATTGAAATTCCCCATGGCGGCTCTTTCATCTTGCTTCGTACGCCGAGCACGCCAATCGGCTGGAAACGTACGCCGCAAACATTATGCGCCAATCTGAACAACTGTTCAGGAAGCAATTGGTTCCGCTCGTGGCAAACTGTGTTGAGTGGGAATGAGGACTGCTACCTGTTAGGCCCGCTCCCCCGACCTGCGAGGCTCTTCTCACACGGATGAATTCTCATGAGGCTGAGACGGTCGAAGAGCAACACGACCGCGAAGCCATCCAGCAGAGAGAGGATTTGGCGACAAGGCATCTCTTGCGTTCGTCATGGCCGAAGAATCGAGACGCCATCGCAAGGTCAATCGATAATGCGCCGGCCTCGAAAGGGGCCGGTTCACCATTGAAGCACTTACAGGATCATAGGCGGCTTACACAGCCGCAATGACTGAACTAAGCGGCACGTCCAGGGTATAGACAAAACCAGACGGCTCATAAGTTAGATGAACCTGGCCATTCAATTGAAGGCCGAGAGATTCTATCAAGCGAGTTCCGAAGCTTCGTCGAGTTGGTGGCTCGACGGTAGGACCGCCTCGTTCTGTCCAGACAAGCCGTAGTCTGTGCGTCGTTTGATCGACTGACCATGCAACTTCCACCCGTCCCTCAGAGTTGGAAAGCGCTCCGAATTTGGTGGTGTTGGTGCACAGTTCATTGAAGGTCATTGCAAAGGCAATAACGGAACCGGAAGTAATTTGGATGTCGGGTCCGTTGAAGTGAAACCGCCTGCCGCCGTGGGTGTCATATGGATCAGTCGCACCGCTCAAGGTATGCGTGAGACTGGCATTTGCCCAGCTGACTTGCATAAGCAGATCGTGCGCGCGTCCCAACGCAATCAACCGACCCTCCATGGCCTTCTGTCCCTGTTCGGTGCTCGTCGCAGCCCGAAAGCTCTGCGATGCGATTGCGCTCACCATGGCAAGGGTATTCTTGACGCGATGATGCAGCTCTCCAAGGATAAGCTTCTGAAGCTTGTCGGCAGCCTCGCGCTCCTTGGCCTCAATGCCGGCCTGTGCAAGTAATGTCTCTGCGTCAATGCCGGCTTGTTCAAGCAACAGCCGAAGGCTGTCATTCTCCGCCGACAGGACGGCCTCATGCGTCGATGGATAAAACGCCTCATTCGCGGCCGCCATCGACGTGTTGGGCACAATTTTTAGTGCTCCCGCTCCGATCATAGCCTGCAACTGCGCGGTCATTTCCTCAACACCCACCGGCTTACCAAAGAAGCGGCTATCTGCTGGCCGTTCGGCTTCCGTCGGGTTGACTTGACCGGAAACCAGTATGATCTTGATCGCCGGCCAGCGGTCATGGACGGCGTGCGCGAGTTTCAGACCGTCCATACTGCCCGGCATCTGAATGTCCGTAAACAGCAACGAGATATCCGAGCGCGCTTCGAGTATGGAAAGTGCCTCGTCGGCATTGACAGCTTCGACGGCAGTGAACCCGGCATCTTCCACAATGTCGACCGCCCGCATGCGGAGCACCATCTCGTCTTCGACCACAAGAACGTTTGTTGGAGAGCCGGTTAGACTGGATGACATGCAGAGGCTCCAAAATTTGACGGAGCCAGAATGATTTTCCGCGCCAATTGCTCAGTGGCGCCGTGCTCGGCGTGGCCCATGCTCATTGCTGGCCAGCCGAGTGCCTGCGGACATAACAACCAGAACTGTAAAAAGTTCCTGCATACAAATTGTAATTGAACAACGAAATAGAATTGCGGCCGCCGCTTTCGAGCGGTGATAGCCGCTCTCGAAGATCCACACGACTCAACCCGTATGGGCCTACGATGGGCTCCCGTGACTCTTTGAGGAGCATCTCGCAAAATTCCACGACTCGCGGCCGCCTACGCGAAAATGATAAAATCCCCACCGTTCGGGCTTGCTGCTGACTGGGAGTTAGGAAAGCTAGAGCTTAGCCTTGCAACCAGCCCTGCTGCATCAGCCGGTCATGTGCAACCCGAATGTCCGTCGGCTTCATGATATCGCGTTTACGCTCATTCCAGTTGTGAACGCGTCTCGTAGTTTCACGGCCGAACGCAGATCGACTGCCCGCCCCAGGGTGCCCTTCGGCAATCGATCCCTCTCTGGCATTGGTCGTTGTCGGTCTCCTGATGCGACTGACGCATAGAAGATTTTGATCATGAATCATCCCACCCCGTTGGTTCGACCATAATCGATATGGCATTGAAATGCTGTAGTAATACCGACACAGTCGCGCCTCATCACCAAGATATCGCCAAAGGTCTTCCCCGGCTGCTGCTCAGTGAAGACGCCGTCTCCGGATCGCTGACGACCAAAGGCCTGTCGCGCTTTGCGACGCGACGCCTGTTCGAGCGGCTGCAGCAACTGGATGCCGTAGGGGTGAGCGAAGCGTCTGCCCGCCGGAAGCCAAACGTTCAGCCAGCCTTGCTGGACACCGAGCTCGAGCACCTGCCGCCAGAACTGCGCTGGCGCGAATGGATGGGTAGGGTCGAAGCGGTGATCTTTGCCGCCAGCGACCCGGTGCCGCGCGAGGTGTTGGCGCGGGTGGTGGGAAGGAACTGCAATTTATCGAGCTGATCATCGACGACATTCGCGCCGAGCTCGCCGGCCGCCCCTACGAGCTGGTCGCCGTCGCCGGTGGCTGGCAGCACCGGACCAAAAAGGTCTTTGGCGACGTCATCCACGCCGCCTTCGGCACAGCCGCGGGGCAGAGGACAAAAGAACTGTCGCAGTCGGAAACTCTTGTCCTGATGTGCATTGCCTATTTCCAGCCGATCACGCGCGCGGAACTGTCGGGCTTCTTCGGCAAGGAGGTGTCGCGCGACCTGATCGGCGTGCTGCGGGGGCAGGAGCTGATTGCCTCGGGGCCGCGCTCGCCGCAGCCGGGCGCGCCCTACACCTATGTGACGACCAAAAATTTCCTGTCGCAGTTCGGGCTGGACACGCTGCGTCAGCTGCCGGATTTCGAGGCGCTCGAGGACGCAGGGCTACTGTCGAAAGAAAAGCTGCTCGCGGGAGATGTTCCGACCGGATTGGTGAGCGGGGAGAGCGACGAGGATCGGCTTTAGCACGCGCGGGACGCCCGTCTTGAAAGGGACTCGAACGGCGCACACCTAAGATCTCAAAGGAGCAGACGACGAAGCTCCAGGACCAAGCTGGTGAGATCGCCCGCGTAGCTCGTAACCATCGCCGGCAAAAATGTTTCTCTTCTGACGCGACTAAAATCCATGGGATATCCCGCGCGCTCGCCGAGCATCGCCATGAATGAGAGTTGCGAACGCCCATTGCCTTCTCGGAAGGGATGGATCGCATTCAGTTCGCCCAGGAAATGGGGCGCCTCGGTCACGAAAGCCTCGGCGGTCTCTGCTCCGATCATCGACGAAGCGCATTGAAAAGCAGCTTCATCTCGCCATCGATATACTCCGGAAAGCAGAACGGATTGTCAGCCTTCGCAGTTCGCACCGTGCGGTACTTGCCAGCCCAACTGTAGACATCCTGGAACAAGTGGTAATGGACGCGGCGGTAGTGGCGGGTCATAACGACCGCCGGTAGCGGCTCGCTAGCGCGCAGCGTTGTCATTTCAAGCTCGAACGCTTCGAGCAATGCGGGATCGCGCAGCATCCGCGTCCGTCGTGTCGTTGGCGAAGCCAAAGAAACGAAGCCGAAGAGCGTCCGCGATTGTTTCGATGACAAATTTTGGCCCAACGGCAACTCATGGCACTTAGGGGTGTGTTTCGTGGGCCGATCTGAAGGCGTCATTTAATTAGCCACCATGTTAGCACGTGTCGCCCACCGGTTTTGAGTGCCGAACGTGGCGCACGATCGGTGGTCGGCTGAGATATTGTTGCCGAGCCGCAACACCCGATTGAAATTGCCTGAGAGTTGCAACGACCGATTTCCCATTTTAGCAGATGCTTGTACACCTAACGCTGAACGAGGGCTTGGCATGAGATCGGTTCTGCTCGCAACGATGGCACTCGTTGCCGCAACTGGCTGCGCGTTCGCTGCCGACGTCGTAACGGAAGAGCCACCTGCTTGGGCTCCGGTGCACGTGTTTAATTGGACCCATTAAAATGCTGTGGTTCGAGAGGCCGACCGTCGAACAGGGAAGCCAGCACGGGGTCTTCCAGAGTTCGGTCGCGGGGCGTCGCCCTCAACTGCAGCTAAAGCAGATCGATTGGTTCCTGGTGAAGCATTGGCGCCGCGTTTTGGCCATACCGCGAGGAGCAAGCAGCCCGCCAAACCTGGTCAGACGCTGCAGGCCGTTCAGGAGACGGCGGATATGCGGCCCGAGTCTTCGGAGGGGCAGCGATGAAATGCCTGGTCATCAACCTCGATAGCTCGAGGGACCGACTGGCGCATATGACAGAACAATTCGCCAGAATCGGCGTGGCCTTCGAGCGCGTTCCGGCGATAGAGAAGCCCGACGGAAGCCGGGTCACCCTGCAACGGCTTACAGGGGCCGAAATCTGCTGCTTCCACAGTCATCGCCACTGCTGGCAGATCATCGCGGACGGCACGGACCGGTATGGCGCGGTCTTCGAGGACGACATCATTTTCAGCAGCGATGCCGGGCCGCTTCTGGCGGATGACGGCTGGGTGCCTCGCGACGCCGATCTGGTGAAGCTCGAAACATATTTCGTGCCGGTGCGGCTGGGGCGCAAGCGAACGCCGATCGGCAATGGATATTCGGTGGTTCGACTGGTCGGGCAGCACGTCGGGGCGGCTGGCTATGTCATCTCCAAGGAGGCGGCTCGCACGCTTCTTAAGCGGACGAAGCGCATCAGGGGAGCGGTCGACGACGCACTGTTCTCACCGACTTTGATGACATGCGCGCGCAACACAATCTACCAGTTGATGTCAGCGCCCTGCGCACAGGCGAAGTTCCTTGGCGGTGACAGCCCCGAGACCTTGATACAGTTCGACGTTCCTGAACGGCAATGGCAATTGCTCGAAAAGGTTCGTACCGAGGCATCGCGAGCCTATGCGCATCTGCGCAACCGAACCTTCTTCGGGACGGACAAGGTCGATGCTGTGGCGTTTCGCGGAGAATAGCCGGGGCGGGCGACCACATCCGACCGCTCGCCAGGCACGACGATAAGCAGACAGGCAACCTTGCCGTCAGCCTGATTGAGCAGCGCGGGATCATCAGTCTATCGAGACGCCAGGGGATTACCCCGGCCGCGCTTGCACGCCTGGTCGACCGGGGTGTCCTCCATCGCCCCCTCACGAGGGCTCGTGAGGGGGAACGGCAGGCCCCGGTACAAAAGTCGCTGACATGCAAGCTGGCCTAATGATAATGTGCCTTTAAGTGAGTGCAGGGCTGGCGGTGCGAATGAGCACTATCAATGGTGGCACGGGACTCTTCATCGGGTCTCCCGGTAAGATTGGGCCGAAGCGCTCAATTCGAACCATGTATTGGGCCAACAACATCGCGCCGTCACTGCCTAAACTTCAAGCGCAGGTCCTCATTTCGCTCGGGCTCACTATCCAGCAAGACATCGCCACCGGCACTCGACATGGCGACTGGCTCCAGCACACGATGGAGCATCTTCCCCAAGACGAAAGCGTCCTGTTTCTGGACGTAGATGCCTTCCCCCTGTCCGGCGACATCGTGGAGCGCGCATTTCGTGCCGCCGAATGGGGTGGCATCTTTGGGGGTCGCACAGGCCGCAAACCATCTTGATCCAACATTCATCTATGCAGGCCCTATGTTCCTTTGCCTGTCCAAGCGGACCTGGAATACACTTGGACGCCCATCACTCAGGGCCGACGACGAATTCGACGTGGCGGGCCGCCTTACGGCAGCTGCCAGAGACAAGGATGTCAAAATCGATCTGATTTTTCCAAATTTTGTTGCCAAGCCAAAGTGGGCCATGCCGAATGGCAATTGCCTTGGGATAGCGACTTTCTATGAAGGTTCAGTCTTCCATCTGTTTGAAAGCCGCGCCCTACCGAACGCGCAGGCAATATTTGCCATGGTCGCGGAGGCCGTCATTCGTCGGGAGCCAATAGACTTCATCAAGCTCCACTGGCGTCTGAACTCTGTGGGCAACCAACTTGCCGATCTTGCCTATGCCAAATGGACAAGGACAAAACGCAAGATTGCTCGGCGGGCCAAGTGGTTGGCCCGCGCATAAAGCGACTCAGCGGGTGCACCTCGGCGTAACACAGTCATCCTTTCCCTGCGTGATGTTCAACCAACGCGCCTAAGACGGAGAGACCTCAGGGCCATCTCTGCCATATATGAGCGCATGCCAGTCTTCCGAGACCCGTCGGAAACCTTGCGTGCGATCAACTGATAATTTCGATGCAGGATTTCAATCTGACCACGTCTTGATGCCACGAATAGATTGATGGCCTCTTCAGGTCGCCGCTCAATAGTGTCCGAACGCCCCCCTTCGTAATCGTCCCAAATAGCGATCCCGCCATCCTTTAGAAGAGGCCACGCAAGCAGAGAGTCCACGTGCACCGTATCGCGATCATGGCCACCGTCGATGTAGATCAGGTCGAACTGAGCCCCTTCTTCTCCCAGGCCTGCTAGCGCCTTTGTCGAAGTCGAAGTCAGCTTTCGGACGCGACCGGGATACAATGACAAGTTGGCCTCGAAACGTCGTTCGATCACCGGTAAGTCGGCGGCGTTGTGGCCGTAGTCATCCTGGCCGCCATCAAACGTATCGATGCAGGTGATCGAGGAATCCAAGAAATATTCGAGGAAGAAAATTGCCGACCTCCCTTCCCAAGACCCAATTTCTAGGATGTTGAGCGGATTTCCCAACCCTCTCAAATCAGCGAGGGAGGCGTTCCAAACAGGAAAATTCCCGGAGGCCCAATTCGAGGAGAATTCCTTGCCCGAATACCATGCGGTCCAAGTTGCCGACATGGGGTGCTGCGATTTCCGCGGCATGAGCTTTGTCCGAAGTCGTCTGAATAGTCCCACTGCTCAATCCTCAAGCCGGTAAAGCGGGCAACCTAATCTGCCGATGCAGCGGCTGACCGATGCCCAGATGACTGCCGCCTACAACATGTTGATCGGCAACGCGACCGATTTCGGCAAGTGTTTCGCACCGGACAAGCTGCGATGATCCAGATCAGTCGCAGTGGTGAAAGCGCTGGGGCTCGATCCTGCGGCTATTCTGTCGCCCGGTGCGGGATGACGATTTTCTCGGTGCCGTACAAGATACCGTTTCGGAAAAGCAAAATCGTGCGGGCCGCGTGCTTGTGAATTTTTTCGCGCACGGTGTCTCTCTTGGGTGCCAAGTTCCGTTGCTGGATGAGGGAGTCGGCGTTGTCATCCCTCGAAATCCATTGGGACTGAATGCAGAGAGCCGGCACCATCTGGTACACGGTCAGACGCACGCAGGTCAAAGTCGTCGGGTCGAACAGTGCATTGTCGACCGGACTTCTGAGGTACTTGGTGAGCCTGAGAAGCTTTTTCGCGGCTGACTTGGAAAGAATGTAACCGGCGGACCCGTAGTGGCGTCCGAACAGACGAGTAACGGAGTATTCGTGCGCGACTTGATGCCGCTGTCGATCAATCCTGACCGGGTCTAGGAATGTCTCCAGTTTGACCAAATCGGCATCTTTCGGCACCCAGGAAGTGTTTCCCAAGAGCGAACTGGCATCGTGCCCGAAAACGACGTCATCCTCGAAAATTGCTCCATGTGGTTCGCTGCCATCGGCAATCATCTGCCAACATAGTTGGTGACTGCGAAAACAGGCTGTCTCTGGCCCGGTTAGCCTTGGGGCTTTGGATACACCGGCGGCGTCGACAGCCGCGATACGTTCAAAGGCAACATCAATCCTGGCAAACTCGGAGGTCATGTGCGCCAGCCGGTCCTTTGACCGGTCAAGATTGATCACCATGCATCTCATCCGAGCGGCGTTCTCCCCTCACTAACGACGAGTTGTCTCGTCAGGACGTAGCCGAATGGGACGACCTGTTCGTCCTACTCCGTTCCACCATATGCCCCCCGCCTGGTTCATACCAAGCGCAAACCGCTGTGGCAGCAATAGGTGCTGCAACCGGCTTAATCCACAACATCTCCCGAGCCTGTTGCGGGTGGCGACCTACTGCCGAACGTAACAGCGCTTTCTAACATCGGGAGCAGGGTCGTCACCGAACGTGTCGTTGTCGCATTGGACGCCGTCCCGGAACACGCCCACGGTGTACTGGCCACGCGCACCGTACCTGACTGTCCTGCGGCCATAGAAATCGCAATAGTCGGTCTCGTTGGCGCAGACGACCCATCCTGCGCGGCGCGGTTCGTAGGCGTCGCCGTAGCCGCCGCGAATCACAATATAGCAGGCCTTGTGAAGCCCAGTGCGGGATCACCGAAAACGCGATTCGAGCATGACACGACCGGGCCGTCGAACGAGCGGGAAGTTGTGTAGCCTGCCGCGCCGTAAACGACTTCCGCGGGGTAAGGCAGGCGGCACGTGCCACCTTCATCCGCGCACCGCCGTAGTTGCTCGGCCGAAGCGGTGGTAGGGATGAGGGCGGAAGCGGCAGCCACCAGACCGCCCAGGCATATGGATGTAAACATCATGCGCATCGGGAAGTTTGGGACTGTTGACACGAGATTCCTCCATTCAGTTTTTCGAGCAGCATTTTAGCGCGGCATTCTTGAATACGCGATGAACAGAGTCTTTCATGCGGCAGCCGGCGTAGGCGAAGCTAGCTCGATTTGCAATGACGCTAGCAGGCATAACAATATAGGTGGCAAGCCCTGCCTCGCTCCGGAACTACTTTCTAGCGCAGGTGGCAATTAATTCACGTGACGATCCAGGTCGTCGGTCTGCCGGACAAGGCGGTGGCCGAGCCGATGATCAGCGGCAGGTGTCCCTGGTCGGACTTGTTCTCGCGAAGGAGAATAATACCGTAGATCTCACCGCCAATGGCCAGTATCCACGCCAGTGCGGCGAAGAGGCGAAGACGCGTGGCGGAAGACTTCTGGCCCTGCGTCGCTTGCCAAATCCTTAGTAACGTCGGCTCTCGGCTTGTTGTCGCTCATGACCATCCCCTATGATATCGATACTTTTACTGCGCAACGTTGAATTTGAAAACCAACCTGCCCGGCGCTGCGTCATTGAACAATCGTCTTCGTCACCTGACTCGCCGCTGCGGCGAACAGAAGCTGCCCGAGGCGGAAGCCAAGAACGTGGCTGGAACATATTGGGTAGGCCAGGGTTCGGGAACTGGCCGCACGCTTCCCCTGCGGTCTTCCCAAGTGACCCTGCCCGCTGCCGAGAGGTGGCGGGCTTTTTTGCGATGCGCCCTGGAACAGGCCGATCGAATGCAAGTTCGGGCGAACGCAGCGCACTCCGACGTCCCTTCGCGCTGCAATGGAGCGGTTCTGGTCGTTGAAGACGAGCCGCTTTTTGCTCGACCTCGAAACTGGACTTGAAGAAGCGGGCTTCCATGTGGTCGGGGTCGACAGGGCCGCGAAAGCTCTTTCAACCTTCGATGCAGATCCTGGGTCTTTCAAGGCGCTGATCTCGGATATCCGGCTAGGTGACGACAAATCCGGTTGGGAAGTCGCACGGCATGTGCGGCAAGCTAATGCGACTATGCCTGTGATCTACATCAGCGGAGACAGCGCCATCCACTGGGGCGCTGAGGGCGTTCCTGATAGCATCATGATCACGAAGCCTTCGCGCTGCCCCAGATCATTACAGCCCTGTCGATGCTGCTAAACCAGCAACATCCGACGCCGCCAAGCGAACAGGGCGCTTAGGAGCTACTTTCCACGCGACATCTGAGCCTCATCTCGCGTATGTGCGCTGGCGTGAAAAGGTTCTTCCCGATAGTTGGGCGCCCGCTGCCTGGTCGGATTTCGGGGCGGTAGCGGGCCGAAAGGTGGCCGGCACCAGTTGGGTTGGGTGGGCTTGGGATGATGCCGGCCGAGCGAACGATCAGGTCCGCCGCGCAACCAACATTACCGACTTCACAAAATGCGGTTATGGCGTGATCGCGGAAGGCTGCGACGTATTTGGTGGTAAATCGGAGAACTCTGAAGGTCACGGGCTGCGTGCGTGAACAGCAGCACCACAAACAGAATAACCACTGCAGATGCAAATCCGGTGACGGGAGCCATACAAACGAACGTTGCCGGCATCTGGAAGTTCCCCGCCTTCATCATGGCGATTGATTAGTCGGGATTGCCCATGACCAGCGTGACGTCACCGAGCACCTCCATGCGCCGGGCGAGGCCAAGTCTCTCTTCTTAAGTCTCTAGGTTTCATTTTTAGGCTTTTGACACAGGCGCACGGGTCAAATTTCCCGCCTATTAAAGACGACCCAGCGTTGTTATGCAGCCTCTGTCGACCGCGCCAGCAAATTGCGAATTTGGAGACTTGCCACTGCCCGTTGCGGGCGGTGCGCACGCCCCGGTTGTTCAACGCGATTGCCAAGCCACGCAGCTGGTGATGCCGGATCGCTGGATTGACACGATGATCGGCAGAACGCCTTGGGCAAACCGATCGGCTTCCTGCACCGAGATCTGACGCCCCTTCGCGGCTGCCTCGGCGGTGTTTGTCGGATTGCCAGTTTGATGCCGGTAGTCTTGCGGGAGGCGAGGGCGGCCTTTGTGCGTTCCGAGATTAGTCTGCGCTCTTTCTCGGCGAGTGCGGTATAGAGGTGCAGCATGAATGGATCGGCATCAGCGCCGAGCTCAGCCACGATGAAGGGCACCCGCTGAACCATTAGGCCGGCGATAAAGGCTACGTCGCGCGACAATCGATCGAGCTTGGCAACAATCACCGGGCATTTGGCCTGACGGGCAAGCGCAAGTGCGGCTGCCAGTTGCGGCCGGCGATCCAGAGCATCCGAGCCCTTGCCGGTTTCGACTTCCGTGAACTCCTGGATGATGCCAATCCCCTCGGCCTCGGCGAAGTGGGCAACAGCAGCACGTTGCGCCTCGATGCCAAGACCTGATCGACCCTGTCTTTGTGTTGAGACCCGATAGTAGGCGACGGCGCTCGACATGGCTCAAATCCCTTGGGTGTGCAAACTGCAAACCACCGTTTGCACTGTGCTCACAAGCAGGGAACAGGCAAGTCGAGTTGTGAAAAGTTGAACAATCGGAGCGACTTGAGGGAAGGGACGCTGGGTCTTGGCTGCGGCGGATGGTTCGGGGATCGTCGGTGTGTGCTACAGCACTCCGCTGTCCTGCGCCGAGATGATCACCCTGATTGGCAAAGCGGCATGGCCGACATGTTCCTGTACCTGAACTTCTTTCCAGCGGGCCCGCGTCTTCAGCCAGAAGATTGCCGCAACCACGGACTCGCGACCTTCACCGGTTGCTTTGCGGAAGAGGCTCTCTGCCACCTTGGCGTTGGCTTTGATCGGGCTGCTATCCAGCTCGGGTCCGTAAATGGCGCGCAGTTCCTCCTCCGGGATGTCGAGGACGCAGGCGATGTCGGCGGGCGAGATGCCGTATCCCGCACCCGACGCGATGTCGACCGACACGCCGTGGATAACCTTGGCCTTGCCATAAGCTTTCTCGACACCTGATATGGTGAGCGCACTCATTGATGTTGTTCCTTAAAAAGAGACCCTTTCGCCGCCCTTGAGCTGCAGGATCTGCCGCGCCTCATCAGGGGTGGCCACCGAGGCGCCAAACCCCTCGATGATCTGGCGCACCTTGAGCACCTGCTCGGCGTTGGATTTCGCCAGCTGGCCCTTGCCGATCCACAGCGAGTCCTCCAGCCCCACGCGCACATTGCCGCCGAGCGCAATCGCCTGGGTGGCTATCGGCAATTGGCTGCGGCCGGCGCCCAGCACCGACCAGTGGTAGTCGTTTCCGAATAGGCGATCGGCGGTGCGCTTCATATGCGCGACATCTTCGGGATGGGTGCCGATGCCGCCCAGAATGCCGAACACGCTCTGGACGAAGAACGGCGCCTTGACCAGGCCGCGCTCGACGAAGTGGGCGAGCGTATAGAGATGGCCGATGTCGTAACACTCGATCTCGAAACGCGTGCCGTTTTCCGCGCAGGTGCGCAGGATATGCTCGATGTCGCCAAAGGTGTTGCGGAAGATGCGGTCGCGGGAGCCTTCGAGATAAGTGCTCTCCCAATCATGCTCGAAGGTCTTGAAGCGCTCCAGCATTGGATAGAGGCCGAAATTCATCGAGCCCATATTCAGCGAAGCGACTTCCGGCGCGAAGGTCTCGGCCGGCTTGACCCGCTCCTCGACGCTCATCGTCGCGGCGCCGCCCGTGGTGATGTTGATGACGCAGTTGGAGCGCTGCTTGATCACGTTCAGGAAGGGCGCAAAGGCTTCGGTCGACTGGTCGGGCCGGCCGTCGGCGGGATTGCGCGCATGCAGATGGACGATGGCTGCCCCAGCCTCGGCCGCTCCGATAGCGGCGTCGGCGATCTCTTGCGCGCTCACCGGCAGATGCGGCGACATTGACGGCGTATGGATCGAGCCTGTGACCGCGCAAGTGATGATGATCTTGTTCTGGTTCGCCACGTGAAAATATCCTCGTCCTTTGATCGCCCTTATTTCACCGCGCCTTGGGTGATGCCTGAGATGAACTGCTTCGACAGCACGATGTAGAGCAGCGTTATCGGCAGGGCCGCCAGAGTCAGCCCTGTGAACAGCACGCCCCAGTCGGTGGTGAATTCGCCGACAAAGACGGTGAGACCTTGCGGCAGCGTCTTGAGATTGTCCGACGTGATCAGCACGAGCGGAAAGAAGAAGTCGTTCCAGATCGGCACCGCATTCTGGATTGCGACGATGACCAGGGCCGGGCGCGCCAGCGGCAGCATGATCGAGCGCATGATGCGAAATTCGCTGGCACCGTCCATACGCGCCGACTCCTCCAGTTCGCGCGGCAAGGTCCTGAGAAAGCCGGTCATGATGAACACCGCGGAGGGAATGCCCATGGCAACATAGACCAGCACCAGGCCGGCATAGCTGTCGACCAGGCCAAGCGAATCCAGCTGGATGAACAATGGAATGATCGCCAGTTTCAGTGGCACGGTCATGCCGCTCAGGAAGAACATCAGCACCAGTGCGCTCAGCCTGAACTGATAGCGGGCGATGGCATAGGCGGCCATGGTGCTGAACAGAAGGATCAAGGCCACCGCGGCCATGGTGATGCCGACTGAATTGGCGAGGTAGCGGACGAAATTGGTTTCGTTCCACACACGCTCGGCATTGGCCAGCGAAAAGTGCGCCGGCAGGGCGAAGGGCGAGCTGAAGATCTCGGCATTGGTCTTGAAGGACGACATCACCATGATGAACAGCGGATAGATCATGATGACGGCATTGATCGCCAGCATCAGCTGGATGGCCCCGTTCTTCAACAGCTCGCCGGGTTCCCTGGTGCCGACCGCTGCGCTCACAGTTCGATCTCGCGACGGCGCAGATAGCGAAGTGCGATTGCGGTGACGCCGGCAACGATGATGAACATCATCACCGCCAGCGCACTGCCCTGGCCGAAATCCTGGATGCCTGTCGTCGTCGAGCCGAAGGCGGTGCGATAGAAATAGAGGCCGAGCACGTCGGTCGCGCCGCCGGGCGAGCCGGTGAGGCCGGCC
This sequence comes from Mesorhizobium sp. URHB0026, assembly GCF_054059755.1. Lineage (NCBI taxonomy): Bacteria > Pseudomonadati > Pseudomonadota > Alphaproteobacteria > Hyphomicrobiales > Phyllobacteriaceae > Mesorhizobium > Mesorhizobium sp. URHB0026. The sequence goes on along the minus strand of NZ_JBSSCN010000002.1, from coordinate 472,106 downwards.
ATGACGTAAGGAATTTCGAACCAGTTGAAGCTGCCGATGAAGGTCAGGATGGTGACGATGGTGACGCTCGGCGCAATCAGCGGCCAGATAATCCTGGTCATCAGCACATAGTCGCCGGCGCCGTCGAGACGGGCGGCTTCGATCACTTCCTTGCTGACGCGCTGCATGCCGGCGAGCAGCACGAGGGTCGGGAAGCCGAGCCAGTGCCAGACATTGGCAAACAGGACGCTGCCGAGTGCGGTGTGTTCATTGCCGAGCCACGGGATGGCGCCAATGCCGACAAGTGCCAGCGTCTGGTTCACCAGGCCGAACAGCGGATGCAGGAATAGCTTCCACAGAAAGCCGACGATGACCGCCGACAGCACGACAGGGAGAAAGACGATGACCTGGTGAATGCGGTGGCCGGGGAGTGCCTTCAGCAAGGCATAGGCGAGCAGGAAGGCGGTGCCGTTCTCGAACACCATCAGCGCCACGAAGGCGATGATGTTGTGCTTCAACGCATTGTAGGTCCAGTCGCTATAAGGCTGTTCAAACAGCACTTTGCGGAAGTTTTCGAAGCCGATGAATCCGGTCGGCTGCAAGCCGTTGAACTCATAGAAGGCAAGGCGGAAGGCCGAGAGCAGCGGCCAGAGCACGAACAGCACCATGACCACCAGGGCCGGTGTCAGCAGGGACGCGATCCAAAGTGACCGGCGCCACGGAAAGGCTTTTTTCGTGTGGCGCCGGCCGCTGTTCATGTCACTTGCCCTGGAAAGGCTTGTACCATTTGGCGAGGCCGTTGGTCAGGTCGGCGGCCAACTGGTCCGGGGTGATCGAACCCGACATCATCTTGGTGATGTCGCCCTGCAGCAGCTCCGATCCTGTCGGCTTCTCGAAACGGAAGTAGACGACATTGATATGCGGCATGGCGGTTTCGTTCAACTTGGCGACGTGGGCAAGAAGCTCGTCCTTGATGACGACGCCCTTGATCGGCGAGATGTTGCCGAGCAAGGCGGAGAACTTGTCACCGAACTCCTTGGTGCCCATCCAGTTGACCAGCTTGAGCGCGGCCTCCTTGTTGGCCGACTTGGCGTTGACGGCATAGCCGCCGTCGAAGAACTTGGTCACCTGCGGCGTATCGCCCGCCTTGGCCATTGGGGGCGCGACGAAGTCCATGTTGATGGCCGGGTTCTGGGTCCGATAGCTGGCGATATCAAAGCTACCGCCGGCCAACATCGCTGCCTTGCCGCTGATGAACAGCTGGCCGGCGGTGTCGTAGTCAATGCCTTCGAAACCGGGAGGCATGTAGTCGCGCAGTTCGAGCAGCTTGCCGAGGGCCGCGACATAGCGCGGGTCCTTGAAGGTGGTCTTGCCCGATGTCAGGTCGCTCACAAAGTCCTGGCCGAGGAACGGGTTGGTGAAGATGGCCACGAACATCTCGTTGAACCAGCTGGTGCCCATGCCGTTTGCCAGGGGGTAAATACCCTTGTCCTTCAGCGCCTTGCTGACGGTGATGAACTCATCCCAGGTGGTCGGCGGCGTCAGTCCGGCCTTGGTGAAGACGTCCTTGTTGATGAACAGGCCGAGCGTCTGCGAGGCGAAGGGCAGGGAATAGACCTTCTTGTCGGCGCGGTAGGTGCCGGCTACCAGCGCATCGGCGGGCTGGTTGGCGAGCGAAGGCACCGTGGTCAGATCCTGCGGCTCGAAATAACCCGCCTTCACGAACTGCTCCAGCCAACCGTAAGCGTGGGTGTGGATGACGTCGCCGCCCTTGCCGGCGGCCAGCGCCGTCGAGACGATGGTCGGATAGTTCTCATCCGGGAAGGACTCGAACTTCACATGGATGTCCGGGTTGGCCTTGGTGAAATCGGCGAAAAGTTCGTTGTAGGCGGCCTTGTCTTCCTGGCGCCAGGTCCAGAACGAGATGTCGGTGGCATGCGCCACGCTGGCTGCCAATCCCCATGCGAAAGACGCGGCCGCGAGGGCCAGCCCAATCCTTCTCCTGCTCATGTTGCAATCTCCCAATCGCGCTTGATGCGCTTTTTACGACGATTATCAAATCATAGTTCTTGCCGTCTGGAAAGATAGTTTGTAAAGTTTCCTAACTAATTGGGATCGGACGCGGCAACCTGGCTTCGTCCCGGCTTGCGCGGTGGATATCGGTGACCCAGAAGATCATTGCAGGCGTTGATATAGGCGGCACCAAGACACGTATCATGGCGTGCCTGGGCGAGCGCATGATCGCCGACGAGGTGCTGGTGACGGAGAGCTGGCGCATTCGCCAGATGGAGACCGATGCCGATACGCTGGCTGGGATCGTTGCCGGGTTGTGCGGCGGCGTCGCCCCCGCTGCGCTGGCCGTCGGCGCGCATGGCTGCGACACGGGTGAACAGTGCCTTCGTTTCCAGGCGTTGCTCTCCGGCAGGACCGGCGGTGCAGTGCAGGTGGTCAACGATGCCGAGCTGATGGTTCCCGCCGCCGGCTATATCGACGGCATCGGCGTCGTCTCCGGCACAGGCTCCATCGCGGTGGCACGGACAGTCGATGGCAAGATGCTGGCAGCCGGCGGCTGGGGCTGGATCCTTGGCGACGAGGGCAGCGCGCCGGCCCTGGTGCGCGAGGCGGCCAAGGCGATCCGCCATAGCCTCGACCGGGGCCAGGATGGCGACCCGCTGATCGCCGCGCTGATGCGCGAACTCGATACCGACGACCAGACCAAGCTTGGCATCCTGCTCAATGAAACTCGCGGTGCGGCGGTCTGGGGCCGTTACGCCAATGCCGTGTTCGACGCGGCGTTCGCCGGCTCGGCTCTGGCTGTCCGGGTCATCAGGGAAGGCGGGGCAGGGTTGGCCGCATTGGTCGAACTCTTGATCGACCGCGGCGCCAATCCCGCCCTTGTCGTGGCTGGGGGCGGTGTCATCTCGGAGCAGCCAATGCTGATGGCGGCATTCGTCGAGGCCATGGCAAAGGTCTCGCCGTCGAGCCAGATCGTGCTGCTGCGCGAGCCGCCGGTGCTCGGCGGCGTCGCCTTGGCCCGGCGGCTGCTCGTCGGCCAGGGCCTATCCTCGCACATTGGAGTTGTTTGAATGATGAAGCGTATCGGCTATCGCCCGGCGGTGGCGCGCCAGACGGAAAGTCTCGAGATTGGCCGACGCTCGGTAGCAGAGGCGCTGGAGAGCCTCGATCTCGCTGCCTTTGTCGGCAAGACGATGGGGCTTGCCGGCATTGGCGCCAGCTATCAGGCGGCCCTCGCCGGCGCGCTTTATCTGCGCGCCTCCGGCATCAGGGCCTTCGCCTATACGCCGACCGATCTCTATGGTCGCACGGACGCGGCCGCCGATGCCTTCATCGCGCTGTCGGCCTCCGGGCAGAGCCGCGAGATTTCCGATGTCATGCGCGAGGCATCGGGTTCGCCGCGCCTGGCGATCTGCCGTGGCACCGACAATCCGCTGGCTGATCTGACCGGCGCCGTGCTTGCCACGGATTCAGGCGCCGACAATGGCGCGAGCTCGACCGGCTATACCGGGACCTTGCTGGCGCTCGGCATGCTGATCGACAGGCTTGCCGGCAAAAGTTTCGACTGGGCGACTTTGCCACCCGCGGTCGCAGCTGTCCTCTCCACTGCGCAACAGCCCGCCGGGGGGGCGGCATGGCTGCTGCAGGGCAGAACGGCCATCGATATCGTCGGCGCCGGTATCGGCTTTGCCAATGCCGGCGAGGCGGCGATGCTGATCCGCGAGGCTGTTCGCGTGCCGGCATCCGGATGGGACACGCTTAACTATCTGCATGGACCGATGGAATCGCAGGATGCGGCGACCGGATTGATCGCCATCGGTGATGGTCGTGAGGTGAAGATCGCGCAGGATGTCGCCGGCTTCGGCTGCCCATCGGTGCTGGTCACCCGGCGCATGGACGTCGTTTCGGCTGATAGGCTGGTGGTGATTTCCATCCCGGCCCTTGGCAATACCATCGCCGATGCCATTCTGGAGATCGTCGCCATCCAGCTTGTCATCGGCGAAATGCAGGATGCTGCTGGCCTCACCGACATCGTTTTCCGCTACCGGCAGACCGATACCAAGTTGAAACCATGGTCGGCGACGGAAGTCTGACGCTTCTGCCCGGATCGCGGAAATTGCCAAACCGCCCGGCAATGAGGCATTGAGGACAGGATGCGGCTTTCCGAGTCGGGGCAGCGATTGCGCTGTGCCCGGCTGGAGACAGGATTTCAGGCAAAGGTCGAACGGCTGAGATGGCGGCTGCGGAAATCCCCAATCTGACCGACAGCGCCCGCGCGGTGCTGCGCCTGCTCGCCTCGCACGGGCCGGTGACGCGGCCGAAACTTGGCGCCATGCTTGACCTGTCGAAGCCGACGATGTCGGCGGCGGTGTCGGAGCTCAGCGCGCTCGGCCTCGTCGCCTCGCGCGGGCTGGAACGCGGCGCCATTGGCCGCACGGCGACCATCTACGGCATCGGCCCGGGCGCCGGCTACGCGATCGGCATCGACGTCGGTGCCGCCCAGGTGCGCGCGGTCGCTTATTCGATGGATGCTGAAAAGCTGGCTTCGGCGGAAGAGCCGATTGCGGAAGCGATAGCCAGCGATGCAGACGAGGTCGGCGCCATCGTGCTGTCGGTGGCGCGCGCCACCATAGCCAAGGTGGCTAAGAGTTTTCGTGCGCTACGCGCCATTGCGGTGGCTGTGCCGCGCATCGTCTCCAACGATCGTTTCGACCGGCCCGGCGGGCCGTCAGCCGTGCTTGGCCGGCTGCGGCGCAGTGTCGAAGTGCCGATCATCTTGGAAAACAACGTCAATTGCGCGGCCATCGGCGAGATGCACTTTGGCGCCGCGCAAGGTCACCAGACCTTCGCCTTTCTGCAGGTTGGCGTGCGGGTTGGCCTCGGCTTCATCACCGAGGGGCGCTTGTTTCGCGGCGCCGGCGGTGCTGCCGGCGAAATCGGCCGCATGCCGTTTCCGTGGTCGGCCAGCGAGACGCCCTATCGTGAAGGGCTCGAACACTATCTGGGCTCGCGGGCGCTGATCGAGCGTTGCCGTGACGGCTGGCCGGAAAGGGAAGGTGCGCCGCCCGATTCGGCCAAGGATCTTTTTGCGCGCGCACTGGAAGGCTCGCCGTCCGCTACGGCGGCCGTCGCGCGCCATGCCGCCGATATCGGCAGGCTGGCGGCCGGCTGCATCGGCATGCTCGACCCCGGGCTGATCGTGCTTGGCGGCGGCGTCGGCAGGAACCCGCTGATGACGGAAAACGTCGGGCACGTCGCGGCGGACCTTGCCTGGCCGACACGCATCGCCGTCAGCTCGCTCGAAGACGGCGGCACGGCGCTCGGCGCGATGAAGCTGGCCGTCGACTACAGTCTCGGGCTGATGCTGCGCGAAGGCCGCCATCCGGCTGTTGTGCTGCCGCCATTAGGCCGATCTGGACCGCGTTAGTGGTGATTCAGGCTCGAATGGATTAGCCTCTTGCTTATGTAAGTGTTCGATCGCAGACCTTCGAGGCACGGTAGCAGGATACCTCCTGGCATCTCAGATGCTGCCGAAATGTTCCGGCCTAATTTGCCGGGCATCACATGATGTCTTCTGTTTAGGACCAACCCGCTCGACGCGCGACGCATGGTCGAGCGCCTCCGACCCCTAGTGGGAGACATCGTCATCGGCCTGCCGTCGCAGATGGTGAAGGACAGCCTGGTGGACCTGCTGGAAGCGCCGGGGCTGGGCCTCGATATCGACGCCGCGGCAGCCCGGAGTCTCATCGAAGAGGATGCGGCTTTCTTCGACTGAGCGATCCTGCTTTCGCCACGCGCGAACCGCTTCACCCGCCGCTGCCTGGCCGGCCAACGTGCCCTCTATGCCGGTCATGAGCCTGCCGGTTCCGTGCGCCAATCATTGCTCGCACCACCGACTCTTTCACGCTGAGCGTAGCAGCCCCGAGCTGCCCAAGCACAAAGACTCCGTGTACAAGCAGCCCTTCTGCGGCAGGCTCGCTTCAGACATCTGGAAAGCTTGGGTTCTTTACAAGGCGCAGTCAAACGCCGGATTCATGCGGCTGCAAATAGGCGCACCCCAGATCCCCCGAGGTGCGCCGGATTGGAACCGGAAGATCAGGCTATGCCGCAAACTCTGAAAACCGGATGCACTGTTTGCCGTCGCCTAATGCACTGACATGGCGAACGATTCTATCGACGACAGGTTTGCGGTTGAATGGGGAATATCTATCACTGTTCCTCTTCTTGTTCCTGCGCGCCGCTGTTCCAGTCGAAGGTTGCCCATTTGGTGCAGGTAGACCGAGCGCCGAAGCCGCCGCGGTCGCAGGCCTGTGCACTGTATGTGCCGCTGTCGCCCGGCTCCCTGTCGAACGAATAGCCGTTGCCGACTTCGATCTGGTCCCCAGGATTGGTCTTGAAATTGAAATGGGTGGTCCTTGAGAGTTTGCTGGACAGCGAGATGCGCACCTTGCCGCCAAAATATTTCACCGAACCGCAAACGCCGTTGATGCATTTGCGCGGCACGGTGGTGCTGTTGGCGTAGGCTGTAGTGGGTGCCACCAGAGGGATCATCAGAACGGCACTTGTCGAGGCCGCGGCGAGTGTTTTCGTCAAGGTGCTCAGCATGATCGAATTCCTTCTACGTTTGCGTTGAGGTTCATTGTCAACCGCTTGACCGCCCGCTCTGACGAAAGTCGGAAGGCCTTGCAGTGATGATGTGTTGGACAATCCAGCGTGAATTCACTGTGAACTGAAGTTGGCCTGCTCCCGGCGCTTCGCATGCCGATGGATGCGGATCACAAGCCTGACGGTCCGCTGGGCCGAAGGGGCAATTGTCATCTGGCGCGGCGCTAATGTGAACCAACGCCTCGGACGCATGGTGGCGCAATTCACGATTGGATCACGCAGAGGATCGCAAAGCATGCGGCATCAAGGAGGAACGCCAAGATGACGCTCAACATCGACAAGTCGCTGAACGCGACTGCAGGCAAACATTCGGTTCGTGATCGAGCATTTCCTTTGATCGTCCCACAGATCCACCTGCCAGCTTTGCGCACGGCATTGACGGATCGAATGTCCGGCCCAGGTGGCGCCTACAACATCGGAAACCTCATTGGCCTCTGTCAGGGGATTACGGCGCAGATGCTCGTATCCTACGATCTCAACCACCTTCCATGGGCAGGCGCGCCGGCCGCCATAAGCCACTATCTGACAGGCAATTTTGCGGCAATCGCAATGACCTCGGCGACGGCGATCTTCTTCGCCAGCGGTGAAGTCTACCATCGCGCCTGGAAGGGACGTTTCAAACCCAGGGAAAAGCTTAACCGATTGGGTGACTTCCTGTCCGGCGTTGGCGCCGTTTGCCTGGGTCTGGCCCTGTTTGAACTTGGCCATCCGTTGCTGGCGTTGACATCGGGTCTGCTTCATTGCGTCGGAAAATTCGGCAGTGCTTTCCATCGCCCCGGCGTTCAGATCCTGAATTTGCCGGCGTCAGGACCCGATCCGTTTCGCACCATGGTCCTGCTCAGCCGGCTGCCGGCCATCATAGCTGCCGGAACCGGCTTCCTTGCCTCGCTGTTCAAGGCCCAGATCGGTCAGCCGCAGCACTGGTCGATGCCAGCCAGCCTTCTCGTTTGTTACCTGCTCTGGTCCTGGGCTGACCTGCTTTTGTTTCGATCGAGCAAACCTGACGCAGCTCACGAGCCCGCCGCGGGCTGATGCGTCCTGGCAATCCCAACCATAACTGGAGAGACACCGTGTTTGGATCATCATCCGACGATACCGCCGAACAGATCGCCCGCTCCTATCCCTCGCAGCGACGCATCGGCACGATCTGCGTTTTCGGCGGCGCCATGCTTGGCAACGATCCCGACCACGCCCGCTGCGCCACCATCCTTGGCGAGGCAATTGCCGCGGCCGGCATTCGCCTGGTCTATGGGGGAGGCTGTGACGGCCTGATGGGCCAGGTTGCCATTGCCGCTGCACAAGCGGGTGGAACCGTAGTCGCCATCACTCCGCAGTTCCTGGTCGAGCGGATGAGGATGCTGTCATCGGGATGCCAGACGATTTCAGTTCCCGACATGAGCATCCGCAAGCAGCTCATGTTCGAGTATGCGGATGCCTTTGTGGCCTTGCCGGGCGGTATCGGCACCGTTGAGGAACTGACCGAGGTCATGACACTTCGCAAACTGGGACGGCACTGCAAGCCGCTGGTCCTGGCGAATTTCAAGGGCTTCTGGTCGCCACTTCTGGGCGTCTTCGACAGCATGTCCGAAGCTGGCTTCATGAACTCGTCAACTCGATGCACGCAAATGGTTTCGGCAACCCCGGAAGCTATACTTCCGCTTCTCCAGCGCAGCGTCAGTTTCGACCACAACGAACCGCAAAGGCCTGTCCTGCTGCCCACCATCCCTGTCTTGCGCAGATCACATGTATCGAGCGCCGGGCCCGGATAGTTCACGAGCCGGGCAGCAACAGGCGCATCCCTCCGGGCAATACCATTCACCTCGACGATGACTAGGTCGGTTGACCCTGGTCACCACTTTCAAACCCGATCACAAACTTTTGGAGCCATTGCCCGTTGCGGCGATGCGATCAATCATGTCCAGATTTAAGGCAAATTCCCTGCTGATGCTTGCCGCGGTCATTTGGGGAGTGGGCAACGTGTTCCACAAGACCATACTGGCCCACCTCGATCCGATCGCGGTTGTTTTCCTGACCAGCGTGATCGCCGCAATGGTGACGTTGCCGTTCGCGGTGCGGGAGCGTGCGCCCTTGGCCAACACCGGCTGGCTTCCAAGTGTGACGAGAGTGGTCCTGCTTTTCGCCCTCGGCTGCGTGGTCCAGCAACTGTCCTATGTCAGCACGACGGTGACGAATTCGAGCCTCCTGATCAGCGCTTCCACCGTCATCACGCCGATCGCCGCATGGCTGATCATGAGGGAGCGGCCAAGCGCACTGATCCTTTTCGTCGCAATTCTGACGGTCGTGGGATCGGCTCTTCTGGCGGGCGGCTTCAATGGTTCGGCAACCGCTGGCGACGCGTTCGCGATCCTGACCGCAATCTGCTTTGCGGTGTGGACGGTCGAGCTCGGGCGCCATGTGCAGGCGCATGGCCATCCCTTCGCGACAGCGGCCGCGCAGTTCATGGGCACGGCCGTTGCCACGCTGCCTTTCGCGCTGCAGGGCACGATGACGTTGCCCGCAATTGTGTCAGCATGGCCCGAACTTATCATGCTCGGCGTGTTCTCGACCGCCGTCGGCTTTTACCTGCAGACTTCCGCGCAGCGCTACACCACATCCTCCCATGCTGCGGTGATCTGCAGCGGAGAAGGCGTATTCGCCGCTATTTCCGCCGCTGCCCTGCTCGGTGAACGGCTTTCTCCCGACGGCTTTCTGGGTGCGGGCGTTATTCTCTCCTGTGTGCTTTTCGCCGCCGTCTCGGCGGGTCCAAAGCTCGATCCGTCATTGCCATGATTGCTTCGCCAATGTTGGCTACTCTGGAGCGGCGCCATTCCCAACACGACGGGCAAGTCTGTTTCTACTCCGCAATTCATGCCAAGATACTGGCCTGGCCGCATTCATCATCTGGAAAATGAGGTTTACTTCGATGCTCCACGGCGAAACGTCCTCCTTCGAAGCCGCTAACCTTCCGAACAGGTCAAACCATAGTTCAGATGACGGGCTCACCGACAAGCCCACCTTGGAAGGGATCAGGCTATTCCCGTCCCTGGCCGACATGCCGATCGCCTTGTTTGCGGCAACCGAACACGAGGGCGTCATCGACCGCACCAAAGCGGCTTTGTTGGACATCACGACGGAAATGGTTGGCCCCAGCGATGGCCTCGAGGACGGTGATCTCAGCCCGACACCGGCAGGCTTTACCTATTTCGGCCAGTTCGTGTTCCACGACATCGTCTTCAGCCAGATATTCGGGTTGCCCAAGCCGACAGGCAAAACCCATCATTTGAAGAACGCGTCCTCGCAAGGTCTGGATCTTTCGGGGCTCTATGGAAGGGGGCCCATCGTCGACGCCCATCTCTACGATGTTACCTACGGACCGAATCTGACGGCCTGCCGGTTTCCCATCGGCTTGCCTTGCATGAAGGACAGCATGCTCCCGGTCGATCGCAAGACGGTGCCGGGCCGCGATTTGCCGCGCATCGACATGTCGGGCAAATTCATCAGTGTCGAGGGCCGGCGGTCGCCCTATCGGCCCCTGGTGGCTGACCCACGAAACGACGACAACCTTGTCCTTTCGCAACTGCTCTGCACCCTGATGTGCATCCACAACAGGATTGTGGATCTGCTGCTTGGCAGCGGCACTTCCGATCCAGCTGAGGCTTACAGGCGTGCCAGGGTCTACCTGACCTCGGTTTATCGTACCGTGATAATCAACGACTATCTGAGAAAGATACTAGCTCCCAACATATGGGATCATTTTTTCGCCAGCGATGATTTTCAAGGCACGGGAGTCTCGGCACTTGAGACGTTCAATGCGCTGCCGTTGGAATTCACCTTCGGGGCGTCGCGCTTTGCCCACGCCATGGTGCGGCAATTCTATGTCGTGAACGACAGGTCGGTCGAAGACCCAGCCAATTTGCGCAGAATGCTGTCCTTCTCCAGCCTGCGCCCGGATGGGGAGATTCCGATACCGGAGAACTGGATCGTCGACTGGACCCGGTTTGCCTCGTCGCAAACCCCATCGAACGCTCAAAGTGCCCGGCGCATTGGACCATTCCTGTCAAAGGAACTGACGATTGCCGGCCTGAGTTCGGAATTGAACGGCACAGTCCGGCCTGTCGCCTTCATGGATTGCTGGCGCTGTTATGATCTGGGCTTGCCATCAGGTCAGGACGTGGCCGGTGCGGTAAAGAGCGCCCTGGGTGACAACAGCATCGATGTGCCGGTCCTCACGGGCAATGACATGCTGCCCACGGCGGCTTGTGCCGAGCGCTACGTCTACAATGCCGGCCGCCTTCAGGGCGCCCTGCAACGTTACCCGGAGTTCCTGAGCCGAACGCCTCTCTCCTACTACATCATCCAGGAGGCGTCCGTTCTTGGCAATGACGGCAGCCATCTTGGCCCGGTTGGCTCCTATATTGTGGCCGCTACGATCGCATCCGCACTGTTCAAGGCCGCCGACACGGATCTCTCTTCTGGCAGGCTCATTCCGGACGTTGAGCCGAAAACACTGGCAGGACTGCTCGATCTCAATGATACTGCGAAGGTGCCGGACGAAGTGCTTGGCGGCCTGATCAACAGACAGGGTTTTCAGTAGCGCTGATAGCTGCAGCGCTACAGCTTTTAATCTGGTTTAACGGGGGAAGTGGACATGGTGAAGTTCAAAGATGTGCAGTTCGAGGCGCTTGGCGAATTCATCCGGGACCTGATCAAGGATCCGGCCAAACAAGCGATCTTCAGAAATGGAGATCAGAAGGCGATGAAGGACCTGATGCGTGGGTTCATGACCCCCAGGGACAAAACCTGGGAGGAGATCACCATCAAACCATACTTCGACGAAGACCTGATCGCGAACATCGCCTTTCCCTTCACCGGCGACGTCGAGCAAACGATCGCTACCATTGCGCCGGCGGATGGACCCGGTGAGGACTACACATTTCCCGATCATTACAAGATCGATCCGAACGCCGGCCCGCCCGACCAGATCAAGCAAAACCGTTTGCGTGCTTATCACTGTCGCCTTGGCGACTATGTCATGTCGCGCTGCAAGTAGAATCCTGAGGGGCGTAACGCAGGATTGTTGCTTCAGCCCGACTGCGCTGCCAGTTCGATACCGCGTGCCAGCTTCACCTGGTCGGCCGGGTGGCGAATGGGAAAGGCGGTACTGAACCAATCGACAGCGAGCGCGCGATCGGGCCTGCCTTGGCCCTGCCATGCCGCCGAAAGGTTGCGCAGGAAACGCCTGAACTCGTCCCCTGCCTCGCGATTGCGTTTCAGCAGCGCGAGGGCTGCTGCCGACCAGCCATGGATGTCGGCGAACAGTTGGTCGCACTTGGCCGCGGCGTCCACGCACCCCTCAAGATCGTCTGCCAAAAAGGCAATGGTCGCCTGATAGCCATGATAGTGCGCATCAGGCACCGGGTTGAGTTCGAAACATCGCTTCGAAAGCTCAAGCGCCCGCTCGTGATGTCCCATGAACGAGCTGGCTAGTGCATAGGCGATCAGCGTCGCGGGATTGCCGGCATTCTGCTCATGCGCCAGGCTGAAGTGGAAATCCGCAAGATCCCAACGCCGGCCCAGAAGGTGGCTCCAGGCCAGATTTACCTGATTGCGGTGGTCGAATGGGTCGAGCAAGACCGAACGCTTGGCCAATTCGAATGCGCGCGTGAGGTCCTGTTCGATTGAAGGCGCTCCGGGAACAACGATCCAGCGCGAGTTGAGCACCGCCGCAAGGCTGGAATAGGCGCAGGACAGATCGGGATCTAGCCGGATGGCTTCCTCGTAGCGGGCGATGGCAGCCTCTTCAGTATCCTTGCGCCACATGATCGAAAGGCGCTGACCGTCCAGCCAGCAATCATAGGCTGAAAAATGGTTTTGTGAGGTCGGCGATATCCGGTGCAGCCTGGCACTGGACAACGCGATCTGAAGACGCGCGGAAAAACGCGCGCACACCTCGTTGAAGGCCGAGCGCCAGGACGACGGATCAGAAGGAACAGTCAGCCTGAAGGCTTCCCCGCCTTGCAGGAAGTCATAGCAGGTGATCTCGAACACGGCTGGGACGTCCGCGTCGATCAAGCGGATGAGCACCCCGATATCCACGTTTTCGCCCGCGGCCACGCGCACGTCGTCAAACGAGATCCGGCTGGTTTGCAACTCCGTCGACAGAGCTGTCCAATGCCTGAAGCGAGAGATCGAAGCCAGAAGCTCTGTCGCCAAGGCAAATTGCAGATGTTCGTTTTCCGCTTCGCGCCTGGCAATGATGATTGCGATCATCGGCTTTCCAGGGATGCGGCTATCGTGATCGCTCCGCCCAAGGCCGGGACCAGTTGCCTGCTTCTCATCGCCCTTGCCGGGTTTCAGAGCCTCCACAAGGCGCAGTATCTCGCCTGGGGGGCGCAAATCCATGTCCGCTTTCAGTTCGGCCGCATAGCGCTCGAAGAAGGCCCGGGCTCGGGCGTAGCCGCTTTCCTGACAGACGCGTCGGATGGTCTCCACTACGGCATCATCAAAAAACGGATCGAGTTGCAGAATACACGCCGCGATGGATTTGCGCTGTCTCGGGTCCGTCTCGGCCGCCAGCCAGGCCGCGAGCCGTGTGACCAGCCTGTCGGTCATCATGGTTGACTGCATTCTCAACCAATTGTCGAAGACAGGATCGCAATCGTCCAACCCGGCGCAGAGGCCATCTCTGGCTTTGCCCAACAACAGCAGGGCACGGTCATAATTGCGGTCGTCAAGCGCCCGCTCAAGCTCATCTATGTCTGAGCGTATCGAGGTCGGATCAATCCCAAGGACGAGTTTGTCCACTGTCAGGAAGTTGAGCCTGGTTTCGCTTGCCAGGCGTCTGAGATCCTTAATACACTGGCGCAGCGATCCGCGCGCATGTTCCTCGTCCTGTTCGCTCCAAAGCAATGCCGCCAGTCGCCCGCGGGTCTCGCGTGACCTGCCGCTCAGCATGAGATAGGCGAGGATAGCGCAGGCCTTCCGCTTACCCAAGGAGAGGGTCTCCGCGCCCTTGCGAAGCTCGAAGCCGCCGATTAGCCTAATCGCCAGACCGTCTGTAGAAATGGTCAACTCCGCCGGCTATCGCCTCGTTCCGGTCGATGGGTGGCGACCGCTTGCCCAACGTAAACAGCAGACGCTAAAATATTGGAAAAGCCAAGTTGCTGTTGCAAGGGCCGCATTGGAGAAAGCTCGCTTCGCTGCTGCGGCGCGACCAGTTGATGGCGCTGATCCAGAACGGCATTGCCGAGGGCGGCCCGTCGAGTCCCCATGATCTTGATGTCTTGGCGAACCTGGCTGCCAACCTTGTTGCCGCGCCTGGCAATGGCCTGCCGCTTTTGCGCTTCGCTACCCGCTACGACATTGGCGTTGAAGTGTTCGATGTTCCAGGCGGGGTCCTGGCAATGTCCAATATTGCTCCCTTCGAAGGCAGTGAGGAACGAGTTACAGCAAGCGGCAAAGGCTTCGATGCCGGCAGGGCCGTGTTGGCATGCCTTGGAGAGGCTGCGGAGATTTCCAGTTGGGCCTGCAAAGCCGACGATGTCACGGCGTCAGCGCACATTGCCTGTCCAGTCGATAGGATGACGATCGATGCGGTTCATGTGCTGGGCTTCTCGCAGGAGCAGATCAACAATCGCGCCCGGCTCAACAGAGCGTGGCACGGTTGGGATACAATTCCTTCGGCGGATCATCTGGGCAATCCTAGGCTATGGGTGCACGTTAAAAGCTTCCATGATGACACGACAGCGCTCTGTCCTGCATTTCTTTGCTACGGACGCTTAGGCGATGTCGCATATTGCGACGCCAGCTTGAACGTCGACTCCAATGGCTGCGCGGCAGGCACAACGCGGGCCGATGCAAGGACTCGCGCCTTGCTTGAACTCGTGGAGCGAGACGCCACCGGAATCTGGTGGCATCGAGGCTCTTTGAGAAGGCGGCTGGACGTCGAGCAGCTTGATGACCAAGGCCTGACGTCTCATATCCGGCAGCATCGCCGCGACACCGGACGAAGGCTCTGGCTTCTGGACATATCGTCCTTCCGGACGGCCATGGTGGTCGTGGCGATCAGCTGCGAAGACAGCGGCGAGCGCATGGCTGTTGGCTTCGGAGCCGGCTTCCATATGGTGAATGCCGCCAGGGCCGCGTTTCTGGAATTGGTACAATCCGAGGCTACCATGCAGGCCCATGTCGAACGAGCTGAACGACGTTGGAATGCAACGGCGAGCGATGCCGACTGCCGGGTGAGTCGCTGGAAGCGTTTCGCCGACGTGCGCAACTTCCGTTTCGCCATCGGCGAGCCGGCCGCTGGGCTGGAGAACGCCGGCACCGGAAACGTCGACGACCTGCTGGATGAAGTCGAAGAAGTTTGTGGGCAGCGGGTCTGGTTCGCAGACCTTTCGCGATCCGAGATTGGTATCCCCGTAGCAAAGGCGATCTGCGAAGGATTATCCCACTTCAAGGTGCGCTGGGGATGCCGCCGAAACACCGCACCTTCCATCGCCAGTGTTTCGAGCAGGACCGTCAGCGGCCTGTCGCAGGCCAGGAAACTTTTCATCTAATTCGCTACAGGCGCCACCGATCAGATTTGGTACAGCACTCGCTCGAATGAGCGCACGCAGTCAATGTGAATGGCAGGAACTGCTCCTGCGTGTCCACTTTTGGGAAAGACTATTATAAGGCCGAACGACTGCAATTGGGCGCATTGCCGTCCGGCAGCTTTAAGGCGTGAATCGTCAAAAGCGGCCGTTCACCCCAACGCGACATCCGCATATCACCTGGGCACAGGCCTTCCTAGCTGTCTGACATCCATAGGTGACAAGCCCCTACGACTCGTCCCTCTCATCGCGCAAATTAGACACAACGCGGCGGTTCTGCGACCTGCAGGCTGCGTCGGGGCAGTCGCGGACGAGCCTGTCCTTGCCGTAGCCCTTGGCCCATATGCGGTTGCGGTCTATGCCGCCGGCGGCGAGGTAGCCCATCACCGCATCAGCGCGCTGCTGCGACAGCGCCGTTTCACTTGCGCCGGGATCGTCGGCGAAACCCTGCAGCTTGAGCAGCCAGCGTGGATGCTTTGCCAACCAGGCGATCTGGGTGTCGAGGGTCGCCTTGGCGACAGAATCGAGCGCGGCCGAACCTTGCGTGAAGTAGGTGCGGCGGCCGACATTGAGGATAAAATCCTCCTCGCTGCCTGGCTGCACGTTCTGGAAGCCGGCAATCTCGGCGTTGGTGACGTCGGGCGTGGGGGCCAGCGTGTTGCTTGTCGAGCAGGATGCGGCCAGCACCAGCAGGCCCATGGCGAGCAGCCGGCGCGTGTTTTCAATCATGCGGTTCATGAGGCGCCAATCATTCGACAGTGGTGGAAGCGGGCGCCTGATCGGCGATGTGCGGCAGGACCTCCACGGCGGTTCCGATCGGGCACCGCTGGTAGAGGTCGATGATGTCTTCCGGGAACATGCGAATGCAGCCGCTGGAAGCGTCGGTGCCGATGCTCCATGGTTCCAGCGTGCCATGCAGGCGGTAGCCGATGTCGGCGCCGTCGCGGTACAGATAGAGCGCGCGCGGCCCGAGCGGATTGTTGGGCGCGCCGCCTGCGACCATGGGCGGCAGTTCCGGCCTGCGCTTAAGCATTTCGGGCGGCGGGACCCATTGCGGCCACAGCGCGCGGCGGTCGATCGTGGCGCGGCCGTACCATTTGAAGCCCTCCTTGCCGACACCGACGCCGTAGCGGATGGCGGTCTTATTTTCCATGATGAGGTAGAGGAAGTGGTGGCGGGTATCGACCACGACGGTGCCGACCGTCTCGCTGCTGAAATACTTGACAATCTGGCGATGCCATCTCTTGTCGATCTTGGCGAAGTTGGTCTTGCGATAGACAAAATTGTTGTCACTCGCGATACCGGCGAAAAAGGATTTTCCCGTCGCAGCTTGAACAATATTGCCCGTCGCACCGACCGCGACCGCCGCCAGGCCGCCGAGCACGACACCCCTGCGTGACAAAACCATCGGCAATCCCCCTGCCTTAAGCCTGGCGAACCATAGTTGAGAATTATTTCGCCTCAAAGTGGAAAATGCTTGGCCTGGGGCCGACGGTCCGCTTTTGCGTGCGGCTGTTGGCCATAGCTGCCGCGATCAAACGCCCTCAGCAGAACTGAGGCGCCCGGAGGGCCTGTCCCGCCCTTTAAGCGAGTACTCGGCTCCAGCATGCAGTCGCCGCGTACCGCATGTCTGCTACAACCATGATGTTTTGCCTTTTTAGCCTTTTCGCTCCACCGACGCACTGCGTTTCAACGACCCACATTTAAGGAGGGCGTCATTGTCGATGGTGATGACGACTGACCGTTTCAGCACTTGGCATCCTCCTCGCCTCAGGCCTCCCAGCGGTGTTAGTTTTAATTCACAATGCAGGTCGGCATCCCTGCGATCCGCCGGATCCAGTCAGCGTGTGCTTCGGGTTCGGGGTGCAACATCGGGCGGTGCTATTTGAACGGATGGCGGCGAACCAATCACCACGGCAGGAGCGCCAGATTGCTCACCATGTTGGCTCTCTAATTCGCGGCTCATACCTTGGTGAGCAATCTGCATCTCCGGAACGGTGAAAACCGGCACCTCGCCCTTGAAACCTTGGAGCTCAAAGGCGCCCGCCTGGACGACCGGCATCGATGCTCCCGCTGCAAAGCCGGGTCCAAGCACCAAGGGGATGCCCAGCTTCTTGGTCGTCGATTCGAGCCGTGCCGCGCGGTTCACCGGGGAGCCGATCGCGGTGTAATCGAAGCGCCGTTCGGAGCCGAAATTGCCTACCGAGCAGATGCCGGTCTCGATGGCGACGCCGATCGCGATGGAGCGATAGCCATCCGAGGTGAAGGCGGCGTTTTCGCGCTTCACCCGCTCGATCAGGGCAAGGCCCGCCTCGAGCCCACGCTCGCGGTGATCGGGTTGATCAAGCGGTGCGTTCCAGAAGGCCAGCACCGCATCGCCCATGAACTTGTCGATGGTGCCGTCGCGCTTGAGGATCTCATCGGTCGCAATGCCGAGGAAATGGTTGACCACCTTGGCGATTTCTTGGGTGTCGAGCTGTTCGCTCATCGTCGTGAAGCCGCGTATGTCGCTTATCAAAATTGTGATCTCGCGCTTCTCGCCGGACAGGATTGCCTCGGTGTCCGAGCTTGCGAGGCGCTGCACGACGGAGGGCGACAGATATTGGGAGAACTGTCGGGTCAGGGTAGACCGGCGCTGCTCGCTGCGCCTGTAGAGGGTATAGCCTTCGAAGCCCGCAACCATGATCGTTGCAAGCGCCGGCTGCAGCGGGTCATATAGCGCACCCTGCAAGCTGTATTCGAGAGCGCCGAACACGAACGGCGTGACGGCTAGCAGCGCCACGGCGAGAGCGCCAAGCACGACACGTCCGGCGAGCGCTCCGGAAAGCCCGATGAAAACGACGGCACTGAGGAGAAACCAGAGCCGCTCGACCATACGCGCGTGCGTTGGCTCAGCCAGGTAGCGCCCGGCAAGCATCTGGCCGATCGCATCGGCGTGGATGTCCGCGCCTGGTCGCGCCGGACGCGTCGGCGTGGGCACGTACTGCGTCAGTCCCACAGCCGACAGCTCGACGATGGCGATAGCGTCCCGCAGCCGCGGATCGCCGTGGCCCGAAAGGATAGTGCTGGCAGACACGCGGGGCGTATCGGTGGCGGTTTCCCAGAGACGCATGCTCCCCTCCGGCTCGAGCGGCACAATGGCGCCGGCCATCTTGAGTGCGTCGAACCCGGCTGCATTCATCCGGGCTATGTAACCGTCCTGTCCGGCGTTAAGGCGCAGGAGCTCGAGTGCGAAGGACGGCCACAGCTGCACGCCGTGAGCGGTGTTGCGAAGCCAGAGCAGCGGCACATGGCGCAGTACACCGTCGGGATCGGGCAAGGTGCGAATCACGCCGAGGCCCGCGGCGGCATTCGAGAATTCGGCAAGCGAGCCGGTCAGGCCGGTGAAGCCGGGAAGTGTATCGGGTACTTGCCCGACGATCGACCAGCCGGCTTTGGGTTCTGCTTCTGAAACCGTCGCCTCAGTGCCAAGGCTGACGGCAAGCGCCGTTCGATTTTTGGCCAGCGCCGCTGCCAGGCGCTTGTCTCCGGCGATGCCCTCAGGCGAGGTGTCGGCCTCAGGGAGTACCAGCGCAAGCCCGACCACCGCCGCGCCGGATTCGGTGATGCCATAGACCAGATCGGCCAAGAGGCCACGGTTCCAGGGCCAGCGCCCATGTGCCCTAAGGCTGGCGTCGTCTATCGAGACGATCACGACAGGATTGCTCGTCGCCTGGCGTGGGGCGAGAAACTGGTAGAAGTCGTACGTGCGTTCGCGCAGTCGCGACAGCGGCCCGTCGAAAGCCAAATGGCAAGCGAGCAGCAAAAGAACGAGCACGAGACTGGATATCTTGCGCCTGACGGTCCAGCGCCAATCAGCAAAGGGGCTCATGCCGGGCGGCCGGGCTTAATTGCAGAAGGGGGAGCAGCCATCGCCATCGCCACCCCGCCGCCGCCCGCCGCCCACAGGTGGCGTTGGGCTGTCAGGGAATTCCATGACCACTCCTGGCAATGCGCCGTCCGTCGACTCGCAGACTTTGAGCGAGCCGCCGAGTGCCGACGCACAAATTGCGCTTACGTCCAAACCAGGACCCGGTGCGCCTGGCAGGCCGTTGCCGGCTATCCGGTCGATACTGTCCAATATCGGGAAGGTGTCGATTCCGCCGTAGCCGGTCAGCAGCTTGCCATCTTCCGATGTGCAGGCGTAGCCCGGGTTTGTGATGACCAGCCGTTTGCCCTTGATCGTGCAGGTCATGCGGCCGGCGCGCAGTATGCCGACGGTCTGGCCGGCTGCCACCAGCACTTCGATGATGCCGCCTCTCGCCCCGAGCACCATGTGCGGCGTCGCAACCTGCATGACGCCCCGTTTCGAAACCTGGCCGCCATAAAAACGGGCCAGGCCGCTGTTCATCCCGATGTCGATCTTTCCCGATCCGGAGCCCGGATTGTAGACGAATTCATCGATCGTCAGGCTGGTGTTCGGACCAATCTTGGCGCTCGATTCATCCCGGAACACCAGCATTCCAAGACCGGTGGGATCGCTGCGCAGCTGGTCGCCGAGTTCGACGCCGGCACCAACGTTCATTGTCCAACCGTTATTGCGGACGATGTTGGTCTGATAGGCTGTCATCGACCCGACCGTCTCGGCGGCGGATGGTGCCGCGAAGGCAAGGCAGGCGATGAAAATGGCGATCTGACGGTACCTCATCGCGGCCTCTTTCAATTGAGCGTCAACGTGTAGCTCATGAGCATTTCGAACGATTTTCGGTCGCGGTTGGCGATGGCAAAGTTGGTTTCGCGATAGGCGAGATCGACGCCGATCTTCTGCGCTTCCGTCAGCTGAAAATCGCTTTCCGAGGCAATGCGCCAGAAATCGCTCTTGATCTTCGTGCCAATGCCGACAGAAAGATCGGGAGTGTCGCTATGGCCGGCCGAGAAGGCGATCTGATGCGACCATGCGAAAAGATCCGGTACGTTCATCAACAGGCCGCCATAGCGGACCTCGCCCGTGTAGCTGCGGCCGATTTCGCCAGATCCGGAAGCGAAGTCATTCGAGCCGACAAAGCGCAGTCCGAGCGCCTGGCCGTTGCGGAAGCGGTAGCTGCCGCCTGCCTCATAGAAGACCCTGCTATCGGCGAAAATGCCTTGCGAGGCGCTTAGATCGATGTAGCCGCCACCGGCGAACATGGTCGTCTCGACCGTCGGGCGAACAAGGAAACGTCCACTGAGGCCGATACCGGTTTCGTGGATATCGCTGTCGAAACGGTCTGTAACGGTAAACGCGGAAAGCAGCAGGCGCAGCGAATCGATCCCACTGTTGGGCAGCCCCTTGTCCCAGGTAATCGCTGCGTTGCCGTGGATAAAAGTCTTCTCGCCACCCGGGACCGACAGGTCTTCCGTGAAAAAACGCTCCGTCCCCGTCAACGACCCCGAAAGAACGAGGGCGTCGGCACTTGGCGTGCCGAGGTCCCACCGCACAAAGCCTTCCGCCTGCCCGTAGGGCGAGACGAAGCTGTCGTCGTCCTGCGCCCCGCCTGGCTCAAAATGCGTAAATGCGCTGAATACGCCGCCGGTCATCGCGAGTTCCCAGGTGACGCCACGCAGCGCGCGCTCGATGCGGGCGAGCAGGCGAACAGCTTCCTGCTGCTCACTTGCGGTCAAACCGCCGACTTCGATGCCGTACTGCACCTGCCGCCGGGCCAATTCATAGGAGCCGACATGATAATACAACCGGCTTGCCGCAAGCCGGGCGCGCGCGTCGCGGGGGTATTTGATCAGATACTGCTCGATCGAGGAGATCGCCTGATCGTATTGTCCCGCGTTGACGGCAACCGTGACGAATTGGGCGAGCGTTCCATTGTCGGCCGGACTGGCGATGCGGGCTGAAAACGCATCGTCGTAGGCCGTAAAAAGACCTTGTGCGCCGGCCGGCAATACGCTGCAAAAAAGCAGCGCTGCGGCGAAGCCGAAGATCGTTCGAAGCCAAGATTGCATGCCGAGAACCCACCCCAAACCCGACTAGTGCGAGGGATTTAGCACGACCACAAGAAAAAGGCGACTGAACTGGCCACAGACTATGCGAGTCCCAGCAGCTGTGGCAACTACGCAACAAAATATCGGGGCTTATTCCAATTTCGGCCGCGCTGGTTGTCAAAACATCTTCTCAGCGTTGCTGCACGACGTATTTGGCGCAGCGCCGCTAACTCAAATCATCCTTACTGGTGATCGCACAGCCGACAAGATTAATTTTGCGTGCGCGATTCTGCGCTATCTGGTCGCCGAATGCGGCTTCAAGGCCGCCCACGGCTCGTCCGAAGGTCTTCCGTCGCGTTGCGCAAGGGTCGGAGCTGCCGAAAGGTGCTCTCGCCACGCGTGCGCGATGCGGCCTGGCCCTTGCAATTTCGCTGAATGCGACGAGGTCAGCTTATTGCCTCCACTCCCAGGGACGCATCACCGGACGCGCCTTGCTACAGCACGAGCATAGTGGCCAGCCCCAGCATCAGGCCCATGCCCACAATATCGGTCACCGTGGTGAGGAAGATCGCCGAAGCGACCGCCGGATCGGCGCCGATCCGGCGCAGGCCCAAGGGGATCAGCACACCGGAGATTCCGGACATGAGGCAGGATCCGGACATGGCAAGCAAGATCACAAGCGCCAGCATTGGCGCCTGGGCGGCCGACTGCGGTTGCCTCGACGCGTAGAACCACATCGCCGCGGCGGCAACAAGGCCGACGAGCACGCCGTTGGCGATCCCGAGCGCGCCCTCTCTCATCACCAAATGCAGCTTCGGTCGTTTGTCCACGTCCCCCAGGGCAAGGCCACGCAGCGTCATAGCCAGTGCCTGGCAGCCGGTGTTTCCGCTCTGCCCGGCCAAGACCGGAAGGAACGCCGCCAGGGCGACGATCTTCTCGATCGTGCCCGTGAAGGAACTGACCACGAATGCGGCCATGAAGGCTGTCACGAGGTTCAACTGCAGCCAGGGATGACGCTTCAAGAAGGCTGAACACAGCGGCGTAAACGACCGCTCCTCCTTCTGAACACCTACCATCTGGCCAGACTGGGCGGAAATCTCGATGATTTGCTGCTCGAACAAGCGCCAGCCTCGAACCTGCCCGAGCAGCCGGTTCTCCGCGTCCACCACCGGGTAGACAGGGTAGTGACGCCGTACCGCTGCCTTGCATGCGTTGCTCAAAGAGAGACCGACATTAAGAGCGAACGGCCTGGGCAGCATGATCTGATCGACAATCGCCTCCGGTTCGCTCAGCATCAGATCGCGCAGGACTACCAGGCCAACCAGTTTATTGCCCTCGTCCGTGACGTAGAGATAAGTGAGCTCGGTGGGCACCTCGGCGCGTCTGACAGCTTCGACCGCGGCAGCAACCGTCGTCCCGACAGGAACGCTGCCGGGAATCGGGTCCATCACCTCGAGGAGCGACTCGGGGATCGCGAAATCCCTGCCATCGCCCTGAGAGCTGATGGGCAGCACATGCAATGGCAAATGCTCGGCCACCTTACGGGCGTGCCCGTCCGGCAACAGCTTTAGTGTGTCGCGGATGAACTCGGGAGACTCTCTGGCGAGCAATTCAGCTGCGTCATCAGGTGCTCGGGCACGCAGCGTGCGCACCAGCTTCTGAACGCCGGTCTCTTCTTTCATTTGCTATAGCCCCCAATTGAAGCTCACATAATATGTAAAGTGTCGGATCGTACCAGTGCGGAAATACGCCAGGTTCTTCCGGCCCCAGCAGTCCGCCTTGTGGTTCTCGAAGTTATTGCGGCCTAATATGAGTTGATGTACGCCGATTGACTCCAGCGTCCACCCAGCAGACGCCATCTCACCTGGGGTGGGCCTGATATTGTTGAAAAGGTTTTCGGCAAGACCTCTCGCCTAGGTCGTGTGGACTCTTGGGGATTCCTAAGGCTGAGCAAATCAGATTCAAGGCTGCCTTTTGGAGACAGACTTGGGTGTTCTCGACCGTCTGATTCTTCGTGACGACCATTGGGAGCGCATGTCGGCGCATGTCGGCGCATATCATCGGGCGACCAGCGGACGCGAGGTTCGTCAGGCCGCAACAACCGGATGGTCGTGGAAGCAGTGCTTTGGATCGTTCGCAAGGGGCGCGATCTGCGCGATGCATTCGGAGATTGGAACAGCGTCTTCCGCGGGTTCAGCCGGGGGAGCCGTAGGGGTGTGGCGCATCTTCGCAGCGAAGTCGGATGATCCCGACTTTGAGTATCTGATCGTCGACTCCATCATCATCCGCGCCCACCAGCACGCCTCGGGAGCCAAAAAGGGGGTCTGAAGATCAGGCCCTTGGCCGTTCGCGCGGCGGTCTGAGCACCAAAATCCATATGGCCGTCCGAGGCCTTGGGTGCCCGGTGCGCTTCATTCTGACAGCTGGCCAACGCGGCTACTGCCCGCATGCTGACTTGGCGGCCATAGGACATTCAGATGGTAGGGACCACATTGCCTGCGAGTGACTCTACGTCGAGCACGGCGTGACCCTGGGACGGCAATCTTCCGTCATGCCGTTCCATGTCTACTCCAGCGGCGCTATATGGCTGTATGACGACACCATCTAACGCGACAGGGCTAGGGCCGCCGACGAGCCCTGCCGACCTCCCGCTCCGGTCGGCTCCAGCTCGGCTGCAGTGAGGGGAGGGATCGTGCTGTATCGCGTCGCGCAGTCGGCAATCCCGGCGCTCTAGCATGCCGTCCTTCAGCCTCTGCGTTCCGCTCTCAAAATAGGTCTGAACAGCAAGTCCGCAATGCTCGGTTTGCACGCGATCCCTTCCGGTCCCGGCGATGGTGGTGGTCGTCCGATAGGCTTAATTGCGCTGTCGCTAATATAAGATATACCACGCCTTGCGGGAGGCCCCCCGACCGCGATGGCCGGTGCGGCCCGCATCCCAACACCCCAGACCGCGCCGGCCATTCCAGCTCGTGTCCAATGAGGGGATGTAGCTCGCGCTGGCAAAGCTGCTTGCATGTGGATTTGACAGCGCCGCGATGAGCGAGCCGCGCACCGGAGGCATCGGCGCTGCGCCATAGGTTTGGTGTGGACACCAACATTTGCCTCAAAGGGCTACGATGAGGGCTTTGCTGGCTACGAGCTAAAGGGAGATGGAAATCACCCAGGCGTCAGCGCCGCGGAAGCATGGGCGGTCGAACACGCAAGGTGCGGGGAGCCGGCCCGGCGGAATCCCTGGGAAGGGTCATCCGGCGCCAATGGCCGTGCAGAGCCAACCCTTTTGCCGGCCTTGCTGCGGGACGGCAATGCGCTCCTCGCTCAGGAGGCATCTGGATGCCAAGTTGCTCCTACAGATGTCAACTGTCGATATAGCTGCATTCGAAACCCGCATATTCCGTCATGCCTCGTAGATCGAGCACGCGAACACGGCCTTGCCGGAATTCGAGAAATTTACGCTCGCGCAGTTCGCGCAGCATCCTGTTGACATGAATTGGAGTGAGACCGAGGGCGTCCGCGAGATCGTACTGGGTCAAAGGGCATTCATAGCTATCGCGGGTGACGGAGCCTATGTGTTCCAGGCGCGTCCTCAATTCGAGGAACAGATGTGCGGTACGCGCCAAGGCACTGCGTCGTCCAACATTGGTGAGATGTTCAGCGATGACCGCAGCCTTGTGCCCAAGAGCCTCGACGACAAGGGAGAAAAGATGGGGGGATTTCATGGCTGCGAGCGTAAATGTCTTGGTCGAGGCTACCAAGACGTTCAGTTCGGTTTGAGCAACAAACGTTTCAAGCGCGCCACCCCCGCTCGACCGGGACAGGACGAGATCCCCTTTCAAGGCAAAGTCAAGGATCTGTCGTTGCCCCCCTGCAAGTTCGTGCGACAGGCAACCCCAGCCCGACTCGACTATGAATACGCGATCATTGTCCTCACCCTGGCTGAAAATGACCGTCTCGGGTGGATAACGCTTCGGTGTGAACCCCAGCGTCTTCATGAGCGCCGAATCTTCGTCGGCAAGCCTGATATACGATGAGCGCTTTTCATTCCCGCCCAAAAACTGTGAAGCGTACAACATCTATAATCCCGCCCGATGTCTTCCTTTCTATCCCCAACGGATCGAATGTACATTAAATTTGGCGTGATGGGTACCTGTGCGACGTCGCAGCTACCAGCATGCGAAAGCAAGCGTTGTGCGTCGCAACCCCGCAGCTAGCTTTTATTTCTTGTGAAAGTTTCTTGCATGGAATCGACTATTTCGGCGGCGATGAAGCTACTGCGATTGTCCACTTGGCCGGCATTCCGCAAGGTCTTTGATGCGTCCTTGAGCAACCCTCTTATCTGTCTCGCCGACAACAATTCCGATGCCTCAAGTTCAAGCAGCACCGATTCACTTACGTGCAACGCGGCAAGGGCAACAGCTCGAGGCCTGGTGGCCAGCAATTTCAAGAGATCACTGGTGGGCCTAGTACGCGATTTCTTTTTTGCCATGGTATGCTTCTCAACTGTC
Source organism: Mesorhizobium sp. URHB0026 (assembly GCF_054059755.1). NCBI lineage: Bacteria > Pseudomonadati > Pseudomonadota > Alphaproteobacteria > Hyphomicrobiales > Phyllobacteriaceae > Mesorhizobium > Mesorhizobium sp. URHB0026. The sequence continues at coordinate 446,398 of NZ_JBSSCN010000002.1, read as the reverse complement.
CGGACAAGAAGGGTATTTGGACTCACATCACCTCGCCTTGAGCGATTTAATCGCGATCCGCGGCGGCAACGAGACTGGAAAAGCTCAATCTGTGCGTCCGTTTAGACATATTGTAAGCATGCTATCCCGGTTTGGAGCGACGACACAGAGGCAGGCCTACCGAATTAGCCGTAGCTTGCCCTTCCACCTTGGGACACCACGATACCGCCATCGCCGCTGAGACGTCGCATCGGAGAACGGCGACAAGTCTTTTATCAGAGAAACCATGGTCACTTACCCAGTTAACGGGGTCGCCGCTTGCCGTCCGCGACGGGTCTCGCCCCTTTGATCGGACGGGCGGGTACATCGGTGGCCTGCCAAGCTGTCGAATTCTTCCGCACCCAGCCGGATGAACGGTGTGGGGCAGACCGTGAGGCTTAGCCCAGAGCCCGCGCGGCGACGCTCTTGCCCAGGCCCAAAGCCGGCATCGGGAAAGATTCGATCTGCCCTTCGGTCTTATCCAAATACTGCATCAAGGCCGTCACCAAGTGGTAGAAAATGCTTGCGGGAACCTCTGTTGCCTGTGATCTTCCGCGCTCGTCAATTCTGTCGATCCACAAGCCAAGGGGGGCGGGATCGATATGCCATCGAAAGAGGCGGGCGACACGGGCCTCTATTTCTGGTTTCAAATCAGGCCCGCCTATGCCGTCCAAGGCTATGGCTGCCTTGATGGCCTCGCATTGCGGCCAACTGCGGGAGAGCCGGTCGATGGGCATTCCCTGCCGCGACACAGCCGCGTACGCCAGACCCGTAGCCCGATTCAATCCGCTGGCGATCGCGGACGAATAGAGCTTCCGTGCATAACTAGCCAAGTCCTTTTGTCCGCTTTTTTGAGCGAAATCGATGAGAAGCGAGGCCCATTCGAAATGGTGGCCCGGTTCGGTCGACAGGCCTTTTTCTCCAGGCAAAGGTAGCCAATCGACGTCGAAATTTTCCCCTACCGTCCAGCTCTCCTGGTCGAAGAAATGGCATCTGAAGAGATCGACGACGCGAGCCGCCCGGCGCAGATAGGTGCGGTCGCCAGTAACGTCATGCCACGCAAGGAAAGCCTCCAGCATGTGCATGTGCGGGTTCGAAAACCGCATCCCGTTGGAGCCGGAGGTTTCCAGGAAGCCGTTCAGGCGGTCGTCTTCGAGATGCGCGTCGATGAAAAGAAATGTCTCTTGTGCCAGTCGCAAGGCCTCGCGATGGCCACATCGATGAGCATGGCAAAGTGCCAGGAGTACGCAGGAATGATCGTATGCGTCCTCCGCAGGGTCAGCCACGCTGCCATTGACATTAAGGGTGCGCACCCAGCCGCCACGGGTGGTACGGCCATATTTGGCAATGAAGTCGATGCCGTGGTCGATCAGCTCGTCGGCTGGTCCGGCCCAGCCGCGTTGCTTGGCCACCGCGAAGGCGTAGATCTGGCGAGCCATGGTGCGCATGCGCTTGGGCTTCCCCAGCGGCCTTGTGTCGAAACCGAGCGCCTCGTGAAAGCCGCCGTTCACATCATCGACCCCTACGGTGGACCAAAGAGGCAGGGTTTCGTTGAAGAGCCAATGTTCGACGCGCTTGCGCCAGGAACCGTTGATGATGACCCGGTCTCCCGAGGGTGTGTACTTCGTCTCAAGCCGTCCGCTCTTTTCCAACTGCTCGACGACCTTCTTCACGTTCTGGCTGTGGCTGACAGGGGCGACGAACACCGCGTCCGGTGTCGCTACTACCGCCACCCCCGTCATGCCGATGACGGTCAGCAGCCTGCCTTGGCTTCTAAGGTAGGAGCTGTCGCAGTCCATGGCGACGATGTCGCCCATCACGACATTGCCATTGCCGTCTGTCGGGCTCGCTTCGAGCAGCGATTGCCACGACCCAAGGTCGTTCCAGCGGAAGGAAGCCGTAACCATGGCAATATCGCGTGCATGCTCCATGACGGCATAGTCGATCGAGGTGGAGGGGACGGCCGAGTAGAAGCCGTGGGGGAGACAGATACCCGAGAGGTCCGTGCGTGCAGTCTTGTGGGCCCGTTCTGCAGTTTCCCAGATGTCCGGCTGGAACTCGAGAAATGCCCGGCGCATGGTGTCGGCACGAAACAGGAAAATGCCTGCGTTCCAGTAGAATCGTCCTGACGATACGTAGTTGCGCGCTGTCTCTGCGTTGGGCTTTTCGACGAAGCGCGAAACTGCAGCCACGCGGTCGTCAGTTGCTGCAACTTCTATGTAGCCGTATCCAGTTTCCGCATGCGTTGGCTTGATGCCGAACACGATGATGCTCCCTGACTCGGCGGCAGGAACGCCCGACTCGACGGTCTCCCAGAATTGCGCGTCAGTCGATATTTCATGATCGGAGGGAACCACGAGCACAAGTGCATCGCTGCCATGTTCCGAGATTGTCTGCAGGGTGGCTATGGCGACGGCTGCGGCGGTGTTGCGACCGACAGGCTCGAAGATCGGTTTACCGCCGTTCAGGCCGAGCGAAGCAATGTCAGAGATAACGCGATCGGCATGTCGTTCGGAAGCGATCAGGTAGATTGGGGTCAGATTGTCGGACCGCGCCTTGAGCCGCCGGACAGTCTTTGCGAGCATTGAACCGTCACCCGAAAGGTCGTGGAATTGCTTTGGATTGTCTTCGCGCGAAAGCGGCCACAGGCGTGAGCCCACGCCCCCGCTCATGACAAAACACACCAGCTCGGATGCCATACTCGAGTCCCTTCTCAACAAATCTCTAACTACTGGCTCCGACCTATGGATCTTGGCGCAGCCGCAGGTCGAGAGCATCGACCTTGTCGCGGCGCCCTTTGGACGGAGCAGCGCACCAGAGCCGGATTATCGGCTTCTCCGACGAGGCCGTAACCGTGGCCCCGGCGAGGAGCTGGCAGCAGCGGCGTGAGGCAGGCAGGCTGCGAAAAGCCATGCCGACGTCCTGGACGATGGCCGCCAAGGAACACCCTCGCGATTGGGCGCCAGGCGCCGATCAAATGGCTGCCCAAGTCACGTCCACTGCCATCCAGCGCGGCGGCCGGCCCGACACCGCCTCGTGATGTAATTGAGTTTGTAAAGGACACCTTCCGCTCCCAAATCGCTCACGAGGGAGGGTTTTAGCATGCTGTGGGACGCCGGCCTCGTCAGGAATTCGGGCAGTCCTGACACCCAGATACGATCCCCTCATCCAATAGGAGATGCCAATCGGCCGCCAAAAGGATGTCTCGTAGAGGCGAGAGCGTTTTGTATTCTGGCACATGCGTTCCATTCGGGCGCTCACGTTAAGGATTGGGCCGCAAAATGCCGCTTCCCGCATTGAGGTCCCCGTCGCGCGAATATGTCGATGAAAGGCGCCTTGGCCGGCTGGTTCGCCTTCTTCAGGCCACGCAAGTCGAAATCGAGAAGGAGGCGACGCAACTTTATCCGTCGGAAAACGCGATGGCGGACTGCGCCGCGTTTTCTGTGCAGGCGCTCGAGAACGGCGAAACTCTCGAAGTTATCTCCGTCAGGATCGATACGCTCACACATAATATGATGTTGAATCACACACGGCAGGTCTCGCTGCAGCAGCAGCTGTCATTCGTGCGCAGGACTCAAGCAGAATTGCAGCGCCTTCTTCCCTCCCATAGGACGTAGCCGCATACGCCAATTGGCGGCGTTTACCTTCCGCACCGCCGGGATAGTCTTTTGGGGCAATCTGGGATCGCGGGGCCGCAGCTTTCCACCAGACATCGGCCGGACAACATGCTTCGCCTGCATCAGGATGGCGCGTGCGCCGGAGTTCCCGCACGCCTGCAGGAGAAGTTGAATGGACCGCATGTTGCCTCATCAATGGCCTGCGACAACGAACAAGCAGGGTGCCATCAGCCAGGAGTTTATCGGCCTCGCTGATATAAGCGGATTTTTGCGGCGTTACCTCAGAACGATCATTGCCTGTCTTGGCGCCGCGCTCTTGGTGGCCTGGTTCTACAACTCGACCACCGACCCAGTGTTTACCGCCAGTGCGCAGATCCTGATCGAGCCGAAAGTGCCGCAACATCTCCAGGAGGGCGGAGAAGTAAACCTGTCATTGGACACCGCGCAGGTGGAAAGCCAGATCGCAGTGATGCAGTCGGAAAAAATCGCCGCGATGGTCATTGAGCAGCTGAAACTCGTCGAAGACCCTAAGTTCAATCGTCCACACGCGCCTATTTTGCCGGAGGCATTCAGAAAAATAAAAATGGTCCTGGCTAACGCTTTGGGAGCCCAAAAAAGCGCCAGGCTGACGTCGCTATGGGAGTATTTCGGCTTGGGCATGCCAGAACCCGCCGCATCACTGACCGACTATCAAAAATTCCGCCACACAATGTCGAGTTTCCGCGACGGCCTCGATATCCGCAGGGTCGGTGTTTCCTACGCGATAGACATTTCCTTCACCTCCGTTGATCCCGAGGGCGCATCCAACATTGCCAACGCCACGGCCGATGCCTTCGTGCATGAACAGATCGAAACCAAGGCCGACGCGGCACGGGAAGGTGGCGCGTGGCTCGAGAAGCGTCTTCAGCAGCTTCGAGCGCAAATGAACTCGGCCATGGCGAAGGCTCAGGAGTTCCGTTCTCGGCACGACTACAGCGTCGGCAACGAGGCCAACAATGAAGAGGCCAATGCCACGGACGGCGTCAACGCCGTGCCGACGCTCGAAGAGCTCGAGGTGACCGCCGAAACCTATCAAAAGATGTACGAAAGCTTCCTCCAGGCCTACACCAACTCGGTGAGCCAGCAATCGTATCCGGTGGCCGATGCGAGGGTGATCACGGCCGCGACAGCGCCGCTTTATCCGAGCGCTCCAAGGCCGAAACTGGTCCTTGCCTTCGCCGCGATTGCCGGGCTCATTGTCGGCATCGGGATTTCGTTTGTCAGGCACACGCTCGATTGGACCGTCAGGTCGCCGCGGCACATCAGGGAGAACCTCGGCATCGAGTGCCTCGGAGAGTTGCCTTTGACGAGCAAGCGAATGGAATCCGGCCACATTGACGAGGTCAAGAGACATCCATACTCGCGATACAGCCAGTGCCTCAGGAAGGCACGGGCCGAGATCAGCCTTGCGGAAACCAACCATCAGGTCAAATTCCTCGGGTTGACCGCCGTATCCAACGGCAGTCCCAAGAGTTCCGTCATCAGCAATCTCGCCACGCTTTACTCGATGTCCGGTCTAAAGACGCTGGTGATCGACGCCGATGTGCGGCGATCGGTGACCACCATGCGGCTGCTCGGCCGCTCGGTTGTTTACGACAGACTGTGCCCGGACCCCATCCGGCTTAGCATCGTGCGCGCACCAGGCCGGCCGTTCGACCTGCTTCGCAGTTCCGTGGTGGAGGGCACCGACTTGTTGACGCCACGCAACATGGAGGCGTTCCTCTCGGAAGTTACTGCTTTTGGTCTCGCCGATCACGAACTTGGCGCCTACGACGTTGTCATCGTTGACCTGCCGACACTGGCCTCGGGAGCCGACGAACTGATGGTCGGGTCCGTTCTGGACGGTGTCGTCATCGTTGCGGAATGGGGCAAGACGCATTCCGAAACGCTGCGGGACCTTGTCAGAGCGTTGCAGGCCAGCAGGGCGCATGTGCTTGGAGCCCTTTTGGCGAACGCTCGGGCGATGACATCCAAACACCGCACGACATGAGAAGGGCAGATGCGTCGTCGAAAGCCTGGAAGACGTTCGGGATCACCCCTTGGCATTAGGGTTAGGGTGGGCGCGTAGTGCTACCTCCTTTGCCTTTCTTGCCGAGCGTCCTCCAGATTGGGAAAGTGTCAGAGTCAAACAATTCGAAACAATGATCGTCATGACAAACGCCTTCGAGAAGCAATCACATCTCGCACCCTCGGGTTGGGGCCCGCCATCCGTTCCGGTGGCAGTCGAGAACCGAGCGGTCCTGCATGTTGTTTCGGCTCCCGACCACGACAGTGGCGGGGTGTTGTTGATCGACTTGTCACCCGCCATCAGGGCAGGCTCTATAAATCCTCCCGTGGGAGGTCTTCTGAAGCGAATCCTGGATTTGATCATAGCGGTCACGGCGCTTGTCATGGCAGCGCCGGTAATGGTTGCTGTTGCCCTGCTCATCAGAATCACGACAGGCGGCCCGGCGGTGTTCCCGCACCGCCGGGTCGGCCTCGGCGGAAGACCGTTCAACTGCTATAAGTTCCGTTCGATGGTCGCCAATTCGGAAGCCGTTCTAAAAGCCTGCCTCGAAGCCAATCCCGACATCAGAATGGAGTGGGAGAAGACCCACAAGATCAGGAACGACCCGCGCGTGACGTTCCTCGGGCGAATGCTGCGAAGGTCAAGCCTCGATGAACTCCCCCAGCTCTACAACATTGTCCGTGGCGACATGAGTTGCGTGGGGCCGAGGCCGGTCGTGAAGGAAGAGCTCCAGCTTTACGGCGACCACGTAGCGGACTATCTCCGCGCCAGGCCGGGACTGACCGGTCTTTGGCAGGTGAGCGGAAGAAGCAGCGTGGACTACGCCACGCGCGTGGCGCTGGACAGCCACTATGTTCGGAACTGGTCTGTCTGGTCCGACATCGTGATCCTGTTCAGGACCGTCTTCGCGGTGATGCGCTTCGACAGGACCTCCTAACCCCCCTGACCCGTCACTCTGCGGTTTGCTTCCAGCGGACGGACAGAAACACCCCGATGATGTACGCGCCTGCCAACACGAATGCCAGGATCAGGAATTTGAGGACGCTCACATGGCCCGGAAATCCAAAGCCGTTCCAGGCCAAGCTTCCAATCGCAAGCAGGGCGGTGGCTGCGAGAAGGGCGGAAACCTTGAACCGCAGGCCTATCAGAGCGCCCGCAGCCGCCAGGGCGATTAGTGTCATGAGCACCGACATCTCCAGTGGCAGGACGGATCAACTCACTGCGGCACAAGGTTCCGTCCGGGGCCTGAGGGCCCACGGTGCTCACTGATATGCGGCCTCCAAGAGCAAGGCAAGTGCTGCGAGCACTGCCTAGACGGTCGGCTTGAGTGCCGAGTCTTGCTTCATCTTCCCGATCTTCCTGAATGGCTTCGGCGGCCGTGGTTTCAGGGCACAAGCCAGCCGATCATATGGAGGCGATCGAGAGCGTCATAGGATCTGATGCGGTGGGGACCGACCAGCCAACTACGTCAGTTGCCCTGGCGGATCGCGGACTTGATCAATTGATGCCCTGAACGGGAACCGTCCCGGCCTGAAGGCTACCGCCTGTAGGTATGCTAGCCAGACCTGCGTCCGGCGCCGGGATCTCGACCTTCACTGTGTCGCCGGGTTCTAATGCTGTCGTCTCCTCGGCGGGAAGTTCGGCTGTGCTGCTATCCGTCGTCCGGACGATCTTGAAGATTGGCTTGGCACTTTCGGAGCGTTGCCTCAGAGCGAGCAGGGCGGGGACTGCAATCTCGGTTTCGTGCAGCAACTGAACCGCGGTATCGGCCTTGCTGGTGACTTCGTTGAGCTGCAGCTGGGTTTCGCGCAAACCTTCAGCGACTTCGCTGGCGTGCCGGTTGCTGATGTTGAGGATCTCGATGTCGGTCTTGCTGATCTCCTGCCTCACGCGCAGCAGCGAGGTTTCGGCAGCGAGCCTGTCCCCTTGCATCTGCGCGACCGTCCCCTCAAGCGATAGCTCGCGTGGTGCAACCGCCAGTCCCTTCTCGACAAGCGTCGAAACACTCGCGAGCTCCTTCTGGACAAGCTCGATCTGTTTGTCGTGGAATGTGAGTTGCTGTCCCAGCGAGTCCAGTTCCTTTTCTAGGAAGTCCCTGAGTTCATGGAGTGAACGCAGTTGCGTCGTCAGCGCGTCTTTGCCGATCGCAAAGATCTTGCGTTCCTGGTCCATTGTCGATGCAACGGTTTGGTTGGAAGCCCTGTCGTTCAATTCCGCAGGAAACGAGATCTCCTCGCTGCCGGCCAGTTCGGCTTCAAGGCGCGCCTTGCGGGCAAGAAGGCTGACATTGTTCAGCGCCAGTAAACCCACATCGCCCTGGCCTGAGATGACTTCCCGCCCGAGCCGCGATATGTCGTCCTGGCGTATGGGCAAGCCGCCCGCGATCCCCACCGCCTGCAGCACGGTCAGTCCGGGCCGATAAGGAAACTCCCCGGGCTGCTTGACGTTGCCGACGATGTAGAAAGGTCTGTACTGCACAATTTCGACAGCGACATCGGGCTGGCGGCCGAGCCCCATGTTCCGCATCAAGCGATCGCCGATGGCCCGGGCGAGGTCGCCGGGAGCGGTGCCCTGCGCGCGTATCTGGCCGACAAACGGAAGGAAGAGCGTGCCGTCGGCACCGACGACGAAAGCGTCGTTGAGAGCCGTCCATTCGAAAATCACATCACGTGATGCGCGCCATTCATAAACCTTGAGCCTGACCTTATCTTGGGGTCCGAGCAGATACTCGGCAGCCGCCGAAGGCAATGTGCCGGCGACCGCCGCGGCCAGTGAGGCAGACGCGATCGTCAAAACCCATTTGCGCATTGTCTTCCCCTTCGTCAGATTTTCAAGATGTACTCGGGTTCGATTCGGCCAATCGCGACGTGCAGGATAGCGAGCAGGTTACCCCTGAGCCTGCCCCTACGGTCGACATACGGCTCGGGCGACAGGCTCTTTGCCAGATTGGCTGCAATATTCCTGAGCATCAGGGGAAGCGCGAAAGAGGCCGGCACAGACCCCTTTCTGATCAGATAGATCGCATTAGCAACCTGGGAGTAGCCGAATCGCTCTCCGCTGACGCGACCTGTCTTGATGCCCAGATGGACCCCCCTGATCGAGGATACGCAGACCACCCGGCCTTTGGATCTCAGTTGGCTGGTGAAGTCGATGTCCTCCTGCCAGCCATACAGGACGAGGCGCTCGTCGAAACGCAAATCGCCCACAAGCGAGGAACGGACGGACATGTTACATCCGTATGCACCCACATGGTCGATTGCCGAAGGTCCGGCACTGCGGGTGCCCTCTGCTGCCCGCAGCGCGGCTTCGGCATCTTCCCAGGTGAGGCCAGCGTTGGCGGCCCCGTCCTTGATGACCCTGCCCATCACCACCGCCCACTCTTCATTTGTGACAAAGGCTTCTTCGATCTGCTTCAGGTATTCGGCCGATGGGACGAAATCGTCGTCGAAGAATGTGATGATGTCGAAGCGCGCCAGCGACGGCGCAAGAGCCGTGTTCCGCTGTGCGGTGAGCCCCCTCGGCCCGAAAACACATTTTACAGGAAAGGGGCAACTGGCCGGCAATTCAACATGCGTGGCGTCGGGCGCGGACACTATGACTTCATCGGGAAGTCTCTTCTGGCTACCCAAATAGCCGAGCAGGCGCGCAACCTGCGCGCTGCGGCCTAGGGTTGGGATAATCACTGCCAGTCTCATGCCCGGTCCATGTTTCGGTGTCCGCCGACCCTAGGACGGCGAACACACCTGGACAGCCTGCATAAAAGGGTAAGGACAGCCCCAGGTTACCTCGGAGCACAGGCTTTTGGCGTATTCCGGGCGGACGGTCTCCAACCAAAAGTATTAGGCCGGCCCGCGCCCGCAGCGTCCTGTAACCGATCGGACGACTTGCAAGAGCCATGGCATGAAAGGGAGACTGCGGGCAGTGCGATTGCTGGCTGCAGCAAGGGGGGAACCATGCTCCACGAACGTTCTTCCGACCTGGCAATCGCCGCCAAGCTCGCGGTGCCAATCGAGAAACCGCCGACCGCGCCGGGAAGTGTCGACAGATACGCGAGAATAGCGGTGGTTCACGACTGGTGCCCCAACTTCCGGGGAGGGGAGCGGGTTCTTGCGCAAATCTGCAAGCAGTTTCCGAATGCCGAAGTCTTCACGCTTTTCGATTTTCTGCCGGCCGACGTCAAAGAGCAATATTTTCGGGATGTGGAATTCCATACGTCGGCAGCCAACCGGATCCCCATGGTGCGGAAGTTCTACCGGTCTCTTTTCTTCTTTTGCCCTTTCCTGATCGAGCAATTCGACGTGACAGGCTACGATGCGGTGATCTCCTCTTCGGCCGCGTTTTCGCGCGGCGTAATCACCAGGCCGGATCAACCGCACTTATGTTACGTGCACAGCCCCGTCCGCTATGCGTGGGATGAGCAGTTCTCCTATCTTCAGCAGGGAAAGTTGGGCTTTGGTCCCAAGGGAATTCTCTATCGATACATGCTGCACCGGCTGAGGACGTGGGATACCAGGACCGCGCATGGTCCGGATCTGATGTTGGCGAACTCGAACTATGTCCGTTCCCGAATCCAGCACATTTACGGGCGCGACGCGCGTGTCGTCTTCCCGCCGGTTTGCGTAGGAGAACTGCCGTGTGTGGAGGACAAGGATGACTACTACGTCTCGGCATCCTTCCTAGCCCCATACAAGCGCACCGACCTGGTCATCAGGGCCTTCAACGAAATGCCGTCGCGACGGCTGGTCGTCGTTGGCGAAGGACAGCAATCCGCCAGCTTGCGATCGCTGGCTGGGCCCAACATCTCGTTTGCGGGTTTTCTACCCCGCAAGGAGTATATAGAGACGCTGGCGCGGGCAAAGGCCATGGTCTTCGCGGGCTGCGAGGACTTCGGCATCGCTTTGGCCGAGGCGCAAGCCTGCGGGACCCCGCTGATTGCCTTCGGCCGAGGCGGCGCGGTTGACATCGTGCGGCGCCTGGGGTCCTCGGCCGAGCCGACGGGGGTGCTGTTCAAGGCGCAGACTATCGAGTCTCTCAAGGCGGCGGTCGTGCGCTTCGAAGAAAACAGCCACGCTATCACCCCCAGCGCCTGCACCGCTAATGCAGCGCGCTTTTCCGAAGAGAACTTCGATCGCGCGATTCTGGAATCGATCGGGGCAGTCCAGTCACTTCACGACATCATATGAGTTCGCGCACCCTGACGTCCTTGGTTTGCGCGTCGAGGCCATCGGCAGCCGCCATGGCCTTGAGATAAAGCAACGCCGTCGCCCTCCAGCTGTATGCTGACGCCCTTGCCTTTCCCTTTGCCAACATCTCCGTTCGCAACGCCTGAGAACGATGAAGTCGCATGAAGCTGTCGAACCATGCCTCCGGATTGTCGGGAGAGGCGTATAGGGCCGCGCTCGCGCAGACCTCAGGCAGGCTTGCGCGGTCGGAAACCACCACGGGGCAGCCGACAGCCATCGCCTCGAGGGCAGGGAGGCCGAAGCCTTCGGTAAGCGACGGGAAGGCCAGGCACAGCGAGTCCGCAAGGAGAGCAGCCAACTCGCCATCGGAAACGCGGCCAAGCCAGTGGATGTTTTGCGCTTGCGTGCGCGCAGAACCTGACCGGTAAACGCGGGATTCCGACATTCCGACGATGGCTATCCTGAGCCCGACTGCTCCAAGCCGGTCAGCCATGTTCAGGACCAAGTCTACATTCTTGTGGGGTGCGGCACTTCCGATCATGACTATGGTGTCCCGGGAGGCCGCCAACCGTGTCGGCGCCGAGTGTTCAGGCTTCCAACGCAAGACATGCTCATGGCCGTTAGGGGCCACGAGGGCCTGGTGGGCCTGGATCACGCCTTGCCGGATGAGTTCACCGAGCGAAAAATCGGAGACAGTCGAAATACCCCACGCAGTCTTGCCGAGGCGAGGCAACAGCGTTCTGTAAAGGCTTCTGAAGGCGAGGGAATAGCTCTGCGGCGCGTTCCATACATTTGCGTCATGAATACAAACGATATGTTTGTGGGCAAGCAGCGGCCCGGTATTGCAGAGGCTGAGCAGACCGCCGCCGTCGAGAGCGACGGGAAGTCGCGCTTGCTCCCAAACATGCCCGCGCGCGCCTCCGATCTCTCGGCGTTCGATGGACGTGAGGGGAATGTCCCCCGATCCGGGTGGACAGAGCAGGCGGAGCTGGAGATCGCTAGCAAGTGGTACTCGCTCCTCAATCAACGAGTCCAGCGAACGGACGATTTCACGGGCATAACGTTGCACGCCCGTTGTCGCCTGGGAAAGAAAGCGCCCATTAATCGTCCAACGTCGTGGCATGCCCTTACCCCCGAGACTTTCACTGTGGAGCGGCCATAGGGGCGCAGTCACTACGGCCATTCGGTCACCTGTTGGCGCGGAGCCTCATCCGGCCGGGCGAGGGCGGTGTTCAACCTACCTCGAACGTTGGAGGGCCGTGCGCGACCGAGAATGCTAATCTGACCACAGGTGCGGCCGGACCGGAGAGGGTTATGGGTAATTCCGAATTCGATGCGACGCAGTCGCCGTCATCAAGGCGGTTGAATGGCCACGACAGCGGCACACAGCTGGCGGGAACCCTTGTCGAAGACGCCAAATACCTGGTTGGTATACCCGAGCGAAAGTCACGGGACCAGGGGGCGGCGAGGCGACGCTGGACGATAAACGGAGACTTCACGACGCTTCGCCGTAATGGAGTAGCCCGTTATGCTCGCGAAGTGACCATGGCTCTCGACGCTCTCATTTCGGAAGGTCATCCCCTTGGTCGCGACCTGGACATGGATCTGGTGATCCCACGCCCGCTAACCGAACCCTTGCCCCTTAAGGCCATCGCCGTCCGCATCATTCCGGAATTCAACAGACCACGACTTCCTCAATTTTGGGTTCAGGCGCAGTTGCCCTGGCATGTGCCTGGCGGGTTGCTGAGTTTCTGCAACCTCGCTCCCGTCATGCTTAGCCGTCAAATCGCTTGTATCCACGACATGCACACGAGGCTGATGCCGTTGAGCTATGCGAGAGGCTTCCGGTGGGCGCATCGCCTCATACTCCCAGCGCTCGGCAGGCGGGCTGCTCGTATCACGACGGTCTCGCAGCTGGCGCGAAGTCACCTGATCAAGTTCGGAATAGCACCGGAGGAAAATATCGTCGTCACCTACAACGGCAGCGACCATGCCAGGAGATGGGATGCCAAGAAATCGTCCCTGGCCGTGGATCGGCGTAGGCCATATGTCCTTTGCCTTGGCCGGGGGGACCAAGAATACAAGAACCTGGAACTTCTTGCCCGGCTGGCTCCACTCCTCGATGACATGGGTCTGGATCTGTGGATGCCTGGGGACGTCGACGAAGCCACAATCCTGCGATACGTTGCGAAACTGCCCGACAACATCGTCTTGCTTGGCCACATAGGCGATGACGACTTCAAGAAGGCGCTCGAGGGCGCTTTGTGCTTCCTGTTCCCCTCACGCATCGAGGGTTTCGGGCTCCCGGCGGTCGAGGCGATGGCGTCTGGCTGTCCCGTCATTGCATCGAGCTCGCCGTGCCTCCCGGAAATCTGTGGGGACTCTGCTCTTTATGCCGATCCTGACGATGTCCATGCGTGGGCCGAGAAGGTCCGCCAGCTTGTGCTCACCCCAGCATTGCGCGAGTGGCTGGTGACCAAGGGCAACACCAGGGCAAGCAGTTATTCCTGGCGGTGGATCGCGTGGAAATACCTGGAACTGATGGTCCAGGTTGACGCCGATTTCGCGGAGCGGTCCCGCGGCTAGAGACCGTCCGAAGGAAACGACCTTGCCGATTTCCCGAAACCGGCCGCAAAGCCGCGCTGATTGAAGGCTTCGTGTCTGGCCGGGTGCCAATCCGCGCTCGACAGCCTAACAGAAACGATTGACCCAATATTCCTCAAATGGATTAGCAATGCGCCGTTTGGGTCAATTCTCAGGTCCGCTCGCCTCCGGTAAATTGAGATCGAAGCCGATCGAGGGCAAACAGGCCACCGTAGCGGCTTCATTGGATAGGGCGATGGTCTTCTTAACGCTCGGCACGGTCCGCCTGGCATCGATAACGGCCAGGGTCAACGCTGAGTACTCTCCGGCCGCGGCCCGGTCTGCTCAGGCAAGGAAGTTCTGGCACAATCCTCAGCTTTTGAGGCTCGTATCCGCCTATGCCATCGCCTACATCCACATGCCTGCGGTGGTTGGCGCCGCCCACATTCATCCGGCTGTCTTGGAGATTTTCCGTTTCGGAACGGATTTGTTCGTGGTTCTGGCCGGCTTTCTAACCGCGCATGTGCTCGGGAACAACGGCATGTCCGCAGGTGCTTATTTGCGCGCGCGGCTCATTCGCATCGTGCCTTTATACTGGGGCTTCACGGTTCTCGCATTTCTTGTCGAAAATTACGCGATGAATAACCATTCGACGCCCTTGTCAGCACTCTTCATGTCGCTTGCCTTCGTCCCCTACGGTCCATACCCGATCCTGTATCCGACCTGGACCTTGCTGGTCATCGTCGAGTTCAGCTTGATTATCGCGGCTTTTCAGACTGCCAGCGCCAAAAACGGTGTTTTCTATTCCGCCGCCTTTGCGGTACTCCTTGCAGGCGCTGGCAGAATAACGAGATTCGAGAACCCGATTTTCGTATTTTATACCAATCCCATACTGATCGATTTTGCCCTCGGCATCCTCATCTTCACGCTTGTCAGCTCTGGGCCCTTCCTTTTCAAAATGCCGCAGCGCCGCGTCGTTGTTCTCGCAGCGGTGGCAGTCACCTTCGGAGCTGTGGCTGCAGTGTTGCGTCCGTTCTTCTGGCCGGCACTGCCTCGCGTCCTCGCCCTCGGCGTGCCGATGTCGCTTCTGTTGCTGGGGGTTGTTACTCTGGAGCAGCTTGGCATCTACGCCCACTCGAAATTTTTGAACTTTCTCGCCAAATGCACCTACTCGATCTATCTGACACACTGGTTCGTGGATCTCATCTCCGAAAAGCTCGTTGTCGAAAGCGGAAATTCGGCATGGCTGGCCACGGTGCTGTTGTTCGTGACCCCCATGGCCGTAACCTGCGTGTCAGTTTTCGTCTATCTTTATGCTGAAGTGCCTATGACTCGATACCTGTCTGATTGGTTCGTCGCACCGGGAATATCACCGTCATCGGCAGCGCCTAGATCGACGACAGGGCATCAAGGTGGCGCGCAGCCCGGATCGGAGCATCGAAGCCGTTTGCCATGAGAAAGGTCCTGGGCTGCCTCATCTTAACGAAGCCACCGACAGAAGCTGAGGTCGGCTTCTCGCTTTTGAGTAGGTCAATTCAATATCGCCGTCCGAAACGAAAAAAGATAACGTTATGAGACACTGCTCGGCGCCAGCTCTACCTCTCGTTGCGGTGGTAACGCCCGTATACAACGGAGGTGCGTATCTGGAGGCTACGATGAGATCTGTTCAGCGGCAAAGCTATGATAACATTATACACGTTATCGTTGACAATTGCAGCTCGGACAACACGCCGCAAATCATCGATCGCTTTCGGTCGGAGCGTGTTGAGCTGATTACCATTCGCAATGACAGCCTCCTTCCGCTGCGAGAAAACTGGACCAAGGCGCTTTGTGCGGTTCCCACCGAGGCCCTTTACGTGAAGATTCTATGCGCAGACGACCTGATGCGCAGCGATTGCATCTCGCGCTTCGTGGAGATTGCTCAATGCGACGAAAAAATCGAGGTCGTTCTTTGCGACGACATCTTCATGGACAGGGTCCATCGCGCGAATTTGCCGTTGAAACAAGGTGTTTTTGGAGGCCTTGAGATCGCGGCCAAGATGCTAGACGAAAGCATTAATTGGCTGCCCTATCACCACTTATTCGTTCGTTTTCCTGGCAGCGCGCAAAGCCCGGTATTCTTCAACGATGCGCCGATCCATTTTGATTTTTCTGCAGTCGTGCGCAGTGTCCTGCGTGGCAAGCTCGCCTATTTGCACGCGCCACTCGTCTACACACGGTGGCACCCGAACTCGCTTACAAGCCAGCAACTCGGTGCGAATCAGTTAAAAACCTTACTTGAGCGTTTTGACATTTTATGTGCCTTTGGGGTGCAGTGTTGGGACGAGCCGACTTTCCGAAGTAAAAAGGAATGTATGCGTGCCAGAATGATGCGCTTGGCCATAAAATGGACAGTGATGGGAAGGCTAGACGCCGCTCAGGAACTCTTGAAGGGCCTGAAAGAGCGGCAGGTCGCTCCGAGCGCCGCGGATTGGGCCAAATCGCTGGTTGGATGGCTGCCCTATTCGAATTGGAAACGAAGCTGGCGTCTTTCAACGGGCCCTGAGATTGGCGAAGCCAAGTTCTGCTCGGAGAATTTTTAAGGCGGAGGCCGCTGACCGAATGCATCCACAGGAGTTGCTGAGCGGTTGAAGCCGCGACAGATCGCGCGAGACAGTATTTCAGCAGGCAATAATTTGGCGCCTCGGCTTAATTTCAAAGGATCTTGGACAACAACTCCTGCTCGTGCTCCTTTACACGAAACAGTACATGATCGAGATGGCGCCGAACGACTGCGCGATAGTGCACCTTGTTCTTTAACAGTTCGGTGAGGTGCGTCTCCAACAGCTCCAGGTCGAGATTTTCTATGGATTGACAGAAATCGCCAAGACCGAAATCAGTCATCACCGCATCGTTCTTGGCCTCGTATCCGATGGAGATTGTCGGTACAGCAAGCTTCAGAGCGCAAACCACGTTATGGAAACGGGTGGCGACAACGACGTCAGTGTCGCCAATTTGCCGCATGACGTCATGCAGGGAGTTGATTGGCTCGGCAACAAGCTGACGAGCCTGCCGAGTGAAGCGGGTGCCGTCGATCAGGTCATATCCGCTCGCCTTAGCAATTCGGCCGATATCCCTGACTGCCCGCATATCCACGGTTTCGCCGATAATAAGGCGTACTCGGTAGCCTCGATCCAGCAATGAGTTGACGAAACGGCCCATCTTCTCGATATAGGTTTCATAGATAGCGGTATCCGACCCTGAGCGCGCGCCTGCGCGCCAGCCGTTGTAGTTCATGAGCCCGACCCCAACTGTCGTCAGTTTTCCTCCGGTGTTGTCTCGCACGGGCAATGGCGTAGGCAGTCTGAACACCAGATCTGGGTAGACTTGATCTCTACTTGTGTCGATGCGGAGCGACGATAAGAAATCCTTGGAGACCTGATCGCGGAACGAACGGAAGTAGGCCCAGGCCGCTGCAGACCTCAACATCCGGCGGCTGGTAGAATTTAGGATCGGACCTGCGCCGGTTCCAATAAAGCAGAACTTCACCCCCGACAGTCGCGCAGATGCAGCCCAGCGGAACAGACCGTAGGATGTTCCAAATGGACCTGAGCCGTAGTCGTTTAACGTTGACGTTCCTGGCACAATTATGATGTCGAATTGCCTGACATATTTGATTGCCCGGCGCCAGTTCGCTAGCCTTCCCATTATTCTCAGGCTGACTTTATTGCAGAACCTTAGGAGGGTATTGGAAAACTCTGGGGCGCTGATTGGTGTTGTGACAATCTGATGCGCTTTACCAATGGCATCTGGATCAACACAGACGCACGCGATAGCCGCCTCCGGCCGAGCTTCCCGCAAGAAAAGCAAGAACGCTTCCAATGACGCGTCATTACCGAAATTACCCCCGCCAAACATTCCGAAAAGGCATATTTTCTGTGGCTTTGCGCCGATGACCTGCGAGAACCCATTCCTGTGCGAAAGGACCATGGTGTGTGCTCGCTATCGGTGCATGCATGCGTGCGGCAGCATGATACCGCGGCCGTGCACGCTCTGATTGGAAGGGGCGACCGAGGTCAGGAGGTCCGAATGGCAAATGCGGCGGCTTCGGCATGCCTCGCAGTCCAAGCCTTTCGGCAGGGTGAGGCCCTGCTTCTTGTCCCGCTTGTTCTCGTCCATAAACATTCGCGTCCTTCCAGGCTCGTTTGGATAACCATTGGCTATGCGACTTTTTCGTCGGCCATCGTGTTCACTGGTGCTCGCCTCACTCGGCCGGGCGGAGCGAGGCACGCCCTAAACCGGGAATGGACCTGATTATCTCGTCAACCAAAGGATGTCGGGTAAGGACCAATGCCGCTCCCCATCCACCAAACGCCAACACCCCTGCTGCGAGTGCCTGCCCATGTGAAAGAGCGAAGCCTGTGCCCGACAAGAAAGCCACGCACAGCGGACCAGCCGCGCTCGCTATGGCCATGACGGCGCTTCTCCATAGCGCTGCGGCGATATCCTTCAGTTTCAATCCCAACCGTCGCCGAACGAAGCTCAGGGCAACATATGCCTGGAAAGGAACCGTCACCAGCATACACCAGGCGGCCGCCTGCAATCCGCCGAAGACGCCAGCCATTGACAACAGAATGCCAGAAATCGGGAAGACGATGAGGGCACGGATGAACAAGTCGCGGATCGCACCGACTGCAACCAATACCGGGTAATTGAGCTCAAAACTGAAGGAGAAGAGAAGAGCAATCGCGACGACCTGAACAAGCGGCGCAGCCTCGATCCATTGTCGACCGAGCACGACGTCCACGACCGGATAGGCCAGCACTGAGAGCACAAGGAGAGCCGGCCAGTAGAAAGCCGTGACAATAGAAAGGGCCGCGAGATACGGGCGCTTCAAATCACTGCCTTGTCTGACCTCTGCCGAAAACGCCGGCAATACGACAGCCACGGCCCCTCCGAGGAGGAGTTTGTCGGGTATCTGGCTGATCAAGAGGGTCCTGCTGAACAAGGCTGCGGCATTCGGTGACACCAGTCGGCCCAACAACAGCAGGGGCAGGGCGTCAAAAATGCGGAAGAGTATGGCGATGGAGCCGTTGTATCCGCCGAACGAGACCATTGCGCGCCAATTGGCGAGGGTTGGCTTGAACATCCAGAAATGCGGACACAGGGCAAGTGCAAGGCATGCAGCAAGCCCACTGCCGATTAGCCACGCCCAAGCGAAGCTCATATAGCTGAAGCCCGCGAACGCCAAAGCGATTGTTGCCACAGCCCCTGTCGCGCCGTTGGTGATGCTAATGGCAGCTACCTTGCCGAAGGCCATTTCCCGGCGCAGGAGAGCGTTGACCAGGATAACCAAGGCGTCGAGGAAGAGGCAGGCTGAAATAACTCGAAAATAGGGGACGAGGTTCGGCTCCGCGTAGACTGAGGCCAGAATAGGGGACGCGGCTAGGAGAACGGTGACGGCAATCCCGGTAAGGACGAACATCACTGTAAAGGCCCCCCGAATATCCTCGCGGCTGAGTTCCCCGCGCTGGATCAGGAAGCTTGAACTGGAGAATTCCCTGACAGATAGGGCTATCGCCAGGATTGCCATCCCGATCACCGACACGCCGATTTCCTGTGGTGTCAATAAGCGCGAAACCACTGCGGTCGTGGCGAAATTCGATACGAGCAGGACATAACGTTCGCCCGTGCTCATCAGAAGTGCGCGTTTAACAGAAGGCATAGTGCCCTTTCCCGGTAGCGGCGGGGCCGCCTTCGTCACGCTGAATAGTCCGACAAACCCAGTTAAAGGTCAGTACCTTCAAAGTAAGGACTAATCACAGACGAAAGGGGTAACGAGCATGGCAGCCGGAGTTGTCGGGCCTTTTTCCAGATCAGCTATGGGCTGATCACATTTGGGTAAAATAGGGCGTAAGAGGTTCAAGACAGGGCGTGAGTTGGTGGCGACCTCCGAAAGGGGTATCGCAGACGCGTCGGTCACCCGTATGGGTAGATTGCTACCGGCGCTCACAGTCCCGACTATCGAGGCCGCCCCGACCGGGAGAACTGTCGCCATGTCGTTTCGTTTCGCAGTCGCTTTGGCTTGCCTGCCGGCGTTTGTCTCGTCTGCCTCCGCCAGTTTCCTTTGGGGCATTAATGGTCATCCAATAGTTGCTTATCCGGGTATCCCGATCGAAAGGCAACTCGACTTCGTTAAGGATCTCGGCCTGAAGTCGTACAGGGTCAATGTTAGGGGCGAGGGCGACGTGGATACGCTTGCCAACCTTGTCTCCGCCGGAAAGGTGAGAGGCATCGAGATCCTGCCCGTCCTCACGCCCGCCGGAATCGATATGGACAAGGATAGTCCGGAAGAACTTTACGCCAGGACCCGGAAACTTGCGATCGCACTTGGCTCAAGGTTCAAGGCCGACATCCGTGTCTGGGAACTCGGCAACGAGATGGAGAACTACGCCATCATCAAACCTTGTGAGAAGCGCGATGATGGTTCGCAATATCCATGTGGTTGGGGACCTGCAGGTGGAACGGGAACGCTCGATTACTACGGCCCGCGCTGGATGAAAGTGAGTGCCGTCCTCAAGGGGCTGTCCGAAGGGATGATTGCGGCCGATCCGACCATCAGCAAGGCGATCGGCACCGCCGGATGGGGCCACGTCGGCGCGTTCGCACGGATGAAGCAGGACGGCATCGCTTGGGATATCTCGGTTTGGCATATGTACGGCGACGATCCGGAATGGGCTTTCCGGGAAATCTCGGCCTACGGCAAGCCGATATGGGTTACCGAATTCGACAACCCTTACGGAAGCCAGCGCGGCGAGAAGCAGCAGGCCGACGGCATCAAGCAGACAATGACGAGACTTCAAGACCTCAACAAGAAGTACAAGGTCGAGGCCGCGCACATCTACGAACTCGTCGATGAGGCCTACTGGGCTCCTAGCATGGAAGCCAATATGGGATTGGTGAGGCTGATCCCGGCGCCCTACGGTAAATGGAGGGTCGGCGAGCCTAAGCCTGCCTATAAGACGGTGCGTGACTTCACCCGCGGCCCGCAGCCGGCGCCTAGACCGTACCGGGAATGCGATCCAGAGACCCTGGCTGCAAACAAACCCCTTTATGTGAGGCAGGCAAGTTTCGTCTATTGCCTCATTCTTGGTCACGATGGCGACACGGCCAGCGTGGATCGTTGGTCGGCAGCTCTTGAAAGCGGGAATAGCAAGCTTGCTGACATGATCTTGGACATGATGGACACCGACGATTTCGAAAGCAGATATGCCACGATCGGCCTGACGGACCGCGCCTACATCAGTTTCCTCTACCTGCTGCTTCTTGACCGTCCCGCAGACAACTACGGCCTTGACACCTATACGCGGCCGCTACGCGCGGGCACCATGACCCGCAAGGACGCAGCCTACGGCATTGTCACCTCATCGGAGTTCAACTCCAGGCACTCCTCCATCCATGAGGTCTCCGGGGCGCCGACCCCTGGGTGAGCATGATCGACGGGCGGGAGGGAGTGAGCGCAATGCGCTTGATGTCTGTTGTCATGACCTGCGTCTTTTTGGTGGCTATGGAGACCGGAAGCTTAGCCTGCGAACGCGACAAGGGGACGCGTTTCCCTTTACGGATCGAATCTGGAAAGAGCTTTCCGGTCGACAAGGACGGCCATCCATTCTTGATGCATGGCGACTCGGCCTGGTCCCTCATCGCAGATCTGAAGGATGACGAAGCATACCTCTATCTTGAGGACCGCAAGGCTCGTGGTTTCAATACGGTGCTGGTCAACCTGCTAGAGCACCGATTTTCCCGCAACGCGCCCGCAAACGCATATGGCGAGAGGCCATTCGCTGGCAACGCCGATTTCGCCGTTCCGAATGAGGCGTATTTTGCCCATGCGGACCGTGTCCTGCAGAAGGCTTGCGACCTCGGTTTCCTGGTGCTGCTTGCCCCAGCGTATCTCGGCTATCGCGGTGGTATTGACGGTTGGTATCAGAACATGGCGGCCGCAGGGCCAGGAAGGCTTGCTTCGTACGGCCATTTCGTCGGACATCGCTACCGGCACTTCGACAATATCATGTGGGTCAACGGTGGCGATGACGATCCAGCGGACAAGGATCTGGTGAGGGCTGTTGCCAAAGGCATCCTTGACGAGGACCCGGGCGCTCTTAGCACCATCCATGGCGCTCCCGAAACGCCACCACTTGATTTGTGGACTCACGAATCCTGGCTGAACGTGAACAACATCTACACATACGGACCTGTCTACACGGCCGCGATCAGGGAGTACGGCAGGGGTATGCCTTTCTTCCTGATTGAGAGCGCCTATGAGTTCGAAAGTGGTACCGACGAGTACCGGGTCCGCATTCAGGCTTACCAGGCGATCTTCTCGGGCGCCTTTGGCCACCTCTACGGCAACAACCCGATATGGCATTTCGGCGGGCCCGGTCTCCATCGGCAAACATTGGGGTGGAAAGAGGCTCTGAACAGCCCGGGGGCAAAAAGCATGGGGGTGCTTTTCGCTTTCATGTCATCGATAAAGTGGTGGCTGCTCGAACCCGACAGCAAGAACAGACTGCTCGTCGATGGCACGGGCAAGGACATGGGGAGGGCGGTCGCCGCGGCCGCCAGGGACGGATCCTACGCTGTCGTCTACATGCCAGGCAACGACCGCATCACAGTGGACCTGGCGCAGCTTTCGGCGGCTTCCGTCCGCGCTCGCTGGCGCGATCCAACCAGCGGAGAGCTGACGGATGTCGAAGATTCTCCCTTCAAGGCGGAGCGCACGGTTTTCCAGCCGCCAGAGCTAAACAGCCGCGGATACAGGGATTGGATCCTGGAGCTGATAGCTCAAGGCCCCGTAGCTCAAAGCCAATGAACGCGCAATTGCGTGCAGCCGGCAGCGCAAGGCAAGTCGTGCGCCGGTTCCTTCGAAAGGGTTAGACGAGCGCCACTGCAAAAGAGGTAAGCGCCGGCAACGCTTCCTCGAACGGGGAATCCTGGGCGTCCATTGGCGTTCTCCCCCGTTCCTTCAAGCCCAAGTAGCCTCCCGGATATCAATATCGGTTTGAGAAGAGGTGCGCGATGAAAGTCATGGTAACCGGCCATCAAGGCTATATCGGATCGGTGATGGTGCCGATGCTGCTTCGTGCCGGGCATTCGGTGATGGGCTATGACAGCGATCTCTACCGGCGCTGCACCTTTGCCGCTGGGGGCGAGCGGGCTTCAATTCCATCCATCCAAAAGGATGTCAGGGACGTGCATGCGCGCGACCTCGAAGGGTTCGATGCCGTCATCCACCTTGCGGCCCTTTCCAATGACCCGCTGTCCGACCTTGATCCGGACATCACCTACGAAATCAACCATAAGGGCAGCGTCCGCTTTGCGAAGGCGGCCAAGGACGCCGGCGTGTCGCGCTTCCTGTTCGCCTCGTCTTGCAGCAATTACGGACAGGCAGGGGACGGGATGGTCGATGAAACTGGCGAACTGAATCCGGTCACGCCCTATGGTTGGTCGAAGGTCCTTTCAGAACGGGATATTTCCGAACTGGCCAGCAGCAGCTTTTCTCCCACCTATTTCCGCCCCGCCACGGCGTATGGGCTCTCGCCGCGGCTCCGTTTCGACATCGTATTGAACAATCTGGTCGCGTGGGCGGTCACCAAAGGCGTCATCCTCCTGAAGTCCGATGGAACACCGTGGCGACCGATTGTCCATATCGAGGACATTTCCAGGGCATTCATTGCCGGGCTGGAGGCGCCCCGCGAGGCCATTCACAATCAAGCCTTTAACGTGGGACGAACCGACCACAATTACAGGATCCGGGACATCGCCGAGATCGTCGCCGAGATCGTGCCCGATTGCCGGCTTGAACTCGCGCCCGACGCCGGACCCGACAAACGCTCCTATCGGGTCAACTTCGACAAGATCGCGCTTGCCCTGCCTGCCTTCAGGCCACAATGGGATGCGCGCAAGGGTGCCGAGCAACTCTACCAGGCATACCGGAAGTCGAATGTCACGCTGGAGGAATTCGAGGGGCCGCGCTTCCAGCGCATCGGTCACATCAGGCATCTGTTGACCAGCGGACTTCTGGACGAGCGGATGCGGGTTGCTGGAGTATCCAAGCCATTGGAGGAGGCGCTCGGATAAGCTGGATGGAACACCTGAACCCCGCCGGGATCGGCCCGCCGGCAACCGGAGTCGGTCACGAAATTTATGCCCTGGCCGAACGTCTGTTTCCCATCTGCCGGAGCATCACGGGAAACGGCGTTCGAGCAACGCTGGATGTCCTGTCACAGCATATCGAGTTGGAACGGCACGAAGTGCCCACCGGGACGCAGCTGTTCGACTGGACCGTTCCGAAGGAATGGAACATACGCTCTGCAACCATCACAGGCCCGGACGGACAGACGGTCCTCGATTTTGCGGATTCCAACCTGCACGTCGTCAACTACAGCTTGCCGTTCAAGGGCATCCTGCCGCTCGCCGAGCTGAGGCCGCACATTCATACTCTGCCCGAACAGCCGCAGCTGATCCCCTACCGCACCAGCTATTACGCCCCGACCTGGGGCTTCTGCGCAGCCCACGACCGTGTGGCCGACCTGCCCGACGGTTTCTACCGTGTGGAGATCGACGCCGAGCTCGAGGACGGCACTCTCACATACGGCGAATACCTGCACCGCGGGGAGAGCGAGCGGGAATTCCTCCTCTCGGCCCACATTTGCCATCCCTCACTTGCCAACGACAACTGTTCGGGCTTGGCGCTGCTGGCAATGCTGGCGAGAAGTCTCAAGGCAAGGAAGACACGATACAGCTACCGCTTCCTATTCGCTCCCGGCACGATCGGCGCGCTCGCGTGGCTGTCGCGCAACGAGGACCGTACATGTCTCATCGACCACGGTCTGGTGCTGTCATGCGTTGGCGATTCAGGAGGCCCGACATACAAGCGCAGCCGCCGCGGGGACGCCTCTATTGACCGAGCCATGTCCCACGTGCTGGAGCGTCGAGCCGGGGCAAAGCTGATGGATTTCTCCCCATACGGGTATGACGAGAGGCAATATTGTTCGCCGGGCTTCAATCTTCCGGTCGGGATGTTCCAGCGAAGCGTCCACGGCACATTTCCCGAATACCACACCTCGGCCGACAATCTTGACTTCATCAGGCCAGAGCATCTCGAGGATTCCTTCCGCATCTTGATGGAGGTGATCGACATTGTCGAAGAGGACTGGACGCCGTTGAACCGCTTGCCCAAGGGCGAGCCGCAGCTCGGCAAACGCGGCCTTTATGCAGCCGTGGGAGGGCAGAAGTCGTCGGGGGCGACGTCGATGTCCCTGCTTTGGGTGCTGAACCTCGCCGACGGGCAGCATTCGCTCCTGGCCATGGCGGAGCGCTCGAACCTGCCCTTCAAGGAACTGGCCGCCGCTGCGAAACTGCTGTTGGAACATGAGCTCCTGGTAGCCTTATGAGGCCGTTGCGGTTCGCCGTCTGATAAGGGGCCAGCTTTTGTCCCTTTCCGACATGGCCGTCGGCATCAAGGGCCATCCGATGGACAAGGTGGGGTCATTGTAATGAACGCCGGTTGAAGCGTTGGGCGTATAGAACTGTGATATGAGATACGAGACCTCGGTGCCGTCGGTTAGGGTCTGGAGGCCGTGGGCGAACCCGGCAGGGATATAGAGCTGCTTCATGTTTTCGGAAGTCAGTTCGAAACCGAGCCATTTGTAGCGCGTCGGCGAATTCGGGCGCAGGTCCACGACGACATCAAAAATCGCGCCCCGGACACAGGAGACCAGCTTGACCTCTGCGTAAGGCTCCTCCTGGTAGTGCAGCCCCCTAAGAGTTCCCTTTTTGATCGAATGAGCCCGGCTGTGCTGGACAAAGCGCGTCGCCAGACCACAATCGGCCATCTCCTTCTCACAGAAAAGGCGGGTGAAAGAACCACGGTCGTCAAGCATGGGAGTAGGCTCGATTACCCAGACCCCTTGAAGCTCCGTTTCGGTAAACTGCATGGGTTGACTCCCCGGCGCCGAGTGAGACTGCCGCCTCAATTGTCAGCGTCGCCAGCCCACGCTGTAAGGGCTACCTAAGCCTTAGCTGGCCTCTCCGATAGCGGTACGTGCGGACGACAGCTGACTACCCGTTCGGCGAGCCCGGTATCGGCCTCGCCGCCGCCGGCTCGCTATAAGGATTAATGCACCCGACGGATTGGCAAATCGAACCGGAGAGGGCCGGATCCTAACCTGTCATCTGTCTACGGAGGCGCGGCAGACATGGGTTCTGCGTAGCGCCTGCGTCTCCGTTAGACGGCGGATAGGAGCGGGGAAATGAACATTCAGCCTATCGAAACCGTTCGCGGTCACAGTGCGGCAAGCCGGAATGTCGGTTGCAGGCTCTGCGGGTCGCGCCTGCGCCACACATTGGTCGATCTAGGCATGTCTCCACCTTGCGAAAGCTTCCTGCAGGCCGAGCAGCTTGACCAAATGGAAGCTTACTATCCTCTCAACGTGCTTGTCTGCGACACTTGCTACCTGGTGCAGCTCAAGGAGTATCTGAGCCCCGAGACCATTTTCAGCGAATATGCCTACTTCTCTTCGTTCTCCTCCAGCTGGGTGGCTCATTCGAAAGTGTATTGCGAGGCCATCACCAGACGGCTTGGACTTGGCCGTGACAGTCTTGCGGTCGAGCTCG
Source organism: Mesorhizobium sp. URHB0026 (assembly GCF_054059755.1). Taxonomy (NCBI): domain Bacteria; kingdom Pseudomonadati; phylum Pseudomonadota; class Alphaproteobacteria; order Hyphomicrobiales; family Phyllobacteriaceae; genus Mesorhizobium; species Mesorhizobium sp. URHB0026. The sequence goes on along the minus strand of NZ_JBSSCN010000002.1, from coordinate 420,293 downwards.
CTAGCAACGATGGTTACCTGCTGCAGCACTTTCTGCCGCTGGGCGTTCCTGTACTGGGCGTCGAACCGGCAGCCAATGTTGCGCGCGCCGCGATCGAGAAAGGTGTGCCCACCCGGGTCGACTTCTTCGGGGTTCGGTTGGCAAATCAGATGATGAGCGAAGGACATTGCGCTGACCTCATCATTGGCAACAACGTCCTGGCGCAGGTGCCGGACCTCAATGACTTCGTCGCCGGGATGAAAATCCTGCTCAAACCTCAGGGGGTGGTCACGCTCGAGTTTCCACATATCGAGCGGCTGATGGCGGAGAATCAGTTCGACACCATTTATCACGAGCACTTTTCATATTTCTCGCTGCTGACGATCGAACTGATGGCGGCGCGCCACGGATTGCGGCTGATCGACGTCGAGGAGTTGCCCACCCATGGCGGCTCGCTGCGCGTCTATCTCGCCCATGAGGGTAGTCGCTGGGGCGTGGATGACAGCGTGGGCAAACTTCTCGCCCGAGAAAAACGCCACGGGCTAACGGAGATGATTACCTATGCCTCCTTCGGTCACAAAGCGCAGCGTGCCAAGCGCGACCTCTTGGCGTTCCTTATCTCGGCCAAGAACGAAGGGAAGAAGATTTGTGGCTACGGCGCTCCAGGTAAGGGCAACACGCTGCTCAACTACTGCGCCATCGGCACCGACTTCCTGGACTTCACGGTGGACCGTAATCCTTACAAGCATGGTCGCTTCACACCGGGGATGCATATCCCGATCAAATCCGTCGAGGCCATCGACGAAGTCCGGCCTGATTACATTCTCATCCTTCCGTGGAACCTGAAGGACGAGATCATCGAACAGATGCGCCATGTCGCCTCCTGGGGTGCAAGGTTTGTGGTCCCAATTCCTTTTGTGGCGGTGATCGATCCATCGGAGTTAGGCAGATGAAAGTTGTCCTCTTCTGCGGCGGTCGCGGAACCCGGATCCGCGACTATTCCGACAGTATACCCAAGCCGATGATCCCGCTTGGCCACCAGCCGATCCTGCGCCACGTGATGCAGTGGTACAGCGATTATGGACATGATGAATTCGTCTTGTGCCTGGGCTACAAAGCCAATGTCATCAAGGATTTCTTCCTCAACACACGGCCGCAGACCTTTTCCGATTGCGTGGTCACGCAGGGAGGTCAAGACGTGAAACTGCTCGGCGACCAGGTCAAGGACTGGAGCATTACCCTGCTTGATACCGGGGTCTGGCGCAATATCGGCGAACGCCTCTGGGCGGCAAGGGACCAGGTTAAGAACGAGAAGATGTTCCTGGCCAACTACTCCGATGGTCTGACCAACGTCGATCTCGACGACGTGGTGGCGAAATTCGAAGCCAGCGGCAAGATCGGTTGTTTTCTCGCGGTGCGCGCACCACTGACATACCATTTGGCCGATATCGCGGAAGACGGTCGCGTGCGTGAGTTCCGCACAACCGATACCTCGGAGATCTGGATCAACGGCGGCTACTTCCTGTTCCGCCCGCAAATCTTCGACTATATGCGCGATGGCGAGGAGCTCGTTCTGGAACCTTTCAGGCGACTGATCGACGACAACATGCTCATGGCGTACAAACATGATGGCTTCTGGCGATCGATGGATACGCTGCGCGATTGGCAATCGCTCGAAGACATGGTCGAACGGGGCGACATGCCCTGGAATAGAAAAGTTACCGCCGAAAAAACCAGACGCGGTCTGGTAATGGCCGCTTCGTGAGAGGGCTTGGCCTCGCACGTGGCGGGGAGGAACTCTCGATCCTCTGCCTTGGCGCCCATTCCGATGACATCGAGATCGGCGCCGGCGGCACTATCCTTGGTCTGATCGCGTCGGGGGTGAAACTGGACGTCCACTGGTGTGTGCTAAGCGCCGGCGGCCAGCGGTCGGTCGAGGCCCGCGCTTCGGCCGAAGCGTTCCTGAAAGGATCGAAGTCGTCCGTAGTCGACATCGCGGATTTCGAAGACAGCTATTTCCCGGCCCATAGCCGGGCGATAAAGCAGCGGTTGATAGATCTAAGATCTCGCGTCCATCCCGACCTGGTGCTGACCCATGCTAGGTTCGATGCCCATCAAGACCACCGGGAGGTCAATCAACTGACCTGGAATGTCTTTCGCGATCATCTTGTGATCGAATACGAGATTCCCAAATGGGATGGCGATCTTTGCCAGCCAAATGCCTACGTGCCGCTCTCTGCCGCAGTGCTGGAACGCAAGATCGAGCTACTGCAACAGCACTTCGGCACGCAGCGCTCCAAGGACTGGTTCGACCGCGACACATTCGCGGGGCTGGCGAGATTGCGCGGGATGGAGTGCAGGGCGCCGGACCATTTCGCCGAGGCGTTTACACTCAGAAAAGCCAGACTTCTTTAGCGGATTTTCCGTCCCGATTTGCTTGAGGCTTGTCTGAGCCAAGGGGGCACATGGATCCTGGGACTTCGGGTCGGGTTTCTCCTTCAGGAGCCATCCTCGACGTGGTTGGCGATCTTCGCACGACACTTTTCGGACACCACGCTCTGCCAGATCGGGGTTACCGGCTCATGAAGTGGATACGAGCCGGCGGGTTTCTGATTGCCGTTTGGTTTCACTGCTCGCTGGCCCGGGGTTCTGTGAGACCGCCGGTATCCGGGCCTGTGCATCGCCATTGTTGAAGCGACGAAAGACGATCTGCGAGGGGCGGCCGACCAAAAATTGGCTTGCTCCCGAATCCAGGGCCTTGGCGTACACGCCCAGAGCACCGTCGACGGCGTCTATGGTTTTCATGACGGCCGCGTCGTCGTGCGTGTAGCTGACGACGAGAGATGGCATGAGGACACCACGCTTGATCGTCTCCTGCAGGAACAGGGAACGATATGTCTGCGAGGGCTTGCCGTCCTGGTCAAGCGTGGCGTAGGCGAGACAACTGGGACGGCCGACAACTTTGAAGTGCCGATCCAGTCCATGGCGTCTGGAAACCTCCGTGATACCTTCCTTCAATTTCGTTCCCTGACGGTGCAGGTGTTCGATGACGGACTGGTCCCGATAAACCCGTATGGTCGCGATGGCCGCGGCAAGCGCGTGGGTTTCCGCGCCATGCGTAGTCGACAGCAGAAACACACGGGGGCGATCCGTATGCTCGAGCCCACCCAGCCGCATATATTCGCGTTTGCCTGCCAGGGCGGAGACCGAAAAACCATTGCCCAGAGCCTTGCCGAATGTGGATAAGTCCGGTTCGATGCCATAGAGCCTTTGTGCTCCCGCTGCATGCCACCTGAACCCGGTGATCATTTCGTCGAGAATGAACAGCGCGCCATTTTCCCGGCAAAGACGCTGGACATTATGCAGGAAGCCGTCGGCCGGATCGTCGCCACGGGAAGGTTCCAGGATCAGGGCGGCTACCTTACCCGGGTGCCTGTCGAACAAATCCTTGACACTAGCGATGTCGTTGTACCGGAAAGTGAGGGTCAGGTTTTGAACCGCTTCTGGAATTCCCGCGTTCATCGGTGTGGTCCCGATGAACCAATCGTCTGTCGAAAAGAAAGGGTGGTCGGCGCAGCACGCGACGAGATCGCGACCCGTGTAGGCGCGGGCAAGGCGGACGGCGCCTGAAGTCGCGTCCGATCCGTCCTTGCAGAATTTTACCATCTGCGCGCCGACGAGTTCAAGGAACGTTTCGGCGCAGTCAACTTCGATTCTTGCGGGGCGCGTGAAGTTGGCTCCGCCGGCGAGCGCCGCCTCCACCGCCCTGAGCACCGTTGGGTATGCATGCCCCAGCCCGACGGAACGGTTGCCCATGCCGTATTCGATGTATTGGTTTCCATCGACATCCCAGACGTGGCACCCCAGACCACGTTCGATAAAGCCCGGCGCGAGAACGGGATACTGATCCTCGCCTTTCGCGTAGGTGTGGCTGCCGCCTGGGATCAGCTCACGGCCACGTTCTTGAAGGCGTCCCGATTTGCGAAAACAGAGGCTTTGCTCAGGCATGCGGACTGCTCCAGTTCGACAGAAAGTCTAGATGTCTGAGCCTGGATTTTCGCGTTCTCCATAAGGTCACCGGTTTAGCACTTATGGTGGATGGTTGGCGCGATTGTGCGGTCCTGTGCGGCAAACGCGCCGCCAACTGACAAGCAGCATCAAGGCGCAAGCGAATGAGTTCGCGCAGCGTTGCTTCCAGCCGGGAGCAGCTAATCCTGCGTAGGTTGGTTGAACTAGGCTCAACTCTGGAACCTGGGGGAACAGTCCGGCGTGTGCGAAACGCCGGGGAGCATTGCGCCGCGGCTGTTGCGAAGTCCGACCCCCCGGACATCCCGGAAATTCCAGGCGATCCTGCCAAATAGCCGTCCCCTACGTGATCACGCCATTCACGGGAAAGAATCTTATGATAAACAGCTAGCAGCGGTCGATTCCCCTGGGATGTAGCCGCTCAGAATGAAGCCCGCCCGGTTCGCTACCGTGGCGGGCTTTTCGTTGACCGCGCCCCGCTTGGTGCGTTCGCTATATAAGATTGCGATCGTACATTGAGGGAAGGCGGCTTGTGATTGCGATCACCGTTCAGCCGCAGCTCCTTCCGCGAAGAGATCATTGACCTTGTATGCGACTTCCGTGCGGTTGGTCGCCTTGAGCTTTTTCATGATGTTGCGGATGTGCACCTTCACCGTACTTTCGCGCAGGTTCAGTTCAAAGGCGATGATCTTGTTCGCCTTGCCGCGTCGGAGCGCCTGCGCGACCTCAGCCTGCCTGAGCGTGAACATGCCGGTCAAAGGCGCATCACGGCTGCCTGAATCTATCAGGTGCCGCATAGAAAGAACGCTACTTGCCGGAACGAAGATGCCTCCCGCTGCCGCAAGATTGATTGCCTCGACACAGACATCGATCCCTACAGAGGTTGGAATGTAGCCACGCGCGCCACATTCGAGAGCCGTCAGTATCTGTGCGAGGTCTTCGGTGTCCGCCAAAATCACTACGGGCACCGACTTGAATTCGCTCGAAATTCGCCTGATCTGGTCCGCGATACCCTGGTCGGTGACTTTCCGGCCACCTAGGTTGAAGAGAATGGCTGCAAGGGTCATCCCCTCTTTGGCGCGCCATTCGGCAATCGATCCCATGGCCTCGACGGCCATGCCGAGATCGTGGTCTTCCAGCGCCGATGCGAGACATTCGCGGTCGAGCGCCCTTCCGTCCAGGATCAGCAGACATTCCCTGCCTGCTCGTTGCACCATTCCCGCTCCGCCCGACGGGATTTCTGCCTGATCTGCCGCAGTATATCTATGCAGTTCTACTGTGGAGCCCATACTCTTACCCACCCTTTTTTCCACGCGATCCGCCCTGCGGCGGCCAATTAGCCCCTCACTCTTCAGTTCCTTCAGAAATTGAAAAATAGCGCCCACCATTTTGGGAGCTTCAGCTGGAATTTGCCCAGCCTTGCACCCACTGCTGTTCCCTGTTCCCAACCCCAACCAGAACAACCTGAGCTTATGGGCTATTTATGAGCCAGCGCTAACTTAGATTAACATTTGGTTAAATTTTTGAATCTGCGAGAAACACTAACGGCTAGCCCCGCTACCGTTTTAGTTAAACATGCGAGCCGGCCAGTCGATGGATGTTGTGGAGCGTCTGAAGACCGCACGACATCGCAACGCTCTGAAGGTGAACCCATCCGAAGGCTGGCCTCGGCGGTTCTCATTCCAAAGGCGTAGCCGAGGACTACCCCTTCCGGCAGTCAAAAGCCATGCATCCCAAAGCATCGGTTGACTGCATAAGCGCCGGCACTGTCTTCTAAGCGCCTGCTTCGCGCAACGCTCAACGAAAGGACCGCGTAGGGCAGCTCCTTGGACGCTGTGGCAAATGCCAGCTCGTTTGGTTGGGAAGGGCAGGGCAAATCGGCCAGCATCCCTTGCCGACAGGTCCGAAGCAGCACACTGTGCCGCACTTACCCCGACAGAGCTACGCTTTGTATAGCTCGGGCTCAGGCGGTCCCCTGGGGGTCACTTTCGGTCAGCCAAGATGCATCCAGAACAGTTCCGGCATTCTGGACATCGGCTTCGAAGGCGTCGATCAACCTTTTCGCGGCTTTGCTGGCGATATGACCCTCAGGGTAGGTGGCCTTCACGGCCCGTGCACACTCGTAAACTTCCTTGAGTTTCCTAACCTGCTTGAGCCCTAACGCGCGATATACTCCCTGGCTGGTCATATCGCCTCTCCTCCCTGTAGTGGAATTCTCCGCTGCCCGGCCTACTATGCGTCTGCATTGACAGAGAGTTTCCTGGCTGAAAGCAAAAAACTGCGTGCGACTGTAGTAAGGTCGTCGGTTTCCCGGGTCGAGGCGTTCTTTAGGGGGCCCGCCGGAACCAGGGCTTAGCCATTCGCGGGAGGGTACGACCCGCTTCGCGCCTCCGTCGCAGACCTGTTTGTTCTCGAATTGTGCTCAGGTGCATGTTTTGGCGCGACTTTGATGGGGACATTCGATCACTCAACCCCAAGCGCTTTTGAGCGCACCACCACCTTGATATCAAGGCCACGGAAGTGACGTGGGGACGAGCATTGGCGCGCTCTACCGTCGCCGGTGGAAGGCTACCCCCTTTGACTCACTTGCTCAGGACATCCAGCTGTCGAAAGATTAGCGATCGGACAGCTCGCTGTATCCGCGTCACAGGGCCAAACCAAGCGGGAACTCGTCGGCATGCAGGTGTCTCTGCCGGGACTGCTAATATGCGCGGCTATTTTGGTCACGTCCTACTATTCAAGGGGAATGCTGATCATCGGCTTGATCGCTTCCCAGGCTTTCGGCGCGACGGCCGTCATGACACTGACCTTTCTGGGCGGGTCATCTCCATTGATCTTTACCATGTTCGCGGCCTTGCTTGTCACGACCGTCGCTGCAAGACGTCGTATATGGCTTGATCTTGGACTCGTGTTCGGAAGCATCCGGACGGTCTGGATCCTGACAAGCCTCATGCTGTACGCAATCATCGGATCATGGTTGTTTCCGAGATTCTTTGCGGGACAGACCGCCGTATTCGTGCAGTCCAAGACCCGCGGCATAGTCATAGAAGATTCCTTGGCGCCGGTTTCCGGCAACATTTCTCAGACCGGCTATTTCGTCCTTGGTGGACTCGCCGCAATAGCGCTTTGCGCCCTGCTGCTGCACTCCGACCGGATCGACCAGGTCCGGCGCGGCTTCTTCGTGTGGTGCGGCCTCCACACGGGGATGGGAGTCTTCGATTTCATCAGCAAGACCGTGGGCGCAGGAGACCTGCTGGCCCCCATCAGAACCGCCAACTACGCGATCATATCGAACGCGACGGAGGCCGGATTCGTGCGGATCACCGGACCTTTTTCGGAGGCCTCTTCATTCGCCAGCGTTTCCCTCGCCTGCCTGGCATTCTGCTACAGCTACTGGAGAAGGACGAAATCACCGCTGGCCAAATGGCTGTCTGCCATCCTGCTCTTCCTGTCCATTCTGTCGACTTCATCGACCGCCTATGTCGGGCTGATACTGCTATGCATCCCGGTCGCTTTGTCGATGCTGGCCTCGATCCTGAGGGGAAAAGTCGAGGGCGAAGAGATCCTCATAATGGCACTCATGGTGTTGGGCGGGACTGCCATATTGGGCATAAGTCTTTACAAGGCCGAGGCGTTTGACCCGTTCGTCAGGCTGATCAACAGCACCATCATCAACAAAGCGGATTCCGGCTCAGGCCATGAACGCACCTATTGGAATGTAAAGAGCCTGCAGTCTTTTCTCGATACCAGCGGACTGGGTGTGGGGTTCGGCAGCTCAAGAGCATCGAGTTGGCCGATTGCTGTTCTTTCCCAGTTGGGCTTGTTCGGGTCGCTGATGATGGGGGGCCTGCTGTGTGTCCTGGCTAGGGGGCTGGGGGCGGTTCGGCAGTGGGTGGATCCAGAAACAGACGCGGTCGTGGCTAGCGTCAGGAATGCTGCCCTTGCAAGCATAATTGCCATGTCGGTGTCGGGCGGCAGCGCTGATCCAGGCATCCTCTTTTTCATTGCACTTGCAGTCGTTTGCGCCACGAGAGCCAGTGCTCGGCGCGGCATTGCCGCTTTCGAGCGATCTAGCCCGGCGTCCGACGACGGCGCGGCCGCCGTCGTGTACTCCGGTTCCGCCGAGTTGGCTTTGCGACGGCAAAGGTTGCTGGCAATGTGTCAGGGCCCGGTCATGTTCAAAATGGACGGGGATGTTGACTAACCGGCGACCCTGGGCTCGAACGCCCTTGGCTGGGGCGCCGGTCGCCTGGCAAGAAGAGGAGGGTTGCCGCCAAAAGCTGGTCGCAACCTGCAGGCTGTGCCGAACAAGTGCAACACGCTGGCGCCACAAGCCTGCCTGACCTCACCCGCGCATCGGAGGCCTATATCGTTGCGGGGCAACTCATCCGTGCGAAGCTGACGCGGTTTTGGGGATTTTCAGAAGACTTTTATATTGCAATCAATATTTGCTTCCATCACGGGCCTACGGCTTTCGTCGGATACGACTACCGAAAGCTTGCTTTGCAACTCGCCCTGAACTTCGTCCTGTGCCATGGCGACCAGCATTCTGACTGCGTCTACCCGGGCCTCAAGCGCACCGACGTAATGGGTTCCCTCGGTGTCGGGAAAATGGGATTTGCCGTCCCGGACATCGAAAAAAAACAGTGGCATTTTGTCCGCGCTTAACAACAAACCGCTCGTTAAAGCGGGGTTTTGCATCTTGCTCACGGTTGCTTAGGGCATTCGCCCAAAAGATTCTAGCAACCGCAGATGGTCAGCCGGAGACGGTTGTGGAGAACTCAAATCCGGTTGATCACAAAATATTAAAAAGGTTCGATTGGCCGACAAAACCGTTCCCGAGACTTCGCCTTCTGCACGATCGCGAAGGCGACAACCATCGCCTTTTCAAAAGCAGTGTCGGCCCGCTAAGGAAGCAGCAGGCGTCTAGTCTGAGTAGGCTCAACCAAACTGATAAATAGTCCTGAGGAATGGTTCCGGTAAGCTACCGCCTCGACAAGCGCATTCGTGTCGTTTTCATCGTGCGGAGTTTCCTTTCGTGCCTCTGAATTTCATTGCCGAAGCCCGGCCCAACACCTTCGCGTTTGAAACCTCTGCGCTGATCAAGGCATGCGGCTTCAGGGAATACGACGCGCGCTGGTGGTTTGGCCAGGTCGCGCCAGAACTCAATCTGATCGGCGTCCAGGCGCTTGGCATGGGGCTCGGCACGATGATCCGCCGTCTCGGCGTTGGGCCCGACATCGTCACCGGGCATGATTTCAGATCCTATTCGCTTGGCATCAAGCTGGCGTTGATTTCGGGGCTGATGGCGGCCGGCGCGCGGGTGAAGGACATCGGCCTGGCATTGTCGCCGATGGCCTATTTCGCGCAGTTCGCGCTCGATACGCCGTCGGTGGCCATGGTTACCGCCTCGCACAACGAAAATGGCTGGACCGGCGTCAAGATGGGAGCGGCGCGGCCGCTGACCTTCGGCCCCGAGGAGATGAGCGCGCTGAAAGCGATCGTGCTGGCCGGCGATTTCGACCTTGTTGGCGGCGGCTCTTATGATTTCGTCGACAATTTTCGCGCCACCTATCTCGACGATGTGACAAGGGACAAGCGCATCACACGAAAGCTCAAAGTGGTTGCCGCCTGCGGCAATGGCACTGCTGGCGCCTTTGCCCCTGAAGCGCTGGAACGCATTGGCTGCGAGGTAATCGCGCTCGATGTCGAGCTTGACCATACGTTTCCAAACTACAATCCCAATCCGGAAGACATGCAGATGCTGCATGCCATCAGGGACAAGGTGCTGGAGACAGGGGCCGATGTCGGTCTGGGCTTCGATGGCGACGGCGACCGCTGCGGTGTCGTCGACAATGAAGGCAACGAGATCTTTGCCGACAAGGTTGGCGTCATGCTTGCGCGGGATATCTCGCGGCAGTATCCGGGCTCGACCTTCGTCGTCGACGTCAAGTCGACCGGACTGTTCAACACCGACGCGGTGCTGCGCGCCAATGGCGCTGTCACCGACTATTGGAAGACCGGCCATTCCTACATCAAACGCCGGGTTGCCGAACTCGGCGCGATCGCCGGCTTCGAAAAATCAGGCCATTTCTTCTTCAACCCTCCGATCGGGCGCGGCTATGACGACGGACTGGTCACGGCAATCGCCATCTGTCAGATGCTGGACCGCAACCCCGCCAGTTCGATGGCCGGTCTCTACCGGGCACTGCCGCTGACCTTCGGCACGCCCACAATGTCGCCGCACTGCGCAGACGATGCGAAGTATGGCGTGGTCGAACGGGTCGTCTCCGATTTCCAGGCTCTGAAGCGTGACGGCGACAGTTTCGCTGGCCAAAAGATTGGCGACCTCGTCACCGTCAATGGCGTGCGGGTCGTCGCCGAGGACGGCACCTGGGGTCTGGTGCGGGCTTCGTCGAACAAGCCGGAACTGGTCGTGGTCGTCGAAAGTCCGGTCTCGTCCGAGCGTCGCCGGCAGATGTTCGATGCCGTCGACGCCGTGCTGCGCCGCAGTCCGGAAGTCGGCGCTTACAACCAGACTTTTTGATAGGGCCAGGCGGCGAGACAGGCGGCTTGGTGCAACTGATTATTGCAAAGTGGGACGACGGGCTCTTGCATCCTCACGCTCCAGGGCAGGCTCTGCCGGGGTTCGCAGCGTTAAAGGTGTGCCGTAATGGGCCACCCGCAAATGGTCCCTCAATTGCATCTCCCATCCAGCGTCAGGGGTGAACCTATGGCGAGCGCTGGGATAACCATCATGATTGCAAACACACCGCGGCTCGGCTGCAATAGGTGCAAACTTGCTCTTGTCGGCGATGAGACAAGACCGTCGAATGTCCTGAGATGCCCTGGGTGCGGGGCTTCAGACACGTGCGAGAATGTGATGCTGGAGATTGACGAAAGGCGAGCCGAGGCACTTTCGCGCGCCCTTTGCCGGCCAGAAATGCGGGGTGTAAGAACGGGTCGCACAAAAGTGTACCGTTTCGCGCTTCTGTTTGGGACAGGGCGGCTCGTGCGTGCCGACGTCAAAGACGGGCAGTAGCATCGCGCCGGCTGTCGGCCCTTGCCATGCCGACAGCAACCGCCAAGATCAGGTGCTTCTGTTGACGTGATCGCGAGCCGTAATGGCAAGCTGTATTCCACGACTGTCAATTGTCTGCCATGCACCTTCCTCAGGCGAACGATTTGCGGGCAGTATGCAAGCTGTATGTAGCTATCTGTACAGAGCAATGAACGTAACGGCCCGCACCGCGGTCCATGGCAGCTGCCGGAAGTACGCGCGACTTCAGAATTCGTCGGAGGCTCTTAGTCCGTAAGGCCTACTTGAATATTTGCTAGACTATGATGCATCCTTGAGGCCACAGATGGTCCTTGGCCCGGCCACCTCAGTGCTGAGCTAGTGGCACTCGGACTACCGGTCGCCGAAACGGAGCTCAACAATGACGCCCAAGCGCTTCACCCGCCCGGTTCAGGTAATTGTGGGACTTGGCTTTGCGCATGAGGTGTCGTCTGTCATGGATGCCTATCAGCTTCTCGACGAATGGGTCGGGTTCCGCAGCCCAACACATGCGGCCACACTTGCGCTTTTCCGGTCTGCCCTTGCAGACGACGAGGATGCTGAAACGGCTCGTCTTGCCTTTGAGGCATTTGCTCGATCTCGGGGAATTCTCGCTGCGGAGGCAATCGAGTCCTCTGGTGGTGCTGCAGAAGAGTGGATGACAGCCTATGACAGACGGTCAGAAGTCGTGGTTGATGGCTAGTGCACGGTGCCCAACAGTGACTTCGGTTTTGGGAAGGCGACACGCATAATACCTACGTAAAGCGCGTCGCCTGAAATCCGTCTCGACGCGAAGCGCTTTAGGCGATGACCAGAGCGGTCGCCCCGGTGGTTTGCAAGCTCTGGACGTGTCCGCACGAGGCCACCTCAGCGGGCGATTGTGCGACGAGCCTGCGGTTTGTTGGCAAAATCGGCAAAGCTCAACCAGATATGGGCTCCGCGAGTTCGTCGGCCGCTTCACTGACGCCGCAGGCAGCCGCGCGCTCGAGCCATACCCGGCCGGCCGCGGGGTCGCACTCCCCGGCCAGGCCATTGACGAGGTAACGCCCGAGCATGAGCTGGGCTTGGCCATGACCACGCCCGGCAGCGGCGGCGAACCATTTCTGCGCCGCCTTGTGGTCAACCGGCAGGGCCTGGCCAGCACCGTACAGCGCACCTAACGCAAACATCGCCCCAGCGTGGCCGTCGAGAGCGGCCTGCTTGAACAACTGCGTTGCGACCTCTGGCTCGCGGGCGCCACCGCGCCCGTTGAGCAGCATCTCGGCAAGCGCGACCTGTGCGTCGAGGACGCCGGCTTTGCCCGCCCGAGCAAACCAGAGGCGGGCCTGCCTTGGATCCGTCGCCACGCCTCGGCCATCCTGGAGGAGGCGGGCATACATATATTGCGCCTCCGCGACACCTTCGGCGGCCCGCCTCAGCCACTGCGCCGCTTGTGCCTCGTCCTGGCGCACGCCAACGCCGTTGGCGAAGCAGAGCCCGAGATTGAATGCCGCAATCAGGTCGCCCGATGATGCGGCGGCCTCGAACCAACCGGCAACGCTTGCACGATCGTCTGGCTCGCCGGCTCCTCCGAGGACGAGATTGGCGAGGTCGATCTGTGCGTCCTGATTGCCGGCATTGGCAGAGGCGCGCAGCCAGCGTGCTCCCTCTTCGACGTCCTCAGCCACGCCGTTCCCCGTTAGGTAGAGAGAGGCCAGGGCGCGGGCGGCGGCCTGGTGACCCGCTTCGGCCGCCCGCCGATACCAGTTGGCGGCTTCCGCGAAATCGGGCCGCTGCGTTTTCACATAGCGATCGCCCAGGAGATAGGCGGCCTCACTGTTGCCGGCCAAGGCGGCACTGCGCATCCAGGCCTCGCCGGCGGCGGGATCATGGTCGACGAGGCCACCATCAATCAGTGCCAAGCCCAGCCGGAACTGGGCGGAGGGAAGGCCCTTCTCCGCGGCGGCCTGATAGAGTCGAGCGGCGGCCGCCAGGTCGCGTGAGACGCCGAGCCCGTGCTCGGTGAGGACCGCCAGAAGATAGGTTGCGGTCGGCAGGCCGGCGTCGGCCGCGCGCCGCACCTCGGCCGCAATCCTGACCCGGTGTTCGCGATTGCCACGCCGGGCGAGCGACAGGGCAAGGCCAAGACATCCTTCGGCGCAGCCGGCGGAAGCCGACTTCTCGTACCAGTGATGCGCCGCATCTGCATTGCGCATCGGCTTGGGGCCGCTGGTGAGAATATAGCCGAGGATCGCCTGTCCGGTTGCCGAGCCCGCCTCGGCCGCCTTGGTGGCCAGTTCGAAGGCTGCCGTGAAGTCCGGTTCGCCTGGGCGGTCGCGTTTGAACAATTCTTCCGATCCGGCGCCTTTACCGGCGGCTTCCGCCGGGACCAGCCCGGTGACGTAGAGTGCGGCAAGGAGCGCCTGCGCATCGGCGCTGCCGTGATTGGCTGCCCGCAGCAGCCAACGCGCGCCTTCCACACGGCTGGGCGGCACACCCGCTCCCTCGAGATAGCAGCGCGCGACCCGGTACTCGGCGTCGACAATCCCAGCGCGCGCCGCTACCGCCATAAGCGGAAAGGCTTCAGCGGGCTTGCCGCTGTCAGAGAGCTGGATCGCCCTGCGCAACGCTGCCGCAGGGGAGGCAAGACCAGCCAGCCGATCAAGTATTGTCATCGAGCCTCGGTTCCTCCAGTGCTCTACGGCTCCCGCATCGCTTCCTGACCGATCGGGAGCATCGCGCCGAGAATGTACTTGAGCACTGTGCGCCGGCCGACCTTGACGTCGGCGGTCACCGGCATGCCTGGGCTGACGGTGAAACCGGCAGGCACGCCGTGGAGGGCGACCTGATCGATGGAAATGCGCACGCGATAGAACGGCTCGGCGTCGGAAGGCAGCATAGCCAGCGAGCTGTTCGGATCGCGCGCTTGCTCCTGGGCAGAAAAGGAATCCGGGCTGAGCGTCCGCACGGTGCCATGCGCGAGCCCGTATTGCGAATAGGGGAAAGTGTCGAATTTGATGACCACCTGGTCGCCGACATGGACGAAGCCGCTGCTGCGGCCGACGATGTTTGTCTCGATCTCGAGCGGCGCGTTAGCCGGTACGAGGGTGATCAAGCGCTCGCCGGACTGCAGTACCGAACCGACCGAGACCTTGGCAACCGATTGGACGGTGGCCTCGGCTTCACTCTTCAATTCAACCAACTGCTTGCGCAGCTTTGCCTTGTTGAGAAGTTCGCGCGCGTCGGATATCCGCGAACTCGCCTCCGAGAGACTTTGCGAGACATCGGCTCGCCATCCCTGAATGTAGCCGTCGCGCTCGGCGGCCACGGCCTGCTGCTGGAGCCTTGCGGCTTGGGCCGTCTGCTCGGCATTGCCCAGCGACCGGGACATTTCGGCGCGATTGTCCTCGGCCAACAGGGTGTTGAGGCGGCTGCCCACCTGCCGTGCTTCGAGCTGCTTGCGCATCTGTTCGATCGAGGCCGCCACAGCGAGCCGCTGGCGGTAGCCATCGGCATCCGACAGCGAGCGCGAGATCACGGAACCGAGTTCGTCGCGCTGGCGGTCGAAATTTTCGACCTTGGCGTCGTAGACCGCCTTGCGGCGCTCAAAGATCGATGCCTGTAGGGTCCAGCTTGGGTCCAGACCATCATAGTTGAAGACCTTGCCGTCTGCTTCCGCCTTCAGGCGCGCCACTTCGGCTTCAAGCGTCGAAACCTGCATCGCAAGCGCCGCCAGGTCGGCTGAAGCAAAGGTCGCATCGAGGCGAGCAAGCACTTGACCGGCCTGAACGTGCTGTCCTTCACGAACGTCGATCGAACGCACGATCGCGGTCTCCAATGGCTGCACGAGGATGTTGGGCGCGTTTGACACCACCAGCCCCCTTGCCGTCACAACCTGATCCACGGGTATTAGTCCTGCCACGGCAATCAGCGCCATGACCAGGCTGGCAATGATCCAGACGATGCCGCGCGCGGTGCGCGGAATGGGTGCATTGGTGACGGCGCTCGACGGCCACTGGAACTCGAGTATGGCCGGGGTTGTCGGATCTCTCGTTTCCATCCGCTGCCGTCGGGCGGGGAGGGCGATGAGCGAAGTGCTACTCATGGGTTACCGGACCTGAAGCGTATATTGTCTTGGCATCGTCAAACCAGCCGCGGCGGGATGGCGACCGGACGGCCTTGGCGGCCATCGAGATGCCGGTTTTGCTGCGACCACAGCTGGCGATAGAGCGTGCATCGCTCGAGCAGCGTCGCGTGCGGTGCGACGTCGAGCACCTTACCTTGATCCATGACCAGGATGTTGTCGCATTCTGTCAGCGAGGACAGCCGGTGCGAAACGATGATCATGGTGCGCCCGCTGGCGATGCGCATGAGGTTGGCGCTGACCACGGCCTCGCTCTCGGGGTCGAGTGCGCTTGTCGCTTCGTCGAGGATGAGGATTGTCGGATCATGGATGAGGGCGCGCGCGATCGCCAGCCGCTGCTTTTGACCGCCTGAAAGATTGGGCGAACCTTCCTCGATGTAGGTGTCGTAACCATTGGGCATCCGCTCGATGAATTCCTGCGCGCCGGCGAGATGCGCGGCACGCATGGCGTCCGAAAGCGTCAGCCCTGGGCGCCCGGCGATGATGTTGTCACGGATCGAGCCACGGAACAGAAAATTGTCCTGGAGCACCACGCCGAGCCCTTGGCGAAGATGGCGCAGGTTGATCTCCTTGAGGTCGACGCCGTCAAGCTTGAGGAAGCCGCTGTAGTCACGGTTGATCCCCTGCAGGAGGCGCGCGATGGTCGATTTTCCCGACCCACTGCGCCCGACAATGCCGAACATGGTGCCGGCAGGGATGTGGAAGCTGACCCGGTCGAGCGCCGGCGTCTTTGTAGCGATATAGCTGAAGGTCAGGTCGCTGAACGCGACCTCGCCGACGAGCTTGGGTCTCAGGCCGGTGGAATTCGAGCTGCTCTCCAGGGGCCGGTTGAGAACCGACGCTGCCTCGC
Source organism: Mesorhizobium sp. URHB0026 (assembly GCF_054059755.1). NCBI lineage: Bacteria > Pseudomonadati > Pseudomonadota > Alphaproteobacteria > Hyphomicrobiales > Phyllobacteriaceae > Mesorhizobium > Mesorhizobium sp. URHB0026. Next base: position 404,258 of record NZ_JBSSCN010000002.1, on the reverse strand, counting down.
CGATCGCCGCGCCGACCTCCTCGTAGTCTTCAACCAGTCGCGCCAAGCCGACCAGCGGCTGCGCCACGCGCTGGGAGATCATCATGAAGGCGAACAGGCTGCCGACCATGTAGCCGGAGCGGTCGTTCATGGCGAGATAGGCGCCGATCAGCATGGTGCCGAGCACCATCACGCGTTCGATCGGCGTGACCAAGGTCTGCGGCCAACTGGCGAACTGGCCGAAGGCGAGACGGGCCTTTCCCGCTTCCGCCACCCGTTCATCCCAGAGCGCCTTGCGTTGCGGCTCAAGGCCGAGCGCCTTCACCGTCTTGATGCCGACGACAGTTTCGCCGAGCGCCGCCGACTTCCAGGTCTCGGCTTCGACCACCCGTTGGTACCTGCGGCGCAGCGGCTTGAGATAGGCAAGGATGATCAGCATGATCACGACCGCGCAGGCCACCACGATCCAGGCCAACGTGGCGTTGATATAGAACATTACAGGCACCAGCACGCACAGCGTGATCAGATCCAGGAACGTGCTGAGGAGCTTTCCGGTCAGGAATTCGCGGATACGATAGACCTGGGCGAGGTGATACATCGTCTCGCCGGCCGGATGGCGCTCGAAATAGTCGAGCGGCAGGCGCAGGAGCCGGCTAAAGACGTGCAGATGCAGCTTGGTGTCGAGACGGGCGGCGACGACGTTGATGATCAGCCGCCGCGCATGGCCAAGGAGGGTCTCGTAGACGAAAACCACGGCAATCACCGCGGACAAGAGCACCAGAGTGGACAGGCTGTTGAACTGCAGCACCTTGTTGACCAACGTCATGACCATCAGCGGCGGCAAGATGGTAAGGACACTGAGCGTGAACGAGGCAATGGCGATGTCGCGCAGGGGGCGGCTTTCCAGCCGCACCAGTTCGGCCAGCCAGTGCAGGGTGAAAGGCGCGTCCGCCGCCACATGCGACCGTGTAGGGCGCAGCAGCACGGCCTCGCCCGTCCACACCTGGGACAGCCGCAGCTCGTCGACGGCGGTGACCTCGCCGTCGTCTGGCGCATCGGCACTTTTAAGGAAGACGACGTTGCGCTCGGCGCTCACGCCGGTAAGGAGACCCGCGCCGCCATCGTTGAACAACAGGACGACCGGTCCGGTGTCCTGGAACCGCAAGAGGTGGGTCCACCGGATGCGAATGGCGCGCGACCACATGCCGGCGTTCTGCGCCCACTCGGAGAGATCGGCGGCGCTCGGGACCGGGTTCGCCGTCCTGAATTCCGAGGGATCGAGTTCGACGCCGTGATAGCGGGCGGCCCGCAGTACGGCCTTGAGGCGCGCCCCGAGCTGGTCGAGCTCGGCGGGACCGCCGGGCGCATTCTGGCCGTCCGCCTGGTCCGCCGCAGCCTCTACTTCGGTGCCGGCGCGGATCCGGAGCGGCTGATTCTCGGCATTTACGGGAACGTTCACCACAGGCTTCTCATCCGGTACGCAGCGCCAATGACCCAGAATGCCCAGGCCGAGGCGTTTCTGCCGAGGTTCCTGGCAATGCCGCACTGTACTCCGAACTGATCGGGAGCGCGACTCTCATGGCTTTTCCTCTCTCGAGATGATGAACGCGCGGGTGCCGATTTCCAGGTTAGTCCGCGCGTCCTTTTTTCAAACTTGGACGAGTTCCCGTTCTTCCGTTCAACAGTCCTGCTCACTCATGTGGCTTCAAGAGATCCTTCAGGGTCGTCTTGACGGTATGGTCGTTGCTGGCGTAGCCGGCGCCAGGCTTGGTCCTGTCCGAGGCAAGATCCGTGCTCGCCCCCGTCGGCTTGTTTTGGTTCTGACCAGATCCGCTGATCGTCTTGAGGACGTTGAGCAGGTCTGTCGTCACCGATGTGGCTGCAAGCCCGATCAGGTTGCGGAACGACGCTTGGCCGCTGGGGTTACTGCCGTTGCCGGCCGAGCTCGACGGCAGGAATTGCGTCGTGTCCTTGAGGCCCAGCGTGCTCGCCGTGACGTTGGCTTTGGGGCCGCCGTTTCCGTTGCCGGAGTTGCCCTGACCTTGGTGTGAGCTGTTGTCGGCATTGTTGTGGTCCCCGGAATTGCCCGGCGCGGGCTGTTCTCCGTTGCCGTGGCCGTTGTTGCCGTGACTACCAGTCTCACCACCACCCGAACCGGTCGGGCCAGTCGACCCTGTCGGACCAGGCGAGCCCGTCGGACCGGTTGCTCCGGTCGCGCCAGTCGACCCGGTAACTCCGGTCGAGCCTGTGGCGCCGGTCGAGCCTGTCGCCCCGGTAGAACCAGTGGCACCTGTGGAGCCGGTTGCACCGGTAGACCCAGTAGCACCGGTTGAGCCAGTCGCTCCGGTTGCACCGGTATGACCTGTGGCACCGGTCGAGCCCGTAGCACCCGTCGAACCCGTTGCTCCGGTCCCCCCGGTAGAACCAGTGGCACCTGTGGAGCCTGTGGAGCCGGTCGAGCCGGTTGCTCCTGTCGAGCCGGTCGCACCGGTATGACCTGTCGCACCAGTGGAACCCGTAGCACCACTGGAACCCGTAGCACCCGTCGAACCAGTCGCTCCGGTATGGCCTGTCGCACCAGTGGAACCCGTAGCACCCGTCGAACCAGTCGCTCCGGTATGACCTGTCGCACCGGTCGAGCCCGTAGCACCCGTCGAGCCAGTCGCTCCGGTATGACCTGTCGCACCAGTGGAACCCGTAGCACCCGTCGAACCAGTCGAGCCTGTCGCGCCGGTCGAGCCAGTTGCGCCGGTATGGCCAGTCGCGCCAGTGGAACCCGTGGCACCGGTTGAGCCAGTCGCTCCGGTTGCACCGGTATGACCTGTGGCACCGGTCGAGCCCGTAGCACCCGTCGAACCCGTTGCTCCGGTCCCCCCGGTAGAACCAGTGGCACCTGTGGAGCCGGTCGAGCCGGTATGACCTGTCGCACCAGTGGAACCCGTAGCACCAGTGGAACCCGTAGCACCCGTCGAACCAGTCGCTCCGGTATGGCCAGTCGCACCTGTGGCTCCGGAAGCTCCAGTCGAACCTGTAGCGCCGGTAGCGCCGGTAGCGCCTGTGGCGCCGGTATGGCCAGTCGCACCAGTGGAACCCGTAGCACCCGTCGAGCCAGTCGCTCCGGTTGCACCGGTATGACCTGTCGCACCGGTCGAGCCCGTAGCACCGGTCGAGCCCGTAGCACCCGTCGAGCCAGTCGCTCCGGTATGGCCAGTCGCACCAGTGGAACCCGTAGCACCCGTCGAACCAGTCGCTCCGGTATGGCCAGTCGCACCAGTCGAGCCTGTCGCGCCGGTCGAGCCAGTTGCGCCGGTATGGCCAGTCGCGCCAGTGGAACCCGTGGCACCCGTCGAGCCAGTCGCTCCGGTTGCACCGGTATGACCTGTGGCACCGGTCGAGCCCGTAGCACCCGTCGAACCCGTTGCTCCGGTCCCCCCGGTAGAACCAGTGGCACCTGTGGAGCCTGTGGAGCCGGTCGAGCCAGTGGCGCCGGTTGCACCGGTCGAGCCAGTCGCTCCAGTCGAGCCAGTTGCGCCGGTCGAACCCGTTGCACCGGTCGAGCCGGTTGCTCCTGTCGAGCCGGTCGCACCGGTTGCCCCAGTCGAGCCAGTAGCACCTGTCGACCCTGTTGCACCGGTCGAGCCAGTGGCGCCGGTCGAGCCTGTTGCTCCAGTCGAGCCAGTGGCACCGGTCGAGCCCGTAGCACCCGTCGAGCCAGTCGCTCCGGTATGACCTGTCGCACCAGTGGAACCCGTAGCACCCGTCGAACCCGTTGCTCCGGTCCCCCCGGTGGAACCAGTGGCACCTGTGGAGCCTGTGGAGCCTGTGGAGCCTGTGGAGCCGGTCGAGCCTGTGGAGCCGGTCGAGCCAGTGGCGCCGGTTGCACCGGTCGAGCCAGTCGAGCCAGTTGCGCCGGTCGAACCCGTTGCACCGGTCGAGCCAGTGGCACCTGTATCGCCGGTCGCACCTGTGGCGCCGGTTGCTCCGGTCGAGCCCGTAGCACCCGTCGAGCCAGTCGCTCCGGTATGACCTGTCGCACCAGTGGAACCCGTAGCCCCCGTCGAACCAGTCGCTCCGGTATGACCTGTCGCACCGGTCGAGCCCGTAGCACCCGTCGAGCCAGTCGCTCCGGTATGACCTGTCGCACCAGTATGACCTGTCGCACCGGTCGAGCCCGTAGCACCCGTCGAGCCTGTGGCGCCGGTCGAGCCGGTATCGCCGGTCGCACCTGTGGCGCCGGTTGCTCCAGTCGAGCCCGTGGCTCCGGTATCGCCGGTCGCGCCTGTGGCCCCCGTTGCCCCAGTATCGCCAGTCGCACCTGTGGCACCGGTTGCTCCGGTCGCACCCGTGGCTCCGGTTGCACCAGTCGAGCCTGTGGCTCCCGTTGCTCCGGTCGAGCCAGTGGCGCCGGTATCGCCGGTCGCACCCGTGGCTCCGGTTGCTCCAGTCGAGCCCGTGGCTCCGGTATCGCCGGTCGCGCCTGTGGCCCCCGTTGCTCCAGTATCGCCAGTCGCACCTGTGGCACCGGTTGCTCCGGTCGAGCCTGTGGCGCCAGTCGAGCCTGTGGCGCCAGTCGAGCCGGTGGCCCCTGTCGAGCCAGTAGCTCCAGTCGAACCTGTGGCGCCCGTAGCACCAGTTGCGCCAGTCGAACCGGTCGCTCCAGTTGAGCCTGTGGCGCCTGTATCGCCGGTCGCGCCTGTGGCGCCGGTTGCTCCAGTCGAACCCGTGGCGCCCGTGTCACCAGTCGCACCAGTGGCACCGGTAGCTCCGGTTGAACCCGTGGCGCCCGTATCGCCGGTCGCGCCTGTGGCACCGGTAGCTCCAGTCGAACCTGTGGCGCCCGTAGCACCAGTTGCGCCTGTGGCACCGGTTGCTCCAGTTGAACCCGTGGCGCCCGTAGCACCAGTTGCGCCTGTGGCACCGGTTGCTCCAGTTGAACCCGTGGCGCCGGTATCGCCGGTCGCGCCTGTTGCACCGGTTGCTCCAGTCGAGCCCGTGGCGCCTGTTTCACCAGTTGCGCCTGTGGCTCCGGTAGCTCCTGTTGAGCCCGTGGCACCCGTATCGCCAGTCGCACCTGTGGCTCCGGTAGCTCCAGTCGAGCCCGTGGCACCTGTATCGCCGGTCGCACCTGTGGCGCCGGTTGCTCCGGTCGAGCCTGTGGCGCCAGTCGAGCCGGTTGCTCCGGTCGCACCCGTGGCTCCGGTTGCACCAGTCGAGCCTGTGGCACCGGTTGCTCCGGTCGAGCCGGTGGCGCCTGTATCGCCGGTCGCACCCGTGGCGCCGGTGGCCCCTGTCGAGCCAGTAGCTCCAGTCGAACCTGTGGCGCCCGTAGCACCAGTTGCGCCAGTCGAACCGGTCGCTCCAGTTGAGCCTGTGGCGCCTGTATCGCCGGTCGCGCCTGTGGCGCCGGTTGCTCCGGTCGCACCCGTGGCTCCGGTTGCACCAGTCGAGCCTGTGGCTCCGGTTGCTCCGGTCGAGCCAGTGGCGCCGGTATCGCCGGTCGCGCCTGTGGCCCCCGTTGCCCCAGTATCGCCAGTCGCACCTGTGGCACCGGTTGCTCCGGTCGAGCCTGTGGCGCCAGTCGAGCCGGTGGCCCCTGTCGAGCCAGTAGCTCCAGTCGAACCTGTGGCGCCCGTAGCACCAGTTGCGCCAGTCGAACCGGTCGCTCCAGTTGAGCCTGTGGCGCCTGTATCGCCGGTCGCGCCTGTGGCACCGGTTGCTCCGGTCGAGCCTGTGGCGCCAGTCGAGCCGGTGGCGCCGGTATCGCCGGTCGCTCCAGTTGCGCCAGTCGAACCGGTTGCTCCGGTCGAACCCGTGGCGCCAGTGGCACCGGTCGCACCTGTGGCGCCGGTAGCTCCAGTCGAGCCTGTAGCTCCAGTCGAACCCGTGGCGCCGGTATCGCCGGTCGCTCCGGTCGAGCCGGTAGCGCCTGTATCGCCGGTCGCACCCGTGGCTCCGGTTGCACCAGTCGCGCCCGTGGCACCGGTAGCTCCGGTCGAGCCTGTGGCTCCCGTATCGCCAGTCGCTCCAGTTGAGCCTGTGGCGCCTGTATCGCCGGTCGCGCCTGTGGCGCCGGTTGCTCCAGTCGAACCCGTGGCTCCGGTTGCACCAGTCGCGCCCGTGGCACCGGTAGCTCCGGTCGAGCCCGTGGCGCCCGTATCGCCGGTGGCACCCGTGGCGCCGGTAGCACCAGTCGAACCCGTGGCGCCCGTATCGCCGGTGGCACCCGTGGCACCGGTTGCTCCAGTCGAACCCGTGGCGCCCGTATCACCAGTCGCGCCCGTGGCACCGGTAGCTCCGGTCGAGCCCGTGGCGCCCGTATCGCCGGTGGCACCCGTGGCGCCGGTAGCACCAGTCGAACCCGTGGCGCCCGTATCGCCGGTGGCACCCGTGGCACCGGTTGCTCCAGTCGAACCTGTGGCGCCCGTAGCACCAGTTGCGCCTGTGGCACCGGTTGCTCCAGTTGAACCCGTGGCGCCGGTATCGCCGGTCGCGCCTGTTGCACCGGTTGCTCCAGTCGAGCCCGTGGCGCCTGTTTCACCAGTTGCGCCTGTGGCTCCGGTAGCTCCGGTCGAGCCCGTGGCACCCGTATCACCAGTCGCACCTGTGGCTCCGGTAGCTCCAGTCGAGCCCGTGGCACCTGTATCGCCGGTCGCACCTGTGGCGCCGGTTGCTCCAGTCGAGCCAGTGGCGCCGGTATCGCCGGTCGCACCTGTGGCGCCGGTATCGCCGGTCGCACCTGTGGCGCCGGTTGCTCCAGTCGAGCCCGTGGCTCCGGTATCGCCGGTCGCGCCTGTGGCCCCCGTTGCCCCAGTATCGCCAGTCGCACCTGTGGCACCGGTTGCTCCGGTCGAGCCTGTGGCGCCAGTCGAGCCGGTGGCCCCTGTCGAGCCAGTAGCTCCAGTCGAACCTGTGGCGCCCGTAGCACCAGTTGCGCCAGTCGAACCGGTCGCTCCAGTTGAGCCTGTGGCGCCTGTATCGCCGGTCGCGCCTGTGGCACCGGTTGCTCCGGTCGAGCCTGTGGCGCCAGTCGAGCCGGTGGCGCCGGTATCGCCGGTCGCTCCAGTTGCGCCAGTCGAACCGGTTGCTCCGGTCGAACCCGTGGCGCCAGTGGCACCGGTCGCACCTGTGGCGCCGGTAGCTCCAGTCGAGCCTGTAGCTCCAGTCGAACCCGTGGCGCCGGTATCGCCGGTCGCTCCGGTCGAGCCGGTAGCGCCTGTATCGCCGGTCGCACCCGTGGCTCCGGTTGCACCAGTCGCGCCCGTGGCACCGGTAGCTCCGGTCGAGCCTGTGGCTCCCGTATCGCCAGTCGCTCCAGTTGAGCCTGTGGCGCCTGTATCGCCGGTCGCGCCTGTTGCTCCAGTCGAACCCGTGGCGCCCGTGTCACCAGTTGCGCCTGTGGCACCGGTTGCTCCAGTTGAACCCGTGGCGCCGGTATCGCCGGTCGCGCCTGTTGCGCCAGTCGAACCGGTTGCTCCGGTCGAACCCGTGGCGCCGGTTGCTCCGGTCGAGCCAGTCGCACCTGTGGCGCCGGTTGCTCCGGTCGAACCCGTCGCGCCTGTATCGCCGGTCGCGCCCGTGGCTCCGGTTGCTCCGGTTGCTCCGGTTGCTCCGGTCGAGCCTGTGGCGCCAGTCGAGCCGGTGGCGCCGGTATCGCCGGTCGCACCTGTGGCGCCAGTCGAACCCGTGGCTCCGGTCGCACCTGTGGCTCCGGTCGCACCCGTGGCACCAGTCGAACCCGTGGCTCCGGTCGAACCGGTGGCTCCGGTCGAACCCGTGGCTCCGGTCGAACCGGTGGCGCCAGTCGAACCCGTGGCTCCGGTCGCACCTGTGGCTCCGGTCGCACCCGTGGCACCAGTCGAACCCGTGGCTCCGGTCGAACCGGTGGCTCCGGTCGAACCCGTGGCTCCGGTCGAACCTGTGGCTCCGGTCGAACCCGTGGCTCCGGTTGAACCCGTTGCGCCGGTCGCACCTGTGGCACCAGTCGAACCCGTGGCACCAGTCGAACCCGTGGCTCCGGTCGAACCGGTGGCTCCGGTCGCACCCGTGGCTCCGGTCGAACCGGTGGCTCCGGTCGCACCTGTGGCTCCGGTCGAACCCGTGGCTCCGGTTGAACCCGTTGCGCCGGTCGCACCTGTGGCGCCCGTCGAACCTGTCGCACCCGTCGGGCCGGTCGAACCGCCTCGAACAGAGCTCATCGTGTAACCGTCCACGGTGCCGACGGTGCCGCCGGCCGAATTCTTGATAGTAAGGATCGAACCGACCGCCGACGATACCGGCACGATCAGGTCGAAACTGTCGTTGTTGCCGGTACCGAAAGTACCTTTCGCCGGTATAACGAAGTATCCGACGATCGTCGTTCCCTGAAATATGTAAAACGTACCACCTGCATCAGCGATCGCCCCATTAGATGGGCCGTAGTGTCCAGTTATCTCAACGTAGTTATCTGGGAGAACGCTGCGATATCGCTCCGCCCCTTCAGAGGTAAGAGGGCGCTCGGCGACCCCGGATATGGAGGACTTGAGTTCCCATCTGCCGCCCAAAGTGGAGGAGCCGACAAGTCCCTCAGCCGCGCCGACATACGTTCCCGTTAAGGCCTCCAGTGCCTCGACAAAAGCCTCGCCCGCCTTGCCCTTGCCCGTCTCGCAGCTCCACAGCCTGAGATCGCCATCGGCGCTGAGCGCCCTGCCGATCGCGGCGAGATCGTCAGACTGTGCTGCCAGCGTCTCGATTGACCAGGCGCCGGCGCTGAAATGGACCCGGCCCGGCGAGCCGTGCGCGATGACGTGCACGGCGTCGAGCCCGCTTCGCCCTTCGAGCGCCTGTGCAATTTGCCTTGCCGCCGGCTGGCTGCCGTCGAGCACGATCGCTTCGACCCGAGGTCGCAGGTTACCCAGAATCGTGCCCAGATCGGGCGCGGAGCGGTCGACAAAGAGAATTTCGGAGACGCGGCCCATGGCGAGGTCCTAGAATTCAGCTTGTGGAAACGACGAAGGCCGGTATGGCCGGCGCAGCGAGTGACGAGATTTGGAAGGATCCGGCGATCATCTGCCGGATGGTCCCACGGCCCCGGTCGGCTTGGCCGGGGCGTTCACGCTCAGGATGTCGGAAGCTTGAAAATTGCCGGATGGGTCGTACGTGCCGATGGCGAGCCGGGCCGTCGCGTTCGGCACCTTGACCGCCATGGACACCGGCGTCGCCTGTGGCATGGCGCCGGGCAGAATGACCTGACCAACAATGGTTTTCCGCTCGGTGTCGAGGATGTAATAGGTGACCGGCCCGCCCATGGCGCCGACCGGCAACATGCCGGTGACCATCACTTCGGCGACCAGAATTCCCGCATAGATTCCCATACCCACCTCCGTCAGCGGCGGCCGTACCGCGGCGTCCTTTGTTTGAATGTTCAGTGCCCAGTCGCCGCCAAACGACGGCGACCCGACCAGGTCGTCGGCGGCCGCAACCGGCACTCCCGCCGCGCGCGACAGCGCATCGACAAAATTCGTTCCGGCCGCACCGGCGCCGGCGTTGCAACTCCACAGAAGCAGCTCGCCAAATCCGCCTAGCGCCTGGCCGATCGCGGCGAGGTCGACCCCATCGTTGTCCAGCGTCCGCGCCGACCACTCGCCGGCAGCGAAGCTCACCCGCCCTGGCGCGCCGTGGGCGATGACGTGCACCGCGTCGAGGCCGTCGAGACCTTCGAGGGCCTGCGCCATCTGGCGCGCGGCTGGGCGCTCGGCGTCGAGCAAGATCGCCTCGACCCCCGGCCGCAGGTTTCGCAGGATGGCGCCGAGATCGGCTACTGAGGGATCGACGAAAAGTATTTCTGAAGGGCGGGGCGCATCGGTCCCCGCGTTCGGGCGATCAGTCGCAGCGTCCGGTAGCGTATCAATCCGGCGCCCGTCGAACTGCGGGAATGCACCGACGCCCCCATGGGGCACACGCGACAACACTTGACTCACAGCCACCCAACTCCCATCGCCGGTGCCGCCGATTCTCGACGGCAAACTCGCGAGTGAACTCCGGAATGGGAAACCGTCTGCCTTCCGCCGAAGCATAGGCACGGACGCGACATGTCACGGTACGCCCTGTGGACGCACCTTCTTCATGCCCGAAATTGCCTTGCTACCCGATCCCTGTCCAACCCACCTGCACAGAACTTACGGCCACCGACCGTGTGATCTATGGGCACCCTCCATACCCCGCATATTAGTAAATGCGACAATTAGGGATTTGTAAACTATTAAGTAGGGAATTGGTAAATTTCGGAGAACGAGGCAGCAGACCTCCATCAATAGTGAGGCATCTGCCTCGCCCAAATTGTTCCTGAAAATCGAATACTTGCCGGCCGTTCCGTTGCTGCGAACCCTGCGAATAGTCGCCTGGCAGGGCGCCAGCTGCGGAGCTTGCCGGGTGCCAGCTCGTGCTGACCACTATCGTCCCGCTACAGGAACGCTGCTAGCCGATGATCAACGCGCGGGCTTCCAGGGAAGCCCGCGCGCCCGTTCTTCACCTGGCCAGTTACCGTCCAGTCCGTTCGCCGCTCACTCATGCGGCTTCAAGAGATCCTTTAGGGTCGTCTTGACGGTATGGTCGTTGCTGGCGTAGCCGGCGCCAGGCTTGCTCAGATCCGAGGTGAGATCCGTGCTCGCACCAGCCGGCTTGTTCTGGTTGCCACCAGATCCGCTAACCGTCTTGAGGACGTTCAGCAGGTCTGTCGTCACCGAAGTCGCCGCAAGGCCGATCAGGTTGCGGACCGATGCATGGCCGCCGGAACCGCCGCCGTCGGTCGAGCCGGACTGCAGGAATTGCTTCGTGTCCTTAAGCCCCAGCGTACTGGCCGTGACGTTGGCGTTATGCCCGCCGTTGCCACCGCCGGAGTTACCCTGTCCCTGATGTGAGCTGTTGTCGGCATTGTTGTGGTCCCCGGAATTACCCGGCGCGGGCTGTTCTCCGTTGCCGTGGCCGTTATTGGCATGACCAGTGTCACCACCACCCGAACCGGTTCCTCCGGTCGGGCCGGTCGGACCTTGCGAGCCTGTTGCTCCGGTCGAGCCTGTTGCACCGGTCGAACCCGTGGCACCGGTCGAACCCGTGGCACCGGTCGAGCCTGTGGCACCCGTCGAACCCGTGGCACCGGTCGAGCCTGTGGCACCCGTCGAACCCGTGGCACCGGTCGAGCCTGTGGCACCCGTCGAACCCGTTGCGCCGGTCGAGCCAGTGGCACCGGTCGAGCCGGTTGCTCCGGTCGAGCCTGTCGCTCCGGTCGAGCCAGTTGCTCCGGTCGAGCCAGTGGCACCAGTCGAGCCTGTCGCTCCGGTCGAGCCAGTTGCTCCGGTCGAGCCAGTGGCACCAGTCGAGCCTGTTGCACCGGTCGAGCCAGTCGCTCCGGTCGAACCGGTGGCACCAGTCGAGCCCGTTGCACCGGTCGAGCCAGTGGCTCCGGTCGAGCCAGTGGCACCAGTCGAGCCTGTCGCTCCGGTCGAGCCAGTGGCGCCTGTCGAACCTGTTGCTCCGGTCGAGCCCGTTGCTCCGGTCGAGCCAGTGGCGCCTGTCGAGCCCGTCGCCCCAGTCGAGCCGGTCGCTCCGGTGGCGCCTGTCGAACCTGTTGCTCCAGTCGAACCGGTTGCCCCGGTCGAACCAGTCGCTCCGGTCGAGCCAGTCGCGCCGGTCGAGCCTGTGGCGCCTGTCGAACCTGTTGCTCCGGTCGAGCCCGTCGCTCCGGTCGAGCCTGTGGCTCCAGTCGAGCCTGTCGCTCCGGTCGAACCCGTCGCTCCGGTTGCTCCGGTCGAGCCGGTTGCCCCAGTCGAGCCGGTTGCTCCGGTCGAGCCGGTGGCGCCTGTCGAACCTGTTGCTCCAGTCGAACCGGTCGCTCCGGTCGAGCCGGTGGCGCCTGTCGAACCTGTTGCTCCAGTCGAACCGGTTGCCCCGGTCGAACCAGTTGCGCCGGTCGAGCCGGTGGCACCGGTCGAACCTGTTGCTCCAGTCGAACCGGTCGCTCCGGTGGCGCCTGTCGAACCTGTTGCTCCGGTCGAGCCCGTCGCTCCGGTCGAGCCTGTGGCTCCAGTCGAGCCTGTCGCTCCGGTCGAACCCGTCGCTCCGGTTGCTCCGGTCGAGCCGGTTGCTCCAGTCGAGCCGGTTGCTCCGGTCGAGCCGGTGGCGCCTGTCGAACCTGTTGCTCCAGTCGAACCGGTCGCTCCGGTCGAGCCGGTGGCGCCTGTCGAACCTGTTGCTCCAGTCGAACCGGTTGCCCCGGTCGAACCAGTTGCGCCGGTCGAGCCGGTGGCACCGGTCGAACCTGTTGCTCCAGTCGAACCGGTCGCTCCGGTGGCGCCTGTCGAACCTGTTGCTCCGGTCGAGCCCGTCGCTCCGGTCGAGCCTGTGGCTCCAGTCGAGCCTGTCGCTCCGGTCGAACCCGTCGCTCCGGTTGCTCCGGTCGAGCCGGTTGCCCCAGTCGAGCCGGTTGCTCCGGTCGAGCCGGTGGCGCCTGTCGAACCTGTTGCTCCAGTCGAACCGGTCGCTCCGGTCGAGCCGGTGGCGCCTGTCGAACCTGTTGCTCCAGTCGAACCGGTTGCCCCGGTCGAACCAGTTGCGCCGGTCGAGCCTGTGGCACCGGTCGAACCTGTTGCTCCAGTCGAACCGGTCGCTCCGGTCGAGCCGGTGGCGCCTGTCGAGCCTGTCGCGCCGGTCGAGCCTGTGGCACCAGTCGAGCCTGTCGCTCCAGTCGAACCGGTGGCGCCGGTCGAACCTGTTGCTCCAGTCGAACCGGTCGCTCCGGTCGAGCCGGTGGCGCCGGTCGAACCAGTTGCGCCTGTCGAGCCGGTGGCACCGGTCGAGCCCGTGGCGCCGGTCGAGCCTGTGGCACCGGTCGAGCCGGTTGCTCCGGTCGAACCTGTGGCACCAGTCGAGCCTGTCGCGCCGGTCGAGCCTGTGGCACCAGTCGAGCCTGTCGCTCCGGTCGAACCGGTGGCGCCGGTCGAACCTGTTGCTCCAGTCGAACCGGTCGCTCCGGTCGAGCCGGTGGCGCCGGTCGAACCAGTTGCGCCTGTCGAGCCGGTGGCACCGGTCGAGCCCGTGGCGCCGGTCGAGCCTGTGGCACCGGTCGAGCCGGTTGCTCCGGTCGAACCTGTGGCACCAGTCGAACCGGTGGCGCCGGTCGAACCTGTTGCTCCAGTCGAACCGGTCGCTCCGGTCGAGCCGGTGGCGCCGGTCGAGCCGGTTGCTCCGGTCGAACCTGTGGCACCAGTCGAGCCTGTCGCGCCGGTCGAGCCTGTGGCACCGGTCGAGCCGGTTGCCCCGGTCGAACCTGTTGCTCCGGTCGAGCCGGTTGCCCCAGTCGAGCCTGTCGCTCCGGTCGAACCCGTCGCTCCGGTCGAGCCAGTTGCTCCGGTCGAGCCAGTCGCGCCGGTCGAGCCTGTGGCACCGGTCGAACCTGTCGCTCCGGTCGAACCGGTTGCTCCGGTCGAGCCCGTTGCTCCGGTCGAGCCGGTCGCTCCGGTCGAGCCAGTCGCTCCGGTCGAACCAGTTGCACCAGTTGCTCCGGTCGAGCCCGTTGCACCGGTCGCACCAGTCGCACCGGTAGAGCCGGTTGCTCCGGTTGAGCCTGTCGCTCCGGACGCCCCGGTCGAGCCTGTGGCGCCAGTCGAACCAGTCGCGCCGGTATCACCCGTGGCGCCGGTCGAACCAGTTGCACCAGTTGCTCCGGTCGAGCCCGTTGCACCGGTCGCACCAGTTGCTCCGGTCGAGCCCGTTGCACCGGTCGCACCAGTCGCACCGGTAGAGCCAGTCGCACCAGTCGAGCCTGTTGCACCAGTCGAACCAGTGGCTCCCGTATCACCGGTATCACCGGTCGCACCTGTGGCTCCGGTTGCACCAGTTGAACCTGTCGCGCCGGTCGAGCCAGTGGCTCCGGTTGAGCCTGTCGCTCCGGTACCACCGGTCGCACCGGTAGAGCCGGTTGCACCAGTCGAGCCCGTCGCCCCGGTCGAACCAGTGGCACCTGTATCGCCGGTCGCACCTGTGGCTCCGGTCGCGCCAGTCGAGCCGGTCGCGCCAGTGGAGCCGGTTGCACCGCTCGCTCCGGTCGCTCCGGTCGAACCTGTGGCGCCGGACGAACCTGTGGCCCCCGTATCGCCGGTCGCACCTGTGGCTCCGGTCGCGCCAGTCGAGCCGGTCGCGCCAGTGGAGCCGGTTGCACCGCTCGCTCCGGTCGCTCCGGTCGAACCTGTGGCGCCGGACGAACCTGTGGCCCCCGTATCGCCGGTCGCACCTGTGGCTCCGGTCGCGCCAGTGGAGCCGGTCGCGCCAGTGGAGCCGGTTGCACCAGTCGAGCCGGTTGCACCAGTCGAGCCCGTCGCTCCAGTTGAGCCCGTGGCTCCAGTTGAGCCTGTCGCTCCGGTACCACCGGTCGCACCGGTAGAGCCCGTCGCCCCGGTCGAACCAGTGGCACCTGTATCGCCGGTCGCACCTGTGGCTCCGGTCGCGCCAGTCGAGCCGGTCGCGCCAGTAGAGCCGGTTGCACCCGACGAGCCGCTCGCGCCAGTTGAGCCTGTGGCTCCTGTCGCGCCCGTTGCCCCGGTCGCACCTGTTGCGCCGGTCGAGCCAGTCGCACCCGACGAGCCGCTCGCGCCAGTTGAGCCGGTCGCGCCTGTAGAGCCCGTGGCGCCGGTTGCACCAGTCGCGCCCGTTGCTCCGGTTGCGCCTGTGGGACCAGTGGGGCCTGGAGTGCCGGCACTTGCGACGCTTAAATTGCCTCCATCAAAATGATCGCCGTTGTTGCTCGATCCGCCAACGGCATTGATGGACGTGGTCGTGAAACTGAAACCAGGTTGGTTGCCCGGCGTGATCGGATCAATGTCAACGACAGCAGTTAGCGTACCGTACAAATGAAATCCTGAATCATAGACAAGATAACTATGAGTTATATCAGGAACAGTAACAGTTATAGAAAAATGTGATCCGGCGGTCGGATCACCCGGAAGAACGAAACTTCCGACTATGACGTCATCAGAAGTGCCAGCGGTGTTCTCCGTATCTGCTAAGTAAAATGTGTTAATGCTCTTTCCGGAGCCATCTATCGACCCAGTCAGCGTCAAATCACCTGCGGTAAGGACTCCCCAGTAATTCACCACCCCATTCTGGGTCAGCGGCGGCAGGGTTCTGGTCGCGTGTTCGGACATTCTCCAAGAGCCACCTAGCTTGGCTGCGCCGACCAGCGATCTCGATGCGCGGACGTCCGCGCCGATGGCCTCTTCAAGCGCCGTCACGAACGTCTCGCCAGCATTGCCCAACGCCGTCTCGCAGCTCCACAGCCGCAGTTCGCCGTCCGCGGCAAGTGCCTTGCCGATCGCGGCAAAATCCTCAGCCGCTTCCTTCACTGTGGCGACCGACCATTCTCCGGCAGCGAACCCAACCCGGCCGGGCGCGCCATGAGCGATAATATGGACCGCATCGAGGCTTTCGTGCCCTGCGAGCGCGGCAGCGATCTGCTGCGCCGCCGGCCGGCGGCCTTCGAGCACGACAGCCCGAACT
Source organism: Mesorhizobium sp. URHB0026 (assembly GCF_054059755.1). Lineage (NCBI taxonomy): Bacteria > Pseudomonadati > Pseudomonadota > Alphaproteobacteria > Hyphomicrobiales > Phyllobacteriaceae > Mesorhizobium > Mesorhizobium sp. URHB0026. Next base: position 388,754 of record NZ_JBSSCN010000002.1, on the reverse strand, counting down.
TCTGGTCTCAGATTGCCGAGAACCGTCGCGAGGTCGGAAACTGAAGGGTCGACAAAAAGAAATTCAGAGGCGCGGGCCATGGCTGGCTCCTGTTGGCTTCGAATTCGGTTCAAGGGAAAACCGCCCATCGGCTTGGCCGGCGAGCGGTCGGGAGAAGGAGCTTGGGCGCAGTCATCGTCCGGACGGCCCGACGGCGCCGTCGGGACGTGCAACAGTGGGGCTCTCTACGCGGAGGAAGCTGCAGGCTTGGAAAGTCCCGCCATCGTCAAACGTGCCAATCGCCAATGAACCGGCCGCGGCCGGAACCTTGACGGTGACAGCGACGGCGAGGCTTCGCTTGACGGCCTTGGGAAGAATGACCTGACCGACGATAACGCTCTTGGCCGTGTCCAGGATAAAATAAGGCACATTTTCGGTTGTGTCGCCGATGGGCAAGACGCCTCTAACGGCAACTTCCATGACCGCAAACCCTGTTATGCAGCTCATCTTATCCTCCTTGGTCGGCGGCAACTGTGCCGCGCAGTCAATTTCCATTTGCCGCCGAGTGCCCGCGGCCCGACGAGCTCGCCGGCATCGGGTGCTTGAGTTGAATGCGACAGTGCATCGATGAAATTCGTTGCGGCCGCGCCGGAGCCCGCCGCGCGGCTCCACAGCAGCCCGCCAAAGCCGGCCAGCGTGCCCGGCCGACCGACGCGAGATCGACCTCATCGACCTGCCTCGGGTTTTGGAAGATCGTGCCAAGATCGGATGCCGAGGCATCAACGAATAAGAGTTCGGAAGCGCGGCGCCGAGGCGCGCCGGTCGGCCCATCCGCGCAATCGGCTCTGACGCCTCCTGCACGGCGCTTGAGGTGCGCACGCGACACAACCAGATTCACAACCCACTCCCGTTACCGTGACGCTGACGTCTCGGCGATAACTCTCGAGGGAAGGGGCCGTCCGCCTCCAAAGCGGAGATATAGGCACAACTTAAGAGTGGCGCGCCCATGGACGCACCCTCGAATCTGCCAAACGGCCCTGATAACCCAGACCCTCTAACTCAACTCCCTGAGAGGCTTTCGCGGAATTTCAGGCACGCGGCCGTCCAATCCACAGGCGCCCCTCGGTACAGCATTTTAGTAAATTCTAAAATTAGCAAGTTGTAAACTCTTAATTAAGTAACTTATAACTTAGCTGCAAACAGGATAACGGCGTTCGAGCAATACCGGCGGGCCAGACGGAAAAAATCGTTCTGAAAATCACATGCTTAACAGTCCCGCCCCGAATCCTGCCGGCATCAGCCTTCAGTTCAAGGTCCGCGTCGTCCATGCAAACGCACCGACCATGGCGCGTACAGACGGTGTCGGACAGTTGGCAACGTGTCGGCGGACGTGGGTGTCTCAACTTTGACGGCAGCCTGCAAATGGCGGCGGAATGCACAGCCTAAACCGGACGGAGCGGTAAATGCCGGCTGTTGCAGTTCGAACACGATCCTTTCACGATAGTGGTTGCCGCGCATGCCGCCGCGATGGCAGGCTGCTAACCACGATGGATAAGGTTAAGCGCGGTTTCCAGAGGACGACCTGCACGATCCGTGAGAAGGAATGATCGGACTTTAGGAATATAGGCTGTTCCGGCGGCCGGACCGGCAAAAGGGTGGCGACTGCGGGGGGAATGTATGAGCGATCGAAGCCTGTCAAATCCGCATCGAAGCGGATCCCGCAAGGCGAGGCGGCACGCCAATCGTCCCCATCACCAACAGTCATGTTGAGGGCCGATGGAGCACGAATGACAAGCCGCAAGCGCCTCTGCCTCAACATGATCGTCAAGAACGAGATGGCGAACCTGCAGCGCTGCCTCGGAGCGGTTGCCGATCACATCGACTGCTGGGTCATCGGCGATACCGGCTCGACCGACGGGACCCAGGATTTCATTAAATCGTTCTTCGCTGCCCGCAACCTGCCGGGCGAACTGCATGAGTTTCCCTTCCTGAATTTCGAGCAGGCTCGTAATGCGGCGCTTGATCACGCCTACGCCTCGGCACTCGCTTACGAATATCTGCTATTTGACGACGCCGACATGGAACTGGTGGTCGAGGACGTAGGCTTCCGAGAACAACTCGTCAGTCCGGGCTATCGGCTGCTGCAGCGATCGGATTCCGGCCTGACCTATTGGAACACCCGCCTGGTCAGGCGCGACGCCGGCGCGCGCTACCACGGCGTGACCCATGAATATCTCGACGTGCCCGACGGTGTGCAGGAACTGCGCAGTGCCTGGTACAAGGACCACGCCAGCGGATCGAACCGGATCGACAAGTTCGAGCGTGACGCGAAGCTTTTGCTCGAAGCTCTTGAGAAGGATCCGGAAAATCAGCGCTATTGGTTTTATCTGGCGCAATCCTATCGCGACGCCGGGCGGACGGCTGAGGCTGCGGTGGCCTACGCCAAACGCGCCGCGATGGGCGGCTGGGACGAGGAGGCGTGGAACGCACGCCTGCAGGGGGCTCGCTGCTTGCGCAAGCTCGGCGACGAGCCAGGCTTCGTTGAGCAGGCGGTTGCCGCTTTCAATCAACGGCCGCAACGTGCTGAGCCGCTCTATGACCTGGCCAGGTTCTACCGCGACAAGGGAATGAACGATGCCAGTGTGCTGTTTTCCGAAGCGGGGCTGGCGATCAAGCGGCCCGAGCAGGACATCCTGTTTCTCGAGGACTACATCTATACAACAGGCCTGCTGGAGGAGTTTGCGATCGCCGCGAACTATTCGCGCGATCCCGTGCGGAAGGAACGAGGCTTTGCGGCGTGCAACAGGCTGGCGCTGAACCGGACCATTGGCGACGGCCCCAGGGAGCTGGCGTGGTCCAACCTGTTCTTTTATGTGCAGCCCGCCAAGACGATGATGCCGTCCTTCAGCGCCCGTCCGGTCGGGTTTACGGCGCCCGATGGCTATCGGCCATCGAACCCGTCGGTGGCTCGATTGGGCGACCAGATCGTGTTTTTGCAGCGGACGGTTAACTACACCCTGGCCGAAGACAACCTGCAATACGACACGCCGGGCGGAGCCCCGGTTCACACGCGCAATTTCCTGCTCCGATTGAGTGACGAACTTGCCATCCAGTCCGCAAGCGAGATTTTGCCGCCGGTTGACATGCCGGACCCAGCTAACGGCCGGGTTCTCGGATTCGAGGACATGCGCCTGTTCGCTTGGCGGAATGCGCTGTGGGGCGTTTCCTGCGTGCGCGAGCTGACAGAGGAGGGCTGGTGCGAGCAGGTCGTCGCGCGCATCGACGAGAGTGGCGCCTGCCGGCTGACTGACTGGCGCGTGCTCCATCCGGCAGGACAGCGGGTGCACGAGAAGAATTGGATGCCGCAAGTAAAGCCCGGCAGGACGGGGGCAGGGGCAGAGACGCTGCGGTTCATCTATCTCTGCGACCCAACCCGGATTGTGGACGAGCAGGGCGCGACGCTCGGCGAGACTCCTCCCGCGATTGCCGCCCAGAGTTTTAGGGGTGGAACCCAGCTGATCGCATTCGCCGGCGGATGGCTCGCCTTGATCCATGAAGTCCAGTGGCGGACCGCGGAGAAGCGGCGTTATTACCTGCACCGGTTCGTCTGGTTCGATGAAGCCGACGCCTTGCGAAAAGTAAGCCGTCCATTCTTCTTCGACAAAAAGGGCGTCGAGTTCGCTGCTGGGCTGGCGTGGCACCCCGACGAAAGGCGTTTGGTGATATCCTACAGCGTCACCGATAGTGAGTCCTGGATCGCCACCGTCGGCGAGGCGGAGGTGAGGTCGCTGCTGGAGGGTGTGGATAGCCTGCCATCGGCTGTGGCTGATACAGCGTCGAGGCTGACGCCGGCCGGTGGGCACAGCAGCCCGCCAACGAAAGCAGGGATCAAGCCTGACCGCGCTGAAGACGATGGGGCCATGGGTGATGCCAGCCAGACGGCGTCGCAAGGCAAGGACCTCGGCGCCAGCGGCATCAAGTCGACAGACGAAATTTTTCATGAGTTCGCGCCGTTTCTGCGCGACGTCGATTCTCCGCTGCAACGACGGGAAGGATCGCGCCAGTTCGACGCGCGGATTTCTCGCTTCCTTGGCGGCGACGACACGGCACTTCCGCAGATCAACTGCTTCTACCAGGTGATGTCCGACAAGGCCGAGCATCGCACCTTGATTGCAGCCACGACGTCGATGCGGATAGCGGGCCATCCGGTGCGGGTATGGAGCTACGCACCGGACAAGCTTGCGTTCCTCGTCCCGCATGGGATCGAAGTCCGCAATGCCGACGACGTCATGCCGCGGGCCCTGTTCGAGCGGATCGTCGCCGGCTCCGAGATCAGGTATTTCAGCGATATCTTCCGCTACGCCTTGCTCTACGAGCATGGCGGGCTATGGATGGATTCCGACGTCATCCTGCTGCGGCCGTTCCCGTTTCGCGGCGATCATTTCTTCAATCTGCAATGGCGCGGATCGCACAAAGGTCATTTTGTCTGCGGCAACGTGATCTATGCCAAGCCCTACAGCAGTCATCTCAGGGCGCTGTACGAGATGTCGATCTCGCGCTTCCATGACACCAGCGGTAAGGAATTCGGAGACATCGGCCCCAAGCTGCTGTCCGACTACATCGCCTCCGATGCGGGAGCCGAGCTGCGAGAATGGGTGTTCAGCCCGATGTTCTTCAACACGATCGATTGGAATGAGATCGACCGGTTCGAGAAGCCGATTGGGGAATTGGCAGACTATCTGAATGACGAACGAGTGTTCGGCATCCATCTGTGGACGGCTCGCAACGAGGCTCGGCCGGGCGGCGAAGGGGCGCCGCTGATCTCGTCGCTGATCAGCCCGCTCGACAGCTTTCCCACATTCACGAGCCTCGCCGATCGCTTCAACACCGACAAGAACAGGCACACCGGCAACCGTCACTGCTACGCGAGGGTCTACGATCGCCTGTTGTCGCCCCGGCGCCTGTCCATGCAGCGGCTGATGGAGATCGGCCTGTGCCGTGGGTTGGCCGAGGGCAACCAGAGCGAGACGCCATCGGTCTCGCTGTGGCAGAGCTATTTTCCGTTCTGCCAAGTGATCGGTGTCGACCTGACGGATTTTTCTCGGCTCAACAATGAACGGTTCAAGTCGTTTGTCGGGGACCAATCCAAGCTCGACGATCTGCGCCGCGTCGCTGCAAAGCTCGAATTGGGATCGCTCGACGTGATCATCGACGACGGCAGCCACGCCTCGTTCGACGAGCAGTTAACGCTGCGCGAGTTCTTCCCACTGCTCGCCGGGGGCGGCTGGTATTTCCTCGAAGACCTCGACTGGCAGCCGCCCGGCGAGGATGCCGCCAAGATCACGCTGACCAAGACCCTGCTGCGGGAAATCCAGCAACACGGCAGCGCACGCTCGGTCGATCCGTTGGGGGTGAGCGCGATTGCCGGTCAGTTCGCCGAGATCCTGTTCTTCGACAGCCACTATGAGTTGAATAGAGCCAAGCTGATGGGTGGTCTGGTGGCTATCCGCAAAGCGGGAGAGACGAAATCCGATGGCTGAGCCGAGGGGATTGAATGACGGTGGTGCTTTGACGGCCAGCGTCGCGGCGCGGGACTCGCTCGTGAACCACCTCCGTATTCGTCGACACAATAGAGAGCATGTTCCTAACGAGGACCTGGTCGGCCGTGCCTTATCATGTCCAATTTAGACAGGAGACCTGAAATGAACTCCGACGAACTCGGGCAGACACTAAACAAAACGTTTACCGGGGCCATAGATGCAATTTGGCAGCGAAAGGCACTGAACCGTCGGCTTGATATGCAGCTCGAGCATTATTGGATGGCAAAGAGAGCAAATAGCGGCAATCCTCTCGTGCGCAGTGGAGCGAAATACTTTTCGCAAAATGATGAAGACGGTATTATAATAGAAATACTCCGGCGAATTGGCTTAGAGGAAGGCGTCGCTTTGGAGCTTGGTGTCGGAAATGGACTGGAGAACAACAGCCTTATTTTGTTGATGCTTGGATGGAGAGTGTTGTGGATCGGGAACGATGAGTTAAGTTTTACGCTGCCAGACAAATGCACAAATCTCCGTTTCTCCAAGAAATGGATAACGAAAGAGAATTGCATTGAGATGCTTTCTGCTAGCCTGGCATCTATAGACGCGCAAGGTGCGAACCTCATTAGTATTGATCTTGACGGCAATGATATTTACATCTTGGAGGCTCTCCTTGAGGCGGGTCATCGTCCGGAAGTTTACGTTGTTGAATATAATGGAAAGTTTCCACCGCCGGTAAGATGGAGAATAAAATACGATTCGTCGTATTCTTGGGATGCTAGCGACTATCAAGGCGCGTCACTTCAGGAATTTATAGATGTGATGCGTTCAGCCGGATACGTATTAGTCTGCTGCAATGTCACTGGAGCTAACGCATTTTTTGTCAAATCGGATCGTCTCAACAGATTCTCCGACGTTCCGACTGACATACAAGAATTATTTTTCCCTGCGGACTATAATTGGTTTTACCAGCGGGGGCATTGGACTTCCCCAAAAACGATAGAGCGGTTTCTTAAAATCTCTGAGTGAAAATATAAATAATTCGTGAAATGGAGACATTTCTTAAATGGAGGGTTGGAGGCCGTGAACTTCTTCCTCGAACTCTAGTCCTCTAGGAAGGTGCGACTTCGTGAAGATCGCCGTCTACACCATCGCCTTGAACGAAGCCGAAAACGCTGAACGCTGGGCCAATTCGGTCGTCGACGCCGACTATCGCATTGTGGCCGACACCGGTAGTACTGACGACACGGTGAAACGGCTGACCGCTGCCGGCGTTACCGTGCACCGGATAGCGGTCCGCCCATGGCGTTTCGACGACGCCCGCAACGCCGCCATGGCGCTGATCCCTTCCGATGTCGATGTCTGCTGTACGATGGATATGGACCGGTTTCTTGAGCCCGGCTGGCGGCCAAAGCTCGAGGCTGTCTGGATGCCTGAGACGACAGCCCTCTATTGCCAGACGGTCTACAGAGCGAGCGTCAACGACCCGACGCCACTTCGTAACTGGCCAGCGAAAAACTTTCATCATCGCTGGGGATATCGCTTCAGGCGGCCAGTCCACGAAGCTCTGGTCTTCACCGGAGAAACGGAAGTCACGGCGAACAGCAGCGACATCGTTATGTTCGAGGTGCAGGATCTCGCCAAGCCAACGAGGAGCAGTTACCTGCCGCTGATGGAAGTGGCACACAAGGAAAATCCCGACGACGCGCAGATCTGCTTCTGGCTCGGGCGGGATTTGATGTGGGCCAACCAACACGAGCGGGCGATTCCATTGCTGGAACGTTACCTTGCGTTGCCGACAAGCAAGTGGGCGGAAGAACGATCCGAAGCGATGCGCTACATCGCGCGTATGCTACCGGAGCAGCGATTGTCCTGGCTGGACAAGGCCCGGTTGGAAGCGCCTCACCGACGTGAGATCTGGCTCGACCTGGCCGAGGAGTTCCACGGCAAGGCGGACTGGCTGAACCTCTTTTGGGCTTGCACCAATGGGCTCGAGAAGACGCACCGCACCGGTAGCTATCTGGACGACCCGAACAGCTGGGGATTCCGGTTGTATGATCTTGGTGCTATCGCGTCTTGGCACCTCAATCTCATGGACCGGGCGGTCGAGTGGGGGCGACTTGCGCTTGGCCTCGACCCAAACAATCAGCGCCTGAAAAACAATCTCAATTTCTTCAATGGGCGGCGGGAAGAGGTGTGGCCGCAACAATGACCAAGCAATTCCAATCTTCTCCCGCTCGACTGTTTACGGCATTCGGAACGGTACTTTTCGTCGATCCATTCACCGGCGAGCTGCGGCACGGCGCAATCGAAGATAGCCCTGTGAACGTTTTCTTGGATGCCGATTGGGCCCCGACGGACGGCTACAGGCGGAGTCAGTTGATCTTTGCTGCCGACGGATTGCAGCAGTCAATTCACTGCTTCGCCGCTATGTGCCACACTTCACCGACCTCGCGGAGCAAAGATCGACCAGATACTGGTACGACGCTCGAACTGATTCCTCTGGAACGCGGCCTGCTTGCACTGCGATCCGGCGGTCATTTTCTGTCGGCCATACCCGACGGCCGGATGATGCATCAGGCCTCTGTCTGTAGCATTTGGGAATTGTTCATCGCCTCTGAGAACTGGTGCACCGACACCCCTGGGGTTGCCATCAACGATGCTTGGCGCCGCGACAACGCCTTCAACAAAAGCCATGTGGTGAGCTACATCGTTCATCCATTGACGCGGATGAAATCCAACCGCCAGCCGGTGGCGAGGAAGATTTTGATTTACGGCTACCCAAAATGGTCCCACGGGCGAGTTTACTACGATCTGTCCAGGCATCTTCATGACAGAGGCTATCTGGTCGACATACTTGATTGGCAGCAAGACCACGCCTTGTACGCTCAAGACCTTTTCCCCTACTACGATTTCGTCATTTCGGCCTTGGACGGAATCGCCACACTGGTCGACCGCTATAAGGTCCCTTTCGACAAGATCATCGCCATTTCGCATCACGAGTTCGATATACGGATGTTAATCGAGCAGAAGGGGATCGAAGTCTTCGAGAAATTTGCCAACTACGGTGTGGTGAGCGAATACGTATATTGCGCATCTCTCATGCGTGGCGTTCCCAGAGCTCCAATGGTAGCGTCTCTTGGAATAAATTTTGATGAATTCTACGCTGAAATTCCCAAAACGTTGAAGACAGTCGGTTATGCTTCATCGATGTCGGTCAAGACATTTGGTGTGGAATGGAAGCGTGGCGAACTCGCAGAGGCGGCAGCTGCCGACGCTGGTCTCGCGTTCAAGATAGCCGGTTCGACCGGAAACCAGATGTCGTTTCACGATATGCCCAACTTCTATCGTAGCGTTGATGCGGTGGTGACCAGTTCGATCAGTGAGGCTGCCCAGCTGCCAGTGATGGAAGCCGCAGCTGCGGGCAGACTAGTGATAGGCACTCCCGTTGGACACTTCCCCCTCAAAGCTTACCAGGGCGCTGGCATCATAGCCCCAATCGAAGCAGCAAAATTCCGCGCGTTTGCGACCGCCACGTTGAGCTACTACAGAGACGCTCCCAACGAGTTCGTGAAAAAATGTCGCTCTATACAAGAGGCTGCACAGGTTTTTGATTGGAAGCATCAAATCAAAGATTGGACAGAACTAATAGATGCGGCATGATCCGTCGAGACACGATCTAGATCACAGCACGTGCGTACAAACGCCGCAACAACAGAAATATGGGGTAGCACGCATCACAAGGAAATCACGGCAAGGTAACAAGGTGCGCAACTTTAACCTAACCACTCTGGCGAACAACTTCGGCTCCGACAAAGGGTCCGCGATGACTCCACTCGGATTGGCACCAAACAAATACACATACATCTATGATCTTACTTTTGGTTCATTTCGGCACGAGAGTATAAACCTTTTAGAACTAGGCTTAGCTGTTGGCGGCCCAGAGGTTGGGGGACCGAGAGACCGCAAGGTCATTCCACCGTCTGTGCAGATGTGGCTTACTTATTTTAGTAAAGCACAGGTTTTTGGATTTGACATCTCCGATTTCTCCCATATCGCGCACCCGCGCTTTACATTCGTGAGAGGAGATGCTGGCGCAGAGGCAGATTTGCGCAAGCTTGCCGAAATCGCGAACGGCTTTGATGTCATTATTGATGACGCATCACACGCATCTTTTCATCAGCAATTGGCATTCAAGGTACTGTTTCCGTGCCTAAGGCCGGGGGGGTTGTACATCATAGAAGACCTGGGTTGGCAGCCATATATTTATGAGTCAATTCTTCCAGAAGTGCCTAAGACAGCGGAATTCTTTGTGTCATATTTTGAACACCGCAAGTACATCAACAATCCGGTCCTCTCATCCGAATTCATGACAGACTCTGATGCGCTCATAGCCTCCTTTGCTCAGTTCCCTCCCTTCGACGGCACCGGGGGCCCTACAAGGCTGATCGTAATAGGGAGGCGCCGGGCGGATGAAGATGATGAAGGCACAGAAGGAGTCGCGCAAACGAGCGCGTCGACATCATTTGCGGAGCTGCGTTCATCAACTGCGCCGCGCACTCGGGTGTTCACCTCAGGCGGCACGGTGCTGTATATTGATCTCCCTGCAGGGGAGCTAAGGCACGGAGACCCAACCACCAGCCCCGCGAATGTAGTATTCGTCGCTGACACCTTATTAGCTGGCAGTTCGAGCCGTGGTTGGCTGGCCTTTGACAACGGAGCGACGTGGGAGCCGATTGCTTGTCTTCCCCATCATTCATGTCTCGTCTCTCGGGCCACTGAAACAGCAGAAGGGACCCTTCTCGAAGCCTTACAACTTGAAAGAGGGCTTGTCGGCTTCACCGCAAGAAGCGCGTTTGTTTGCGCCGAACCCGATGGACGAATTACGTTATCGAGAGCAGTCTGCTCGGCATGGGAAAGTTTTGTCACATCCGAAGATTGGTCTATCCAAGTATGGCCTGCTGAGACATTGCCCACGCCGCATATGGCTACGCATAGTATCGACAAACCCGGAGTGGCGGCCACAGTGGTGCACCCGCTAGCTCGTGCCAGAGTTAACACCTCTTCAGCAAAAAAGAAGATCGCTTTCTTTGGACCGACACAATGGTCAAATGGTCGCGTATATTATGATCTGTGCAAGATATTATACAAGAAGAACTATATAGCTGACGTTATTGACTATCGCAAGATGCATGGATCCTATATACATGAGCTAGTTGACTTTTACGATCTTGTGGTAGCCGGCCTGGATACGATCCACATATTGCGTGATATATACGGTGTTTCACCGAAGAAGATCCTAGGGTTATCCCATTGGACCTTTGATATACAAGAGATAATCGATAGGTGTGGGCGTGACATTTTTGGAGAGTTGGCCGGATATGGAGTCGTAGGCCCGACTTTGCTTTGGGATTCGCTGACGCTTGGGGTTCCTATCATTCCCAAGATAGTTTCCTTAGGAATGGACTACGCAGAATTTGAAGGCCAAATTCCCGAAAAACTGCTTACTGTAGGCTGCGCGAGCTCGTTATCCGCGAAGAACAAATTCGGCGTCGAGATCAAGAGAGGGCAGCTTGCTAAGGACTGCGCAGATGGAGCTGGGTTGAAATTCAAACCTGCCGGATTTTGGATCGGAGGAAACACCCCAATCCATGAGATGCCAAAATATTATCAGTCTGTTGATGCGGTGCTCGTCTGTTCTCTTATAGAGGCCGGCGGCCCAATGCCAGCAACGGAGGCCGCAGCGGCGGGCAGGCTTGTGATAAGCACACCAGTCGGTGTATTTCCGTTGAGAGCATATGACGGGCTCGGCATAATTGCCCCGATCGATGCTGAAAAGTACGTGAGATTTACCACCGACGTTCTGAGATATTATGCGAATAATCCAAAAGAATTTGTTGAAAAGTGCGCGAAGGGCAAAGAAGCTGCCAGAATGTTCGATTGGAGGTTCACTGTGGATTCCTGGATAGAGCTGTTTGAATCGGCTCGGCTTTAGATAGCAGCATTTTTCGCTGGCGCCGCGCATGAAGGTGCGCGACAACTTGAGAGAGGCAGGTCGTGATGAGGCGAGAGCTCGTGACAATCGCGACCGGCTCGGCGGCCGTCGTATCAATTCGGGGAGACATTGACACATTGCGTTGGCGTGACCACAAAGTTTGCAGATGCAGCTGCTAAGTCTTCCTTACGCCTCCAACCGTCCTCTCCGCGCCCATCGAACTCGCCAGCGACTGGACAGAATTGAGAGTCATATCTGGCTTTTCAATTTGCAGATGTATATCAAAAAGAGTTTCGCTTATCTTTTTTTGACTCCAGAAGGGTTCTCCTTAGTTGTCTGTTTGGCGTAATCGGATAGTTTCTGAGCGAGCACAAAGAGCTCGCATTCTATGCGCCATCACTTTCCATTTTGATCGGACCCGCCTTGGCTACTTGGCGGAAGTCCTCCGTTCGCTGGCCGAATATCCGGTGGCGTCGATGGATGTCATCATCGTAACGAACACGCTCCAAAAAGATGAATTGGGCGCGCTCAATCGCCTTTGCAGAGAGACGCTAACGAGTGGCACAGGGACGGTCCGCAGTTACGGTGATCTGACTAACGGTTGGGATCTGACGTGGTGTCACAAGTCGATTATCGCTAAAGACTTCATTAAGGAGAATCACGGCCGCTACACGCACTTCATCTACCTCGAGAACGACATTCGTCTTAGTTTTATGAATTTTTGCTATTTCGTAGAGTACCGCGAGGCGCTTCGCACATTTGGGCTACTGCCCTCGTTCATTCGGGTGGAATACAGCACAGCCCTCGGCGGCTTCACCTCCAGCGACGTTTTTTGGCCGGTCTACGTACCGGTTCAATCCCATGTGTTGCTAGGTGATTTGGTGCTGGTGAACATGCCGAATCCTTACAATCCCCTGTTCATCCTCGATCTCGAACTTGGTGCGGAATATGTCCAATCGCCCTCATTCGACCGACAGGCAAGCGGGACAGTATGTCCATGGGGTGTGGCGGAGCGGGCAGCTATGGGACTGTGCTTGGAGAATGTCCCGGCACCCTTCCAAAGTCGATACGTTGCGCCAATTTATCAGAAAGCCGGCACAGTTCCGGCCTTTGCATGGGTATGGCACATGCCGAATAACTATGCCGACAATCCGCGCTCGGCTCTGGGTAAGATTCGGATGGATCGGATGTTCGTAGGCGCGGGAGAACTGGGACAAGAAGGCCGCTGGAGCATCGCAAATTCAATCGCGGTCACCGCTGACCATCTGGACGATCAGAGACAGGGAAGCTCCGATGAGCCTGGCCGTTACCATGCCGGGGTTGCCAGCAACGCCGCCGCCGACGATTTCGATACCGACGCTTCACTCCTAGCCGAGAATGTGCCGGCTTTGTCAGATCAGAATTACCTCATTACTCATCATGATACCGTAGTATTCTTTGATAGCGATCTCCGACGGGTTCGCCACGCACCTTTTGGCATCGCGCCGTGGAGCCTTGCGATTGAATTAGCGGGTCAGACGGGCCGATTGTTGGCGCAAGGAAAGTCTCCTGGGGAGGTTCGCCAGCTCTCTTTTGGAACGGCTGACAACGACGCCACAACGCACGTGACCTCCACAAGCTTTGACTGCGATATTGAGACTTTTTCCGATGGCAGTGTCGGCATCCGTACCGGCGACCATTGTCTGGGATCGGACCTGGATGGTTTTGTTCGCCCAAAACATTGGTGTCGGGAGTGGGAGCGCTACCAACTAGTTAGAGCGGACACGATCGAAGGTTTAGCCCTTCTGCGCCGTTACTCTTGGCTCAGCCACGCCGATCGACGGGTATACTCGCTGGCCGCGCAGCCGATCGACTTTGGCAGAGAGCGCCCGGCTGAATCGAGCGCGCTGGCGGCATCGCTTGCGCCAGGAGCAATTGCATTCCGTCGCAAGGTCGCGTTCGGGCCAGTTGCGCTGAAACTGATCGAGAGGCGCCCGCAAATCGTTTTTGAGCCATGCAATCCGGCTCTCGGGCAAATCATTCCCGAGCGACTAAAAATACTCGACAGCAACACGCAGGCTCAAAGCGATTTTTCACTCTTTCGACCGCTCATTCATTTCTTGCTCGGAAACGAGCATTCGGAACTTGAAAAGCTCCGGCATTCTCTGGACACGTTAAGCCGCGTGGCAGGACTTGGTGCCGCAATTTGTATTACGAGCGCTCAATCCAGTACCTATCTAAGGCAGCTGATCCCGGAACCATATCGCAGTGACGCTGTGTTTTTGGATGCCCGGGTGACAGGTGCTTTGGTAGGCATACTCAACTATCATCCTGTGGTTCATGCGTATGTGGGGTGCACTTTTGATACCGACCTCAAGGAAAACCTCATAAAGCTGCTGCTCTCGCGCAAGGGAGAGTTGATGCTGGGCTCAGGATCAACAGCGTACACAAGCGCGCCAAATTTTCTAACACAAAGCTGAGACCTAAATGGTCCCTGGCTTTGAACGCTGTAGATCACAAGGCTTAATAGGAACTCGCTATGAATAGGCGCGAATTCGCGCTTCGTTTGGGATCAATCGCCGGGCTTGTGACGTTTTCCGGCAGTCTGAGTTTGAGTTGTAATGCCATGAACTCTCCGGCTCGATCTTTGGGCTCCTCCCTCCTCTCCGCGCCGATCGAACTCGCCGGCGATTGGGGCCACATGCTTCCTCGCTCCGCCGATCAGGTCGTCGAGCGCATGCGGCACGCCTGCCTGGATGGGGTCCGCCTCGTCTCCGACCGCCAACCGGTTCGGCTGCGCGTCGACGAACACACGTCGGGCCCACCGTCCGTTTGGCTGCATCCGGACGGCAGCAGCATGGCGTGGATCATTGTCGACATAGGCGAGCGCGACTGGTCGAAGCTTGCCTACCAGTTCGGGCACGAACTCGGTCACGTCACGGCCAACAGCTGGCAGGCGGATGCCAAACCGGCGGCGCCCTGCCAATGGCTGGAGGAGGCGATGGTCGAGGCCTTCTCGCTGCGCGGCCTCGGGCGTCTGGCACCGAGCTGGAAGGAGGCCCCGCCCTTCGCGGGCGACAATGCTTTCGGCGATGCCATAGCCCGGTACCGCCAGGATATCATCGACCGCTATACCACGCTCGTTGACAGCCAGGGGCTCGCCCACGACGCCGTAGCGTGGTACGCCGACCATCGCAGCGAGATCGAAATGCCCGCCCTCAATCCATTCGCCCAGGCAATGTCGCTGACCATCCTTGCCGAATACGAACGCACGCCGAACTGCGTCGAGGCGCTGGGCGCACTCAACCGCTGGCCCGGCCGTACCGGTATCCCGATCGCCGACTATCTGAAGCGATGGGAGGCGAGCTGTACCGAGCTGCAAGCCTCGCCGCGACTGCCACTCCGCCTGCGCGAACTGTTGCGTATCGCCTGACCAGCCAAAGGTGAGCGAGGTGTGGCCGGAATTCACCAAGCGCAAATGGGAGACAAAGCCGCCGCAGCGACTGCGGAACGAGGCCGTGACCGTGATTTGAACGTACACAAACGGCAGCCTGTGGCATGCGGCTCCGCGCCTTGGTCACCACCCTGCGGCTTTCCGGGCTTGCGCTCAGGTTCGGGCCGGAGCTGTTCAGCGGCGTCTACATGTCTCGCAATCGACTGGCCGCGTGGCGTGCGGCCGCGCCTGATCCCATCCGATGGATCGTCATAGACGATCGTGGACTCCCGAACTGGGCGCGCGAGGGAGAGGTTCACACCACGGGAATTCCGTTCAGGACCCCGGACGCCGAGACGCGGTTCGTATCGGCGCAGCAAGGGATCGGGATGACGAAGCTGCCGTGCTTCGTCGGAGATGCCAACTCTCTAAATGGTGAGGGTGCCAGGCACCGACCTGCCCATGCATGGGACGCTCGGCTTCTCACACAGGGAGAGACACGCAAGACGAAGCGTAACCGCTGTTCTTAGGCCACGGCCTTGAGCGGCGCGGGGGCATAGGCCCAGGGCAGCAGGTCGTCCAGCTGGCTTTGCGGATGGCCTGCGACGATGCGGGTGATGACGTCGGCGAGGTAGGCGTACGGGTCGACGCCGTTGAGTTTCGCGGTTTCTACGAGCGAGGCGATGGTCGCCCAGTGCTCGCCACCGCCGTCGGAACCGGCGAAGAGCGCATTCTTCCGATTGAGGGCGATTGGCCTGATCGAGCGTTCGACGACGTTGGAGTCGATCTCGACGCGGCCGTCGTCGAGGAAGCGACCAAGTCCGGCCCAGCGCGAGAGCGGGTAGCGGATTGCTTCGGCGAGGTTGCTCTTCTGGCTGACCAGGGTGAGCTTCTCGCGCAGCCATGGCTGGAGGGTATCGATGACGGGGCGGCTTCTCTCCTGGCGGGCGGTGCGCCGCTCTTCGGGCGAGCGTCCCCGTATCTCGCTCTCAATCCTGTAGAGCTCGGCGATGAGCTGGAGCGCCTCCGTGGCGATCGGCGCGGGTCCGGACTGGGCCAGTTCGTGGAACCGGCGACGGACATGATGGCATGGACGCCCCCTTCCGCTTCCGCCCTGTGGCGGGGAGTATGAGGTGTGGTCAAACAGAAGGATATTACCATGCCAGATGAAGTTCACGTGGTTGGTCTCGACATTGCCAAATCAGAGAGAATGCGCGCGCCCGGTCGCGCGGTAGGCAGTCGAAGCCAGAAGCCCGCAACGCCGCCGACCGTCGCGGGTTCGACCCGCACATCCGTGGCGGCGGGTGTTGCGGCAAACATGGCGTCGAACATCGGCCGCGCCTCGGGACCGAGTTTTTCACCCTTATGGGCCGAGGCGGCCTGTCGCATCGCGGCTGCCGCGGGAGCATCTTCAGGGGAGAGGGGATGGATCGTCGTCATGGCAGGTCTCCTTGGTTGGGGGGTAACGTGCGGGCTCAGCCGTTCGCCCACTGGGCGGCGGCATCCCTGGCAAAAGCGGCATAGGAGCGGGGAGCGTGGCCAGCAGTTTGGTCAAGCGCTCGATGTCGTCAGCGGTCGCCACCGCGCCTTCCGTCTGGTACCGGCTGAACATCAGGCGCAGGTCGAGCGCATGCCAGGCGGGCAGCATCGTCTTCGTGCGCTGCTCCATGACGACGAGATCGTCGCCGCCATGGCGGATCGCGCGGCCGAGGGCTTCGCTCCAGATACCGGCGATACCTTCGCCGGTCAGACTGTCCGGACCAACCAGGGCGTAGGTCTCGCGTTCGAGCGGCGTCGCTGCCTGCTCGCGGCGAACCAGTTCGATCGCGGCAGCCTCGCCGATGTCGCGGATATCGACCATCGAGACGCCTTTCTTGCCGATCGGCGAGCCATAAATGCCGGTCTTCAGAAGTCCGTCCTTCTGACGAAGATCGTTCTGGATGAAGTAGGCGGGACGCAGAATCGTCGCCGGCAGGTCAAGCGCATCGATCATGCGCTCGACCGTGTACTTGCCCGCAAAATGCGGCACCTCGGCATAGCCGTCGCCGCCGAACACCGAGAGATAGACGATGCCCTTGATGCCAGCCTCGAGGGCGACTGTCAGGGTCAGCATGGCCTGGGTCAATTCATCGGCGACATTCGGCGCGAGCAGGAACAATGTGCTGACGCCTTGCAGTGCCGCGCGGACCGAATCCGGATCGGCGAGGTCACCGCGGACCGCCTTTACGCCAGCGGGAAGCTGCGCCGTCTCAGGAGAACGCGTCAGGGCGCGAACCTCGACGTTGCGCCCCTGCAGGTGGGCCAGGACCTGGGAGCCGATCGTCCCGGTGCTGCCGGTTACCAAAATAGCCATTGTGAAAACTCCTTAAGATTTCTGTTCTGTCCATGAGGAAGATAGACGTTCCAAAGATGAACGGGAGAGGGCATGATCGAGATAGCTCGTCTCAATATTGGAACATCACCATGGATCTCGAGGCTTTGGCCGACTTCAATCTCGTTGCCGCCCATGGCGGTTTCGGGCGAGCCGGCCGCATCTCCGGCCGATCCAAGGCGACACTGTCTCGCCATGTGAGCGAACTCGAGCATAGCCTTGGCGTGAGGCTGATCGAGCGTGGATCCCAAAGTCTGCGACTGACAGACGAAGGCCAAGCGCTTCACGAGCGCACCGATGGATTGCTGTCGGAAATTGCGGAGGCGGGGGAGGCAATTGTGTTGGGTGCGTCGACCCCGAGAGGCAGGCTGCGGGTGAGCGCTCCCATGGTTTTCGCGCATGTGGCGCTTCCCACGATCGGCACCCGTTTCGCGCTCGCCTATCCGGAGGTCAAGCTTGAGATTGTTGCCGAGGATCGCAAGGTCGATCCGGTCGAGGATGGCTACGACCTTGTTATCCGGATCGATCCTTCACCGGATGAACGGCTCATCGGTCGCCGTTTTCTTAACGACGAGCGCCTGATCGTTGCCTCGCCGGACATGCCGCGCCCTCAGCCCGTGCCGGGCGGTGCAGCGAGTCCCGTAAAGGCGGTCTTGCTGAGCGCGACATCGCTGGACGTCATCTGGCGCATGAAATCCGATCTTGAGGACGAAGTCCTTTTCAAGCCCGAGCCGATCCTGCGCTTCTCTTCTCTGCTTATGGTGCGCGATGCCGTTCTGGCAAATGCGGGCGCGGCGTTGCTTCCGAAGCTTCTTGTGGAAGGCGATGTCGAGGCGGGCCGACTCGTTTGCTGGGGAACTCATGCCGGTCCGTCTGTGCAAATCTGGGCGCTCCAAAGCTCGCGACGTCTTATCGGAGCGAAGGTTCGCGCTTTCCTGGATTTGATGGAGAGGTCGTTTCCGACCAAAGTTTTTGTTCCTGCACCCTGAACAAGCACCTGCCGAAAGCGGACTGTCAACTTCCGGCCCCGCAACAGTCTAGCGGCGTTTCTCTGGTGGCCAATCATGGCCGAAGGAGAAGCAAAATGGGACACTCGTGCTACGACCTCACCGACTCCGATCGCCGGGCATGGAATGCCGGGAAGAAGGTCGGGACGAAACGACCTCTGAAACCTCGACAGATATGGGCGATACGCTTCTTTCTCGATCGAGAGCTGCGTCTGCGAGACAGAGCGCTCTTCGATTTGGCGATCGACAGCAAGTTGCGCGGCTGCGATCTCGTCAAGATCAAAATCGGCAACCTCGTGGTAGGACCGGAAGTCCGAACTCGCGCGATGGTCATCCAACAGAAAACTGGCCGACCTGTCAGTTCGAGTTGATGAGCGACGTACGCTCCAGCTTTCTCGCATGGCTGGAGCGACGCGGCGGAACAGTCGATGATTAAGCGTTTCCGAGCAGGATCAATCCAAGGGCTCACCAGTATGCACGCCTCGTAGACGAATGGGTCGGGGCGATCGGGCTTAGGCCAGAGGAATACGGAACCCATTCCCTGCGTCGCACCAAGGCCTCGATTATCTACAAAGCGACGGGAAGTCTGCGAGCCATCCAGATTTTGCTCGGTCATACTAAGATCGAGAACACGGTCCGCTATCTGGGAGTCGATGTTGAGGATGCTCTCGAACGTTCCGAGGCAACTGAGGTTTGATCAGGTGCGGCTCCACTTCACGAGTGGAGCCGTGACCAATTTGCGCCTCATCTTGGCCATTGAGGGTGTCCATTCTACCTCGAAAAGCTGACATCAAAAGACCGACAGATTTCGGCTCCCTCTGCGGCAAGTTTCTTGTCCAGTGGGAATTATTATAATAGCATAATCCAAAAGGCGGTTACGGTGGGCTATGCGGTGCGATTTGAGTGGCAAGATTGCGCTGGTTACCGGGGCAGCCGGTGCGATCGGAAGGTCCGTCGCCAGACGGCTGTCCGCCAATGGCGCAGCGATCATTGTCGCTGATATCGACTTCGAAGGCGCAGAGCGCGTTGCTGCGGGCCTGGATGGAGCGATGGCTTGCGCAGTCGACATCCGCAATGCCGCATCGGTAGACGCTGCGGTCACAGCAACGATAGAACGATACGGCCGGCTCGACATTCTCGTCAACAATGCCGGCGTCAACACGCTGGCGCATCGGGTCACCATCGACGAGTTTCCTGCCGAGGAATGGGATCGCATCACCGGTATCGATCTTGACGGACTTTACACCATGAGCAGAGCTGCGCTTGCGCCCATGCTGGCCGCAGGAAACGGTGGGCGCATCATCAACATCGCCTCGGTCGTCGGGCTTGCTGCCATGCGCTTACAGAGCCCATTTGTCGCCGCCAAGGCTGGCATCATTCATTTGACGCGGTCGATGGCCATCGAATTGGGGGCAAAGGGCATCCTTACCAATGCTATCGCGCCGGGCTCGGTGATGACGGCCCTGACAGCCAAGCTATTCTATGGTGATGACGGTAAGTTTGCCGGGCGCACTCAAGAGTTTCTCGCCCATGTTCCACTCGGACGGCCCGCCCAGCCGGAAGAGATCGCGGAGACAGTGTTGTTCCTGGCTTCTCCGGCTGCCAGCTATATCAACGGCCAGGTGCTGGCCGTCGATGGCGGCTGGACGGCGGGATATATGATGTGAGCGCCGCCATGGAAATTGAGCTCAATGGCGCCGCCGTTGCACTGGATGGCGACAGCAATCTGTTAGCCGAGGCAGCGCTTGCCGCGTTGCAGGCCAATGGCGGGCAATTGGTAGAGGGCTCTCATGCTCGTGAAGCTGATATCCTGCTGATGTCCTGTCCGCTGCGGCCGGGGACGGCGGCAGGGGACCCGAAATCCCTTTATGGCGATGCGCGAAAGGCTGCCATGACCATGACCGATCGCGGCAGCGGCCGCATCGTCTTTCTGGTCTCCGTAGTCGCCGGCATGCCGATGCGCCGCCACCCGCGCTTTTCAATGGAGAGCGCCTTTATCCTCGCCGGCATGCGAACGCTGGCCATGGAGTTTGGCCCGAAGGTCTTGGTCAATGCCGTCGGTGTCGGTGCGGTCGAGTATGAAACCATGGTCTCCGGCGACAAGGCGATGCTTAGCCACACGCCGATTGGCCGCGCCGGATGCATCGAGGAAGCAGTGGCAGCGGTGCTGTTCTTCTGCGATCCGCTGAACACCTATACAACTGGCCAGATGCTGAGCGTCGATGGTGGATGGATGGCAGGCTATGGGCGCAATTTCTGAAGCGTTGACAGTGAATGGCTCGCTATGCTGCGCTGCCACCGGGACAACTGACAATGCTGCTAGACTGTCGTCCCTTGAGTGGAAACTCACCGGTTCGGTCCCTAAGATGCGGCAAATGGTTCGCGGAGCAGACTGATGGCCGCAAAATCTGGCGGCGGCGAAAGAAGGCCGCCGGAGCGCCTTGGCGTCCGCGAGATCGCCAAGCGCGTTGGGGTGGCGCCGATGACAGTGTCGCGCGCGCTGTCCAATCCCGACATGGTATCGCCAGAGACGCGCGCCAAAGTGCTTGAAGCCATCGAGCAGGCCGGCTTCGTCCCCAACCGGCTGGCGTCCAGCATGCGCGGCAATGGCCGCATGATCGGCACGGTCGTGCCGCCGCTGATCAATTCCGGCATCGCCGAACAAGTCCAAGGCATGTCCGACGAATGCCATGAGAGCGGCTATTCGATGCTTCTGGTCCAGGGCGAGTTCACACAGGAAGCCGAGGAGAAATCGATCCGGAATCTGCTCGGCTGGCGCCCGATCGGGATGATCCTGCAAAGCTTCGTGCAAAGCGAGACGGCGCGCGCCTTGCTGAAGAGCAGCGGTGCGCCGGTGGTCGAGATTTCCGAGATCAAGGGCCGCAGGCCGATCGACATGGTGGTCGGCGTCTCCAATTTCGAGACCGCTTACGCCATGACCATGCATCTGGCGGCCAAAGGCTACAAGCGCATCGGCTTCGTCTCGACGCCGATCCATGGCAATGACCGACTGCAGCAGCGCCGCACCGGCTACCATGCCGCGCTCACTGAACTCGGCATCAAGAACCATGCCGACATGGAGGTCGAGGTGCCGATCACCGCGCAGGGCGGCGCCGAGGCGCTGGTGACGTTGACCTCTCGCCACAGGGATATCGACGCCATCTTCTTTTCCAGTGACACGCTGGCCGTCGGCGCTGTGCAGGAATGCCATCGCCGGCACTGGGCGGTACCGGGCAGGATCGCAATTGCCGGTTATGGCGACATGGATCTCGCCGCGCAGCTTTATCCGCCGCTGACCACGGTGAAGGTCAATCGCTACGAGATGGGCCGGCGCGCGGTGCGGCAGTTGCTGGCAAGGCTCGGCGGTGACACCAAAGTGCCGACCATTACCAGCCTCGGGTTCGAAATTGTCGACCGCGAAAGCGCTTGATCATGACGTTTGCTTATTCGCCATCTCTTCGCGGCGGCCGAGGCGCTTTTCCCAGCCTTCGGCATGGACGTTGAGATAGGCGTCGGGATCGTAGGGATGATGTTTGATCGCATCGATGTTGAGATCGATGCCGAGCCCCGGTGCGTCCGGCAGCGACAAATGGCCGTTGTCTGGGTTGACGGTTGGATGCCAGGTCACGAGATCGGGCGTCCACGGATCATTGAACGCGTCGAAGTGCTCCTGGATGAGAAAGTTCGGCACCGCCGCAGCGAGTTGCAGGCACACCGCCGTCGCCACCGGGCCGCCGCTCTGATGCGGGGCAATATGGCTGCCATGGGCGAGCGCGAGGTTGGCCACCTGCATCGATGGCGCAATGCCGCCGAGCGACATCGGCTCAGGCTGGAAGATGTTGACTCCGCCACCGGCGGCCAGCGCGTAGAACTGGCCGACCGTGTCGTACATCTCGCCAGTCGCTACCGGGATCGGCGAACGATGCGCCACTTCATGCACGGTCTCCTGGCGGTCGCGCGAGGTCGGCTCCTCCCACCAGTAGATGTCGAGGTCGGCGAATTTTTGCGCTGCCTGCAGGGCGGCGATCTCGGTGAAGCGCGCATGCACATCGATCAGGATCAGCGTGTCCTTGGGCAGCCTGTCGCGTAGCATGCGGCAGATCGCGTAGGACAGGTCCAGCTCCTCACGCGAAATGAACCCTTGGGTGGTGCCGAACGGATCCAGCTTGAACGCCTTGAAGCCCTTGGCCAGAACCGCCTGGGCAGCTTCGAGGAAAGCTTCAGGCGTGCGCTCGGTGCGATACCAACCATTGGCGTAGCCGAGCACGCTGTCTCGCACCTGGCCGCCGAGCAGCTGGTGGATCGGGACGCCGAGACTTTTGCCGAGGATGTCCCAGCAGGCGACTTCGATGGCAGCGATGACAGTGCGGTGGATATGGCCGCCATCGAGCGAGACGCTGTCCAGCATCCGCTTGGCCAGCGCGTTGATGCGGCGCGGATCCTGGCCGATGGCGAGATGCTTGAGCTCATGCACGCCGGCTTCGGTGGTCTTGATGAAACCGTTCAGCGTGCCTTCGCCGATGCCGTGGACGCCCTTGTCGGTGTGGACTCTGGCGAACAGCCAGTTCTTCCAGCCGGCACCGACGGCGAAGGTCTCGATCTCGGTGATCTTCATGCGACAGTCCTAATTCAGCGCGGCAATCTTTGCGACAATGGCCTCGGTCGTCAGCCCATACCTGGCTTGCAAGGTCGGCACCGCGCCGCATTCGATATAGCGGTCCGGCAGACCGATGCGCGTTACCTTCTTCGCAATGCCGGCATCGAACAAGGTCTCGACGACAAGGCTGGCCAACCCACCGACGACAACATGGTTTTCGGTCGTGACGATACGGTCAACGGAAGCAGAAAATTCGGTGACCGCCTCAGCGTCGAACGGCTTGATCGTGGGAACATGGAGCACGCTGGCGGAGATACCTTGTTTGCGCAAAGCATCCGCCGCATCCAGCGCCCGTTCGGTCATGAAGCCGGTCGAGATGATGCCGACATCGCTGCCTTCCCGAAGATGCCGCGCCTTGCCGATCTCGAAGATGTAACCGGGCTCGAACACGACAGGCACACTGGCGCGCAGCAGCCGCATGTACACTGGACCCCGATGCTCGGCGATCGCCTCGGTCGCGGCCTCGATCTCCGTGGCGTCGCAGGGGTCGATGATGGTCAGGCCGGGGATCATGCGCATCAGCGCCAAATCCTCGATCGCCTGGTGCGTGCCGCCATAGCCGGTTGTCAAACCTGGCAGGCCGGCGACGATCTTGACGTTGAGGTTGGAGTGGGCGAGCGCGATTGCGACGAAATCATAGGCGCGACGCGTCGCGAATACGCCATAGGTGGTGGCGAACGGCACCTTGCCGGTGCGCGCCAACCCCGCAGCTACGGCGACTAGATTCTGCTCGGCCATGCCGACATTGAAGAAGCGTCCGGGAAAGGCATCGCGGAATGGCAATATGTCCGTGTATTTGCCGAGGTCGGCGGTCAGGCCGACGATATCGGGCCGGCTCTGGCCGAGCCTCGCCAACGCCTTGCCAAATGGTGCCTCGACGCTCGGCCGGCCGCCGCCGCCGACCGCCTCATCCTGGCCCATGGCCAGTGTCCGTCCGGCGTCCATCACCGCGCCTCTCATTGCGGTGTTCCCACGCTTTTGTCGAACTCGGCGATGATGCCGTCCCATTGCGCCACGTCGATGCGGAAGAAGTGCGATTTCTCACTGGTCTCGATGCGTGGCACGCCCTTGCCCGGCAGCGTGCGCAGCACGATCGCCTTCGGCTTGCTGTTGCGATTCCTTGCATCCGCCAGCGCGCCGACCACGGCCGCCATGTCGTTGCCGTCGATCTCTGATGCCTGCCAGCCGAAGGCGCGCCATTTGTCGGCCACCGGCTCCACGTCGAGCACGACAGGTCCGTCAGCCTGGATGCCATTGCAGTCTATCAGCGCCACGAGCCCGTCGAGCTTGAAATGGCTGGCCGACATCGCCGCTTCCCAGGTCGAGCCTTCCTGCATCTCGCCATCGGACAGTTCGACGAACACGCGCGCATCGGATTTGTCGACGCGAAGCCCAAGTGCTTGGCCGACACCTTGCCCCAGCCCATGGCCGAGCGAGCCGCCGATCATCTCGACGCCGGGCGTGGTGTCGAGCGTCGACATTTCCAGCCGGCTGTTGTCGGCGCCGTAGGTGACAAGTTCTTCGACCGGAAGGATGCCGGCCTCGGCCAGTGCTGCCCACAGCGCGATCGAATAGTGCCCGGTCGACAACAGGAAGCGGTCGCGGTCGGGCCATGCCAGATTGTGCGGATCGTAGCGCAGTTCATGGAAATAGAGTGCAGCCAGCGTATCGGCGATGCCGAGACCCTGGCCGATATAGCCTTGGCCCTGGCCGCGCGCCATGGTCAGCATGTGGCGGCGCAATTGGGTCGCCTTGCGTTCGAGCGCGCCGATGTCGGCGTTGCTGGGAGGGGAGTTTCGCAGCATTGGATCAGTCCTTGTCGAGCCCGCCCGACATGTTGAGCCGCTCAGCGGTCATGTATTTGGGCGAATCGAGGCAGAGCCAGACGACGGCCTCTGCGACCTCGGAAATCTCGGCTCGCCGGCCAATCGGGATCCGTCGTGTGCGCTCGTCGAGAAAGGCCTGCAGATCGTTGCGGCCATTGGCGCGGGCAAGATCGACCTCGGTCGAGCGCTGCATTTCGGTGTCCATCATGCCTGGCGCCAGGCTATTGACGAGCACGCCATAAGGCGCCAGCGCCACGGCAGCTGCACGGGTGATGGAATCGACGCCCGCCTTGCTCGCCGTATAGGCGGTGTAGTCGGGCAACGCCATGCGCGATCCGGGCGAGGTGATGTTGATGATGCGCCCCGAACGCTGCTCGCGCATCACCCGGCCCGCCGCCTTGCAGGCCATGGCAAGTGCGGTGACGTTGAGCGCCAGCGTGCGCGTCCAGGCCTTATAGCTCGCATCGAGAAACGGCTCGATGACGCCGTAGCCGGCATTGTTGACGAGGACGTCGATGCCGCCCCAGCGCGCGACCACCTTTTCCACCGCCGCCTCCGGCGCGCCTTCCCCGGTGAAATCGCTGACGATGCTTTCGCTTTCCGCGCCGGCTTCGCTGATCTGCCTGATAGTCTTGGCAAGTCCATCGCCATTGATGTCGGTAACCGCTACGCTACAGCCACGCCGGGCCAACTGGATCGCCACCTCACGCCCGAGGCCACCCGCAGCGCCGGTGACCAGTGTTCTCTTTGGCGTCGTAGTTTGATTTTCTGCGGGCAAACGAGCACCCTCCCGGCGACCATCTTGACCGTTTGATACCGGTACCATAAATGGCTGTCAACAGCGATGTGCTATTGTCCCGTCGACTGCACGGTCCGCTGTAATGGGGAGGAAACCATGAGAGTTATCGCGCTCGAAACGCTGCAGCTGGCGGAATTCCCTTTCCTGTTCTGGCTGCGCGTCCACACCGATGCCGGCATCATCGGCACCGGCGAGACCTTCTGGGCGCCGGGGCCGGTCGCCTCCTACATCCACGACAATGTCGCGTCCTATCTCCTGGGCAAGGATCCGCGCGACATCGAGTTGCATGACCGCACGCTGGGCAGTGTCTATGTCGGCGCGCGCGATTCCGGCGCCGAGGTGCGCGGCAATTCCGCCGTCAACATCGCACTCTGGGACATCTATGGCCAGGCGCTCGGTGAGCCGGTCTGGCGGCTTCTCGGCGGGCGCACCCATAAGAGCGTGCCGATCTACAACACCTGCGCCGGCTACAAGCATGTCCGCGCCACAAAGAAGAACGCGCTGTTCGAGCGTGGCGAGGACTGGTCGCTGAAGACTG
Source organism: Mesorhizobium sp. URHB0026 (assembly GCF_054059755.1). Lineage (NCBI taxonomy): Bacteria > Pseudomonadati > Pseudomonadota > Alphaproteobacteria > Hyphomicrobiales > Phyllobacteriaceae > Mesorhizobium > Mesorhizobium sp. URHB0026. Next base: position 362,633 of record NZ_JBSSCN010000002.1, on the reverse strand, counting down.
GTGATTCTAACGAAGGCCCTTATGAGGACCTGCTGGCCTGGCGATATAATGCGTGCGACCTTGCCAGGAGCCTGAAATCGGAAGGCATCGGCGCGATGAAGATATGGCCGTTCGACATCGCCGCCGAGGCGTCGAATGGCACACGCATTTCGCTTGCCGACCTCGACAAGGCGCTGGAGCCGTTTCAGAAGATCCGCGACGCCGTCGGCCGCGACATGGAAATCATGGTCGAGCTGCATGGGCTGTGGACGTTGCCGCCGGTGCTGCGCATTGCCGAGGCATTGAAGCCTTACGATGTCGCCTGGCTGGAAGAGCCGATCCGCTACAATGAGCTTGACGCCATGGCCGAGCTTGTCCGCCACACCTCGATACCGATCGCCGCCAGCGAGCGGCTGGCCTCGCGGCAGATGTTCAAGCAGCTGATCGACAAGCGCGCGGCCTCGGTGATCATGATCGACCTCGCCTGGTGCGGCGGACTCTCGGAGGCGCGCAAGATCGCCAACATGGCCGAGGCCAGCGAGCTGCCAGTCACCTTGCACGACTGTACTGGGCCGATCGTCTATGCCGCTAGCTGCGCGCTTTCTGCCACCTTGCCGAACGTCAATTACCAGGAAGCGGTGCGCGCCTATTTCGCCGGCTGGTACACCGAGATCGTTGCCGACATTCCGCCGGTCAAAAACGGCCATGTCGCACCGCTCGAAGGGCCAGGGCTTGGTCTCAGCCTGCGGCCGGAGCTATTCCAGCGGCCCGACGCCACGGTGCGCATTACCAAAATCTAGCCGCCATGTCGGCTCAGTTCGGGGTCGGTAGACATTATGCTATTATAATCTATGATCGGACGAAGCGAGCGGTCAACAAGCTCGTCGCCGGCGCGATGTTGCCCGGCACCAGACGGATTCACGGAGGCTTTGGTGGCAATTTCTGCAGCGCGCGCGCGCGAGGATTTCAAGGGTGCACCAAATCTGCCCGATCGGAAAATCCTGCTCGACCTGTTCGAACGCATGGTTCTGTTGCGCCGCTTCGAAAGCATCGCCCAGATTGCTTGCCGCAAGGGCGAGACGCCGGGTTTCCTGCATCTTTATATCGGTGAGGAGGCGACAGGCGTCGGCGTCTGCGCGCATTTGCGCCCGACCGACTGGGTCACCTCCACCCATCGCGGACACGGCCACGCACTCGCCAAGGGTGCCAACCCCGGCCGCGTCATGGCAGAATTGTTCGGCAAGGTCGACGGCATTTGCGGCGGCCGTGGCGGCACCATGCATCTCTATGACCGTTCGGTGGGCCTGTTTGGCACCAATGGCATCGTCGCCGCGGGCATCGGCCATGCCGTCGGCATCGGTATGAGTGCCCGCCAGCAGGGCCGTGACGACATCGGCGTCGCCTTCTTCGGCGATGGCGCCGCCAATCATGGCGGTTTCCACGAGGCGCTTAACTTTGCCGCCGTGCAGCGCGCGCCGGCAGTCTTCATCTGCGAGAACAATCTCTACGCCACCGCCACGCCGCTGAAATCCATCACGCTCAATCCCGAGATCGCCACTAAGGCTTCCTCCTATGGCATGCCCGGCGTTGCCGTCGACGGCAACGACGTCTTCGCCGTCTGGCTGGCCATGAAGGAAGCCACCGAGCGTGCCCGTTCCGGCAAGGGTCCGACATTGATCGAGGCCAAGACCTATCGCACCGTCGGTCACCATGAGGGCGATCCGGTCATCGGCACGTACCGGACGCAGGAGGAACTCGACGCCTGGATCAAGCGCGATCCGATCGACCTGTTCCGCAAGAAGCTGGTCGAGGACTATGGCATCGCTGATGCGGAAGCACTCGCCGCCATCGAAACGCGGATCGAGAAGGTGGTCGAGGAAGCGCTGACCTTCGCCCGCAACTCGCCCGAACCCGATCCGGCAACGGTCCGGCTGCACGTCTTTGCCGATCCGATCAATCCTCCTGCCGCCTTGCAACCACGCGCCGTCGGAGAGACGCGCACGCAAGGCTGGCTGGAGGCGGTGCGCGACGGTATCGCCGAGGAGATGCGTGCCAATCCGGCGATCCTCTATTTCGGCGAGGGTACCGGCGAGCGCGGCGGCAGTTTCGCTCACACCAGGAACCTGTGGCACGAATTCGGCGCCGAGCGGATGGTCGACACACCGATTTCCGAACAGGGTTTTACCGCCGCGGCCGTCGGCGCCTCGGCCACTGGCGCGCGCACCGTCTCGGACCTGATGTTCGCCGACTTCGCCTTCGAGACTGCCGGGCAGATTTTCCTGCAAGCGGCAAAGCTGCGTTACATGACCAGCGGTTTGATGAGCGCGCCGATGGTCGTGCGCGTTGGCGCCGGTGCGCTGCGCAGCTCGGGCCCGCATCACAGCGGCATCTATCATCCGGTGTTCGCCCACATGCCCGGCCTCATCGTCTGCGTGCCCTCGACCCCGGCCGACGCCAAGGGGTTGATGAAGACGGCGCTGAGAGCCGGCGATCCCGTCATCATGCTTGAACCCAAGGCGCTGTTCGCCTCCAAGGGCGAAGTGCCGGTCGACGAACACTATGTCCCGTTTGGCGTCGCGCGCATCGCCAGGAGCGGTACCGACATCACCATCGTTGCGGCCGGGCAGATGGTGCAACGTACGCTCGAAGCGTCGGAGGCATTGGCAAGCGAAGGGATCGAAGCCGAGGTCATCGATCCGCGCACCATCATGCCGCTCGATATCGACACTATCGTCGCCAGTGTCAGGAAAACCCACCGCCTGCTCATCGTCGACGAGGCTTGGGCGATGTGCGGCCTCGGCGGCGAGATCGCGCAAGCCATTAACGAGCTCGCCTTCGACGAGCTCGACGCCCCACCCGGAAGGCTGCACACCGCGCCGACATCGCATCCCTTCGCGCCGGTGCTGGAACGCGCGATGCTGGTCGACACGGCCCACATCGCCCACGGCGTGCGCGACGTTATATCAGGCAAACCGCCGGTTCCCGATCACTGGTATACAGTCGGCCTGAAAAGTCCTGCGCCGGCCAATCCCGCATCTGCTCCGGCCAAGCCGCAACCCGCCGCACCCGCGACGGCCACTCCCGCTGCCGGCGACGACGAGCCGGTGACGATGCCGTTCGGCGATCTCACCGTCAGCGAAGGCATGGTCATCAAATGGCTGAAGGTGATTGGCGACGCGGTGAGGGAAGGCGAACTGATCGCCGAGATCGAAACCGACAAGGCTGTGGTCGAGATCGAGGCGCCGATCAGCGGCACGCTAAGCGCGATCGATCAGCCGGTCGGCGCCGTGGTGCCGATGGGCGGCCGTATCGGCGGCATCAAGAAATAGTCATCGTTCCATCTTAGATTCGAAGAGCAAGCATGAAGATCCTGTGCGCCAACTGGCAAGCCGCCGACGAGGCCGAACTCGAGCGCGAGCATTATCCCGACATTGAATTCATCCTCGCTCGCTCGACCAACGAGAAGGCCGCGACACTGGATCCGACCATCTGCGGGTCGGTCGATGCCGTCATCAACTATTCGCCGACCCATATTGTCGCCGCAGCTCCAACCGCCTTTCCCAGGGCGCGGATCGCCGTGCGTTCAGGCGTTGGCTTCGACAACATCGACACGGCGGGCTGGGGCGCGCGCAAGATTCCGGCGTGTAACGTGCCGGACTATGGCACGACCGAAGTCGCCGATCATGCCATCGGCCTGATGCTAGCGCTGACACGTGGCACGTCGGCTTATGGCACAGAACTTTCCGGCAATGGCCCCGAAGGCTGGCATTTCTCCAAGGCGCCGCTGGTGCGCCGGCACAAGGGCGCCACCTTCGGCATTGTCGGGCTCGGCCGCATCGGGTTGGCCACGGCGCGTCGCGCCGCCGCCTTCGATATGAAGGTGGTGTTCCATGACCCGCATCTTCTGTCCGGCGTCGACCTGTCGACCGGCTACGAGCGGGTCAATTCGCTGGCCGAGCTGATGGCGCGCGCGGATGTGGTGAGTGTTCACACGCCGCTGAGCGAGGAAACCCGCAAAGTGCTCGGCGCAGCCGCCTTTGCCGCCGCCAAGCCTGGCCTTGTCCTGATCAACACCGCGCGCGGCCCGATCGTCGATCTCGACGCGCTGGAAGCGGCGATGCGTAAGGACAGGGTCGCCGGCGCCGGACTTGACGTACTGCCGAATGAACCCGGCGATCTCGACCATCCGCTGCTGGCGGCATGGCGGCGCCGCGAACCTTGGATCGCCAACCGGCTGATCGTCACCCCGCACGCTGCCTTCTACAGCCCGGCGTCGATGCGCGACCTCAGGCTGAAATCGATCGAGGTCGTGCACGCCTATCTCGCCGAGGGGCGGCTGAACAACTGTGTCAATGCCGAGTATCTGAAATGAACATGACGGTGGCACAGACGCAGCGGCTAGCCGTTTCGCCCTATGCGCGACGTTTGGCGCGCGAGCGTGATCTGCCTCTGTCAACTCTTCGCGGCAGCGGTCCGGGTGGCCGCATCCTGGCCGCTGACGTACTGAGCTTCGTTGCAATTTCCACCCATGACATCCCACCTGCTGCGGCGCCAACAATCGCTGCGCCTCGCATCGCCGCCTTCGCCGCGTCGATCACGCTGGGCGCGCTGAAAGACCTGCTGGGCGCCATTGAAGTCTTGGGGAAATCGCTCGACTTCGACGAAATCCTGTTGCGCGCTGTGGGTCGTGCATTCGCCGAAGTCTCGGATGCCGCCAAGGGCAGCGCAATGGCGCTGGAACTGGCCGGTCGGCAAGCGGTGTTTGCGACAGTCCCGGAGATGCCCCTGACATCGCTGCGCGCAGTGCGGCGTGCAGTCTTGACTGACAACCGTGACGACGCGGACAAGCCGGCCGTATTGTCGTTGCAGCTGCTGCCGGCAAGCGACATCCGGCCGCTGGCGATGCCGCTGTTGCCGGGCCGTGCAATGCGCCTGACAATCTCAATCAACACGGCAGGCGATCATGCCGAATGCCTGCTGACGATAGATGCGGCAAGCGTAGACGAAACGGCAGCTGTTGCGTGGTTCGCGACCCTGAAATCGGCGATCGAACACCCGCTCCGGCTCTTCGTCTGACGCTGTCGATCGTCGGCGGCATTGCCTAGCCTCGGGGCACGGAAGCTATTATAAAAGCTTCGAGGCACGCGACGAGGCTCATGGATCACTCAGTTCCCACCATCGATAGTCTTCCCCGGCGCACACTCGGCCGCTCGAACGGGCCGCTCTATCGCCAACTCGCCGACATCCTGCGCGAGCCGATCGGCAACGGCGCCTTCCCCGTCGGTGGCGAGCTGCCGAAGGAGGCGACCATCGCCGAGCATTTTGGTGTCAGCCTGATCACTGTGCGCCAGGCACTGCGCGATCTTGAGGCCGACGGGCTGATCAGGAAGCGGTCGGCGAAACCGGCGGTGGTCACGGCACGCAATCCGTCGGTCAATCTGAGCTGGAAATTCAAGAATTTCGCAGACATGGCGGCCTTCACCAAGGACGCGCAGCTGACGGTGAAATCCTATCGCAAGGAGGCTTCCCCCGTGCTCCAACGACATTTTGGCATGGGCAAGGACGAGGCCGGCTACTGCTTGCGCGGCATCCTGTCAGTGGGTGAACAGAAGAAGGCTCAGATCACCAGCTATTTCCCGTCTTCTGTCGGAGCGAAGCTGAAGCGGGACGATTTTACCGACGTGTTGATCTTTCGTTCGGTGCAACGGCATCTCGGCCTGCGGCTGGACGTCGCGCATGTCACGGTCCGCGCCGAGATCGCCGATGAGGCCATCGCCGAGGACCTCCGCATAGCCCTTGGCAGTGCGGTCCTGAGTGTGGAGATGCTCTACCAATCGGCTGACCAGCAGAGCATCGAGTTCACCATTGCCCGTCATCCGGCCGATCTCTTCAGCATTAGCTACGACGCGCCGAACGACCTGGCCTGAACCAGATCGGCGGCATTTGCGCGCGCCGATTTCCTGGTCTCGGTCATGGACAGCCTTATAAAATTATAATAGCATCATAGCTAGGATGAAGGCTGCGCGGAGGACCACGATCGAACGTGGATGCAAAGCCACTTCCGACGCTGAGCATTTGCCTGCTGCATGTCACCCAAGATGCGCAGCGGTTCTGGGGTAACTGCATGCACAACGACAAAGTCTGTTCATAAGGGGCTGTGCCTCGAAGCACTCGATAGGCGGCGGCGTTCGCGCGGCCGACAACAAACACGGGAGGAGGAAATCATGAAAGCAGGCGTATTTTTCGCCGGCCTTGCGGTGATCGCGACGACGTTGCTGTCGGTCGATACCGTGCCGGCCAATGCACAGGATAAGAAGCCCTACACCATTTATCTCTCGAACAATTTCGTCGGCAACGACTGGCGCCAGCAGATGCTGCGCAGCGCCGACATCGCGGTGAAGAAACCGCCGCTTGCCGGCCGGGTCGACCTCAAGGTCGAAGTGGTCGAAACCACGGTCCAGGCGCAGATCAATTCCCTCAACAACATCATTCGCAACAAGCCCGACGCCATCGTGATCGATGCGGGCTCCGGCGAAGCCCTCAACCCGACGATTGAGAAGGCCTGCAAGGCTGGCATCGTGGTGATCGCCTTCGATCAGATCGTGAGCGCCCCTTGCGCTTATACGATGGAGTCCGACTGGGGTCGGGCGCCTCGCGTCGAGGCCGAGTGGCTGGTCAAGAAACTCGGAGGCAAGGGCAAGATCCTCGTCGACCGCGGACTTGCCGGCGCTCCGATCTCCGCCCAGCTGCAGGGTGGGTTCGAGGAAGTCATCAAGAAATATCCCGGCATTGAAGTGGTCGGCTATTTCAACGGCGACTATGCGCTGGGGCCGGAACAGGCCGGCGTCGCCAGCCTGCTGGCGGCCCACCCGCAAGTCGACGCGATCTTCGTCCAGGGTTACGGCGCCGGAGCAATCAAGGCGCTGCAGGATGCCGGTCGTCCGATCGTCCCCATCACCGGCAGTCCCTTCAATCTGACGACCACGACTTGTGCCCAAACCCAGGGCGCGCAATGCATCCTTGCACCCAACCCTGCCTATCTGTCGGCCGAGGCCTTGAAGCTTGCGGTCGAGATACTCGACGGCAAGAAACCGGCCGAGAAGAAGATCCTGCTGCGCAACGCCTTCCTCACTACCGATCCGGTCCCGTCGGAATTGTATCCCGATGCGACCATGCAGAAGATCGAAGTCGGCAAGAACGCCTTTCCGGACATGGCTCCCGGTCTGTTTCTTCCGGTCAGCCCTGATTGGGTTGAAATTACCCCTGCCGAGGCCGCTGGCTCGAAATGAGCGACGTTTGCAATCGGCGGCGAATGGATCGCCTCGAAGCTCCTCCAATGCGTCTTGGCTTAAATTGACAAGGCGCATTGGTACCGGTATCAATTTGCGTGCAGCACCCACCAAGATGGCGAAGTCCGTCACCGGCTGATGCAGGAAACACGAAGGAGGAGAGATCATGAAACTGAAGACAGTTTGCGGCGGATTGGCAGCTCTTGCCATGTCCGCAATCGGCGTGGGCACGGCGCCGAGCCACGCCGAGGACAAGAAGCCCTACACCATCTATCTCTCGAACAATTTCGTCGGCAATGACTGGCGCCAGCAGATGGAACGCGTCGCCACCGTTTCGGTCAACAAGGGGCCGTTGAAGGGTCGAGTCGACCTCAAGATCGAAAACGTCGAGAACACCGTTCAGGCGCAGATCAATTCGCTGAACAACATCATCCGCCAGAAGCCGGACGCCATCCTCGTCGACGCCGGTTCGGATTCGGCGCTCAACCCGACCATCAAGAAGGCCTGCGATGCCGGCATCGTCGTTATCAGCTTCGACCAGGTGGTGACCGAGCCCTGCGCGTTTGCCGTCGCGTCCGATTGGGACCGTATTCCCTCCGTCATGGCCGAGTGGATGGCCACCCAGCTTGGCGGCAAGGGCAATATCATCCTCGACCGCGGCCTTGCCGGCGCGCCGATCTCCGCACAGTTGCAGCAAGGCTATGAGAAGGTGCTGGCCAAATATCCTGACATCAAGGTCGTAGGCTACTACAACGGCAATTACGCGCTCGGACCGGAACAGTCGGGCGTCGCGGCACTGCTTGCCGCCAATCCGAAGATCGATGGCGTCATGACACAGGGCTATGGTTCCGGCGCCATCCAGGCGTTGAAGGATGCCGGCCGGCCGATCGTCCCGGTCGTCGGCTTCTCATACAACGTAGCTGCTCTCACCTGTGCGCAGACGCAAGGCGCCAAGTGCATCCTCGGCTCCAACCCGGCCTATCTCTCGTCGGAAGCGATCAAGCTGGCGGTCGACATTCTCGACACCGGCAAGAAACCGGCGGAGCGCTCCGTCTCGGTCAAGGGTGACTTCGTCACCACCGATCCCTTCGAGTCCAAGCTCTATCCAGGCACCAAGATGATCAAGATCGCGGTTGGCGAAAATGCCTTCCCCGATCAGGCGCCCGGCCTGACGCTGCCGATTACGCCTGACTGGGTCGAGATCACGGCTGCGGAAGCCGCAGGCAGCAAGTAACATCCTGTCACCACGACCCTGTCTCCCGGCATCGCAGGATGCCGGGAGAGCTTTTCGAAGGCGCATCCATGGACCTCGTCACCGTCAAAGGCTTGTCCAAACGCTATGGCGGCATCGTTGCGCTGAGCGAAGCGACATTCAGTGCCCGAGCCGGCGAAGTGCACGCGTTGCTCGGCGAGAACGGTGCGGGCAAAAGCACCTTCATCCAGATCCTGTCGGGCGCGGTCCGGCATGATGGCGGCTCGATCCTGGTCGACGGTCAGGATTATCGCCCCGCCAATCCAGATGCAGCTCAGGCGCGCGGCATCGCCGCTGTCTTCCAGGAACTGTCGCTGATCCCCGATCTCAGCGTCGAGCAGAACATCTGGTTCCGCCACGAGCCAAGGACGCTGCTGCGCACCATCAATCGCGGCGAGATGCGTCGCAAAACGCTGGCGCTGCTCGACAGATACAATTTTCCGAGCCTCCGCCCCGACCAGGAATTGCGACGGCTGACACTGGCCGAGCGCCAGATCGTGGAGATCGCCAAGGGGCTGGCCAAGGACCCGCGCATCCTGATTCTCGACGAGGCGACCTCGGCGCTGCCGGCGCGCGAAGCCGAATGGCTGCTCAAGCTAACCCGGCAGCTGGCCGCCGAAGGCAGGCTGGTCATCTTCATCTCACACCGCATGGCCGAGGTGCGCGCCATCGCCGACCGGCTGACCATCTTCCGCAACGGCAGTACCATCGCCGTGCACGAGGCCAAAGCGGTGTCCGACAACGAGATCGTCACCCAGATGATCGGCCGGCACCTCGATCGGCTCTACCCCGAGCGCATTGCCACCGCGACCGATCGCGTCGCGCTCAGGGTCAAGGCATTCTCGAGCGGCAGCCGGCTCTCCGGCGTCGATTTTGCCTTGCGCGAGGGCGAGGTGCTGGGCGTCGGCGGCCTGCAGGGCCACGGCCAGCGCGAATTGTTTCAGGCGCTGTTTGGCGCCAGCAAGGCCAACGGCACCATCGAACTCTGGGGCAAGTCCACCTCGATCGGCAATCCTCGCCAAGCGCTGATCGGCAAGGATGGCATCGCGCTGGTGCCGGAGGACCGGCGCGGACAGGGCCTGCTTCTTACCAAGAGCGTGCGCGAGAATTTGACGCTTTCCGTGATCAAGCGCTTCACCGAACACGGCTTGCTGAGCCGGCAAAAGGAGGCTGCCCTGGTTAAGGAAATGGTCGACTTCCTGCACATCAAGGCCGGCACGTCAGAGCAGCTTGCCGGCACGCTGTCGGGCGGCAACCAGCAGAAGGTCATCTTCGGCAAGATGCTGCTGACGCAGGCGCGTGTGCTGCTGCTCTACGATCCGACGCGCGGCGTTGACGTCGGCACCAAGGGTGAGATCTTCCAACTGATGCGCGACCTGGCGGCCAAGGGCTATGCGATCCTGTTTCATTCCAGCGACATGCCGGAGCTCGTCCACGTTGCCGACCGCGTGCTGGTGATGCGCAATGGCAGCATTGCCGCGACGCTCGAAGGCGACCGCATTTCGGAGGCGGGTATTTTGCGCGCCGCCATGCTTGAAAGTGAGGCGGCTTAAGGCATGGTGATGGCGATCGCGGAGCAAACTGTGGAGACGGCGCAAAGGACTGCCGAAATCAAATCCGCTTCGCCACGCATCGATTGGCGCGGCCGGGTGCTCGACCGCGCGCCGTTTCTGGTCGCTTGCCTGATGCTGGCCTCGATCGTCGCCATCTATGGCAGCCTGCAATCCGGTGTCTTTTCGCTGGACGAACTGAACCTTGATACGGCCGCGGCGCTGACGCTGATGCTGGCAGCGACGGGGCAAACCATCGTGCTGGTGCGCGGCGGCATCGATCTGTCGATCGGCGGCATGATCAGCCTCGGCACGGTGATCGCGGCAACGCGCTTCACCGATGATCCGTCGACCACAGCGCTTTGGACGCTGGTCATCCTCGCGCTTGGCTTCCTGATCGGCGCGCTCAACGGCTTACTCATCTCGCTGCTCAAACTGCAACCCTTCCTCGTCACGCTCGCCACCTGGTCGATCCTCAACGGGATCGCCATGATCATCTTGCCGACCGATGGCGGCAGCATTCCCAGCTGGTGGGTTGGCTTCGCCTCCGCGCAGTTCTTCGGCCTGACCAGCCCTGTCTTGATGCTGCTAGCGTTGCTGCTGTTCTGGTGGTGGTTCCGCGCGACCCGGGTCGGTATTGCCATCCAGGCGACCGGCTCCAACGAAAAGTCGGCCTTTCTGTCCGGCGTGTCGATCACCCGCGTCAACCTCATCACCTATGGCCTGTCCGGCCTGTTCGCAGCCGGGGCAGCGCTGTTCCTGGTGACGCAAACAGGTGCCGGCTCGCCGACCATCGGCAAGGATTACATCCTCCCTTCGGTGGCGGCGGCAGTGATCGGAGGCGTCAGCCTGTTCGGCGGTCGGGGCCATCTCGCCGGCACGCTGATCGGCGCCTTCGTGCTGACCCTGATCGGCAACCTCGTCTTCGTCCTGCACGTGTCGAGCTACTGGCAGCCGGTCGCTTCGGGCGTCATCCTGCTGCTCTCGGTACTGGCGAGTTCCGTCGCCGAAAAGGCCGCAAGGGGTCGCGTCCAATGAGCGCCTTCCTTGCCCGCAACCGCCTCGTCGCGCTCGCTTATGCCGGCATGGTCGTGCTGCTCCTGGTCACGGCGCTGTTCTCGCCGGGCTTCTTGTCTGTCTCCAACATGCGTTCGACTGTCGTGCTGGCGGCCTTCGTCGGTATCGTCGCGCTCGGCCAGACTTTCGTCATCATCGGCGGCGGCATCGATTTGTCGGTGCCATGGGTGCTCAATTCGGCGGCAATCGTCATGGCGCTGCTGTGCGGCGGCCAGGACCTGCCATTGGTCTGGGTAATGCCGCTTCTGCTTGCAGGCGGAGCCTTCGTCGGATTGGTCAACGGCTTCGGCGTTGCCCAATTCGGCGTGCCGCCCATCATCATGACGCTAGCCACCAATGTCATCCTGCAAGGCCTTATCCTGGTGCTGACCGGCGGCTCGCCGACACCGTCGGCGCCGGCGTTGATCCAGTTCCTGTCGGTCGGGCGCATCGGCGCCTTCCCGGTGATCGCGCTGATCTGGCTTGCGCTGACCCTCGTGGCGACGCTGCTGCTCACCAAGGCGGCATTCGGCCGCCATCTCTATGCGCTCGGCACCAGCGCCACGGTGGCTGAATTCTCCGGCGTGCCAACGGCGCGCACCACTATCCTGACCTATGTCATCTCGGGCCTCACCGCCGCTTTCGCCGGCATGCTGCTTACCGGCTATTCCGGCCAAGCCTATCTGGGCATGGGTGACGCCTATCTGTTCACCTCGATAGCGGCGGTCGCCATCGGTGGTGCCTCGATCCTCGGCGGCAGCGGCCACTATCTTGGCACAGTCGCCGGCGCCATGGTGCTCACCATCCTCACCGGGCTGCTGCCGGCGCTGAATCTGTCAAGCGGGGCGCTGCTCATCGTCTACGGCGCGGTGATCCTGCTCACCGTGTCCATCGGCAGCGAAACCTTCGCTGGGCTTGGCGGTAAGTTGCGCAGAAAAGAGAGCTGACCATGGTCGAAATCACTTGTGTCGTAGATGCCGGGGCCGAACTTGGCGAAGGCACGCTTTTGGGACTCCAAGGCCGGCGTTCTGTGGTGGATCGACATCTGGAACAAGCTGATCCATCGCTACGATCCGTCGACCGGCAGGGACGATGTGTTCAAGACGCCGGAATATCTCGGTTGCCTTGGCCTGCGCGAGAAGGGCGGACTGGTGCTGACCATGACAAACGGCTTCCATTTCTTCGACCCGGCAACCGGCAAGTTCGAGGCGATCGTCGACCCGGAAGCGCATATGCCAAAAACCCGCTTCAACGACGGCAAGCCCGACCGCCAGGGCCGCTTCTGGTCTGGTTCGATGTTCGAAGTGCCGGGCCAGCCGATCGAATTCATCGGTTCGCTTTACCGGCTCGATCCAGACCTTTCGGTGCACAAGATGATCGACGGCATCGGCTGCTCCAACGGCCTGGCTTGGAGCCCGGATTCGAAAACCATGTACTTCTCCGACAGCCATGCCGGTGCCGTGTGGGCATATGACTTCGACCCCGCCACCGGCGACATTGAGAATCGCCGCACCTTCATCGACATGACGGTAACCGGCGGTTTGGCCGACGGCGCGACAGTCGATGCCGAGGGCTGCTACTGGGTGACTATTCCGGTGACCGGCAAGGTCTGCCGCTACGATCCCAAGGGCAGGCTGATGCAGACCGTGGTGCTACCGACCGACCTGCCAACCTGCTGCGAGTTCGGCGGCAAGGATCTCGATATCCTCTATGTCACATCAGCTGTGCTCAGGCGTCCAGCCAGCCACTTTGTCGGGCAGGAGAATCAAGGGGGGCTGTTTGCGCTCGACGTTGGCGTCAAAGGCCTGATATTGCCGGCGTTTAAGGGTTAAGCATATTCTTGCGAACAGGGCTTAAGCCGCCCATATGACCAATGGCTACCAAACAGCGCGTGTCGTTTCCATGGCGAGACGACGCCCCGGGAACTAGCCGCTCGTTAGCAATCTGTTACCATCCGTGAGCCGCGCCTCATTGGCAGTCGTGGGGCTAGCATGGTGAGCCGTTTAATTAGCCACAACATCAACATGAAACGCCCACCGGCCATAGGGCAACTCCTGACTGGAAGCCCTTACGTCTACCACGACGTGAACGGCAGCTTTGCGCCTCTTTCGGTCGTTCAGCAAACCATAGTCGCATCCGAAAAGCGGACATCCCCGCGAACGGCCAGTTTGCGCTTACCGGCTATCCCAACGGAGCAACAGGCGGTTACGCGCGAGGCCGCTCGGCGCATCGGTAATCGACGCTCTTCAAAAGTCAAAACTGGACCTGTGTCCCTACTAACGAACCCAGTAGCCCTAACGCCTTTCCCGCCCTGGGCCGCGTTCGCTACGTCCGGCCGCGCCGTCCGCCGGGATCCACCCGATGAGCCCAGGACAGCTTGTACGAACCCAAGCTAATATGATACTTTGCACAATGCGCGCACTGCTGGCACTTGGTATGCTGGTATTGGCGGCTACAACGGCAGCCGCAGGTGAGCGATTGTTCGAGTCCGTCGCCGCTGGCGACAAGGGCGCAGTGGAGCAAGCACTGGCAGGCGGTGCCGACGTCGACAGCCGGGCACGCGATCAGGCAACCCTCCTCATCGCTGCGGCGCTCGACAACCAGCCGGAAATCGCGCAATTCCTCCTGGGCAAGGGTGCCGACGTCATGGCGCGAAACTCTGGCGGCACCCACTTCACGCGGCAGCCTTCTCGGGCAGCCTGTCGATAGCCAAGCTTCTGCTGGAAAAAGGCGCGGTGCTCGACGATGCCGCCAACAAGGCGGGCGCTACGCCATTGCTGGTGGCCGGCGAGGAAAACCACGTTGAACTAGCCGAATTCCTTATTGCGAAGGGTGCCGATGTGAACCATCCCGAGGGGCATGGCTACATGCCGACAACACGCGCATTCTGGAAGGGCAACACCGATATCTTACGACTGTTCAAACGCCATGGCGCTACCTGCCAAGCCAAAATCCTTGGCGAGGCGAACGCGGCGAAGTGCGCGGAGATCCACGATTAACGGAGGATGCAGATGAGCACGATGATCAAGTCATGGCTGGTTCGGAATTTGGGGGCGGCTGCCCTGGTCGCGGCAGCTGCGGTCGCCGGCACGGGATCGGCCTGGGCCGACGGTTCGGTAAACACCGGCTATTTCGGCGGTGTGGCGATCATGGGCTACGACACGGTCGCCTATTTCACGGACGGCAAGGCGGTGAAGGGCTCTGAGAACATCTCCTACAACTGGTTGGGAACGCCATGGCATTTCGCCAGCAAGAAACATCAGGAAATGTTCATGAGCGACCCGGTCAAGTACGCTCCTCAATACGGCGGCTACTGCGCTGGCGAGGTCGTAGGGGAGGGGTCACGGTCAATGTCGATCCTGAGGCATTCAAGATTATCGATGGCAAGCTCTACCTGATCTACGACGTCGGCAATGCGGATGATTTCGCTGCGCATGCAGCTGAGTATATCCCGAAAGCCGATGCCAACTGGCCCAAGGTCGCGGCCAATTTGGAACTCGATCACTATCCTTGAGACGCACGTGTGCGTCTACTGAACGACTATGAAGTGAAACACTTTACTTGTATTGGCATAGGAGTAGCCTTTGACGGCTGTGTCGTTGCGTCTGTAGACGGGACCGCAGTCGGCGCGTCCGAACAGGTTCTCGCTCTGCTCGCACAAGAGATCGCCATCGACGTAGACGGTCTCGGTCACCAGCCGCGTCGTCGAGCGGAAGGCCGCCTTGCCGTCGCTCCTGATCTGAAGGAAGGCTGGTTGGAGACCGGGTTCGATCTGGCCTTGCAGTGTGTGGCCAATGACGAGGGAGGCGATCTCAGCACCCTTCAATTGGTTGTGTTCGTCCGGGGTAAAGCCGAAGCGCCATTGGGGTAGTCCTGCTTGGCGCAGTGCATTGACGAGAACAGCCAGATCCTGCGGGGTTCGGAAATGTGCATGGGTCATCTCCCACCCAGCCAAAGAGTCCACGTAGCTGGACCCTGCTACGAGGCGGAGCCCATCGGCGATTGCGGCTTTCGCATCCGGTAGACGGCCGCCGCGAACATACGCCGCAGCGAGCGCAAACCGAAAGTTGCCAACCGTGGGCGCATCGGCGCGCGTGCGTTCGAGAGTCTCGATCGCTTTCGCGACATTCCCTTGGAGAAGAAAAACCAGCCCAGCAGTTTCCCGGTTGATGGCGGAGAGGTCGGGGTCGAGCCTAAGTGCCGTCTCGACCGCATTGGCTGCCTCGGCATGATTGCCGGCGTATAACTGAACATATCCAAGGGCTGCTTGCGCCTCCGCATCGCCCGGACCGATTGAAACAGCCTTCTTGGCAGAGGCAATCGCATCTTCGTAGCGGCGATTGACGACCTGCATGATACTGAGAATTGCGTAGGGCGATGAAAGGTCCGGTTCGAGTTCCAAAGCTCGGCTCGCCTTCTCATAGGCTCTCTTTCGTGCTGGCGCGCTCTGGATGATGTCGTTGAAGGCCTCCCGCCAGATATAGACGGTCGTGCGCGCGTCGGCCGCGAAGGCTTCGGCAAAGGCGGGGTCAAGCTCCTCCGCCTTGTCGTAGAGCGCAAGCGCGTCCCGCAGCCCGGCCTGCAGGACGCTGCGTGACACCGTCTCGGCTTGTAGATAGTAATCATAGGCCTCGAGATTGCTCGTCGGTGCGCGCGCCATGCGCTCGCTTTCCGCTGCCGATGGTTGCATGCCGAGCGCCTTGGCGATCTCTCCGCTCATCTCTTCCTGGACGGCAAACACGCCGGCCATGCGACGGTCGAACCGGTTGGCCCATAGATTGTCGCCCGTTGCCGCGTCGATGAGCTGAGCATTGAGGCGGATCTGCTCGCCGGTGCGGCGGACGCTCCCTGTGACGACAAAGCGGACCCCAAGGACGCGCGCAACGTCCGCCAGCGCCGCAGGCTTATCCTTGTAGGCGAACACCGAGTTGCGCGCGATTACGTCCAGACCGGAAAGTTTGGTGAGGTCGGTGATCAAGTCTTCGGTGATGCCGTCAGCGAAATAGTCCTGGCCTGGATCGCCACCGAGGTTTGCAAACGGCAGCACGGCAACCGATGGCCGCGATGGCACCGACAACTTCTGCCAGCCAAAAATGCCGGCAACCACGGCAATTGCAAAGGCCGCGACGCTCGCCAGGACCATGATGCGCGAGCCCGGCCGGTGTGGCGCGGCCACGACCTTGCCCGAGGCTGCGGGATCGAGCAGCAGCCGATACGCGCGAATCGGATCGGCGATGTTCTTGAGGCGCTGCTCGCCAAGACTGGCAAAGCCGACGTCCACCTTGTGGACGGCATGATCGAACGCGGTTCCGGAGATGCAGACCCCGCCTGGCTCGGCCATCGCCTCAAGGCGAGCGGCGATGTTCACGCCATCGCCGTAGATGTCATTTTCCTCGACGATAACGTCGCCGAGATTGACGCCGATGCGAAATTGGATGTGGCGGGCGTCGGAGGGGCCCTGGTCTCGGACAGCCATCCGGCGCTGAATCGCGGCGGCGCACTGGACGGCATCGACGACACTCGCGAATTCTACCAGTGCCCCGTCGCCCATGAGTTTGACCATGCGGCCGCGGAATTCCTCGATCGCAGGGTTGATCAACTCGCGACGGCAACCCTTCAATCGTTCGAGCGTGCCTACCTCGTCCTCGCCCATGAGACGGCTATAGCCAACCACGTCGGCAGCAAGGATCGCGGTAAGCCTTCGCTCCATGTGCGGGTGTCCTGCCTCCCTAGCTCAAAGCTTCGCTGACGAGCGTATTCGACTGGCGTTTCGAATGCGAGCGTGCTTGGCTTACTGGACTGCGATAATGCAACCACGCCTTTTTTGAAGACATTGCCCACATGGGTTAGCCTTGTGCGAACCGGATGTTGCCGCATGGCGGGTGTGGGTCAAGTCACGACATCGGCTGAAGGTCCGCTATCGTTCTTAAGTGGCCATAAGCGGACTTACTGGTCCCGGCCCCAGAAGCACCCAATGTCCGTCCGCCGTTGATGTCAATTGGTCGTTCCCCGAAAGCAGACGCTCGGGTCAGGCGGCATGATGTCCGGGTTTGACCCGTAACTGCCGTTCCCCTCGTTCCTGCGGGTATGACGACTCCCCTTCCAATTTGCGATATGGTTCCAGACAGCACCCTTAGGGGAGAAGGACGTGGACATCCCGGGATGGCTAAGTAGCCTTGGACTGGAGCGGTACGCTCCGGCCTTTCGCGACAATGACATTGAACCCGAGATGCTTCCTCAGCTAACGGCGGAGGATCTGATAGCACTCGGGGTCACATCGGTCGGTCATCGGCGCCGGTTGCTTACCGCTGTGGCTTCCTTCGGAGACACGTCCAGCCCGTTGCCGATCAAAGCATCCTCGCGTGACCGCGGAAGCTCGCCGGCAAGGCCGCCCGAGCAGGGTGACGCACGGCCACCGCACGCCGAACGGCGCCAGTTAACAGTCATGTTTGTGGACCTCGTCGGCTCGACCGAGTTGTCGCAGCGCCTCGACCCTGAGGACATGCGGGAGGTCATTCGCGCTTATCAGATCGCAGTGTCAGGAGAGATCACCCACTACGAAGGGCGAGTCGCCAAGCTCATGGGTGATGGGGTGCTGGCCTATTTCGGTTGGCCGCAGGCGCACGAAGACGATGCCGAACGAGCGGTTCGCTCGGGCATGGCCGCCGCTGCAGCAACAGCCCGACTTACAGCGCCGGGAGGCCAACCGCTGGCTGCCCGCATTGGCATCGCGACGGGACTGGTCGTTGTCGGTGATCTCGTTGGCGAAGGATCAGCACAGGAAGAGGCCGTTGTAGGCGACACGCCTAACCTGGCTGCGAGGCTGCAAGCGCTCGCCGAGCCGGGCAGCGTTGTTGTAGCTGACGGCACGCAACGACTGGTGGCCGGTCTATTCGATATGGTCGATCTCGGCCACCGGGAGCTCAAGGGTTTCGCAAAGCCGTTCCGCAGCTGGCGCATTGTCAGCGAGACGGCGGCAGAGAGTCGTTTCGAGGCGCGGCAGGACATAGTGACGGCGATTGTTGGGCGGGACCAGGAACTCGAGTTTTTGGTTGACCAGTGGCACCGGGCCTGTGCCGGGGATGGCCGAGTGGTGCTGCTGTCTGGAGAGCCGGGTATTGGCAAGTCCCGGATTATCGCGGCGATGGTCGATCGATTGAGCGCCGGGCCCCCTGCGCGACTACGCTATTTTTGCTCGCCCTATCATATCAACAGCGCGCTTCACCCCGTGGCCGCGCAGGTCGAGCGGGCGGCTGGACTGGATCGCAACGACAGCACCGACACCAAGCTCGACAAGCTGGAGGCCCTGCTCCGCGGGATCGTTCCGGACGTGGTGGAAGCAATTCCGCTGTTGGCGACACTGCTGTCGATCGACACGACCGGCCGATACTCGTCGACCAGGCTGCCACCGTCAGCCCAAAAGGCCCGTACTTTGGCAGCCCTCGTCCAACAAATTGAATCGCTGGCCGCGCGCGAACCCATCATCGTCCTTGTCGAGGATGCGCACTGGATCGATCCGACGACCGGCGAGTGGCTGGATATGCTGATTGAACGCCTGCGGAACATGCGGGCACTCCTGATTGTAACCTTTCGACCTGAGTTTCAGCCGCGTTGGATTCAGTTTTCGCATGTAACCGCGCTCTCGCTCGATCGCCTCGGACTCGGTCAAGGAGCAGCGATCATGGATCGCGTGGCGGGTGGAAAGACGTTGCCGCCGGAGGTAGCCAGCCAGATCTTGGCCAAAACCGAAGGCGTTCCGTTGTTCGTTGAAGAGCTGACCAAGACCGTGCTCGAATCCGGTCTCCTTATCGACGCGGGCGACCACTACGTGCTCTCAGGTCCTCTACTTCCTTTTGCCATTCCGTCGACCCTTCAGGATTCTTTGATGTCTCGCCTCGACCGACTGGGTGCGGTCAAGGAGGTAGCTCAAATCGGCGCTTGCATTGGCCGCGTCTTCCATCACCGGTTGCTGGCAGCCGTGATGGGTGCCAACGAAGTCCATTTACAAGAGGTGATGCCGCAGTTGGAACAATCCGAGCTCGTTTTTCGGCGAGGCGTTCCTCCAGAGTCGACCTATACGTTCAAGCATGCGCTCGTGCGGGATGCAGCCTATCAGAGCCTGCTGAAAAGCCGTCGGCAAAAAATCCATGCCAAGATCGCCTCGACGCTGGAGGCGCAATTCCAGGATATTGTCGTGGCAGAGCCCGAGACACTGGCCCACCATTATACGGTGGCCGGCGTAAATGATCTGGCTGTCGCCTATTGGCTGAAGGCAGGGCAACTCGCGCTGAAGCGATCTGCCAATCTCGAGGCAGCGTCCCACCTCCGGAAAGGGCTAGAACTGGTTGGATCATTGCCCGGATCTGAGCAGCGCCTCTGGCTGGAGCTTTCCCTAGAGAGCGCGACCGGCACCGCAATGATTGCAGCCAAGGGCTGGGGGGCTCCAGAAGTCCTTCAAGCCTTTTCGAATGCGCGAAGGCTCGCCGACACGCTGAACGACAAGCCTCAAATATTCGCTGCGATGCGCGGGGAGAGCTCGTATCAGACCATTTCAGGCAACCTACGAGCGGCCGAGGCCCTGGGCCACCAATGCCAAACTCTAGGTTTGGAGCTTGCGCAAGCTTCCGATGATTCAGGGTACATCCTCGAAGCACATCACCAACTTTGGGGGATCTACTATTACCTCGGCGACTACGGCGCGAGCGAACGTCATGCAAGCCATGGCCTGGCCACTTATGATTATGAGCGACATCATCACCTTGCCTGGGGCTATGCCGGACACGACCCGGGCGTATGCTGTAGGGCGTTTTCTGCACAGATGCTCTTCATGCGCGGCCATTCGGTCCAGGCTCTCGCACGCTCACGCGATGCAATAGCGCTAGCCGAGCGAGACTTGCATCCGGTCAGCACAGCACAAGCGCAGCTAAGTTTCTGCTTGGTCCACCTGATGCGGCGCGAGCCTGCCGAAGCCCTTCAATGGGCGAAGAAAGCTGTCACTTTATGTGATGAATTCGTCATGCCATTGCTGCTTGGCCAGGCTCGTGTGTATTTCGGCTGGGCGCTCGCCGGTCTGGGGCAGTTGGAGGAAGGCATTCGCCAAATGCGCCTGGGAATTGCGGGTATCGCCGCAACTGGCGCGGATATGGGCATGGCCTACTACCTTTGCATTCTCGCGCGCAACTGCGGCGAGCGCGGCGATGCAAGCGAAGGCCTTGCCCTCCTGGCGCAGGCTTTCGACACTCTGGGCAAATCGACCTCTAAGTATCAGCTACCAGAGTTATTGTGCACAAGGGGTGAGTTGGTTTCAGCGCTGGACCCGACCGATGAAGCCGCCGAAAGCTGGTTCCAGCAATCGCTCTCGGCGGCCCGCGATCAAGGCGCGAAATCCTCTGAACTGAGGGCCGCGCTTCGGCTCACCCGCCTCTATGCCGGCCAAGGCCGCAACGATAAGGCGCGGCATATTCTTGCGCCAGTCCACGCCAGCTTCACCGAGGGGTTTGACACACCTGATCTCGTAGAGGCCAAAGGGCTGCTCCAAATGCTTTCGCATTAGACGGAACGTGGGTGAAGCACTGCATCCAATACGCAAATTCCTAGTTGGACGACGCTGCTGTGGAAGGAGAAGCGATATGCAAACGTGGGCTGGTCTGTTGCTAGGCGCCGCCATGACATTTGCGAGTGGACCTGTTTCGGCCAAGGAACTCACTATCCTTTGGGCGGAGTGGGATCCGGCGAATTACCTTCAGGAACTCGGCAACGAGTACGAGAAGGAAACCGGCGTCAAGGTAACTGTTGAAACGACTGCCTGGCCGGGATTCGAAACCAAGGCCTTCGCCGAGTTCAACGCCAGCGGCGACGCCTATGATATGGTCGTCGGCGACTCGCAGTGGCTCGGCGCCGGCTCGACCGGCGGCCACTATGTCGACCTGACCGACTTCTTCGCCAAGAACGACGTGGCCAAGCTCATGGCCCCTGCCACGGTAAAATTCTACGCCGAATATCCTGGCAACAGCGGCAAATACTGGGCGATCCCGCTCGAAGGCGACGCCGTCGGCTGGTCCTATCGCAAGGACTGGTTCGAAGACCCCAAGGAGATGGAAGCCTTCAAGGCGAAGTATGGCTACGACCTCGGCGTGCCGAAGGATTTGAAGGCGCTGCGCGACATCGCCGAGTTCTTCTACCGTCCGGACCAGAAGAAGTACGGCGTCGCGATCTATACCGACAATACCCACGACGGGCTGGCAGCGGGCTTCGAAAGCATGCTGTTCTCGTACGGCGGCGAGCTTGGCGACTACTCGACCTACAAGGTCGACGGCTTCATCAACTCCGACAAGGCGATTGCCGCGCTCGATGCCTACAAGGAGCTGTACGAATTCACGCCTCCGGGGTGGGCCAACGCCATTTTCACCGAGGACAACCAGGCGATCACTGAGAACCTGGCGGCGATGAGCATGAACTTCTTCGCGTTCTTCCCGTCGCTGATCAACGAGGCGAGCAATCCCAACGCCAAGAACACCGGCTTCTTCGCCAACCCTGCAGGACCGAACGGCGACCAGTTCGCCGCGCTTGGCGGGCAGGGCATCTCGATCGTCTCCTACTCCTCGAAGCAGGCCGAATCCCTGAAGTTCCTGGAATGGTTCATCAAGGACGAGACCCAGAAGAAGTGGGCGGCGCTCGGCGGCTACACCTGCAGCGCAGCCATACTGAAGTCGGACGAGTTCCAGAACGCCACGCCCTACAACAAGGCCTTCCACGAGACTATGTTCAAGGTGAAGGATTTCTGGGCGGTTCCGGAGAATGCCGAACTGCTGCTACAATTCAACCAGCGCGTATATCCGTATGTAACCGGCGATTCCGGCACGGCCAAGGAAACGCTTGACGCGCTGGCAGCCGACTGGAATGCGACTTTCAAGAAATACGGCCGCCAGTAGGCCGTCTATTCTGGTGACCTCAATCACCGCTTCTGGCGCAAGGCGGTAGCCACTTTGCCGGACGCAAGCGTCGGTTTTCTCGATCAATTGTCGCGAAGGGGACGGTCCGCTCCCGGCCCACGAGCTTCCAGCCCGCCGATGGTTTTCTCTTCGGCCAATCAAGGCCGAGGAGAGCGGGCTTCACCATGTAATCAGTGGCGAACGGTGCCGCCAGGCGTCGCTACGCACCTGGTCGAGGACAAATTTCGCAACGTCCTCCCGCGCGATGGTCCCGCCGTGCAAGCCGGACAGATCGGTTAGAGCGCGGACATAGCCGTGTCCCGCCTTTTTGTTCAAAACGGTTGGCCGGATGATAGTCCAATCGAGCCCGGACTCCCTGACGACGGCTTCCTGGCGGTTCTTGTCCGCATAGACGTTGCGCAGGAGCAGCGGGAAGATCACTTTGTCGAACAGGAACCCGCCATGGCCGGCGCTATCGCCGGCGCCGAGCCCCGTGATGGCGATCAGGCGCGAGACTTGCTCCGTCTTCATTGCGTTGACGAGCGCTCGGGTCGCGCTCGAGAGCAGCGTCACCTGCTTGAACGGGCTGGCCGGAGTGCCTAGAGCACTGATGACGGCATCCTGGCCTGTGACGGCCTGGCGCATGGTCTTCTCGTCGCGGACGTCGCCGACAACAAGGCGAACGCCCTTCATATCCGCCGCTTTTTCGGGAGATCGGACCAGTGCCGTCACCTCATATCCGCGTGCCAATGCCTGGCTGACGATGAGACGGCCAGTCGGCCCCGTCGCCCCCAATACCAATATCTTGGTCTGCGCGGCGTGGGGATTGTCGTTTGTGGACTTGGTCATGGCTTTCTTCCTCGTTGGGTGAGACGTTTGCAGTTGGGTAGGCTGTTGTCGTGAATGTGAGTGGTTCACAGATGAAGCGATAGATGCTAATACTGGACACAACGTCTCACTGGTGGAACGGATGGATTTGCTGGCTCTCGCGGACTTCGTGCTCGTGGCCCGCCACGGCGGCTTCGGCCGTGCAGCACGGGCCGCCACCCGCCCCAAAGCGACTTTGTCGCGACGGGTGGCGGAACTCGAGGCTGGCCTTGGTCTCAGACTCCTCGAACGGGACGCACGAACTCTCAAACTGACTGAGGAAGGGCGGGCACTCTACGAGCGAGCGGGCCATCTGCTGACCGAACTTGACGAAACTGCCGCAGCGATTGCCTCGGGCGGACAGAGGCCGCGAGGCAAGCTGCGGATCAGTGCTCCACTGCTTTTCTCTCAAACCGCGATGGGCAAGATCGCCGCCGGTTTTGCGCTGAAGTACCCGGAAGTTCGGCTCGAGGTCTCCACGGAAGACCGCGCTGTGGATATGATCGAGGAGGGGTTTGATCTAGCGATCCGGGTAAACCCGAATCCGGATGAGACCCTTGTCGGGCGAGCGTTCCTGCACGATCGACTGGTGGTCGCCGCTAGCCCGGGTCTCGCCCGGCCGACGGCGAACACGACAGCGCCGGTCGTCGTACGATCGGCCAGCGATCGACTTACCTGGCAAGTGATGACCGCCACCGGCCCGACCCCAATTATGATCGAGCCCGTTCTGGCTCTAACATCCCTTGTCATGGTCCGGGACGCGGTGCGAGCCGGAGTTGGCGCCGGCCGCCTACCTTTGTCGCTCGTGAGCCACGATCTCGCAGACGGCACGCTGGTAGAATGGGGCGAGGTCGACGGACCTGACATTGTTCTTTGGACGCTCTACCCGTCCAAGCGACTCCTGAGTGCTCGGGTGTCAGCGTTTCTGGACTATCTCAAGCAGGCCTTCCCTAAGGGGACCCCTGACGAACTGGCGGCCTATATCGGCAAATGAGGTGAGAGCAGTGTTTGTGCCCGGAAACGACCGTTATCCGCACGACCGGCGTCTACTGGGTATATCCGATCCCACGGGCTTATCTGAAATCGCGTGTCTTCACCTCGATCTGGTCGATAACGCGGATAGCGATTCTGTCCCGACTCGGAGACTGTGCCGAGTAAGCTGCCTAAGCCACGTGTCTTTCGCTAAAAACCCCGCTGCGGCTCGGCATCGTCACGGTATTCCACGTCGCGAATGTCTCAGTTGGGGTGGGATGCGGACTGTCGGGTTTTCGCATCAAACGAAGAAAGCAGACACTCCTCGATTGACAACTTCGGACCTGACCGCTGCGAGAGAAAGACGGCAGCGGCGAGCATGGCTTCAGGCGTTGGTGGCGAGCGTTGCCTGGGCCAATGCGCTTGCGGGTCCGTCGAGTGAACCGATAGCGGCCGGCCAGGCGTCCATATCGAGGTCGAGAGCGGTGCGAAGCTATGCGAGACTTAGCCGCCGCGTCGCTTCGAGACTATCGGGCGCTTCAATTTCGGTTTCCTTTGCATCCAGACCGGCAATGCCACCCAATCCGTGACCAACGCCATGCACGGTGACAAGAGCCTGGGCTCCCGTGTCGTGAAAGGCATCTGCGTGCCACACGGGGCCGCGCAACGTGAACTGCGGGTTGTCGTCCGCGCCGCAGATCACAAGACTGCGCGTTGTCATATGCGCAAAATCCACGTCAAAGAATGGAAAACGGGCGGCACTTTGCGCGGTGAGGTCGCTCCCACCGCGCCCCGGTGCTGCCAGCAGGACGCCTGCGGATATTCGCGGATCGGGCGGCGCCGGCGGCTTCACGGTCGATCCCAACTGCAATCTCTCGACCGTTGCGGCAATTGCGGCGGAAATCGCTTCTGCCTCGCCATAGAGCGTCGGGCCATAGATGCAATTCGCTGCTTCCTCGCTGGGTAGAACGCCCGGCGGACAATGATCTTCGATGGTTGCTCTGATCATTTGCAGGGCGGCTCTGCCGTCAGGATCGTTCTTCATGGGGCATCGAACCCGGCCCCGCGGTAAAAGTTCCGGAACCACTCGGCATCAGCAGCACTGAGATCGAGGAAGACGCCGGCAGCGTCTATGAGGTGGTCCTTGATGCGATCGTCCACCACGATGCCGGGTTGGCCGACTGACTGGTCTTCCATTGTCGGCTTAACACGCACGTCCCGGCAACTGTCCAGTTCCGGAGGTATTTAGCTCGAACTAATTAAAGGCGGTTGGGTAACAATCGCGAGGGCGTGAAGTGTCGGAGTATCGAGTTGAGATGATGGCCGGCGAGTTGCTTGTGTCCTCGCAGGTGTTCATGGCCCAGACGCCATTTGTGGCGTAATGAGCAAACGCGGAACAGACTTTTTGCGACAGTGGCTTGCCGACGACGTGCCTATCTGGGTGCCGATCTGATCTCGGTGACTGGAACGGTCACAAACGGATGGAGCAGGCTCGCTCTGTTCAAGTGGTTCATAAAAGGAGGTGCGCCGTGGATGGCGTTAGCGTGGCCGTTCCTAGTCCGCAACATCTTGCTCTCGTCGGCGATCTCTCTTCGTTGATACCCAGCCCGTTTGGATATCGGCCGCGGCGCGCAAACTTGTTAATCGAAGCGCTATTACTTGGGTGGCGGCTCTGAGGCCGTCTGAATCCAAGCTTTCGACGCAAATAGTGGGTACCAGGAACGATTTAAGTTCTTCCTCGACCAGCTTAACGTGGTCGATTTGATCAAGACTGCTCTGCAGATCAAGATCGAGGAACTTCTGAATGATTCCGAGAGTACGCCGGCGTTCCCTCAACCGAGCCTCTAGAATTCGTCTTGGCGCCCGCAATTGGACAAGAAGGTCCGGTTTGGGCAGAAGCTCGAGAGCACGCGACACTCGTTCACGATCCGTTATGTCGCTGAACAAAACCAGAGAGGATACGAATTGAACCATACCTTGATCAAAAATTGAGATCTTTTGATTAGATGCCATTGCTGCGCGCCAAGCTTGCAGAAGAGCCTCAAGATGCCAGTTCAGACGAGCTGCCCACATCTCGTTCTTGGGTGGGAGAATCTCAAACAGTTCTCCGAGAGAATGCTGTGCAATCCACTTTGAATGAACGCCAGAAACCAGTTTAAAGGCGGCTCTTCTAACCGGGTGTGCACGGTCAGCGATTTGCAAAAGAACGGGCTGGCCCTGACCTCGCAGAACGCGCGCCAACTCGGACGCCAAGGTGGTCTTACCAGCACCGGAGGGCCCAAATAGCTCCAAGATCATCTTTCAATCCAGACTGAGGGGAGCCGTCCGATAGTAATCTTAGCCAACGAACCAGGAAATGCGTCATCCGTATGAATGACCGTGTCGTGAGTAAGACAGGGGCCCCGCCGCCGAAAGGGCTTGCGAAGGAAAAGGCCAATGGCTAATGCGCGTCTGGTCGGCCGCGTGCGGTTCCTGAAGGGCGAAGAGAAGCTACGTCACGCCTCAAGCATTTTCGGGAAAGATAGCGGGCATTCTTACGCACCTTCTTGCAAGCGGAGGCTGGCGAGGGATATAATCCTTTCGTTGCGGCGAACCCCTCAAACGGAGATCGCCACCATGGCTAGGTCAAACCCATCCAAACAGCTTTCCCAGGCAGAAATCGACCGCTTCCTGACGGCCGCAGAGGCTCTGCACAAGAGCATCATCAAGCCGTTCATCTCGCCCCATTGCGAGCATTACCGCGCCACGCGAACCCTGCATGAGGCGCTGTTGAAGTCTGTGCGGGAAGTGACGGGGAAGGAAGTCGAGTTCATCCAGTGGAACACTACCGGGCCGGTGCGTCCTAAGGCGGAATGAACGCTATACGATGTTAACCCGCTACGGCGATTCCCAGGCCGATGGCGAGGCCGAGGCGGCATTGGCGAGCAGCGTGGTCGCGGACTTCCTTCATGTTAGTGAAACCTAATATTAAACCGGCTCGTTACAGCGCCCCGGAGCGCACGGCACCGCCTCTACGGCTGGGTAGCGCCAGCCCACATATGCGGTGGCCAACCCGTTCAAATCGTCCGAGCTTCTTGATGTCGATGTGGATCATATCGCCGGGATGCTCGCGTTCGTAGCGGCGGATCGGTTCGGCTGGCGCGATGTCCTTCAGACGCGACAATCCGGCACGCCTGAGAACCCGGCTGACGGTGGCGGGCGAGACGCTCACCGCCACGGCGAAGTGTTTGCCGGTCAGCCGCTGGCGGCGCAGGACGACGATGCGCTCGGCCACGGCCTGGCTGGTCAGACCCGGCGTGACGTTGGGCCGTGACGAACGGTCAGCCATCCCTTTACTGCCTTCGGTCTTGTAGCGCTCGACCCAGCGCGCCACAATCTTGGGTGACACGCCATAGGTCCGCACCGCATAGGCTTTGGAAAGGCCGCCTTCTATCACCAAAACCGCCATCTCCTCTCGATGCAGAGGCGTGAGACGGGCATTCTGGTGGATGTTCATTCGGACCCTCCGGTGAGTGCTGAAGCGTGGTAACTCCAGTCTCCTCGGTTTGGTCCGAATGGACAACCTAGCGAACCTGTGATCCGCATTCAGCGGGGGCCGAGGAATCCACCTTGCAGCACCAGTCATGGATGGAATGTCCGCCCCAAACAGCGCGGCGCCCGGAGGCCTAGCGGCCGCCGGTGGTCGGCGTGATGCTAGGCCTTCGCTCGTCGACCATCCGAGCCGGCGTGATCATCTTCCTGGCCCACAACTGAACTGGTTGCTCAATGTACCTCCGCGAAACGACGGCCGTGCCGATCGCAGCCGGGAAAAGGACCGCGATCACGAACCAGGGCTGTCCGCTAAGTTGACCGAACAGATGGCTCAAAACCAGCTTCACCGGCACATGCAATAGGTAGAGCGAGTAAGAGCAAACCCCTACGCCAACCAGCAATGGGGTCGCGAGAAGTGATGCTCGATCCGACGAAGCAGCCCAAACGGCAGTGATGAATGCTGCATTGACCAAGAAGTAGAGAGTCGGACTGATGTGCGCCCAATCCGGGCGCCCAAAAAGCGAATAAAAAACCGCCAGGATAAGCGCAAGGCAAGTCAATTTCTTCGCTCGGCCGGTGCGGATGCGGTAGAGCATCATGCCGGCGATAAACAGGTGTCCGAACTGCGGCATTAGTAGCGACTGCACCATCCAGTCATTGTAGAAGCCCCACCCGTGGCCGCTTAGCAGGATTGCGCCTCTAAGCAGAATCATAAGCGTTAGCCAGGCAATCGATATAGCGTCTATATTCTGGAGTTGGCTGATTTTGAAAATCACCGCCATGGTAGCGTAGAACACGAGTTCATACGCTAAGCTCCAATATGGACTAACAATGTTGGGCGCGTAAAGAAAGGCCTGCAGCATCGTGGCATTGATCAGTATGGTTCGACCGGTGGTTTGATCAGTCACCCATAGGAAAAGGCCGGCTACGCCGATTGAAAGCCAATATGCAGGATACAAACGGGCCGCACGACCGATGACAAATTCGGTTAACGATTTCACTCGCTCGAGCGTCATAAGGATCACGAACCCGCTGATCACAAAGAACAACTCGACGCCAAGCAGGCCATAGTAGGCGGGCCTGTCGACGTAGTGGTAGGCAACCACGCCGAGGGCGGCCAGACCTCGCAATCCATCAAGAGCGCTGAGTCTTCGCGAGGCGGTCATTGGGTGCAAGCAATGAGATCAAACAAGACCGAGACGTAGCGCGCCTGCGCCATTCGTCAATGATGCTGATTGGCGCCAACCGCCAACGGGAAGCTTGGGTCATGAAGAGTAGCGGTAGGCGAGTTTCAACCTGGCGACAACAGAACACTGCCGCGAACACGAGCGTTCTCCGCCTGGAATGGGGCGGTGAAGAACACCGCCCGTTCTGGATGTCGATTCAGACAGTTGGGGCTGGCGGGATCATACATTCTGGGACTGACGCCGAGACACTTGGATGCCAATCTGCCCCGCCAGCATCCCCGCTTGGCGACCTGGTCCATGCTGCTCGAACAGGGCCTGGACAACGGCAATCTGATTGTTGCGTTGGCGGCTTTGGACGGCATCGAAGCCGCGGAGCGGGAGATCGAACGTCAGCCTGCCCGGGACAAGGAACGACTGAGCGCAGTGCTGAGACACGACACCGACGGCGGCAATGTCAATCGTCCCGATTCCGCAGGTTGATTTTTCGTGGTGGTGTTCGTTATTGCGTCGACTATTGAGATATCAATATAGGTCGACGAAAATCGGCTCTGGGTCGTCAGGCTGAATGGCGGCTTGTCGACGAGATTATCACGAAAGCTGTCGCTCTGATTGCGGCCCCTAATCTGCCGGCCAGCTTTGCGCCTCATTTCAGACATTGAGACCACGTCGTCTGCGCTCGGAAACGGACCCTCTCGCGATCTAGAATCAGCAGCTGGATGGACCAGCAAGCGCGTCGCGCAGCACACGGCTTGGCCGAAGAGTCCAGCACCAGATTCAGCCGTTCTGAACGCCCGTCGGCGACGATGACGACGAAATAAGGACGCGCCATAATGCTGCAATCACACTCCCATCCCAAGGGAAGCGTGGATCAGCTCACCTGGCTTTTCTCGAAGAGCGCCGAATGTGTCGCGGTCGAGATGTTCTGGTTGACGCTAAAAAAGTTGGTAGGGTCGTATTTCCTTTTTACCTCGGCAAGCCGGCTGTAATTGTCGCCGAAGGCGGCGCGGATCACTTGGTCCGCGGGCTCGCTCAGAAAATTCAGAAGGTGCATGCCGCTCGAATGCGGCTCGAATGCATCATACATGGCCCGTACCCAAGCAATATGCCTTTCGCTTTCGGCCGGATCCGTCCACTGTGCAGTCATCCCGATGTTGTATTCTGCGTTCCGCTGGACGAAGGCGGAGTCCGCGTAACTGATCCGGCCGGGCGCGCCGCCGTAGAACTCTACTATGCAGGCCGAAAGAGGCGACTCCATCCGATTTCCATGCTCGACAAGCAGGTCGATGATCGCGTCGGTAAGCTGCGGAACGAAGCTCGCCTTCCAGTAATTGTGGGTGCCGTCCGGGAATGCGCCGTCCAGCAGCTTCTGCATAGACGGGAAAGGCATTGCCTGGATGGCGTCAAGCAGCGGTGGACCGAAGGCTCGCAGCGGCGCCAGCACGCGCGTGCCTTCGTCCACGTCACCGCACCAGCATGTGATTATGCCGACCGCCGGCATGCCGTCCGGCGTCGTCAGCATGGCCGCGTAAGCAGTCAGTTCCTCCGGCGCCGTAGCCATGAAGTCGCGATAGAAGCGCAACACCTCGCCGGACTTGTCGCGGGCATGAACAATCAGGCCGCCGAGCACCGAAGATATTTTCTTCGCCCGGAAGGTGAAGCAGGTGACGATGCCGAAATTGCCGCCTCCGCCGCGCAAAGCCCAGAAGAGGTCGGGGTGGTCTGCCGCGTTGGCCGTCAGCAGGTGGCCCTCCGCAGTCACCAGCTCAAACGAGATTACATTGTCACAACTCAGTCCGTGCTTGCGCACCAGCCAGCCTACGCCGCCGCCGAGCGTCAGACCGGCAACGCCGGTCTTCGAGACGACGCCGACCGGCACCGCCAGCCCATGCAGATGCGCCTCTCGGTCGAGATCGCCAAGCGTCGCGCCGCCCTGAACTCGCACGGTCTGGGTTTTGGGCTCAACCAGCACGCCACGCATAGCGGAGAGGTCGATGACGATGCCGTTGTCGCATAGCGCCCGCCCGGCGACATTGTGACCGCCCCCACGCACCGCGACAAGAAGGTCGTTCTGAGCAGCGAATCTCACCGCGTGGACTACATCAGCGACACCGAGGCAGCGTGCTATCAATCCTGGGTGTCGGTCGATTGCCGCGTTCCAAATACGGCGCGCCGCGTCGTATTCGGCATCAGCGGGCCGGATTGAGCGTCCAGCCAACCCGGAAGTGAACTCATCGATAAGATCGGCGCCAATCGGCACACCACTGCGGTTTTGAAGCTCCGTCACCTGCTATATGCTCCTCCTCAACGTCCTCGCGTAAGCTCACGCCTCGAGGCGAAAGTTAGCATAGCATCGGTTGGCGTGCCTGTGATGCCGAAAACACTCTCGACCCGATCAGCGGCGCTCGGAGCGTGAGTGGCTGCTTTGCCAATTGGATGTGCTCGAAAGCTGTCAGTCCGCTGGCGGCCCCAATCCTGTCGAGCAGCAATGCGCGTCATGCCTGCCGTTCCGTCGGGTTGGATCGTGCTCTGAAAGCGGACATCTGCCCGGCTCGGTATTCAGAATGGTTTGCGGTTTGCTTAAACCACAATGGGCCCACTATGCTTGATAAGATGGTAGCCCGAATAGCTTGAGCAGCTTCGCCGGAGCTCATGATTGAAGCGGAATAATCGCTCCCTCCGGCAGCCTTGCTTTCAGCCATATTCACCTACAACAAAGTTGTCCGGCCAGCGGGGGGATTTTGGCCAATATGCATGTTTGCGTAACAGCGCGTTGTGCGCTCCAATGGAGCACAGGCTCTGCGACGCGGCCGGCCCATAGCGTTTGGCGCCGGTTGAACGGAAAAGAAACCATTCAGGATCAGACTGCTGGTTTCGACACGCCTGTTCGAATCGTCGGAACAAATGGTGCTAGTCGCGCCAGCGCAAAATGCCCCAGTGGCGGAACCATCCATGAAAAGCCTGACGATACGTCACCGCATACTCGTGAGTTTCGCTGCCATCCTGGTAGTCATGTGCGTGATAGGTGTGATCACTTACGTATGGTTTCTTCAGACGCAGCAGGAAGCGACCGAGGTCGAAAAGGGCATCCTCCCAGATCTCTATCACAGCACAGAGATCATGATGGGTCAGATAACGGCTCATAGCCTGCTTCAGGAATATGCCCTTCAGGACAATCCGACGGACAAAAGCGCGGTTGAAAGCACCATCGTGGGCAATCGCGACCGCGTACAGCGGTTGATGGACGACTATGAACGAACCATCATTTCGGATGTCGACAAGCAGAACTACGCCGTCGTCAAAGACCTCGCCAACCAATTTCGTCAGGCAGAAACTGCTGTGCTGGATGCAAGCCGGGCTGCCTTGTCAAAAGGTGAAGCCCCCAATGAACGCCCGGCCATCAAGAACACCGTCGAGCCGATTTTTCTGAAATTGCAGTCTGCCCTGCAAGCGATGGTCGATGATCACAGCGGCGAGGCAAAAAGCGCGACGCAACGGATCAGTGAGATCGTCAATACGGCAGAAGTGGGTTTGGCATTTGGCTTGCTTGTAGCCCTCGGGTTGGCCTTTCTCTGCGGGTATTTCCTGTTCCGCGCCATTACTGGGCCGCTCACCCGCCTGGTCGATGCCGTTCAGTTGATGCGGCAAGGCGACTTCAGCGGCCGGCTCAACGTCGGGCGCCGGGACGAGTTCAGCATGCTTGCTGATGGCTTCAATGCAATGGCGGACGATCTCACCACGCTTATTGGCCAGATTCAGAAATCCAGCATCCAGGTCAACACTTCCATCACCGGAATTGCCGCCACCTCCAAGCAACAGCAGGCGACTGCAACTGAAATCGCAGCGACCACTACGGAAATCCGCGCGACGGCAAAGGAGATCTCCGCCACGTCGAACGAGCTCGTCCGCACGATGAACGAGGTCTCGGCGGTCGCCGAGCAAACGGCAGCGGTCGCCGGCGGCGGACAGGCGGGACTGACCCGCATGGAAGCGACCATGCAGCAGGTGATGGACGCGGCCAGCGCCATCAATTCCAAGCTCGCGATCCTGAGCGAGAAGGCTGGCGGCATCAATCAGGTGGTGACGACCATCACCAAGGTGGCCGATCAGACAAACCTGCTTTCCCTTAATGCCTCGATCGAAGCCGAGAAGGCGGGCCAATATGGTCGTGGTTTTGCAGTGGTGGCGACCGAAATTCGAAGGCTCGCCGATCAGACGGCCGTTTCCACTTACGACATTGAGCAGATGGTCAAGGATATCCAGTCGGCAGTAGCGGCTGGTGTTATGGGGATGGACAAGTTTTCCGAGCAGGTCCGTCGCGGCATGCAGGAGGTTCAGCAGGTTGGCGGACAACTCTTCGAAATCATTGAACAGGTGCAAGGCCTGGTGCCGCGCTTCGAAGTTGCCAATGAGGGCATGCAAGCCCAGGCTACCGGTGCAGGGCAGATCAGCGATACGCTGACACAGCTGAGCGATGCGGCTCAGCAAACAGTCGAGTCGCTTCAACAATCCACGCTCGCGATCGACGACCTCAATCAAGTTTCGGGCGGGCTGCGAAGCAGCATTTCCAGGTTCAAGTTGAGAGCATAGCTGGGCTGCTACCCGGAGGTGATAATGCTATTTCTCGCCTTCAACATGGGACATGACCTCTACCTACTTGATGTTCATCAGGTTGAAGAAGTTTTGCCGTACGTCGCTGCTAAAGGACTCCCAGGTGCGCCAACCGGGGTGATCGGCCTTATCGATTATCGCGGCGCGCCGATCCCGCTGATCGATATCACTCTTCTTGCGCTTGGCCGCCCGTCGGTTCCGGTGCTGAGCACGCGAATGGTTGTAACGCGCTATTCCTCGCTGGATGGCGAGCAGCGCCTGCTAGCTATGCTGGCAGAGCGAGTCACGGATACGCTCGAGCGAGATCCTTCCGAATTCGCACCGTTTGGACTCGAGCCAGGAACTCCGCCTTATCTCGGTCCGGTGGCCTCGGACGAAGAAGGACTTACACAGTGGGTCAAGGTCGAGGCACTGCTTTCAGAAGAAATTCGTGCCGCACTACTGGCCAGGTAGCGATGAGTGAATGATGTCCGATCCAGTAGAAAGGCTTCTGAAGAAAACCATCGGACTGGACACCGCCAGCGTTGGCCCGACAGTCGTCCGTCAATCGGTCCGAGAGCGGATGACTGCATGCGGGACAACCAACCCTGAGACCTATTGGCGGCTCTTGACGGGTTCCCCACAAGAACTGCAGGAACTGATTAATGCCGTCGTGGTCCCGGAGACCTGGTTCTTTCGCGATCGGGAAGCGTTCACGGCCTTGGCGCAGCATGCACGCATGCACAAGCGCGCCAACCAGCCCATAAAAATCTTGAGCCTGCCATGTTCAACGGGCGAAGAGCCTTATTCGGTCGCCATGGCGATGTTCGATGCAGGATTTGGAGCGCAAGAGTTCAAAATCGATGCGGTGGACATCAGCACCCGCAATCTTGCGATCGCCGAGCGCGCCGTCTACGGACGAAATTCGTTTCTGCGGCAGTTACCTCGAATTCAAAGATCGCTATTTCGAACCGGCGGAAGGCGGGCACCAGGTTAATCCTGCGGTGTTGAAACAGGTTCGGTTCAGAGCCGGAAACCTGTTCGATTCTCGGGCGTCCATTGGGGCCGAGGTTTATGATGTTCTCCTCTGTCGTAATTTGCTGATCTATTTTGATCGAGAGCTGCAGGATCGCGCGCTGGTTTCCCTTAAAGCCCTCCTCGCCAGCGATGGACTTCTGCTTGTCGGTCCTGCGGAATCGGCTCTTCCGAGGCTGCATGGCTTCACGTCCGCTGAATGGCCGATGGCGTTTGCCTTCCTGAAGTCGGTTCAGGTCGTGGCCCAGACCGTTCCTGTCTCCAATTCAACACTGCCCCCCTCGGTGCCCAAGCCTTTGAAGAGCAAGATTGTTCCCCCGGTGGGCAGACAAGGGCACTTGCAAACCACGGCCCAGATGCTTGATCAGATCACGGAGAGCCTCGCAACGATTGAGCGGATCGCGAATGCGGGACGGGTCAAGGAGGCACAGGAAGTCGCTCTGTCGCATCTCAAGCAATTCGGTCCTTCAGCGGAAATTTTCTACCTGCTGGGCCTCGCTCAGGACGCAGAGGGGGCTGCTCCCGAAGCGGTCCAGAACTATCGGAAGGCGCTCTACCTCGCACCGAACCATCGGGAGGCTCTTGCCCATCTTGCTCTGCTGCTCCGTAAGCAAGGTGACCACCATGGTGCCGAGGCGCTGACCGGTCGGCTGGGTCGGATCCAAACGAGGAGCGGCACCTGATGTCAGCTCCGACAACGTTCGCACGCCCGGTGGAAGACATTGAAATTAACGACTGCTGGCGGCGGATAGGCGTCAGAGGTGACAAGTCTTGTCCCGAACTGGAGAAGCATCTCCATTGCCGCAATTGCCCCACTTACAAAACGATAGCCCGGGGGCTGTTGGATCGCGCCGAGTCGTCGGACTATCGCGACGAACGGGCTAGAAATACCGGCCGCGAGATCAGTTCGACAGCCGAAGCCGTCGCGTTTCGGACAGCGGTCCTGTTCCGTCTGGGAGAGGAATGGCTGGCACTCCCAGCTAGTATTTTTCACGAAGTGGCCGAATCCCGTTCGATCCATTCGCTTCCACACCGCAGGAACAGCGCAGTGCTTGGCATCACCAATGTCCGCGGCGAGTTGCTTATTTGCCTGTCCCTGGCTGAACTGCTTGACATCGATGAGAGCCAGAACGGCGAACAAGGTAGACAAGCCAAGAGTTTCCGTCGCCTGGTCGTGGTGGGTGAGCGCGACAAGCGAGTCGCTTTCATGGTCGACGAAATCCACGGCATACATCGCTACAGCGAAAATCAAACGCTCACTCCGCCAAGATCAGTTGGCAAAGCGGTCTTGTCCGCCATCGTTGCTGTGCTTCCATGGCAGGGGCGAACGGTTGGGTGTCTCGACGGAGGTCAACTGCTCGCGATGGTGGATCGGAGCATCGCATGACCGATGAGGATTTCAGTCAGGTTTCTATGTTGAGCCTGTTCCGGGCTGAACTGGAAACGCAGTCTCAAGCTTTGATTTCTGGCCTACTGGCGCTCGAACGCGATCCGATATCTGCCGACGCATTGGAAGGCTGCATGCGAGCAGCGCATTCCCTTAAAGGAGCTGCCCGTATCATCGATCTGATGCCAGCGGTCAAGGTTGCGCATGCAATGGAAGAGTGTCTGGTTGCCGCGCAACGTGGGCATCTCAGGCTGCGCCGGGAGCACGTCGACACGCTTCTACAAGGCATCGACATTCTTAAGTTGATAGCGTCGAACCCGACTTCGAACGATGGAGGCACAAACTCTGAAGTTGCCCGCTTCCTGGCGACGTTCAAGAAAGTACCCTTGTCTGACGGCGTACCCCTGGAACGCAATCTTGCAGATGATTTCACACTGCCAAGTGACGTCCAGGAAGACCTGGCAAGGTCATCTTCAGCAAGCCTTCTCGTTCGGCCGGAACCGCAGACTGATGGCAGTGGCGTGGGCTCTGAGCGAATGGTTCGGGTTACGGCGGACAGTTTGAACCGATTGCTCGGTCTGGCCGGCGAGTCCCTGATGGAGGCTCGGCGTCTCAGGCCATTCACCAACGGGTTGCTCCGATTGAAAAGACTGCAGTCGGACCTCGCAACCGCCTTCGATGATGTTCGCATGAAGCTGCCGTCGATGGACGAGGGATTGGCCCAAGCGCTTACTGAGGCGCAGCACAAACTTCGGCTGAGCGAAGTGTTCCTAGGAGCGCGCCTGGATGAGTTGGATTCGATAGACCGAAAGGCCACTGACCTCGCTAATCGACTCTATGACGAAACATTGGCGAGCCGGATGCGTCCGTTTGAAGACGGCGTGCGGCGTTATGCGAGAATGGCTCGTGACCTCGGCCGTACGCTTGGCAAGAAAGTGCGACTGGAGATCGTTGGCGGTTCAACCGGCATCGACCGTGATATTCTTGACCAGCTTGATGCACCTCTGGGGCATCTTCTCCGCAACGCTGTCGACCACGGATTGGAATCGCCTGAAGAGCGTCTCGCGATCGGCAAAACCGAAGAAGGTCTCATAAGGCTGGAAGCGAGACACAATGCTGGCCTGCTGCAGATCTCCGTTGTGGACGATGGGAGGGGGATCGACCTCCAAAAACTGCGTGAGACCATCGTGACCCGACACCTTGCAACGGCGCCAACCGTTGCAACGCTCAGCGAGGCGGAACTACTGGCGTTTCTGTTCCTTCCGGGTTTTTCAATGAAAGCGGATGTTACGGAGATTTCTGGCCGTGGCGTGGGGCTTGATGCAGTTCAGGCGATGACGAAGGAGGTCCGGGGCATCGCAACAGTCTCCTCAGAAATCGGCATCGGAACGCGGTTTCAATTGCAGCTGCCGCTCACGTTGTCAGTGCTCCGCACACTGCTCGTCGACATCGACGCAGAGCCCTATGCATTCCCACTCGCCGCGATTTCCAAGACAGTAAAGTTGAAACGCGCGGACATCGAACTCCTGCAGGGGCGGGCGCATTTTCGCTTCAACGACCGACAAATCGGACTGGTTACAGCACGCGAGGTGCTGAACCGTAGTGAGACTCTCCTGGAACAGGATGATATGTCTGTCGTCGTGCTCGGTGGAACTCAGGGCGAAGCATATGGCCTGATTGTTGATCGTTTCCTCGGAGAACGTGAGTTGGTGATCCGTCCTCTCGATCCTCGTTTTGCCAAGATCAAAGATATCAGCGCGGCGGCGCTCATGGAGGATGGTTCGCCGGTATTGATCCTCGACGTCGATGATTTAATTCGATCTGTGGAGAAGCTTGCCTCATCGGGCGGGCTACGAAGTCTTCGGCGAACTGCGGCCGACGCCGACGCTCGGAGGCGCAAGCGCGTGCTTGTGATCGACGATTCACTGACGGTCCGCGAACTTGAGCGCAAGCTGCTGGGCAATTACGGCTACGATGTCGAAGTCGCGGTTGACGGGATGGACGGGTGGAACGTCGTCCGATCTGGTCCCTTCGATCTTGTGGTGACTGACATCGACATGCCTCGCATGGACGGCATCGAACTGGTGAGCTTGATCAGAAATGATGCCCAGCTCAAGAACACGCCGATCATGATCGTTTCTTACAAGGATCGGGAGGAAGATCGCACGCGCGGTCTTGATGCGGGCGCGGATTACTACTTGACCAAAGGAAGCTTTCACGACGAGGCGCTTATCCATGCTGTTGTCGACCTGATCGGCGAGGCGACGACATGAGACCAGACATGCGGGCCAGCAAATGAGGATCGGCATCGTCAACGACCTGCCGATGGCCGTTGAGCTTCTCCGGCGGCTCGTCATTTCGAACATGGAACATCAGGTCGCCTGGATCGCGACCAACGGGCGTGAGGCAGTCGAAGCCTGCAGACGCGACCTCCCGGATCTCGTGCTTATGGACCTGACGATGCCGGAGATGGACGGCGTGGAAGCAACACGCAGGATTATGGCGGAGACACCCTGCATGATCCTGCTGGTGACAGCCAGCATCGAAGCGAACGTGCCCGGCGTCTATGAAGCGATGGGCCACGGTGCGCTTGACGCGGTCGATATCCCGTCGATCGGCATCGACGGCAAAGCATCATCGCAGTCCGCACGGCTTCTAGCCAGTAAGATAGCGACAATGGGCAAGCTGGTCCGAGACGCACCATCGGCGTCGAACGGGAGGATATCAAATGCGGCTCATTCATCGTCTGGACACCTAATCGCAATCGGTGCCTCCGCGGGCGGGCCGGCTGCTGTTGCCACCGTCCTGAGCGCATTTCCCAGTGACTTTGTGGGCGCGATTGTGCTCGTCCAGCACCTCGATGCTCAGTTCGTTCCAGGCTTGGCCAATTGGCTAGGGCAGCATACCGCCCTTCCAATCCGTGCAGCTCGGGAAAGAGATGTGCCTCAAGCAGGTACTGTTCTCATCGCCAGCAGCGCGGATCATCTGGTTTTCAAATCAGCCCAGCACCTCGGGTACACGTCCAGCCCAAGGGACAATGTCTACCGACCGTCGGTTGATGTGTTTTTCGAAAGCGCGGCACAGTGGTGGCCAGGCTTGGTGATAGGTGTCTTGCTCACAGGAATGGGAAGGGACGGTGCCCGCGGTCTGAGACAACTTCGCGACAAGGGACATCTCACAATTGCGCAAGACAAAGAAACTAGCGCCGTTTATGGCATGCCCAAAGCCGCCGCTGCGATCGACGCGGCTATTGATATCCTTCCTCTAGGCTTGATCGGCTCACGTATTATCGAGGCCTGCGAGCGATCTACGTGGAAAGGCACCTTGGTATGACGCAAGAACCGGAACTGGTCCCGCCGCTCCCGGAGAACTATTCGTCGATGGTTCTCCTAGTCGATGATCAAATCATGGTCTGCGAGGCCGTCAGACGCGCTCTCGTCAACGAGCTGGACATCGCTTTCCACTTTTGCACCGATCCATTGAAAGCGATGGCGGTTGCGGACGAGGTCAGGCCAACGGTTATCCTGCAGGATCTCGTCATGCCGGGAATGGATGGGCTGAATCTGGTACGGGAATATAGGAAGAATTCTTCGACACAAGCTGTGCCGGTTATCGTGCTTTCCAGCAAAGAAGATCCAACCACCAAGGGTGAAGCGTTCAAGGCAGGAGCGAATGACTATCTTGTCAAACTCCCGGACCCAATCGAGCTGATTGCACGTATTCGATACCACACCCGGGCCTATCTTGATCACGTTCAGCGAGACGCAGCCTATCGCGCACTGCGGGAAAGCCAGAGACAGCTGATCAGCGCAAATCTCGAACTTGAGCGTCTGACGCGGATCGATGGCTTAACCGGTCTCGGCAACAGGCGCTACTTCGACGAGTACCTCGGCGCTGAGTGGAAACGCGCCCTGCGCGCGCAGACGCCCTTGTCGTTGCTGATGATCGATGCGGACAATTTCAAGCGCTACAATGATGCCTATGGCCACATGGCTGGCGATGATGTGCTGAAGCAAATTGCCCACGCGATCCAAAGTGGCGCCGGCCGTTCGACCGATCTGGCTGCGCGGTACGGTGGGGAGGAGTTCGTCGTCGTCCTGGTAGATGCCTCCCTGGCGCAAGCGAGCGCAATCGCAGAGCGGCTCGTCCAGGGCGTACGAGATTTGAAAATATCCCACGGCACTGGGCACGTGACCATCAGCGTCGGCGTCGCTAAAACGGTACCCACTGAGAATGAGACCCCACATGATCTCGTAAAAGCCGCTGATCTGGCACTTTTCCGTGCAAAGTCGGGGGGACGAGATCGCGTGGTGGTCGATGGTGTGTGACGTTTCGCGCAACATTTTCCG
Organism: Mesorhizobium sp. URHB0026; assembly: GCF_054059755.1. Lineage (NCBI taxonomy): Bacteria > Pseudomonadati > Pseudomonadota > Alphaproteobacteria > Hyphomicrobiales > Phyllobacteriaceae > Mesorhizobium > Mesorhizobium sp. URHB0026. The sequence continues at coordinate 322,661 of NZ_JBSSCN010000002.1, read as the reverse complement.
CCACATGACTTGACGTTTCATGGACGCCGCGGACGTTTAGTTGTCAAATCCCATCGGGACGCAACCGACTGAATTTGAGTCTCAAGCGGAACGGCAGACTTGTCGCCGTTTTTAGCCCAAAGCTGCCGGTGCTGGAGGAGATCTGCCATCGGCATTGCTACGACCATTGGTCTGGATATCGCCAAGTCGGTCTTTCAAGTGCACGGTGTGGATGCGGCTGGCGAGGTTGTCATCCGGAGGAAGCTGACCCGTGGGCGGGTCCTGGGGTTGTTCGAGAATCTGCCCCGATGCCTCGTCGGGATCGAGGCATGCAGTTCCTCGCATTGTTGGGCTAGAGCAGAATCTGATCACTCAGGCTCGTATCCTGCGGCGCAGAAGTAGTTTGAGCACTCCTCGGCGGTGAAGCGTGGCAAGGCGTCGCGGATTGCGTCCCAAAGCTCGGGGATGTTGCGTGCGGCGGCTTTCCGAGGATCGACTTCAGCTTTGGAGAAGGCATTCTCGATTGATGGTGTGGATGGCTCCTGCTCCCGGCGTCGCATTGCGCCATAGTTGGGATGTTGTCGTCCCGAGCAAAGGAGCCATCCATGTCAGAACTTGCCACAGTTGGCATCGACCTCGCAAAGAGTGTCTTCCAGATCCATGGTGTCGATGGGAACGGTCGGGTTCTCGTACGCCGTCAGCTTCGCCGCAGCCAGTTGCTGGTGTTTTTCCAGAAGCGTCCACGATGCCTGATCGGCATGGAGGCTTGCGCAGGTTCTCACGATTGGGGGCGCAGGCTTCTGGAGATGGGGCACGACGTCCGGCTGATGCCGCCCTCCTATGTGAAGCCTTACGTGAAGCGCGGGAAGACGGATGCTGCGGATGCGGCCGCCATCTGTGAAGCCGTGACACGCCCCTCCATGCGGTTTGTCGCCATCAAGAGCGAAGCCTGCTCGTCGGTTCTGGTTCTTCACCGCACGCGAGACTTTCTGGTTCGCCAGCGCACGCAGATCGGCAACGCGATCCGGGCCCACATGACGGAGTTCGGCGTCATCGCGGCGAAGGGCGCGCAGAACGTCAATCGACTGAAGGATCAACTGGATCAACTGCCGGAAGTAGCTCGAATGCCTGTGAGTTTGCTCTTCGATCAGTTGGCCGAGACGGACAAGCGGATCGAGCGGCTGACCGACGAGCTCGAAGAGACCTACGCGCAAAGCGAGACAAGCCAGCGTCTAGCCACAATCCCAGGTGTGGGGATGCTGTCGGCGACGATCATCGCGGCGACGACGCCGGATGTCGACAATTTCGGCAGCGCAAGGGACTATGCCGCCTGGCTCGGCCTCACTCCCAAGCCGCACTCCACCGGAGGCAAGCAGAGGGTGGGCCGGATCTCGAAGATGGGCAATCGTTATATCCGACGCTTGCTGTATCTGGGCGCCATGGCGCAGATCATGCTCAGATGCAGACTCAAGCGCGAGCCGAGCTCGGACTGGCTATCGGGCATGCTGATGCGAAAGAAGACGAAGATCGTCGCCGTCGCTTTGGCGCATCGCATGGCACGAACAATATTCGCCGTCCTGAGGGACGGATCGCGTTACGAGCCGCAGTCAGCCTGACAGGCTCTCGGAATGGTCAGGGCAAAGTGAGGTGATGGCGAACAAACGGAGACGAAGAACCAGGACACCCCGATTAATCCGAAGCGCCTCGAGCGCGCTCGATTGAGTGGGACCTGTTCTCCAAGCGGATATTCATCAGGGCGCGCAGCGATCCCGTTGCACATTCAGACGCCGTATACATGGCCGCAACCGACCTGTTCACCAAACCCGATCCGATACCCTTGACCCGCAGGAGCCATCCATACATGCGGCGGCTTTCCGAGGATCGACTTCAGCTTTGGAGAAGGCATTCTCGATTGATGGTGTGGATGGCTCCTGCTCCCGGCGTCGCATTGCGCCATAGTTGGGATGTTGTCGTCCCGAGCAAAGGAGCCATCCATGTCAGAACTTGCCACAGTTGGCATCGACCTCGCAAAGAGTGTCTTCCAGATCCATGGTGTCGATGGGAACGGTCGGGTTCTCGTACGCCGTCAGCTTCGCCGCAGCCAGTTGCTGGTGTTTTTCCAGAAGCGTCCACGATGCCTGATCGGCATGGAGGCTTGCGCAGGTTCTCACGATTGGGGGCGCAGGCTTCTGGAGATGGGGCACGACGTCCGGCTGATGCCGCCCTCCTATGTGAAGCCTTACGTGAAGCGCGGGAAGACGGATGCTGCGGATGCGGCCGCCATCTGTGAAGCCGTGACACGCCCCTCCATGCGGTTTGTCGCCATCAAGAGCGAAGCCTGCTCGTCGGTTCTGGTTCTTCACCGCACGCGAGACTTTCTGGTTCGCCAGCGCACGCAGATCGGCAACGCGATCCGGGCCCACATGACGGAGTTCGGCGTCATCGCGGCGAAGGGCGCGCAGAACGTCAATCGACTGAAGGATCAACTGGATCAACTGCCGGAAGTAGCTCGAATGCCTGTGAGTTTGCTCTTCGATCAGTTGGCCGAGACGGACAAGCGGATCGAGCGGCTGACCGACGAGCTCGAAGAGACCTACGCGCAAAGCGAGACAAGCCAGCGTCTAGCCACAATCCCAGGTGTGGGGATGCTGTCGGCGACGATCATCGCGGCGACGACGCCGGATGTCGACAATTTCGGCAGCGCAAGGGACTATGCCGCCTGGCTCGGCCTCACTCCCAAGCCGCACTCCACCGGAGGCAAGCAGAGGGTGGGCCGGATCTCGAAGATGGGCAATCGTTATATCCGACGCTTGCTGTATCTGGGCGCCATGGCGCAGATCATGCTCAGATGCAGACTCAAGCGCGAGCCGAGCTCGGACTGGCTATCGGGCATGCTGATGCGAAAGAAGACGAAGATCGTCGCCGTCGCTTTGGCGCATCGCATGGCACGAACAATATTCGCCGTCCTGAGGGACGGATCGCGTTACGAGCCGCAGTCAGCCTGACAGGCTCTCGGAATGGTCAGGGCAAAGTGAGGTGATGGCGAACAAACGGAGACGAAGAACCAGGACACCCCGATTAATCCGAAGCGCCTCGAGCGCGCTCGATTGAGTGGGACCTGTTCTCCAAGCGGATATTCATCAGGGCGCGCAGCGATCCCGTTGCACATTCAGACGCCGTATACATGGCCGCAACCGACCTGTTCACCAAACCCGATCCGATACCCTTGACCCGCAGGAGCCATCCATACATGCGGCGGCTTTCCGAGGATCGACTTCAGCTTTGGAGAAGGCATTCTCGATTGATGGTGTGGATGGCTCCTGCTCCCGGCGTCGCATTGCGCCATAGTTGGGATGTTGTCGTCCCGAGCAAAGGAGCCATCCATGTCAGAACTTGCCACAGTTGGCATCGACCTCGCAAAGAGTGTCTTCCAGATCCATGGTGTCGATGGGAACGGTCGGGTTCTCGTACGCCGTCAGCTTCGCCGCAGCCAGTTGCTGGTGTTTTTCCAGAAGCGTCCACGATGCCTGATCGGCATGGAGGCTTGCGCAGGTTCTCACGATTGGGGGCGCAGGCTTCTGGAGATGGGGCACGACGTCCGGCTGATGCCGCCCTCCTATGTGAAGCCTTACGTGAAGCGCGGGAAGACGGATGCTGCGGATGCGGCCGCCATCTGTGAAGCCGTGACACGCCCCTCCATGCGGTTTGTCGCCATCAAGAGCGAAGCCTGCTCGTCGGTTCTGGTTCTTCACCGCACGCGAGACTTTCTGGTTCGCCAGCGCACGCAGATCGGCAACGCGATCCGGGCCCACATGACGGAGTTCGGCGTCATCGCGGCGAAGGGCGCGCAGAACGTCAATCGACTGAAGGATCAACTGGATCAACTGCCGGAAGTAGCTCGAATGCCTGTGAGTTTGCTCTTCGATCAGTTGGCCGAGACGGACAAGCGGATCGAGCGGCTGACCGACGAGCTCGAAGAGACCTACGCGCAAAGCGAGACAAGCCAGCGTCTAGCCACAATCCCAGGTGTGGGGATGCTGTCGGCGACGATCATCGCGGCGACGACGCCGGATGTCGACAATTTCGGCAGCGCAAGGGACTATGCCGCCTGGCTCGGCCTCACTCCCAAGCCGCACTCCACCGGAGGCAAGCAGAGGGTGGGCCGGATCTCGAAGATGGGCAATCGTTATATCCGACGCTTGCTGTATCTGGGCGCCATGGCGCAGATCATGCTCAGATGCAGACTCAAGCGCGAGCCGAGCTCGGACTGGCTATCGGGCATGCTGATGCGAAAGAAGACGAAGATCGTCGCCGTCGCTTTGGCGCATCGCATGGCACGAACAATATTCGCCGTCCTGAGGGACGGATCGCGTTACGAGCCGCAGTCAGCCTGACAGGCTCTCGGAATGGTCAGGGCAAAGTGAGGTGATGGCGAACAAACGGAGACGAAGAACCAGGACACCCCGATTAATCCGAAGCGCCTCGAGCGCGCTCGATTGAGTGGGACCTGTTCTCCAAGCGGATATTCATCAGGGCGCGCAGCGATCCCGTTGCACATTCAGACGCCGTATACATGGCCGCAACCGACCTGTTCACCAAACCCGATCCGATACCCTTGACCCGCAGGAGCCATCCATACATGCGGCGGCTTTCCGAGGATCGACTTCAGCTTTGGAGAAGGCATTCTCGATTGATGGTGTGGATGGCTCCTGCTCCCGGCGTCGCATTGCGCCATAGTTGGGATGTTGTCGTCCCGAGCAAAGGAGCCATCCATGTCAGAACTTGCCACAGTTGGCATCGACCTCGCAAAGAGTGTCTTCCAGATCCATGGTGTCGATGGGAACGGTCGGGTTCTCGTACGCCGTCAGCTTCGCCGCAGCCAGTTGCTGGTGTTTTTCCAGAAGCGTCCACGATGCCTGATCGGCATGGAGGCTTGCGCAGGTTCTCACGATTGGGGGCGCAGGCTTCTGGAGATGGGGCACGACGTCCGGCTGATGCCGCCCTCCTATGTGAAGCCTTACGTGAAGCGCGGGAAGACGGATGCTGCGGATGCGGCCGCCATCTGTGAAGCCGTGACACGCCCCTCCATGCGGTTTGTCGCCATCAAGAGCGAAGCCTGCTCGTCGGTTCTGGTTCTTCACCGCACGCGAGACTTTCTGGTTCGCCAGCGCACGCAGATCGGCAACGCGATCCGGGCCCACATGACGGAGTTCGGCGTCATCGCGGCGAAGGGCGCGCAGAACGTCAATCGACTGAAGGATCAACTGGATCAACTGCCGGAAGTAGCTCGAATGCCTGTGAGTTTGCTCTTCGATCAGTTGGCCGAGACGGACAAGCGGATCGAGCGGCTGACCGACGAGCTCGAAGAGACCTACGCGCAAAGCGAGACAAGCCAGCGTCTAGCCACAATCCCAGGTGTGGGGATGCTGTCGGCGACGATCATCGCGGCGACGACGCCGGATGTCGACAATTTCGGCAGCGCAAGGGACTATGCCGCCTGGCTCGGCCTCACTCCCAAGCCGCACTCCACCGGAGGCAAGCAGAGGGTGGGCCGGATCTCGAAGATGGGCAATCGTTATATCCGACGCTTGCTGTATCTGGGCGCCATGGCGCAGATCATGCTCAGATGCAGACTCAAGCGCGAGCCGAGCTCGGACTGGCTATCGGGCATGCTGATGCGAAAGAAGACGAAGATCGTCGCCGTCGCTTTGGCGCATCGCATGGCACGAACAATATTCGCCGTCCTGAGGGACGGATCGCGTTACGAGCCGCAGTCAGCCTGACAGGCTCTCGGAATGGTCAGGGCAAAGTGAGGTGATGGCGAACAAACGGAGACGAAGAACCAGGACACCCCGATTAATCCGAAGCGCCTCGAGCGCGCTCGATTGAGTGGGACCTGTTCTCCAAGCGGATATTCATCAGGGCGCGCAGCGATCCCGTTGCACATTCAGACGCCGTATACATGGCCGCAACCGACCTGTTCACCAAACCCGATCCGATACCCTTGACCCGCAGGAGCCATCCATACACGGGTTAAAGTCGGGGCTGTAAGGCGGTAGGAAGAGCATTCGCGCGCCGGCCGCTTCGATCGCTTGGCGGGCGGCGGCGACTTTGTGAGCGGGCAGGTTGTCGAGGATGACGATGTCACCAACTCGAAGCGTAGGCGCCAATACATGCTCGGCATAAGCGGCGAACCATTCACCCGTCATCGGTCCGTCGAGGACCATCGGCGCAGTCATGCCCGTCAGGCGCAATGCGCCTGTAAAAGTAGTCTTTTTCCAGTGCCCGTGCGGGATCGGAGATCGGCACCGCATGCCCCGCTTTGCCCGTCCACGCAGGCGAGCCATCTTCGTCGATGCGCCGGTCTCGTCGATAGAGACCAACCGTTCGGGATCGAGATCAGGCTGGGCCTTGAACCAGGCGCGTCGCCGCGCGAGCACGTCGGGCCGATCCTGCTCGCTGGCGTGCGCTGTTTTTTTTGAAGGTCATCGAGTGACGGTCGAGAAAGCGCCAGATCGTGCTCGGCGCGAACACGACCGCATGCTCCGCCCTGAGAAATTCAGCCAACTCGACCAGTGTGATGTCGTCCTGACCTTCGATCACCGCTAGGATCGTATCCCGGTAGGCTTCGATCCGATGGGAGCGCTTGTCTCCGCCTTGGGGCTTTGCCCGCGTCGCGCCGCTCTCTCGCCATTCGCGGACCCAGCGGACCGCGCTTGCCGCGGCAACACCGAAACGATCCGCCGCAGCCCGCCGCGACAGGCCACTCTCAACCGCTGCGATCACTCGCGAACGCAAATCCTCCGATATGGCTCTAACCATGCCTGCTGGCCTCCATACCCAGCCGACATGATGAATCAGATATTCTCCCCGATGGGAATCCCTAGCGATTCCATCAGGTCAGATTATGCTCTAGAGAACTGATTGCCCGAGGCAATGATGTGCGGCTGCTTCCTGCTCGGTATTTGAAGGCCTAGACTAGTTGAAGCGGCAGAAGAACGATGCGGCCGATGCTGAGGCCATCTGCCGTGACCCGGCCGAGGCGCTTGCTTTCCACGTTGAAGGGCTCTTTCAAGATGCGAGGCCATATCGGAGCCGTCATCGATCCAGCAAGTGCTTGCCGGTGGCGATCGGGGCGCTTTCACCACAATTGCAGTCCCATTGAAGATCGGCCGGTAACGCCCATCCATCTTTGCGATTTGGACACCACGGTCTTCAACGGGCGAGAAACCTTGATTGACTTCGTGAGAAGTCACGCCGCCGTTCCGCCGCAATGCGCCAGCACTTGGGCGAAAGCGCCCCTGTTTTCAGTCTGTGTCAGTTCCCGGCGCTTCAGAGGAGTTCTCGTGATGATCATCAAGAAGGCCATCCTGGCAGTGCTTATCACCGCAGCCCTTGCCGGCTGCGAAACGCAGACCGAGGGCCAGCAACGGGCCACCACCGGCGCGCTCGTCGGCGGCGCTGGCGGCGCGCTGCTTGGCCAGGCGATCGGCGGCAACACCAAGAGCACCGTGATCGGCGCCGCCAGCGGCGCCTTGCTCGGCGCGGTCGTTGGCTCGGCCACCACCCCGCAGCGCCGCGAAGATCAGCAATGCCGCTACCAGGACCGCTACGGCCGCATCTACATCGCGCCCTGCGACGACCGGTATTACAACGGCAACTATTGATTAGCTTCCGAGTGAGGGAGCCGGCCCGCAATGCCGGCTCTCACGCCGTCATTCTTCTGTACGGTATGCCCGATACGACACTCTGAAGTGTCTGCATAGATTCTCTAATCGCTGGAAGCGGTAAGTCTGCTTGCGGCCCACGAACTTCCGGCGCGCCGATCGTTTTCTCTTCGGCCAATCAAGGCCGAGGAGAATATTATGGGTTACTCTTTCCAAAGGCGTCTCGGGGACAGCACTTGGTGATATCCTAGATCGATTCAGAGGCGCGGGGGCAGGATCAAAGGTCGATTCTTGGGTAAGGCGCTGGGCCGAACCAGCCAATCGACCCAAATGACGTCGAAGCGGCAATAGACGAAGACACGCTGACGTCCCTCTCGATGCAGACCGGCCTTTCGCGTGAGGAACTCATCAGCAGGATCACCCGGGATCTGCCCGAGGCCGTCAACAAGATGACGCCAAATGGCGCACTGCCGCCTGAGTCAACGAAGGGCTCCGGTGAGGCGACCCTCCTCGAAGACGTGCCCCCACATAGGCCGCAAGCCAAATCAACCGGGCAAAACGATGTCTAGAATGAAGGCCATATCTCAGGAAGACCTCCTGAGGCGTGCAAGCTCGGCCGTTCGGATAGGTGGGCTGGGCTTTAAGGGTGCCGAGGCAGCAAGCGTAGTTGCCGAATTGGACTTGTTGGCGGCGCTGCTTGATTCCCGTTGGCGGATTCCGGGAACCTCAATTCGTTTTGGACTGGATGCCCTCGTGGGCTTGGTGCCCGTCCTCGGAGATGTGGCGACAGGTATCGTTTCGGCTTACATCGTTTTACGAGCCCGAAGCTGCGGCGCTGGAAAGATCTTGGTCGCCAGAATGTTGGGGACGTATTGCTTGATACGGTTGTAGGAAGCATTCCTGTTCTGGGCTCGATCTTCGACGTGTATTTCAAGTCCAACAATCGCAACATTACGCTGCTTCGCCGCCACCTTCGTAAAGCCGAAGGTGGCCGCCGACGACCAGCTCAGCATTCGCCCGAGGAACTTTATTGGTTTATCGCACGTTCTGCCGCCGAACCAATTTCGGTTCAGGTAAAGGGGAAAATATGGAAAATCCAGGTGTTGGTTGGATTGCTGCTATCGTGATCGGCGGTATTGCCGGTTGGCTTGCCGAGATGTTCATGAAAAGCAATATGGGCGTGCTCATGAACATCATTCTGGGGATCGTGGGCGCCATCGTCGCCAACTTCCTCCTCAGCCTGTTAGGCGTATCAATGGCCGGCTGGCTTGGGTATCTAGTTGCAGGCTTCATCGGTGCCTGTATTTTGATTGCCGTCGCGCGAATGATCAGGCGCTAAACCAAATCGGTTGTTCACATTACTCATGATTGAGGCGCGTGATCCCCGGGATTACGCGCCTTTTTGCTGGAACCAGTCCCGACGCTCCGCATTCTATTAGCTTGGGTTCAAAGAGGGTGCGATGAAAGCGGTTTTGGCACTGGTCGGCGGCTTCGTGCTGACCCTTGCGGTCTTCGCCAGCGGGCTTGCTTTCACTGCATGGCTGATTGTAGCCAAGCCCGTACATCAGGCGAAGCCCGCCGGCCGTGTCTCGTAGCTTTGGACCAAGGACGCTCAGCCCGTCGACAAGGCCGCCCCAGGCCTGAGAGCGTGGCCGCCGCGCAGCCCGCGGCGCCCGACGCTGCATCAGAGTGCAGGCGGCTGAGCCGACTAAGATAGGCGCGGTGGCGTGCCGCCCGCCCATGTCAGTTGGTGCGCCGACCGCTACCGCTCCTACAATCCCGACGAAAACAGCTACAGGTCCTATAGCGGACAGCAGCGGCCTATCTCGACACCGCGCCGGACGCCGGCGAGCGACAGGCCGCGCTGGTCGCTCAGTGGTTAGCCCGCGCGCAAACTGCATAGACGGGCTTCCAATTTTCGGAGGTTCTCTCCGAGTCGCTATCATTATTTCGTGAGCGCTGTCCCGGCGCCACCTTTCGCGCGTGGTCGTGAGCCACGATGCTCGGAGCCTTTGAGGGCTTCGACACATGACGATTTCAGAGCTTACGCTTAAGTCCAGGGACGAGGAGCCGGTTCGACGGCTTGAGATATTCACGGTTCTGGACGGCGGCGCGAATGGTTGCCGGAGGAGAAGGCGCGGATCGTGGCGGAAAGCTACGATGCTGGCGAGACCGTGAGCGCGGTGGCTCGGCGACATGCATTGTCCCCGCAGCAGCTGTTCGCCTGGCGCCGGTCCGCGCGGGTGCCGTTGGCGAATGCGCCGGCACCGGAGCCGTTGTTTGTTCCAGCAGTGGTCGCGGCACAGGAGCCCGAGCCGGCGGGGAAGCGCGCGAGATCGACACGGAAGCGGAAGGCCGCGCGAGAAGCTGGCGTGATCGAGCTGGAGATTGACGGCGTCGCCATGCGGGTCGGTCGTGGCGCCGACGCCAGGACGGTGGCGGCGGTGATCCGTGCGCTGAAGGCGCCGTCGTGATCGGGCCGACGAGTGTGGTCAAGGTGATGGTCGCGACGAAGCCGGTGGACTTCCGCAAGGGGGCCGAGGGCCTGGCGGCGCTGGTGCGCGAGACGATGGGCGCCGATCCCTTCTCTGGCGCGGTCTACGTCTTCAGGGCCAAGCGCGCCGACCGGGTCAAGCTGGTGTACTTCGACGGCACCGGCGTGTGCCTGCTGGCGAAGCGTCTGGAGGACGGGAAGTTCTGCTGGCCTGCCATCACCGATGGCGTGGTGAGGTTGTCGGCGGCGCAATTGCAGGCGCTCCTGGAAGGGTTGGATTGGCGGCGCGTGCATGACGCCCGCGAGACGCGCGCGCCGGTCGCGGCAAGTTGATTCCATGGGCGGCCAGAGACGCTGGCAAAGCATTGGAGCATGATTGAATCGGCCTTGTGAGCAACCCGGCCGAGCCTCAGACCAACGATCCGATCGCGCTTCAGGCGATGCTCGCGGCGGAGCGCGCCGAGAACGAGCGGCTGCGCCAGATCATCAAGGAACTGCAGCGCCACCGCTTCGGCCGCAGGGCAGAGAGCCTGCCGGTCGACCAGCTGCTGCTGGGCCTGGAAGGCCGAGCAGGTCGAGGCGGAGGGCTTCGCTGCAGAGGACACCGCCGATCCTGCCAAGCGCGAGGCTCGCGCCAGCAAGCGCCGCACCAACCGCGGTGCACTGCCCGCGCACCTGCCGCGTATCGAGCAGGTCATCGACATTCCCGATAAGATCTGCCCGTGCTGCAAGGGAATGCTGCACGTCATGGGCGAGGATCGCTCCGAGCGCCTCGACATCGTGCCGGCCCAATTCCGCGTCATCGTCACGCGCCGACCGAAGTATGCCTGCCGGAGCTGCGAGGAGGTCGTGGTGCAGGCGCCCGCAGCGGAGCGCCTCGTCGAGGGGGGCATCCCGACCGAAGCGACCGTCGCCCACGTGCTGGTGTCGAAGTATGCCGACCATCTTCCCCTGTATCGCCAGGCGCAGATCTATGCCCGCCAGGGCGTGAACCTGGATCGGTCCACGCTCGCCGACTGGGTCGGCAAGGCAGCCTTCCTGCTACGGCCGATCCACGAGCGGCTGTTCGAACGGCTGAAGGCGTCCGGCAAGCTCTTCGCCGACGAGACCACGGCGCCGGTGCTCGATCCTGGGCGCGGCCGCACCAAGACGGGCCAGCTGTTCGCCTATGCGCGCTACGATCGCCCCTGGGGCGGGATCGCTCCGCCCGGCGTCGCCTATCTCTATGCGCCCGACCGCAAGGCCGAACAGCCACTCCGGCACCTCCAGGGCTTCGTCGGAATCGTGCAAGTCGACGGTTACGCCGGATACCGGGCGTTGGCCGAGCGCAATGCCGTGAGCCTCGCGTTCTGCTGGGCGCATGTCCGTCGCCGGTTCTACGAACTGGCCCAGTCCGGACCCGCGCCGATCGCCACGGAGGCGCTCCAGCTCATCGCCGAGCTCTACAGGATTGAGAGCGAGATACGGGGACGCTCGCCCGAAGAGCGGCGCACCGCCCGCCAGGAGAGAAGCCGCCCCGTCATCGATACCCTCCAGCCATGGCTGCGCGAGAAGCTCACCCTGGTCAGCCAGAAGAGCAACCTCGCCGAAGCAATCCGCTACCCGCTCTCGCGCTGGGCCGGACTTGGTCGCTTCCTCGACGACGGCCGCGTCGAGATCGACTCCAACGTCGTCGAACGCTCGATCAGGCCAATCGCCCTCAATCGGAAGAATGCGCTCTTCGCCGGCTCCGACGGCGGTGGCGAGCACTGGGCGACCATCGCCTCGCTCGTAGAAACCGCGAAACTCAACGGCGTCGACCCGTACGCCTACCTCGCCGACGTCATCACCCGCATCGTCGCAGGCCATCCGCAAAGCCAGCTCGACGACCTGCTGCCCTGGGCCTATGCCCCCGCGCCTCTCAAGGCCGTGGCCTGAGAACAGCGTTACATTATTTCAAAGACAGATGTCACGGATTCGCTGGCCTCTACACTGTTAGGCGCGCGAATAGTTCAGTCGATAATTCACCTCGTCTCCACGACCCAGGTCGCAGTCAGTCTCAGGTTCACTGCGTTCGCAGTGCAAATGGTAATTGGTGCGTATTGGTCCTGGGCGCTGTTGAGGTGAAAAGTGCTGCCGCTTCAGAAGCTCGGCGGCCCGTAGCGCATTGCGCAGGAGCCGAAAAACGGGGCGCCCGACGTAGCGGCGGGTTGGCGGAATGCCGATAACCAGACGCTCTACCCATTCACCTCGGTACAAAACTATGCCGCGTTCTCAGCCTGGGTTTTTTCCGACTGTTGCCCCACTATCCGCACTTGCGCTTTCGGACACCCGGTTGATCCGCAAATTCGGAACAAAGCAGCACAGGCTGCGTTTTTTCAGAGACGAGGTCCATCCGTTCAACCGACCGCGTTTGAAGTGGGCAAAAAGAGTGCTCTTTAGACGCCGAAATCCTGATGGTCTCTTCGGAAGATTGCGCGTTTATATATGGCCGCGCCGCTCCTTCTCGCGATCGTTTCAGTATGTTTCAAAGCGTATCCTCCGTCTGAACGCCACTCCAAACGCCGTCGCGGCGGGGGTGGCGGCTGGGGTTTTCGCGTCTTTCTTTCCACTAGGGTCCCATTTCGCCATTGCCGCCATCGTGTGCTGGCTGATTTCAGGAAACATGGTGGCGGCAGGGCTAGGAACATTTGTCTTTGGCAATCCGCTGACCCTCCCGTTTGTTGTGGGAGCGACTTGGGAGACCGGCAAGATCATGTTGCACGGCCACATGCAAAGTCACGAACGGCCAGCCCATCTGAGTGAGATGTTGCAGACCCTTTCAATTTCGCAACTGTGGGCACCGGTCTTAAAGCCCATGCTGTGCGGTGCGGTGCCACTCGGGCTGATTTTTGGCCTGTTGTTCTATGGCATCACCCGCTATGGCATGACAGCCTTCCGCGAACAGAGGCGCAAGCGACTAGCCGAAAAGGGGAGCCTACTCCAGCAGCAGGAAGACATCGTGTTATCACCGCCTCTGCCCACTCGACATCGCCGTGCTGGAGGGTGAATCGCGGGTAGGGCAGCTGTAGAAATGCTTCCAATATCGCCGCTATAAGCGCTTCCCTCCAATTGGCGGCCCGGATATCTGGAGCCTACGCCATGGGTTCCTCGCCGCACTTTTATGGATGAACTTTCCACCCTGGTCTGTTTGGCGCGATGTCAGGCCGAGAGACGCTCATGAAGCTCTGTGAGACAACGCTATGTGAGAACCGCTCCTCAGGGCCCATGGGCCATATGTATGCATGCACCTCGCATCAACGTTCGATCTGCCGAATGGCAGCTGTTTGCCGAGCTTGCCCCGATAGCGGACCCGCCGGTCCGGCCCCAATCCTGTCGAGCAGCAATGCGCCTCATATCGGCCGTTGAGATTGCTTTGCTGATTCATGAAAGCTGACCTTCGAGGACCCTGCAGGCGGTCATTGTTCATTGCCGCCCTTGGAGGCCGCTCCGCTAACTGACGCAAACGGGCGCGTAGAGTGTGGTCATGCGCTGTGACTTCGGCCGCACAGGGGGCCATGGTCCTCGAGCTACATGGTGTAGACGACAAGAAAGCGAGGCATACCGCACTTCGGGCTCGTGGAAGAAAAGGGCGCCTCGTGGCGAAGCGATAGCATTATATGAGGCCCGCGCGGCGAACCGTCATTTGCCCATTGTCAACCTGTAATGCTTGCTTTTGATGCCTAAGAGGCCCTGGGCCCGGCCAGTTGCCTCGCCTAAAGCTCTTAGAGCATTGAAGAATGTCGCCCCTCCCGTAAAGGGCGCGAGCAACAATAGCACCAAGCCCGACAGCAGTTTGAAAATTGCAGACACAGGCGCACGGAGCCATTTCGTCGCCGGCCTACGATCGGATTTGTCATTCAAGGAAACAAGGGCGTGGTCGCGCGCTCGTCTTATCTGATACCATGGCGACAACCGTTCGCGAACGATCTGCTCGCGAACGACAGCCTTGTGTGCCCACCCCGTTTTGGCGCCAAGTCGCCATGCATCACGTAAAAACCGCGTATCTTCTCCTCCAGTTAAATTATAGCGCTCATCGAACCTCAGCTTCTCCTTTCGAACGAAAGGCAGGCTCACAAGCCAGTTGTTCGTTGAGAGGACAATTTGTGACTCTTGGCCGTTGGCTTTCCTTTCGCCGCATGTTTGCTCCACCTGCTGGACGCGGGATGAAAGACCCTTCCAGACGATCCGATTCCAGAAGGTCAATGGATGCGGGTCGACAAATGCCCTGACCGGCCCTCCGACAATGTCATACTGGCCGCGTTGCTGTTCCGCCACGAGTTCGAGAATCCAGCTGGGCGTGACGACCTCATCGTCATCAACGAACGCCAGTCCATCGAAATCCGAATTGGTGGCAAACTCGAGAGCCGCGTTACGCGCGAAAACAATACCCAGACGCGGCTCGACGAGATGGTGAATCTTGATGCCGGTACAGTTTGTCGCAAAACGTTCAACTGCCTGCCGCAAGACTTCGCCATTGCCATTCTCAACAAGAATTATTGCCAGCTCAAGGTTCGCGTCGGTGTCGAGGCGAGCAACCGAGTCAAGGAGTTCCGAAACCATTTTCGGCCGATCTCGCGAGGCAATGCCGATATAGACGCGCGTCACGGCCCCATCACGCAGTTCGCCGATCATCGTCTTGCCGTCAAAGATATCTGAGAGTCGGGACCTGGCTCATAGTGGAAGTGACCCCGGCTGACGGTCCCATAATTCAGGAGTTTGACGGAGAAGTTTTCTGCGAGCTCCTCGACAAGCAAGCCGCTCAACTGAAGTGTCCAACCAGCACCCAGACATCGGTGATGATCAAGTCCAAGCGGCGCATAGGAAGCGCTTGAGAATTTCTTGTCGACAAACCGGTCAGGCTTGAAGACATCCGGATCGAGAAACCTGTTCGCGTCTCGATGCGCTTCCCATATGCAGATTCTGACTCGACTACGCCTCGGAATAAGAAAGCCTTCGAAAACGATCGGCATGATGGCAGTTCGAAGGATAAACTCGCTTTGCTGCATCCGGAGAGTCTCAGATACGGCTGATTTCGCCATCACCTCGCGTCGCCCGGCGTCGGGTTCGTCTGCTATCGCATTCAGGTAGTTCTCCTCGCCTGCCGTTTCGAGGAGTATCCAACGCCACAAACCGTGGAAATCGTAGCGAGCAAATTCAGTCATGTGTATTAAGTTGCCGACAACGGTGTCATCGAGCGTTTGGAATCGTACAATGTACTCGAGCAAGCTCGAAGGCGGTCTTTCCGAACCCTTCAGATCGTCAGCCAAATTCAGCACTAAACCTTTGATACGCTCGTACTTGGCGCGCTCGGTGGGCGTGATGACAATGTGCATGCCATTTGGAGCATAAGCATTGTATGCGTCTGTGAGTTCACCAGCGATCTTCGACCCGTCTTTGGCACCCAAGATGAGTTGCAGCATCAACGCTGTCGACGCCTGTTTAAGAATTTGGGCTGCCGTCTGGGAACGCAACCGGCCTTCGCCGGTGGTCAGTTCGGTCAGACGACTGTGAAGGATAGCCCTGAATTCCGCGCTGCGACCCTCAAGAGAGATGGCTCGAAAAGCAGCCAAAAACATGCGCCGATAATCGACATGGGTAGTTCCCTCCATTGCTCGTAAAAAGCCCTCGGGAAAGATCGGCGTCATATCGATAGTTGCGGCGCGCAACTTGGCCTTTTTTTCCGTCAGAAACCTCAAGCCAAGTTCATGCCCGACGATGCAGGTCGTCAGCTTTCCACCCGACCAGGTCGTGAAGATGTCGCCATATTTGCGGTGCAACTCCAGGAGATGAAATTGGTCACGGGGCGACCCGGTACTCTCTGAAATTATGCTCCCAGGAGCCAGTCGGCTGGAGGTGAACATACCCTGCAGCCGGGCCTGGCCTATCTTGCTGGCAATCTTGAAGCGGTCTAGATGTCTTTTCGCAGCGCCCATTAAGCTCTTTCCCTGGATGTCGGTGCGCGTTCCCTCATTCGGCGACCGACCGTTGGTGTGATCAAACTACCATTTGTAGCACATTAGCTCGCACTCATTTGAGGCAACGGCTTCGATCTTGCGGCGGAGCTCGGTTCCTATGATCGATCGATATGGCTCCCGATTGGTCCGCCACGCACCCTTGGCGCGCGGAAGCGCGATCTCCTCGGCGATACCCAAGGATCTCAACAGGCTTGCAATCTCTTCCGAGAGATTTTCATAGCGCATGATACGGTCAACAAGGGAAACCTTATCGTCGGCATATATGTGCCAGTTCGTCAGATCGCGGTCCGGCAAAGTCTGCAAATACTCATTGATGTCGTCTTTGGAAGGCTGTGACCCCGGAACTATCTCGAGTGATGCGTTGTGATGCCGGTCGTGAAAATATTTGCTGATGGCGCGGTCGAATGGATTTCGAGCGACTGTAAATTTGAGGAATGAATGCCATTCCTGTTCCGGAATCTGCGCCCGAAGCTCAATCGCGGATATATTGTGGTCGAAGCGACGTTTCTGTTTTCCGCGTTCCCATCCGAGCAGCCTTCCCGCCAATCGCTTGTGGAAGGCGTCCCGATTGTTCTGCTCAGGGCGTCCTCCCAAGCTGCGGCGCAGTCGTTCATCGGGGGGCGGCAGATAGGTGATTACATCTTTGGGACCGCAAAATCGCGACAAGACGATTTCGCAACTCGTGCCGCCAGTTTTGATCGTTTTGAAAAAAATGAACCTGCGATGTCGACTGAGTATCAAGCTGCCCGCCCTCTCTTCAATGCCTGAACGAATGGCGACCGAATTTAGTTCATGGGGACGAGCGAATAACGCAGCGGATGCGTCCACCTTCGCTCTGCATTGCACTTCAAGGCCGTGTATAAGCCCGCCTGAGCAGGCCTTCAGGCTCAACCTTCGCCTTCAAAGGCAGCCTGCCGCGTGGTAAGTGGCTTGTCCATGCGAATATTAGCGCCGTCTTTTGCGAGGTTGCTTTCCACACCCACCGCCAAGGAGCGAAAACGCATACTTGCATCAATGTCAGCTGGACCGTGCACGTCGAAAACGACTCGGCCTAACCGGTTCATGGACTTGGACACGGCCATCATCTCGGCCATCCGGCGGCTGCCGATGGACAAGGAAGTCACCGTTCACGATATGGCGGCATCTGACGGCATTACGTCTTTGGAACTGTTCGACAGGCTAAGCCATGAGCGACCGGTCAGGCTGACGGCAAGCGATTACTACGATGAGATTGGCGCGGCCAGCAAAGGGATGTTCTGGGTCTTCTACGACAAAGACCAGGTTGTCCTCCAAGTAGCGCTGGGCGCTATTGCATTGAGAAGCAGGCGGGCAAATGAGTTTCTGGCCTGGCTGTTGTCGCCCAGCCTTTCAACGCTGACGCCCGTGTCACTTTTTCATCCTGACGTCATCGAGAGAGCGAAAATTGAGGGCCGCTTCGTGGCCACCAGGGATAATTTCTTTTCGCCGTCGCCTATGCAGTATGATGTCGTGCGCGTGATGAACGCCCTTGGGGAGAGGAACTTTCCTCGTGGTCAAATCGAACGCGCGCTCCGTGCCGTTGCAAAGACAGTCGTCGATGGTGGTTTGCTGGTTTTAGGTCGCAGTGCCGATGAACTCGACGGTAGTCCTCAAGCCACGATATTCCAGCGGCGTCAAAATACGTTCAGAGCTGTTTCCGACATGAGAGGCGGTTACGAATTGAGGGATTTCGTGTTGGAGCTGCAGCCTGATGCATAAATTGACAAGGCTGTGTTTCTTGCTTCGTCACTCGGCGATTGCTTGCGACCCGCCACCGTGCCTGACACCTCAGTTATGCCTTCGCATGCTTGAGGCGCAGCTCAGGGTCGTGAAGAAACAGATCCTCGAAAACGATCGTAGGGTTCGGGCGAATGCGCGTGAGACCGAGCTTGGTCGCAGGTTGATGGAACTCCCAGGCGTCGGCCCGCTGCTGGCAAGTGCATTCGTGGCTACGGTCGCCGATGCGCATGCGTTCAAGTCGGGGCGCTGTCTATCGGCATGGATCGGACTCGTGCCGAAGCAGCACTCGAGCGGGGGGAAGGAGAGGCTCGGCAGTATCTCCAAGGCCGGCAATCGCTACTTGCGGCAGTTGCTCGTGGTGGGTGCGATGGCGGTCATCCGCTATGCCGAGCGCAACGCTACCAGGAGGCCATGGCTCGTGCAGTTGATGGCGCGGCGAACAGCCAAGGTTGCGGCGGTTGCGTTGGCCAGACCGCCCGGATGGTCTGGGCACTGATGACGAACGGTGAGCGCTACAGGGAGCCGGTCATCGCATAGAACAAGATAAGGCGAGCGATCGCTGACGAGGTTGGAAAGGGCGGACAGGAGCTAATGCACAAAGCCGGTTGATACCGCCGGATCAGGAAAACCCACTGGGGCCGTGCACCTCGAGTGCGAGCTTACGATCGGGACCTGAGACGCGCGAATGGCATTATGGCCAGCGGCACATGACAGGCCGCACCTACAGGTCGGATACATGGCCGCACCAACCAGCAAAGGCAAAGCTCAAAGAATCCCTTGCCAACGGAGAGCCGTCCATACACGGCCCCAAGGCTGCCGGTCAGCAATGCGCCTTATCTCGGACACCGCGGTGAACCTACGTGCTCCTCGAAAGCGGATATCGCGGTCCACCAAGCGACTTCTTCCGTCCGACTATTCGCCAGGGTCGAACTCACCTTTGAACAAGACTGTCGCGACCGGTCCAATCGGATTGGCGATCCGGCTCTCCAGGACTTCGACAAGTTTGCGTCCGACACCCGCTATGTCCACGAAATGAACGCCGATCTTCGCAGGCAGGAAGCGCGATAGCCGCGTGCTGTCCCGAGTGACAATGTGGATGTCACTCCCTGGCGCGAGACCTCTTCTGCCGAGAGCGTGTAATGCCCCTAGAAGGCCCAGTTCGTTGGCGCATGCCAAGCCCGTCGGCGGATCTGACCAGGCCAGCATGCGATCGAACCAGGCTGCGCTCGATTCCATGGTGAACATTCCATGACCGATCAGCGACTGGTCGATCGGAATACCAGCCTCGGCCATTGCCCTTCCATACCCGGAAAGACGCATGGCACTCGCCTGGTCGCCCGGAACGAGAAGTTGCAGCGCAATGCGTCGGCAGCCCTTGTCCATGAGCCACCGGGTCGCCTCGTAGGCAATCTGTTCATTGTCGATGTCGACATAAGGATATGCTGAATCCAGGTCAGTTCTCCCGAAGGCGACAAATGGCATGCCTTGATCCAGCAGCAGCTTGACGCGCGGATCGCCCGACACCATGCGCGTGATGATCAGTCCATCTGTGCTGCGCGCCTGAAGCTGCCGCTGCACACTCTCAACGGGATCGTCGTCGGGAGTCGTGGAATAGATGGACAGACTATAACCGGCTTGCCGCGCCGCCAGCGTCATGCCTTCGATCAAGGGAAGCTTCAACAGATCGGACAGATGGTCTTGTGTCTCCATCGGGTATATTGCCGTCATCGTCAGCGTGCGGCCAGTTTTGAGCGCGAAGCCATGATGATTTGGCACATAGCCGACCCGCTTCGCCACCTCCTTGACGCGAGCGATGGTCGACGGATGAACCTCCGGCCCATCCTTCAGCGCGCGGGATACCGTGGTTACAGAAAGGGAAAGTTCCGCCGCGATCTGTTTCAGGTTGGTCATGTCGCCCGACCTCATTTGCGAAAGCGCCGGCTGATTTGCTGACTTCCACTACGTGACCGAATTCCACCTCACGGTCAATCCAAGCTCTCGCTAAAGCAGCTTGACTCTCCTGCAATTGGATGCAATCGTAACGTTACGATGGACAGAATTGGCCATTTTGAGCACGTCTCAACAAATTCTAGGGAGGAGAACCTATGTCTTGGTTACGCATTTCCTTGACGGTATTCGCATTCTCGGCCGCCGTGCCGGTCTATGCCCAATCAGTCACCATCACGACTGCGGGCGGCGATTATGGCAACGCCATGAAGGAAGCCATGTGGGCCCCCGCTGCAAAAGAGCTTGGCTATGATGTCCGCGAGGAGACCCTCAGCGACGGCCTGGCCGCCCTGAAGATGCAGGTCACCTCGGGTGCGGTCACGACCGACGTCATTCACCTCGGCTCACCGGAGGGCGCGCAGGCCGCGGCACAATCGCTGCTGGAGCCGCTCGACTACAAGATCATCGATCCCAGCTCCGTGCCGGCCGGTGCAAAGTCCGACTACTGCTATCCGTTCGACTCCTATGGCACCGTCTTGTCGTGGAACACCAAGACCTATGGCGAGAACCCGCCGAAGACCTGGGCGGAGTTCTGGGACGTTGCAAAATTCCCGGGCCGTCGCGCCCTCCGCGCCAATGCGCAGGACTCGATCGAGATCGCGCTGCTCTCAGATGGCGTGGCGCCGGCCGACGTCTACTCCGTGCTCAGCACGCCGGAAGGTCTGGAGCGCGCCATCAAGCGGCTTGAAGCGATCAAACCAAATGTCGCGGTGTGGTGGACGTCTGGAGCTCAGTCCGCGCAGTTGCTGAAGGACGGTGAGGCGGATTTGGTCGTCACCTGGAACGGGCGGGCCCAAACTGTGAAAGCGGATGGCGGCGCGGTCGACTACACGTTCAAGGGTTCCGTCATCGGCACGGATTGCCTCGGGGTACCGAAGGGGGCGCCGAACAAGGAAGCGGCCATGAAACTCATCGCGGCGATGACACAGCCCGCACGCGTGGCCAAGCTGACCGATTTCATAGCTTATGGCCCGGTCAATCCTGCTGGCTATGAGGGTGGCCTTATTCCCGAGGACCGTCTGAAGACCCTTGCGACCGCGCCTGAAAATGCCGGCACTTCGGTGTTCTCGAATGCGGACTGGTGGGTCAAGAATGGCGAGGCTGCTCAAAAAACCTTCGATGAGATGATGGCCCGCTGAGTCTCAGCTTTCATGCTGAAGCACATGATGAAGTCGCTCCCGATTACCATCGACAGCGTGCGCAAGACCTACGGATCTTACGTCGCGCTGGACGATGTCTCGCTCGACATTCAGGCTGGCGAATTCCTCACGCTCTTGGGGCCGTCCGGATCGGGCAAGACCACGCTGCTCATGGCTTTGGCCGGATTTGTCCGGCCCGATTCCGGTAGACTTTTGTTGGACGATCGGGACATTACCCGCCTGGCCCCCAACAAGCGCGACATCGGCATAGTCTTCCAGAACTACGCCCTGTTTCCCCACATGAACGTTCTGGCAAATGTCGAGTATCCGTTGGTGCTGCGCAAGACGCCGAAAGCCGAGGCCCGCCAGAGGGCACTCGACACTTTGGCCCGCGTGAAGCTTGAAGGTTTGGCGGAGCGCAACGTTGCCGCATTGTCCGGCGGCCAGCGCCAGCGGGTGGCGTTGGCGCGGGCGATCGTCTTTGAGCCACGCGTGATGCTGATGGACGAGCCGTTGTCGGCGCTCGACAAGAACCTGCGCGAAACCATGCAGTACGAGATCCGGCGTCTGCACGACGATCTGGGGATCACCACCATCTATGTGACGCATGACCAGCGCGAAGCACTGATCATGTCAGACCGGGTTGCGGTGATGAATTCCGGCCGCATTCAGCAGATTGACACGCCACAGCAGATTTATGATCGTCCATCGACCCGCTTCGTCGCGGAGTTCATGGGTGAGGCCAACATTGTGGCTCCAGGCTGGGCGCGCAGAATAGACGGCGCCGAAGCGTCACGCGACGCTCTGATGATCCGTGCGGAAAGCTTCCATCTTGATGAGAAGCTCGTCGGGCGAGACGGGGTGGCGCTTGAGGGAACGCTGCGCGCCAAGGCGTTTCGCGGTGAGAACTGGCTTTTGACGCTGGCGCTTGACGGCGGGCAAGAAGTCCTTGTCTGCATTCCGGCGGCGCTGGCCAGTGGCTGCGCCGAACTTGCCACCGGTCAGCGGGTGACCGCCTATGCACCGGCAGAGAAAGTTCACGCGATACCGGGAGCCGCAGCGTGACCGTCCTTGCCGATCCTGGGCTGGCGGCAGACGCTCGACGCGAGCGGCGGTTCTTCCTCTCGCTTTCACTGCCCGCGCTTTTCATCGTCGGACTGGCGGCGATACTGCCCATCCTCTGGATCCTCCGGCAATCCTTCCTGACCACAGGGGGCGAATACACCGTAGGCAATTACGAGAAGGTGCTGTCGAGCGGACTGACACGGTCGGCGCTCGTCACGACCCTTGATCTGTCCCTCGGCACGCTGGCGATCTGCATTCTTCTCGGTACCCCCCTGGCGCTCGCCCTGGCCAGCGCCAGGCCAAGGGTGGCCAATTTGCTGATGGCCTTCGTCATGCTGCCGTTGTGGACCTCCATTCTGGTGCGCACCTATGGCTGGCTCGTGCTCTTGCGGCGCGATGGCCTGATCAACGCGGCTTTGACCGGCTCAGGCCTGACAGCCGAGCCATTGCCGCTGGTCTACAACTTCACGGGAACGCTCATCGGCATGGTTCACTACATGCTGCCGCTCTTTCTGCTGCCCGTTTATGCCGCGATGCGCGATATCGACGCAAACCTCGTCCGCGCGTCGGCGAGCATGGGCGCCACGCTCGGGCAAACGATCCGCACGGTTATTCTGCCGCTTTCGGCCGGCGGCATCTTCTCGGGGTCGATCATCGTCTTCATTTACACCATAGGGTTTTTCATCACGCCGGCGGTGCTTGGCGGCGGCAAGGTAAATCCTCTTTCCACCCGCATCGAGCGCACGTTGTCGACCTTCCAGGATTGGGGCTCGGCGAGCGTCCTGGGCATTCTGCTCCTCGTTCTTATGGCGTTGGTAGGGGTGATGTTCCTGGCTGCGCGGCGGCTGATTGCCGGACGCAGAATCGGCACAGCCCATGCTTGAAGCCTATCCAGATAGCAGGCTGGCCCGCATCATCCTGTGGAGCTTTTGCGCGCTCGTAATGGCGTTCCTGATGTTGCCGACGCTGGTCGTCGTTCCGCTCTCCTTTTCGGCGTCCAATCTTCTCGAGTTCCCACCGCGCGCATACTCGTTGCGCTGGTATGAAACTTTCTTCGGTTCGGCGACGTGGATGGCCGCACTCAGGACGAGCCTGATCCTAGGCACATTGACGGCGATGATCGCAGTGCCGCTGGGGCTGCTTGCCTCCATCTCGATAAACAGGCTCGGCGGAAAAGCCGCCGTCACCATTCAGGGCATTCTGCTTACCCCGTCCATCGTGCCGGGCATCCTGCTGGCGATCGGTCTCTTCTTTGTTCTGGCGGCGCAACGTCTGGTCGGAACGCTGTTCGGCGTACTGGTCGGACATGTGGTGCTGGCCATCCCAGTCGCCTGCATTGTG
Organism: Mesorhizobium sp. URHB0026; assembly: GCF_054059755.1. Classification (NCBI taxonomy): domain Bacteria; kingdom Pseudomonadati; phylum Pseudomonadota; class Alphaproteobacteria; order Hyphomicrobiales; family Phyllobacteriaceae; genus Mesorhizobium; species Mesorhizobium sp. URHB0026. Next base: position 299,215 of record NZ_JBSSCN010000002.1, on the reverse strand, counting down.
TTGTTGCCCGCTCTGGCCCGCTTTGACTGGAACCAGGTTCAGGCGGCGCGCAGCCTGGGCGCAAACTGGGCGAGAGCCATTGGCGGAATAATTGTCCCGCAACTCCGGATCAGTCTGTTGTCGGCCACGCTGATGGCCTTCCTGACTTCGCTGGACGAGTCTGTGATTTCGATCTTCGTCGCCAGCGGTCAAAACAGCACGCTGCCGAAACTCATGTTCATATCTCTGCGCGATCAGATCGACCCGACCATTGCGGCGATCTCGACCTTGTGGACGGCCATCGTCGTGGTCGCCGTCCTGATCGTGAGCCTTCGCCAAAAATCCTGACCGAGACTGGAAACATGCCTCCAAATCATCACGTGGCCGGTGCTCCGGCGGATCAGTCAACGGACATCCCTCAGGTAGGGTTGGCCATCATCACCGGCTCGGCAAACTGGGGGCTTGCCTTCCCGGAAGATGTCGCATTCGAGGGTGTGCGCACCTTGCGGCGCGACATGAGTTTTGAAACGCCTTTCGGTCGTTCTGACAACTGGAAGCTTCTCGAATTCGATGCGTCGATTACCGTCGAGGGCAAAACCAAACATGCCCTGTGCATGTATTCGCACGGCAATCCCCGAGGCCATATCGACCATTCCTGTCATCGCCGCGCGTTCTGGGTCTTGATGAAAGCGGATGTAAGGCAAGTGCTGGCCTGCTCGACTGTTGGCGCCGTCAACAAGGCGATCCAGCCCGGCGACATAGTCGTAAACGCCGATATCATCGAACTGTCGCAGACCCCGTTTTCACTTCTGCCTGGCCGCCAGAGCTTCGACTGCTCGGGCAAGCAGATCGTATGTCCAAGATGTGCGGCATTGTTGGCCGAGACCGCCCGGCGCCATTGGCCAGCCGAATGCCGCGTCCATGGCATCGAGCAGCAGTTGGTCGCTGCCCACTGCTACGGGCCGCGACTGACAACTCCCGCCGAAGCTCTGGCATATCGAAACATGGGAGCGGACGTGCTCAACCACTCGATCGCTCCAGAGGCCACCTTATCGCGCGAGATCGGCGCCTGTTTCGTGCCCCTGGCGTTCGTCACGGCCGGTTTCAACGACTATATGGACCGCGAGCGCCAGAAATTGCTGCAGGAGCACGTGCTGCCGAGCCTCTCTATGACAGCCTCGCGGGTTGCGCTGGAGACCGCGGCACGTCTTCCGGCGAATCCGGAATGCTCTTGCCACGGCTTGAAGTCGCCCCAACCGGCAGAGCGTTCTACACGGTTCTGAAAAGCAGCGCGAGAGTCTGGATCGTTCACTCGCAACGATCCTCGCGCCGAACTGAGAGTCCGCTTTTGAAGGTGCCATGCCCGAAGCGTTCGGGCTGCTTCCGGCCCCAACGCTACCGGGCTGCAATGCGCCCAAAATCGTCATAGAGTTCTACTTTGCGAGTGTCCGAAAGCTGACATTCGGGCGACCGCGTTAGAGAGCCGCCGACCACCCAATTGTCTGGGAATTACCAAGCCTTCGGCTATCGGGAACAAATTACCAAAAAGCAGCTTTGGTCAATCGAATTAACGCTCGTGTCGCGTGTTCACTGATCGAAGTATGGCGCCGCGAGAGAACGCGGCCTTCGGCCGGTGGGAGCGACCCAATGTTTGTAGATGAAGTAGCGACAAGACGCCTGAAAATGCTGGTCGAGCAATATGTCGAAACCAGAAGAAGGCGACATGACGTGATATCCACCTCGACGGCGGAAGCCGCCATTCGGGAGGTACTCCCGAACTGCCCGATTTCCGGAAAAGCCTTTGATGATCTGATAGCCGCCAGCGCCATCACACATGGTCTCGGCGTACGGTTTGACAGGTCAATCTCAACGGAGAGCCTGGCTGACTAGCTGTTGAGCCAGTTATCGCGCTTTTTCGATATCCCCGTTTGGTACGTTTTCGACACTATCCATCAAGCGTGCCGCATTTAAAAATCGAGCAAGGTTGGAGCTACCATGCCCAGATTCTTCTTCCACATTCGAACCGGGGGCGGTCAGCTTTTGAAGGATACAGAGGGACAGGAGTTCGCAAGCTTGCAAGAGGTAGAAAACGATGCGATGGCGTCCGCCAAGGAGATCCTGGCCGAAGGACTGCTGGCCGGGAAACCGGTCTTCACAGGCGACGCCTTCGAGATATTCGATCAGAGCAACGTCTTGGTCCTGGAATTTCCCTTTTCGCGTGCAGCGGAAAAGCCCGGTGCCCGGCCATAATGCCTAACGTGATTAGGCGTTGTTGCCAGCAGAACGTATATGTGACCTACCGTTCGCACGTTTTCACGGGCGCGTACGGCTGGGAAATCACAAAGCTCTTGCCCTGTGGAGGGTGGAGTCATGTCTAACCAAAGCATCACCTATCGCAATGCCCTTTTGAAGCGGCTTTCTCGGGCAGACTTGGACTTGCTCGAGCCACATTTGAAACGGGTGGATTTGCCGTTGCGTACCCCGCTTGAGAACGCGAAGTCGCTTATCGAAGACGTCTACTTTCTTGAAAGCGGTATTGCGTCGGTTGTCGCCAGAATACCGAACGGCCGCGATACCGAGGTGGGCCTGATCGGATTGGAAGGTATGACCGGGTCGCTGTTGGTTCTCGGCGGCGATCGCGCGGCCCATGATACCTACGTGCAGGTTGCTGGCGACGGGTACCAGCTGCCTGCCTCGAAGTTGGTGGCAGCCATGTCTGAAAGCACGACGCTTAAGGCTCTCTTGCTTCTCTACGTGCATACGCTTTTTGTTCAGATTAGCTACACCGCCCTGGTCAATGCCAGGTCGAAACTGGATGAGCGTTTGGCACGCTGGCTGCTGATGTGCCGGGACAGGGTGAGCGATGATAGATTCGCGATTACCCATGAGTTCATGTCTGTAATGCTGGGTGTGCGGCGACCTGGCGTGACCGTCGCCATTCAGGAACTTGAGGGCAGAGGGCTGATCCGGGCAAGCCGGGGCGAGATCCTTATCAGCGATCGCGATGGCCTGTTTCAGATTGCCGACGGCGCCTACAGCGAGCCGGAACAGCAATATGAGCGGCTGCTCGGTAAAATCTAGCCATAGTCGGCAGCAGCGGCGAAGGTGACGGTAGCGACGACCGTCCCGTCGTCGAGTGCGACCTCATACGCGGCATCACGGATCAATGGTTTCCCCGCGCGCAACTCCTCCGCCATCAGGTCCTTGGCCGCCCAAATGGCTTCGCGAACGGCGCTTTCGTTATCAGGGAGCTCACTACCCTCCGGATCAGGGCGCCGGCGTCCAGTGTAGATTCCTTTGGAAGGATCCCGTCCGATCGAACAATCCGCTGTCACCATTCTGCGCACCAAAGCTGCCGGTTCGGGGTCGGCCCAAAGGCTGCCGGACAGCAATGCGCCCCAAAAGCTGATATCGCTGATGCCCGCGCAATGGCGGCAACATTCTCATCGGCACCGCCCTGGGTGCAGACAACTCGCAGACCAACATGCTGGTTATCGCCGGGGATACGTCAGGCACGGGTATGCTCCAGGTTGTCAATCTCGGCGGCGGCGGGGCGCAGACGGTCGAAGGTATCAAGATCGTCGATGTCGGCGGCGTCTCGAATGGCAGCTTCTCGCTAAAGGGCAACTATACGTTCGAAGGCGATCAGGCGGTGGTCGGCGGCGCATATGCCTACAGGCTCTATCAGGGCGGCACAAGCACGCCCGCCGACGGTGGCTGGTACCTGCGTTCCGCCCTGATCGATGGCGGCGGACCCGGAACCCCGCTCTATCAGGCCGGCGCACCGCTCTACGAAGCCTATGCGGGCGTCGCCTCGGTCTCTCGCTCGACCATGAGACACAATGGCAGGACCGCACGGGCCGCGCCGAGCACACGAACCTCTACGGCATTGCCAACCTTTATTATGATTTTGGGGATGGCTCCTCGGTCGACCTGGCCGGCAACAACCTCTCAAGCAGGAGCGAGCAACTCTGGGGCGGCCTGGGTGTCGGCGGCACGATCAACTGGGCCGACGACAGGTTCTCGGTGTTCGGGGAAGCCGTCGCCCGGACGGGCCTCGAAAACTTCGGTAAAAGTCACGCACTGACCGGCTCACTGGGTTTGCGGGTCAAGTGGTGAGCAGGCGTCGGCTTGGCACTGACGAACTGATGAAAACGTTCCGAGCGTCCGCTTCTGAAGTTGCGAAACGCGAAGCTGCCAGTCGTCTTCCGTGAAGAGTTTCGGGCGCCGGCAGGCGTACGAAAGTCCCGAGGAAGGAACCCGCGGGCCACAGTCGATGGCTATGGGGACTTCGATCTGCTGCTGATGTCGGCGATGGCGCGACCGTCGTCGGAAATGCCGCGATTGATACGGGCAGGCCGCTTTGTTGCGCCTCCGCGCGATGTTGCCAGCTCGGCGCTGGCCCGGACGCGTCCCCTTCGGCGTCCGTAGTCACCCTGGACACGCGTGGATCCGTTGCCGGCAGCTGAGCGCCTGCGGCTGAAGGCTCGACCATGCCATGCCGGGTCATGGGACGTTCTCCCGGTTCGTCGCCGTCGCATCCGGCGGTCTGCGCGGCTGCCCCCAGCGTCCGAACGTCTCGATGACGATCATGCGTCCGCCGCAGCACGGGCATGACGGGCGGAAGTCGTCCGGTTCGTCGGGGCCGCCGGGTTCGGGCTGCGCGGCGACGTCCAGGAGTTCGCGGGCGTGTGCGAGGCTGGCCTTGCGGGCGGAGCCGGCCAGGATGCCGTAGTGCCGGATGCGATGGAAGCCATGTGGCAGGACATGGAGCAGGAAGCGGCGGATGAACTCATCGGTGGCGAGCGCCATGACCTGCTGGCGATCGGCGCCGTCGCGGCGATAGTCCTTGTGTCGGAAGGTGACGACGCCGCCGATGAGCTGACCGGCCGCGCTGTCGGACAAAAGGATGTCGGCGCCGGTCTGAAGCCTCCAGGTCGAAGTGTTGTAGGTCGTTCCCGTGGTGGAGCTTTCCGGATCATAGGAGCCGCTGGTGCCTTCGATCCGGCCCCACAGCCCGATACCGGCCTCGGCCTTCATCTCGTCGGAAATCCCGTCGGCGCCTTGCGCCTCGACATTCCACGACCGGTTGCCGAGCCGCTGCTGCAGCGTGCCCAGCTGGTTGAAGCTCTGCAATACGGCGTCGCCTTCAAGTACGGCACCGTGTCCGCCGACGGCGGTGGGAAAGAACGACTGACATGAGGCGCAAAGCGTCAGGAGTTGGAGCACGCGCCGGGTCAAAAGCCCACGCTTGGCCGGCGGGCGTCGGCTCGCCTTCTTCGGATCGGCGCACCTCACCGCCCGACACGCCTTCCTTCGCCACCTTGCTCCCGTCCGGAAGAAGCGCTGGGTGGTCTACGCCAAGGCGCCATTCGCCGGGCCGGAAGCGGTACTTACCTATCTGTTGCGCTACACTCACCGGGTCGCGATCTCGAACAGCCGCTGATCGCTTTCGACAAGAACAGCGCCGGCCGAGCAGGCTGTCGTTGCTGCCAGGCGTAACCCGTGCGCCGAAGGCATCGGTGAAGGCATCGAGATCGACGGACGACCAGGCAAGCTGCGCCTGCGGCGTCACTGACCAGCTCGGGTCGAGCATGATGCGCTTGCCCGCTTCGACGCCGAGAGCGTAGCCGACGCCGTTGTTGCCGTCGACAAGCTGCTGTCCGGCGGTCGCCGAGTCGAGATTGCTGTCGTACCAGATCACCTCCGCCTGGCCGTCAAGGTAGAAACCTTCCGCGCCATACCAGGTTAGCGAGCCTGAAATGCCGGTGCCGGTGGTGTCGATCGAGCCGCTGCCGAAGACCGAGGAGACGCGCCTGAAAGCGGAAATTGCCGACGGCCACGCTGGAAGGCTTCGATGCATGGCAGAAAATTAGACGCCTCCCGGCTTCAGAGGGCATGACAGACGATTATTCTCCTCCTACGAACAGTGCCCGCATCGACGTCGCATCGCGGCTTGTTTTAATCCCCTCCAGGAGGATAGCATTGAGCTATGAGCGAGCTGCCACACATCCACGAAACTCATCCTGACATCGTCAAGCGCCTGAAACGGGCCGACGGCCATCTCAAGGGCGTCATCGAGATGATCGAAGCGGGCCGGCCCTGCCTCGACATCGCCCAGCAGCTTTATGCTGTAGAGAAGGCCATCTCGCAGGCTAAGAAGACGCTGATCCAGGATCACCTCAACCATTGCCTTGAAGACGTCGTCGGACCGCTAGCGCGCGAGCAGCGCCGCTCGATCGACGAATTCAAGGATATCACCAAGTACCTGTGAGAAGCGCCGTGCTGGACAAGATACTCGACTGGTTTGGCTTCGGTCCGATGACACAAGGGTTCGGCGGCCATGGTCACGATCATGGCGATGCCAGTGGCCATGGCCACACGCACGGCGTCATCGATCCGACGATCGCGACGACCGACCGGGGTATCTGGGCGATCAAATGGTCATTCGTGATATTGGCCATTACCGCGGCCCTTCAGCTCGTTGTTGTGTTCATCTCGGGCAGCGTGGCGCTGCTGGCCGACACGATCCACAATGTCGGCGACGCGGTCACCGCCGTTCCGCTATGGATCGCCTTCGTGCTGGCCCGCCGCAAACCGAGTAAGACCTTTACCTACGGCCTCGGTCGGGTCGAGGATCTGGCCGGGATCATCATTGTTCTCATCATCCTGTTCAGCGCCATCGTTGCCGGCTACGAGGCGATTGACCGGCTGATAAACCCCAGGCCGATCGCATTTCTGGGCTGGGTCGCCGTCGCCGGCCTCATAGGCTTCATCGGCAACGAACTCGTCGCGGTGCTCCGTATCCGAGTTGGCCGCGAGATCAACAGCGTAGCGCTGATCGCCGACGGTTATCATGCGCGCACGGATGGCTTTACCAGCCTGGCGGTTGTGCTGGGCGCCATCGGTGTCTGGTTGGGCTTCCCTCTTGCTGACCCGATCATCGGGCTGTTGATCACAGTGGCCATCTTCGCGATCGTCTGGCAGTCTTCGAAGGCGGTGCTGATGCGCATGCTTGATGGCGTCGAGCCCGGCCTCGTTGATGAAATCCATCATGCTGCCGAGCATGTGCAGGGCATCGAGCAGGTTCGTAGTGTGCAGGCGCGCTGGATCGGCCACCGCCTGCATGCAGACGTTGCCATCAGCGTGCCGAGCACGGCGACCGCCACAGAGATCATGAGTGTGACCGAAGCCCTTAAATCGGAACTGTTCGAACACCTGCCGGCCTTGGCGGATGCGAATATTCGACTGGAACGTTCAGTCGGTCCTGGTGCAGGGCGCACGGAAACTGCGCACGCTGAACATCACGCGCCGGAGCCCTTCAAGGTTGCCTGTGATCTGGCTACCGGGACTTTGGAGATCGTCGACACTCCTGCCGGGGAACGAATGCGCCTCACGGTCGATCGGCATTCTGATGATTTGATGAGGGCCACCGTGATTATTGACCGCCTCGGCGGTCCGGAGACGCTGCCCCTGCAATCTGTCGCCGGCGACCACCATCGTCTTGAGAGCACCGTGGCCCCGGCCGAGCCTCACGAGTTTGAAGCGAAGCTGATCCTGGTAGCCAAAGACCGACAGCAGGAATTGCCGTTCAAGATGGTCGAACCTGAGGGCCACCATCACTAGCGGTGCGATGGTCGATCTTGGCTGTTTATGCAGGCCTGTTCTTCGCAGCTTTGATCGCTGCGACGATCCTGCCGATCCAACCGGAAGGGTTGCTACTCGCCGATTGCTGGCCTTCAGGATTGGAGCTGCGCAACGTTGGTACCGCTATGGAAAATGGACGCTTCTGCTGAGCAATCGCGCAGAACTAGGGTAAGCTGACAGACGCGTTCTTCAGCGATCCGACGGGACCGATCTCGGCAAGATTGTCGCGACCCGCCTCGAACTGACATGCGGGTGAGGCAAGGCCGGTCCATTGCAAATGTTCCAAACCATCGTCGAATTCCAGCGAACCATCTACGCTACGGTGGCCAACTAGATCAAACTGCTTTCGGCCGGCGGCGGCTGGTTGGCCTTTATGGCCTTTCTGCCGATGGGTATTCTCTTCGGTGCGGCGCATGCCTTGACGGCCGGCCATAGCAGGGCTGTGTTGGCGACCTATCTCGCTGGATCGGAGGCAAAGGTTGAGCGCGGGCTATTGGTCTCGCTGACACTCTCATTCACGCATGTGACGATCGCGGTGTTGATCTCGGTTCTCTCGCTGCCGTTGGTTTCGATCGCGCTTGGCAGCGTCGGCCGGGCACCGTTGCTAGAAGACATTAGCCGCGGTCTCCCTGGTTTGGTAGGCGCTTGGATGGTTTGGCGCGCTCTGCGCCAGCGTCATTACCAAAACACTAGGGCGAGATAGTCGGCGTGCTGGCCGCCCTGGCTCCGTGCCCACTTACCTTATTCGTCATGACATTTGCGATCGTGCGCGGCGTACCCGTGGCCGGTCTGCTGTTCGCCGGCACGATAATGATAGGGGTGGCAATTACTCTTGCGGTGTGCCGGTCCTCTCCATACTGCTTCGCGAAAACCTGATGCATTTCGTTGAGAGCCGGCCGCGCGTGTTCGATGCGATCACGCGCACGCATTGAAGGGGTGGCTGGTGCGGCTCTTGTCGTCTTGGCAGTCCCTGAAATCTTGCTTCGCTGATCCGACCACGACGCGGGTGCGAGAATTAGGCCTGCCAAGGCCACTTTGCGCATTCGTTCCGAACCTGAGTGCGACTCAGACCCAGATCGGCAAGCTGATGGTCTTCGAGCTCGGCCAATTGTTCGCGCTGGCAGTGGAGTTGTATCCAGCGCGACACCACCATGATTGGTCCTATCACACTGATGAAGATGTGACGGCCATGTGTCGGCAGCGACGCAGAAGGCCTCCGCCCCTCAGTCATCGAGTGATTCAACATTTCTCATCCTTCGCGGCATCCGTGTTGACGTACGGCGTTGAAGTGCTCCAATCTGCCCGCCGGCGCAAAGCATTGTTTCTCGTGCTTGGCCCAATTTTTCTCATAACATGGTGCAAGATTGGCTCGCCGACTGCCATCGCTAAATGCTCTTAAGGCCTTCGAGGCGGCGGCACGCCATGAGAGCTTCACGAAGGCGGCGGAAGAGCTGTCCGTGACGCAGGGCGCGATAAGCCATCAGGTGAAAGCGCTCGAACTCGAATTGGGCATCAGGCTGTTCGATCGAGAATGGCAAAAGCTGAACATCACGCGAGCCGGCCTCTCCTATCTGGAGGTGTTGCGCGACGCGTTCGACCGGATCGCTCTCGGCACGGAACGCATCCAGCATCTATCTCGGGCAGGGGCTCTGACGGTCAGCACCTCGCCAGACTTTGCCGCCAAGTGGTTAGTCAACCGCCTTGGCCGGTTTGCTGAGATGCACCCCGATATCGATCTGCGGATTTCAGCAACAATGCATCACGTCGACTTCGCTAGAGAGGACGTCGATCTCGCCGTGCGACATGGGGATGGCAATTGGGCGGGGCATCATGTTGTCCGCCTGTGCTCCGAGCAACTGTTTGCGGTTTGCAGTCCCAAACTTCACCAGCGGATGCGCGAGCCGTCCGACGTTTTGAAATTTCCGTTGCTGCATCTTGATGACCGAAAGGACTGGTCGGAATGGCTCGAGGCCGCCGGCGTGGTTGATGCCGAACTCTCTCACGGACCGATCTTGAACCGCGCCAGCATGGTCATAGATGCCGCTGTCGACGGCCAGGGCGTCGCACTCGCCCGCACCACGCTTGCGGCGTGGGACCTCATCAACGGTCGTCTCGTAAGACCGTTCGCCGTTGCTCTGCGATTGTCCAAGACCTACTGGATCGTCTGCCCCAAGGCGACGTCGATGCTCCCCAAAATCACGACATTCCGGGACTGGCTGTTGGCCGAGGCTGCTGATGACGTACGTCGCCTCCAGACGCTCGTTCCATAGGCCCAATACTTCCGAATCGCGAAGGCCAACAATCGCAGAAATTACTCGCCAAAGGCTCATTTCTTCGACTAACTTTTGCGACGGGCTAACGTCCGGTTACCAGCCGCAAACAGTAGTTCGGACGAACGCCGAGAAGAGTCCGCTAGTGGCGCAACCGCGACCTCCAGGTGGTGGGTTCAACCGGTCGCCGCAACACCTTTAATCTGAGAGGATTGGGAGGTGTCGCATGGTGACGTCACGGATCTGGTTTACCCCGGAGCAGAAGGCCGAGCTTTGGGAGCGGTGGAAGCAGGGTCAGAGCATTTCATCGATCTCGCGGGCACTAGACCGCCGGACCAAGGGCGGCGTGGCTAAAGTGGCGGGTGGCGCAAAAGCTGGCACTGCAATGGTCGCCGGAGCAGATTGCGGGTTGGCTGAAGCGAGCGTACCCAGGCGATCCAAGCATGCGGATATCTCATGAAGCGATCTATCGCAGCCTGTTCATCCAGTCGCGAGGGGTGCTCAAGAAGGAGCTGACAGCCCATCTGCGCACCAAACGACAGATGCGCCTCGGCAAGGTCATTGGGAGGGTGATCTGCTCACCGGAGCAAACGACACGAACATCGTCACCCTGGTCGAGCGACACAGCCGGTTCACGATGCTTGTGAAGTTGGCCAGAAGGGACTCAGCGACTGTCGTGGCGGCCCTCGCCGAGAAAATCGGCACATTGCCCCAAGAGCTGCGGCGCTCGTTGACATGGGACCAAGGCAAGGAGATGGCTCGTCATAAGAGCTTCACCGTCGCAACCGATCTCCAGGTCTACTTCTGCGACCCGCGCAGTCCCTGGCAACGAGGCCGCAACGAAAATACCAACGGCCTGCTCAGGCAGTACTTCCCCAGAACAACCAACTTCTCGCAGGTCCCGCAGGCCCAACTCGACAGCGTCGCCCTGCGGCTCAATCAGCGCCCCCGAAAAACCCTGGACTTCGAAACACCCGCCGATAGGCTACACAAGGTGTTGCAGTGACCGGTTGAACCCACCGCCTCAAGTCGGCGGCTCGGGCTGTTTGGTGTCTAGTCGGTGAGCAGACATTTGGTACGCAAAGCGTATTGTCTGCGTCCAAAGCAGTTCACGCCTCCTGGTCGCATTTAGCTGGTTGGGGCGATGTGAGAACCTTCGAGGGCATTCAGCGCCTCTTCAATTTGGCGGGTATCTCGATGCAGCAATCCAACCAGCGATACCAAACGGTCCGGAGCCAATCGCGCACTCGTCATGTTAATTGCATAGCAGCGATTGCATCTCTTCGGCGAGGCAAAATGGGAACCGCGAGCGCCGAAATGCCAGCGACCAGTTGACCATTGTCGAACGCGTAATCGCGATCTCTAATCACCGTTAGCGCCGCACGCACGTTGGTTCCTGGGAGGTTTCCGTACCGGCGATAAACGCTGCATTTGTGCCGCAAACGCCCGCATTAATGCAGGGCCATCCTGTGTGTCACCTCAGCAGTACTCAGACGTCCGGCCTGCCACTTTGTCGGACAGAATAATCCGGGTGGATTGTTCGCGCTCGACGTTGGCGTCAAGGGCCTCACACTGCCGGCATTCAACGGCTAGCTTTTGCTTTGCACTTCGCCACAGACATCACTGGCGGCCACATCAGCCCTTTCCAACTTTGCGACCGGCCAAGCATGATAGATCTGAAATCGCCTGCATGATGATCTCCTCGACGTTCGCCCGTTCCTCACCAGTGATCGGGAGGCGTGGTTTTCGGACATGCTCTGGGGCGCCGTACACCAGATGCTCGGCAAGTTTTATGTACTGGACCAACTTGACGTCGGTATCGAGATGAAACGCCGGCGTCAGCAGCCGGTACAAAGGAAGTGCCGTCGCGAAGTCACCGCCGCGTGCCGTGTTGAACAGGGATACGCACTCGGCTGGCCATGCATTCGTCATGCCAGAGACCCAGCCAATGGCACCCAGCGCCAGGCTTTCAAGGATCAGATCGTCCACGCCGCAAAAGATATCGAAGCGATCGCCGAAGGCGTTAAACAGGTCGGTGACCCTGCGGATGTCACCGGTTTCTTCCTTGACGGCCACGATGCCGGGTACGTCGACCAGCGCCTTCAGCGTTTCGACATCAACGTCAACTTTGTAGGCAATGGGGTTGTTGTAGATCATGACCGGCAGATCGCTCGCCTCGGCCACCGTTTTGTACCAGGCGACGGTCTCCTGGCGGTCGGTGCGATAGGCGAGGCTAGGGAAGGTCATCAGGCCTTCGGCTCCAAGCTTCTGGTAGTTGCGAGCCGCAGCCGATGCATTGTCGGTGGACAGCTCCGCAAGGCCCGACAGCAGCGGCACCCGTCCCGCGACGACTTCTTTCGCGGCGCGAACGACAGTGTCGCGTTCCGACTGAGTGAGCGTGGCATTTTCGCCAAGCATCGGCAGCACGATCACGCCGGAGATGCCATTTTCAATGAGCCTATCGATGCTGTTCTGGGTAGCTTCGATATCGATCGCTCCAGATGCCTGCATCTTCGTGGTGACAGCGGGAAATACGCCTGTCCAAGTCATATCAGATCTCCAGTTTTTGCAGGCACCTTAGCCGGCATTGTGTGTTGGACGTCAGGTTGAAGTGTCGTCGCCGTCTGCCTTTGGCTCTGCCTCAAAACCATAGTCGGCCATGGCGCGCGCAGGTGAGATCTTCCCGTTGGCCAGGTCGGTCGCGATGGAGTCTCGGCCGCGACTTGCCGGGTCGCCCCAACCACCGCCGCCAGCCTGTTCATGGCGGATCACCGTGTCCTTGCCGATCTCCAGCGTCACCTTTGCCGGCAGCACGCGCCATTCGCCGTCTTGTTTCAGCAGATTCCTTGAACTCGCCGCCGCCTGGCCGCCGAACAGCCCATAGGGCGAATGCTCGTGACGGTCGGCGCGCAATTGCAGGACCGCCGTGTCCGCCTGCAGACGATATTGCCGCACCAGTCCTAGCCCGCCACGAAATTGCCCGGCGCCGCCGGAATCTTCTCGCAGCGCATACTCCTCCATCATCACGGGATATCGCGCCTCGATCGTCTCAATAGGCAGGTTCGACATGTTCTGGCTGGGATTGGTGATACCTTCGATGCCGTCCTTGTCGGACCGACCGCCCCAGGCACCGTTGATCATATCCACCAGGATAAAAGGTTTGCACTCAGGCCCGTGATAGCCGCCGATGGCGACTACTGTGTTGCCGCCTTCGCCTGCCGCCATCAGCCGCTTCGGCGCGATCTGTGCCAGAGCCCCCATCACCGTGTCGACGACGCGGTAGCCAGTCAGCGCCCGCGCCGCCACCGGAGCCGGCATGTTCGGATTGAGGATCGATCCCTCCGGCGCCGTCACGGTGATGCAGCGATAGACGCCGGCATTGTTGGGAACGTCGTGGTCGAGGGCGCAGCGTATGGTCAGATAGGTCGAGGACTTGACGAAAGAGAGCGTGGCATTGATCGCGCCCTTCACCTGCGGCGACGAGCCGGCGAAGTCGACCCACAGATGGTCGCCCTTCACCGTGATCCGACAGACGATCGGGATCGGCGCGGGCGAGAAGCCATCGCCGTCAATGTAATCGGTGAAGGCGTACTCGCCATCCGGCCAGCCGGCGATCGCCTTGCGCGTCAGTTCCTCGCCGTAGTCGATCAGCCGGTCGAAATAGGCTTCCAGTTCTTCGCCGTACCGCTCGAACAGCCGCAACATCTCGCGTTCGCCGATGTTGCACGTGGCGTATTGCGCATCGAGATCGCCGAGCACCATGGCCGGCAGCCGCACGTTCTTCTCGATGATCTTGAACAACGTCCTGTTGGGCAGGCCGCGCTCATAGAGCTTCATCGGCGCGATGCGCAGGCCTTCCTGGAAAATCTCGGTCGAATCCGACGCATTCGAGCCCGGCACCCGGCCACCGACATCGCAATGATGGGCGATCACGACGGAAAATCCGAGCAATCGTTTGCTGGAAAAGATCGGCTTGAACATGAAGATGTCGGGCAGGTGCATGCCGCCGTCATAAGGATCGTTGAGCACGATCACATCGCCCCGGAACATGTCGTCGCGGAAGCGCTCGACGATCACGTCCATCGCGTCCGGGACGGCGCCCAAGTGCAGGGCGACGGTCTTTGCCTGGCTGAGGATCCGCCCTTTGGCATCGCAGAGCGTCACCGAATAATCGAGAACATCGCGCACGATCGGCGAGCGGGCGGTGCGCATTACCGCGTAGGCCATGTCGTCGACGATGGTGTCGAGCCCCGACTTGATGACCGCGAACGTGATGGGATCGATGGCGGTCATCAAGCAGCCTCCAGCGTCGCGATCAGGCTGCCGGTCGCATTTGGTTCGACCCGCATTCCGGGCGGGATAACAATAGTGGTGTCCGCGCCCTCGATGATCACCGGTCCGGAGAGCGCCGATACCACTGACGCACGTGGTACGATCGTCGTCTCGATCGCCGCGTCGCGGGTGAAGTGCACCATGCGCCTCTCCTCGCGCGCACCGACATCGGTCCGTGCGGCCTTGAGCGAGCTGAAATCGAGCGGCTCCGATATCCGCGCGTGGGCGTGCAGCCGCAGCGCCACCGCTTCCACCGCGTCGTTTGGCGTGTAGCCGTAGGTGTCGCGATAGGCCGCGATGAACGCCGGCCGCAGGGAAGCTGCGTCGAACGCACCGGAGAACGGTATGGACAGCGACGCGTCCTGTCCCTCGAGGCGCAGATCGATCGCCTCGCTGAAGCCGACCGTCTCGGCCGCATAGCCCTGTCTTGTCAGCGCCACGGTAGCGGCCGCGCGCATCTCGCGCCGCAACCTTTCAACCACTTCAAACCCCAGCAGATCGAGCCTCGCTTGCGCCGACCGCAACTCGTGATGTTCGATGCTGCCGGCCAGCATGCCCATTGCCGTGAACACCCCTGGCGACGGCGGAAACACAACCCGTGTGATGCCGAGCGTTCTGGCGAGATCGCAGGCATGCACCGGACCCGAGCCACCGAAGGCAAGCAGCGTGAGGTCGCGCGGATCGAGACCCCGCTCTACCGTGACGGCACGGATGGCGCGAACCATGTTGGCGTTGGCGATCTCCCGGATCCCGCAGGCCGCCGCTGCCGCGGAGAGCCCGAGTGGGCTTCCCAGCGTCTTGCCGATCGCCATGCGCGCTGCCTCGACGTCCAGCCTCAGCGTGCCGCCAGCCAGTCGCGGCGGCAAGTAGCCAAGCACGACATTGGCATCCGTTACCGTCGGCCGTGCGCCGCCCAGCCCATAGCAGACGGGACCGGGATCGGCGCCCGCCGAAATTGGACCGACAGTGAGCAGGCCGGCGGCGTCGATCGCGGCGATGGAACCGGCGCCGTTGCCGACCTCGGCCACATCCACCGTCGGCACCCGCATCATGTAGCCGCCGGCCTTGATGAAGCGCGATGGCACCGACATTCCGGCGCGGAACTCGTATTCATGCGTGCGGCTCAGCACGCCCCGGTGGATGAGTGCCGCCGATGCCGTCGTTCCGCCCATGTCGAAGGCAACGAGATTGGGTTCGCCCAGAGCCGCGCCGATGCGTGCGGCACCGACGGCGCCTGAAGAACGACCCGACGATATGAAGAAAACCGGCTTGCTCTGCGCAGTGGTGGACGCAGACAGGCCGCCATTGGAATTGCCGATCAACAGCGGCGCGGTGACACCCGCCGACCGCAATTTATGCTCGAGACGCTCCAGATACCCCTTAAGCGGCGGCAGCACGTAGGCATTCACAGCCACCGTCGAGGTACGTTCGTATTCGCCCGCTTCGGGCAGCACGTCGACGGAGGCCGTCACCGCGATCTCGGCGAAAGCCTGCGAGAAGATTTGCGCGGCGCTGCGTTCATTCTCTGGGTTCTTGTAGGAATTGAGGAAGCAGATGGCGACGGACTGGATGCTTTCGTCACGAAAGAAGGCGCCCGCCCCGAGCACGTCCTCGGCGACGACCGGTGTTTGGATGGTGCCGTCCGCCAGCGTCCTCTCGGCCACTTCCAGCCGGTATCGCCTGGCAACCAGCGGTTCCGGCTTGTCCCAGGTCAGGTCGAACATGCCGGGCGTGCGCAGCCGGCCGATCTCCAGCACGTCGCGAAACCCCTTGGTCGTGATCAGTCCCGTGCGGGCGCCAAGTTTCTGCAGCAGTGTGTTCGAACCGACCGTCGTCCCGTGCAAAATCTCAGTGAGGGCGGCGGCAGGGATGTCGGCGGCAGCCAGCACTTTGGCCATGCCCGATATGACGGCGTCCTCGGGTGCCGCCGGCGTTGAGCTAACCTTGGCCGAGAAGGTGAGGCCGTCATTTCTGAGCAGCACCAGATCGGTGAACGTGCCACCGATATCGACGCTGAGCCGTGCCGACTGCATCATTGGCACGCTATTTGTCGGACGCGAGCTTGCCGCCCACCGCCCAATCGTGCTTCTCGACGTCCTCGAAAATGATGTCGATCACGTCAGGACCGCATTTGAGGATGCTCGCCGCTTCGCGCGTCACGACCTCGACGAATTCGCGTTTCTGATCGATGCTGCGTCCCTTGAGCAGCCTAACGCTGATTGTCGGCATGATGTCCCTCCGAATTCCTGGCCTATAGCCACGCGTTGACATGCCATGGCGCGAACTCGTCGTCGCCGTAGCCGAGCAGTTCGCTCTTGGTGGCTTTGCCCGAGGCGGTTGCGATCATCTCGCGAAAGATCGCTTCGCCCATCTCGTCGATCGACCTGTCGCCATCGAGGATCGATCCGCAATTGATGTCCATGTCCTCTTCCATGCGGGCATACATTTCGGAGTTGGTCGCGAGCTTGATCGAGGGTGCCGGCCGGCAGCCGAAGCAGGAGCCGCGCCCCGTGGTGAATGCGATCAAATTGGCGCCGCACGCGACCTGACCGGTCGCCGACATCGGATCGAAACCGGGCGAGTCCATGAACACCAGGCCGCGCTTGTCTATTGGACGTCCATAACCGTAGACCTCGACGAGGTTGCTGGTGCCGCCCTTGGCCACCGCGCCCAGCGATTTCTCGAGGATGGTGGTCAATCCGCCTGCCTTGTTGCCTGGCGAAGGGTTATTGTCGAAACCTTGCGGTTCGCGGCTGGTGTAGTCGTCCCACCATTCGAGCAGCCCGATCAGCCGCTCGCCGACTTCCTTGCTCACGGCGCGTTCGAGCAAGAGGTTTTCAGCACCGTAAATTTCCGGTGTCTCCGCCAGGATCGCCGTACCGCCGCAGGCAACGAGACGGTCCACCGCGGCACCGAGTGCGGGATTGGCGGAAATTCCCGAAAAGCTGTCGGAGCCGCCACATTGCAAGCCGACCATGATCTCGCTCGCAGGGACCCTCTGTCGTTGCTTCTTTGCCGCCTTTTCCAGCATGGCTTCGACCATCTCGATGCCGCGCGAAATGCTCGAACGGGTTCCGCCGGTCTCCTGCATCACCAGCTTGGCCAGGTCGTCACCGAGCTCGAGTTGCTCTTCGTCGATCAACTGGTCGATCTGATTGTCCTCGCAGCCAAGCCCGACAAGCAGCGCGCCAGAAAAATTCGGGTGCCGCGCGTAGCCCGCGAGCGTCCGCCGAAGCATCTTCATCGACATAGAGCCATCGGCGACGCTGCAACCTGACTTGTGGGTCAACGCGACCACCCCGTCGACGCCCGGGTAGGGCAGCAACCGCCTCGGATCACGGAAATGATCAGCGATCATGCGCGCGACCAGCGCCGAGCAATTCACCGAGGTCAGGACGCCGACATAGTTGCGTGTTCCAACCTTGCCATCCGCTCGAAGATAGCCGTCGAAGGTCGGGATATCCGATGGCAACCGCACTGGCGCATTGGATAGTCGTGTGCCGATCGCACGCCCTGCCATCGATGCCTCGAAACCCATATTGTGAAGGTGGACATGCGCCCCAGCGGGGATAGCGGCCGTCGCCAGACCGATCGGCTGGCCGAGGCGGTGGATCACCTCTCCCTGTTCCAGCGGTCGCAACGCTACCTTATGGCCGAAGGGGATAGCGGTGGTTGCAAGCGGGCCAAACGGCACCAGGGTCTCGCCGGCCTGGATGTCGCGAAGCGCCACGGCCACCTCGTCGTCGGGCTTCAGCTGTAGAACCACGCTTTTCACTTCGGCCATTGCCCACCCCTAGGGAAGCAATCAAACATAGTTTTGCCTGATTGTCAGCAATCAGCAAACATAAATCTGTGTGCCACCTTCAGGGCTCTCTCGTCCCCAGCGGCTTTGGGTGCCAAACAGCATTTTCTCAATGGCGATGAGCTATCGTTAATTGTCAGCAATGCCGGTTGCGTGGGCCAAGGCGCCGGAATATGTAGTTGGCACCGTTGGCCATGAGTCGATCGATGACGAAGCTTACAAGTCTCAAGTCTGAAAAGCGTCTGCTCGACCGCAGGGCCGCCGACCAGATACGCTCGCATATACTCGAAGGCGTGCTGCCGGCCGGCGAACGGCTGCTTGAGACCCAACTATCGGAGGAACTTGAAGTCAGCCGCGGCACAGTGCGTTCGGCACTGGCGCAACTGGCCAATGAAGGTCTTGTCCAGCAGGTGGCCTTCACCCGCTGGGAAGTTTCGGGCACCTCTACCGTCGATGCCTGGGAAATCTACACGCTGCGCGGCGCGCTCGAAGGGTTGGGCGCGCGCCTTGCCGCGGCCAACGTTAGCGAAACAGATGGAATGCGCCTGCGTGCCATTGCCGACGACCTGCTGCACGCCATTCGCGAGGGCCGCTTCCAGGATGCCACAGGGATCGATTTCGACCTGCACGGGGCGATTATAGAGCTAGCCAGGCATGAGCGCCTGGCCGAACAACACCGCTTCATCGTCCAGCAGGTCCGCTTCCACATGGTGCAATCGGGCTTTCTGCCCAACGACTATGAAGAGCTGATTGCCGAGCACAAGGCGTTGATCGAGGCGGTGATCGCCGGCGATGCAGACCGGGCCGAGAAGCTGGCGCGCAATCATAACGATGCCGAAGTCAAGCTGCTGGCGAAACTGTTAAAGCAAGGCGGCAGCGCCAAGCCCATCCGGGAAAAGGCGTCCTGAGGGCGCCACCTGCAATATGACAAGGCCGGCTATCCAGGCGTTTGGAGCGCGGCGCGCAGATTGTCGCTGAGGATAATCTTTTCGCCTTTGAAACCGCCCAAAGCGGTGCGCATCAACGCCAGGTCGATCTCGGCGCTGTGTTCGCGCGAGTAGCCGTCAAACGCCGTGGCATCGCCGGGATAGCGTCCGTGCGGGTGCTGGTAGAGGTCCATTCCGGCTATCACGATCCGTTCGGCTCCAACCGCCGCGGCCACGGCAATCATCAGCGCACCGTTGGTCGGGATCATTGGTCCGGAAAGATCTGCGAGCGTCGGATCGAAGGCATCAAGAAAAATATAGCCAGCCGAAGGAGGACGCATCGCCCTCGTATGGCGCATCAGGATTGGCCGGCCGATCGCAGCGGTCGGAAAGGTGATGATCGGCCGCCGTCCAGAACCGGGAAGGTCGGGATCGGCGGTGAAGACGACAGCGGGCTCCGTCATCCAGCCGCGCCCGCGCCAGTTCCAGTTGACGCGAAACAGCGCGGCATCGCGATGGTCCGAAAGTCTCGGATCCTCGGATGATGGACCGTTGCCAAGACAGACTATCGTTCGTGGATTGCCGAGCCGCGTCTTGAGGTCGGCCAACGAAGCGATACTACTTCCACCCAGCAGGTCGATCAGGAATGTGCTGGTGGAAACCGGACGAGCCGGCAAGTCGCGGGGCGGCAGCATTGTCGCGACCGTCCCGGCTGTCATGGGCTCGTTGCTGTCGAGGACGCCGGCCTTCCCAAATTCCGCGTTCAGCCTCGCCGGACCGATGACCAGGATCGCTTCCAGACGACGCCGCCAAAGCCCGGCGCCCGCTGGATAGGGCAAGGGCAGCACCAGTTCATGAGGATATCGCCGGCGCAGTTCCGAGAGGTCTTCGGCCGCCGCTGCCAGCACAAGCCGATAGCCGGGTCGCTGCCGGAGCGCTGCATCGGCCGTCTCATAGACCCGGCCGATCTCGTCCGGCGTGCCTGCCAGCACCACTGTCGCGCGGCCTTGCGGCAAAAGCAGCCCGAAGCGCTGTAGTTGATCGGCAAAACTCATCGCACCGCCCGTGCCGTTGCGGCCAGCCTTACGGTCCCGGCGGCGAAGGCGCAATGCCTTGCCTATTGCGCGCCCCGACGAAACGACTCAAGCGTAGTTGACGTAGATAGTCTTCTTCTGGAAATAGGCATCCAGCCCGTACTTGCCGTCCTCGCCTCCGATGCCGCTGTCGCGGATGCCGGCGTGGTGGGCATGCACGGCGTCGCCGCCGGGCCGATTGACATAGATCTCGCCGAACTTCAGCTCTCGCACCAGCCGCATCACCCGGCGCATATCCTTGGTGAAGACGTAGGCCGACAGGCCGTAGTTCGATTCATTGGCAAGCCGCAGCCCTTCATCGAAATCACCGACCGTCATCACCGGAACGACCGGGCCGAAGACCTCGTCCTGCATGATGCGCATCTGATTGTCGGTGACGGTCATCACCGTTGGCTCGTACCAGTGTCCGCGCGCGAATTCGCCCTCTGTCAGGCGCCGCCCGCCGGTCAGCACTTCAGCACCGGTGGAGCGTGCCATCTCGACCATGCGCTCGACCTTGTCGAGTTCCATGCCGCTGAATTTCGGCCCGACATCCACCAATGTGGTGGGATCGCCGACCTTTAGTGCCTTCACCGCGCGGGTGAACTTCTCCAGGAATTCGTCGGCGACGCGCCTATGCACATACATGCGCTCGTTGCAGATGCAGATCTGGCCGCAATTCTCGAAGCGCGACAGCACGGCCGCGCGAACGGCTGCTCCGATGTCAGCATCCTCGGCGACGACGAAGGGCGCCTTGCCACCGAGCTCAAGCCGCAGCAATTTGAGATCTTCAGCAGCGGCACGGAAGATCTCCTTGCCGGCGCGCACACTGCCGGTGAGCGTGATGAGACGTGGGATAGGATGGCGCACCAGCGCCGCACCGATGCCTTCGCCGGTGCCGCTGACGACATTGATCACGCCAGGCGGGAAGTCGAGCTGCGAGGAGAGCTGCGCGATCTCCAGCGCCGAGATCGGCGTGCCCTCATGCGACTTGATGACGATGGTGTTTCCGGCGAGCAGCGCCGGACCCATCTTGCGGCACATCAGCGCCGCCGGATAGTTCCAGGCCGTCAGGCCGATGACGACGCCATGGGCGACACGCTGGATCCAGATCTGCTCGTCCGGCACATCGGACGGAATGATGTCGCCGGTGATGCGGCGTGCTTCCTCGGCGGCGTAGGTGAGATAGAGCGCCGCCCCCTCGATTTCGCCGCGCGCCTCGTGGATCGGCTTGCCTTGTTCGGCAACGACGATGCGCGCCAGCCGTTCGCGGTTTTCGAGGATCAGCCGCGCCAGATCCTTTAGCAATTGCCCACGCGCCGCCGGCGGTAGCGCTTCCCAACCAGGCTGGGCGGCGCGAGCGGCCACCAGCGACAGGTCGGCGTCGTCCGCGCCGCCTTTCGGCACCGAGGCGATCACCGCCTGCGTTGCCGGGTTTTCGACCTCGATCCATTCCTTGATGGTGGAATCGACCCATTCGCCATTGATGTAGTGGCGGTAGCGATCGGTGCCTTTGACCAGTTCCTTCATAGCGGGCATGTCATGTCCTCGGGCTAATTCAGTGGAATGTTCCTACCGGCACGTAGCCCGCCATCTCCGGCAGCCAGAGCGTAATCTGGGGCACGAAGACGAGGACGAAGAGCGCTAGGATCAAGATGAAAAGCATCAACCAGACTTCGCCAAGAATGGTCGCGACCTTTATGCCGGTAATGCCTGATATGAGGAAAACCAACTGTCCCATCGGCGGTGTAATTAGCCCGATCATCATATTCACCGTGGAGACGACGCCGAAATAGACGGGATCGATGCCAAGTTCCCGCACGGTCGGCATCAGGATCGGGATGACGATCAGCAGCATCAGCAAGGTGTCGAGCAGTGCGCCGAGGATCAGGAACAAAACCGTCACGAGCAGCATGAACATCAGCGGGCTGAGGTCCAGCGAGGCAATCCAGCTTCCGAGCTGATCCGGTATCTGCTCTGCCGCGACGACGTAGTTCATCAGCACGGCACCGGCGATGGTGATCGCCACGATGGCGGTCGAGCGCGACGATTCCATCAACACATTGAACAGGACCTTTGGCGACAGTGTCCGATACCAGAACAGCGCGAGCAACAGTGCGCAGAAAGCCGCCACCGCCGCGGCTTCGGTCGGAGTGACCGCGCCCGAGTAGATGCCGCCGAGCAGGATGACGGGCAACACCAGGGTCGGTGCCGCGTCGCGTGTCACGGCAATCGCTTCCTGCCGGGTTGGCTTCGGCTGTGTCGGAAAATTCTGCAGCCGCGCCTGCACTGCCACCACCGCCATCATGACCAGCGCCAGAAAGATGCCTGGGCCGACACCCCCCATGAAAAGATAGCCGATCGACGTGTTGGAAACGACGCCGTAGAGCACCATCGGGATGGAGGGTGGAATGATCGGTCCCAGGATCGAGGATGCCGACGTCAGCGCCGCCGCAAAACCGGGGCGGTAGCCGGCCTTGATCATCATGTCGATGGAGATCTTGCCGGGACCTGCCGCGTCCGCCAGCGCGCTGCCGCTCATGCCGGCAAAGATCACGCTGGCGACGATGTTGACATGGGCGAGCCCGCCCCGAAACCGGCCGACGAGGAGGTTGGCGAAGCCGAACATCTTGTCGGTCATCTTACCGGCATTCATCAACTCGGCGGCAAAGATGAACAATGGCACCGCGAGCATGACGAAGTTGCCGTAGATCCCATTGAGGCTCTGGCTGGCGACCAGGCCCATGTCGCGGCCGGTGATGACGAAGTACACGATGCCGGAGGCCAGCATGGCGTGGCCGAGCGGCATGCCGGCGAACATCCAGACGAAGAACAGAACGAACATCACCTCGACGGCGAAGGACATGAAAAATTCCTAGATATGCTGTTCCCAACCGGGTCGTAACAATTGCCAGAGGCGCCGAAGTGCGCTGACGACTAGGGCGACGAGGAAGATCAGGAAACTTCCGAACACGAACTGCATGGGAAGATGCAGCAAGGTCGAGTGACGATTGCGAAGGAACAGGATGTAGTCGAAAGTGCCGGGCAGGGCGGCAAGGAACACCACCGCCAGGGAAAGCGTCACGAAGATCGCCAGGACTCGTCGCGACCGGGGTGGAAACAGGCCGTAGATAACGTCGAAGACGATGTGCTGCCGCTCCTTGATCAGTATGTCGCTCGTCCAGAACACGATCCACACATAGGCGACCACGCAAAGCTCGTTCGTCCACGATATCGGCGCGTTGAAGACGTAGCGGGCGACGATGCCGATGACGAAGCCGGCGAACATCACGGCAAAAGCCACGACGCTCACCGACTCCGCCAGTCGCTTCCAAACGATGGCCAAGGACTGCATCAACCGAGCTTAGGCAGCGCCGATACGATCAAGCATGCCCTTGGGCCAGGTCTTCGAAAAGTCCGAATTGACGAAAGCATCGAGCACATGTTTTTGGAAAGCCGCGACGTCGGGGGTCGTCACCTTGTTGCCGTGTGCCTCAAGGAACGCCTTGCCATCGTTTTCGGTGGCGATCACGCCGTCGTCATTGACCTTCTTGCCCACTTCCTCGGCCGCGAGGATCGCCTTCTTCTCATCGTCACTGAGCCCGTCCCAGAACGCGGTCGGCATTGTGAAGAAGACATTCGCAACCTGGTGGCCGGTCAGCACGACCTGTTTCGACACCTCGTAGAACTTTGACGCGATGGCGTCCGGCAGCGGGTTTTCGAGGCCGTCGATCGTGCCGGTTTGCATGGCAAGATAGACTTCCTCGAAGGCCAGCGGCGTGGCGCTGGCGCCAAGCGCGTTGCCGAGGAATTGCCAGGCAGCCGAACCCGGCATGCGCAGCTTCACGCCCTTGAGATCCGCCGGCACATTGACGGTGCGGGCTGTCCGCAGGATGACATGCCGCGTGCCGAGATACTGGCTCCTAAGGATCTGCAATTTCAGATCGCTCGCCACCTTGTCCTTGAATTCCTTGCCGATGTCGCCGCCGTACACCGCATCCAGGTGTTTGGCATCGCGAAACAGATAGCCGGTGGTGAAGATCGAGAATTCCGGGACCAGTTCCGAAATATCCGAAGGCGAGGTGAGAGCGATTTCGAGATTGCCGCGCTGCATCGCCTCGATTTCCGTGCCCTGCGCGAACAGCGTGCCGTTGTAGTGCAACTGTACGTCGAAAGCACCCGGCATCGACTTGTCGAGTTCCGCCTTGAACGCTTGCAGCGCCTTGGATTGCCATTCTGTGTCCGGACCGGGCGTCGAGGCACGGATGACCTTGCCTGCCGCGAAAGCGAGCCGCGAGACGAAGGGCGCCGCCAGGACGCCCAAAGCGCCGGCAACTACCGTGCGGCGGCCAACGGCGCGATTAAGAAATGAAGACTCCTGTTTGCTCATGCTCTTCCCCTCTGCGTCGCTGTTGGGGCGCCTTCGATGGAGCGCCACCTGACGAACGGATGGTTTCACCACAGCTACAAATCGTCAAGCTGAATGTTGACAATAGGCAATCAATCATCATTTGTTGCAGCTGGAGGGCACAAACTGCTCCTCAAACAGACGAGCGAGCCCACCTATGAAGATCCAGACGCCAGCCCTGCCGAGGATCGATTGCTTGATGGTCGCGGCGGCGACACCGCTGACGGCCGACCTGCACCCCGACATCAAACTGCTCGTCCGTCACATCGAGATGCTGTTCGGTGCCGGTTGCGACGGCATCGCGCTCTTTGGCACGACGGGCGAGGGCACCGAGTTCTCGGTGGAGGACAGGACAGAAGCACTCGATGGCGTCATTGCCGCCGGTATCGCGCCAGGTCGGCTCATCGTCTCGGTCGGCGCACTGTCGATCCCGGATATTGCACGGCTGGCTCATCATGCGCTCGACCGTGGCGTTGACAGCCTGCTGCTGATGCCGCCTTGCGTCTATCGCGGCGGCATCACCGAGGACGGCACCTTCCGCTTCTACGCGACTGTCATCGACCGTATCTCGCGTGTCGATCTGAAACTGTGCCTCTATCATTTCCCGGATATTTGCGGCGTCCCACTGACGACGCGCGTCATCCGGCGGCTGGACGAGGCCTATCCGGGGATCATCAGTGGCGTGAAGGACAGCGGCGGGGACCTGGATTTCACCGAGGCCTTGATCGGCCGCTTCTCGCACTTGTCCATCTACACGGGCTCTGAGACCCATCTACCGCAAACGCTCGCGGCGGGCGCGCGCGGCACCATATGCGGACTCGGCAACGCCATGCCGCGTCTGATGCGGGCGATGTTCGACGCACCGACCGCCTTCGATCGCCGCAAGCTCGTGCCGGCCTTGTTGGGCGGCGACTCCATCCTTTCGAGGAAACCGTTCCCGGCCTCGGTGAAGGCGGTGCTCGCGTCGGCCAGTGGCGAGCCGGGTTGGAACCGGGTTCTACCGCCGATGTCGGAAATAGCCATGCCCGAAAGAGACTGGTTGCTGCGGGATTTCTTCAGTTGGGAGCAGAACTTGCCGCCGGCTTGGCGGACCTTTCAGCCTAGCGAACAGGAAGACCGCTCGCAAGTTGTCAAGATGAAGCGGGCCTGAGCTGTTCTTCTTGCTGCCGCTGGGAGCCGCGTCGGTACATCTGATGCAGAAAGCCGACCTATTGTCTTAGATACCGGTCAAAACGTCGAAAAAAATTCGCGACGATTTTCCTTTCAAAATCAATAGCTAACTTTTTGACGGTTCTGGTGACGGCACTTACGGTTGCTCGAGAGGAATTTTCTAGTGATTTCAATTGATGTATGTCTCTGAAAAAATCGATTACGAGAGGGTAAAAACGGCGGCAATAGCGTAATTCCGGCGGCAATTTTCGTCGCTCCGCAGTTGTCGTCCCAGATCGGTTCTCATTCTCCTTTATTTAGCGTTCTTCCATCTCTGCCTACAGGACCCATCTGCACTCACTTTCAGGATTGTTGTAAAGTGGGTTCGAAGAGCGAGAGTCTTACGGCCCACTGAAGCCCGAGATTATGTGCAAAAGGCAACGCACTCAGCTGAGCGCTTCCGGCTCGTCTTGAACCCTCGTCGAAAAGGATGAAGGCGTCGAGTGTAAATCGCACGGCCTTGGCCGAGCCTTCTGATCTTTGGTCAGCGGCAGATTCCGATGGGGACCCGACCGCCATGGCTCAATTTGCTCTTCGCAGGGAAATTTCCCGGCCAAACACAAAGCCCGCCAATCGGCTCGATGAGCGGGTGTAAACGACGGCTTTTCTTCTGCTAATGCTCTATCACGATGATCGCCGGAGCGGAATCGCCCCAACGTTGACAGGCCGTGCACGCTTGCTCAGAACGGGTCTCTGGTCATCTTCTTCATGGGCGCCCCAGGCGTGCCCTCCATGCGGATCCTGCGGCACCGACCGAGGTGGTCAAGGCAAAAAAGATCGGATGATTGGGGCCCCGGCGACCTCCCTGCATGGGAGTAGCGGGAGGTCGGTCTTCCGGGCAAGCTCCAACGGTTCAACCGGTCAGGAGGTCTGCCATGGAACTGTTCGTGGGTCTTGATGTTTCCGTTCGCACCACCAGCGTGTGTGTGATGGACACTGGTGGTAAACTTATTCGAGAGAGCAAGGTGGAGACCGAGCCGGAGGCGATCAGCGCCCTGCTTCATGCGATTGGCGGTCCCTACAAGCGCGTCGGCCTTGAAGCCGGTCCGCTTTCGCAATGGCTCTACAGTGGCCTGTCGGCCGCAGGCTATCCGGTGATCTGCGTCGAGACGCGGCACATGAAGGCCGCGCTCTCGGCTCAGATCAACAAAACCGATCGCAACGATGCCCGCGGCATCGCGCAGATGATGCGCGTCGGCCTCTACAAGCCGGTTCATGTTAAGACCGTCCGGAGCCAGGAGATCCGGATGCTGCTCACTGCGCGGAAGTTCGTGCAGACGAAGATTCTCGATGCGGAGAACAACCTGCGAGGCCTGCTGCGCAACTTTGGCCTGAAGGTCGGAGCCGTAACCCGGCTGCAGTTCGAGCGACGTATTATCGAGTTGCTCGAACAATCCCCGCATCTGCAGTTGGTGATCGACCCCCTCCTGGAAGTCCGCCGTGTTTTGAGAGAGCAGTTCCAGCGCCTACACAAGGCAATGGAACGTCTGGCCGAGAGCGACGACACCTGCAAACTGCTCATGACTGCCCCCGGTGTCGGACCGATGGTTGCCCTGAGTTTCCGAGCCGGCGTCGACGAACCGGCGCGGTTCAGCCGATCGCGCTCCGTTCCAGCCCACTTCGGATTGACGCCCTCGCGTTACCAATCCGGCGAGATCGACCAGGATAAGGGCATTTCGAAGTGCGGCGATGCCGGGATTCGATGGGCATTGGTTGAAACCGCCGGCATTCTACTACGTATCTCGAAGCGGAGTTCGCCACTGAAGGCGTGGGGTCTCTC
Organism: Mesorhizobium sp. URHB0026; assembly: GCF_054059755.1. Classification (NCBI taxonomy): domain Bacteria; kingdom Pseudomonadati; phylum Pseudomonadota; class Alphaproteobacteria; order Hyphomicrobiales; family Phyllobacteriaceae; genus Mesorhizobium; species Mesorhizobium sp. URHB0026. Next base: position 271,789 of record NZ_JBSSCN010000002.1, on the reverse strand, counting down.
CGTCGCTCGCCGGCGAGGTATGGCAAAGGCTACCGTGGGGGTGGCACGGCGTCTGGCGATCATCCTGCATCGGATGTGGGTCGACAACATACCCTATCGCTGGGAGGCCAACGCCGCCTGAGAGATCGAATTAAAGGGTTCCACGTCGCCGCGTGGATAGAGGTCCCGTTCAGGGACGACTGGGTAGGCAATCTCGAGGCTGGCTTGGACGTCAGCTCGGACTGATAGTTCGCAAAAAAGATTCGGTGCGGGCGATCCGCTGCCATATCGTTGCAGAGCACGCAGCACACCAAAACAATGAGAGGACCCCGCTACGAGATCACTCCCCGACAGGCGAGAAAAACAGACGAATTCAAACGCTGTCACAATCGTCGACTGGAACATCCACCAACATAGAATAGTGTAGAAGCGCCGATGTTCCGCTCCCGATGAGTGGCGCTGGACGTAGTGTTCCGCCGAGACGGAACGCCCGACGTTGTTCGCCGAAATGAGGAACGCCTTAACGAATGTGAATGCTGCAGCTGGCCAGCTAAGCTAAGCAAATCCTGTGAGATGTGGAGAGCAGGCGAATGCCACTGGAATCCGTGATCGACCAATATGTGAGCAGCCGAAAGGGAAGGGGCCTGTTGTCCACACAGCATGCTCTCATGGCTCTGAAACAGGTCTTTCCGGCACCGTCGGTAGGCGATAGCCATCTCGTCAATATGATCGCGGAGCGAGCCGTCGCTTGTGGCCTAGCGATCCATTTCGATCATTCAGGCGAGATCGCTAAGTAAGGCGACTGCTTTGGCTCCCTGACATCGCGCCGCGATCGCCACGCATCGTGCAAGTTTCCACCCGACGGATCGCTTTGCTCGATTTGGTGGCTAAGGGCGACAGGCGCGATCGCTGTGCCGCGCGCTGCTGAAGCGCGTTCGCGAAAATCAGGGTGATGACAAATGAAAGAATGCAGATTGCTCCCTTTGCCGTGGCAGCGTTCGATCTTCGGATCACGCTTCCAGGCGTCGAGCCATAGTCGGGTCCATGCCTCGCTGATGAGGTGAGCTTTTCCGGTCGAACACGAATTCTCGACCGACTCTTGGTGGCAGACGGCGCCCGCCATGTTCCTGGCCCCCGCGTCAGCATTACCATTTGAAAGGAAGGCGGCATTGTGAGCCAACGGGAACAATTTGCGCGGGCCGAGCTTTGGCGTGGCGTCGTGCAGAGGTGCAAGCATGCTAGTTAACTTGGACCGAGCTTCATCCGTCGCCGAGGTCGCTGAAGCCTTCGTGAATTCCCGCAGGCGGTTCTCCGTCGTGTCGACCCGGGATGCGGTTACCTTTGTCAGGAACGTGGCAGCTTTTTGCGAGCACACGGATGACGAGCTTGCCGAGTTGGCGGCGGCAATTGCGGTCAGGCGTGGTCGATTAGTAGCGTTCGATCTTGATCTCGAAGAGACCAGCTTTGAGATCGTCCGCGCAGCATAGTAGTCGCGCGGCCGCTTCGTGCATGCTGAGATGCACAGCGATAACAAAAAGAAAGATGGGCCGCACCCGGATACGCAAGGACAAAGTCGATCCGCCCACCAGCATGACAGGTCTGCTTTATGAACATATCAGACAATCTCGTTCTTGTGCTGTCAGGGGGTAATGCGCTGGGCCCCTATCATGCCGGAGCGTACGAAGCGCTTGTTGAGAAGGGCCACCAGCCGAAGCACGTCGTCGGCACCTCGATTGGAGCAATTACCGGCGCGATCATCGCCGGCAACCGGCCAGAAGATCGACTGAACCGCCTTCATGCCTTTTGGGCAAAAGCCGAACAGACGACCGTCGGTTCGCAAGCTGGCGTGTGGGTTAACCCGTCGTGGCAGCGCTTGGAAAAGTCATTCGCGGCATTGCAGACTATCGTGAGCGGGAGGCCTGGGCTCTTCGGCCCCGAACTGTTTGCCGCGTGGCCGATCTCCGGCCCAGTACGGCGAAAGGTCAGCATTCTCGAGACCTGTGCCACACGCGAGACCCTTTGCGAACTGGTCGACTTCGACCTTCTGAACGAAGCAGACCCACGGTTGACGATATTGGCTGTAGACGTCGAGAAAGGCTCGGACGTGGTTTTCGACACGATGCACGAGGCGATCGGTCCTGACTGCCTGCGCGCCAGCGCCGCCATGCCCGTTCTCTTTAACCCGATAGAGATCGGTGGGCGCTGGCTTGTCGATGGTGGGTTGTCGGCCAATTTGCCGGTCCGTCTCGCCCTGGGAGAACCGCGGAATTCAGACGCGTTCTGCATTGCACTCGATCTGCTGTCAGCTAAAGGCGACCGGCCTGACTCAACCGGAGCCGCCGCGGGACGCGCTCAGGATATTGTTTTCAGCTGTCAATCCCGCCACGCAATCCAGTCATTGACCAGAGAGTATGACCTTCGTCAGAGCATCAGTCCCCAGGCAGAGTTGGCGACAACGGTACTGCTCTACCTAGCCTACAATGGAGGCCGGCACGAAACAGCGCTGAAGATGCTCGACTTCACAACGGGCTCAATCCGCGAACGCTGGGCTGCCGGAAAGGCGGATATGCTGCAAGCACTGGATCAAACCGCCGGTCTGCCGGCGCCGGTCTCCCGGTCGCTGTCCACTCTCGCACTTGAGCACGGAAAGCTGAACTGGATTGCTTTTTAGAGGCTATTCGCACGACCGTCACGGCCAGCCTACCAAAAAGGTTGCCTCCAACGGAACAGGCCCGTCCAGTGACTCTCATTCCGCCGTCCGACACAGCCATGGTCAACAGAGACCAACAAGTTCGGGCTGCGCAACACTTGGACATTTGCGCGCGCAGACGACAGGCTAGTTGGAGAAGCATGGACACGACCGGCGCAGCCATTCGACGTCACACGCCTGGTGCAAAACATATCGCGCGTCAGAGCTCCGTATATCGTCGTAGCGTCTGCTTGGCTCGCGGAATGCCCGCAACAGGGTGCAGTTGCCTTAGCCATTCAGGAGCTAGCTTCCGTTCTTGCAGGCGAACCTGCGCGGCCAGCCAGCGGGCTACAGAGCGCGTGTTGCGTTCGCCCGGCTGCGCAAGGCCGGCATTGAGCCCCGCCGCTTGCTGGCCATCTATTTGGGCGTTGGGCGTTGATCGAAGACCACCTTGGCGCTCACCGCACCCAGGAATTCAAAATCGTGCAGGCCGCGAAGGCCATTCACCGGCTCGCAAGCGGCACGCATAGAAGCTGGGAGATGCTTAACCCACCGGGCCTGACATCCGCACAGAGTTGGACGCCTACCCGAGATCTTCGGGGCTCGTGCTGCGGAAGATCGGAGAGAAGCTGGAGACGGGGGGAAGTGGAGTGGCTCGCGAAGCGGTCGCGGAAATTGTCACCATGAAGACGAAACTTTTCGGGGAGCACCCATCACACCTTCCGGGGTGGCGACCTGCTTGGGCTAAACGCCCGAAGGCTAGGACATAGTGCGCAAAGGCCAAACGAGCGAGTAACTTAGTGGCGGCATCGGGTGCCCACATGTTGAGCCGCGCGGCGGGCAACGAAAAGCTTAAGTCCCCCCATTCCCCTTGTGGTGCGCCTTGGTGGTCCGGCTTTAAGCTCTCGTCCATTTCCAGCCCCTTCAATGCAGATGACTTGGACCCAACACTTTTGAGTTCTCCCTTCGTTTGGCTTCCCAGTGATGGACGATCCTTCGTCACTCCGGATATTCTCGCTGCACTATTACCGCCAGCTGGGACCCGGTCATTGAACCCGGCATCCGGTGATCGGTATACAGAACATCTAGCGGGCCATTCGACCTCAGGTAGCTCCAGGCTTCGACGGCCGTGCTTGCCTCGATGACTTCGAGGCCAGGGAAGCCCCGGAGGGTGTCTGCGATGTCAATGCGAATGAACAATTCGTCTTCCACAACCATTACCGCGGCGGGTGACAGCTGAGCCGCGATCCCACAGGTCAGCTTCGATGATCCGCCAGCGGTCCGCTCGTCCTCCGGCCGACACGGTTAGGGTTTGGGGCGGCCGATTAGCCGGAACTGCGCTGCAAGCTGGACGTTAGCAGCTTGGCTGGCCTAGGTCCCTTCATGTTCAATTTCGTCTTTGCTACCGGCATTGAAAACAGCGCTCCCACGATCAGGGGAGGACGGGAGCGGGTCGACGAAATGGAGAAATGTCGCTTCTACCAGCAATGGCGCACCGACTTCGAACTGCTCCAGGAACTGGGTCTTCGCTTTCTCCGCTACGGGCCTCCAATTCACAAGACCTGGCTGGGCGACGGACACTACGACTGGACCTTCGCCGATGAGACCTTCGCTGACCTGAAGGCCAGGGATGTTCTTCCGATCGTCGACCTCTGCCATTTCGGCGTTCCAGACTGGGTGGGCAATTTCCAGAACCCGGATTTTCCGCTGCTGTTTGAACGTTACGCGCACGACTTCGCGACCCGCTTTCCTTGGATCCAGCTCTACACGCCCGTCAATGAGATGTTCATCTGCGCCACCTTTTCAGCGCGCTGGGGTTGGTGGAACGAGCAACTGAGCACCGATACCGCCTTCGTCAGCGCCCTCAAGCATATCGTGAAGGGCAACGTGGTGGCGATGCGGGCAATCCTGCAAGTGAGGCCCGACGCTATCTTCATTCAAAGCGAATCCTCGGAATACTTCCACGCCGACTCCCCCGAGGCCATCGGCAAGGCGGAGCGTTTCAATAGCCAGCGCTTCCTATCGCTCGACCTCAATTACGGGCATGACGTCGACGCGCGCACTTATCGCTACCTGCTCGAAAACGGGATGACCGCGCAGGAGTACAGCTTCTTCCTGGAAAACCATTTGCGCAGGCATTGGGTGATGGGCACCGACTATTACCAGACCAACGAGCACCGGGTCTGGGCGGACGGGACCACGTCGGCTTCCGGCGAGGTGTTCGGCTATGACGAGATTACGCGCCAGTATTTCAACCGTTATCGCCTGCCTGTGATGCATACAGAGACAAACATCCGGGAAGGGCCGAACGGGGACGAAGCCGTTTACTGGTTGTGGAAGGAGTGGGCCAACGTGCTTAGGATCCGCAACGACGGCATACCTATCGTGGGCTTCACTTGGTACTCGCTCACCGATCAGGTGGACTGGGATAGCGCCCTGCGCGAGAACAACGGAAGGGTCAATGCGGTCGGCCTCTATGACCTGGATCGCAACCCCAGGGCGGTGGGAACCGCATACAAGGCGCTCATCGCCAACTGGAACAAGCTACTCGCCACCCAAAGTGTCTGCCTCGCTTTGCCCGTCTTTTTGCCGTCCGAGCAGGACGACCCAAGTGTTCGCGCGCAGCAGGACTATGCGCGGGGCCTTTTGCATGTGGACCGGATCGCCGAAGCTGGGGCCGAACCGCTGGAACCCTCCAAGGACAAGGTGAAACCCGATGCGCCTGGCTGACAAGAGCGCGATTGTGACTGGCGCCGCAAGCGGCATTGGGCTGGCCATCGCGACCCGCTTGGGCGCCGAAGGCGCCCGGGTTACCATCGCCGACCTGGATGGAGGCAGTGCGCAGGCGGCCGCACAGGCAGTCCGAAAAGCCGGCGCGCCGGACACCGCCGTCTCAGTTTGCGACGTTTCAGACGAGATTGCCGTCGGGCAGTGCTGTCGATTGGCGCTCGCGCGATTTGGCAGGTTGGACATCGTCGTCAACAACGCCGGCCTGATAATGTTCAAGCCCCTCGAGGCGTTCACCAGCGCGGACTGGCTGAAGGTGCTGAGTGTGGACTTGCTGGGGGCAGTCCATTTCACGCGTGAGGCATTCGCGCACATGACCCATGGCGGGTCGATCGTGAACATCTCGAGCGTGCACGCGCTCGAAACGACGCCGCATGTCGCCCCCTACGCAGCGGCGAAAGCCGCGCTGCTGTCGCTCACCCGGTCCACCGCGATCGAAGGCCGGGCGCGTGGCATACGCGCCAATGCTATCCTGCCAGGGGCCATCGACACACCGATGCTTTGGGAAAATCCGAACATCAAGTCCGGCGTCGAAACCATCAGCCCGGAAGATGTCGGCAAGCCGGAGCAGATTGCCGCGGCCGCCGCTTTCCTGGCTTCAGACGACGCCGCCTTTGTCAACGGCGCGGCGCTCAACGTGGATGGCGGCCGGTTGGCGCGGCTCTAGACGTGCTGTCTGATTTTCATGGAGCGAGGCTGTTTAAGGTAGATTTTCGCCTAAACGGCGCCGCTATACGGCGTCGGCTCCCGGTTCACTCGTCCGGCAATGTGGATAGAAAATCGCGAGAGGATTGGATGCGAGGTACACCCCTTACAGGAACTATGGCTGCCTATTCGATAGCAAAGGTCCGCCGGGCGACGTGTGTATCGGCTCAACCTGAAGCTGGTGTCAAATGATTATGGCCATGCCTTGATTATAGAAATCCCGCGGATTGTACGCTCCCAGAAAATGCGGGCGAGTTGTCGCCTTGAGAGCTAACGCCTTTCATTGTTTGGCCGACATGCTCCTCCCTCTCTCGAACCGACTGTTCGTCAGGTCGACGGTGTTCCTCCGAGCGACGCCTCTGCTCGGCGGCAAGAAATTCGCGGTAGGCGAACTCCGCCTTCCGGCTTCCTCCCGCTCAGCCACGAGGTCGCCCGCGGTGCCTCACCCAAACCTGCTGCACGCAGTGGCGGCACGCATTCCCAATGCCACGGAGATATCGTCCGAGGTCACGGAACTCGCGGCGCAGCCGGATGTTTTCCTCGACTAACGGAGGGTCGCAGGATGTCTGGTGATGAAGATTATCGCAGAGTCGCCCAGCTGTGACGACTAAGATCCATCAGTCGGAAAACCCGCCGGGCAAAAAGAGGTCGGCTATGAACGTCGCTAATCTGCAGCTGGAAGGGTGGATGATGGCGATCGCATCAATCAACAATGTGCTGGTTCATAGCGCCTGCTATCGATTGACGACATCGACACTGCGCTGAGGAAAGCGGAAAATCAATAACGAACGAGGAGCGAACCTTCGCCGATATGTTGCCAGCCAACCGTGACGCCATTTCCTTTCCCATCCGGCTCCTGCTGATGGCGAAGCATTCGCAAGGCGAAACCGACGTCCCATTGTTTTCAGAACTGGCGAAGATGGTCGGCCAGACGAAAGGTCCCCACACCGATTAAGGGCGACGACAAACGCGAGCCGGCCGCGTCTGATCGGTCAAGTGAAAACGTTGCGAGCGAAGAGTTGGACTTTTTTGTGAGGAACGGCGAAGCTGAAGAAGCGTCAGCCGCTATCGCGAGACTCCCGCGTTGCGGGTCCAACCGCACAGGAGCAGGACTGTATATGACGAAGCGAGACATCATCGCGATCGGCGGTTCGATGGGCGCGATCGAAGCTGCGAAGGATCTCCTCGCGGGGCTGCCTGACGACTTCCCTGCTGCCGTGCTGATGGTCATCCATGTTGGTGCACGGGGGCTAAACCACTTGGCAGCAATGTTTGAGCCCAACTCGCGGCTTCCAGTCACCACCGCCGTGGATGGCGATTTGCTGGAGCAGGGCCATGTCTACGTTGCGGCAGCTGACCATCATCTGATCGTCGTCGATGGGGTAATCAGGCTGGGCAAGGGCCCTCGCGAGAACTTGGCCCGTCCTGCGGTTGATCCTTTGTTGCGATCAGTCGCAATCTCCTATGGCCCGCGGGCGGTAGGGGTCATTCTCAGTGGGCTTCTAAACGACGGGGCGGCTGGCCTAGCGGCAATCGCGCGGTGTGGCGGAGCAACCGCGGTACAAAATCCGGCCGACTCAAAAGCTTCCGATATGCCGCTTGGCGCGCTCTACGGGACGGACGTCGATTATCGTGGATCAGCAGCCGATCTCGCGACGGTGCTAACGGAGCTCGTTACGCAGGACGTCGATACCTCGTTCGAGGTGCCCGCTGATCTGGAGCTGGAGGTTCGCATCGCGCTGGGGAGACGATCCGATTCCTCCACGATTTCCACCATCGCCGATGTCACGCCAATATCCTGCCCTTCGTGCGGCGGCGTCTTGTCTCAAATGCGCAGCGGTCCTCCTCTCCGCTTTCGGTGCCAGGTTGGCCATGCATTCACTGCCGAGGTCCTGGCCGAAGAACAGGAGCCGTCCGTCGACGAAGCGATCCGCACTGCGCTACGGATTATAGAGGAGCGTGTTGTGCTTCTTGAAAAGATGGCTGTGCAAGCCACCCAGGCCGGACAAACCTACAGCGCGAGAGAGTACGAGCAGCGCTCGGGGGAGCTGCGCGAACAGGCGACGGTTCTCAGAACAGCGGTAATGCGCCCTGGAGCAGCATTGGCTTTGGAGATGGGCCACAGCCACGCGCTTACCACGAGTTAAGTCTGACCAACAACTGGCGCCCATGGCGACCGCTTTGAATTCGGGCTGCCGGGTGGGCTACCATCAACGACCGGAAGGATGCGATGACAATGTCGTGCTGGTCTCGCCGCGCCGTTTTTTTCCGAGGCTCTGGGCCAGCTAATCGCCGTCATCGTCGCGGTTGGCGTGCACGCGGACAACCGGCGCGAGGTCCTGGGCATGGAGATTGGCACGTCGGAGGCCGAGCCGATCTGGACGGAGTTCCTGCGCAAGCTGACACGCCGCGGCCTGCGCGGGGCGATCGTCGTCTCTGACGCGCACGAGGGTCTAAAGAGCGCCGTCACCAAGGTTCTGTCGGCGACATGGCAGCGTTGCCGCGTCCACTTCATCAGAAACGTGCTGGCCCACGCCGGCAAGAGCGGCCGCCGTGTCGTTTCGGCCTTCATCGCCACCGCCTTCCCCTAGGAGACGCCCGAGGCCGCGTCCGTACAATGGCGCGCCGTTGCCGACCAGATCCGGCCGAAGGTGACGAAGCTGGCGATAATCATGGACGACGCCGAGCCCGACGTGCTGGCCTACATGACCTTCCCGAAGGAACATCGCGCCAAGATCCACTCGACGAATCCGATCGAGCGTCTCAACGGCGAGATCAAGCCATGGCGGCTTCTTCCCGATTGAACAACTGACCGGATTTCAGCATCGCATGCATGATGACAGCGAGCTTGCGGGCGACAGCGACAGCTGCCCGCTTGAAGCCTATCTTGTCACGCAGCTTCAGCCCCCATGTGCGCAGACTGCTGTCAGCCCGGCTGCGCGTCAGGATCACGACTGCGGCCTCAAGCCCTCTCAGATGAGGATCCCCACGCCGCGAGATATGACCATCATAATCGACTTCGCCGGATTGATAGCTCGGGTTGTCAAGCCCAGCCACGCTCCGACAGCGCGCGATGTCTTGAAATTCGATGGATCCTCGATGGCACCGATGAATGAAGTCGCAGTGATGGTGCCGTCGCCGGGGATCGATATCAATAGCTGGCATGCGTCATTGTGCCGGGCGTTGGCGACGAGCTGCTGTCCGAGTTCAGCAGCGCGGGCGCGCATGCTGAGCCAAGCTTCGAGAAGTGGCAGGACAATCCGGCCAAGCTCTTCCTGATCGGCCAGCAGGCGCCGGACGTCGGCTTCGAACTTGCCGCTCTTGCTTCGCGGAATGATCAGCCCGAACGTCTTCATGAGCCCGCGGATCTGGTTGGAGAGCTCGGTCGTGATCTTAACCAGCCGGCTCCGCGCGGCCACCAGCGTGCGGCTCAGCATGCTGTCATAGCCCTTCACCCGCACCTCGCGGTAGAAGCCGACCTCGGCCAGATGCGCCAAGCCGTCGGCATCGTTGGCGTCCGTTTTGTACGGTGTCATGTCCAGCGCGGACTTGGCATGCCCGGCGTCGATGCAGATCGCCGGAAGTCCTTCGGCGCTCAAGGCATGATAGAACCACACCGACAAGGGTCCGGTCTCGAACACCACCCGCTCTGCAATCATGTGACGGCTTCCGGCCTTAGGGCGACTCGCTCCCGCGATTACCCCATGTTTGAAATTTGCCAGCCAGCCTCAATCGAGCTTCTTGATGCGCCCCTTTTCGAGACGAAACGCGCCGTTCTGTCCGCCCTGACGTGCGAAGTCGGTCTGTAGCTCATCCCATGTGCCAAGATACTCGCCGCAACCGACGCAATTGATCGGCGTGCTAGGTTGGGCGTCTTTGGGAATCTGCAGTCGGATAATGCGGCAATAGGGGCATTCCAAAAGATGGTCCAGATACTTGCCGGCCATATTTTCAATGATCGTTGTCGTCTTCCTCGCCCGTCGCATTAGGTTGACAACGTTGCCGATCACGTCAGCGGGTCGCTTGGGGCCTTTGGGTCCGGTGGGCATACCTGGATCGTCCTTAAAGACAGTGCCCGGGCAAGCGGGCCAACTTCAGCGATAATCTCAGCCGTTGGGATATGCGCGTCAATTGCAGCAGCGGTAAGGTTGAATACATGCGACATGATCCCGATCCCTTGAAGGTCAGGATGGTTGAGGCTGTTAGTCACGTAACTGTCGAACAATTCTCGGGCGCGGTCCGATACGGGTCTTCTCTCCAAGCTTTCGCTAAAGCATGTAGGAAAGTTTGGCACGCGGCGCGACAATAGCGTTCGCGCGGCAAATTTGAAACTGAGGCAAACGGTTACGGACCTGGACGGGCAGCGTCGCGGACATGATCGAGACCGACGCAGTCTGAGAACGCGGCTACCCGCGAGGGGGACGAGCTCGAGCGGGTGACGACGAAAATCGTCTCGGTCGTTGTGGACGCGGTGATCCTTGCGATGTCCGGACGGGTTCGCGGCCTGGCCGACCGCAAGGTGCGCCACGTCTCGGCCGGCCTCGACCTGCCAAGTCGCAGGACCGAGCTGCAAATCCTCGACAATGCCGTGGCGACCTGCCTTGCCGCCCTGGGAAAGGTCCTCCGAGCCACACCCTGCCAATCTGCTCTTGCCTGCTGCAAGCGTTGGCGCTGTACGCGCAATGGTCGAGCAGCGATCCGGGATCGTTACAAACGTGCACGTTGCGCGCGAGGAGGCCGCGGCAGCTGCTGATGCGCTTCAGGCGGCACGCGAGCGGGTCGGCGAAGAACGGGCACTGCCTGAGCCTGCCAGGGCGAGGCTGCTTTCGGCTTTGTCGACAGCAAGGGCCAGCGGGCACATTGGGGAAACCAAGGCGGCACGCGAGGCAGCGGATGCGGGTGCAACCCGATGGGAGGCCGCGATCATGCGGTTGCATCCCTGGTCGGGAGATGCGCAGGCATTGGCCAGAGTCGCCATTCCGAATGCTGGGCGGCTTGGTGCATGGAAGGCCGTGGCAGCAGAGCTCGGGAAGAGCAGGGGCGTCCTTTTCGAACGTCTTGCCGAGCACCGTGTTTCGGCGTGGATCTTGCTCGGGCAGCGTGGCATTTCATGGGGCGGCTCGTTACTGTCTGAAATTACGCGTACATTGACAACTCCAATTTTGAATATAAGTTCGGTCATAGAACGAATTAACCGGAGTTCGATGTGACCGACCTGCCGCGCATATCCCGTCAGTTCTCACAGCGCTCCGTGATGGAAGCGATCGTCCAGGGCGGGCCGATCTCGCGCGCCTCGATAGCCAAGCTGACAGGCCTGTCGAAGCAGACCATCTCTGAAATCATGCGTGGGCTCGAGCAGGAAGGCTGGGTCCAGGAAACCGGCCGTACCAGCGGCCATGTCGGGCGCACCGCCGTCACCTACGAACTGGTACACGACGCTGCCTATATCATCGCCGTCGACCTTGGCGGCACCAAGGTGCGGGTCGCGCTGACCGACCTTGCCTGCCAGATCTTTGCCGAAGCCGCCACGCCGACCGATCCGCGCGGTGGCCAGTTCGTCGTCGATCAGATTGCAGCGCTGGTCTTCGATGCCGCCGCCAGACAGCGCGTCGCGCGCAAGAAGATACGCCTCGCCGTCATCGGCGCGCCTGGCGCTCCGGACCCGGCTACCGGCCGCATTCTATTGGCGCCGAACATTGCCGGCTTCGCGACGATGAATGTGCTGGATGCCTTCGAAAAGGCGCTCGGCGTCGCGGTGATGATCGAAAACGACGTCAATCTTGCGGTGCTTGGCGAGAACTGGCTCGGTCGGGGCCAGGGCATCGACAATCTCGCCTATATCGCGCTCGGCACCGGCGTCGGCAGCGGGCTGATGCTGGGCGGCCATCTGGTGCGGGGTGCTGCGCACGCCGCTGGCGAGATCGGCTTCATGCCCATTGGTGCTGATGCCTTCGCGGAGGAATCGCTGCGCACCGGCGCCTTCGAACGCGCCGTGGCCACCCACGCCATGACTGATCGCTACCACGCCCTCACCGGCAGGCAGGTCTCCGTGCCGGCAATATTCGAGAATGCCGCGCGTGGCGACAAGGACGCGCTCGCCGTGCTCGATGAAACTGCCCGGCACCTGGCGCAAGGCGTTGCGGCAATCGCGGCGATCGCCAATCCCGAAAAAATCATCCTTGGCGGCTCGATTGGGCTGCGGCCCGAAATGCTGTCCAGGGTGAAGGCGCTTCTGCCGCTATGCTTTCCCTATCCGGTCACGGTCGAGGCGAGCGAACTCGGCGCACGCGCAGCCCTCATTGGCGCGGCGGCAATCGGGCTTGGCCAGTTGCACAACACGCTCTTCGGCGTCGACGCGCCGGATGGCCGGATTTCCCTGCCGCCTGCCCAGGCCGCCGCCCTGAAGGAGACCGCGATATGACTGACGATATCACCGCCCGGCTGCAGGCAGCGCTCGACCGTGACGATGCGCTGACGCTGTTTCGCGGTGCCATCGCCCGCGAGAGCATCACCGGCAACGAAGCCAACGTCGTCGACTTCCTCGAAGCCAGGATGCGCGATCTTGACCTCAGCGGCCTGACCAGGACGGAATTCCTTTCCGGCCGGCCGAACATCTGGGGCGAGCGCAAAGGCGCGGGCCAAGGAGCCGACCGGGGCAAGCGCCTGCTGTTCATCGGCCATACCGACACCGTCCATGTCGACGGCTGGCGTGAGCATTGGGCAGGCACCGAGCGTGAGGAACCGTTCGCCGCCCCCATCATTGACGGCGCTGTCTGGGGCCGCGGCTCCGGCGACCTCAAGGCCGGCATCACTGCTTCGCTTGCTGCACTCGCGCTGCTCGACAAGGCCGGCATTCGCCTCAAGGGCGACGTCGCCTTTGCTTTCGTCGGCGATGAGGAGAGCGGCCAGCCCGGCACCGGCATTTCCGCCGGGATCAAGCACTTCGTCGGCCGCATCGAGGCAGGCGAGGTCGCCGCCCCCGATTTCACCGTCTATGTCGAACCGACCCGCCTTGCCGTCTATGCGGCTCAGATCGGTTTCTTCATCACTGACATCACGATTACGGGAAGGTCCGCCTATTTCGGCGTGCCGGAACTCGGCAAGGATGCGCTTCGCGCCAGCCATGCCGCGATGACGGCGCTGTGGAAACACTCCGACGAAATCGCCGCTCGCGCCGAGCACAGACTGGTCGGGCGCGGCTTCCTGCTCATCACGGGCCTGACAGGGGGCGGCTATATCGCCGTGCCCGAGCGTTGCATGCTATCGCTGATCCGCAAGCTGCTGCCGGGCGAGGACCTCGACACCGCCGCCGACGAAATCGAGGCCGCCGTGCGCGGCGCCATCAGCGATCCGGAGATATCGGTCGAGTTCGCCTATCCCGCCGGCCGCGACCATTCGCTTGGCGGCACCGCCGCCGAGATTGACCAAACCCGGAACGAAGTCGCCCTGCTGTCGGATGCGATGGCCGGCGCGATGAGCGGACGCGGCGGCATCGAGGGCGCGCCGTTCTGGTCGGAGTCCCCGTTCTTGGTCAACCGGCTCGGCATTCCCGCCGTCTATTGCGCGCCGGGTGATATCAGGAATTGCCACACATTCGAGGAGCACGTCGATGTCGAGGAATATCTCGCCGGCATCGTCGGCTTCGCCGCCTTCATGGCCCGCTACTGCGGGGTGGCCAAGTGATCAACCACCGAAGCAAAAATGGGAGAACTGACATGCTGATGAAGAAACTGATCGCCGCCGTCTTTGCCGGCGGACTGTTGCTGGCCGCCAACCCAGTCGTTGCGCAGACGGTCGGCCCGCAGGGCGAAGCCGCCACGCCAAGCGCCGACGTGACGCTGAGCGATGCCGACATCGCCGCCCTCAAGGACAAGGGCTACAAGGCGGCGCTGCTCTGGCATACCTCCTCCGACTTCACCAATGCGGTGACATCAGGCGCCACCGACGAGTTCGCTCGCGCCGGCATCACCATTGCGGTGAAGACGGATGCCCAGTTCGACGCTGCTCGCCAGCGCAGCGACATCGAGACGGCTTTGGCCGCCAAGCCGAACGTCATCCTGGCGCTGCCGCTCGACCCGGCCACCTCGGCCGAAGCTTTCCGACAGGCGGTCAAGGACGGCACCAAGCTGGTGTTCCTGTCCAACCTGCCCAAGGACTACAAGCAAGGCACAGACTACGCCTCGATCGTCACCGACGATCTATTCCAGATGGGCAAGCAGGCGGCAGATGCGATGGCCAAGGCCATCGGCGGCAAGGGCCAGGTCGGCTACATCTTCCACGATGCCAGCTATTACGTCACCAACCAGCGCGACAAGGCCTTCAAGACCACCATCGAGAAGGACTACCCTGATATCAAGATCGTCGCCGAACAGGGCATTTCCGATCCGGCCCGCGCCGAGGAACTGGCCAATGCCATGCTGCTGCAGCATCCCGATCTCGACGGCATCTACGTGACCTGGGCCGAGCCGGCCGACGGCGTGCTTTCGGCGCTGCGTGGCGCCGGCAACACCAAGACGAAGATCGTCACGCTCGACCTCGCCGAGCCGGTGGCGCTCGACATGGTCAAGGGCGGCAATGTCGCAGCACTCGTCGCCGACAAAGCCTATGAACTCGGCCGCGCCATGGCTGCTGCCGGCATGAAGTCGCTGCTCGGCCAGCCGACACCAGCCTTCGTCGTCGCTCCGGCGCTGACCGTGACCAAGGAGAATGTCGCGCAGGGCTGGAAGGACTCACTCAACCGCGAGGCGCCGCAGCCGGTGCTCGACGCAGCAAAGTAAGGCTCTCGCTCCGGTACGGCCCGCCGCACGGAGCTTTTCTTCGACCCAACAAAAAGGGAACTGACATGCGCAAAGCATCTGTAATCATGACTGCCGTGGCGAGCCTGTTTGCCATGCACGCCTTCGCCGCTGAAGGGGTCACCACAGGGCCGAATGGTGAAAAGCCGGTGCCAGCGAGAAGTCTTACGCTGACGGAGGCGCAAGAGCAGCAGATCAAGGACGGCAAGTTTACGGCCGCCCTCGTCTGGCACGAGATGAGCGAATACACCAACGCCGTCAACGCCGGCGCCCATGACGAGTTCAAGCGCCTCGGCATCGAGGTGGTCGCGCAGACCGATGCCGGTTTCGACGCCGCGCGACAGAAGGCCGATGTCGAGACGGTGATGGCCAAAAAGCCGTCGATCATCCTGTCGCTTCCCGTCGACCCGGCAACCGCAGCTTCGGTCTACGATCCGGCCCGCCACGCCGGCGTCAAGCTCGGCTTCGTCGACAATTGCCCGGCCGGCTACAAGCAGGGCACGGATTACGTCACCATCGTTTCCGACGATCTCTTCCAGATGGGCAACAAGGCCGGCATCGCCATGGCCGAGGCGCTCGGCAAGAAGGGCAAGGTCGGCTACATCTTCCACGATGCCGATTTCTACGTCACCAACCAGCGCGACCAGGCCTTCAAGAAGACCATCCAGCAGGACTATCCTGATATGAAGATCGAGGCCGAGGCCGGCATGGCCGACCCGGCGCGCAGCGAAGACATTGCCCAGGCGATGATCACCCAGCATCCGGACCTAGACGGCATCTATGTCACCTGGGCCGAACCGGCGCTGAGCGTGCTCTCGGCCTTGCGCGGCGCCGGCAATAGCCACACCAAGATCGTAACACTCGACCTCAACGAGCCTGCCGCGCTCGACATGGTCAAGGGCGGCAACATCGCGGCTCTTGTCGCCGACGAGGCCTACAGCATCGGCGTGACGCTGGCGCGCGCCTCGGCAGGCTCGCTGGTCGGCAACAAGGCCGAGCCATTCTATGCCGTTGATTCCATCGCCGTCACCAAGGACACGGTGAAGGACGGTTGGAAGAAGTCCCTCAACAGGGACGTACCAGCGGCCATCGCGGAAGCAATGAAATAGGCTCAAGGCGAAGCGCTCTCACCGGAGGGATAAAATGTCCAGTGCCAACACCAGTGCCGGTAGCAGCTTTGCCAGCCGCTCCAATCTGCAGCAATATGTCGTCTACCTCGGTTTCCTGGCGATCTTCCTGTTCTTCGCCATTGTGCTGAGGGACAGCGGCTTCCTCACCGTCCGCAATTTATCGAACATCGTTTTGCAGACGACGCCGGTGACGATCATGGCCATCGGCCTGGTCTTCGTCATGTCGGCCGGCGAAATCGATTTGTCGATCGGCTCGATCGTGGCGGTGGCGGCCCTTGCAGCCGCCGTCACCATCAACGCTTACGGCATGCCGGCAGGCATCGTCGCCGGCCTCGGCGCCGGCCTGCTTATCGGCGTCATCAACGGCGTCCTCGTCGCCTATGTCAGGCTGCCCTCCTTCCTGGTGACGCTGGCGACGCTTGGCCTGTTCGCCGGCGTTTCCCGTTCGATGACAGACCTGCGCTCGATCTCGGTGACCAATGAAGCCTTCACCGGCTTCTTCGGTTCCGGCTCGCTGCTCGGTGTCCCCTCGCTGGTCTGGTGGTCGGTAATTGCCGTCACCATCGGCCACTTGGTGTTCCGCGAAACCCGTTTCGGCGCGCATGTGCTGGCGACCGGCGACAATGCCCGCGCCGCAAGCGTGTCGGGCATTAGCGTGCCCAGGATCAGGCTCGCCGTGCTGGCCATCAGCGGCGGGCTGGCCGGTCTTGCCGGCCTGCTCTACGCCGGTCGCCTGCAGGCGGCGAAATATACGCTCGGCGAAACCGACCTGATGACGGTCATCGCCGCCGTCATCGTCGGCGGCACGCTGCTCAATGGCGGCAAGGGATCCGTGGTCGGCGCGCTGGTCGGCTCGCTGATGATGGGCATGCTCAACAACGGCCTGATCCTGATGGGCCTGTCGGTCTCCGACCAGATGATCGTGCGCGGCCTCATTATCCTGACCGCCGTCGCCGTGTCGCTGCGCGAAAAATCCCGCTGAAGGAAGCCATACATGTTTCTCGACGTTCTGCGCCGCCGCAACCCCGCTTTCATTGAAGCAGCTATGCGGTTGCACCAGCAAGGTAAGCTGCCGGCCAATGCTTATGTGCTGGATCTAGACACGGTTGAGGCCAATGCGCGGATTCTCAAGGACGAAGCCAGCCGCAACGGCCTGAAGATCTTCGCCATGACCAAGCAGGTCGGCCGCTCCTCGTCGTTCTGCCGGGCGGTGACGCGCGGCGGCATCGACCGCGCGGTCGCCGTTGACATGGCCTGCGCCCGCGCCACCCACAACGCAGGCATGAAGCTTGGCCATCTCGGCCATCTCCAGCAGGTCGCAAAATTCGAAGCGGCGGCTGCGGCGAAAACCTTCAAGCCGGACTACTGGACCGTGTTCAACGATGCCAAGGCTGGGGAAGCTGCGGCAGGCGCCAAGGCGGCCGGCTATGTGCAGGAGCTGCTGGCTCGCATATCGGCGGAAGGCGATATTTTCTACCGCGGCCATGAAGGCGGCTTCGACGCCGCCGACATCGTCGATGTCGCCGACCGCCTCGATGCACTGGCCGGCGGCCGCTTCGCCGGCATCACCACTTTCCCTGCTTTGCTGTTCGACCATGCCTCGCGAAAAGTGCTGCCGACCCCCAATCTGGCGACGCTCGCCAACGCGGCCGAAGCGCTGGCCAAGACAGGCCGCAAGGGCATCGAGATCAACGCGCCGGGCACCACCTCGAGCGTTATGCTGGCGGCACTCGCCGAAGCTGGCGCGACCCAGTGCGAGCCCGGGAATGGACTGCATGGCACCACGGCGCTGCATGTCATGGAAGATTTGCCGGAGCTGCCGGCGGTGCTCTATCTCACCGAGGTCTCGCATCTCTCGGGCGGCAAGGCCTATTGCCTTGGCGGCGGCTTCTACATCGACCCGATCTTCCCCGACTATGACGTCAAGGCAATCGTCTCGGCCGAGCCGACGACGGCAGGCTCGGCACTGCGCAGCGTTGAGGTGCCGCCGCCCTCGGCGATCGACTATTACGCCATGATTGATGCCGCCGGCGCGAACGCGCCAAAGCCTGGCGACAGCGCCGTGTTCGGCTTCCGTGGCCAGGCCTTCGTCACCCGCGCCCATATTGTCGGCATCTCGGGCATTTCGACGGGCAATCCGAAAGTGGAAACCATCGAGAACGGGTTCGGTGAACCCTATGCCTGGCCCGTCTAGGAGAAACACATGACCTTGAGCGCGCCCATCCTTCAGCTGCAGGACATTCGCAAGAATTTCGGCGGCATCACCGCGATCGAGAGCTTCTCGCTCCAGGTTTTCCCGGGCGAGATCGTTGCACTTGTCGGCGACAACGGCGCCGGCAAGTCGACGCTGGTCAAGATCGTCTCGGGCGTCCACCCGCCCTCTTCCGGCACCATCATCATCGAAGGAAAACCGGTGACGATGTCGAACGCCACCATGGGGCGCTCGCACGGAATCGAGGTCGTCTACCAGGACCTGGCGCTGGCCGACCAGCAGACGGTCTACATGAACATGTTCCTCGGCCGCGAGCCGCTGAACCGCCTCGGTCTGCTCGACCGCCGCCGCATGATCGACGAGACCGAGAAACTGGTGAAGGAACTGGACGTGCGCATCCCCTCCGCCCACGCCACTATTCGTGATCTCTCCGGCGGCCAGCGCCAGGGCGTTGCGATCGCGCGCGCCACGCATTGGGCAAGCAAGCTGATCCTGCTGGATGAGCCGACAGCGGCGCTGGGCGTTGCCGAAACCGCCCGGGTGGAGGCTATCGTCCAGTCGCTGAAGCAGCGCAATGTCGGCATCCTGATCATCAGCCACAGCCTCGACCAGGTCTTCAAGCTCTCGGATCGCATCTGCGTGCTGAGGCGTGGCAAGCAGATTGGAATTCGCGAGACCGCGAAGACCGATAAGAACGAGATCATTGCCATGATCACTGGCCTGCAGCAGCAATAGCAGGAACTATCTCTGAGAGCCTCCCGCCAGGGCAACACCAAGTGCCTCACGCAGCGCTCATCCGACACTATTCGTTGTTGTCGGCTGACAGGTTTTAGATTGGACTTCGCAGACGAGAACACAATCAGCTCGGATTTGCCGTTCAGCTCTGCCTGATGCGATATCCGGGCAGGGTGTTAGTCTAGCGGCCGATGAAACTCCGCCTCGCGCAATGTTAAAGTACGTTGCTGAGCAGATTGGCGTCGACGCTGGAAAGTTTGCGCTCGATGCACGCCGTGAAGAAACGGCCAATGCACTCAGCCTCTCCTTCTTGTGCTCGCGCAAATGCTCCATATCAAGGTAGCGGCGAATACGGCGAAGCTGCAATGCGGCACCGCCATCAGCAATTCGAAAAGGTTGGCGCCCTTCCAATCGGCCGATACCAGAGGTCGTGTGGGGACGAAAGCGCGATGATCCGCTGCCGGACTTCGCGACAAAGGCCATAGCCGCAGGCTTCGAAGCTGGACTGTTTCCCAAGGGAAGTGGCTCCAAACCTTCTTGTGATCGCTAGGTGATATCGATAACATGGGGCGCAAGTCGCTAAGTCTGGCGGACGTTAGATTGGCTGGGATGTACTGTGGAGCAGTGTGATGGCCAAGGCAGCTGCATCGAGACCGGGCGAAAGCCACACGCCGACGATGGTCGACGTGGCGCTGCGGGCCGGTGTGTCGACCATGACGGTGTCGCGCGCCTTGAAGGAAGGCAGCCGGGTTTCCAAGGCCACGCGCGAAAAGATCATGGCGGCGGTCGACGACCTCGGCTACGTGCTCGACCAATCGGCCGGCAGTCTGTCCTCGCGCAAGACGGGGTTCGTCGCCGCGATCGTCCCTTCGATCAACAATTCCAACTTCGCCGACACGGCGCGCGGCATCACGGACGAGCTTGAAAGCACTGGGCTCCAGCTCTTGCTCGGCTACACCGACTATACGGCCGAGAAGGAGGAACAACTGATCGAGGCGATGCTGCGCCGGCGGCCCGAAGGCATCATCCTGACGGGCGGCGCGCATACAGACCGCGCCCGCAGCCTTCTGAAAAGCGCCGGCATTCCCGTGGTCGAAACCTGGGAGTTGCCGGCAAAGCCCATCGATCAGGTGGTCGGGTTCTCTAACGAAGAGGCGATGGGGCTGCTGGTCAAGACGCTCGCAAAAAAGGGCTACCGGAAGTTCGGTTATATCGGCGGCACGACCTCGCGCGACACGCGCGGCAGCCAGCGGCGCGAAGGCTTCGTCAGGGCCATCGAGGAACTTGGCCTGCCGACCGGCCGGCTCGTTTCCTTCGGCGTGCCGCCGATCTCCATCGAGCAGGGCGGCCAGGCTGTCGTCAGCATGCTGGAACGCTGGCCGGACACCGAGGCCGTGCTTTGCGTCTCCGATCTTTCGGCCTTCGGTGCGCTTATGGAATGCAAGCGCCGGGGCATGCGAGTGCCGCAGGACATCGCGATAGCCGGCTTCGGCGACTATGAGGTCGCCGCCTTCTGCTATCCCGGCATCACCACCGTGAATGTGGACTGCTACGGCATCGGGCAACAGGCTACCCGAAGATTGATCCAGGTGATCCGCGGCGACGAGAAACGCCACGGCCAAGAGATCGTCCTGACCGGCTATCGCGTTGTCGAGCGCGAAAGCACCTGAGGGTCTTCTGTTCCGAAAACCGGTTCCCACTTCTGCGGATCATGCTCTAATTGAAAGCGATCTGGACCTTCATCGACTTGTTTCGGTCACCGGCGATCTCGAAAGCCGCAACCGCCTCGTCGAGAGGATAGATGCCGGTCAGCAGCAGTTTGACATCCACCCGGCGACGGTTGATCAGATCGACGGCGAGCGCGAACTCGTCGTGGAAGCGGAAGCTACCGCGCATCTCGATCTCTTTGGCGACGATCAGGTTCTGCGGGATCGACACGTCGCCGCCGAGGCCGAGCTGCATCAGCACGCCGCGCGGCTTCAGGACATCGAGGCCGGACCGCATGGCGCGTTCGTTGCCGGAGGCTTCGAACATGACGTCGAAACTGCCCTTGTCGACATTGTAGGCCGCGAGCTTTTCGACGTCGGTCGCGACATTGATCGTGCGGTCAGCGCCGATCTCCAGGGCCTTTGTCAGCACGCCGTCCATGACATCGGTGGCGACGATTTCACGCGCGCCGTGGGCTCTGGCTGCCAGGATGCAAAGCGCGCCGATCGGACCGCAGCCGGTAACCAGAACGCGCTTGCCAAGCAGCGAGCCAGCACGGTTCATGGCATGCAGCGTCACCGCAAAGGGCTCGGCGAACGCGGCTTCGTTGATGGAGACATGGTCAGCTATTCTGTGGCACTGCCACGCCTCGGCGACCAGGCGCTGGCGGAACGCCCCCTGGATGTGCGGCATCGGCATGGCGCTGCCGTAGAAGCGCATGTTCAGGCACTGGTTCTGCATTCCTTGCAGGCAGAAGCGGCAGGCATTGCAGGGGCGGCTGGGCGAGACAGCGACGCGGTCGCCGATGGCAAGCGCGGAAACGCCGCCGCCGATGGCCTTCACCGTGCCGGCAACCTCGTGGCCGAGGATCATCGGCTCGCGCAGGCGGATCGCGCCGAAGCCGCCATGGTTGTAGTAGTGCAGATCCGAGCCGCAGATGCCCCCGACTTCGACAGCGATTTCGACCTGCCCATCGCCGAGGACGCCTGGATCGGTCTCTTCGATCCTCAGGTCCTTTGCGGCGTGGATGACGATCGACTTCATAAGGTGATCCTTTCTCAGACGACCGGCGTCAGCAAGGTCTGCCCACTGAAATGGGCCGCGAGATTGTCGCGAACCAGCTGACCCATGGCCTTGCGGGTCTCCACCGTGCCGCTGCCATGGTGCGGTTGCAGCACAACGTTGGAGAGCTTTCCGAAGCGCTCGTCGATCCTCGGTTCGTTCCAGAACACGTCGAGCCCGGCGCCCTTGATCGCACCGCATTCCAGCGCGGCAAGCAGCGCGGTCTCGTTGACGGTGCTGCCGCGCGATATGTTGATCAAAATGCCGTCCGGCCCGAGCGCTGCCAGAACCTGTGCATCGACGATGTTCTTGGTGCCTTCGCCACCGGCCAGGGTCACGATCAGGAACTCACTCTGGCGTGCCATCTCAACCAGATCGCTGACGAAGTCGTAAGGCAGGTCGTCGTGTTTGCGGGTGCTGAAATAGGCGATCTCGCAGTCGAAGGCAGCCGCGCGCCGGGCCATGGCCTTGCCGATGCGGCCCATGCCGACAATGCCCAGCCTTTTTCCGTAAACGCGCGTCACCAGCGGCATGTTGGCCTGACGCCAGCTGCCATCGCGCACATAGGCATCGGCCTGAGGAATCTGGCGCGCCACGGCGAGCAGCAGGCCGATGCCGATATCGGCCACATCCTCGGTCAGCACGTCGGGGGTGTTGGTGACGCGGATGCCGTTTCCCCTGGCGTAGACAAGGTCGATGGCGTCGGTGCCCATGCCGTAGCAGGAGACGATTTCGAGCATCGGCAGTTTCGCCATCAGCGCGGCACTGGCGCCAAGCTCGCCGCGCGTCGCAATGGCGCGGATAGCGCCGGCATGGCTTGAGATCAGTGCGCCCTTGTCGTCAGCCTGCCAAAGCTTGTGGACGCGATATTTGACTTCGAGGTCTGCCATGTCCCAGTCCGGATAGGGACCGGTCATCAATATGTCGGTCACGGCATCGTCTCCCGCGCAACTGCATTTTTCCATTGACTATGTTATCGATAACATTCATGTCAATAGGCACTGACGGCGGCGCGGCGGAAATCGTATCCCGCTTCAGGGAAATTCCTCGGGAGGAGCACGTGAGCAGTTCGTTGTTCGATTTGACCGGCATGCGGGCGCTGGTCACCGGTTCGGGGCAGGGCATCGGGCTGGCCTTGGCGGAGGGGCTGGCGCAGCACGGCGCCGAAATCGTGCTCAACGGCCGCAGCGGCGAAAAGGTCAAAGCAGCCGCGGATGCGCTGGCGGCGAAGGGATACAAGGCCCATAGCGCAGCCTTCGACGTCACCGATCACGCGGCGGTGGCCAATGGCGTTGCCGAGATCGAGGCGACGATCGGCGCCATCGACATCCTCATCAACAATGCCGGCATGCAGTTCCGCATGCCGCTTGAGGATTTTCCCGCTGACAAATGGGACGAATTGCTGCGCACCAACATCTCCAGCGTGTTCTTTGTCGGGCAAGCGGTGGCGCGGCACATGATCCCGCGCAAGCGCGGCAAGATCATCAACATCGCCTCGGTGCAAAGCGAGCTGGCGCGGACCAACATCGCGCCCTATACGGCCACGAAAGGCGCGGTGCGCAACCTGACGCGCGGCATGTGCGCCGACTGGGCCAAGCATGGCTTGCAGATCAATTCCATCGCGCCGGGCTACTTCAAGACGCCGCTCAACCAGGCGCTGGTTGACAATCCCGAATTTTCAGCCTGGCTGACCAACCGCACGCCAGCAGGACGCTGGGGCGACGTCGGCGAACTGGTCGGGGCGGCGGTGTTTCTGGCCGGACCGGCCTCATCCTTTGTCAATGGACACACGCTCTATGTCGACGGTGGCATCACGACCTGTCTTTGAACCCGCGCTCATTGTCGTGATGGGCGTCAGTGGCTGCGGCAAGACCGAAGTTGGCGTCGAGATCGCCGCGCGGCTTGGTATCGCCTTCGTCGAAGGCGATACGCTGCATCCGCGCGGCAATGTCGAAAAAATGTCGGCGGGCATACCGCTTGCCGACGACGATCGCTGGCCGTGGCTGGACCTGGTCGGCGCGGCCTTGCGCCAGGCGCGTGAGGAGGGCCGCGGGCTCGTCGTCTCTTGCTCGGCGTTGAAGAAGTCCTATCGCGATCGACTTCGCCATGTGGCGGGCGGGCCGCTGTTTTTTGTATTCCTGGACGGATCACGCTCGCTGCTGCAAGCCAGGCTCGCCGCGCGTCGCGACCACTTCTTCCCGCCGGCGCTGCTCGACAGCCAGTTCGCGGCGCTGGAACATCCTGGCGACGAAAAGCTGGTGGTTACAGTGGACATCGACGCCCCCATCGACAGGATTGCCGATGCCACATTGCAAGGGCTGGGCGCCTTTGGGATCGCCACCGCCAGATCAAGGAAAGAGGCTCGTTAAGATGATGCAAGCTGCAAAAGTCGCCGTTGTCGGCGCCGGCATCATGGGGTCGGCAATCGCCACCCGCCTGATCGAGGCCAGGCAGGCGGTCACGGTGTTCGATCTGGACAAGGCCAAGGTCGCCGCGCTGACCGCGAAGGGCGCGGCTGCCGTGGCGTCGGTCGCCGAGGCAACACGAGCGAACGACTTCGTCATCCTCAGTCTCAACCATGCCGATATCGTGCGTTCGGGGGTGTTCGGCGATGCCGGTGTCGCGGCCGCGGCATCATCCGACAAACTGCTGATCGACATGTCGTCGATCGACCCGGCCGACACTGCGCAAATGGCGAAGAAGCTCGCGGCCGAGACCGGGATGAAATGGCTCGACTGCCCGCTGTCGGGCGGCGTTCCCGGCGCGCTGGCCGGCCGGCTGACGGTCATGGCGGGCGGTGACGCCGCAGATTTCGAACGCGCACGCACGGTGATGCAACATCTCTGCGCCAACTACACGCTGATGGGGCCGAGCGGGGCAGGGCAGACGACCAAGTTGATCAACCAGCTGTTCTGTGCGGTGCTGTTCCAGGCCGTTGCCGAGGCGGTGAAACTCGCCGAAGCCGGCGGCGTCGATCCGAAGGCAATTCCGGCCGCACTCAAGGGCGGGCGTGCCGATTCCAGCATCATGCAGGAGTTCATGGCAAAATTCGCCGCTCGCGATTTTTCAGCCACCGGTCGCATCGACAACATGCTGAAGGACCTGGATTCGCTGCAGGCCTTTGCGCTGAAAACCAAGACGCCGATGCCGATGACCGGGCAAGTGGTCGAGATCCACCGCCTGCTCTGCGCCGCTGGACTGGGGCCAAGGGATTCGGCCGAAATGATGCGCCTGCTCGACGGCAAGACCAGCTAAGCTTCGATGCCTGATATTGTCGCTTGACGCTCAGAAATGTTATCGATAACATTCTCTGGCGATCTCGGGAGGAACGCTCCGTGACTGAAGAAAAACTGATCGAGTTCAAGTCGATTACGAAGGAGTTCGGCGGCACCCGCGCGCTCTCCGACGTGTCGCTCGATCTGCACAACGGCGAGATCCTGGCACTGCTCGGCGAGAATGGCGCCGGCAAGTCGACGCTGATCAAGACGCTGGCCGGCATCTACCGCCCCGATGGCGGCAGCATCCTGTTTCGCGGCGAGCCCTATCACCACCGCCCGCCGCGGCCGAACCAGCGCCAGTCCGTCGCCTTCATTCACCAGGATCTCGGTCTGATCGAATGGATGACCGTCGGCGAAAATGTCGGTCTCGCCCAGGGATTTTCGCTGCGCTCTGGCCTCATCGACTGGCGCTCCACCGAAAAGCGGGCGCACGAGGCGCTGAAGCTGGTCGGTTGCGATTTCGATCCGACGACCCGCGTTCAGGATCTGACCCGCACCGAGAAATCGCTGGTCGCCATCGCCCGCGCCCTTGCCACCGAGGCCGATGTGCTGGTGCTCGATGAGCCGACCGCCAGCCTACCGGCCGACGAGGTCGACCGCCTGTTCGACGCCATCCGTCCGCTCAAGCAACGCGGCGTCGGCATGATCTATGTCTCGCACCGCCTCGACGAGATTTTCCGCATCGCCGACCGCGTCGCCGTGCTGCGCGATGGCAGGCTGGTCGGGGAGAAGAAGGTCGCCGACACCAGACCCGACGAGCTGGTCGAGATGATCGTCGGCCGTCCGGTCAGCCAGGTTTTCAGCAAGGCTCAGACGCAGGCCGGCCAGACGGTCTGCACTGTCCGTGACCTGGTCTGCGCCGGAGCCGGCCCGGTGTCGTTCGACGTGCGCAAGGGCGAGTTGCTCGGCCTGGTCGGACTGCGTGGCGCCGGGCAGGAGCTGGTCGGCCGGACGCTGTTCGGTTGCCAGGCCTTTTCCGGCTCGGTGACGATCAATGGCGTTACGCCCGATCTGTCGAGCCCGATCGCTGCGATGTCGGCCGGCGTCGGCCTCATCGCACGCGACCGGACGGAGGAATCGATCGCGGCCTCCTTGTCGATCCGCGAAAACAGTTTCCTCAATCCCGGCGCCGGCAAGCGCAGCCTGTTTTCCTTCTTGGCGACGCACAAGGAAGCAGCACTCGCTCAAGCCATCGGTGCCTCGGTTGGTTTGCGCCCCAACGATCCGAACCTGCCGATCGAGGCCCTGTCTGGCGGCAACCAGCAGAAGGTGGTCGTCGGCCGATGGCTCCACACCGGGCGTACATTGCTGATCGCAGAAGATCCGACCGCCGGCGTCGATGTCGGCGCCAAGGCCGAGATCTATCGGCTGATCGGCCGCGCGCTTGAAGCCGGCCTCGCCGTTGTCGTGGTGTCGACCGATTTCGAGGAGATTGCCCATATCTGCCACCGCGCCCTGGTGTTTTCGCGCGGACAGATCGTGCGCGAACTCACCGGCGACAACCTGACCACATCCGCCGTGATTACCGCGGCATCGGCTTCCGAAGCCGCCTGATTTTTCTGGGAGCGAACCCATGCAATCGATCGAATCCAGCGCACTCGAACCGACCCGCGGCGAAATGGCGGGTTTATCGTTGGGGCAGAAGATCACCCGGCTGCTGCCGGTCTACGGGTTGGTGATCCTGACGGCGCTGCTGATCCTTTTGTTTTCGATCCTGCTGCCGAACACCTTTCCGACGCTGCTCAATTTGCGCTCGATCATATCCGACAAGGCGATCATCGCGCTGCTGTCGCTGGCGGCGATGATCCCGATGGCGTCCGGGCGCATCGACCTCACCGTCGGCTACGGCATCGTGCTGTGGCACATCCTCGCCATCAGCCTGCAGACCATGTTCGGCGTTCCGTGGCCGCTGGCGGTGATCATCGTGCTGCTTCTGGGTGCTGCGACCGGCTTCCTCAACGGACTGCTGGTCGAAATCGCCCGTATCGACTCGTTCATCGCCACGCTCGGCACTGGCACAATGCTCTACGCGCTGGCGCTATGGCACACTGGCGGCCGGCAGGTTGTCGGCGTGCTGCCGAACGGGTTCTACGCGCTCAATGGCACGATGGTGTTCGGGCTGCCGATCACCGGCCTCTATGTTTTGGCGATTGCCGTCGCGCTGTGGACCATCCTCGAATATCTGCCGATCGGGCGCTACGTCTATGCTATCGGCGCCAATCCGAAGGCCGCGGCGCTGAACGGCATTCCGGTGCGCCGCTTCGTCATCGGCGCCTTCATCTCATCGGGTTTCCTGACGGCGCTGACAGGCGTGCTGCTTGCCTCCAAGCTGCGCATCGGCCAGGCCAGCGTCGGGTTGGAATATCTGCTGCCGGCCCTGGTCGGTGCCTTTCTCGGGTC
Organism: Mesorhizobium sp. URHB0026; assembly: GCF_054059755.1. NCBI lineage: Bacteria > Pseudomonadati > Pseudomonadota > Alphaproteobacteria > Hyphomicrobiales > Phyllobacteriaceae > Mesorhizobium > Mesorhizobium sp. URHB0026. The sequence continues at coordinate 244,310 of NZ_JBSSCN010000002.1, read as the reverse complement.
GACCACCATCAAGCCGGGACGCGTCAATGTCTGGGGCACGATGACGGGCGTCGTCATCCTGGCGGTCGGCATTTCCGGCATCCAGCAGTTCGGCGGCTCGTTCTTCGTCGAACCGCTGTTCAACGGCGTGACGCTGCTCGTCGCCATCGGCATCGCCGGCTACGCCCAGCGCAAGCGCGGCGCCGCGCTCCGGGCCAGGACCAAGACCGTGGCGCAGTCCTCGAACTGACCAGCCGAACCATCCCGGGTCCATGACATGAGCGACTACGAGATTCTGGACGACCGCTTCCGAAAGCTGACGATCGGGCATGCCAAGCTCGAACGGCTGTGGACCGGCAGCCGCTGGGCGGAGGGGCCGGTCTACGTTCCCTCAGCAAAGCATTTGCTGTGGTCGGATATCCCTGACGACCGGTTGTTGCGCTACGACGAGAGCGACGGCTCGGTCAGTGTCTTCGAAACCCCTTGCAACAACCAGAACGGCCACACGCTTGATGGCGAAGGCCGCGTCGTCGCCTGCGAACATCGTGGCCGGCGCATCTCCCGGCTCGAGCATGACGGGCGCTGGCAGCCGCTTGTCGAAGCCATCAATGGCAAGCGGTTCAATTCGCCGAACGATGTGGTGGTCAAATCCGATGGGACGATCTGGTTCACCGACCCGGTCTACGGCATCGACAGCCACTATGAAGGCATGATTGCTCGGCCGGAGATCGGCGCGTCCCATGTTTACCGATTCGACGAAGTAACCGGCGACGTGGCAGCCGTCATTACCGATCTGGTGCAGCCGAACGGGCTGGCCTTTTCACCCGACGAGAGCATCCTCTTTGTGTCGGATACCGGCGCAAGCCATGTTCAGGGCCTGCCGCGGGCGATCAAGACCTATGATGTCGCCGTGGACGGACGCTCGCTGCGGTCGCACGGCACGCTCGCCGAATGCGAGGCAGGATTTTTCGACGGGTTCCGCGTCGATCGCGATGGCAACATCTGGGCCTCCAGTGCCGATGCGGTTCGCGTCTACGCGCCGGACGGGACGCTGATCGGGCGCATCCTGGTCCCCGAAATCGTCTCCAATTTGTGCTTCGGCGGTCCGAAGCGCAACCGGCTCTACATCACCGCGCAGACGTCGCTTTATTCCATCTATGTCAACGCGCATCCAGCCGGTTTGGGCCCGGTGGCTGGGCATGTCAGTCAGTGACCTGGCGCCCGAAGTCGAGTTCCGGAAGACCAGACTATTTTTTTGAAACCAAGGGAGGTACCAACATGCAACGCAGAACATTTCTAAAATCATCCGTCGCCTTGATGGCCATGACCATCGCTGCTCCGGTCCTGTTCGCCGGCCAGGCACGGGCGGACGCGATGGCCGACGCCATGGCGGTAGTCGAAAAATATGCGCAGAAAGTCACGGCCTGGGACGGCCCGACCACCGGTCCGAAGGCGCAGCCGGGCAAGACGATCGTCGTGCTCGCCGGCGATCTCAAGAATGGCGGCATTCTCGGCGTCACCACCGGCGTCGAGGAAGCGGCCAAGGCGATCGGCTGGCAGGTCAAGGTGATTGACGGCGCCGGTTCGATCGGCGGCCGCACCGCAGCCTTCGGCCAGGCGATGGCGCTGAAGCCGAATGGCATCGTCATCAACGGCTTTGACGCTGTCGAGCAGGCGCCGGCGCTGGAACAGGCTAAGGCCGCCGGCATCCCGCTGGTTTCCTGGCATGCCGGACCGGTGATCGGCCCCGACGAAAAAAGCGGCGTCTTCGCCAACGTCTCGACCGACGCCATGCAGGTCTCGACGGCTGCGGCCGACTGGGCCTATGCCGATGCCAAGGGCAAACCCGGCGTCGTCATCTTCACCGATTCGACCTACGCCATCGCCATCGCCAAGGCCGACAAGATGAAGGCGGAGATCGAGCGGCTGGGCGGCAAGGTGCTCGAATATGTCGACACGCCGATCGCCGAGACTTCGCAGCGCATGCCGCAGCTCACCACCTCGCTCTTGCAGAAATACGGCGATGCCTGGACGCATTCGCTGGCGATCAACGATCTCTATTTCGACTTCATGGGCCCTTCACTTGCCGCGGCCGGCAAAGCCGGCACCGACGCACCGATCAATGTCGCCGCCGGCGACGGTTCGGAATCGGCCTATCAGCGCATTCGCGCCGGCCAGTTCCAGAAGGTGACGGTGGCCGAGCCGCTCAACCTGCAGGGCTGGCAACTGGTCGACGAATTGAACCGCGCCATCGCCGGAGAAAAATGGTCGGGCTATCAGTCGCCACTGCATGTGGTGACGGCCGACAATGTCGAGTTCGACGGCGGCCCGAAGAACGCGTTCGACCCCGGCAACGGCTACCGCGACGGGTACAAGAAAATCTGGGGCAAATAGGCATTCTCCAACGCGGGCGCATCACGCGATGCGCCCGCAAGCCGGCATCCGCGACATTGGTTCGCAAAGGCGGATCTCCAATGTCCAAGCGCAAGAAAATCAGGAACCATCGTCATGATCATTCGCTACGCTCTCTTCGAAGGTGAGATACACGCCGGACGGGAGAGTGAGTTCCGGCATTTCGTGAGGGAGCGGTTGGTGCCGCTGTGGACGCAGTTTCCGGGCGCGGAAGAGGTGCGCGTCCTGGACGGAACGGCGCGGGACGAGGGCGCCCCCGCCTACGCCATGGCGCTCGCCATCAGCTATCCTGACATGGATAGCTGCAACCGCGCCCTCCAGTCCGAGGTGAGGTTCCAGAGCCGCGACGTAACCGGCGAACTGCTGAAGATGTTCACCGGCCGCGTGCATCATCATGTTTTCGAGGCCAATGAATACGCAACCAACTAATCTTTGATCGACGGTCCTGGCGCAAATGTTACGACAGCCTCGTGAGGCCCGCCATTGTCCGCCAAAAGCTGCTGGCGGTGACATCATGCTCGCCCTCGTTGGAGCGGGCAATTCCGACGATGATGGACCGGACGCAGACGGGCTTTTTGAACGACACCTGCGTCCGAGTTCATAGGCTGGCAATCGTGGGTGTGGGCGACCCCTGCCATTGAAGACGCCAAATGCCACCCTGTCTGAGATTTTGAACGAGATCGGGATAGAAGGCGGCGAGGCAGGTGCCGCTCTGATGTCTCACTGACGGGTAGACGATTCCAATCCCCTGTTCGTCTTTTCGGAGGCGCTTTGCCAGAGCCTGTCCCGCCGGATACGCTGTGGCCGGATCTGAATGCAGCACCGCATCGGTATGAGAGTCTGGCCCGCGCAAATCGTGAAACGACCCGACAAAATCAGCAACCAGCTCCGCATAGTCGGTGACATTGTCGAACCGATCGATCGCCTGCAGCTCGCGCGTCAAGTGGAACGAGACCTCGCCCAATGCCGTCTCCGCGTCAAAGGCACAATACCAGGTGCCGCGGTCGTCATCATTGAAGCGGTTGCCGCCCGGCCTCGTATAGGCGAATGCCGCATTGATAAAATTGTGCCCTGGCCGCCCGAATACCAGTTCGCGCGGGTCAAGGTCGGGCAGCCCACCTTCCTGGGCCTGCAGGCGACCGCTGATGGCGCCTTCTAGCTCGGCCAGATCCTCCATGGCGCCGTGGTTTTCTGCCAGAGGAAGCAGGACAGGCTCCTTGAGTCGGCCAGTTGGGATCAGTCTGACGGTGTCACGCTGAGAAATGTCAGCGCGCGGCGGAAGTCTCATTCAAAGTCCGCCACGCAATGCATCGATATGACGGCGGACCTGCAGCAGTTTGGGGATGCCCCCTTCGATCATTATATCGAGAGGACGCCGGCCGCCATAGAGTGGACCCTTGTTGGGCAGCCGTATCCATTCATCAGCCAGCTGTTCCGAGAACAGCAGCCGCAATCCCTTAAAGATACCAACAAGAGCACTGATCCGCGTCAAGGAATCCTGAGACAGGACTCCGTCCCATTCTCCCTTCTTCATCCGAAACCAGGTTCGCTCCGAAACATCACCGATGAGGGAGCAAATTTCTGTGCTTGTAAGCCGCCACAAATCTGCCAGGCGGACGACGCCGGTCACCGCAGCCGGTGTAAGCCGTTGCCGCGAAGCGGCGTCCGCAAGATTGGCCGGCGGCTTTATCGTTCCGAAGTCACGCGCAGCGTGGGCAACAGCCATTCCGAGCTCCTGTGATTTGGCAACTAATATACTGCCAATTGGCAGTTTTTCAAGAGCGAAGAATGATCTTCTGGAAAATCGGTCCTGGATCGGTGACCCCAAACGAAATCGCCCGGATCTTGGTTCGCGATGAAAGTTCGCGACCTCCTCGACGCTTGGCGGCCGCCGGATGGAGGTCGGACGATGCCTCTTGACGAAGTCGATGCTGACTTGCTCGAAGAACCGCTCGGCTGTGACATGTCCCTTGAGCATCTCGGGGTCGGAACAAGAGCAGTTCGAAGTCGTACGCTAAGGTCGAACGGAGCAGGAACGTTATGCGGCACATAGTAGCCGTGCCGGGAGGCGGAGCGACCTGAAGCCTTCCGGGAGATGCTGCTCGCCGTCCCAGGTGTAGATGCCCGTCAGGTTAATATGCTCCCAACTCAGCGGCGAGATATGCTTCAACAGCGTATCTGGGATGTTCCTTCCCGCTCGTTTGAGCTCTGTGACCGCGCGGTCGAGATAAACAGTGTTCCAGTGGACGATCGCGCTGACGACAAGATTGAGGCCCGATGCGCGGAATGCCTGACTTTCGAACGACCGGTCGCGGAGTTCGCCACGCCCATGAAAGAAGACGGCGCGTTTGAGTTTGTGCGCTGCTTCGCCCTTGTTGAGGCCGGCTTGGCAGCGCCGGCGCAGTGTCAGAGCTCGAGTACCATTCGATCATGAAAAGCGATCGCTCGATGCGGCCGAGTTCCCGAAGAGCCTTGGCCAGTTGGCTTTCCTTCGGTGGCTTTCAAAGCACATCGGGGCGCCGTCAACACCACCCTGATCCTCGATCACTGGGATGATCTGCTTCATCCGCGGCGTTGATCACCACCCGTGCCGTTGTGCCCTCGACGATCTTGAAGAAGCTCTCGGCAGTTTAAGTAATATCACATAGTTGCGAGAGACCGTGTGCAAAAATCGCACAGGAAAGTTCTGCTTCTCTTCTTTTTTTCGTCCCACGACGGAGCCGCCGACAGCCCTATTCGGACGCTCTTTTGCCGACGATATTGACCGCTCCATTGCGGACGTTCGCCGTGATATCCATGACCCTTATTGTCCGACGGGCGTCCAATTTGCCTGGGGTTCCTGGAAGCTTTTCGAACTTACTGCGTTGCGCGTCAGCCCGAATTGCGGTTGCTTATGGACAAAGTGGGACACTAGATTCGGTTTTTGGATAGCTTTGAAGGCAGCGACTTCTGACACATGCGCCAGATAGCGCGTCAGCGCGAACTTCCAAGCGTGCTACCTTTTGAACGGCGGCCCCAATGCTGCCGGGCGGTAATGCGCCTCCTTATCCTTTGAGCCTAGCCGTGATTAACGAACCTGCGTTTCAGGCCTCCCAGTTTGGAGCAAAAGGAGGGTCCACGTAACGTAGGTCCTTCGGCAAAGCCGCGATGGTCGCGCGGTCCTGATCGTCGAGGCGAATGTTGAGCGCATCGAGATTGGCTATCTGGCTCGAGGGGTGAGCGGCTTTGGGAATCGCGATGACTCCTTCCTGGTCCAGAAGCCAGGCGATGGCGATCTGGGCGGCGGTGGCGCTGTGCTTTTCACCGATCCTGGCGAGGACGGGATCCTTTGCGGCCCGACCCTGCGCAAGCGGCGCATAGGCGGTCATCGGAATACCCTTGCCACGAAGATAATCCAGCATCGGCGTCTGCGACAGGAACGGATGATATTCCACCTGATGAACGGCGATGGGGGCGCCGATATCCTCAACAGCGCGCCGGATCATGGGCATGTTGAAGTTGCAGACGCCTATGGCGCGGGCCAGCCCTTCTTCCTTCAGTTTGGTGATCGCTTCCAACGTCGCACCCATCTTCATGTTCGCCGACGGCCAATGGACCAGAAAGAGATCGACATGGTCGAGACGAAGCTTGCCGAGGCTGGCATCGAACGATCGGCGCAGGGCGTCGGGGACAAGCTTGTCGTGCCAGACCTTGGTGGTGATGAAGAGATCCGCACGCTTCAAGCCGGAAGTGGCGAGTGCGGTCCCGACGACGGCTTCGTTGTCGTACATGGCTGCCGTATCGATATGTCGGAAACCGAGGGCAAGCCCGCTTTCGACCACGGATCGGGCGGCATCGCCCGGCATCCGGAATGTACCAAGCCCCAGACGGGGGATGGCGACGCCTTGAGTTTCAACCGTTTCCATGATCGTTCCTTTCAATTTGCGAGGGACGCGGCGGCAGAGGCAGAAGCCGTCCGCCGCCCGTTCTCCCGGCGGGCTCAGGCGGTCTCGCTCGCGGCCGCCTGCCGGACCAGCGCTTCGATCACCTGCTCAAGTGACGTCGTGCCCATGGCACGGTTTTCGCCGTCTGCCTTGAAGTCGATCCAGCCTTCGTTGAAGCCGTCGAGCATGCGCATGCGCGGCTGTGGGTTACGCGTACCCTGGGCACGGAACAGGTCCTCCCAGCTTTCCCGAGGGACGATCTCCACCCGCACCGGATGCCCGAGCACCGACGCGAAGGCATTGGCGAGATCGTTGGGCGAGACCCGTGCGGGGCCTTCCAGTTCCACGACCCGCTTGCCGATCCATTGCTCGCGGATCAGATCTGTGGCAAGCCGGCCGATATCCTGCGTCGCCACCATGGCGAAGGTCTTGTCGGCAGGCTGGAGGAAACTGTGCAGCACGCCTTCATCGCGGGCCGGCGCGACGTCCCACGCCGCATTTTCCATGAACCAGCCGGGCCGCAGGAAGGTGACGGGAAGATCGAGCTCGCCGAGGGCTTGTTCCAGCATCGTCCGCTGGCTCAACAGATTGTCCTCTTCCGCGTCGGCGCCGATGGTGGAGAGGCAGACGACTCTTTCCGGGCGGGCAGCAAGGAGAGCGGTCGTCAGCACCTCATTCTGCTTCGCCGCTTCCGGATAGCCGGGCGCCGGGTCGAATTCCGATGGCGGCAGGATGAACACGCCAGTGGCGCCCTTGAAGGCGGCAGCAAGCTGCGCGGCGGCGTCCATCTCGGCAAAGGCGATTTCGCAACCTCGCTTGCGCCAGATTTCCGCCTTGGCGGGGTCGCGCAGCACCGCACGGACCGGTTCTCCGGCATCGATCAGGGCGTTCGCCAGCGCGCCGCCGACCTTGCCAGTAATTCCTGTAATCGCATACATGATATGTCTCCTGGTGTTGAGGTCGGGATTGATCAGGCGAGGCTGTCGTAGAGGCCGCGCTCGAATGTGCCGTAGAGCTTCACGACCTTTTCGTCGTAGAAGGGCAGAAGCTGGGTGAAGATGGCTCCGGTCACCTTCCTGACCGGGTCGAGCCAGAAATAGCAGTTGAGCAGGCCGGCCCAGGAAATGCTGCCTGCCGACCGACCGTTCGGCCCGGGCAGCGTGTTGATGTCGAACGAATATCCCCTCTTGTGGGGCTCGCCGGGAAACTGGTCGAAGCTCTGCGAATAGGCAGGCTGGGCGGTCCTCATGGCATGGACGTCGAGGTCGCCGATCTGGTTGCGCATCATCGACTCGACCGTTTCCGGCTTCAGCACCCGTACGCCTTTATGAGTGCCTCCGTTCAGCAGCATCCGCAGGAAGGCCATGTAGTCGCGCGGCGTACTGAAGCCGCCGCCGCCGCCCATGAAGAATTCCGGCCGCTGGGGCATTTCGAAGGGCGCGGGCGTAAAGCCGCCGTCTTCGCGACGGTTATGGAAGGTGGCGACCCTGGCCTTCTGCTTGCTTCCGATCAGGAAGCCTGAATCGGTCATGCCGAGCGGGGCGAAGATGTTCTCGCGGAAATAGACTTCCAGTGACTGGTCGCTGACCGCTTCCACCAGCTTTCCGACCCAGTCCATGCTGATGCCGTATTGCCAGCGTTCGCCGGGGTCGAATTCGAGCGGTGCCAGGAAGGCGCCGTTCTTGCATGTGGCGATGTCCGGCATGCCGGTGACGTTCTCATATCGGGTTAGAGCATCGCTCCAGATCGAATAGGTATAGCCGGAGGTATGTGTGAGCAGGTGACGCACCTTGATGGCCCGCTTGGCCGGACGCAGGCGCGGCTTGCCGTCGCTGTCGAAACCCTCCAACACCATCGGATTGGCGAGTTGTGGCAGATATTTCGCCGCATCGTCCTCGGGATTGATCCTGCCCTGCTCGATTAGCTGCATGCAGGCCGTGGCGGTGAAAGCCTTCGTCATGGACAGTAGCCAGAATACCGTATCGGTGCGCATCGTTGCTCCGGTGACGGTATTGGCCTTTCCGAAGGTTCCTTCGTAGATCATGCTGTCTGGTCCTGCCGCGGTGGCAACGACGCCGGCGACGGTACCGTCCCGCACCGCCTGATCCATGGCCATGTCGATGGACTTGAAGTTGCCGGACCGCGCTTGCGGGTTGGCCGCCAGTGCGTGGACTGGCGTATTCACGGCGGCCGCGCCCGCCGCCAGCAAAAGGCCGCCGCGCGCCAACAGGCTTCTGCGTGAGATCGCATTCATGGATGAATTCCTTCTCTGCAAGGCCGGAGACTCCCGCGGTCCGGTGTGCCGCTGCGCCGTCCGGGCGCTCAAAAATCATCTATGGGAAGCGATGCGATGATTCACGCGCAATAAAATCAAAGATAAGATGACTCAAAATCATCATGACGGGACGGTTGAGATCACCGGCCTTGCAAAGGAGAGAGGGCATGAGTTTCGACACGCGGTTGTTGACCGGGGTCGGCGTTTTCGGGGCGGTGATGGAAGCGGGCAATTTTGTGCGGGCCGCAGATGTTCTCGGTCTCACGCCATCGGGGGTCAGTCGTGCGGTGGCGAGGCTCGAACAACGCGTCGGTGTCAGGTTGTTCGACCGCAATCCGCGCGAGGTCACGCTGACGGAGGAGGGCGCCCGCTTCCATGCCCGGATAATGCCGCTGCTGGCCGGACTGGAGGAGGCGGCCTCCGAAGCCGCCGGTTCGGCGGCATTCGTCGGCGGACGGCTCAGGGTTTCGATCGATCCCTGGTTCGCGCGAATGGTGCTGGCGCCGAGGATCGGTGAATTCCTGGCACGCTACCCCGCACTGTCCCTCGATCTGACCACCAGCAACTATCGCGAAGAGATGATGAGCGGCGCGGATGTCGCCGTGCGCTTCGGTCCGCCGGACGAATCCTCGCTGATCGCGCGCAAACTGCTGGACGTACCGGTGCTGACCTGTGCCGCCCCAAGCTATCTCGACCGTCACGGCATTCCAGCCACGCCCCACGACCTGATGCACCACGATTGCATCCTATTTCGCGACCCGCAGACCGGGCGGCCGTTTACCTGGGAATTCCGAGGGGATAACGGAGTTATCGAGATCAAGGCGTCGGGGCGGTTGGTCATGGACGATCCCTCCGCTGCCGTCGCGGCCGGTCTCGCTGGGCAAGGCATATTCCAGAGTCTTGCTATCGGCCTCGATGAGTGGCTTGAGAGCGGGGCGCTCACGACGATCCTTGCGGAATGGTCCGACGAGCAGTTTCCGCTTTACACCTATCATCCGTCACGCCACATGCCGCCGGCAAAAGTGCGGGCTTTTCTGGATTTTGTGCAACGGATCGCGGCGGCGTAGCGCGGGGGCATTCTTGCCGCGCACGACCCTGGCTGTCCGCCGGCAAAATGCTTGCCGCCTCGCGTGATGGTGTTGCATATCGGTCATATGAGCCGACAGGGAGCGATCACGCCACGCATCGAGCGGCCGACGCAATCAGCGACTCAGCCGCTGGATATCATCGCCTTGCGGCGGGTGACGCATGCTACAGCTTTGTCGACGGGTACATGGTCGAGAAACTCGGCGACCGCCTTCGCACGCGCGTGGACATTTGCGCCCAGGCGATTGCCTCTGGTTTTGGAGAGGATGTGAGCTTTCCGTAAGACAACGGCGCGTTGTCATTGAAAACCGTTGCGCCGCTGTTGCCTTGCAGCCGAGATCCACCTCGCCAAGGAAGGCGTGGTGTTGTCGCGAGACTCGCGATCCTCGGAAAAGTTCATGCATGGCATCAAGGTGCTGATGGCCAAAAACTACATCGACAACCTTTCTGAGGAAGCCCGGAAAGGGCAGATGGAAAAGGCGGAACAGGGGATCTGGCCGTCCAAGGCGCCGCTCGGCTATCTCAATGTCACGGCCAAGGACGGTAAGAAGGTCATCGAGCCGGACCCGGTGGTAGCGTCGGCCATCACCAAGCTATTCACGCGCTACGCGACCGGCCAGTATTCACTCAAGGCGCTCACGAAGGCGGCGCATTGCGACGGCCTCATCCATCCAAAGAGCGGCAACCCAGTACCGGTCAGTACCGTGCACACGATTTTGCGCAATCGGCTCTATACGGGCCTGTTTCAATGGAATGGCAGGCTGCACCAGGGCAAACACGAGCCTCTGGTATCGATCGACCTCTGGGAGCGGGTCCAGGGCGTCCTGGCAGGCCGGAACGCGACCCCTATCCATTCCTATGGTTATGAGTTCGCCTTCTCGGGTCTCATGACCTGCGCTGAGTGCGGCTGTGCGGTCGTAGCGGAGGTCAAGAAGAAGGGGAAATACATCTACTACCACTGCACGGGACATGCGGACAAAGGCCGGGGCGGCTATGCCGACTGTCGTCGCAAATATGTTCGCGAGGAGGTGCTGGATAAGACCTTTGCGGGCCTCCTGGACCAACTCCATTTCGATGAGGACGTTCTGGAATGGGTACGCGACGCGCTGAAGGCGAGCCATGCAGATGAGCGGCGGGAGCAGGAACAGGCGATCGAGCGGTGTCAGACGCAGTACAAGCGTCTCGAAGACCGCCTCAACGCCATGTACCTGGACAAGCTCGACCGTCGCATCGACAATGCCTTTTACGACCGCATGTCGGCGCAATGGCGCGTCGAACAAGCGCGCATGCTGCGTGAGATAGAGCGCCATGGCGAGGCGCAAGAATCATACACGGACGATGGAATTCAACTGTTTGAGCTAGCCCGCAACGCCAGCCAAATGTTCACTCGTCAGGCCCCAAATGAGAAAAAACGACTGCTGAATCTGGTGCTGTCGAACTGCGAATGGAATCGCGGCGAGATCCGCGCAGTCTTCAGGCAACCGTTTGATTTACTTGCGGAAACGGCCGCGTCTGCGGCAAATGCACAAGCTCGTGGGGATGTGTCGTTGACGAGGCATCCAATTTGGCTGGGGTTCCTGGAAGCTTTCGAACTTTCTGGGTAGCCGACGAGGTCCTTCGGGGTGGCCGTGGCTGGCGCATACGTGCCCTCCGGATCATTTCGCGGGTTCCAGCCCCGCCTGTCAGGCCCGATGGGACCTTCAGCACCGGTTGGGCCTTGGCTGCCCGTGGGGCCGGTGTTGCCCTGCGGACCTGTGTTGCCTGCTGGACCCTGAATGCCCTGAGGACCTTGGATGCCGGCGAGGCCCTGGATGCCTTCCAGGCGCGGCCTACGCAGCACTCATATGCACGGCTGCAATGGCGGATAGGGCGTCAGCTCAGGATGCCGGGAGAGCATTCCTTTTGGCTGCCTCGGCACAGGGGAAACTAGATGTCGCTCCTTTGGTTCAGCCCCAACGTCCCTGTTAGGACGGAGGTCGGGCATCGCTACAATTGCAACAATGTCCAGGGAGCCATCACGGAACTCCTGAAGTGGTCCAAACGCGGCCGTAAGCCGCAGATAGCTGCGGACCTCTGCCTCGACGCGCTGGATCATAAGGTCAGACCCGAGGTCCTCCGAGACGCCTTCCGCGAGGCTGCTGCTGAGCAAGGGGTTCTGCTTCCCACGCTATGGCTCCCGCGTGCTGTGCCGCATAGTGCCGGCCATCTGGTCACCCGCTGTGGAACCCTTTTGGCGACTAAACGTTGGGGGCGCGGGTTCGTCGGGGGCTTCCTCATGGTTTCAACCGAGCATTACGCCTGGTTGCGGCTCCTCAGGTCGAGGGACTTTCGGACACAGCTCCCGAGAGTCCTAGGCCTGGGCGTGGAGCTAACTCTGCCTGATCCTTGGGTGGCCCGGCTAGAGAACCTTGACAAGGCTGAGATCGCCCATGAACTTGCCAGCAAAAGAATGCCACCATCGCCATCCATTGGTTCTTCCACCGGTCCCCATAAGGACCACCCAGGCCGGGGTTCAGCTCCACCTCAACAACGTTGAGGCTGCCTACTCGGAACTGCTGAAGTGGCAACCGCGGACCCCACTGGAACCGTGCGGTGAGCGTTTGCATGGCCGCTCTGATTGATCTAGCGACACCCGAGGAGGTCCGAAAGCTCTTTAGGCTGGCTGCCGAGAAGGAGGGAGTCATCCTACGAGATCGGGATTGAGGAGGTCTCCAGTGTCCCTATTTCCCTAAGCCACCCTAGGCCATGCTGGTTGATCCCAGCACTCCAGACCTTGCCCCGCCGCCTCACGGTGGCGGGCCTTTTCATTTTAGCGGCGGCTTGGAAATGGTCGGCAGATGTTGTTGCAAAGGGGAGAGCGATGAAAAAGATTTACGAGAAGCCGACGTTAGTGAGGCGTGTGAGGCTCGGAACTGTAACAGCCCTCACGGTGATTTCGAAGACGGCTGGCTAAGCATCCAGGAATTAGCCGTCACTCCTTCGGGGGTGACGCCTTTTTGCGTTCGGGAACTGTTTCAGCGCCAGCTAATTGTGTAGCGCGCGCCCGGTTCTTCAGCGGCTGGCTGCTGGCCAACGTTCGGGATGACCTTGGTCGGCCCGCGCTTTTCTGCCGAGGGGCGGGGGCTTCCGGGGTCGCAGGGCGCGCACTCAAACCGAGCGCGGCAACTGGCGATCCTGGGCATAGATGGAGCGTGCCAGCACGTCTAGGCGCTTGAGCGCCTCACTCGGCTGATCTGAAACAACCATGTCCTGATCTCTCGCGGCTTTGACAAAGGCTGCAAACGCGACGGATTGCCGGCAGGTTCCTGCCTGAGCCTCCTCCAGCAAACGCAATGCCTGTCGATAAGAATGCAAGTTCTTGTTCTTCCATTCGCCATTCATTGCCGCTCTGGCTTCGGCCACCGACGAGATGGCCGTCGTCGTTTGGAGGTTCATAAATGCAATCCGCACAGGCAGGAAAGCGCTCAAGGTCAGACCCTCCTCGACGATGATGAGGTTCCCAACTTTTCAGGCTCAAATTGGTTGCAGTAGCCGCTCCTTTTGCTCGCAACCACGAGATAGCGGTTGCCCTATTATCACGACCAGCCAGCAACATTACTCGCTCCCCGTTCATGTTGTTGGGCCGCGAGGCGTTAACTGATACCGCGCCATGATGCTACGTAGCCATTTGACGAGGCTGATCTGTGCTGGTCGGCTGTCCGCTTCTTTGATGGCTGTTTCCAGCGTCAGTGCGACTAAATTGTCGGCCGCCGCCGACTGGGCCCGGTAGGAGCGGCCAAGAGTCTAATCGCGGCGATCAGCCGAGAGTCGGTGGCTTCCGACCAGTCGCGATCGATAGTGTGCTCGAACGACCGAAGGCTCTTGCAGTATTCACACACTTGCCGAGATGGGATCTTCGAGGCAGACCAGTGCCTCGCAAAAGCAATGGCGGTTAGCGCCCATTAGGGTGCTACACCCGGGCATGAGCAAAGACCCGGCGTTCATCGTGTATGGTCCACCTGCGAAGGGTTTCCCCTTCCTGGCCGTCATCCTAAAACCAGATGGCACAGCCAGCGCCCCTTCAATACCGGAGAAGAGGCTTCACTCTTCAACCGGGAGGCAGCGACAGCGCTTGGGCACGGCATCTAGGCGGGCGGCGGCTACGCCTAGGGCTGGATAGCTACACGCGGGTGTAGATGCCAGCTTGGGGAAAGTCCCGTAGATCATTAGCGCCTGAGAGCTACCGCGCCGGCCACGCGACCCAACCGATCAATGAGCCTGTGCTTGACGGTGTGCCTTGTGGGCGCGCGGCGGCGTGGCTGTCTGGGGAGGTGCGCTGAGACTTGCCCGGCTCGTTTATTCGAATGACGCCAGCTCGGCAGCCAAAACGTTAGCTTGGTTTTAGGGCTGGCGTCGCTGCCAGCCATGCTCGGCGGTTCTGCCCCGCGTGCCCCTTAATCGCCGAGCCGCTATTTCGCAGACATGCTAAGTAGCTCGTACATGTCAAACAGGCCCAGTGCAGACCAAGCGCCGGGCCTTTTCTTTTTGGATCTACCGGCCGATCGTGTCTGACTCGCCGGCAAGCCGATCTAGCAGCTTGCGGGATTCCTCGATTACGCGACGCGCTGTCCGATGGTCCAGCGAAGATCATCAATCTGTGCCGCCGCCCTTCGTTGTGCACGCGCGCACTCTCGTTGACGAACATGCCAATTTCCCACGGTTCCATCCTTCAGACCCGTTGGATACTATTTCGAACGTAACTTTTACCACAAGCAGCGGTTCGCTACTAAGGGCCGGCCTTCGCTAAGCCAGGTCTCCGCTGCCTCTCGGCTATTCGCAGCTATGGGCTTCAGCAAGCGGTTGCTGATCCTTCTGCATCTGATGGATGGTGAGAGATCGGTGTCGGAGATGGTCTCTCTAATTGGTGCGTCACGGACCGCCCTTTCACAGCATTTGAGCGGAATGGCCAAACTCGGCATTGTCAAATCCCGCACCCAAGGCAAACGGCGGTTCTATTCCTGTACGTCGGAGCAGGCGAAGATGGTCGTCAGCTTCCTCAGTGACCTCGCTATTTCACGGGCGAGCTTAATCAACACCGTACAAACTCCCGATCGAGGTTGGCGTCAACGCACTGCGAGACCTCCAATCGCCTGATTTGACGCAGGTTTGAAATGACCAGCAGCCCTCTTCGGGCAAGGTGATGAGCCACCGCCCTGGCTTGAGGGCATCGGCTCGGCTATCAAAACACTTTCCGGTTTGCCACACAGGCTAAGACCGGGTCGCCAAACCGGAAGCGGCACCACGACTGCCTTGGAACACAGGAGCAGCAAGGAACATGAAAGAACAAGAAGCGATCATCAGCGCCTTGGGCGTCGCTGCGAGTTTCGATGCCGCGGTGGAGGCCCGCCGGCGCATCGACTTTTTAAGCGGGTACCTGCGTGCAGCCGGCCTCAGTACGTATGTGCTGGGCATAAGCGGCGGGGTGGATTCGCTCGCGGCGGCACTTCTGGCTCAACGAGCCGTAAGCGAACTGCGGGGCGCAGGATACGACGCCAAATTCCTTGCTGTCCGACTGCCGTATGGCACACAGGCCGATGAGAAGGACGCCCAGCGGGCACTCGACACCGTCGGAGCGGACGAAGCGCACAGGCTCGACATCAAACCGGCGGCCGACGCAATGCTCGACTCGATCAGGTCGGCTGGCGTGGAGCTTGGCGATGCTCGTCGGCAGGATTTCCTGCTGGGCAACATAAAGGCCCGTCAGCGGATGATCGCCCAGTTCGCCCTCGCCGCTGCCAGACGAGGACTGGTCATTGGTACCGATCATGCGGCCGAGGCAATGATGGGCTTCTTCACCAAATTTGGCGACGGCGCCGCTGACCTTCTTCCCCTTTCCGGGCTAAACAAACGCCGGGTGTGGGCGCTAGCGGCGCATCTGGGCGCTCCCTCGCAACTCGTCAACAAGGTGCCGACCGCAGATTTGGAGAACCTGGTGCCGCTTCGTCCTGACGAAGATGCATACGGGTCACCTATGATCAGATCGACGACTTCCTCGAAGGTAAGGAAATCGACGAAGCGGCGCGACAACGTATCCTTGATGCGTATTTCAGCACCGCTCACAAGCGCTCGCTTCCGGTGGCCCCCGATCTCTCGCTCCGCTAGCAGCGTTTGTTCCGTGCGACCGTCGGACCGACACCCGGCGCTGGGCGGCATTGGGCGGCCGAGCCGCTTGAACATCAATGCATTTGAAGTTGAAGGGTGAGACCGCACGCTGGGGTGCCGTTCTCTCGTTCACAATTTTCGGTAATCGGCCTCAACAAGAATTGGGAAATTGACGGAACGCGCGATGTAGCAAACCTCATGAATTCGATGATGGATGGCTTCAGCCTTGTGAAGATCGATGCCGCTTTCGACCTCAATCCTGGGCCGCAATGTGATGCCCACAAAACGCCCGGCTCCGTTTGGCTCGCTCTCTCCATGGCCCACCGGTTCATCAGTATATGAGTGGACGACAATTCCCGCGTCGCTCCCCAGATGCAGGTACCAAAGCATGTGGCAGGCCGAAACTGATGCGAGGAGGAGATCTTCGGGGTTGGGTAGCGCCGGATTGCCCCCAAGCAGCGGGTCGTTGGAGCACTTTATCACAGGCTTTCCAATCGTGGTTATATCCCATGTCCGGTCGTAGCCCCGATACGTTCTGGTGCCCTCGCCGCGATTGCCGGTCCATCCTATGCGGCAGGTGTAGTCGTGGAATTTAGGCATTGCTATATCTCTTCTGTGTTTGGATTTTCTCTATCGGCCCTCCGGCGCCACGTCGCGCAGGCGCCTCGCCAGCTCTGCGACCTGGTCTGCTGTCCACTCCGAGTGTGTTCGTCGGCAGCTCGCTGGATTGTGCTCAAGCCCGAGACAGGAGCCTGCGCGCCACTCACGACCGGGCCGGATCGGCCTTGCTGAAAAATTTCCGCCGCAAGTCGGGCAGACGTCGTGCAGGACCGTCGAAACGCACTCTGCACAATAGGTGCACTCGTAGCTGCAGATTCGGGCCTCCGAACTGCCCGGGGGCAGATCGCGGTCACACCATTCGCAATTGGGCCTGAGCTCGAGCATGGATCATACCTCCTTTCCTCGCCGTCTGGATTGCACAAGGTTCTCGTGGCATAAATGCCATTATGACCTCGAATTCTGCCAATGCGCACCGCGAAAGACTGATCGCCTTTCTGCTGTTCGAGCGCACGAAGCTTCTCGATGTCACCGGCCCGCTGCAGGTCTTCAATGACGCCAAGCGAGCAAGCGGAGAACCTGCATTTCGTACCATTCTTGTCTCGCAACGAGGCGGGCCGATCGAGACGGATGCTGGCGTTGCTCTCCACACCGTCAGTTTCGATCATTGCAGTAAGTTCACAATCGACACACTGCTGATTTCAGGCGGGGGAACGGCCTTAGAGGCTGCAAGATCCAGTTCTCTTCGGGGTTGGTTGATCAAACAAGCAAACGACGTGCGTCGGCTTGGCTCCATTTGTCTGGGAGCGTTCATTCTGGCCGAGTGCGGTCTGTTGGATGGCCGACGCGCCACGACCCATTGGGAGCGTTGCGCGGAACTTGCAGAGCGATTTCCTGCGATCGACGTCAGGCCGGATCCCATTTTTGTACGATGCGGGGCCGTATGGACGTCGGCAGGGGTGAGCGCCGGCATCGACATGGCCCTGGCAATGGTTGAGGAAGACCTCGGGCACACGACAGCCTTGGCAATCGCACGGGAGTTGGTCCTGTACCTGAAACGCCCCGGCGGACAATCCCAATTCAGCACTGCGCTTCGTCAACAAATCAGAGACCGCGTCGGCCGCTTCGAGCGTCTGCATGCTTGGATTAGGGAAAATCCTGGCGCCGATCTGTCCGTCCCGGCACTTTCATCCTTCATGGCCATGAGCCCGCGGAACTTCGCCCGGGTCTATTCAAAGGAGAATGGACAGACCCCAGGACGAGCCGTCGAGGCTCTGCGGGTTGAGACGGCACGAGACCTTCTGGAGACCAGCCGCCAATCTGTCCAGCAGATCGCCCATGCGGTTGGGTTCGGCGATCCTGAGACATTCCGGCGGGCTTTTGTAAAATCGCTCGGGGTTGCTCCAAGCGACTACAGGAGCCGATTTGGCAGACCCCTCTTAATTGAGAGTGGAACCGACCAAGTTGGTTAGCCCTCCCACAATGTCACGGCACCTGCGCTATTTGGCCGGTCGCATGCGCTTGGCGGCACCTCCGATTGCGTTGCGAAAGGCAGCATCGAAATTTACGCCGGCTATCTCCCACCTTTTATCTTCTGTACCAAGTGGCAGGCGCCAAGCCGCATGCCAGCCCGGCTCTTTGGTTTCCCAATCGAGGTGGCCGACCAAGATCTCGTCAGCTCCCAACCTGGATTTCAGTCTGGCCATGCTCTCATCAGGTATTGCATCGACGTTTTCCAGCACGAGCGCCGATACATCGGCCTCTTTCGCAAATATGATCGGTATCGCGAAGCGGGCCGAAGCATCTTCAAAGCTTGCGCGCAGGTCCGATCCGTGGACGCCATCGGCGGCGAGTACATACCTGCGTGCCATATCGGTAACCTCGACGACGAGCGCCAGCTTTGGGCGCGCCCCCAACCACGGCCTCTCGCCCAGCAGCGCCATCGCATGGTCCATTCGCTTCCGGTCGAACTGGAACGTGAGATCGAAAGGGCGATCGCGTGTGCCCTGCTCGTCGTGAATTGGCCTGCCGAACATGCGGTCATGATAGGTGTAGGACCAAACCATGGCAGGCGCCCCGGTCGCCAGCGAAGCGAAGGTTGGATTGTGCACGACGTCGGGATTTCCGGTCAGCTTTTGCGCTGCCAGTGCGAAACCCTCCGGGATGGCAGGGACGCGCGTTTCCTCACGATCTCCGGTGACGATCACGCTTGAGCGATAAAGGACATCGTCGTTTGCGTGGGCAGTGATTGCAAACGCAAACCAGGACAAGACCGTCAACAGAGGCTTCTTCATTTGACCCTTCTGCCCTCTTGAGTAACCATTTATCAGGTTACATATTGACGATGATGGAATCAACGGAATTTGTCCGGACCTATGTCTCGCCGCGCGGCCCTATGCGCATGCTAGGTGGTGCGCCCGCTCTTGACCTTGCTAACACATTACACTGGCGCGACGGGGCAGAGATCGACTGCATACCGAGCTATCAAGATCTGTTGGTTTTTTGCATTCCGGCCCTGTTGTTGTCGGAAAATGAAGGGCGGGTCCTCGAGCGTCGTGCCGTAACTTACCCACGCGTCGCCCGCGATGTGCATCTCGAGGTGCTAAAGCTACGCGCCGCCCTCAAATCGTGGCTCAATGTCTGTGCGAAAAACTTCGGCCATGGGGTCGCCTCGCAAGCCGTTGCGCTGCGCAGCTTTCATAAGGCGATAGGGCAGGCGGGCGGGCCGGCTTGCCTTGGCGACATCTTGAACCTCCAATCCGCGTCGGCAAACGAAAGGCTATACCTGCCGCTGCGCCGGTCAGCAGCGGCCGCTGCCATGCTGGTGCTGTTCCCCTCAGGAAACGACATCCGGCGATGTGAGGCTGACAATTGCGGCGGCTTTTTCATTGACGACAGCCGCTCCAAACCGAGGCGCTGGTGCTCGATGGACAGTTGCGGCAACCGCGCCAAGGCGGCCCGCTACCGCCTGGCACATCGGAAGTAGCGCAGAATGGAAAGGCCGGCCGGCAGTTTTCAAGGCGACGAAGGGCCCCAGTGCGTCCCTTCGCCTCCTCAGCTGCCCTGAAACTCGTCGGAACGGTCGAGTGATATTCAGCGATAACTCGACCCGGCAAATACCCTGCGTGCCCGACGGCTGTACTTTAGTACACGACGGAGCAGGAACTCGGCGGCGGCGTCCCTGCCCCGCCGCAGGTGGCATTTTTTCCTCCAGCGAGGAGGCAGCGAAGAAGGGGCCTGCCAAGAAGGCCACCCCCAGGAAGGCAGCTACGAAGAAGGCATCGAGTGGGAAGGCGAGCGCGGCCAAGAAGACCGGAGCCGCCCCGGCTATGGCAGCCCACTCAAAGAACGCCGGCTCAAAAAGCCAATCTGGTCAGTCCAAATCGGCCGCTAGGAAAAAAGCGGCGGCCCAATAAATTGAAGAATTCCGCTTAGGCGGGGTTCCTACCGGCCGGGACTTTGAGTGGAAAAGACATTCGGAAAAATTGCGAACGCCGTTGCTCGTGGAGCGGGTCGGCCGAGCACATTCATACTTTGTATCGCGGTGATCGCGGTGTGGGGCTGCTCCGGACCTGCCCTCGGCTTTTCTAGACCTGGCAGCTCATCATCAACACCTCGACGACGATCATTACCTTCCTGATGGTCTTCCTGATCCAGAACACACAGTACCGGGATGGGGCAGCGGTACAGGCTAAGCTTGACGAGCTTGTGCGCGTGAGTAACGGGAAGAACAGCTTTATCGGGATAGATTCTTTAACGGCGACCGAAGTTGAAGAGATCAGGGCGACCTGTGAGGCCGCAGTGGCCCGCGTCCACTCACCCGGGCAGGTACGCAGAGGAAGCGAGGCGCAATGAAAAAGAACATCGCCAACGGCAAGTAAGAGAAATGGCATTAAGCCGCTCCTCGCCAATGAAACGAAGCATGGGCAACATGCCCTGCGATCTGTGGTAGCTCCGTATGCCTCACATCCAAAACGGGCGAGCGATCACGCGGCCTAACTCCTCTTCCAAAAATTCTCCATGGAGAGCTAGGTGAACGAGGCCGTCCAGCTCAACGGCACCAGGCCAGTGAGCGCCTCTCATGAGGCAATAAGTCGGATCGGACCTCCGGCCCTGATGTCGCCCACGCCCAGCGTCGTTGGTGTCGGAGAAATACAGGAAATCGACCCATCCATCTGAGATTTTTCCGACGATTTCGCCCGAACAGCCGGTAGCTATGGAGCCCCCAGAAGACGAAACCGTAGAACGCAATCTCGAAAGTATGCGCGGCAAGCGCTCCGAAGATTACGATCAGAAGTCGTCCTCGGCTTGGAACCCGCCGACCTCGGCTGAACGGGCAGAGCTCGCGACCATTTTGAACGCCTCGTAGTGGACCAGAACGCACGCTATCACCAGAATGAGCGAAACGACACTGACTGCGATGACGATGCACCGTTCAAGGAGGCTCGTGTTGATCGCGCGATTTAGTGCCTGTGAGAAGGTCTGGTTTCCGCGGCACAGACTCGAGCGGGTTTGGCGCGTCCGCCTGATGTGGCAGCCATCTGTCACCGTCGCCGCCTTTGACGTCTCGCGCCGAAGCCGCCCCAATCGTGGCCGATGCTGTCTCCGCCATGAAGCCGAACTTGTTGAGCGCCGTAGGTTTCTCACCGCAGGTGCGACATGGGGCGGCGTGTCGGCTAGGGCGGATCCGGATCTGCTCTGGTCATATCTCCCGTTCGGACTAGGCGAACTTCTTCGCACCGGACCGTTCCACTGGGGCTTCAGAGCCCTAGTTGTCCTGATCAGACCTTACCTGGGGCCGCCATGAACGATCTCTCAATCCTCACCCTGGGGATGATCCTGCTCACCGCTTCTTTGGTGGCGATGATCTCCAGACGGCTGCAACTTCCTTACAGCGTCGGGCTTGTTGCGGCAGGTATCGCGCTTGGCTTCATGCCCGGCGTCGTCGAACTTCCCCTCAGTCGGAATCTGATTTTCACGGTCTTTTTGCCGCCGCTGATTTTCCAGGCGGCACTTGCAATCGAATGGCGTCATTTCCGCCTGAATCTGCCGGTCACAGTTCTGCTCGCTTTTCCCGGGGTCGCTATTGCCGCCGCAGTGGTTGCGGCTGGCATGCATTTCCTGCTCGGATGGACTTGGATCGGAGCCGGGCTGTTTGGCGTGCTGATAACGGCGACCGATCCGGTGTCGGTTATCGCGGCCTTCAAGGAGACGAAGATTCAGCCCCGCCTTGCTCTGCTTGTCGAATCGGAAAGTCTCCTCAATGACGGCGCAGCCGCGGTTGGCTTCGGCATCCTGGCGGCAATGGCGGCAGGCGCCGAAGCGACGCCCCTGAGCATTGCTGCGTCGCTGTTCTGGACGGTCGCGGGTGGGATTGCCTCCGGCGCGGCCGTGGCAGCTGTGCTGCTTTTGATTGCCGGCCGGACCGAAGACCATCTTGTTGAAATAACCCTAACGACCATCGCGGCCTATGGTTCGTTTCTGCTTGCTGAGGATCTTGGCATGTCGGGCGTGCTGGCTACTCTCACCGCAGGCTTGATCGTCGGCAACGTCGGATGGAAAGGCGCTATTTCCGCGAATGCCAGAAGTCACGTTCTGGCGTTCTGGGAGTATGCGGCCTTCCTGGCAAATTCGATCGTGTTCATCTTGATCGGCGGCCATGAAGCCCATCAGCCACTTGGGATATTCGCAGGCACCTCAGTGGTCGCCATCACGCTGGTGCTGGTTGGCCGGACATTGGCTATCTATCCTTTCTGTGCCCTACTCGCAGCGACGCCCCTGAAGCTGGATGCCAGCTATCAGCACATTCTGGTCTGGGGCGGGTTGCGCGGTGCCCTCGCTCTGGCCCTGGCGCTTGCACTTCCTGATGACGTCGCCGAGCGCAGTCAAATAATCGTTGTCGCGTTCGCGGTCGTAGCTTTCTCAATCTTTATTCAGGGGTTGAGCATGCCGTGGCTTATCAGACGGATGGGGCTGACCGCCGAAAGGGGAGGTTCGACTAGCAAGTGACCGTAGCAGCCGGTGAAGAAGTGGCGATTATGTCATTGACAAACCTAAACGGAAAATAGGAATTCGACAGGCCAACATTCGAACTTTGCTAAAATCGGCTGTAGCTATCGCCCAGGACAGCGCGAATCCTCTCCTCGTCGCCCGTGACGGTTTCTGGCAATCGAGCGTTTGGAAGTGATCAGCATGCTTTCGCCCCAACGGGAGGAAAGCTATGGCTTCCATACAAGAGCACTATTCGAAGATCACCCGCCACTATGAACGCGATCTCGATTCAGGATCGGCTCCTTGAACACAATCGCCAGTGCGGCTTCCCCATTGAGAAGAACGAAGAATATCTGAACCGCTTACGCGACGGTTTGAATGCCGCGCGACGCATGCTTAAGAGAACTGGGGACGGGTCATCCGTCTGGAATGGAACCCAAAGCCACCCAACTCGTTAAAATGGTAGCGGTCGATTCCTCTGGATGTAGCCGCGCCTAATGAAAAGCCCGCCAAGGTACCGACCCAGGGCGGGCTTTTCAGCGCTACCCATCCGTGCCAGACCCACTAAGCGGTCGGTTCGCTTGGGGCTATCGGATTATGCTGATTAAGCAGTGTAGAGAGGGCCGTGATGATCTGGGGCATCGCGAACGGCTTGGTGATCATAATGCTTTCCGGAACACCCTCTACGCCCCAGTGAACCGCGCTATCCCCGCTGATGTACACCACAGGAAAGGTGGGACTGGTGCCTCTCAGGTGCTTGGCTAGTTCCCATCCGCTTTTTCCCCGACCTAGTCGAATGTCAGTAACCAGGCTGCTGAACTTCCCGGCTTCTCGCTAAACGCCTCAATGGCCGCTTCAGCATTGCGAGCTGCCACAACTCGAAACCCAGCCTCTCCCAAGCCCGTTTCGATATCGAGCAAGATCAATGGCTCGTCTTCAACGACCAGAACCGAACTGTTTTCCATGCTGGACCCATACAGCCGGCGCCACGACGCGCAACCCGCACTTTAGTGCAAACTAATGTATCGAGCATTAACTCACTTGTTTAAGCTCTTCTGCCGAGCAGCTGCTCGCTGGGCTGCATGTGAGAGGCTGCCGGGCGCAACTATCGAGGTCGCGGGCGCTGCTTCTCCACCCTAGCCGGGATTGGCAATAAGGATGTGACAGGAAATTCCGGAAGGTAGCGGGTCAATTTGGGCGCTACCAAATTCTACAGGCAGCACGTCCAGGATCAGTCTCAAGCCGAACCCTTGGTCAAGCTTTGTAGGAACAGGAGGTCCGCCGCTTTCGCGCCAATGGAGCTCGATCCCTCTGGCCGTGGTCTCCCATTCGATACTGACAGTTCCTTCCGCGTTCGAAAGTGCGCCGAACTTGGCGGCATTGGTGCACAGCTCATTGAAGACGAGCGCTAGCGGCACATTCATACGCGCTGGCAGTTTAATGTCCTTGCCGTGAAGTTCAAATCTGTTCGGGGACAAGAAGGGTCTCGCAACGCCGACGATCAGGTCAGTTAGGCTAAAGGGTTGTCCCTGCTGCGCAACAGCCAGATCAGTCGCCTTGGCCAACGCAGCGAGCCTGCCCAGAAAGCCGTTCAGCGCGGCTGGGTTGGCAGCACTTCGTCCAAACGACTGGGTTGCAAGCGCCTGGATCACGCTGAGCGAGTTCTTCACACGATGATGGACCTCGCGCAGCAGCAAGTGCTTCTGCTCGTCACCGCGCTTGCGCTCGTCAATGTCCATCAACACGCCGATGATGCGCTTCGGCTCGCCAGACGGAAAATTTTGAACCTCGGCCCGGAGCAGTCTCCAACGCAATGAGCCATCGGGAAATCGGCAACGGAATTCTGCCTCAAAGTACGGATCAGCAAGGTCGGCCGCTCTGCTGCGGATTTCCGTGATCCTCTCAAGGTCACCTGGACCCAACAACGTGCGAAGTTCGCCAACGGTCGGACAGGAATCCTCCGCCAGGCCGAACATACGGTTGAGCTCGGGGGTGACCATCAAGCGGTCCGCTGGCACATCCAGTTCCCACACCGCCATTCTGGCGGCATCTATGGCCAGTCGCTGTCTGAGTTCGGCCTCACGCAGCGCGTTTTCAGCCTGCTTGCGAGCGGTTATATCCTCGATGGTGCCGAGGAAGCGCACCGCTTTCACGGTGTCGCCGCTCCGCTGAAACACCACCTCGCCGTAGGCCAGAGCCCAACGGATCTCGCCGGTGTCGGCGCGCACGAGCCGATATTCGTATGGCTCGTTGTTCCTGATCTCAGGGTCCAGCGCCATGCGGGCCTGCTCGCTGGTGACCGGCAAATCAGCTGGGTGGGTGACGGCGCGAACTTTCTCGATGGTGATCGACTCGTCCGGAGAAAACCCACAAATCGCCCGGGCCCGGGGCGAGTAGCTCATCTCGTTGGTTTCGAGGTTCCAGTCCCAAATGCCTAGGGGAGCGGCGCGGAGCGCCAGCCTCAGCTTCAGATTATCATCCCTGAACTTATCAAGCGGTCGACGCACGGTTCCCCCAAGACAGCCCAAGTTTACACGACGTTGGTCTCAGCTACGAAACTCATGCTGACGGGCCCGCTGATCCCTGGCGTCCCGACAGGGCGGAATGCAACGAGTTGGCCAGTTTCTCCTTGGAGTAGGGTTTGTCGATGATCGGAGCTCCTCTTGCGAAGTCAGCGGCGCCCTGACCGTAGCCCGTCGTGCACACCATCGGGATGCGCCGTTCTCTCAGGGCGTCTGCGACGCGATGGCTCAACTCCCCGCGAATGTTGAGGTCCAGCACGGCCGCGTCGATATTGTGGGCCGAAATCAGGTCCAAAGCGGCGTCGATCGACGTGGCCGGACCAATGACCTCTACCCCAAGGTCGGTGAGAAAATCGTTTGCCATCATGGCAATCAGGGATTCATCCTCAACCAGGAGGACGCGTCTGCCCAACAGTGTCGTCATTGTGCGAGTATCCCCTCTTGCAGCGGAGCATCAATCTTACAAACAAGCCCTTGGGGCTGAAACTCCATTGCGACTTCTGCCTCCAAATCTGCCGCCAGGCCTCCGACAATCAGCCGCGTGCCAAATCCCCGCTGCGATGGAGCCGACACTGCGGGGCCGCCCAATTCGCTCCAAATTAGCTTCAGCCGGGGCTTGGGATTTTCGGTGCGAGCCCACTCGACCGAAACCTTGCCGGCATGGTTGGAAAGGGCACCATACTTGACTGCGTTGGTCAGCAGCTCATGAAGCGCGAGTGCGACGGAAAGGGCCTGGTTCGGCTGCAAACGAATCGCTGGCCCGCTCGTTGTGACCCGGTTGGTAAACGTGCCTCGGATCTGGAGACTGTCGGAAACCAGTTGGTCCAATGATGCATGCTCCCAACTGGTCTGGGTCAGGATGTTGTGCGCGGCGGAGAGAGCCATGAGGCGACCCTCAAAGGCGGCATGAGCCTCGGTGGCCGGAGTTCCCCTGAAGGTCTGATGGGCGATTCCCTGGACCACCGCCAGCGTGTTCTTCACACGATGGTTGAGTTCAGCCATCAGCAGGTCTCGCTGGGTCTCTGACCGTTTTCGCTCGCTGATGTCGACGATCGAGGCGAGTGTCATCAAGCCTTCGCTTGTCTGGATTGGGCTGATTCCAATCTCAACCGGCACTTGGCTTCCGTCCTTGCGCCGGGCATACAGGTCTCTGCCCGCACCCATCGGTCGCGCCAGGGGGCGACTCCCATACTTGCCGCGGAACAGGGGATGCGAACTACGAAACTGCTCGGGTACCAGCATTTCGATGCCCCGGCCAATCATCTCCTCCCTCTCATAACCAAATACGGCTTCGGCGTGCAGGTTGACGAGGATGATGCGGCCGTTCCCGTCTGTCATGACCATGCCGCTGGGGGCCGCCTCCACGGCCGAGCGAAATCGCTCCTCGCTGTGGCGTAGCGCTGCTTCCGCTCGCTCGCTTTCCGTTATGTCGACATTGACCCCGATCAGTCCGCGAAATTGGCCTTTTGTGGAAAAATGGGGGCGGGCGACGGTGAGCAGGACGCGGTATTCGCCCTTGTGGTTCTTGTAGCGACCCTGGACCGTGACACTCGACTGTGTCGTCAGCGCGTCCATCATCCGGGCTCCGATATCGGCAGCGTCGTCCGGATGGATGGTCGGGTGCCAACTGAAGGTCGGGATCTCCTCGCTCGTGACACCCCAGAACTCGCGCAGCATGCTGTTCAAATTGGTGCACTTGCCGGATGCGTCACACGTCCAGATCATGACCGGCGCATGTTCGGACATCAGGCGGAACTGTTGTTCGGATGCTCGCAACTCGTCTTCGGCAAGTTTGCGGGCCTCTTCCGCCCTGGTCCGCTCGAGATAGAATCCGATCTGCCGGGCGATCGTCATCGCAAGATCAAGCTCGTGGCCGGCAAAGGAATGCTTCTGCTCGTAGTAGGTCATGAACTTGCCCACCACTTCGCCTTGCGCAATCAATGGAATGAACGCCAAACCAACGATGCCTTCGCTGGCGATCCTGTCCTTGACGCTGGTCGGTTCAGAGGTCTCTGCGATGTCCGTTACAAGGATCGGCTCCGCATTGCGTTCGCCCGCTTTCCAAGGCGAATGTCCCGCCAGCGCGTGTCGGTAGGAATCGGATAGTCCCCGCCAAGCCACGAAGCGCATCACCCCTGCGTCGTCGAAAAGCAACATTGACGCCCTTCGACACCCGAGCCCATCGCGGATGGCATCCAGGCCAGCCTCGAAAGCTTCGTGATTGGATTTCGCCCGATACAGGCGGTCTGTCAGCACGTAAAGCGCGCTGAGTTCATCCACCCGTTCCGTGAGTTTCTCGCCCCCCGGTATCTGCATCGCCTCCCCTCCTTGGCGAACAAATTAGCACGACGGCATATAACGAAGACGCCGCGTCTTGGTTCCAGTTCGCAAATAAGTGGCCGCTTGGCCCATCCAACGCAATAGTCCGCACAGGCTTACGGTCAGATCATAAGGTAAGCATTGCATTACCGGGGCGGACCGTTGTCCGGCCAGTCCGGAGGGGCTAGATGACCTGCATTGCGAGCAACCGCTACCAAGGCCGCCTGCATTCATCTCATATCTCGTCTGACGCTAGGCTCGCATCGTGGTGCGCGTTCATCCGGGATCAGGTCAACTCATAATAAAAGTCGCAGATCAAATCCGCGACCGTCACAGCTTCAAAATCCGTCATCTTGGCGGGCGTCTCAATAGCGACCGTTTCCATGTTGTCGTGGTCCTCGGCAAGAAGATCCAAGGATCTTGGCGAACTTGATCTTGAGCTCTAGGTAAGCCCTATGACCGTCGCTGGTTGGCTCCTCGCGATTCGCGAGGCGAAAGATCGTCCATGAAGCCCATCGCGTATTCGCCGTCACGCCCGTCGACCAGCCACGACATGACAAGCTTGGTGGCGTCATCGATGCCGTCATGTCTATGTGTCGCCAGCGCCTTCCGGGGCAGCTTTGGCTACCCCGACGTTCATTTGCTTGGCGTAGGTAAACGACCAGATTTCATCGACCTGAATGCGCTTACCGGTCAGGTTGGAAAGCTCTTCGTCCTGAAAGGCGGCGCACACCGCACCAGCGTCCGAAAGCAGCTTGGCGACTGTGTTCTTGCTATGCCTATCACGCGTGTTTGGCGCCGCGTGAGCATTGCTTGATCTCAGCCCGGATATGGCTTGTTGGGGCAGGGATCCTGTCGGAGGTATGCCGCCTGCAACGTTGCCGATCGCAACCGGCCCATTAAAACATTGGGGATGGTCGGCGGCTCCCGGAGACTATTCGTGGAGGCTAATATAAGGTGGCGATCCATGTCTTACGAAATTCGCTTGGTCATATCGGTCCGGTTGCGATCCAGCCAGGTTGCGTTCGTTGACGGCGTAGATTGTCAGCCATCTTTGATCTGCGCACAGCTGATCCGATAGGCCGCTGGGCCGATCTCGAGGATAGTCACCTTTTCGCGGTGCATTGAACCAGAGCCTTCCGGGGCCGGCCGTCTCTCGTTTTACGAGTTCACGACCCAGCTTGCCACTCACCACGAGATTGCGTCGTTTCGCGCCGATGAAGATGGTCGCCCGATCACGGAGCCGGTTCAGTCGATTATGGCGAAGCACAATGGCGCCGCGGGGCGCCGTGTGGGCTCGAATGGTTAAGCGGAGTCCAACTTCGCTCGGACCAGGTTCGCTTGCCAATGCAATTCGTCGTCGCAGCGCAATCTTGTTTGTGGGAGCGGGGGTTTCGATCAGCGTCGGACTTCCCTCTTGGGAGAAGCTCATAGAGCGAATGGCAAAGGAGCTCGGCGTCAATGATGAATTTTCCATGCAGCGCGATCGTTTTCAGACCTTGGCCGAATACTATCGAATCAAGCATGGCAGCATTGGGCCGCTTCGCAGTTGGATGGACAGAAATTGGTCTGTCCCCAAGGACCGACTACGTCTAAGTGGCCAATGCACGCGATGTAGCGCAGGCCCGCCAGGGCATTACCCAATCGTTAAGTTTCAAGGGCGACTTCGACGAGGATAATTCTCTCGTCCTTACCGAAACGGACTACCTCGATCGCCTCTCGTTCAATTCTCCCCTGGACGTGCGTTTTCGCTCGGATGCACTTGGCAGCACGATCCTCTTCATCGGCTATAGCCTTTCCGACCCCAACATACGGTTGTTGTTGCACCGTCTTTGGCAGACGTGGCATCGCTCCGGCTATGAGAAAGATCGCCCCCCCCTCGTTCATCTTCATGACCAGCCGCAACCCCGTGGAGGAAGCCGTTCTTGAGCGGTGGGGCATTTCGGTGATCATCGGCGAAGTCGACGACCCGCAAGCCGCTTTGGTGGACTTCCTCGGCCGGCTGGCGGAGATAGTGGGAGAAGCCGGGATGAGCGATGATCGATGATGGAACGGTCGCGGGTCGGCAACCGGCTGGAACAATCGCGGTAAGGGGCAGTTAGGCGGGCTCCCGAGGAGCGCCCGCATGGCAGAAAACACCGTCCGAAATTTCAACATCAATTTCGGCCCCCAACACCCTGCCGCACACGGCGTGCTTCGCTTGGTTCTTGAACTGGATGGAGAGGTCGTCGAACGGGTGGACCCTCACGTCGGGCTGCTGCATCGCGGCACGGAAAAACTGATCGAAACCAAAACCTACCTTCAGGCCCTGCCTTACTTCGACCGCCTCGACTACGTGGCACCGATGAGTCAGGAGCACGCCTGGTGCCTCGCGATCGAAAAACTGACGGGCTTGGCCGTACCGCGGCGCGGGCAGTTGATCAGGGTTCTCTACAGTGAAATCTCGCGGATCATGTCTCATCTGCTGAATGTGACAACTCAGGCCATGGACGTGGGCGCGCTGACGCCTCCCTTGTGGGGCTTTGTTGAACGTGAGAAGCTGATGGTCTTCTACGAGCGGGCAAGTGGCTCCCGGATGCATGCCGCGTATTTCCGGCCAGGCGGCGTGCACCAGGACCTTCCGCCAGACTTGACCGCGGACATCGGAAACTGGATCGACCCGTTTCTCAAGACAGTGGACGACCTTGACAGGTTGCTGACCGACAACCGGATATTCAAGCTGCGTAATGTCGACATCGGACGAATCTCGCAGGATGAAGCCTGGGCCTGGGGCTTTTCCGGCGTGATGGTGCGTGGCTCAGGTGCTGCATGGGATTTGCGCAAGTCACAGCCATACGAGTGCTATGCGGAGATGGACTTCGACATCCCGGTCGGCAAGAATGGCGATTGTTACGACCGCTATCTGTTACGGATGGAGGAGATGCGCCAGTCGGCCAAGATCATGCGCCAATGCGTCGACCTGCTGAAAAGGGAGGGAACTGGACCTGTTTCCAATCCCGACGGCAAGGTAGTTCCTCCCAAACGTGCGGCAATGAAGCGGTCCATGGAAGCGTTGATCCACCACTTCAAACTGTACACCGAGGGTTTTCGGGTGCCAGCCGGCGAGGTTTACGCCGCGGTGGAAGCACCGAAAGGAGAATTTGGCGTCTACCTGGTATCGGATGGCACGAACAAGCCCTACCGATGCAAGCTGCGGCCTCCGAGCTTCGCCCACCTCCAAGCCATGGACCACCTTTGCCGCGGCCATATGCTGGCCGATGTCACCGCAGTCCTTGGATCACTGGACATCGTCCTGGGGGACGTGGATCGGTAGCTGGCCCGTGGCAGCAGCGCGCACTGTCCTCGTGGGCAGCCTGCCGGCTGCCTCGATCAGCGTTCAGATGCCCTTATGACCGGCAGAATTCGAAACCTGCCGAGGAACTTGATGGTATTGAGGTCCTGTGTGCGCAACGAGCATTGGGGGCAATATGGCTATTCGATGCGGGAGACCACGAGCAACAAACGGCGGCACGGTGGCTGGCGCCGGCGCGGGTGTACGCAGGCAGAGCGACAGGCGCCGCCAACAAAGTTGCACGCGATAGCGACCCAGCTGATCTGGACGCCAATCAAACACGTTCCAAGTGGCTGCTTTACACCGGCCTTGGAGCGTGCCCTCGGTAATGGCCCGACCGTTGGAGGGTTCCGACATTTCGGTGCTACTGCTCCGGTACTGCGGAGGTTTGTGGCTGGTTGCGTGCCGCCTCGGCGATTTCCGGAATGAACTTCGTCGCGGTGCAGCTTCGGTTTACATTGGCGCGGGCGGTAAATACCTCTTGCCCGCAGACCCGCGAAGCGAGCGCGATCGGCACATGCACCGCCAGAGGTATCTCGGCCTCAGCCATTCCCAGATGCCTTGCAACCTGTTGCTTCACCTCCGGCCGGCCGAGCGAGACGTCAACGCCGACATCATCCTTGGCGGTCGGCGACGATCCTTGCGCCGGTAGTCGATCCTGCTTGGCTGTTTGCGATGAGTAGCCGGATTGATGCGCCGGCTGACTTGTCTGCGCAGAGGCCTGGGCGCCCAAAGTCAGCGAGGCCCCCAGCCCTCCAAAAAAAGCCCGGAGCCCCAAAGACACAATCCGAAGTCCGAATGCGCTCACTGCCATGTTCCTACCGTGAGTTCAAACCTAATGCCGCCCCCGGTTAGAGTTCCGTGCTGCTTCGGCCCCGTTCGAAGACCGGTAAGTCCTCTTCGTCCTCATCATTGTCACTGGTTGGCATGTCCTCGGCGTAGCTGCGGGTTAGTTCTTCGGTCTCGCTCAGCCCGTCTATCGTCTCATTGGCGCCGGCTCCTTCGTCGTGACTACCGGTAATTTCGCTGCGGGGCGTCGCGCCGATCGGCTGGTCGACATCGTCGGCTCCGATAAAGTCTGGATCAGCGCCGTGCCTGTCCTCATGGCCAGCAGGGCTGTCCAATACCGCGGCATCCTCGGGGCGGATGGCTTGATAATTGGCGAAGTCGCTTCGTTTCGTGTGCGGGGTCTCTGTTTTACTTGGCATGTCAG
Organism: Mesorhizobium sp. URHB0026; assembly: GCF_054059755.1. Classification (NCBI taxonomy): domain Bacteria; kingdom Pseudomonadati; phylum Pseudomonadota; class Alphaproteobacteria; order Hyphomicrobiales; family Phyllobacteriaceae; genus Mesorhizobium; species Mesorhizobium sp. URHB0026. Next base: position 212,560 of record NZ_JBSSCN010000002.1, on the reverse strand, counting down.
GTACTCCTGTTCGCTTGCCAACGTCCGAGAACGCTGGACGTTGCACGCCGGACAACCCGGACCAAGGTATCTTTGCGGCATTTGAAAACCAGGTGCCTTGCAGCCTGCCGAGGAGGAGGCGTCAGGGGTTGGCGGCAGGCTATACACCGGGAGAGGGCTGTACCGGCCCGCAGGCAGGCGAGACTCACTCAGTGATAAGCGCTTTCACAAAATGCATGTTGTTCTCCTTCAATAATGCACGCGACTGGGCGCCGAACTCGGCCGAGATAACGTTGTTCCCCGCCCTCGTCCTGGTCGAACGCGACCATCAGCCCATGCCGGACCGCAAATCGCCGCGACCAGCTCGTCGAGTTCGCCGTCGGTATGCTCGCAAATGGGTGCCAGGTCCCTGATCACCATGACCGCATCCCGGGTCGGCACTACCGAGGACGGCCTCCGGGAATGCACGAAGGCCTCCGCGACCTCCGCGACGGATGATGCTCGGTCGAAGCCACCTTACCTGCACCTGTGCCGACCCTAGGCCCAAGCTCGGTCCGTGCAAATTGTTCCCATCGGCTTCTGTCGGTCGAGGAGGAAGCTGTCGTTGTGGCGCAACATCGGGAGCGAAGGAGGTCGACCCGTCCCTTCAGGCTGCCCCGGAACAATTGTAAGTCGCTCGTGTTTGGCAACTAAGTCAGTGAGGCATGTAAATGGTCGGCCATGCCGAGCGCAAGGGCATTCGACAAAGCTTTGCTGGAGACGGTGCAACGGCCATCGAGGCGTTCGGCTCAAACGCGGAGCGCCCGACGCGGCGAGCAAGCCGAGGGGAGATTCCGGTGATCGATCACTGCATTCGTTCTTTTGTCAGCGAGGCGGCGACCCTGCACGCCCCATTTCGCGTCGCTGGACATCTCGCATGAAAGTTCTTGTCACAGGATCGAACGGTCTTATCGGTACAGCCGTCTGCGCGCGCCTGATCACCGCAGGGCACAAGCTCGTCCGGGTATCACGGCGCACACAAGCCGGGCTGGGTGAGGCCGAAGCGATTGCCATTGATATGGCGAAGGCGCTCGCCCCTGAAGAGTGGAGTGAGGCTCTTCAAGGCGTCGATGCGGTGGTGAATTGTGCCGGCGTTCTGCAAGACAGCGCCAGCGAGCACACCACGGACGTTCATGCGTCAGGCGCGGAAGTATTGTTTATTGCCTGCCGGCAAACCGGAGTCCGCCGAGTCATTCACTTTTCAGCCATCGGTGTCGACCGCGAGCAGCCCTCGGCGTTCTCCGCCAGCAAACGCGCCGGCGAGGAGGCGCTGATGCAGCTCGACCTGGACTGGGTCGTGCTGAGACCTTCCGTTGTGCTCGGCCGCCCTGTTTTTGGAGCGAGTGCACTGTTTCGTGGACTTGCGGCGCTGCCAGTGCTCCCATCGATGCCGGATACCGGGCTGCTTCAGGTGGTCCAGCTTGAGGACGTGGTGGAAACGGTGGCCCTTCTGCTTGGTGCCGACGCGCCGTCCCGGGCCTGTCTCGACCTTGCTGGTCCTGACGCGTTCACCATGGAGGAGGTAGTCGCGCAGTATCGCAGATGGCTTGGATGGGAGAAGGCCCGCGTCCTGGCTCTCCCAAGATGGGCGGCGCGTCCGCTCTATCGGGTAGGAGATGCCGTCAGTGTGCTGGGATGGCGCCCGCCCATGCGTACCAACGCCGCCCTTGAGATCAGCCGGGGCGCCACCGGTGATCCGCGACAGTGGAAGGTAACCACCGGGATCGAGCCGCAATCTCTGCCTGCCGCACTCGCCGCCAATCCGGCCACGGTGCAGGACAGGTGGTTTGCTCGGCTGTTCTTCCTCAAGCCCGCCGTCTTCACTATACTGCCGTTCTTCTGGATCGTGACCGGCATCATATCGTTGACAACGGGGTGGCAGAGCGGTGTCCAACTGATAATCAATACCGCAGTGGGTGCGCTTGCGGCGCCTTTGGTCGTGGCCGGGGCGCTGGCCGATCTGGCCATCGGCGTTCTCATCGCGCTTCGCAGGACGGCACGCCTTGGTCTGTGGGCAGCGACTAGCATATGCCTTTTCTATGCATTGGCCGGCACGCTACTGCGCCCCGACCTGTGGAACGAGCCGCTCGGCCCCCTGATGAAGATCCTGCCGATCTTTCTTCTACACCTCGTGGCGTTGGCAATCCTGGAGGAGCGCTGATGCTCTACTTCGCCCTCAAATATCTGCATGTCGTCGGCGCGGCGGTGCTGTTGGGTACGGGTGCTGGGATCGCCTTCTTCATGCTGCTTGCGCATCGGACCGGAAACCCGGCCACCGTGGCAGCCGTCGCGCGGATCGTCGTGATTGCCGATTTCCTTTTCACCGCAACCGCGGTTGTTGCGCAACCGATCACCGGTGTCGCGCTTGCTTGGCAGGCAGGGTATTCGCTCTGGGAGGGCTGGATCGTGCTATCGATCCTTCTCTACATCCTGACCGGTCTCTTTTGGCTTCCCGTCGTCTGGATGCAGATGGAAATGCGAAATCTCGCATCGTCGGCGATGATAGCCGGCCAGCCGCTTCCGCGCCGTTACCACCGGCTTTTCCAGCTCTGGTTCCTCTTCGGCTTCCCGGCCTTCAGCGCTGTCGCGGCGATTTTTTGGCTGATGATCACCCGCCCTGCTATAGAACTTGTCGGATCCCAGTGAGGGCGAGGGCCTGGGCGACGACCATCCCGGATTGTGCGAACCGGCTTCTGGCGCGTGGCTGGCGCGACACAGCCTTCTGAAATCGTCGCGGCGTGGGCGAAGTCTAGCCGGCGGAACAATCATCTTGTTCCGCTGGAACGACAGGGGCGGTCGGCGTGTTCGTCGCTGTCGCCGGGAAGTGACATCGCGCACTGCCATATGACCGCATGATGTCAGCTTGCCAACCCCCGGTCCGCATTCCCGGGGGAAGGCGCGGTGCACAGGATGTCTCAGGTGCCGCAGAAGGTCTGCAGGACCCGCTCGTCCGGCCGGGGCGGCTCGGCGTAGCGCTCCATGCTGGGTTGCTCATCGAAGGGCCGGCTGACGACCCCCAGAATCTCCTCGAAAGGTGCAAAGTCGCCGCCGAGCGCCGCCTGGATCATCGCCTCGATGCGATGGTTGCGAGGGATGAATTTGGGATTGGCGGCATGCATCGCTGCCCGGCGCATGGCCGTGTCGGCTGCTTCGCTTGCGATACGCTCGCCCCACCGCGCCGACCAGACATCGAATGCGCCTGGATCCTGAAACAACTGCCGTGCCGTGCCTTGGCCGTCAGCAGCGTCGAGGTCATTGCCAAGGCGCCGGAAGCCGAGCGTAAAGTCCACTTCGCCGCGAGCCAGCACATCCAGAAAATCGGCCGCGAGCTGCAAGTCGCCTTCCGCCTCGGTCAGCAACCCGAGCTTTCTGCGGAAACCGCGCTGCAAAACAGTCTCATAGCAGGACTGAAACGACCTCAGCACATCTTCTGCTTCAGAAACTGCCTCATTCTCGTCCGTGTTCATGAGGGGCAGCAGCGTCTCGGCAAAGCGCGCAAGGTTCCATGTGGCGACACGGGGCTGGTTGGCGTAGGCATAACGACCGCCGCGGTCGATCGAACTGAACACCGCGCTGGGGTCATAGGCGTCCATGAAGGCGCATGGGCCATAGTCGATCGTCTCGCCCGACACCGCCATGTTGTCGGTGTTCATGACGCCATGGATGAAGCCGACCAGCATCCAGCGCGCCACCAGATCAGCCTGTGCGACGACAACGGCCTCGAGCAAAGCGCGGTACGGCCGTGCTTGCCCCGCCAACTGCGGGAAGTGACGCTGAATTGCATAGTCAGCGAGGATCTTGACCGCTTCGGTATCGTTGCGCGCGGCGAAATACTGGAAGGTTCCAATCCGAATGTGGCTTGCCGCCACTCGTGTCAGAACGGCGCCGGGCAACCGGACCTCGCGATAGACCGGGTCGCCGGTGAGCACCGCCGCCAGGCTCCGCGTCGTCGGAATGCCCAGCGCGGCCATTGCTTCGCTGACGACATATTCGCGCAGGACAGGGCCAAGGGCTGCGCGGCCGTCACCGTTGCGCGAGAACCGCGTCGGTCCCGATCCCTTCAACTGGATGTCGCGCCGAATGCCATTGACGTCCACCACTTCGCCAAGCAGCAGAGCGCGTCCGTCGCCGAGTTGGGGCACGAAATTTCCGAACTGGTGGCCAGCATAGGCCAGGGCGACTGGTTGCAAGCCTTCCGGAAATCTATTGCCGGCAAGCATCGCCACTCCGTCCGGGCTGGTAAGCTGATCGGGATCGAGTCCGAGTTCCTCGGCGAGTGGCCGGTTGAACCGGATCAGCCGGGGTTCGGACACCGGCTTCGGATCTGTTTGCGCGAAGAACCGCTCCGGCAACTGCGCATAGCTGTTGCGCAGGGCGGGAAGCTGCATCGGGATGGCTCGGGATTGTTCAGCGGTCTCGGGTGACGTCATGCAAACTGTCTCTGAAGCGCAGGGGATGGGAGGCTCGCGTGATCGAGCCTCCAACCGATATAGGGATGCAAAGTCGGTGGTGCCATCCAGATCAATCAGCCCGGCCCCGATAAACTGGGAACCACCCGCCTCCGCCGAGGTTCGGGCGGGCTACCAGCTCGACAGGCAAGTGGTTGATTGTCGTGCCGGGCAGCCGACTCTGGAGACCAATGGAGAGCAGTCATGGCCGGGTCGATGAAGACCAGCCCCGCCCGACCGAAGCCTGAAGCTTGGGCCGCGCATGGCCATTGTCACCGGGTCCGACTCGGGCATTCCTTTCGCGCGCGCCGATGGGGTCGACTGGGATGTGAGAGCAGTTTATTCAGCCGCGTCGAGGGTGATACCTTCAGCCTGCAGTCTCCACATGCGAGCGAACAAACTGCCGTGAGCTCTCAGCTCCGCAGCGCTGCCGTCTTCGACCACGCGGCCGCCATCCATCACCAAAATACGATCGAAGCTGGAAAGGGTCGAGAGGCGATGCGCGACCGCGATCACGGTGCGATCTCGAAACATCTTGACCAGCGAAGACTGGATCACCAATTCCGACTCGGTATCCAGGGCAGATGTTGCTTCGTCCAAGACAATCACGGGAGCAGCCTTGAGGAACGCGCGGGCAATGCCGATTCTCTGACGCTGGCCGCCGGAAAGCTTCACGCCGCGCTCGCCAACGAGCGTGTCGTACCCCTTAGGTAACCTCGTAATAAAGGCTTCGCAGTGAGCAGCCCGCGCAGCGGCGTAAACTTCTTCCTCGCTGGCCTCAGGACGTGCGAACCGAATGTTCTCCATGACTGTCCGGTGAAACAGCAGGATCTCCTGCGGCACGACGGCCAGCGCTTCGCGCAGGCTGTCCTGTGTGACCGAGGCTATCGGCTGACCGTCAATCAGGATCTGGCCCCCCTGAACGTCGTAGAGCCGCTGCAGGAGATGGACAAAAGTCGATTTGCCCGCTCCGGACGGACCAACGATTCCGACCTTCTGGCCCGGGGGAATGGACAGGTTGAGATTGTGGATCGCGTCGACTTGAGTGCCGTAAGTGAATGACACCTTGCGGAACTCGATGGCCCCGCCACCCGGACGGATGGCCGGCGCATGAGGCAGGTCTACCACGGTCTGCGGCTGGCCGATGATGCGCAGCGTGTCTTCGATGAAGCCGAAATGCTGAACCATGTCCACGAGCGATAGCGCCATGTCGCGAGACCCGTGAAGGATGCGGAACGTCAAAGCGCTGACCAGGACGACGTCTCCGGGCGTGATTTCGCCCCGGCTCCATTGCCGGACGGCCCAGGCGAGCATGCCGCCGGCCATCACCCAAAGCGCGATGTCGTGGATGAGGCGCGCCTTTTCCGTATACATCCAGCTGTCGCGCTGTGCATCGGCTTCGGTTCGGAAGCTCGCGGCCAGCCTGGCGTGCTCGCGTGATCGGGCCGAGAATGCCTTCACCGACCACATGTTGGTGATGACATCGATCAGGCTGCCGCCGACCTCGTTGGCATAGGATGCATAAGTGCGGTGCAGGTGCCTTCCCCGTTCCCCGAACGCAAGCAGCCCGCCCATGATGACGACGACAGCGGAAGCCAGGGCCACGGCCATGCGCCAGTCGACGACCGTAAACACGATGACGGTGCCGATAAAGTCGACGGCCGGCGGCGCAATCCGCCAGATGACAATGTTAGTCAGGGCGCCGAAATTGCCCGCCGTCGCGGTAACCCGCTGGCCAAGCGAGCCGGCGAGGTTCTCAGCAAAGTACTTCATCGGCTGGCCGTTCAGGAAATCGAACAGGTCGAGCCGCATCTGAACGCCGATCGCGAGCGTCGCCTTGCAGCCGAGCCAGCCGCAGAGACGCCAAAGGATGCTCTCCACCGCGATGAGGCTGATGAAAATGGCGAGAGCCGTCTGCGCGGCAGAGCTGTCGCGAGGGCCGGCCATGGCGTCGACCAGCACCTTCATCACGTACTGGATGGCGACGGCGCAGGACGCGGCGGAGATCACCAGCACGGTCAGGAGGATGAACTGTGGCAGCTGCCTGTGGACATAGTGCCTTATGAACGCGGCCGACCCCTCCAGAAACGGAGGCAGCGGATTACCTGCTTGAGGCTTCAGATACCGCATAAGTCCCTCCGGCATATGTCCGTGACGTGAGTTCACGCTGAAGCGTCAGCAGTTTCCGGCTCTGCTCGGCCAATTCGTCCGCCATGCGCTGGCACACCGGGCGCCTGCCATGCTCTCCCATGGGACCGAGCAGGCCGACATCGCACATCCGACCATTCTCCCATCCGGGGTAGTCGATGATGGGGTAAAGGCAAATTCCCTCTAACTGGACGCCCCACTGCATGGCCTCGACGACTTCGGCGACGACGTAGTGAAACCAGGAGGGCCTTGCCGTGCGCTCGGCGCCGGTTTCGGAAATGAAGACGGGCCGATTGTAGCGTTGTGCAACTTCCACAAGCATGTCGGCCAGCGGCTTATAGGCATGATCGCCAAAGGGAATTGTCGGGCCGTGCAGGAGCCATTGATTGTCGGGATAGAAATTCACGCCGACGATATCGAGGTATTCGGGCCGGCCGCCCAACTCCGGTTCCTGAATCCCGGCAAGCATGTCGAGCGCTTCGAACTGATAGAGCCTGTAACGCTCCGCCTCGAGCTGATGCTCGACATCATGGGCATAGCCGACAACGTTGATCAGCGGTTCCGCGGTGATGAAGCGGGCCCGGGAATCAACGCGCCGGATCGCGTCCATGGCGGCAATGGCGGCTCGTACCAGGATGCGCTTCAATTCGCCTCCAAGGCCGCTCGCGCACGGGTTGATTCGGCCGGTGTCGCCACCCGCCCATGACCAGTACGAAATTTCGTTCACCGGGCAGAAGTAGGGTACCGAACCGATCTCATCGTGAATGACCCTGGCGACGGCTTCCGCGAACCGGGCGAAACGCTCCACGAATTCCGGTGAAAAGATGTCGATATGGTCGGGCCATCCGTAATGGCAGAGATCCCAGACAACCTGAGTGCCGGTGGCGTCGGCGGCGCGCAGCATCGGAAGAAAGCTCGACCAGTCGTAATTGCCGGGCTCTCTCTCGATAAGGTGCCAGCGCAGACCGTCACGGACGGTGCGGATACCACGACGCTGAAGTTCTAGGTAGTCCGTTTCCGATGCCTCGTCGTGGCAGGTGGCGCGAAGCAGGTCGAGGCGGACGCCATCTGCGCGACGATGGCTCGAGCACTCGAAGCCACCAAGGAAAAAGCTGTTAAACGCGGTCGGTTCTCTCATCTCGGCCTCTTGGATTTCTTTGTCGCTTCTCAGCTGCCCAAGGCAGCGGAGGTCTTGTTCCAGCGGACATCACACTCACGCAGGAAGCGGCCCAGGGCGCTTGCCAGGGAAGGCATGAGTTGACCCCGTTCGCTGGCCAGCGCGGCGGGCGCGAGGTCCCCGGCGCCGCCATGATCCCGCAACACCAGTCGCGGATCGAGGCCGAGCGAATCGGCAACCTCTCTTGCCCATTCGTACCAGCTGACCGCGCCGTCATTGGCGAGGTGCCATAGTCCCGTCTCGCCATCGATCAAGAGGTCGAGGGCGGGCGTGGGCCAGGTCCGGAACGTAGGTGGGGGAGCAGACTGCGTCCGCCGGCAAGCGGAGCGCGCGGTCCACAGCGATTTTATCCAAGATCTGGGAAAGGGCGTCGCCGGTGTTCCATGGTCCGAACACGGCGCTGGTGCGGATTACCAGCGCACCGGGATGATGCTTCATCACCATCTCTTCGACTGTGGCGTTGAGGTTCCGGATCCCCGATACCGGGGTGACGGGGCAGCTCTCCACCAAACCGCCCGACAGGGTTTTGGCGACCAGCGCATCCGACGTCACCGTCATCAACGCCACCCCGGCCGCGGCACAGACGGTCGCCAGCACCGCTCCATCCGCTGGACCTTCGCCAGTCGCGTGCTGCCCGTCGAGGCGGCCGTCGGCGGGTTGCGCGCTCGCCAGGCGGATGAATGCCCATGGCCGATGCTTGAGCAGCACGCGACGCACGGAATGCGGCTCCGTAATGTTGAGGTCATTCGCGTCAAGAGCAATGAATTCCAGGCCCCGGTGTGCAGCGACGCGGCAGAAGGCACCACCCAGTGCAGCGTCCTTGCACAGGATGAGCACTTTGCGGGCGTTGCCCTCGGCACCGAGTTCGGCCGTTGTTTCCGGAGGCGGCCGGAAGAACCGCGTGTCCCGGCGCCACCAGCCGGGACTGTCGAGAACCGGATGCCTCGGGCGCGCGCCGGAGGCCATCTGCCGCACTGCGCGTCCCAGGGCGGTCAAGCGCGGCGATGGGCTGCGGACGTCGAAGGCTCCCGCTTCATAGGCCCCTTCCTCGCGCATCAGCAGGCTGTTCCAGTCGACGCATCCGAACAGCGCCCAGGCTGTGACGGCGGCGATGTTCTTGCCTTCGCCGGCGAGGCGGTTTGCGGCGCTCCAGACCTCGTTCAGCCAGCGAAGCTGTTCATCGCGACTGCAGCCGTGGTGAACCTCGGTAACGGCGACTGGCCGGTCGTATCGTGCACAGACCTCGCGCAAGCGCGGCTCAGGCCCCAATGATCCAAGCGGAAGATGCATCCTCACTGCGTCGAGATCGGCATAATGATGCCGGTCATTGCCGCCGACCAGGGCTCCGGCGGGTAGCTTGGAGCGGCGGTGGTCAAGGAAACGCTCGCTGGTCGGATAGTGGTTCACCCCGACAATATCGGGAGGGCAGGGCTCGTCGACGAAGGCCTGGAGCTCCTGCTCGGCAATCCCATGATCGATAAGCCGGGAGAACCAGGGGTGGCTACGATCCACGCGGCCGAACAGCAGGTCGAACGTCAGCCAGCGGCGTTCATTCTCATAGTCCGCCTGGTAACCAAGCAATGGCGTGCTGAACGTCTTGCCGAGATCCTCGGTCTGGACAAGGGCCGCATGCGGCGTCACCTCGCGGATCGCCCGCATCGCAAGCGCCACGCCGCGGCACTGATTGATCAGCGCCCGCGCGAAATCCGGCAGTCGGCGGCGGTGGGGATACCAATGTCCGTAAAGAGCGCTGAAACGGGCGGTTGTCAGCGGCTCGTTCACCGGCGTGAAGCGGCGGATCTCGGGGTAGCGTTCGGCGACGCGCCGGGCATGCCGCGCCAGTAGCTCGGGAAAGGCTGGATCGAGCAAGTTTGTGTAGCGGGGGCCGCTGCCATGGTGAAGCAGTCCGGCGATGACGTCGATGCCGAGCTCTTTCAGCCGCGGCATGCGCTCGTCGTGCCAGGAGAAGTCGGCCGTTTCGATGTCGTCGGGCGAGATTGATTCCCAGAGCAGCGGGTAGCGGAGCGTTCTTATGCCCAGATCTCGGATACGGTCCAGGTCGGCCAGCCTGCCGGTATGGCCTGTCTCGGCAGTTTCGTCACGCCATCGGTTCCTCAGCCGAATGATGCTGCATTCGAATCCTCCCCAGATTTCAGGCGTCGCTAGCACGGTTCCGGTCTGCATGGTGCGGGCCGTCATTGCGTTGCTTGCAGAATGCCGTTCATCTTGGACACCGCCGTCTCAAGAGGAGCGCGGTTGGCGCCGGGGACCGAGGCTTCTATTCTACGGAATGTTGCCAAGGCCTGGCCGACCACCTGGTCCATGTTGTAATAGCGGTAGGTCGCCAGTCTGCCGACGAACCAGACGTCCTCCGTCGTCCGCGCCAGCGCCTCATACTTCCTGTAGCGATCCGCATTCTCGGCGGTCGGCACGGGATAGTACGGATCACCTTGCGCCGTCGGGTATTCGTACGTCAAGCTGGTGCAGGGGTGCTGCTGGCCCGTGAGGTGCTTGTATTCGGTCACGCGGGTGTAGTCGTGCTCCATCGGGTAGTTCACAACGGCAACCGGCTGATGCCATTCCTGTTCCAGCGTCTTGTGCTCGAAGCGCAGAGAGCGATAGGGAAGCCGGCCGTAACAGTAGCCGAAATACTCGTCGACCGGCCCCGTGAAGATCAGCCGCTTGTAGCCGAACTCTTCGCGCATCTGCGAATAATCGGTCTTGAGCATGACCTGGATGTTCGGGTGGTCGAGCATGCGCTCGAACATGCGGGTGTAGCCCGCGGCGGGCATATACTGAAGCTTGTCTGTGAAATAGCGGTCGTCGCGATTGGTCCGGGTCGGGACGCGCGCCGTGACGGATTTGTCAAGTTCGGACGGGTCCACTCCCCATTGCTTGCGGGTGTAGCCCCGGAAGAACTTCTCGTAGAGTTCACGCCCGACACGGCTCACCACCACGTCTTCGGACGTGAGGATATCCTCGACCGGCTCGGCGCGCGCGGCGAACCAGTCTTCGAGCTGCTCCGACGTAAGATCCAGTCCGTACAGCGTGTTGATCGTGTGGAGATTGATCGGCACAGGCACCAGCGTCTTGTCGACTTCGGCCAGGACCCTGTGTTCATACGGACGCCATTCCGTGAATTGCGACAAATGATCGAAGACCTGCTCGGAATTGGTGTGGAAGATGTGGGGTCCATATTTGTGGATCAGCAGGCCTGCCTCATTGTAGCAGTCATACGCGTTCCCGCCGACATGCGGCCGCCGGTCGACAACAAGGACCCGGTCTCCACGCTGGGAGGCGAGCCGCTCGGCGAGCACGCTCCCGGCAAAGCCGGCGCCGACAACCAGCCAATCAAACATAGCTGCTCTCCGACGCATTTATCGCGTGCTGACTAGATGTGTGCCCCCCTCGCGTTTCGGCTATCAGCGACAGCATTCCTTCCCAGGTGGATATCCAGGACATGCCGGCCAGGTGTCGATCCACCTTTCGCAGCCAGTCGTCCTTCGGGCGAGCCAGCAAATGTTCGGCCCGTGCTATGAACTTCTCCGCGTCATCCGCGATTTCGACCAGGCCAAGCTGTCCGTAGGGCCGCACCACATCCCGGATCGAGGTGGATATCACCGGCACGCCTGCGGCAAGAAATTCCGGGGTTTTGGTCGGGCTGATGAATTTCGTCGCCTCATTCTTGGCGAACGGCATTATTCCGACGTCCCATCCGGCCAGGTAGCTGGGGAGCTGCTTGTAGTCCCTGCCCCCCAGCCAATGAATATTCGGCCGGCGTGGAAGGCCTGCCGCGTCGATCTTGACCACCGGTCCGATCATCACGAACTGCCAGTCCGGCCGCAAGGCCGCCATGCGGTCCACCAGGCCCAGATCCATTCGCTCGTCAATGACACCAAAGAAACCAAGCCTGGGGCGGGCAATCTCTTCCTGGTCGAGAGACGACGCACCGGGAAGCCGGGCCTTGCCGAAGTGGGCCTTGTCGATGCTGCTTGGGAATGGGTGGATGTTGCGATGACGATGCTGCTTGGCTTCATAAAGGCTCTGGCCGCCGGTGAAGACGACATCGGCGCGCCTGAAAAGTTCGCGCTCCAGCGCCATCATCCGGGGCGGCGCCCCACGGAAGCTCGAAAGCTCGTCCATGTTGTCGTAGACGCAAAGCTCAGCGGAAATGTGCCGGCTGAAAGGCAGGGCCATGGGCGTATAGTACCAGAGCAGTGCCGGCGTCGCTTCGAGGCTTTCCACCAGGCCGTCGACCAGCTTGCGTTGCGCACGCGTGATCTGGGGTCCGTTGAAATATCTCGGGATGTACGGCACCACGACCACCACCCCCTCCGCGGTCGTGTAGCTTTTATGATAGGCAGTGGTTTCTTCCGTTAGTATAGGTTCTTCGAAAAAAAATACATTGTAGAGTTGGGTTGCCTGTTCCAGAATGTGCTGAGGCCTCTGGAAAACGAAATCCCACCTCAGGTGTGAGAAACACAACAATATTTTTCGGGTTTGCGGCTCATTATCCTCTTTATGCCGAAGATTTATATACATTTTGATCCTTGTAAGTCTCTTGGGAGGCGTTCAGATCGAGCCTAACCTCACCGTCGCGCGGATGTTCCGGCACGATCCATAAAATGACGCTGGGAGTGATGTTGGATTATGGTTTGCCGTCGGTACACCGCAAGTTGGCAGCTCTGGCTGCTGAGGTGCCGAGGTGATAGAGCTTCAATAGGCCGGGCCGGTTGCCTCCGGTCAGCCGTTCGCATCAACAAACACGCTCAAGGTGCCTTGCAGGCTGCCGAGGAGGAGGCGTCAGAGGTTGGCGGCAGGCTATACACCGGGAGAGGGCTGTTCCGGTCCGCAGGCAGGCGACACTCACTCAGCCCTGAGAACCGCTCTTGCTCAGTTGCTGGGCATGTTTGAGATGCTGCCGGATGACCGGCGCGGTCTTTTTAGCATGGGCTGCCAGATGTTTTGCCCGACCGTTTTTCGCGTAGGAGGTCATCAGCGCCAGGGCCCCCTGATGCGCTGCCACCTGGCCTCGACATAGGCGTTATCGAACGACTCGCCGCTGACCTTGCTCAGCGCTTCCAACTGGGCAGCATGTTTGCTTGTCATCTCCGGTTCAACAGGGAGGTCGTCCTTCTTTGCGGCCGACAAGAGCCGCTTGGAAGAAGTCGTGTGGTCCTTAATCATCATGCGAGCGAATTCCTTCACTCGTGATGTCTGCGATTTGCGCAGCGCCAATTCACTCGAGCGGATTTCAAACATGTCTGAACTCGCAGCTGCTTTGACAAATTCCTGCGGGGACCTCTTCGCGGTTTGAGCCATTGCTGCCGGGCTGATGAGACTGATCGCAATCGCGGCGATAAGCGCTTTCACAAAATGCATGTTGTTCTCCTTCAATAATGCACTCAGCGGGCGCCGAACTCCGCCGAGATCACCTTGTTCCCCTTGAATGACAAAAAGCGAGGCAGCAGGTGGAAGGAGAAAGTTCACTGGGCGGATACGTCGACGGCATAGGCGGACCAGGCCGGCGGTCGATCCATTTGAGATTCAGGTCGGCGGCTTGAATGGCCCGCATCATCGCCGCCGGTTCCATGCCGGCCCGAAAGACGAGGATGGGATTGGCCGCGCCGTTGAAGAGCGGTCCGGCCCCCGCTGACAATCCTGCAAGCAGGACGATGCTGGTCAGCGCCGCCGAAGCACCGCGTGCCGGTCCGCCGCGGTTCGGCAGCACCAGCACCAACGCCAAGGGCGCGATGCCGAAGATGATCAGTCACGCAATATCCCATGCGAGCGGTATGTCGCTGTTCATCTTGATCCGGTGCAGGCCCAGCAGCCAATGGAACACAGCGGAATCCACACATGCCAGACGCCGGACCCGACCCAGACGCCGAACCCGACCATGGCGAGCCGCAGGATCTCGGTCGTCCTCCCTGGACGCGCGCCGGAAGCCCTGGCGGCACCAGCAGCACCGCGCCGGTGACCGCCAGCACGTACATGAACAGGTGGAACCGGCCGTCGGCCATGATCTGGAAGCGCAGGTCGGAGCCCGCCGGGCCGGCCAGGCCCGAGAGAAGATGATCCCGTTGCAGGATCTGATGCAAGACGATGCCGTCCACGAAACCGCCGAGCGCGAAGCCGAGCAGCAGCCAGCCGGCTCTTGTTCTCGAATCGAGTGTCGCGTGATCGCGCCCATGTCAGGACCATCGGCTCCAAGCCGGGCGTTCAATTGCCTAGGCACAGACATGTCCGGCGGCGTGGGGTCATGGAGACCATGACGCGCCTCGATCCAGAAGGCGGATATCAGCCCGCCAACCACCGTCGTCAGAACCAGGCTCGCAGCAATTATCGCCAGCATGGACGTGGATCCTCAGCCGTGCAGGGCCGGCCCCGCGGAACCTAACCGCAGCTTCCGTGGAATGTTCCTACCGCCGGTTCGGTGAGGGAACAATCAAGTTCCAGCACGGTTCGGGTGCTGGTTGACGGACAGGTCAAGCGGAGAAGGTCATGAGCGAAGATACGGCGGCAGTTCCAGGCAGTCGCGACGACCATAAGCCAAGCGGCATCACCCGGTGGCTGTTCTCGACCAACCACAAGGACATCGGCACACTTTATCTGATCTTCGCTTTCCTCGCGGGCATCATTGGGATGCTCTTGTCGGTGGGCATGCGAATCGAGCTGCAGCAACCCGGCATCCAGTTTTTCCCGGGACTGGCGTCGATGATCTACGGCTACCAAGGCGACGAGGCGGTAGATGCCGGAAAGCAACTTTATAACGTATTCACCACGGCCCACGCGCTGATCATGATCTTCTTCACCGTGATGCCCGCCCTGATCGGTGGCTTCGCCAATTGGATGGTTCCGATCATGATCGGCGCCCCCGACATGGCGTTCCCGCGCATGAACAACGTATCGTTCTGGTTGCTGCCGCCGGCATTCATGCTGCTTTTGTTGTCGATCTTCATGCCCAGCGTCCCCGGCGGCTATGGACCCGGCACCGGTTGGTTCCTCTACCCGCCGTTGTCGACGTCGGGCCATCCCGGTCCTGCCGTCGATCTGGTCATTCTTTCACTTCATATTGCAGGCGCTTCCTCGACATTGGGCGCCATCAATTTCATCACGACGATCTTCAATATGCGCGCTCCGGGCATGACGTTGCACAAGATGCCCCTGTTCGTTTGGTCGATCCTCATCACCGGTTTCCTGCTGCTGCTGGCTCTGCCGGTGCTGGCCGGCGCCATCACCATGCTCCTGACCGATCGCAATTTCGGAACCACGTTCTTCGCGCCGGACGGCGGAGGCGACCCGCTGCTGTACCAGCATCTCTTCTGGTTCTTCGGCCACCCGGAAGTCTACATCATGATCCTGCCGGCGTTCGGCATCGTCAGCCAGGTGATCTCGACCTTCTCGCGAAAGCCGATCTTCGGGTATCTGGGGATGGTGTACGCAATCGTGGCGATCGGAGTGATCGGCTTCGTCGTCTGGGCCCACCATATGTACACCAGCGGGATAGGCCTCGACACCCAGCGCTACTTCACCTTCGCCACGATGGTGATCGCAGTGCCGACCGGGATTAAAGTGTTCTCCTGGATTGCAACCATGTGGGGCGGTTCGATCAGCCTGCGGACGCCGATGCTCTGGGCCCTCGGCTTTATATTCCTGTTCACCGTTGGCGGCGTGACGGGCGTTCAACTCGCAAATGCCGGCCTCGACCGTGAACTGCACGACACATACTTCGTCGTCGCGCATTTCCACTACATACTTTCACTGGGAGCGATCTTCGGCATTTTCGCGGGCTGGTATTACTGGTTTCCGAAAATGACGGGATATCTCTACAATCCGCTTCTGGCTGGGATCCATTTCTGGACGACCTTCGTCGGCGTGAACCTCGTCTTCTTCCCCCATCACTTCCTTGGATTGGCTGGCATGCCGCGTCGCTATGTCGACTATCCCGACGCATTCGCCGGCTGGAACATGGTGTCCTCGTATGGATCGTACCTGTCGGCCGCCAGTGTCGTGATTTTCCTCCTCGGCATCTTGGAAGCTTTCTACCGGCAAAGAGCCGCCGGCATGAATCCGTGGGGGCCAGGAGCTACCACATTGGAGTGGGACCTGACCTCTCCACCCCCTTTCCATCAATGGGACAGGCTGCCGCAAATCAGATGAGGCGCGCGCAGGCCACGCGAGGCCGTGAACCTGCTATCGGAAGCTGATTACGAGCACGGCGAAAAAGCTGACGAGCGCTACTGCCCAGCAAAACAACCAGTTGGCGATCAGCAGGACCGATTTCAGCACGGTGGCGTGGCAGTAGTCTTCGATGATCGATTGCATGCCCAGCCGCATGTGGACGCAGTTGACCAGAACGAAGGCGATGAGGGCGGGTGCGACATAGATCGATCCGATGACGCGGATGACGACATCTCGGGGCTCTCCAATCAGCCTTATGACGACCGCTACGACGTAAATAACGAGGATCAACAGTGCAGCAGATGTCAGCCGCTCCAGCATGAACGCTTCGGTTCCGTGCTTAGCCGATCCAAGGCCCCGCACTCGAGCTAACGGAGTTCTGATCGAGCGCCTGTCAGCCATTTTGCTCCTCCAAACTTACCTGGTTCCGTTGCCCGCAACTCAAGCTGTTGCTGTCCAATGCTCCGGCTCGCGTCACCGACGGATAGTGCGCAAGCGCGCTCTCCAGTTTGCAAAGCGAGGTTTTTGAGCGGCTAGCTCGTATCCTGAACGCCATCCAATCTTCTTGGGTCTGCCAGCTTTCCACAACTCGCTTTCAAGGAGCGAGATGCTGAGGCGGACCGCCTCGATCTCTTTGACCAGCGCGGCCTTAACCAGATTCCGACGCTGCATGGCCGTACTTCCGTTGTGCAAGGGTGGCGCCAAACACAGGGCATTTGGAAATGTTCCCCCGTGGCCGTCCGGCGTTGAAAATCTAAACGCCTCGATGCTGCGCTTAAAGCGGTCGCCACGAGCCCAAGCCCGGCATACGGCACTCGGTAGCTGGGATCTCTGTACAGTCCGTGGTTTGTACGCCATCCTGGTCGGGGCTCGCCTCCAATGGGCCGAGGCGTGGCGGGCGAATGCTTAGGAACGAGCAGCCGGAATGCTTGGCCTGCCCCTCGCGGCAGGTAGGATGATTAGACTCTGTTCTTTGGCCAACATATGTTAAAAGGGCTTTTTGTTTCCTGTCCTGCAAAAAGATTTGCATCTCGTAGCCGGGAACTGACCGACCCTCAACAAGTTGCGGGATTAGTCAGGAGAAACGGACTATGTCGGACACCGAAATTCATCGAAACGCTTCGCGTTTTCGCACTATCCGTGTCGAGGACGCTCGGGTGTTCCGCGGCCCCCATCTTTACAGCATGACACCTATGGTCCAGATCCGGATAGACCTCGGAGACCTTGAAGCGTTCCCGACAGACAAACTGCCCGGATTCACCGAAAACATTGTTCGCCTGTTGCCCGGCCTTGCGGCCCATGGCTGCAGCTATGGCGTCGCCGGCGGGTTTGTCCGCCGCATGCAGGAAGGAACCTGGCTCGGCCACGTCGTCGAGCATGTCGCCCTGGAACTGCAGAGAATGCTCGGTGACCGGGTGACACGAGGAAAGACACGGTCGGTCAAAGGCAGTCCGGGCACTTACAACGTCATGTTCGCCTATAAGGATGAGCTTGTCGGGCTGCTTGCGGGACGCCTCGCGCTTGAACTGGTGGACAGCCTGTTGCCGGCCAATCTGCGTGGCGTTGATGGGCTCGGCGACATTGCGGAAACGCAGGGGCCATTCGAGTTCGCAGCTAGGCTGCAGCAGCTCAAGCGCCTGGCCGCCGAGCGTGCCTTAGGCCCCACGACTGCTTCCTTGGTGCGCGAGGCCGAGAGACGGGGCATTCCCACGGCGCGGATCGACGACAGCAGCCTCGTGCTGTTTGGTCACGGAAAGCACCAGAAGCGGATCCGCGCCAGTTGCAGCGACCTCACTTCCGAGATTGCGACCGAGATCGCCTCGGACAAGGACTTGACCAAATTCCTGCTGAAACAGGCGGGGCTACCGGTGCCACGCGGGGAACTGGTGCGATCGGCGCAGGACGCGGTCGCAGCAGCAGCACGGCTGGGCTACCCTGTGGTCACCAAACCACTCGATGGCAATCATGGAAGCGGCGTCAACATCGGTCTCGCAACAGAAGACGACGTCCGCTGGGGCTTCGAACAGGCGCGAGAACACAGCCGCAGCGTTATCGTCGAGAAGCATTTCGTCGGCTTGGACCACAGGATCCTGGTGATCGGCGGAAAGGTGGTGGCGCTTGCCGAGAGGGTTCCGGCCCATGTGGTCGGCGATGGCCGGAGTTCTGTCGCCCAGCTCGTCGAAGAGACGAACCGCGATCCGCGGAGGGGAGAGGGCCATTCCTCGGTATTGACCCGCATTGAGATCGACGAACGCGTCGAGCATTTCCTGTCAAAATCGCAGCTCACCCTGGCGAGCGTTCCAGTGCCTGGTCAAATGGTGCTGTTGCGGCCCACCGCCAACCTCTCCACCGGCGGGACGGCGATCGACCGGACGGAAGAAATCCATCCCGAAAACGCGCTGATCGCCAGGCGGGCGGCACAGATCGTCGGTCTCGATATTGCCGGGATCGACTTTGTCTGCCCCGACATCTCACGGCCGGTCAGCGAGACCGGCGGTGGCATCATAGAGGTGAACGCCGGTCCCGGGTTCCGCATGCATCTCGAGCCTTCCTCGGGTCGCGCCCGCAACGTGGCACGGCCGGTGCTCGATCTACTCTTCAGGGGTGGCAAGGACGGCCGCATTCCGATTTTCGCGATCACAGGGACAAACGGCAAGTCGACCACCGCCAGAATGCTGGCGCACATCCTGCAGGCGAATGGTGCAACTGTCGGGCTCACCTCGACCACCGGCGTGTACCTGAACGGCGAACGAATCATCGCAGGCGACTGCTCGGGTCCGCAAAGCGCCAGGATAGTGCTGCGCGAGCCGGGCGTCGATGTCGCGGTGCTGGAATGTGCACGCGGCGGGATCCTACGCGAAGGGCTCGCCTTCGGCGCGTGCGACGTTGGCGCGGTGCTGAACGTCCATGGCGATCATCTCGGGCTGAAGGGCATCGACACCATCGAAGATCTGGCCGAAGTGAAGTCGGTCGTCGCCCAGTCCGTCCGCCGCGGCGGATGGAGCGTTCTCAATGCCGATGATGTCCACACGTCCGCAATGTCGCGCGATGCGGGCGGCAGGATCTGCTACTTCTCGCTGGCGAGCAGGAGCGAGTGGCCCGATTTCTTGCGTAGCCACCTGGCGGAAGGCGGCCGCGCCGTGACCCGGGAGCCCAGCAGCGACGGTTGGGACATTTTCATCCACGAGGATGGGGAGTCGATGTTCTTGATGAGCGTCGACGAAATCCCCGCGACCTTCGAGGGTTCGGCCGAATTCAACGTTGCCAACAGCCTGGCAGCCGTCGCGATGGCGCATTGCCACGACATTCCGGCGGCAACGATCCGGGCGGCGCTGGGCGAGTTTAGCACCTCGTTCGAGCAATCTCCCGGTCGCCTCAACGTCTTCGACGGGCATGATTTCCGCACTATTGTCGACTATGCGCACAATCCGGAGGGGCTGAAGGCGCTCGGAAAGCTCGTTTCCCACATGAGGCGCGATTACCAGCGCACGATCGGCCTGGTCGCCATACCGGGTGACCGCCGCGATTGCGACATACGCAAGATGGGTGCGATCGCTTCGCGGATATTCGATGTCATCGTCTTCAAGGAAGATGAGCAGGAGCTGCGCGGCCGCGCCCCCGGCGCGATCGCCGGCTTGCTGCGGGAAGGTGCCTTGACCGCCGGCTGCGCCCCAGGCCGCATACACGCCGTCTGTCCCGAGAAGGAGGCCGTCGACGTGTGTCTCCGGCTTGCACGTGAGAACGACCTTGTCGTGCTCACCGTCGACGACGTTGAGGCTGTGTGGCGACAGGTGACCGGCTTCGGAGGCGCGACGCCTTCGAGGCGAGGGCCTGATCAGACCCATGTTCGCCATCTGAGGGCCGGCTGATGTGGTCGCTAATCCTGCATGGCGGCGCCAAGGAGATCGATCCGCAAGAAGAGGAGGCGCATCGCAATGGATGCATCGAGGCACTCGAGGCAGGTCGGGCCGTCCTGGCCGGCGGCGGAACCGCGGTCGATGCGGTGGAAGCTGCCGGTCGTGTCCTCGAGGCGGACCCGACGTTCAATGCGGGATATGGAAGTGCCCTCAATTCGGACGGCGAGGTCGAGATGTGCGCTGGCTTGATGGAGGGCAGGGACTTCAATGTGGGTGCCGTCGCAGTGATCAAGGGCGTGCGCCATCCCATCAGTGTCGCGAAAGCCATGCTGCATGAGAAGCCAATCCTGCTGGCATCGGAGGGGGCCCGGCGTTTCGCCGCCGACAAGCAGCTGGAGCTTTGCCATCCGGCGGATTTGATCACGCCGCAGCAGCGCGAGGCCTCCAGCAAGTCGGAGGCGAAGGATACGATCGGTGTGGTTGCCCTGGATCAGTACGGGGGCATCGCTGTTGGCACTTCGACCGGCGGACTGGACGGCAGTGCTCCGGGTCGTGTGGGAGATTCTCCGCAACCTGGTTGCGGCTACTATGCCGACAACCGGTTGGGAGCCGTGGCCCTTTCGGGAGACGGTGAGCATATCGCGCGAAAGGCTCTCGCCGCTCACGTCATGCAGGCACTCTCGGCGCGGCAGGCACTGTCCTCGGGACAGGCTGAGAGCGGCCTGGAGCAGGTGCTGAATCCCGCGCTCAACGAAGTCGAGGCGATCGGCGGCGAAGCCGGAGCCATCGTGCTTACCGCGACCGGCATGTCTGGATGGGCGCATAACAGCCGGGAGTTCGCAGTCGCATTCATGACCAGCGAGGACAACCACCCGCACGTTTTCCTGCGCAAGAAAGACGTGGGCAAATGACCGATAGGAAGAAAAAGCGATCCTCGAACGGTAAAGCCGGAACGCTCGTCATCATCGGCGGCCACGAGGACCATGATGGCGATCGTGTCATCTTGAAGGAGGTAGCGAGCCTGGTTCCGAACGGGCGCCTGGTGCTTGCCACCATCGCGTCTCATGAACCGGATGGCTATCTCGAGAAGTATCAGAAGTCCTTCGGTGAGCTGGGCATCAAGGATGTCATCGAACTCTACGTCAACGACCGCCTCGAGGCAGCTCATGAAAAAAAAATAAGTGCGCTTGCAGACGTGAGTGCGGTGTTCTTCTCCGGTGGCGACCAGCTCCGGATCACCAGCCAGATCGGCGACACGCCTATCGACGAGCGGGTGCACGAAATCTATGAAGCCGGAGGCATCGTTGCCGGCACGTCCGCCGGCGCGTCGGTCATGAGCGAGACGATGATGGTGAGGGGACCGAACGCGGCGTCCTTTCGGATCGGCCACATTCGCATGGCTCCCGGGCTGGGCCTGCTGCCGAATGTGATCATTGACCAGCACTTTGCGGAGCGGGGCCGCATTGGGCGGCTCATCGGGGCGGTGTCGCAGAACCCGCGCGTCCTCGGCATCGGCATCGATGAAGACACCGCAATCGTGGTGAAGGGCGAGATGTTTAAGGTCATTGGCAGCGGCGCTGTCTATCTGGTCGATGCAGCCGGCGTGACACATTCCAACATCGCGGAAGGCGAACCTGATGCCGCCCTTTCCATTCATGATCTGAGGGTTCACGTGCTGAGCTCCGGCGATGCCTTCGATCTCGGAAAGCGACGTCCGGCAGGGGTTCCATGAGACTTCGATACCTGATGGCAAAGATACGGCGGGTTAGGCGACGCCGATGCGGATGCGCAACCGCGACGCAACGGTGGACCACTGTAGACCCAGCGCTGGAGTTCAGTTTGTTTTCAAACCGGATAAAGCTCGCCACGCCGTTTGCGCTGCCGCCGTGTCGCCGGCGGCATACAATCACGCGCGCGCCAGGAAGGCCTTGGCTCCCCGTTGCATGGGACGCACTCTGAGGATCGACGGGGTGGACCTGAGCATCATCGAGAAAGGCAGCGGGCCTCCTTTGCTCCTGCTACATGGGAGTGGCTCGGTTACGGAGGATTTTGCGGTTAGCGGCGTGCTCGACCTGGCGAGTGCCAAACATCGGGTCCTCGCCTTCGACCGGCCTGGCTTCGGCGGAAGCACGCGACCGGCTCGAAAACGCTGGTCTGCGTGCGAGCAGGCCGACCTCTTCCACGAGGCCGCCGCCAACCTCGGCGTCCACAAAGATCTCGTGCTCGGACATTCCTGGGGCGCTTGGATTGCGCTGGAGATGGCCCGCAGGCATGCTCCCTCGGTCGCCGGCCTGGTGTTCGTCTCGGGTTATTACTATCCCTCACCGAAGCCGGGGCTCGCTCTTGCAGCACTACCGGCCGTACCGCTGATAGGTTCGGCATTCCGTCACACCTTGCTGCCACTCGCAGTAAGGCTCGGCTGGCCATCGGCCATGCAAAGATCTTCCGGCCCGGGCCGATCTCGGACGTTTTTTCGGTAAGCACAAAGGAGACAGCAGCGACGCGCTCTCGCCAGTTGCACGCTGACCATCATCGATCAGGGCAGCCTGGGGAAGGGCAGAGTGCTTGCGCCCAGCCGGTTCGCCGGCGTCGCCATTGCCCCCCGGCCGGGAGCCTACAATAGATTCCGATTCGCCCGACACCCAAGCGGCCGAGAACCGCCTCCCGAGGGCGTCGGGTCACGCCGGCGATGGATCCGCAGCAGAGCCTGCAGGAATTTGCTGCAAAAGATCGCCGAGGCGCCTGCCTCGCCTTAACCGGCGTTCTCGCCTGAACGATCGAAGTGATTGCGGCCACAGTCACAGCGCTTTCGGCGATCATGTTGACGAGACGGCGGTCGGGGGCCGCGGCGCTGGAAGGACCTCTTCAGAGCCTCGTGGGCAAGCTGTTGTGAGACCAGATCGCGCTGCTTTTCGGCTGCTCACATACCGGTACAGTGGCGTTGCCGGGCCCGCCGCATCAGATAGGGTCTACTAACCCCGCGGTGGATCTGCAGCATTCCTATCCGTGAAGGAACGTTTCATCTTCGGCCACCCGACGCAGCCATGCATTCCGCTCGACAGCAAGGTGCCTCGGCCGCATGCCGCAATGGTCGCTCGGCTGCGTCTGCCGGTCTAGACGGAGCCCGGCCCGCGGCATGAAGCGGATTGTTGAAAAGGTGTCGAGGTAGATCATGCGCCGCCATCGGTTGGGACGGTCAAGCGGCGATTGCTTCTACCGGTCGCCTGACCGCCGTTTCGCTTCCTCATCATCCTGCGCCCGGTATTCTTGAGAATCTTGAGTGCCTCGTCCTGGGGAGGCCGCACTTTCGGTCAAAGTATTTCGCTTCGATGGCCGTTCGCGATCCGCCCGAGGCTCGGTGTTCTGGTTGGCCTTCTTGCCCACCGATGCGATCGCCCCAATTTTATCGCCTGCTGGCGGTCGAGCACCCGCGCCGTGGGCGGGCCGACACAGGGATCGGGTCAGGCAGCTCCGCTGCCTGGCTCGAACTGCGGTTTGGCGATCGTTTTCTAGACCGCAAACTCGCAAGAGATGCCTGGCACCAGACTTGGCAGTGGCTTTCGAGGCCTGTCATCCCACCGCGCTTAACCTGCAGACAAATGCAGAGCTTCAACAGTTTTTCGCCGCTTTCATCCCTGACGGAATTTCCGCTACGTGGCCCTCGATGCGCCCGGCCGAACGCAGCCGGTAGATCAGCTCACACGACATGTGAGCCAGGCGCGAAAAGGCCTCGCGCAGTCCGACATTGATGACCCATTCCCTGCAGATGGCGGCGTCGATCAGCGACCGCCAGAACGCTGTCGCCGGTGCAAGATGCTGTTCGCAGATGGCGCGCAGCGTGTCGTGCCGCATGAAGCCGACACGCGATGGCGTCAGGGTCGACAAGCTGCAGTCCATCACCGAAAGTTGTTGTCCGTGCAGATCTGGATGTCGCCGTCACGAAGAATGTGTGATCTGCCGCTTACCCTCCCGGTATATTTGGTGGAGCCGACCAGGCCGTCGATGAGGACAAACGAATGGGAAGGCCGGTCGCCCTCACGGACAAGGTCATGATTGGCCTGAAATTCCTTCTCCTGGATCGGGATTCCTCTCAGGACAGCCAGATCGGATTCCCGCAGCTCAGAGATTCACTGCAGCTTGCGAATGAGGGCTTCCGAGGGTGAGGTTGGGGAGAAAAGACCTGGACATCTGTCTTAGCCGAACTTTCAATCGCCTCGAATGTCCCGGGCCCGGGAGCGGATCGAAACTGATGCGGGCGGGCCAAAAGGGCCAAAAGACCCCGCAGGGTCCTGTCTCGGAACAAATCATCCACGATCCTGTTGGGCGGGGATGCCACAACTTCATTCCAAATGTCGAGGTGTGACGACGGACGAAGGGAAGCTGAAGATGCCGAAATCTCCCTTCCGCGCCGCTCCCAGCGAGAGGCAAGATCGAAGCCGGCCCGAAAACATCTCCGCAACAGGATCCGGTGGAGGGGTCTCGCGAGACTATCGATCGCGAACTCGAGCGGACATGCGACGAAAATCCGACGCAGCGGAACGCTTGCGCCGAGACCTGCAAAAAGAGGTTGCGGAAGAGACCGAGCTGCCCGAACGCGGCTCGGCATAAGGACCTACCGGGCAGGACATGGAACGCTCCACCCGGGGCGGTATCGCTGCTTCTTCGTGCTGCCACGCCCGTCACAAACGGCGCCATACCAAGACGCCAGGCCCTTTCCGACACGAAACCAACCACCCAAGGCGTTGTGGCCTAGCGAGAAGCGACCTATCGCAGGTCGCATCTCGCCAGGGACGCTCTGTCAGGCCGCGCCGGCGTCCTGGCTACGCTGCGACCGGGCAAAGTCGCGGGCTGCGGCAGTGCCTCTGGGGAAGCCGCTGCGATCGCCGTAGTCGCGCGGCCTGGTCCCGCCGCGAGAGTGTCGCGCGGTCACGCCCTTCGCACCGATGATGTCGAGCAATGTGATGCCGGCGAACATGGCAAGCGCAAGGCCCACATTGTCGCGCTTGGGGTTGTCATGCCGATACGCTGTCAGCAATGTTGCAATGTCCAGGCCGTCGCCGGCGACCCGGCTCCACAGCCCGGCCTGCTTGTCCACTGAAAGTGAGAGTATGCCGCTGCTTATCTCCCGCGCCCCATAAGCACGGATGAGATCTTCCTTGCCGCTCATGCCGAGCGCTCGGGCGATCCGCTCGCCGCCGACAAGCTCCGCGACACCTAGCGCGATGCTGAACCAGCCGAGCCTGCGGGCAAGTTTTTCCGAGGCGCCGACCACACTTGGCCCAGCTTTCAGCACTTTAGGATCGCCAGGCGATCGGGTGACATTGGTAAGCTTCGCAACCACGTTCATGACGGTTTTCCTACGGCTTCAATACGACCTTGATGCAGCTGTCCTGCTTGTCGCGGAACACCTTGTACATTTCGGGTCCCTGCTCGAGCCCGACGGTATGGGTGATGACGAAGGAGGGGTCGATCTGGCCATCTTCGATGAGGCGCAACAGACCCTCGGTCCAACGGTTGACATGGGTCTGCCCCATGCGGAAGGTGAGCCCCTTGTTCATTGCCTGTCCGATCGGAATCTTGTCGACCAGCCCACTATAGACACCGGGAATCGAGATCACTCCGGCCGGCCGGCAGACATAAATCATCTCGCGCAACACATGCGGTCGATCGTTTTCCATCAGCATCAACTGCTTTGCGCGATCGTAGACGGTGTCGGGCTGGGCCAGCGAGACGTGGCTTTCCATGCCGACGCAATCGATGCACTTATCTGGGCCCTTTCCGGCGGTGAGTTCCTGCAGCCGTTCGACGACACTTTCCTGGGCGAAATTGATAGTGATGGCACCGCCGGCCGCGGCCATGGACAGCCGTTCCGGCAGGCGATCGATCGCCACCACCTGTTTGGCGCCGAGAAGCAGGGCGCTGCGTATCGCCATCTGCCCGACTGGCCCGCAGCCCCACACCGCAACCGTATCGGTGGGCTCAATGTCGCACTGTGCCGCCGCTTGCCATCCGGTGGGAAGAATATCGCCGAGGAAAAGGACCTGCTCGTCGGTGAGGCTGTCAGGCACCTTTACGTGCGTGGCGTCGGCGAACGGCACCCGCATGTATTCCGCCTGTCCCCCGGGATAGCCGCCGGTCAAATGAGTGTAGCCGAACAGACCCGCCGTGGGGTGCCCGAAAACCTTGTCGCCGAGATTCTTGTTGCGGTTCGTACGTTCGCAAACCGAAAAGTTCTGTCGCTTGCACTGGTCGCACTGGCCGCAGATGATGGTGAACGGTACGACAATGCGGTCTCCCTTCTTCAGAGCGCCGTCGACGCCCTTGCCGACCTCGACGACCTCTCCCATCATCTCGTGGCCCATGATGTCGCCGGGCAGCATGGCTGGCACATAGTTGTGGTAGAGGTGAAGGTCAGAGCCACATATG
This sequence comes from Mesorhizobium sp. URHB0026, assembly GCF_054059755.1. Lineage (NCBI taxonomy): Bacteria > Pseudomonadati > Pseudomonadota > Alphaproteobacteria > Hyphomicrobiales > Phyllobacteriaceae > Mesorhizobium > Mesorhizobium sp. URHB0026. The sequence continues at coordinate 186,302 of NZ_JBSSCN010000002.1, read as the reverse complement.
GCGCAACTCGTCACCCTGATGATCGCGTCACGTTCATCCTCAATTTCTGGATCCGAAACCTGATCGCAGCGTACGTCTTCCTTGCCGTGCCAGACCAACGCTCGCATAGCTCGCTCCTCTGTTCGCAAGATCTGAGGGTGGGGCCCCGCGCACGTCCTAAGCGGGCCGATGCTTTGTCGGATCGACTGCCTTTCGAACCGCAAGGGCGGACCGATGTTCCGGTGCGTCGAGAGAAATTTTGGAGCCATTCCAGACCGGGCGCCTTGTAAGGAGCTGTCCAAGGCGAGCAGTCCTTAAAGATTGGAGCGAACCGACGCTGCTTTATCAGTGGGGAACCACTCTGGAGCGCTCGCAAGCACGTTGCGCCACCCCCAAATACCGCCGTCTTCATCGTCGACTTCGCTTCTAGTCCTGGGTAAGCGGCCCCCCATTTGATAGCGCCCGCAACTGCGCTGCAGCCGCCACCAAGGCGGCGCGATCTCTTCCGGTCGCCTTGATCAGCTCGCGAACCTGTTCCGCTGTGACGCCGGTTTGCCGGGCGAAGTCTTCGACGCTGTCGTCCGACAAATTCCGGCTCCTGTCGAGAAAGTCGCGCTCGCTTTATCATCTGCCATCTTCACTGCTCCTCACTGCGAGCAACGCACGATCCGCTCTCTTGTTGCAAGTTCCACGGAAACAAAAGGGATGTTGGGCGGGCGGGCGGAGAGAATCGGAACTGTCTGGCCTGTTCGCCGTTTGCAGGCATGGAACAGCTGAAGAAGGATCTTGCCGTTTTCGCGCATCCAGGCTTCCTGATCACGGTTGCGCTGCTGGTCACGCTTTACGCCGTGGGCGTAATAGAGCTCATCAGCACCTGCAGCTGTCTTTGACGATGCGAAGGCCGCCTGGACGCCAAGCGATCCGCCATCGGCCAACAGTTCCGGCAGTTAAAAGCACCGGCTCGTTGGAATTTTCCCAGCCACATGGAACATCTTCGGCCACTGGTGTTTAGGCCGGAATGACAATCATCTCTGTTCTTACGATCATCTACTGCTTCTCCATCTTTATCGGCGCGAAGCGGCGCAACCTGTTGGTGAATGCGAAGCTCGATAGAATCAGGCGCAATTTCGCTGGCGCAGAACTGGAACAACACGACCAGAAAGCCGTAACAGCGCCGATTGCCTCTCACAGCCAGTGTCGGCGACCGCCACTTCAGTTTTGGCGGCAAGTGGCTCGGCAGGAGAGCAAGGGCCGAGTCCTACGGGCGGGCGGGTGCATGGCGGAGCCGATTTGGGCGATAGCGGCGAAGCACCCTGTTGGCGGTACGCGCCATGCTGACTCGAATTGTGGAGCCGCTTCCATCGCTCGGGCCGGGCACTCTCCATGCGCTCAGGTCGACGTGCGCGAACGGTTTCGAAGGACTTAGCCATGAACGATGATCCTATAGATTCGCTCGCCAACGCAATTCGTCATCGCAGCGCAATCTTGTTTGTGGGGGCGGGGCTATCGATCAGCGTTGGACTTCCGTCTTGGGAGAAGCTCATAGAACGAATGGCAAAGGAGCTCGGCGTCGACGATGAATTTTCCATGCGGCGCGATCGTTTTCAGACCTTGGCCGAATACTATCGGATCAAGCATGGCAGCATCGGACCACTTCGCAGTTGGATGGACAGAAACTGGTCTGTCGCCAAGGAACGGATCGAGAAATCGGAGTTGCACCGTCTCATCGTGACGCTCGATTTTCCCGTCATCTATACGACGAACTATGACAGAAACCTGGAACTCGCTTTTGAGATTTACGGTCAAGAGTACGTGAAAGTGGCCAACGCACGTGATGTTGCCCACGCCCGTCGAGGCGTTACGCACATTGTGAAGTTTCACGGTGACTTCGACGAGGACTCGTCTCTTGTCCTCACCGAAACGGACTATCTCGATCGCCTCTCGTTCAACTCTCCCCTCGACGTGCGCTTTCGGTCGGATGCGCTCGGCAGCACGATCCTGTTCGTTGGCTACAGCCTTTCGGATCCAAACATTCGACTGCTGTTGCACCGGCTTTGGCAGACCTGGCATCGCTCTGGATACGAGAAGGATCGTCCCCCTTCGTTCATCTTCATGGCCAGCCGCAACCCCGTGGAGGAGGCCGTGCTTGGGCGGTGGGGCATTTCAGTGCTCGTTGGCGCAGGCGATGATCTTGAAGCCGGTCTAGTGGACTTCCTTGGGCGTTTGGTGGAAGCGGTGGGTGATGATGCAACGCCTGGATCATCCGTCGCGAAATGCACTCCGCCCTAGTGGAACAACGGCTTAGGCGAGAAGTTAGGCGGGCTCCCGAGGAGCGCCTGCATGGCAGACAACACCGTCCGAAATTTCAATATCAATTTCGGCCCCAACACCCTGCCGCACACGGCGTGCTTCGCTTGGTTCTTGAACTGGATGGAGAGGTCGTCGAACGGGTGGACCCTCACGTCGGGCTGCTGCATCGCGGCACGGAAAAACTGATCGAAACCAAAACCTACCTTCAGGCCCTGCCTTACTTCGACCGCCTCGACTACGTGGCACCGATGACTCAGGAGCACGCCTGGTGCCTCGCGATCGAAAAACTGACGGGCTTGGCTGTACCGCGGCGCTGGCAGTTGATCAGGGTTCTCTACAGTGAAATCTCGCGGATCATGTCTCATCTGCTGAATGTGACAACTCAGGCCATGGACGTGGGCGCGCTGAGTCATCAACATGATCTCGCTCGACGGGTTCGCGGCCGCCCCGTATGCAGCCGCCTCCAAGTCCGGCGGCGGGGTTGCCAGCGAGGACGACGGGGGTTGAGCGCTACTCATTGAGATCCGGTCCACTTCGTCCAGGCAGCTTAGCCGGCATGTTGGCCTCCATGGGCACATCGGACGTTTGCCGGAGCTGACGCCTTCGCTGTTGCTGATTTCTTCATATCCGGGACCAGTCCTATGAGACGGTTGAACTCGGCGGTCTCAATGGTTCCCGGCTGCTGCCTTGCGGACCCCCGCGGTCGGGCTGTTTTTCCTGGCCGTGCCATTTTCCCGGGGGGCTGAAACAAACAGCTCTGTTGGCAGTTCTAGCGTCCGGAGCACCGGCTCCGCGCGGCGGGGCCGAGCGGGCGGGGCTGCCCGGCAGGAGGTCCAGCAATGTCTCACGATGTGCAAAGACGATTTGCAACGCGCTTGATCGCGATTGCGCTGATGCTCTCGGCCTTTGGCGTGGCGCCTGTCCTGGCCCAGGATACCCCGACGGACTTCACAGCGATAATCCAGCAGAAATTGCCGGCCGTCGTCGCGATCACGACCCGGGAGGTTGTCCAGGACCAGACGACGGCAGGCGATTATTCAAGCCCGTTCGACGGCCAGGGCCTCGGACCCGTTCAGCGGCAGGTGAGGGAGGCGCTTGGCTCCGGATTTGTGATCAGTGCCGACGGCTACATCGTCACCAATAACCATGTCGTTGCCGACGCGACAGAGATCCATGTCGTATTTTCCGACAAGGAAACGGCGCCGGCGAAATTGGTCGGCCGTGACCCCGCCACTGATATAGCGGTGCTGAAGGTGGACCCGCGGCCCAACATGACCACGACCAAATGGGGTGACTCGGATGCAATGCAGCCGGGCGCATGGACAATCGCGATCGGCAGCCCGTTCGGGCTCGGAGGGACAGTCACTGTCGGCGTTCTTTCGGCCCGCTCGCGAGACATTCAAGCCGGGCCGTACGACGATTTTCTCCAGACGGACGCGTCGATCAATCGAGGCAACTCGGGCGGTCCGCTGTTCAACGCACGTGGCGAGGTGATCGGCGTCAACACCGCCATCGTCTCGCCGTCGGGCGGCAGCATCGGAATCGGGTTTGCGGTGCCATCGCGCACCGCCCAGAGCATCGCCGACCAGTTGATCCGAACTGGCCGGATCGTGCGCGGCTTCATCGGAGTCCGCCTGCAGGACATCACGCCGTCGCTGGCTGAGGCCCTCGGGATGAAGGATGACAAGGGCGCGCTGGTTGCTTCGGTTGAGCCCGGCAGCCCGGCGGAGAAAGCCGGCTTGAAGCCGGGTGACGTGATCACCCGGTTCAACGGCAAGGTCATTGAGGGTGTCCATGACCTCACGCTTGCGACGGCTAGCCAGAAGCCTGGCAGCAAGGCCACTCTGACACGGAGTAACGGCGGCAAGGACCAGGAGATCGCGCTTGTCATCGGTGAGCGCAAGGATGCGGAGGTGAAGACCGGCGCTGTTCCCGACAAGAAGTCGGCGGCCGAAGGCCTCGGCCTATCCCTCAGCCCGATTCCGGATCAGGCGCGTCAGCAGCTAGGCATCAAATCAGGAACAACCGGCGTCTTCGTCGTGGAAGTGGTTCCCGATGGCCTTGCCGCCCGGAGCGGATTGCAGCCCGGCGATGTCATCATATCGGCCAACAATCGCCGCGTGACGGAGCCTTCGGATATCGTCGAGGAGTGGGCGAACTCTCGCCGGCAGAGCAAGCCCATCCTGTTTCGGCTGGAAAGGCAGGGGCAGTCCGTGTTCGTGGCGGTCGCCGGGAAATGACCGTCTCCAGGACGGCCATGTGACTGCACCACGATCAGCTTCCGGATCCCGCTCCAAAGGCGCCGGACGCCATGTGCAATAGGGGAGCATCGCCGCAGAAAGTCTTCGGGATGCGCTCATCGGGCCGGGCGCGCAACGCGCACTCATTCTGCAGCGCCAGAACTCTTTTGAGCTCATCGTGCTCGAAGGCGTTCGCCACCTCACGCAGTTTCGCGCCTTGCCGTAAGCCTTGCCTGGAGAAGGACGACGACGAGCAAAAATAGCCCGCGGATCACTGACTGCCAGTAGGCTGACAGCGAAATCCAACCCATGCCGTTTTCGAAGTTCAGGACGTTGAAAAGGATGCCGAGCAACAGCACGCCGGCCAGCGTCGTTAACACCGAGCCCGAGCCGCCGGTCAGCAGCGTCCCGCCCGCGACCACGGCTGCGATGGCAAACAGCTCCCAGCCGACGCCCTCGATCGGCTGGCCTGCGCCGAACTGAGAAGCGAGAACGACGCCGGCGAGCCCGGCCAGGCACCCGCTTGCCACATAGACGAGAAATTTGACGCGGTCCGTGCGCAGCCCCATCAGCCGCGAGGCATCCTCGCCGCCGCCGATGGCCAGCACCGTCCTTCCCGTGCTGGTGTAGTTCAGGACCACTGAGCCGACGACATAGGCAACCAGGGCGATGACTGCCGGAATCGGGAAAATCCAGAAATTCCCTTGGCCGATGGCGGTGAAACCCGAATCGTAAGACACCGAAACGGTCTGGTTGCCGGCCAGAAGCAGCGCCGAGCCGCTTGCGGCCAGCATGGTGGCAAGCGTGGCGATGAATGGCATCAGGTTGCCGCGCGTAACCAGGAGCGCGTTGATCAGCCCGGCTGCCAGGCCGGCGCCAACGCCCGCTGCAAGGCCTGCCACGATGCCGTGCGGGCTGGCCAGGGCCGACGCGACGCTGCCCAAGGCGGCGACGGAGCCGACGGACAGGTCTATGCCGCCGGTCATGATCACGAAGCACATGCCGAGCGCGACGAGCGCGAACATCGAGTTGTAGCGCAGAACGCTCATCACGTTGAAGAGGCCGAGGAAGCGGTCGTAGCGCAGGAATCCGAACAGGACGAGGGCTGCAAGCGCGATGACGACACCGTAAGTGCCGATGATGCGAACCAGTCTGGCGCTGTTCATGGATTACACCCGGTGTTGCTGCTGCAGCCAGACGGCGAATGCGATGATGCCGGCCTTGACGACGAGCGCAGCGGCGTCGGGCACGCCATTCGCGAGCAGCGTGTAGCGCACCAACTGGATGGTCAGTGCGCCCAGCAGGGTGCCGATGATTGTGGCCTTTCCGCCACTCAACAGCGTGCCGCCCACCGCGACCGCCGCGATGGCGTCGAGTTCCATGCCCAGCCCCACGAGATTGGCGTCGCTGGAGGAGTTGATCGCAATGACGACGAGACCGGCTAGCCCCGCGCACAGGCCGCTGATCGCATAGACAGCGAGCTTGATCCTCGATACGGCGATGCCGGCGAGTTCAGAGGCCTTTTCATTGCCGCCGACCGCCAGGATGCTTCGCCCGAACACCGTGCGGTGAAGGGCCCAAGCGGCCGCCGCAACCAGCACGGCCATGATGATGACCTGCGCGGGAATGCCGAGCGGGCGGGCAAGTCCGATCCACTGGAATTGCGGCACGCGGAAGGTCTGCAGATTGCCGTTGGTTATGACCTGCGCGATCCCGCGCCCGGCGATGAACAGCACGAGCGTTGCGACGATCGGTTGGATGCGGAAACGCGAGACCAACCAGCCGTTGAACAGCCCGAACAGGCCGGCGACGAGGATCGAGGCAATCATCGCGACGGCTACCGCCAGATAGATGTTTCCGACCGGGAAGATCGTGCCCATGAAGATCATCGGCGCCAATGCGCCGGAGATCGCCATCAGCGAACCAACCGACAGGTCGATGCCGCCGGTGGCGATCACCAGGGTCATCCCCACCGCGACGATCACAATCGTGCAGACCTGGGTTAGGTTGACGTTGAGTGTCTGCAGCGTCGCGAAATTGCGCGTATAGGCAAGGTTGAAGACCACCAGCAGCACAAGCGCGATCACCGTGCCGTAGCGCGCCAGGAAACCGAACACATCAAAGCGGCGGTTTCCAGCGTCGTTGGCTGCGGATGGTGTAGCCAGATCGCTCACGCTGCCTCCTTCGCCGCGCCGCCATGCGCCATCGCCGCGAGCACGTCCTCCTCGTCGGCTGCCTGGCCTTCCAGTTCGGCCACCCTCACTCCTTCGCGCAGCACGAATATGCGGTCGGCTCCTTCCATCACTTCCTCGAGTTCCGAGGAGATCATCAGCACGCCGAGCCCGTCATCGGCAAGCTTGCGGATGATGCGCTGGATCTCGGCCTTGGCCCCGACATCGATGCCGCGCGTCGGCTCATCGAGAATGAGCAGCTTCGGGTTCATTGCCAGCCAGCGGGCAAGCAGCACCTTTTGCTGGTTGCCGCCCGACAACTCGCGGACCTTCTGGTTAGGCCCCGAGCATTTGATGTCGAGTTCACGAATGAAGCGCTCGACGATCTCCTTCTGCCGGGCCTCGTTCAGGATGCCATTGCGGCTGATTTTCGGCAGCAGCGCCAGTGTTATGTTCTCCGCGACGGTCATTTCCGGCACGATGCCCTCGGCCTTGCGGTCCTCAGTGCAGAAGCCCATCCCTGCGGCGATGGCATCAGCGGCACGTGCGGGATGGTAGGACGCGCCCTCCATCGTCATCTCGCCTGCGCTCCGGCGGTCGGCGCCGAATACGAGGCGGGCTGTTTCGGTGCGGCCGGCGCCGAGCAAGCCGGCAAAGCCGGCGATCTCGCCGCGGCGCAGGTCGAAGCTCACGTCACGGACCAACTGGCCGGCCGCCAGCCCTTGCGCGGTAAACAGCACATCACCGATCCTCGACCGATCGCGCTCGCCGAACGCGGTCGCGTGGCCTTCGACGGCTGCGACGTCGCGGCCGAGCATGGCCGCGACCAGCTCCAGCTTGCCGATGTCGCTCATCGCCGCGCTTCGCACCGTGCGGCCGTCACGCATGATCGTGACCCGGTCGCAGACCTCGTACAACTCGTCGAGCTTGTGGCTGACGAACAGAACGGAGACGCCGTCGGCCTTGAGCTGACGGATAACGCTGAACAAGACCGAGACTTCACGCTCGTCCAGCGAGGAGGTCGGCTCATCCATGATCACGAGGCGGGCGGAAAAGCCGATGGCGCGGGCGATCGCCACCATCTGCTGCGTGGCGGTGTTGAAATCGCTGAGCGGGCGGCGCACGTCGATGCCGATCGAGAAGCGGCTGAGCAGGCGCTCGGCTTCCGCATGCATCGCGCTCCAGTCGAGCAGGCCGCGGCGGCGCTTCTCGCGTCCAAGGCAGATGTTCTCGGTGACCGAGCGCAGCGGTACGAGATTGATCTCCTGGTAGATGGTGCTGATGCCGCTGACCTGGGCCTGATGCGGAGACCCAACCTCGAACGGCTTCCGTTCGAACAGCACCTGGCCCGCATCCCGGCGGTAATAGCCGGTGAGCACCTTGATAAGTGTCGATTTGCCCGCACCGTTCTGGCCGATGAGTGCGTGGATCTCGCCCGGAAGAACCTGGAGCGAGGCATCGGCCAGGGCAGGGATGCCGGCAAAACGCTTCTGGATGTCACGCATGTCCAGGAGCAGCGCGGCTTGGTCCGGCTGAGCGGTCATCGTCAAACTCCCAAACCCTACCCGCCGAAGCGGGTAGGGCAGATGGAAAGAAAGTGGATATCAGAACGCAATATCGAAGTCTTTCTTCGCGTTCGTGGCGTCGAAGAAGGCATCCTCGTTCTTGATGAACGGCGGGATCTTCTTGCCGGCCGCATAGTCGGCCATCGTAGCGAAGGCCTTCGGCCCGAACAGCGGGCTGCAAGCGCAGATAGCGCCGATCTTGCCGTCAATGATCGCCTGGACGCCTTCCTTCTCGCCGTCGATCGACAAGATCAGCACATCCTTGCCCGGGGTCTTGCCGGCTGCTTCCAAAGCGGCGATGGCGCCCAGCGCCATCTCATCATTATGCGCGTAGATGATATCCGCATCAGGGTGCGCCTGAAGCAGCGTCTCGGCGACCTGCCGGCCCTTGTCGCGGGCGAAGTCGCCGGACTGCGACGCCAGGATGGTGAACTGCGAGTGCTTGGCGATGAAATCGTCGAAGCCTTTCTTGCGGTCGGTAGCGGCCGAGGCTCCGGTCGTGCCTTCCAGCTCGATGATCTTCGACTTGCCATTGGCGTTCTTGACCAGCCATTCGCCGACGCGGGTCGCCTCCTGGATGAAATCCGAACCGATGAAGCAGACATAATCCTCGCCCGGCTTGGCCATGGTGTGATCAACGTCGCGGTCGACCAGAAACACCGGTATGCCGGCATCGCGCGCGGCAAGAATGACCGGCACCAGGGGCTTGTCTTCGCGGGGCGGCAGGAAGATTGCGTCGACGCCCTGCGCGATCATCGAGTTCACGTCGGAGGCCTGCTTGGCCGACGAACCGGCGGCATCCGTGTAGACCAGCTGATTGCCGAGCTTGGCGGCTTCGTCATGCATGCTCTTGGTCTCGGCAAGGCGCCACGGATTGTTGCTTTCCGTCTGGGCGAAACCGACCTTGTACTTGTCCTTCTTGGCGAGCGGCGGGAGCGCCGCGAAGGCGCGTGAGCCGAGCGTCAGCGCGAGCGCGCCGACGGCGGAGCCAACCAGTAGTTTTCGACGGGTTATGATCATGCTCTTTCCTCCTTTATTGTCGCTTTCTGCGACTGTGTGATTTCCTCACGATATCGGCCCTGAAGGCTTCGGCGATGACGCCGTTGGCAAGCTGGATCAGGCTCTATGCCGCCTCCAAAATGAAATCGGCGCAGCGGTCGCCCAGCATCATGGCTGGCGCCGCTGTATTGCCGGCATTGATGTTGGGGCAGGCCGACATGTCGGCAACCCGCAGATTGTCTATTCCGCGCACGCGCAGCGCCGCGTCCAGCACCGCCATCCGGTCGCTGTCTGAGCCCATCCGGCATGTCCCGGCCGGATGGTAGTTGGTCTTCACAAAGCGCTTGCAATGCTTTGCCATCGCCTCGTCGCTGAGATCATCCTGGCTTGGCACGGCAATGGCCTTGACTCGATCGGCGAGCGGCTTGGTCTGAAAAGCCTGCAGGAAATAACGCTGGCCGGAGATCATTTCCCTCATGTCGTCGGGGTGTTTAAGAAGGTTCGGCGAAACGATCGGCATGTCCTTCGGATCCGCCGAACGCAGCCTCACGAAACCGCGCGACTTTGGTTTCACCACCACTGTCGTCACGGTAAGCCCATAGGTGTTCTCGACCAAGGTCAGGATATCGCGGTCCAGATAGACGTGCGGCACGCAGAAGGCCTGGATCGTCGGTTCGCCCTCGGGATCGGCCGGATTGACGAAGGCTCCGGCCTCGACCCCCGCTGACAGGATCGTGCCGGTGCCGAAGAGCTTGAAATGCAGGCCGTTCCTGATCATCCGCCAGCCCTGGCCCTGCCTGAAGTAGCCGTATGGGCCGTTTGCGGTGGCGATGATCGGCACCTCCGGATGGTCGATCAGGTTTTCGCCGACCCCGGGCAGGTCGGCGACGCAGGAAATGCCGTGCCCAGCAAGCGCCTCGGCGGGGCCGATGCCGGACAGCATGAGCAATTTCGGCGAGACGAGGGCACCGGACGAGACAATCACGTCGGCATCCGCATGGACGGCATGCTCGGCGCCGGACGCATCCGAGTAGACGACGCCGGTGACCCGACCGTTTTCGATCAGCAGCCGGCTGACTGTGCAATTGAGTTTCAGCGTCAGCTTAGGATCATTAGTCAGCGGCTCGATGAAGGCGTAGGCGGCGCTGCTTCGCTTTCCTCGCCGGTTCATGAACTGGTAGAAGCCGACCCCGCGCTGCGACGGTCCGTTGAAGTCATGGTTGTACGGCAATCCAAGGCCTTGGACCGCCTGGACGAACCAACGGGAAACTTCATCGATGTGGCCTGGATCCGAGACCAGCAGCGGACCTTCGCTACCATGCAGTTCGCCGCCGAGACGGTTGTTTCCCTCCATGCCGGTGAAATGCGGCAGCACCGCCTGCCAGTTCCAGCGTACGCCGGCATTGTTGCCGCGCAGCAGCTCGTCCCACTCCTCATAATCGGCCGAGCGGCCTCGCATGTAGACCTGGGCGTTCACCGAGGTGCCACCGCCCAGCACGTTGCCTTGCGAGATTTCATGGACGCGGCCGTCGAGATGGGCTTGCGGCTCGGTGCGGTGATAGCGCATGAATTTCGAGCCGTTGATCATCTTGAAGATGCCGGGCGGCATGTCGAGCAGGGGGTGATGATGGGAATGGCCGGCCTCCAGCAGCAGGGTTCGCCGTCCCGCTTTGACAAGCCTTGCCGCCGCGACGCAGCCGGCGGCTCCGCCGCCCACCACGATATGGTCGTACGACTGCGTCATGCTTCCGGCGCCTCACGGCTTTCGAATGTTCCGCGGACATACTCCCAGGCCGCCGAGAGGTGGTTGAGCAGCGCCCGCTCGGCGCCGTCAGGATCTCGCTCAATGATGGCCGTGCAGATTTCACGATGGCTGAGGAAATTCACGCGGTTGCGCTCGGGCGACCGTGGCATGCGCATCCAATGCGGCGACAGCCAGGCGGTAAATGCCTTGTGCACGACAGGCAGCACCGGGTTGCGCGCGATGTCATAGAGCGCTGCGTGGAACGCCACGTCCGTCGCATAGAATTTCTCGGAATCCGGGATCGCAGCCTCGTTCATCGCCAGCGCCGCCCTCAGGGCTGCGATGTCATCCTTGCGGGCATGGATGGCGGCGTTGCGCGCCAGCGACGCCTCGAGGAAGACGCGCATGTCGTAGAGGTTCTTCACGCCCGCCTGGTCGCTCAGCAGATGTCCTACAATGCCGTCGAGGGCGCCGAGCGCGGCATCCAGGCCAGGCCGGCGCGCCACGGGCCGGAACCGCGGACGCGCTTCCACCAGGCCGCGGCTGGCCAGGCGCGCAATCGCCTCACGCACAACGCCACGGCCGACACCATACTCGATCATCAGTTCGCGCTCGGCCGGCAGGTAGCTGCCGTCGCCAAGCCTTCCGGACGTGATGTCGGCCTCTATGCCGGCCACCATCGCGTCGGCCGCGCGGGCGGCGAGAATAGCCGCGGGCATCTCAGGACGCTCTTCCGTATCCAGCAAGCCTTTTTCCTCCCAGATGGTCCTGTTATTAGAAGGTAAATCGGACCAAAGCACAAGCGGTTTGATGCTTTTGTAGGACCAAAAAATGAACTGATTGGCTTCAGAACCGCTGAAAGATCAGCCACAATTGTTGCTAGTCAGCGCTGCCGGTGCAATTATGGTCCGATGAAAAAACCTGAATGGAGCGCAGCATGAGCCGCACCGAAATCAAGGAAGTCGAGACCCGGCTGTTCCGGGTCCCACTGCGTGAGGTGATGACCGATGCCAAGCACGGCGCGCACACGCATTTCGAGCTGGTCACCGTCACGCTGAGGCTTGCCGACGGCTCCGAGGGCACAGGCTACACCTACACCGGCGGCAGGGGCGGCTATGCCATCAAGGCAATGATCGATCACGACCTCGCGCCGTTCCTCAAGGCACTAGACGCGACGCAGATCGACACGATCTACGACGGCATGCTCTGGCACATCCACTATGTCGGGCGCGGCGGCATCGCTTCTTTCGCGACATCGGCGATCGACATCGCATTATGGGACCTCAAGGGCCGGCGTAGCGGCCTGCCGCTTTGGCAGATGGCGGGCGGGGCCGGGAAGAGCGCCAAGGCCTATCGCGGCGGCATCGACCTAAACTTTACCCTCGATCAGCTTTTGGCCAGCATCGATTCCTATCTCAATGCCGGCTTCACCGGGGTGAAGATCAAGGTCGGCAAGGACGACCTTGCCGAGGATGTGGCCCGGGTGAAGGCAGTTCGCGAGCGCATAGGACCTCATGTCACCTTTATGGTTGACGCTAACTACGCGCTCGACGTCCCGCGAGCGATCGAGGCAGCGAGAGCATTCGCCGCCTACGATCTGCTGTGGTTCGAGGAGCCCATCATACCCGACGACTATGAGGGTTACGCCAGCATTGCCAAGGCGACTGGAATGCCCCTGGCAATGGGAGAAAACCTGCACGTCATCGAGGAGTTCGAGCATGCCTTCGCTTGGTCGAATCTCGCCTACATCCAACCCGACGCCTCCAACTGCGGCGGCGTCACGGGCTGGCTGCGCGTGGCAGCGCTCTCACGCAAGGCTGGCATTCCGGTCTGCAGTCACGGGATGCAGGAACTTCATGTCAGCCTCGTTGCAGGTCAGACAAATGCCGGCTGGGTGGAGGCGCATAGTTTCGATATTGACCATTACACCACCGAGCCGCTTAGGCTTCAGGATGGTTTGGCGATAGCACCCGACGAGCCTGGAGTGGGCGTTGTCTTCGACTGGCAGAAATTGGCGGGTTCTCGCCAATAGCGCCCCTGAACGGCGGCAGGCGGCGAGATTTGCCCGAGCGGTGCGCCTTGCATGGAACATCGTGCCTGTCGCTGCCGTTTAGAAATCTTGGAGGCGGCCGCATGCATTTTGTCCGGATCCTGCTTCCTCGTTCCGGCAACGCGGAGAGCCCTTCGCCGAGCAAGACTTCGACCGTCTGAAGGACGAACTCGTTGCCGCCGTAGCCAGCGGGCATATCAGTTATTGGATGCCACACTTACATTTGTAATTGTAGCGATGCTTCACCGGCTTTACCCACGCAATCATAGCAGCGAACAGGCGGCCGCCCGAAGGGCGGCAGAAGTTGCAAGCTTGGGTGCTAATGCAGGGAGGCGGCGATGGTTGCAACGCGTACGGATACGGCGCATGCGGTTATGGAGCACTTCACTCTATCGCGGCACCGCTCACCGGTCCGCGAAGTTGGATTTTACGAAGCTATGAGTCAAACTCGACAGGCGATCGCCGCATCGCACGAGGTGCTGAGGCGCTTTCGCGAACGTCAGGGCGGCGACACTCCTCGAGCAAAGAATACAGACCGCGGTCCTGTCGCCGTGTCAGCCTTCGATGCCGACATCATACGCGCTGCATGCCGAGATCTGATCGCGGAGATGAACGTGCCCGAGTGTCAATGGCGCGACCTGGCGCGAAGTCTGGTGCGCGAATTCGTGGCCTGCGAGCAGACCGAAGCCGGTTTGGTGGATTGGATCGTCCGCCGGGGAGCTATGACGCAGACGGACCAGGCCGGCTGACCGGAGCCAGCCGGCGAGGCGGCGAATGAGCCAGGAGTCAGTCGACCGCAATTAACGCGAGCAAACAGGTCTCCCGGCGACTTGTTGCGCGGAACTGCGTTGGTCCGAGGATCGGAAAGTTTAGCGAGCGGCTTGGACACATCCGATCCTGCTCGTCTGTGGGCGTCGGGCCCGTGTTCGCATTTGAAGCATATAGCGAGGACTGGCCGATGGCGTGACCTTTGGTCGAGTGGAGACGAATGCGTCCAGCCCAAAGGCAGACGGCGACGGCCATGTCGCGTTGCTCCCTGCCTTCGCACACAAGGAGCCCAAGCCGGATGCTAACCAGGCTGCATTATGCCAATGGGAACAATTTGCGCGGGCCGAGCTTGGGCTAGCGTCGTATGAGGTGCAAGTATGCAAGATAATTTCGACCGAGCTTCATCTGTCGCGGAGGTCGCGGAATCCTTCGTGAGATCCCGGAAGCCGTTCTCTGTCGTGTCGACCCGGGATGCGGTCACGATTGTCAGGAAACAGGCAGCTTTTTGCGAGCATACGGAAGGCGAGCTTGCCGAGTTGGTGGCGGCAATTGCAGTGAGGCATGGTCGATTGGTCGCCTTCGATCTTGATCTCGATGACGCAGGCTTGGAGATCGGTCGCGCAGCATAGCCAACGCCTCACGCAATGAGATAGCCGCCGTCAACCGGCAAAATTGCCCCGGTGATGAACCCCGCGAGCGGCGAACACAGGAACAAGGCGGGGCCAGTCAGGTTGCCCGGCGTACCCCAGCGACCCATCGGAGTGCGTTTCATCAATTCCCCGTTGCGAGCTGGATCGGCGCGTGGCGCGGCGGTCATCGCGGTCTCGATCCAGCCAGGCGCCAATGCGTTTACGCGGATGCCATCCCCGGCATAGGCGATGGCGAGCGACTTGGTAAGTTGCACGACGGCGCCCTTGGTTGCGGCGTAAGCCGGCGCATGAGCAGCGCCGAAAAACGCGAACATCGAACCGATGTTGACAATGGCGCCCCCGTTCGAGAGTGCCCCACGGAACGCGCTCGCACTCCGCATGGAGCCGGTGAGATTGATATCGACCACCGTTTCGAAAGCCTAGACAGTGAATTCCGCGGCGCGCAGGTTTACCCCTGCGCAATTTACGAGCGCTGCAACGGATGTGAACTGACTGGAATATCCTTCGACCGCAGCCATGTCCCGGACGTCAAGTACTGAATACGAGACGGGGGTGCCGTATGCACGAGCGGCCGCTACCTCGGCGGCCGTGGCCCCGTCGCGTGGACGATTGCCCCGGCCTGGCGAACGCCATAGCGATGCCGTTTCCGTGCGGAAATCCTCGCTGAGAATGTCATGACGCGGGCTCGGTAAAACTCCAGCGAGAGGCTGGGGCCTTCATTTGCTTCGTAGGCTCAGCGTCATCATGATCGCCTCCTCGATCGTACGCCGTCCATCTCCGTCGCTCGATTGCCCATGATTCATTGAAGGATTGCCGCGACGAGGCCGAACTCGAGTGCCTCTGCCGCCGTTAGGTAGCAGTTCGTCTTCGCCCTCGCGTCACTTCCTCGACAAACCCACAACAGCAAAACTACCCTCGGCGAATTGGGCAAACCCTTCTTGTTCAAGTTTCTCGGCGGTCTTCAGCAGTTCCAATCGTTCCTGCACGATTCGAAGACTGGAGCATGGTTTCAAGCCTGCGCTCGTGCACCAGCAGGACTGTATCTCGCGTCAGGTATCGCGCCTCTTTGCGAAAAGCGGCCAAAATCGTAATGCCGGCGGAATAGTTGCTGAAACAACTGAAGTTCGAGCGGAATGCGGCAGGCTGGCGCCATCGCGTCCCTGCCCTGCGTGTTCAGTTCCACGCGCAGCGGCCATTTCCACTGCGGATCGGCTGCAGCCGTTCCAGCACGTTACCGTGTCGGCGGTGATCAAGCCGTTGATGAAGAGGCTGGGCGAGAACAGCAGGTCAGGGACGGCTTGGACACCGGCCATCTCAGACTTTGGCCTCTTCGCCGACACTCTTCAGTTCCGCGAATTGACGGGTCACGCCGGCGAGGTTCGCCTGAAGCCACCTTGCCATCCCTTCTTCTTCGGACAGATTCTGGCGCAATGGTCCTTCGGCCCGTGTCTCGCCGGCCAGGTCGGCAATTACCAGCAGCGAGTTGTAAGCCGCGATCTCGAAGTTCTCGAACGCGAAATTGGCGAAGCTGTTCTTGAGGATTTCATCCCCGGCAACCGTATGGCCCATCGCGGCCATGGTTCCGCCCAGCGAAAGCGCCATGTCCTTGATCGTCGAATTGGACTCTCCCAGTCCTTCCAGAAGGCTGTCCAGCCGTCCGATCTGACCCTCGGTCTCCCTGATATGTTGATCCAGCTTCTCGGCCACCTGTGGGTAACTTTCGATGCGCTCCAGTTGCGGTTTCATGATGCTCAATGCTTGGTTCTCCATCGCATGAGCGTTGCGAAGCCCGGTAACGTAAAGGTCCCGGATCCGGTCGCGTGAATCGTGTGCCAAGGCTTGCTCCTGTTTATGGTTTGAAGTTCTCCCAACTCGGAAATGTGCCTCATGTTCCATAGAGCCTCGAGCCACCCCGGCAGTCCCCGGCCGGTCGAGGCCATTGCGGCTTGCGGAGCCGCTACTTATCTCGCCACCACGTTGTACGAGAAGACGTGGGAGGCAGTACGCCTACACCAGGAAGACGTCACGCGGCTCGAGCGATGGTATAGCCCGTTTCGTGGCTAGGATGGTTCGTCGTAGAATCTCCCGGTCGCCTCAACGTCTTCGACGGGCATGATTTCCGCACTATTGTCGACTATGCGCACAATCCGGAGGGGCTGAAGGCGCTCGGAAAGCTCGTTTCCCACATGAGGCGCGATTACCAGCGCACGATCGGCCTGGTCGCCATACCGGGTGACCGCCGCGATTGCGACATACGCAAGATGGGTGCGATCGCTTCGCGGATATTCGATGTCATCGTCTTCAAGGAAGATGAGCAGGAGCTGCGCGGCCGCGCCCCCGGCGCGATCGCCGGCTTGCTGCGGGAAGGTGCCTTGACCGCCGGCTGCGCCCCAGGCCGCATACACGCCGTCTGTCCCGAGAAGGAGGCCGTCGACGTGTGTCTCCGGCTTGCACGTGAGAACGACCTTGTCGTGCTCACCGTCGACGACGTTGAGGCTGTGTGGCGACAGGTGACCGGCTTCGGAGGCGCGACGCCTTCGAGGCGAGGGCCTGATCAGACCCATGTTCGCCATCTGAGGGCCGGCTGATGTGGTCGCTAATCCTGCATGGCGGCGCCAAGGAGATCGATCCGCAAGAAGAGGAGGCGCATCGCAATGGATGCATCGAGGCACTCGAGGCAGGTCGGGCCGTCCTGGCCGGCGGCGGAACCGCGGTCGATGCGGTGGAAGCTGCCGGTCGTGTCCTCGAGGCGGACCCGACGTTCAATGCGGGATAGGAAGTGCCCTCAATTCGGACGGCGAGGTCGAGATGTGCGCTGGCTTGATGGAGGGCAGGGACTTCAATGTGGGTGCCGTCGCAGTGATCAAGGGCGTGCGTAGCAATGTGCCCTCGGCAGCAAGCTCCATGTAGTGGTGCACGCTCGCAGGCCAAGATACGGTTTCGGCCGGACCCTTGGCGGTATCGCCGAGGTGCCAGACCTCGTCGTTCGGGCGAGTTCCAAAGTGCAACCAGCACCCGGTCTTGCTCCGAGGCGAAGGGACGCCGGCCGAGGCGCAGAATGCGCGGATCGATTGAAATGCGGGTCCGAGGCGAAGAAGATGATGCGCCACGGCCACCTGCAACGCGTGATCGGCAATCGCTTCTAAGTCCGGATGCCGGAGCGCTCTTCGTTCTCATCATCGATCCTGATCGGGGCTTCCCTGAGGATCTTGAGTGCCTCCTCCTTCGTGAGGCCGCACTTGCGCGCGAAGTAGAGCGCCTCGATCGCCTTTTCACGATCCGCCGTGGATTCTCTGTGCTGTTTGGGTTTTTTGCCCATCGTTCTCTGCCACTTTCTGAGGCCACCCAACTATCATAGTGCCGCGTTGTTCCGTGCATTGGCCGGCCTGCCGGGAATGCGCGATTGCCGATGTCGCCGATATCCCGCGGCACCGGACAGCGTGGTCAGCCGGCTCACGATAACGGCGAAGCAAGTGCAACCCCATAGCGTGAATGCATACGAAAGCCCGCGCCGTGGGAGGGGCCGGCGCGGGCGATCGGGTTACCGATCTTGCAGCGCGGGGATCGACCGCTGCATGGCTCGAACTGTGCAACCGGACATTTGTTCCGGCTCGAATGCCAAGCGTCGGCGTTGCGTGGATGTAGGGGGCACGTCCAGCATTTCGCGTCGGCGCTTCCGGCCGTCTCCCAATTTCATTGGACGCCCGACTTTAAGTAAGTGGTTGTTGTGAGCGGATGGCAACGTGAGCGGGTCGTCTAGATGTGAGCTTTCACTAGGTTGTCCATTCGGACCAAACCGAGGAGACTGGAGTTACAACGCTTCAGCACTCACCGGAGGGTCCGAATGAACATCCACAAGAATGCCTGTCTCACGTCTCTAGTCGAGAGGAGATGGCGCTTCTGGTGATAGAAGGCGGCCATGCGGCGCGGACCTATGGCGTGCAGCGCGCCGGGCAATCTCGCGATCGAGTACAGCCACCCTCTCATCCAGTGACCGCAGTTGCTCAACGAGCAGAGACAACATCGGGCGAGCGGCTTCGAGTATAGTGGAATCCGCACTCTCAATCGCAGCGACAAGCTTGGCGACGTGGAAGAGGCCCTGCGCAGCCACAAGTCCAAACTCCGCAAGATGGCCCCGTATCGCATTGATCCTCTGGGTCCGCTGCCGAACTACCAGAACGCGAACGGAACACCATGGCCGCCGCCTGCTGCTCTTCGCTCTTCGCTGCTACGAACCGCATGGTCGGCCGCTGTGCAGCTTCACGGATCTCTTCAGCATCAGCCGCATCGTTCTTCTGACGCTTCACAAATGGCTTGACGTATCCCGGAGCGATTAGCCGAACCACCGTGCCCCGGCCTCGCAATCTCCCGCGCCCAATAATGGCTGCCGGCGTACGCTTCCATGGCAACCGTGCAGGCCGGCTGATCAGCAAGAAACCGAAGTACTTGATCACGGCGAACCTTCTTCCTGAACAGCACGGCTCCCGATACATCCGCGCCGTGCGCCTGGAACACGTTCTTCGCCAGATCCAATCCGATTGTGTTAACTTCCAACATGGACGCCTCCGTTCGATGATGTTTGACGACACCACTTTGGCACAGCGACGCCGTGAGGGGGCGTCCACCCCCATCAACCTGCCCGCCCACAAGGCCGCCGGCGTGCGCGACGCGATTGAGGCCGCAGGGGCAAGCCTGCTCTACCTGCCGCCCTACAGTCCCGACTTCAATCCCACCGACAACGCCTTCTCCAAGCTCAAGGCGTTGTTGCGAGCAAAGGCCGAGAGAACAATCAAGGCTTTGTGGGACGCCGTCGGTCCGCTTCTCGACCTCTTCACGCCAGCCGAATGCACAAACTCTTTAAGGCCGCAGGATATGATGCGGATTAAACAGGACGTGCTCTAGATACTATCCCATCGCTTCACGTGCAGACGAATGCTGAGCCTCAGCAGTTTGTCGCCGCTTTCATTTCTGATTTCGAGGAACAATTGCTGTCCATTGACGTCCCTCAGTGCGTGCCTCGCCAGGTCTTTCAAGCCTTCTAGGCCGGCCCGGCGCGCCTCTTCAAGCCCTGTGCATTCGATACCCACCTCGTCCTCGAGATCACCACTGTCAAAAAAATATCTTCCCATCGGGATAGCTTCCGTCACTGCCCGGCTTCGGGGTTCCTCTGGTGCAGGTAGGTCGCATCGAAATCCGCTGCGCGGACGAGATCTGGCCAGTTCAGGGCTTGCACCCTGGCGCCCGATGTGGCGATCAGGCCCTTGCGGCGCAGTTCCTGCAGCGTTCTGTTCACGTGGACAGTGGACAGGCCCAAAGCGTCGCCAAGGGCTGCTTGCGTGATTGGAATATCCGCGACGTGGTCCTGGATGCGTCCGACCGCACGCAGCCGGCAGATCAGCTCGCACAGCACGTGAGCCATCCGCGTAAAGGCCTCGCGCCTTCCGACATTGGTTACCCATTCTCTGTAGATCGCCGCATCGATCAGCGTCGACCGCCAGAACGCAGTCGCGATGTTAGGATGTTGTTCGCAGATGGCACGCAGCGCGTCGTGCCGAATGAAGCCGACCCGCGATGGCGTGAGCGTCGAGAAGGTGCAGTCCATCACGGAAAGATGGAGCCCGTGCAGATCCGGAATATCCCCGGTTACGAAGAAGGATGTGATCTGCCGCTTACCCTCGCCGGTAAATTTGGTGGAGCCGATCAGGCCGTCGACGAGGACGAACGAATGTGAAGGCCGGTCGCCCTCGCGGACCACGTCATGATTCGCCTGGAATTCCTTCTCCTCGATCGCGAGGGCTCTCAGGACCGCGAGATCGGACTCCCGGAGCTCAGAGATTCTCTGCAGCTTACGAATGACGACGTCCGAGGGTGAGGTGGGGGGCATAAGGGCCGATCACGGTAAGGGTGTTGGCCGAACTTTTAACTGCCACGAATGTTCCGGACCCGGTGGGGGCATCGCTCTGACGCCACGGGCCGGCCAAAACGGAACAAAGCGTCGGCGATCCGGTTCGGCAGGGAAGCGACCGAATTCATGCCATCGGAAATTCATGCCATCGGAACGCCGAGGCAGATGACAGACGAAAGGGAAGCTGAAGATGTCGAAGTCTCGCGACCGCTCGGTTCCCGGCGACGGCAAGATCGAAACCGGCCCGCACACATCTCCGCAACAGGATCCGGCAGAGGGGTCACGCGAGACAATCGATCGCGAACTCGAGCGGACAAACGACGAGAATAGTTCGGATAAAGCGGAACGCTCCCGCCGAGAGCTACGAAAAGAGGTGGCGGAGGAGACCGATCTGCGCGAACACGGCTCTGCCTGATTGCCGACGTTCCCGACGGCGCGTCTCGCGGCCTTGTTCGTGCTGGCTCGAACACACCGCGCAGCGAGGTGCGCGTCACCCCCCCGCCGCAATCACCGCCAGGCATCGCCGCCGCCTTCGTCGAAGACAGCAGGCGCCTCCGACGAATTCCATTCCGACGTTTCTTAGAAATCTTGAACTTTTCGGCGCCTAACATATGTTATAGGGCGGGTTTTGAGTTGGGGTTTGCCTGTTTGCGGTTAACTAGCATTGGGTAAGTTGATCCAAGCTCGATGGCTCGGGATGGCGGCGTCGTCAAATCGACATCGGCTTTGCCGCCACGCGACGCTTACCGCGCACGGCGGTTTTCTGCGGCTTCAAACAAAACTAGCGCTGGCAGTTATGGTGGGCTGATTCGCGCGAGCAAGGTGACGAGCTGGACAAGGGCACTCACACGAAAGACATGGAAGTGAAGTTCAATTTCGACAGCAATGTCTTCCCGTTGTTTCAGCCGCAGAGCGTGGACGACCTGAAGGATCCTTGTCCGGTGTTCGACGGGACGCAGTGGCACATATTCGGCTCCAGCGGTGCCGTAGCTACCGAGACGTGGGCCATCCTGCACGCCACCGCTCCTGATCTCTATGGTCCCTGGACCGAGCATCCGGTGGTTGATCTGCGTATCAGCGGGTCAGGTGTTGCCGCGCCGGGCGTCATTCACGAGAGCGGCGTTTTCCACATGTTCATTCAGACCGAATTCATGAAGTCCGGCGGACGGTGCGAGCATGCGGTGTCCAACGACGGCTTCCACTGGGTCGTGTTGGCCCCGGCGATCAAAGCAATACCCGACACCGGCGAGGACGGCATCTACGACCCGCACCCGGCAATCATCGGCGGGCAGCGCTACCTGGTCTATTCCGGGATGCCCAAGTTCAGCAGGGTGCCTCAACCGGACGTCTATCTGGCACGCAGCCAATCCAATTCCTGGTTCGGCCCCTGGAAACGTGTCGGCAAGATTCTGGACCATGCCGATGTTCCCCATCACAATGGGCGGGAGCATCCTGACTATGAATGGGGTATCGAAGGCGCCCAATTAGTCGAGTTGCCGGACGGCCGCGTGCTGCTCAATGCGACGTGCTTCCTCCCTGAGGGTCACCGCGGCAACCGCCAGCGAGTGTTCTTCGCCATCGCCGACGAGGTGAACGGACCTTACATAACGGCTGGGCCGGTCCTGGATCCCGGCGAGAACGGGGAGAACGGCCACTCGACGGTGATGATCAACGGTCAGCAACTCACTCTGTTCTACCAAAGTCGGGTCGCGGAGACCAACCACCTATGGCGTTACGGCATGGCGAGGTGCGACCTGTCGCAGGTCGCTTAGCTAGCGCGGGCGACTCGGCAACTCGGTCAGGCTGTGCCGACCTCCTGCGCGCGTCCGAGCGGGCAAAGTCGCGAGCTGCGGCAATGCCTCCGAAAATTCAAGTTCGGCAGTTCTTCGGCGCTTTTCGGCGGTTCGGACGATCAGGTTTACTGCGAGCAACCGGGAGCGGGGGGCTAACGACTTCGCTTCGGAGTTGGACCGTTCTGCGTCGAGGCTTGGGTCAGGTTTACGACGGTCGGTGCAACGGCAGGGGCATTTGCGGCCAGTGGGGTGTCGGCTCGATTGTGGTTTTTCTACCTCGGAGCGGCAATCCCACCTTTCGTACGAACGATACAACGGCGACTTTACGCGACACGCAGGTAGTGGGTCACATGCGCGGTTCACCCGTCTGATCAACGGCTTTTCCAAAAACGTCGAGGCGCACGCCAACGCGGTTGCCCTCCACTTTCATGTACTACAATTTTGTTCGCATCCATGCGGCGTTGCGGATGACACCAGCCATGGCCGCTGGCGTGACTGGCAAGCTGTGGGACATCGGCGATATCGCTGCGCTGATCGAAGCGAAGGAAGCTGATAAGCCGATGGCTCGCGGCTCGTATAAGAGGCGTGTCGCCTAAGCTTGGCGACGTCTTTGGTCTCTCTAGCCACCGCCAAGTTAAGGCAGCTTCAGAATCCCCTGCGGACGCCCGCGAGTGGGCCCGCACCGACTGGCGAGGCGATGCGGGCCCGGCCAAGGATTGGGTCCTTCCAGCAGCGGTGTCCACACGCTCGCTGCTGAGAGTTAGCAAGCCTCAAAAAAAAATAGCGGGTTCCGCTAATGTACAAAAAGGCCGGTCACTTTTCGGCAGCCGGCCAGTTTCCAAAAGGGAGGAGCGAAGAGATGGTCAATGGTCTCTATGGGCCGGGGCTATGGATGAGGCCGCAGCCATTGTGTCAACCGACAATAAGCTGATCGCTAAACCGCCGGCGCCGAGCATCGCGTCTTAGCGGGAACAGCTAGGGCCCGCCAGCACGCGTTTCCAACCCGTGCCGTACGTCCTGGCGCCCGCCTGTAGCCGGTGCCAGCGCGTTGAGAGCTTAAACATCTTGGGACTGAGGTCTGATCCCTTGTGCGCAGAGGAACCTTCCGTCGTCCGTCTTGTTGAAGTGGGCTTACCGCCAAAGGAGAACATGCGCGTGCCCCTGTCCAATGAGTTGCGCGACGTATTTATCGAGTAGCAATGCCCTGCCTGTTCACATCCGTTTACAAGAATGGGCTCATGGGTGAAAACGATCGCTGGTTTCAGATGCGATGGCTGTGGAGAAACAGTGCGGATTGGCTACGAACAGAAACTGGCGATTTTCGAGCGGTATCTTAGAAAAAAGGTGAGCGCTAGGACGGCGCCAGCGGACGGCGCTTGTTAGCTACGCGGCATTTATGCCCCTGCTTCGCCTTCACGGGCCTTCGCCAACGCCATGCGCTGGGTGCGCCATCGCCTGGGAAAGCCCCTCCTGTTTGGCCATACAAGGCCCAAAGGCCCTGAAGTGCCCTGCGGCAATGACGCCTTGTGGTGCAGTAACCAGCGGCCGACCTCGTGTTCTGCTCAGTCGACAGATGACTGCGGGAGTGACGCGAGCCTCGGCCGGGTCGGATCCGCCAGCGCACATCAATGCCATATAGGCGCGGTGCACGTCGGCCTGCTTGTCCTCGGGCAACTTTGTTGAACTGGTGCACCGTCATCCCGCAACCGATCGCCGGGGCCGCAGTATGACGGTCGTCGCCTCGCAGACGCGCTTCAGCCGCCGACCTTGCCATTGGTTCGGCAAGCGACAGGTGCCGACGCCCTCGATTTCGACTTCGCTGAAGGGAGTTCTTCCCAGCATTGCCGCGCCTCGCTTGGGAGAACGTGGGCGGCATTGCATAAGTCGTTACTTATGCGCAGGCTGGAACGAAGCCCGCCCCAGACAGTTTTGCCCCCGTCCGAGGCGGGCTGTGGAAGCTGTGCAGGCAGCTTCCTTGCCTTGGGAGGACCACGGGAGAAACCAAGGCGAGTGGCAAACTTCACCCGGCGAAGAATGTTCCAGCCGTGGGATCACAGATTCGCCGGTTCGATCTGACGATCTCTCCCAAGCCTCCGCGCCTTCGCCCTCGATTTTGCCACGCGTTGGCGTTGGCCTGGGGTTGGCGATCGCCGGTTAGCTCCTCGGGAACGCCGCCGTCGGCACAGCAACCCCGGCGTCCGAGCTGCCGTTGAGATCAGCGAAGCCGGCGAAGTCTGGCACGATCAACATTGATGAACTGCGCGTATGTATCGGCAGCGAGGTGATACCAGACGTTCTGCGTCGGGGTCCAGGCAAGTTGCGTGTCGGTAGTGGGTCAGTTTAAAATTAGCTTCAGAGTTCTGGCTTCAGCCCGCGCGCTTCGCGAATGAGTGATGACCAATTACCGCTGCCCAAAAAGCTGATCAGCTCGCGAGCTTCTGCTTCTGAAATGCCTGTTGGCCTGCTGCCTTACGCTGTTGGCGTGCTATCCCTGGTCTTAACCTGCGGCGATCTTTAATGTGAGTCACGGAGTTGCGCAGCAGCGTGTAAGCCCTCGATCTCAGACCCGCCGCGTCAGGGAATAAGCGGACCATGCCGCAATGGGATTTCGCATCTGGAAGCATTGGCCGACTTGGCCACTCACTCAGATTAACCCCGGCTTTCCTGTTGCGAGATCGAAAGCAGGCGGCAATCATTCAGCTTCTGTCCGCATGGGCGTCACTGGCGAAGCTTCTCGGCGAGGCGCAGCCCAAGGGCCAGGATCGTCAGGGTGGGATTGGCCTGGCTGGATGTGGCCAGGACCGAGCCACCTGCGATATGCAGGTTCGTCAGCCCATGCACTCGGCATTCAGCGTCGACAACACCGTCGTTCGGGCTGGCAGACATTCTCGTTGTGCCGAGATGATGACCATTCATGGCTCCTGATCTTCTTGCCATTTCCACCACTTTGTCCGGCTCAAATCCAGAAATGGTGGCTCCGATCTTCTCCAACTTGCAACCCAGCAGCCGATAGGTGCGGGCAATGCTCTGGAGGTCGTCGTCCGTGAATTTCCAATCGACACGCAGCTTCGGCATACCCAACCGATCGCGTTCGGTCGTTAACGTCAACCTACTTGCGTGGTTCGGCTCCTGCTCCGAATGGAACTCAAGGTGGACCAAATTGGAGCGCGGCACCAACACCACGGAGGGCAGCTTTCGCTGTGCGAATGTTCTGTTCGCCATCCAGCCCGCACCGAAGCGCCCGAGGCGCAACGGCGAAGAAGCGACGTTGTGAAAGTGCGCGAACATTTGCTTCAGTGTCACTGAACGTTGCTGCTGACCTCTAACGTTTTTTGGGAGAAATGCCCTTTTAGCGAGATACATCGCCGACAGGATCGGGTCGTTATGGCTGGGATCGGCAGGATCGGGTAGATGGGTGCGAAAGATCTGGTTTAGCAACCCATGCTCCCGCTGCGCTGCGTCCGTGAGCGCCAGCCGCCTTCGGCAATAGATTCCGGACGCGTCCCGCTCGTACCCAAAAGCAACTGCCTGAAGGGCGTTCGGCAACTTTAGAGCTCCGACAGTGCCTCCGAGATGGGCCATATAGTAACGGCCAAGCTGATCTCGGGCGTTGCCTATGCCAGCCTGCATCACGTCATTCGAGGCGAGTAGCAACCGGGTTGTCTCGAAGCCTCCGGCGGCCAATATGTAATGGCACGCTGTGACCTCACGCTTTGTGCCCTTCAGGTCAACAACGTCAATGTGGTGGACTGAGCGCCCGTTTGGCACCAGGCGAATTCCCGTCGCCGCCGCGTTTAACCAGACGTGGATGTGCTGTGAGCACCGCAGCAACTTGGCAAACCGCTTCCACATGTTCGTTGGTGGGCTAAACCGCTCCAAGCGGGTTCTAAACAAATCGCCGTCGACACCCTGCACGAGTTCAGGTGGAGAACCCGGTAACGCACTTGTTGGGTCGTAGTCGAATGGCCCAGCCTCGAGCACCTCGTGCGCCCGACGATAATAGGGTAGCAGGGTTTCATAAGTGATTGGCCAGCCCGATTGGTTCACCCATTCGCGCTTCTGGAAGTCAATGCTATCGAACGGCACGCAGCGGCCACCCCAGGCCCGGCTCGACCCTCCCAGAGCGCGTATACGGAAACTCTGGAGCGACGCATGGACGAGAGGATCTGCGACGATGCCGTCGTAGAGCTCCTGCGAGCCCTTGGTCTGCCACTTTCCGCCCGCCTCCAGAACACAGATTCGAAGCTTCGCGTTTTCGAGAGCCGAGGCAATGGCCAGTCCGACAGTGCCACCTCCGATAATGCAAATATCGTAGGCAAGTCCGTCACCCGCTGTGGTGAATTGAGCGATCAACCTTCACTCCGTCGCGAGCAAGGGATTGCATGAAAGCAGAAGGAACCCTCCCAACGCCAACGCGCTAGAAGCACGCCCTCGAAGCCAGGCCTTCCGCCCGGCTTGGGAAAAAAGAGGTAGGGCGCGAAGGATCTGTCGGCAACTGCCAACTCGATCACATCCGAAGCCACATGAAGTATCGCGGAAGCGGTACCCACAGATGTGGCGGCGATGTTCGAACATCTGGCCGGCTGACTGTTCTCCGATTGATGGTGTGGATGGCTCCTGCTCCCGGCGTCGCATTGCGCCATAGTTGGGATGTTGTCGTCCCGAGCAAAGGAGCCATCCATGTCAGAACTTGCCACAGTTGGCATCGACCTCGCAAAGAGTGTCTTCCAGATCCATGGTGTCGATGGGAACGGTCGGGTTCTCGTACGCCGTCAGCTTCGCCGCAGCCAGTTGCTGGTGTTTTTCCAGAAGCGTCCACGATGCCTGATCGGCATGGAGGCTTGCGCAGGTTCTCACGATTGGGGGCGCAGGCTTCTGGAGATGGGGCACGACGTCCGGCTGATGCCGCCCTCCTATGTGAAGCCTTACGTGAAGCGCGGGAAGACGGATGCTGCGGATGCGGCCGCTATCTGTGAAGCCGTGACACGCCCCTCCATGCGGTTTGTCGCCATCAAGAGCGAAGCCTGCTCGTCGGTTCTGGTTCTTCACCGCACGCGAGACTTTCTGGTTCGCCAGCGCACGCAGATCGGCAACGCGATCCGGGCCCACATGACGGAGTTCGGCGTCATCGCGGCGAAGGGCGCGCAGAACGTCAATCGACTGAAGGATCAACTGGATCAACTGCCGGAAGTAGCTCGAATGCCTGTGAGTTTGCTCTTCGATCAGTTGGCCGAGACGGACAAGCGGATCGAGCGGCTGACCGACGAGCTCGAAGAGACCTACGCGCAAAGCGAGACAAGCCAGCGTCTAGCCACAATCCCAGGTGTGGGGATGCTGTCGGCGACGATCATCGCGGCGACGACGCCGGATGTCGACAATTTCGGCAGCGCAAGGGACTATGCCGCCTGGCTCGGCCTCACTCCCAAGCCGCACTCCACCGGAGGCAAGCAGAGGGTGGGCCGGATCTCGAAGATGGGCAATCGTTATATCCGACGCTTGCTGTATCTGGGCGCCATGGCGCAGATCATGCTCAGATGCAGACTCAAGCGCGAGCCGAGCTCGGACTGGCTATCGGGCATGCTGATGCGAAAGAAGACGAAGATCGTCGCCGTCGCTTTGGCGCATCGCATGGCACGAACAATATTCGCCGTCCTGAGGGACGGATCGCGTTACGAGCCGCAGTCAGCCTGACAGGCTCTCGGAATGGTCAGGGCAAAGTGAGGTGATGGCGAACAAACGGAGACGAAGAACCAGGACACCCCGATTAATCCGAAGCGCCTCGAGCGCGCTCGATTGAGTGGGACCTGTTCTCCAAGCGGATATTCATCAGGGCGCGCAGCGATCCCGTTGCACATTCAGACGCCGTATACATGGCCGCAACCGACCTGTTCACCAAACCCGATCCGATACCCCTTGACCCGCAGGAGCCATCCATACAAGGATTAGGATCGGGCTCTCGATCGACACCGGGCCCAGCCACCGAATGGAGGACAGCAATGGAACACCGTATCGGTCTCGACGTATCCATGAAAGATTCCGGCAGGACGGAAAGAGGATTTGTCGGGGCATCCGTCGGCCAGCAGGAAAGTTCCGTCACGAGCCGCGACGCTTTCCAGCGTCATGAGAAAGGAAAAGCGGGTCTCCTTGGTCGTGGAGTCCACCACTAGGCTGCCGCCATGGGCGCGTGCAATTTCCGATGCGATAAACAACCCGAGGACCAGCCCTGGGTATCGGATGCCGCTCCCCTGAAAAAGGGCTGGATCAAGTTGTCCAGCGCGGTCTCTGGAATCGGCTCGCCGGCGCTGGAACCGATAACTCGAAGTGGGTAGGGGAGGTAGTCACGACAACTCGCACCGTCTGGACGGATAGCCGTGGGCTCGTGTCATGGAATTTGTAATGAACCAGATGCTTTGGAATGGTCCGAGGATCCGGATTCCGCGGCAGCACTCGTTGCGGCCGAAGACAGAGGGAACGGGATGTTGGGATGGAACAGGCATTCATCCGGATTGCAAGGCACGAGGATCAAGGCCAGCCGGATCTCGGTAAGGGCCCGGGCATTTCCCAGGGCCCAAGCACCAACCAGGTAGTGTTCGACCTTCTCAAGGGCCGCTGATCGCAGAGGCATTCCGCATCAGTCGCAGGCCTACGGAGACAAAAGTCCGACCGATGCCCGCCTGCTGCAACAAACCGAGGAGAGTGCTGCCACCGGGCTCATGTCGGTTCCCTTGCGCTGTATGCACACCCCATGCGCATCTTGCTGCGAGGTGCGTCCAGACACGACTTCACCCCGTACACCATGGGTCCCGTATTGGCGCGCCGCCACACAATTCGGAACAATCCTCGCAGGTGGATGTTTGGGCAAACTAACTTCCCGGAGAAATGTCCATGTTCATGCACAACAAGCGCCTGCAATACACCGTTCGCGTCTCGGAGCCGAATCCCCGCCTGGCCTGCATGATCATGGAACAGTTCGGCGGCGCCGATGGTGAGCTAGCCGCCGCGATGCGCTATTTCACGCAAGGACTTGGCGAGGACGACCTTGGCCGTCGCGACATGTTGCTCGACATCGCAACTGAAGAACTCAGCCATCTCGAAGTAGTGGGATCAATTGTCACCATGCTGAACAAGGGGCTCAAGGCACAACTTGCCGAGGGCCAAATGAAGGAAGCGGACCTTTACCTGATGATCGGCGCTAGCGGGACGACAGCCAAGGAATCAATTCTGTTCGGCGGGGCTCCCGCGCTGTGCGATTCGGCCGGCGTTCCCTGGACTGCGGCCTATGTCGACTCGCGCGGCGAACCCACGGTGGATTTGCGATCGAATATCGCCGCCGAAGCTCGCGCTAAGATCGTTTACGAACGCCTCATCAACATCACCGACGACCCCGGCATCAAGGACGCGCTCGGCTTCCTGATGACGCGCGAGATTGCCCACCAGAAGTCGTTTGAAAAAGCTCTTTACGCCATCGAAAACAACTTCCCGTCAGGCAAGCTCCCGGGGGTAGAGAAGTACGCCAGCATGTACGTTAACACCTCTCAGGGCGACGGCGATGTCACTGGCCCATGGAATTCCGGCGGAGAGTGGGATCGGATCGATGACCTTGAAGAGGTGATGCCCGTCGATGGCGGAGACGGTCTGGCAACTGTGAAGCTGGCCGCCAAAGACATGAAGGTGGTGGCCAAGATGGCCGACCGTACTCTTTCGGATCCGGCTTCCGATCCGACCACAGGCGCTGATCTAGGTGCGGGCCCAGGAGCTGGCCGCACCAAGAACGCGGATTTCGGCGGCGCGGCAAGCATTCAGGAGGCCCCGGCCGTGGCAGAGGCTGCTGTCAAACGCGCACGCAAGCGTTAGTTCAGAGCCGGCATCAGTGCGGGGCCCAATATTCGGCGATGAGTCCGGAAGCTAACTTCGACGAAGGCAGGGCATCCGACCGGCAGCAGCGGAGCGTGCGACGCAGCCGGAGACGGTCCGTGCCCACGGTTGCGAGAACCGGTGCATCGTCGCAATCGGAGCCTCGGAGGGGGTGTCGACGCGCTGAAGAGACTTGTCCGGGATATTTGGCCGGAAATTCCGGCGGCCCTGCTCATCGTACAGCACGTCGGCCCCACGAGTTACCTCGGCGACATTCTCGGTCGCGCTGCCAACATGCCCGTAGCGAATGCCGCCAGCGGCATGAAGATTGAGAACGGGCACATCTTCGTTGCACGCCCGGAGCTCACCTGCTTTTACACGGTGGCCACATTCTGCTGCGGCGCGGTCCGCGGGAGAATTTGGCGCGCCCCGCCATCGACCCCCTCTTTCGATCGGCGGCCTGCAGCTTTGGCGGCAGCGAGATCGGAGTCGTGCTCACAGGCAGCCTCTCCGACGGCACCGCCGGCCTTCGCGCCATTAAGATTTGCGGCGACGTCAGCGTCGTCCAAGACCCCGACGACGCTGCAGTCCCCGATATGCCGCTGAGCGCCTTGCAGAATGTGGAGGTCGACTATTGCGTCGCCCTGTCCGAAATGGCTGGCCTGTTGCGCAGGCTTGCTTCCGAAATGGCAGCACCGACACCAGAAATCCCACCTGTCATCCGACTCGAGGCAGCAATTGCTGCTCAGGAGCACAGCACAATGGAACAGACCGAAGGCCAGCTTGGCACCCCCTCGACATTTGTCTGCCCCGAATGTCACGGACCGCTTTGGGAGATCGAAGACGGGCCGATTACCCGTTACCGTTGTCACAACGGGCATGCGTTCGGAGCAGACGTTTTGATGCAGGCGCAAGCAGACGATGCGGAACAGGCTCTTTGCAGCCTTCTAAGAGCGCACCAGCAGCGGGCTGAGTTGGCGAAACGGACGGCAAAACGCGAAGCCGCTCGGGAAAGACACAGCTTGGCCAACCGAATGGCTGCGCGGGCCGCAGAATACGAAGCCGATGCCAAACTTATTGAACAGGTTATGCATCGCCGAACACCATGTTGAAGCAACAGCATCGCTACTCGGATGTTTGATAGAGGAAGTTGACGTCCTTGGGTCGGCTGGAAGCGTCGATCTTCGCAATGAGAACGAGGAAAAGCAGAGGATTGCACTTTCCGCCCCCTCCGTTTTCGGTTTCGTGACCTTGCCCAAGGTCGTGGCGATCATCCACTCAAAAACCGCTTCGAATGTCCGCTCAATTTCGGGAAGCTATGAGCAGATCGGCGAGCACATCCTGGCTGGGCGGGCGGATCTCGGAATCTCAAGATTGCCCCTTCCACGCCTGTTTGAGTGGGTCTCAGAACAAATGATCTCGACAGATTCAGCTCTCAACCGCCTTATCACCCGTTAACTCACCCGATTGGCGCTGGCCAGCGAAGCTATTGCGAAAACAGCGGAAGACAATTTTCGAATCGAGGTCTGGAATCGCGAGGAGCAGGCGTTGTCGGAAACCATTTCGCGCTCCCCCGATTCAACCGTGAGCCAAGCGGCTTGGCAAGCTGCTATCCGGCGCCGGGCGGGCATGTTGCTTATCCACTGCAACAGTCGGCATGTGATGGAGAAAACCTGACACCAGGCGAGGTCAAGGTCCCAGCAGGCCGAAGCGGCGCAGCCGGTCTCGACAGGCGTCGATCTTTCTCGCGTCAATATCCGCTACGAGGTGACGGGGGATCGCGCACCTTGGCGGCCGCTGCGTGCCTTCGACGATGGCAAGCAGGTGTTCGTCGAGTTCCCGCGGGGCATTCAACTATCGCGTGCGCTGCCCGGCGTGCGCGCGCTTGGCGGCAGCTATCAACCGAGATGCCGCCACTCTTCGTGGTCGGGCCAGAAGGCGACACGTCCGAGCTGGTCAACCCCTGATGCGCTATGTCGTCTGCCGGGCGCTCGAGGCCGCAGGCGTGGATGAAGATCTTCGGCGGCGTACCGGGTGCTTGGGGACATCGGGTAATTGAGTGTGACGACGATCCGCTCAAGCTACACCTAAATAGCAGGAACGGCGGGATATTATCGACCGTCTGGGCGACATTTCATTCGCCGAGGCATGTGGAAGCATGAAAGGCTTCGTAACAGACCCGTCGCGGCATGAACTTCACAACCGGCTGCGGAGGGGTTGGTCACGCCGGCCGATGAGGAACGGGCTTTTTCTTAAACGTCTTATGCACTTCCAGCAACTGGTATGTGTATGCCGGTTGCGAATGGCTGCTTCGCGCCCAATGTCAGACGCTAGAGTCACCTTCTTCTTTGCTGTAAGCAGACATTGGCCGGGGGACAGTCGACGCTTCCATGCGTCCATTTGGACAACCGCCATCGCGCGCGGTCGCCTTAGATCGAATGATGGCGAAACAGCCAAGTGTAACTTGCACCCAGCTAGGCTATGCCAGCGAAGCCGGAAAGCGCAGGGCAAGCACTTGGTGGTTGTGCGAGATCAGCACCAGGGCAGGGCCGATAGCTGCTTCGAGGCCCGCGGCTGTCCCTGCAGGGATCGTCATGCCGCCGAACCGCCAGCCGCAGGACGCGCAGCGGGCGCCCATGTCGCGAACACTGCCAGCGCCAGCGCGATCCAACTTTTGCCGGCGGCCAGTCTGATTTCTCGTTGAGCACCAGGCAGTCAGCCGCGTGCGGCCGGACGGCGAGACCGGCAGCAGGATATCTAGGAGCCGCCGATGATCACCGCTTTACGATACGAGCCGTCCGGCAATTGCTACAAGTTGCTCACAGCGGTTATTCCGTGCTCGAAGCGGTCGCTTTCGACGTCTGCGGGAGATCATCCGCCCCTGCAACGGTCTGTCATGGACCTTCGCATTGCCTGACCGATACTTCCGTTTGATGGTCGCGCATGCCGCGGTGGCGCAATCTCGTGTGCAGACGCCGTGTGGCCATCCATGATGGCAAATGCCAATCCACAGTGGGCGGGCGGCGGATACGGCCGATATGGCCGAGGCAAAGGCGATCAACAGGAGACAAACATGAACACAAACATGAACCTGAACGATATTTCCGCTCGACCGCGGCCCGACGAGCTGGTTCCGTCGCGCTATGCACTCAAGATCGGCAAGATCGACGTGTTGGTTGTCAGCGATGGGATCCTACCAATCCCGGCCCCGACTATCGCCTACAACATCGATCCGGCCGTCCGGACCGCCTGGCTGGAGGACGAGTTCCTCTCGCCGGAGACGCTCGAGTGGCCGCTGAACGTGGCTGTGGTGCGCAGCGGCGAACAAACCATACTCGTCGACGCTGGCCTGGGAGCGGACCCGGCCTTGCACTTACCGCGGGCCGGGCAGCTGATCCATCGACTGGAGGCCGCTGGCATCGATCTAGCATCCGTGACTGACGTGGTGCTGACCCACATGCACATGGACCACATTGGCGGGCTACTCATCGACGGCGTGAAGGATCGGCTGAATCCTGACCTGCGGATTCACGTGGCAGCCGCTGAGATCAAGTTCTGGGAGTCGCCCGATTTCTCCCGTGTTTCCATGCCCCAGGGGTTTCCGGACGCGCTTCGGCGGGCAGCCAAGCGGTTCGTGAATGAGTACCGCAGCCAGCTGCGCCCGTTCGAAGACGAACACGAGGTGGCGCCGGGGGTGGTCGTCCGTCGCACCGGCGGCCACACGCCCGGGCACAGCGTTGTCCGCTTGGCGTCAGGCGGCGACCGGCTGACGTTCGCCGGGGACCTGGTGTTCCAGGTCGGATTCGACCATCCCGACTGGCACAACGGCTTCGAACACGACCCCGAGGAGGCGGCCCGCGTCCGCGTCAGGCTTATGCGGGAACTCGCGGCGAACCGCGAGCCGCTGGTGGCCACTCACCTGCCGTTCCCGTCAGTCTGCCATGTGGCGGTCGACGGCGACGCCTTTCGTTGCGTACCGGCGGTCTGGGATTACTGACCGCTCGCCGGGTGAAGACCAACTTAACTAATCTCCGTCGAGAGCCATCGCGCCATGATCATCTGTTCATGCAATGTGTTGAGCGATCAGGATGTCCGCTCCGCCGTCGAGGCGGAGCGGACGCGCTCGATCAGTCAGGTCTATGGCTGTCTCGGCTGCGGTCCCAAATGCGGCCGCTGCGCGCTCACCATCCGCCGCCTCATGGACGAGGCGCTCGGCGGAGCGTGTGCGGCATCCTGCAACGGCTGCGCGCGGTCCTCCCAATCCTGACTCGGCCGCTGCCGACCGGCCTTCTGGGAGAAGGCGAGCGCTTGTTAGGTCAAGGGTCGAACCGCAGCGACCACATGAGTTTGAACAACTGCTCGGTCGCCAAGCAGTCGCGGTTTGACGAAGGGGGGCGCGGGCGCTGTTGCGCTGCAAAATGCCCCCCGGGGGCTCGTTTCGATAGAGCGTTACCGCTTCCCCAAACTCTTCGATTCCCTGTGATATTTCTATGGGCGTGTCGATTTCGCTGCCGCAAAGAGCAGTGGGGTACGGGAAAGTCTGACCCGAAAACGACGTGGGTTTCCTCGACGCGAACGGCAACGTTGCGCGGCGCGTCTCGGTCGAAGAGTTCGATTTTGCTGTTGGCCGAAAGCCCTCCTGTCCGCCGACCTCACGCTGCTGTTGGCTAGCAGATGAGACGCTGTCTCCTCGCTGACTAGCGTCCCCAAACTACAGAAGCATCTATCCTAGACCTTTGCATCGCATGACAGATGCTTCCGTTTGATGGTCTGGACCTGCGCCCTGATGCATTGTCCGAACGACGAGAGCTGATGCGCCAGCGGTTGTCCCGGTCAGGCAAATCAACACTGAAACACGAACGAGGAGGTCGTCATGAAAATCGTGATTATTGGTGGCACCGGGCTGATCGGCTCGAAGACAGTCGAGAGGCTGCGTAACAAGGGCCATGAAGTCTTCGCTGCGTCACCGAACGGCGGCGTCAACACCATAACCGGCGAAGGCCTCGCGGAAGTGCTCGCCGGAGCGCAGACCGTCATCGACCTGGCGAATTCACCCTCCTTCGAGGACAAGGCTGTTCTGGAGTTCTTCGAGACCTCCGGCCGGAACCTGCTCGCAGCAGAAAAAGTGGCGGGCGTGAAGCACCACATCGCACTTTCGATCGTGGGGGCCGAGCGTCTGCCCGACAGCGGTTATATGCGCGCCAAGACGGCCCAGGAAAAGCTCATCCGGAGCTCCGGCATCCCCTACACTATCGTCCACTCGACGCAGTTTTTCGAGTTTCTTGGCGGCATCGCGCAGTCAGGAACGGTCGGTGACATCACCACAGTCCCGAGTGCCTATTTTCAGCCAATCGCGTCTAACGACGTCGCGGACATCATGACCGATGTTGCGCTCTCGCCGCCGCTCAACGGGGTGATCGAAATCGCAGGCCCGGAGCCGATCCGCATGAGCGAGCTGGTCGCGCGGTTTTTGAAGGCTACGAACGATCCGCGCAAAGTTACCGCGGATCCCCATGCGCGATATTTTGGCACGCTGCTGGACGACCGCTCGCTCGTGCCAAGCGACCATCCGCGCATCGGCACAACGCGCTTCGAAGACTGGTTCAGCCACGCCTCGCTCCACGGCTGATGTGCCCCCGCGCGCCCCAAGATCAAGGGGAATGAAGCAACCCTGAAGCTCAACCTCCTTCGGATCGGAGTTATGAGACCGGCACTAACAAATGCAGGAAAATGATGAAATGGCTTACCATATAAGAGAAAAAATTGCCGGCAATGATGACCCTAGATTCTACGTCTACAACGGCGAGAAATACATCGCCGGCCCGTGGCTCGAAGGTTGGCAGGCTAGGAACTACATGGAGACACTGACCGATGGCCGCTATATGGCAAAAGCGGACAGAACGGCGGTTTTGCGGGGCCGCAGAAGCAACGGCGAACTTGTACTGCGCGATCAGCGCGATCATCAACCCCGACTGCTCGCGCCGCGTCCCCTCGGCTAGAGCACGATCGCCGGCCGCCCCTCCCATCGGCCGGCGATCCCCCATCACAACCAGGAGCCAAGACAATGATCAGGACTACACTCTTCATCGCTGCTGTCGCAGCCATCTCCGCAACCGGCGCTCTGGCCGACGATTCGCACGGCCCCAAGGCCACGCTGGTCTACGATCAGCCGCTACCCAACGTTCCGGGCAAGAGCATCAAGGGCGTGCTTGTCGAATATGAGCCCGGCGGCAGTTCGCAGGCGCACACTCACGCAAAATCGGCATTCATCTATGCCACGGTCCTCGAAGGAGCAATCAACACTCAGGTCAATCACGGTCCGATAAAAACTTATCGGGCCGGCGAGAACTTTTCTGAGTTTCCGGGTGATCATCACACCTTCGAGGAGAATGCCAGCAAGACCGAACGCGCGCGCATGCTTGCCGTATTCGTTGTCGACACGAACGACACCAACCTGACGACACCCGAAAAATGAGCTCGACAGAAGGGCAGGCGAGCTCTCGGAGGATTTGATGCAAATCGAACAACTCAAAGCGATGACGAAGGCTCGCCTGATGGTGCTCGACGCCAATGCAGCGGTGCAAGTCGCGGCTCTTTCGCTTTCGAAGCCCGGTATTGGCCTTGTCGTCGTGTGTGACGACAATGGAGCGGCGGCAGGCGTGCTAAGCAAATCCGACCTCATCCGCCACCTCACCGGCCCACGGTCGCCGGCGCCGGCCTCCGCCCTCATGACCAGCCCAATCGTGTCATGCGGTCCGCAGGATGATCTCCACATCGTCTACCAGACCATGGTTTCGCGAAGTCTGCAAAACCTCCCCGTCCTCGACGGCGGCGCAAAGCCTGTCGGCATATTGGACATACGCGATGCGATGAGAGCTCTTTTTAGTGAAGAAGAGGTGCAGGAGCAAATGCTCTTCAACTACGTGACGGGTGTTGGATATCGCTAGCTAAAGCTCTGTAACAGCTACAAAGCTTTGATGGGAGGAAAGTAATGCGCAGTCTCGCTGGAATGCCGTCGCACCAGGTTACCTGGCTGCTCCAACCGTCATTGTCCGCACCGTCGTTACGATGCCGGAATTCATTCAGCTGCCGTCTGCAGGTCGCGATTTCATTTCACCGCTTTACGGGCCCGAGTTCCTCTACATCAGGCACGCTGCACCGGCCTGCGCCTCGCGCAACAGTGTTCGAATCGAGGCAGGCTGAGGGGCGATCGTAAGGGAAAGGAAGCTATCGGGGATATCGCCGCTCCAACAGCAGTCCTCGTGGAAAGCGCCATGAACGCCAGGACGAACGAGATGTCTGAAATGCCCGCAACCACGAACTTCGGCAAGGCAACCGAGGCGGCCGTGCCGCAGGAGCAGCCGGCGGCCTTCGTCGAGCAACCGGCGCAGCCGTTGGCGGAACACCCAGGCCCATTACCGGTTCGCATGACGGGTGGTCCCGATGTCATCGTTGCGCCAGCGCCCAGGAGACGCTTGAAGCGCGTGGCTCTCGCGACCGCACTTCTGACCAGCATCGCTGCGGCCGGTTATTGGGGGCACGGCTATTGGACTACGGGCCAGTATCTTGAGTCGACCGACGACGCTTATTTGAAGGCCGACTACACGACTGTGGCGCCGAAGATTTCGGGCTACATCGCCGCCGTGCTGGTCCATGACAACCAGGCGGTCGAGGCAGGGCAGGTTCTCGCCCGAATAGACGACCGCGACTTTCGTGCCGCACTTGCCCAGGCGGATGCCGAGGTCAAGGCCGCCGAGGCAGCCGTCCGTAACCTTGACGCACAGACTGCGCTCCAGCATTCGCTGATCGAGCAAGCAAAGGCGACGGTCGCCGCAACGCGGGCCTCGCTGACGTTCGCCAGCGCCGACGCCGATCGATATACGACCCTGGCAAGGAGCGGCACCGGTACCGCCCAGAAGGCCGAAGCAAGCCGCGCCCAAGCCGACCAGCTCGTCGCCGGCCTGCAGCGCGACGAGGCGTCGGTGGCTGCCGCGCAGGCCAAGATCAACGTGCTTGCAACCGAGCGCGACAGTGCGATGGCCCAAAAGGACCGCGCCGAGGCAGCCGCCGAGCAGGCGCGGCTGAACCTTTCCTACGCTACGATCACGGCACCGGTCGACGGCACGGTCGGCGCACGCACGCTTAGGGTCGGACAGTATGTGGGATCAGGCACGCAACTGATGGCTGTTGTGCCGATGGATGCCATCTACGTCGTCGCCAACTTCAAAGAGACGCAGCTCGCCCACGTGCGCGATGGTCAGCCGGTGCGCGTCATCCTCGACGGCTTGCCGGGCGTCGAACTGAGTGGTCACGTCGACAGCCTGTCGCCGGCGAGCGGCCTGGAATTCGCACTGCTGCCGCCCGACAACGCAACAGGCAACTTCACCAAGATCGTGCAGCGCATCCCGGTGAGGATCGCTATCGACGGTCACGAGTTCGCCGGGCTGCTCAGGCCTGGCATGTCTGTCGAGCCGACCATCGACACCAAGGCGACCGTGCTGGCCGAAGCAGACAAATTCGCCCTGGCCGACAAATTCGCCGTGAACGCGGAGATTGCCGTGGACGGCACCCGGTAGGAAAGCGCGGGCGTCAAATCGCCCCCCAGTCCGGCGGCGCGGACCGAGAGCGTTCCGCCGTTTTGCGCGAGATCGACACGTTCGGTCAGGCCCATTCCTCCACGCGCTCCAGGAGCCGCAACTATGACCACCATCGTCTCCTCGCTCCCAACTTCGGCCCGCGCCCAGAGCGCATCCGGGGCAGTTGGTGCCGCCAATTCGGCCCGGGTCTGGGTGGCGGTGGTCGGCTCTTCCCTCGGCGCATTCATGGCCGTGCTCAACATTCAGATCGTCAACGCTTCGCTTGCCGACATCCAGGGGGCGATTGGGGCCGGCATCGACGACGGCGGCTGGATCTCGACGTCCTACCTCATTGCCGAGATTGTGGTGATCCCGTTAACCGGCTGGCTGTCCCAGGTCTTCTCGCTGCGCACCTATCTGATCACCAATGCGGTGCTGTTCCTCTTCTTCTCGGTCGGCTGCGCCTTCGCCACCAACCTGGGTCAGATGATCGTTCTAAGAGCGATCCAGGGTTTCACCGGCGGCGTGCTCATCCCGCTCGCCT
Organism: Mesorhizobium sp. URHB0026; assembly: GCF_054059755.1. Lineage (NCBI taxonomy): Bacteria > Pseudomonadati > Pseudomonadota > Alphaproteobacteria > Hyphomicrobiales > Phyllobacteriaceae > Mesorhizobium > Mesorhizobium sp. URHB0026. The sequence continues at coordinate 147,154 of NZ_JBSSCN010000002.1, read as the reverse complement.
TCACCATTGTCATCACACTACTTCCGAAAGCCAAGCAGCCGATCGGCCTGGCGCTGTTCGCACTGTCGGCCACGTTCGCCCCGGCGATAGGGCCGACCATCGGCGGCTATCTCACCGAGAACTGGGGCTGGCAGTACATCTTCTACGTCAACCTGGTGCCCGGCGGGCTGATGGTCGGCATGCTGTGGCTCTCGCTCGACCGCCAGCCGATGCAACTTGGCCTGCTCGGCAAGGGCGACTGGTCGGGTATCGTCACCATGGCCCTCGGCCTTGCGGCGCTGCAGACCGTGCTCGAGGAAGGCAACAAAGACGACTGGTTCGGCTCGCCGTTTATCGCGCGGCTAGCGATCGTCGCAGCCGTGTCGCTGCCGCTGTTCGTCTGGATCGAACTCACCTCGAGCCATCCGCTGCTGAATCTTAGGCTGCTGGTCCGCCGCAACTTCGGCTTCGGCGTCCTGGCCAACTTCCTGCTTGGCACCGCGCTCTACGGCTCGGTCTTCATCGTACCGGTCTATCTCGCCCGCATTCAGGGCTACAATTCCGAGCAGATCGGCATGGTGCTTGCCTGGACCGGCCTGCCACAGCTCGTGTTGATCCCGCTGGTGCCTGGTCTCATGCAGCGCTTCGACGTGCGTCTCGTCATCGCGATCGGCTTTGCCCTGTTTGCGGCATCCAACTTCATGAATGTCTACATGACCGGAGGATACGCCGGCGACCAGCTGTTCTGGCCGAACATCGTGCGCGCCTTCGGCCAGGCTCTCATATTGGCACCACTCTCGGCGATCGCCGCGTCAGGCATAGAAACGGAGAATGCCGGCTCGGCCTCGGCCCTGTTCAACATGACGCGAAACCTCGGTGGCGCCGTCGGCATCGCGCTGCTACAGACTTTCCTCACCAAGCGCGAGCAGTACCATTCGAACGTGCTGGTACAGTCGGTGTCGCTGTTCGAGGAGGCAACTCGCGCCCGCATCGAGCGGATGACCGGCTACTTCCTTTCGCAGGGCGTCAGCGACCAAGCGCTCGCCGCACACAAAGCAATTGTCGCGATCGCGCTGAGGGTCCGCCAGGAGGCCTACATCATGGCCTTCAATGACACCTTCTTCCTGCTGGGGGTTACCTTGACAATCGCGTTCGCGGCCGTCCTGCTGCTGAAGAAGCCTGGCCACATCACAGCCGGCGGCGGCCACTGAACCACTCTGACCGATGAGACCAGGCCGCCGAGCGGACAGGAAAGTGTCCGTTCACATCTTGGGGCAATTCTGCGATTGTCGCGATAAGAGTATGGAATTCGCCCTCCTGCCAGCAGGAAGCGATTGACGCCACCAAACAGCAATCGCTGGTTCGTGCCGCGGGACCAGTGGCGCGCAATACATGGATTTCCATAGGATGCGGTTTGGGCATGGCGGCACTACGCTGCGGTGTGAATTCGCCAGCCCAGATATTGAGGACGGGTGCTACGCCAAGCGCTGACGGTCCTCACGCCGTCTTTGTCAGGCAGGAGAAGCCGATGATGCGCGTCTGGTTGCACCGCCCCCCCATCTTGTATCTGGGGCTTTTTTTTGCGGCTTATGTCTTGGGCTGCGGATTCGCCCAGTCGCTCGCAATCGTACCAGGCACAGGTATTTCCATTTGGCCTCCAAGCGGGCTTTTCATCGCTACGCTTGTCCTCACCTCCTTATACAGCTGGCCGTGGTGGGTGCTGGTGGGCTGTCTGGCTGAACTGTTCAGCAATTTCTTGTGGTTCCACAGTCCGTTGCCTGCAGCCTTCCTGATGTATACCGGTAACGCTCTCGAAGCGGTCACCGGCGCATGGCTCGTGAACCGGACTTGCAACCGGCCGGTTCGGCTTGAAACCCTGCGGGAAGTTCTCGCATTTGTTGCACTGGCCGCGGGAATTGCGCCAACCGTAAGCGCCACAGTAGGAAGTGCGACACTTCAGTGGTTTGGCATGCAATCGCAAACCTTCGCGGCAGCTTGGCCTCTGTGGTGGATCGGAGACGCCACTGGGGTCCTGATCGTAGCGCCACTGGCGCTGGTCGTGTTGCAGAACTGGCGTAGCAACGCGCAGCTCTCGGCAGCGCGATGGCTCGAAGCTTGCGTACTGGGGCTGATCTTTCTTGGGGTCGCCGCCCTTTCCTTGAGCGGTTATCTACCGTTTAGCTATATCATCATGCCGCCTCTTCTTTGGGCCGCTGTGCGCTTTGAGTTCAAAGGCGCGGCCGTCACCTTGACCCTGCTTGCCCTGATCACGGCGGTATTCACAGTATCCGGCGCCAGCCAGTTTGCCGGCGATCCCGGAGCGCAGAAGCATAACCAGATCATGCTGCAGCTGTTTCTGGCGATCTCGGCATTTTCGGCACTCATCGTGGCCGCCATATCCCGGCAGCATCAGCTGGCGATGCTCACATTGCGCGAAAGCCTGCAGGCGTTGAGTAACCGGGAACGGGAGCTCTCGTTGATCGTTGAAATGGTCCCGGCTCACATCGCCCGTATGGCCCCTGATGGCGAGCCGACGTTCTTCAGCAAGCGCACGGCAGACTATATCGGCCTGGAAGAGGTCGGGGCCTGGGATAAGCCGGGCATGAGCCGTCTGGCGACCATGATTGGGGCTGCGGTCCACCCCGATGATGGACCCGTGATGAGAGAAGTGCTCAGCCACGCCCTAGCCACCGGCGAACCCTATTCCATAAGGTTTCGTCTGCGTCGCACTGACGGCGCGTACCGCTGGAGAGAAGGCCGTGCGGAGCCGCTACGGGACCAAACTGGAACGATCGTTCAGTGGTACGCGGCTACAGTCGACATAGACGATCAGGTCAAGGCCGAAGAGGCGCTGCGGCGAAGTGAGCAGCAGCTTCAGGAGATGATCGACGCCGTGCCGGTCCGTATCTGGAGCGCAACGCCCGAGGGCGGGATCGTCTACTTCAACAAACGATACCAGGACCATTTCCGCTCCGTAGTCCCCGACTTCGAAACTATCGATAAGGCGCGTATCGAGAATTTGCTGCAAGAGCTGGTTCATCCAGAAGATGCCCCGGAGGTCGAGCGCACGTTGCGGAGCTGTTTCGAAACCGGGGGCCCGTCCGCCATGCGGTTTCGTTGGCGCGAGAAAGACGGCGCCTATCGGTGGGCGGAATGCAGGGTAGGGCCTCGGCGCGATCAAGATGGAACGATAGCGCAATGGTACGGAGTTTCTCTCGACATCGATGATGAGGTGCGCGCGCAAGAGGCGCTACGCGATCGGGAGCGCGAACTCTCGCAGCTCGTGGATATGGTCCCGGTCCAAATAAGGCGTATGAAACCCGACGGCGAGCCGACCTTCTTCAACAAGCGCTTGCTAGACTTTTTCGGTCTGGACGACATAGCGGTTTTGGACAAGCCGGGCATTAGCCGGCTGTCCGCAATCATACAGACCCTCGTCCATCCCGATGATGCAGCCAGCCTGTTGGAGACCGCCCGCCACTCCTTCGCCACCGGTGAGCCCTTCTCCGTGAAATATCGTATGCGCCGTGCGGACGGTGCATATCGGTGGGTTGATGGCCGCGGGGAACCGCTGCGAGATCAAAGCGGAGCGATTGTGCAATGGTACGTAATTTCCCTCGACATTGATGATGAGATGCGTGCGCAGGAGGCATTGCGCGATAACGAGCGTGAGCTTTCGCAGCTTGTGGACATGGTCCCGAGCCACGTTTGGCGATTGAGGCCCGACGGCGAGCCGGTATTTTTCAACAAACAGATGGTTGATTTCCTCGGGCTGAAAGTTGCGGACACGGACAGGCCGGGCGTGAGCCGGCTACAGGCCCTTATCGAGACCGTTCACGCGGACGACGCGCCACGGTTCAAAGAGACCATTCATCATAGCCTTGCCACAGGCGAAAGCTTTGCCATGCAGTATCGGCTGCGCCGCGCCGACGGAATTTACCGGTGGATGTCTGGCCGAGCCGAGCCGATGCGGGACGACAGCGGACGTATTGTCCAGTGGTTCGGCCTCGGTCACGACATAGACGGTCAGATGCGCCTTTACAGCGCCATTGAGGAACGAGAAGCCAAGATCCGGCGGCTGATCGACTCAGATATCATCGGGATCGTTATCTGGGACCTAGACGGTCGGCTTATCGACGCCAACAACGCGTTTCTCGGCATGCTCCAGTATGACCGCGAGGATTTGGAGGCCGGGCTTCGATGGTTCGATATGACGCCTCCGGAATGGCAAGACGTGCACGCTCGCTACGAGGCTGAAGAGCTCAAGGCGACGGGCAAGATGCAAGCCCGCGAGAAGGAGTTTTTCAGAAAGGATGGTAGCCGGGTGACCGTACTGATCGGGGCTGCCTGCTTCGAAGGGCAGTCTACGCAAGGCGTCGCCTATATTCTCGATTTGACCGAACGCAAGAGTGCGGAAGCGGCATTGCGCGACCGGGAGCATGAGCTTGCCCGGCTCGTGGACACGGTGCCAGTGCAGCTATGGTCCGTCGCGCCCGGCGGCGACCTGGCATATATCAACAAGACCATGACGGACTACATTGGCCTGAAGCTGGAAGATTTCGACGCAGCGGGAGGATTGCCCAGTGCAATTCAGACCATCGTCCATCCGGATGACCGGGCCGGCTTACTGCAGGGCCTGACCCAGTCGTTCGAAAGCGGCGAACGGTTCGAGCTTAAATTTCGCAACCGTCGGTGGGATGGTGCATACCGCTGGACAGAAGGTCATGCGGATCCACTGCGCGATGAGAGTGGTCGAATCATCCGGTGGTACGGCGCCAACGTCGATATCCACGATCATGTGATCTCCCAAGAGGCGCTGCTCGAGAGGGAGCGCTTCCTCTGGCAGCTCGTCGAAACGCTTCCGGCGATGATCGATTGCGCCGCGCCGGATGGCGAGCCGGTTTATCGCAGCCAGCAGCTTCGCGAATTCCTCGGATATCAGCTTGAAACATTGGACGGGACGGGAAAGTCGCGTTTGACTGGCACGCTCGACGCCGGTGTTCATCCCGACGACGTCGAGGGGGTCAAACAAAAATACGCCCATTCGCTCTCCACGGGGGAGCCTTATGCGCGACGGCATCGTCTGCGGCGTTTCGACGGCGAATATCGCTGGGTCGAGACGCGCGCCGCGCCGATGCGCAACGTCGAAGGTGCCATTGTGCAGTGGAACGTGATCTGCCTGGACATCGATGGTGAGGTTCGGGCGCAGGAACAACTGCGTCTGGCCCAGGAGAATCTCGCGCGTCAAAGCCAGGCAGCCAGTCTAGCCGAGCTCTCTGCGTCGATCGCGCACGAGGTCAACCAGCCCTTGGCGGCGGTCGTGGCGAATTCGCACGCTTGCCAGCGCTGGCTCACGGCTGAACCGCCAAATCTCGAGCGCGCGCAAAAAATCTTGCAGCGCGTCATTCGCGATGCCAACTCGGCGGCGGATGTCGTCAGTCATATCCGCGCCTTATTCAGGCAATCCGTGGGAACGGGGTCCACCACGACACTCTCAGGCGTTATTGCCGAAGCGCGCGACCTCATGGCCGAGGAGGCGGCGCGGCGTCGCGTTAATATGAGCATTGATGTTGAAAGCAATCTTCCGCCTGTTGCGCTCGGGCGCATCGAGATCCAACAGGTCCTGGTCAATCTCATCCGCAACGGCATGGATGCGATGGACTCTGTCCCAGGCGACAGAGTCCTTGGGATTCGCGTTCACCGAACCGGCGATGTGGTCCAGACGGAGATCAGCGACCGTGGGCGAGGCGTCGAGTTTCCGGAGAGAATATTCGAGCCGTTCTTTACGACGAAAGAGCAGGGGATGGGCATGGGTTTGGCGATTTGCCGTTCGATCGTTGAATCCCATGGCGGACGATTGTGGGCGGAGGCGAACGAACCGCGAGGGGCGAAGTTCATCTTCACATTGCCGGCTGAAACGAAAACGCCGTCATGACGCCAATGACTCTCGCGGTTCCGTCTTGAATGATCATAGACGTATACGGGAGCCGCTCAGCGTCACGCAGTATGCGAGCCCTCGCGGTCTCAATGCACGCTTTTTGCGGTCACTTGAGCCAACTGCGCTTGCAACCCATTAGGCCGCTCCTTCGCGCTCCGGTGCGAAGCCTCCCCCGCTCAACGCATCGGCCTTAAAAGGACACTACTGCCAAATCGCGATACAATGCATGGATTTCCATAAGGTGTAGTCGGGACGTGGTGGGACTAGGTTACTGCGGTGAGTCCATCAGTCCAGATTCAATTGCTGAGAGCAAGTGCTGTACGAAGCGCCAACAATCCCCTGAAGGGAGGTCTGCGCCGTGACTGATCATATCGTCTTCGTGGTAGATGACGACGAGCGCGTTCGGGAGGCTCTGAGCGAGTTGCTCGCTTCACACGGACTGCGTGCCCTCGCGTTTGGATCGGCTGGGGACTATGTCAGCGCGGACAAGCCAGACCTTCCAGCCTGCCTAATCCTCGATGTCGAGTTGCCGGATATCAGCGGGCTCGATTTGCAGAAGCAGATCGCGGGAAGGGATCATCCACCGATCGTCTTCATAACAGGGCATGGCGACATCCCGTCATCCGTCCGGGCTATCAAGGATGGCGCGGTAGATTTCCTGACCAAGCCTTTCAGCGATTCTGATCTCATGGCCGCAATTCGCGTGGCGATCGCCCGCGACCGAGAAATCAGATCGGAGCGCGCTGAACTTGGCGTGTTGAAGCAGCGCTATCAGGAACTCACACCACGCGAGCGTGAGGTGCTGCCGCTTGTGGTGAGTGGCCTGCTCAACAAGCAGGCCGCCGCCGAGCTTGGGATCAGCGAGGTCACTTTGCAAATCCACAGAAGGAACGTCATGCAGAAGATGATGGCAGCGTCCCTTGCCGATCTCGTGCGTATCGCCGAGCGACTGGAAATACCGATAACCCACTCGCGCCGGGCGGGAGGGAGTGAGCGTGAGTAAGCATAAACCTATTGTGGCGGTGGTCGACGACGATCCAAGACTTCTCGAGTCAATGGAGGAGCTCCTCGAATCCGCTGGCTATGTGGCCCGCAGCTTCTCGTCGGCGCAACAACTGTTGATCTGCGGGCTAACGGGGCTCGATGTGCTAATCACCGACATCGGAATGCCTGGCATGGATGGCTTTGAACTTCGTGACCTGGTGAACAGGGCACGCCCGGAGCTGCCGGTCTTCCTGATCACAGGTCGTCACGAGATAGTCGATCAGAACCGAGCGAAGGGGATGAGCGGGTTCTTCCGGAAGCCCTTCGATGCCCAAGCCCTACTTGCGGCCATCGGCGAGACTTTGCGCAACCATGACACGGAGGAAGGACATGAGAGTTGACCAGCCGCTCTTACGGAGATCGGCGCCGTTGTCGCAGCAACGGAGGGGTGAAGCGGACCCGGCGCTCGTCATTATTGTCGATGACGATACGTCCGTTCGGGAGGCCCTGTCGGAATTGATCCTGTCGGCGGGTTTCCAGCCAGTCTCCTTTGCCTCGACCCGCGAATTGCTTGACGCCGATGTGTTGGACAGTCCAGGCTGCCTCATCGTCGACGTGCGCATGCCAGGAGCGAGCGGTCTCGATCTGCAGCGTCATCTGGCTCAAAACGGCAATCCCAAGCCATTGATCTTCCTGACCGGTCATGGCGACATTCCGATGACTGTCCAAGCTATGAAGGCCGGCGCGGTGGATTTTCTCACCAAGCCGGTGCGGGACCAAACGCTGCTTGACGCGGTGATTGCGGGCGTTGCGACGGATGCCGCACGGCGGGCGGAAGCAGCGGTCGTCAAGCGCAATGTAGAACATCTTGAGACGCTGACGCCACGCGAGCGCGAGGTTCTGCACGAAGTGGCGCGCGGCCGCATTAACAAGCAGATCGCCTTCGACCTCGGCATCAGTGAAGTGACGGTAAAGCTGCATCGTGGCAATGTCATGCGCAAGATGGAGGCAGCCTCCATTGGCGAGTTGATCCGGGCATGGGAAACGCTGCCCGCGCCGATGCGCCAAGCAGGCGCGACTTAGACTCTGGCATAGGCCGATCGATGTCTCGGTCCCGTGGAATTGCCTCGCGCCGCGGGCCATTCTTCGTGAAAAAGCTGCGGCCACCGCCAGTTCATCGGCTGCAGCGATGTGACGGCTCTCGACCTTCGCCAATCCGCAAATTTCAGAAGCAGCATAACATGCGCAGAGCATGGGATCCGCTCCAGAGTAAAGGAAAGTGTGAGCGGTTTGCGGTCCAGGAATTGCGAAGAAACATAGTAATAAGCGGTTCGCCATTTCCGTGAAACGGTGAAACGTCCTAGTGGCCCAACGCCATGGGCTGAGAACGAGCAATAGACTTCGCTCCTGCATGCCTGTCGCGACCGCAATTCCCTCGATCATCGGGTGGCACGTCCTGCTGCTGGCCACTGCCGTAGGATTGGCCGCGTTCATCGCGATGCTGGAAGGTCGGAAACGCGTTCGCCGTACCGGGGACCTTCGCCGGAGCGGAGCCAGCAACGGTGGAGGCGCCGAGGCACAGGAGTTAGCCAATAACTTCCTGCTGTAGACTGCACCGCGACGCCCTCCGGTAATCGATGTTAATTGTTGCTCGAAGACGCCTGCGCCCTGCGACTTGCTAAAAGCTGCAAGGCAGCGAATGTCGCTACGCAAAGCCCGACCACGACATGCGTCCACATCGGTCCCTGCGCCGATCCGAAGCCGAGCAGAAAGGGAGCTACCACCGCCCAGCACCCCAAGGTGAGGTTGGACCATTCCGCCCAATCCCCATAGCTATACAGAGCCATGGCAGAGCTACACACAATCAGCGCACCCACGACCCCGGCGTTCCAAGCCGCAACAGGCATCCCGACGAACATGATTGCAGCGCAGGCCAAGCCTACGCCGAGAATAAGGTTGGTCCATTCCAACCCCTTGCTTGGCACGTCATTTCTCATCTTCATCTCCTTTTTCAGCCGTACCACGGAGGTGGCCGGTACGCGGAGAATGGGGCAGTCCGGTGCACCAGGCTATTCTACGCAGGCACCTGTCCGCCGATGCCAAAGTCTAGGGCGGCCAGGCGCGGTGATTGTAGAAGATATCGGAGGGGTCGGGTCACAGCCCGTCAGTGCATGGCAATGCTGGGTCTACGTGCCATGTGGCAGTCCGCCGCTCCGAGGAGCAAAGACGTTTTCCGGCCGACAGAGTTCAGCAGTTCGCCAGATCGTTTAATTGGCGGCTGTCTATAGCTTTCGAACCGTAGTGCATGGGCGGAGCGGTGGATGAACCCTTCGCGGGCACCGAAGACGGCGCCGCCCTCTATTCGCGATAGCCGCCCTTGAGCTTCTCGAAGATCAGGCTGCCATCGGCAATGTCGCCGAACTCGATGCTCTTTTTCTTGTCGTGCAACACATCGGTTTCGTCGAGCGCGATGCGGAAGTCGGCAACGCGCATAAGCGTCGTGCGCCAGTCGGCAATGCCGCCGATGTTGTTGACGAACCAGCGCAGCGACGAATGCACCTGGTTGAAGGCGCCGACCGCCATCATCAGCCCGCCAAAGCCGATGTGCCCAGAGAAATAGACGGGAGCTGCGATAAGGGTCGGGGCAACGACGGTGATCCAGCCGTAGGTGTTGGTCAGCCAGGATAGGTTGATCTGGGCGGTGTAGATGCGCCGCATGGCTCCCAGCACCGCGTATAGGTCCATTTCGAGCCGCCTCTTGGCATCGGCTTCGCCATGGTGGAGCGCAATGGCATCGACATTCTCGTTGACGCGCACCATGGAGGAGCGCAGTTCCGCCTCGCGTGCGTAGCGGTCACTGTCGAGGTTGTTGAGCGGCCGCCCAACCAGCCAGCTCAGCCACGAGCAATGCCGGCATAGAGGAACGCAGCCCAGACCATGTAGCCCGGTATCGCCAGCGACCAGCCGTTGATGTGGAAGACGAAGCCCGACGACAATTGCCACAGCACGCCGACGAAGGACACCAGCAGGATGAATGATTGCAGCAGGCCGACGCCGAGGTCCGTCGACAGATCGGACAGATGCGCGGCATCCTGCTGCATGCGCTGGTCGGGATTGACGCCGATGGCGCCGGCATTGGCCAGCCGGAAAGCCCGCGCCGACTGGTCGATCAGGTCGAGCGCCAGCGCTTCGCGCAGCTTCAGCCGAATCATCTGGTTGAGCCAGGTCTGGCCGATATTGAGCACCAGCAGCCCACCGGCGATCATGGCAAAGATCATCAACTGATGCAGGAAGGCCGCCATGTCGCGGCGCGCCAGCGCATCGTAAAAGGGCTGGTTCCAGCGGTTGAGCAGAACTTGGCCGATCGACGTCGCGACGATGACGGCCATGATGCCAACCGACGTCCACACCAGCCACTTGCGCACCCGGCGACCCGACCAACGCCCGTTTGATTGTCAACACCTGATCGCGCAGGCTGCTGGCTTCGACCGAGACGGCGGCCTTCTTGACATCGGATTTGTCATCCGCTTGGTCAGCCATACATGATCCATGCTTGAGAGGCGTGTCGCATCGACGCCAGAACCGTGCCGCCAACTTCGGCATTGCGGGCGAGAACCCCAGCCGCCCGGCCGTCAGTTTCTTCGCGGACAAGCACGCCGGCATCTCGATTTGGCGGTGCGTCGCGATTACCGTGCTGACCTTCGCTGGTCGAGACGGCGGAAGGACCGAGGTCTCTCGCCTCGGTCTTCGAATTTCTGCCGTCAGGGTTAGTGGCCCCAGATGCCCTGGCCATATTCTTCGTTGGGAACAATCGGCCTGCGCACGGTGTGCGGTACGCCTGCATTGTTGTCTGCTTTTTTGGTCGATCCGGTATGCACCGTGTCGGTGGTGGTCGCGGGAAATTGTGGATCGACCTGGGACCCATAGTGGTCCCTTCCGGCGATTGCGCCTCTCGCTGAAACGAGGAGAGCGGCGGTAGCAAGGATCATTTTCATCTTGGTGACTCCGTGTTGATTTTGATGGCACTCACCGAAGCAAAGATACAGGTGGATTGCCCGCCATACGATCAGACCAGCAGGCTGGCTGACCTAGACAAAGGCGTCGCGTCGCGCGGGCTGAAGGGCAGGGCATGCTGCCGTTATCGACAGGTTTTTGGCGCCTATGTGTCAGTTCCTTGCCGGAAACGGAAGGCGACTGCCGCCAGGGTACATCTGGCAGCCCTAGATGCCAGAACATGGACGTGTCCCTTGCGATCCTGACCATCGAGCCACTCGATCCTGCACTTTGGCATCGTATGGCAGACCCTTCCGCATCGTAGAGTCCACGGTCAACCAGGTGATTGCCAAGCGCTTCGCAAAGAAACAACAGATGCAATGGACGCTCGTCGCGTCCATCTCCTTGTCCAACTGCGAACACGCGTCCTCGACGGAACTCTCGATGCAGAATTCAGTCGTTGGCGTGAGCAACGACACTACCCAAAATGCAATCAAAATTGCCGCCTGATGCCCCCAGCTGCGCCCATCTGGCAGACTAGACTCAGCGACCATGCTGGAACCGCTGGGATCGAACCTATGGGTTGCGGATGGCGGAATCGTTTCGTTCGAAGGATTCGATTATCCGACACGCAGGGCCGTTGTGCGTCTTGTCGATTGGGGGGGCTGTGGTTATGGTCACCGTCGAAAGGACGGCTGCGATCGATGCCATTCAGCGGGCGGATCGCCGGTCAGTGCCCCAGAAAAGCGGAGTTGCCTGCACTTGGCGATTGTCGCCGCCGTCGCCATTCGCGTCCGGGAATGCGGCCTGTCACTCGCCCAGGAAAAGGTGGTGCAGCTTGTTGGGGCTGACGATAGGCCGAAAACGGCCTAGCGCTCCGATTGGCGCCACTGATGTCCGGCGGCTGAAAGGGTAAGCGCCCGCGCACGGGTCCACCAGCTGTTCATGGATGCTATTTCTGTGGCTGCGCGACCACCGCACCCTAGCCAGAGACAAAAATCCTGCGAACCTTTTTCACGACGCGCGGTTTGGGCTTGGGCGGAAGGACAGTGCTCGCTTCCTGAGCGAGACGCGCCTCTTTCAACCGCGCTGTTTTCGCGGCGCGCCTGGCCCGTTCCTCGTCGACAATAAGGGCCGCCGCCGCTGTGGCCTGGTCGTTGCGCCCGTCGTCACTGGTCCACGGCATATTGGCGCCTCGCGTTGGCCCGTAGGTTTGGGCATTCGATTTTGTATCTGCATTCGATCATGACTTGGTCGATCGTCCCGAACTTCGGCGTCCCGCATGTGTTCCCGACAGGCATGCGGATGCAACGTCTCAGGATTGGTCTTGAACGAAGGCGCCCCAGGGACGAAGCGCGCAGCATGATCCTTGAAGCCCAAATGGCGAAGCTTGTCATAGCACGCAAGGACGGCCGAATGGGAACTAGCTATCTAACCGGCCTTTTCCCACCGGGCTTCCAAGGGGAAGGGTCACGCCGTCACGCCTGATGTCGCATACGCATGCCACTCGATGATTTTGGACGCGCCGTGCCTCTGCCACGTAACGGCAGGCGCGTCTCAAGCAAAGCTTTCATCGTCTTCGGAAAGAGAGCGACGAACGGCCGGCAACAAATCGGGCCTAGTTCGGGCAAACCCCACAAGCCTCTCGAAGAAACTGCTTGTTTTGGTCAGTTCGATCGGGTTTCATGACTACGTTTCCGAGAGATCATGCATTGGGTGATAAATGACCGCCGGCTTTCGAACCAGACGATCCGACGGCAAAATTGATACGCCCGAATGGGGGCACTGAATGTCTACTGGGGGAATCCTTAGGCTAACACAGAACCTCAATCACGACGCGAACCTGTGCTCGTGATGTCGTGAAAAGTACGCCCGGTCAGGACCGCAAGCCGATCATCGTCGCTGAAGACGTCCGCAAGACCTATCGGTCCGATGATGGCCGTTCACACCTTGCGCTGGCCGGGGTCACCACTGCAATCGGGCATGGCGAGGTGCTCGTCATCTTCGGACCTTCCGGCTCCGGAAAGAGCACATTCCTTCGCACCATGAACGCATTGGAGACGATCGATTCCGGGCGGATCGTCGTTGATGGCGTCTCGCTTTCTGAACCCGGGGCTGACCTCAACAGGTTACGCGCCGAGGTTGGAATGGTTTTCCAATCATTTAATCTGTTCCAGCATCGAACGGCGCTCGACAATGTCGCATTGCCGCAAACGGTGGTGCGTCGCCGCTCACGGACGGAAGCATTGCGTCGGGCACATGAATTGCTCGAAAAGGTGGGCATAGATAACCGCGCGGGGCACTACCCCAGCCAACTGTCCGGTGGACAGCAGCAGCGCGTGGCCATTGCCCGAGCTCTGGCCATGGCCCCCAAGGCAATGTTGTTCGACGAACCGACCTCGGCGCTGGATCCGGAAACCGTCACGGGCATTCTCGACCTGATGAAGGTTTTGGCATCGGAAGGGATGACGATGGCGGTGGTTACCCACGAGATGGGCTTTGCGCGTGAAATCGCGGACCGGATGCTGTTTATGGACGGCGGATTGATTGTCGAGGAAGGCACCCCTCAGCAGATTTTCCACTCGCCAAAGCAAGAACGAACAAAGCAGTTCCTCAATCAGATACTGTGATCTTGGAATGTCAGAGCGCAATCAACAAGGGAGAGAGAAAATGAACAGCAGTTTCAAAACCAGATTGACCGGCGCGGCAGCGAGCTTGGCCGTGGTCGTGGCAGCCTGGTTCACGCTAGCGAGCGGCGCGCGAGCCGACGAAATGGACGATATCCTGAAGCGGGGGGAACTGGTCGTCGCAGTCCAGACACAGGGCCCGCCTGTCAGCTTCGTCGACAAAAACGGCGAGCGCACCGGTCTCGCCGTCGAGTTCGCCAAGCAGATGGCGGCCGATCTCGGCGTTAAGGTTGTGTTCCAGGATTACGACTGGAAGGGCCTCATTCCGGCGCTTCTGGCCGGCAAGGCGGACATGATTGCCGGCGACATGACCCCCACGCCGCAACGCGCGGCGCAGCTTTTATTTTCCCGGCCGATGTTCTTCAACGACACGCTGGCCTTTGCCGCAAAGGATTCACAGTACAAGACGTGGCAGGACCTCAACAAGGAAGGCGTGACGGTGGCGGCGCTGCAAGGCAGTACCTACGCCGATGCGGTGACCAAATATCTGCCGAAGGCGACGCTGAAGGTGTTTGCAGGCGGCGGCCCGGCGGTAGCGCAGACGTTGACGATGGGGCGGGTCGACGCGATGGTCGGCGGGCAGGACTATAATTCCTACGTGCGTCAGTTCGAAAACCTCAAGCCGCTCGAAGGCACAATGACGCGGGAGCCACTGGCCTTTGCCACCCGCCCCAACGCTTTCCACCTCAAAATGTGGCTGGACAATTATGTCGAGCTGAAGACCGCCGACAACTCGCTGCAGACACTGCTTGCTTACTGGTGGACCTCCGACGCCTGGGAGAAGGATCACAAATAACGCCTGGAAGAGATCGAGGCGGCGACCCTGCGCCGCCTCGATCGGACGGCCCCTTCTGCGCATAGCCAACGATCAGACTTGGCCGTCTCGGCGGCCAATGCCTGAGCCCAACGCGGAAACCGGATGAACTTCGTCCTCGAGTTTTACAACTATCGCATCGTCGAGCAGTATCTCGGGCGCTTCGCCGAGGGTCTTGAAAACACCCTTGTCGCGGCGGCTGTCAGCCTCATTGCCGCCATCATACTTGGCACAGCGTTGGCCCTTTGCCGCATGTCGAGTCGCGCAATTCTATGGCGCCCGGTAGCGGGCTATGTCGCGTTCATTATGGCGACCCCGCTGCTGGTTCAAATCTACCTTATCTACTACGGTCTGCCGATCCTGGTCCCCGAAACGGGCCGCTGGAGCGAGATGACGCTCGGTATCATGGCGCTCTCGTTGCACAATGCCGCTTATATGAGCGAGATCGTGCGCGGTGGCATCGCGTCGGTTTCGCGGGGACAGATCGAAGGCGGCAAGGCGGTTGGCATGACCTACCTGCAGCGGCTGCGATACATCGTCCTGCCGCAGGCATTCGCCAATACGCTGCCACCCCTTCTTGGCCAGACCGCAGTGCTGATTAAGGACACCTCGCTCCTTTCGATCATTGCAGTGTTTGATTTCCTCAGTGCCGGCCTGTTGCTGAATAGCGAAAGGGTGCGGCCCAACGAGAGTTTCCTCACCATAGCCGCCGGCTACCTCGCCATCTACGCCGTGATGATGGGCTTGTCATGGATCGTCAAACGCTGGCTCGCGGGGCCCGCATGGAACGGCGGAAAGTAGAATGCAACATTATGTCGAGATAGTCGTCGCGATCCTGCCGTTCTTGTGGACCGGTTTCGTGCAGACGTTTTGGGTCTCGCTCATCGCAATCGTCGTCGGCTCCGTGCTGGGCTTCCTGATCGGCGTCGTGCGAAGCCAACGAGTGCCGGTGTTTCACCAGCTTTTCGGCCTCTATATCCATCTGCTGCGCGGGACACCGTTCCTGGTGCAACTCTATGTCTTCTATTTCGTGCTGCCCAACACTGGTATTGCCGCGCTGCAATGGAGTTCGGAGATGGCGGCGTTCGTGTCGCTCTCCGTCTATACATCCAGCTATGTCGCCGAGATAGTGATGGGGGCTATCGACGCTGTTCCGAAGGGGCAGTGGGAGGCTGCCACCTCGCTAGGTTTCAAGCGCGTCCCGATACTCGCCCTGGTCGTCCTGCCGCAGGCCTTGAAGCTGACCGTACCGCCGATGAGTGGCGTCTATGTCAACATCATCAAGAACACAGCCATCCTTTCGGTGATCGGCATCTCGGAGCTGACGCGACAGGGTGAGATTTCGATCATGCGCTTTCCGCGCGACGTGCTTTTCATCTACGGCGTGATCGCACTGGTGTATTTCGCCTACTGCTACCCGGTCCTGCGTTTCACGCGTTGGGCGGAGCGTAAGGTCGGCGGCACCCGTTTCATCAACCTCGATTGAGCCAGCGTGGCCAGCGGATCCAATGACGCCCTATGTCGATACCTACTACACACGCACGCTCACATCAGAGACTTCCTACCCCGTGCTGTCTGGCCGGCATGATACCAGCGTGTGCATCGTCGGCGGCGGCCTCGCCGGACTAACGGCTGCGCTCGAGCTTGCCCGCCGCGGGCTTTCGGTGACTGTTCTTGAGGCACGCCGAATCGCTTGGGGTGCCTCCGGCCGCAATGGCGGTTTCGTGTCTCCGGGCTGGGCGGCGCGCGGCGACCAGATCCGTAAGCGCGTCGGTACCGACCATGCCAAGATGCTGTTTCGCCTTTCCATGGAGGGCGTCGCCATGGTCTCCGACGCGATCCGCGACCTGGGCATCACTGATGCGCATGTCACGCACGGTATCTTGCGTGTGTCGCGTTACGAAAATGCGAGACGCTGAAGGCTCAGCGCGACGAACAGGAGATTGAGTTCGGGCGCCAGTTGCGCTTGCTTTCCCGAGAGGAAGTACGAAGCCTGTTGATATCGAGTAAATACCATCAAGGCCTCCTGGATGACGCCTCATTCCATTTCCACCCGCTGAATTATGCCCGCGCTCTGGCGGGCGAGATTGTTCGCCTCGGTGGGTCCGTCCACGAGGATACGCCTGCGGTTTCCGCTGATCTCGTTGGCGCGGAAAAAAGAATACGCACGCCCGAAGGCGAAGTAAGCGCCGCGAGCGTCGTCTTCGCCGGCGGCGGCTATACCGACCGCGTGCTCCCGGCTTTGCGCCGCGCCTTCCTGCCGATCGCCACATACGTCGTGCTGAGCGAACTGGCGCCCGAACTGATTGCAACCGCAATCCGTACGCAATCAGGGATCAGCGATGGCCGGCGCGCCGGCGACTATTACCGCCTGGCTGACGGGAAGCTGCTATGGGGTGGGCGGATAACGACACGCACCACCGATCCGCGCGACATCGCTGCCGTGATCCGGCGAGAAATGGTCGCGACCTACCCCCAACTAGAGAGCTTGAAAGTCGACGTGGCATGGTCGGGACTGATGGCTTATGCAAGACATCTAATGCCGCTGATCGGACCGGTTATGCCGGGTGTGTGGGCGTGTACCGGGTTCGGCGGCCATGGTCTCAACACCACCGCGATCGGCGCACGGGTGGTCGCCGAGGCACTTGCCGGCGAGAGCGACCGCTATCGCGCGTTTGCGCCTTTCGGCTTTTTCTGGAACGGCGGCCTCTTCGGCACTGCCGCTGTTCAACTGACTTACTGGGCCTACCAAGGCATGGATTTCTTGCGCGAACGCCGCTCAGTGCGCGTTGTTTAGGCGCTTCGGAAGCGGTCAGGCGAATAAGGCGCGGGGTCGATGTGGGGCCGATTGGCGGTGACGAGTTCGGCGATCAGCCGTCCCGTCGAGCCACCGCCGATCATACCCGTGTGACCGTGTCCCGTCGCGACAAAGAGGGAGCGATGTCCGCGCACCTCGCCAATCGCCGGTACGCTGTCAGGCAGGGAGGGGCGAAAGCCCATCCAGATCGTCGGCTCTCCGCCCTTCAGGTCCGGAAACAACGCTCGAGCATGGGTGAGCAGGATTTCGGAACGCCGTTCGTCAGGTGGGGCTTCCAGTCCGGCAATCTCTACCGTGCCGGCAAGCCGGAGGCCGTGTTCCATAGGCGACAGCGCGAAACCGCGGTTCTTCATCTGGACCGGCATCGGCAATTCGATCGACGGGGAAGGGATCATCAGGTGGTAACCACGTTCAGTCTCGAGCGGCAATTCCGCACCGAGCGGCTTGAGCAAGCGGTTCGACCAGGCGCCAGCGGCGATGATCACCGCGTCCGCCTTTCGGTTGGCTGTGTTCGTCATAAGCGTGTAGCCACCTGCTTCGCGAGGGATGATCTTCAGCACGCGTTCCGCTTCGAACGCGCCGCCGGCTTGCCGCAACCCATCAGCAATGGCCATGACCAAGCGATGTGGGTCGGTGGTATGGGCGTTGTGGGGATAGAGGAGCCCGCGTCGTGCAATGTTTGAAATCCCCGGCAGCAAGCGCTCCAAATCCGAGCGAGACAATGGTTCGGTGACGACGCCTTGCCGCTCGTTGATTTCAGCAGTGATGCGGTCGGAGGTACCAACGGCGGCGCTTTCCCAGACCTGGATACCGCCTACCTCGCGGATCAGGGCTGCGAATGTTGGACCGCCGATCAAATCACGATAGCATTCGAGGTTGCCCCTATGAAGGTTGCATAGGGCGTCTGCTGCCCTATTGACGCTGTCCATCCGTCCGGCGCGAATCCATCTGAGCAGCCAAGGCGCTGCCTTCAATGCATAGTGAGGCTTCAAAACTAGCGGCCCCAGCGGATCGGTGAGCCAGCCTGGCACTTGCCGCAGCATTCCAGGCATGGCCACAGGCACGTTGCAGTCGTGTCTGACCATTCCGGCATTGCCGAAAGACGTCGCAGTGCCGGGCGACAGCGGGTCGATGACCGTGACGTTCAGGCCTGCGCGCTTCAAATAAAGAGCTGCGCTGACGCCGACGATGCCCGCTCCAATAATTACCACTTCCTTGCCCAATTCCGGCATGTGGACGTCCACCTAATTCAATTGATTTCAAGTCCACGAACATAAATTCGGGCACCGTTGTCAAGCTTGGACGACAGGACCGCCGTCTTCTGAAACTGCAATTGCAGCGGACGGGATCACCTTGCAACAGGACCGCCTCGACAGATGGAGCGGATTGCCAAGGCAAAATGGAGCCGGGACTGTCGAGCTTCATCGATTTGACCCGCGCGCTTGATCTGGAGGTCGTGCTTGTCCCGAAATCGTGCCTGCCTGCCGTGTTGGGTGTCATGATGCCCACGCGAGGCCCGACATGTTTATTCCGGTCAGCCGAACGACAGGCGTTTTGCCCGTGCCGAGCGTTTGGTCAAAAAACGAAGCACCGCTAGCATGTTGTAGCGGACCGCGTATCCGACGCGCAGGGCGACCAGCAATTCGAATTTGGTTTCCGGAATATTGGGGCCTGTCTCGTAGCGAAGCTGATGAATGAAAATATCCATGTGCCTTCGAGCGCGATTTCGCCGCTGCTGATGTCTTCCAGCCCGGCAATCATCCTGAGCAAAGTCGACTTGCCGCAACCGGAAGGTCCAACCAGGATGACGAATTCACCCGACGCTATATCCACTGACACACCGTGGATGACCTTCGCCTTGCCATAGGCCTTCTCGACGCCCGATATAGTGACCGCACTCATTGGTGTCTTCCTTAGAAAGTGACCCTGTCGCCGCCCTTGAGATGCAAGATCTGCCGTGCCTCGTCAGGGGTGGCCACTTAGGCGCCGAACCCCTCTATGATCTGGCGCACCTTCTTCACCTGCTCGGCGTCTGGATTTCGCCAGCTGGCCCTTGCCGATCCAGAGTGAGTCCTCCAGCCCGACGCGCACATTGCCGTCAGCGCGATGTGCTGGGTGGCGATCGGCAACTGGCTGCGGCCGGCGCCCAGCACGGACCAATGATAATCATTGCCGAACAGGCGGTCGGCGGTGCGCATAGAATGTCCGAAAAATCTACACTACAAGACAGGGCAGAGTAATGATCCTATTTGGAGAGCGGTGAGATGCGTTTTAAAGACAAGGTCGTAATCGTCACTGGGGGCAATTCCGGAATCGGACGTGGAATAGCGCGGTACTTCGCCAAGGAAAGGGGCCAGACTTGCTCTTGTCGGTCGTGATAGTGCGAAGGGCTCGGAAGTGGAATCGGAGATCGCGTCTGCCGGGGCAAGAGCTACTTTCTTTCAATGTGATCTGGCAAGCGAAGCGGCAGCTGCGGAATTGGTGGACAAGGTTGCTCAATGGGGCAGCGTGGACGTCGTCGTCAACAATGCCGGCGTCGGCTCCCGCCGATCAGGCATCGAGGCCAATGAATCGCCGGGCCAGCGCTGGTCAAAGTTGCGCGGCCCCAATCTCGATTCGACCTACTTCGTCTCCTCCTACGCGCTTCCGGTGATGCGCGACTGCGGCGGTGGGTCGATCTAAACATATCGTCGACGGCCACACTGCACGGAAACTGGGGATTGTACGGCGTTGCGAAGGCGGGAGTGGAGGCGCTCACACGCTCGCTGGCGATAGAAGGTGCGCCATTCGGAATTCGGGCCAATTGTGTCAGCCCCGGCTGGATCGGCACAGAGCTCGATGAAAAAGTACCTGCGTCGAGCACGAACTCCTCGGGCGAATGGGAAGTCCCGCCCGGTGTCTTCAACCGTATGGGAACTCCTAGCGAGATTGCTGCAGCGGTAGCCTTCCTCGCTAGTGAGGAAGCATCCTTCATCACCGGTCAGACGCTTGTGGTCGATGGCGGATTATCGATACTCGATTACACGTCCTTGTCGCTGCTCAAGACGCGCGGCCCTGCGCTGTTTTCGGGAATCTTGGCAGATGCGTCCACCCACCACGAACCAAAGTGACACAATCAAAAGCGCTCATCACCAGTGCTGGTGCGAAAGATCGAATTGGTTTTACCTATGCCACGCTATTGGCGGGGTTGTTTCACGGTTGCGCTCTCCGCGACCACGGAGCGCGTAAAGGGTCGTGTGAACGAACTGAAGCTGCCGGTCACATGGCGAGGGGCCATATAGGCGATCTGACAGCCATCCGACTAAAGAGCGTGTTCTCCCATTGCGGGACGGCAGCTTTGCGTCTCAATTGGGACAACAAGCGGCGCACGGGGCGTTCCAGTAGCGGAAATTTACGCGCCGCGGCACCCCCTTTGGTAACCAGCGATCCTGGAATTTGCGTAGCTGAGTTCATACACAAGGCGCCGAGGCATACTTCGAGGTTGGCGGATGCCGTCTCACGCGGTCACGAAACGCTGGCGCGCCGGAGGGCGGCCGCAGGCGGCTGGCTTACCTGAATGAACAGACAGTCACGCGGAACCAGACGCATAACTGTCTATGGGACGGAGAATTTCCTAACTCGTCAGAGCCAGCATCGCCTTCAAAGCGCTCCGCATGCTCACGCTGGATATGCTGAAAAATCCCCCGTACGGCTTACTAAGGTCTGCGATAACGAACATAACGCTGCTGAGTGAAATCGCGCTTAGAAGCATGAGGGTCAATTGTCATTTCGTTCGTGGAGCGATGAGACCGTGGCAGGCGAAAATCATGAGCCACACGATCAGACTTCCGTAGATCCCGAAGTTCGCCGCGTCTATCTGGGGCTTTGATCGGGCATTGAGCATGTTGGGTCCACCGTTCCATTTCATTGGCCCGCGTCGGCCAACTCGGCCTTGACTGCTCGGGTCGGTATCTCGGCCATGGCATGGCTATGGTTTGTTTGTTTGTTTCGACTAGGATTCGCTTTGACCTTGACCCCAGCGGGATAGCTTCGGGCTAACGCCGGGCTCGAGCCCTTGATCGACATAAACGCGCTCGAGCCCATTACCGTGGGTAGCGCCTGAATCGGAACGACCTTATCCAGCCCAAGCGTATCGGCTGGCCTTCCGCATAGGACAGCGCGAATGATTCCGGTATAAATGTTCGGGTGAGTTCCCGGCCTTTCTCAAGCCCGCGGTCTAGGCAGGCGGCCTTGACGCCATCAAGCGCGCCAGATCGCCCACAACACCACCGCCACCACGACAACCGCGACGAGTGCGAGTGGAAGCCACCGATTCGCGGTAGTGGATCGTATGCCCGCATGCGCGCACGTCGTGCGATGATCGGCCTTGTTGGCCACCACCTCTGCACGCAGCGGTTTGCCCGTTCCGCCCGGCTGGGAGAAGCCGCCTGCTTCTGCATCCGTTTCCATTGGGACGGCGGCGGGATCGAAGCCAGGGGTCTTGTCGCCAAACGATCCGGTATCAACGGCAGCGGCAGTGTTCCACCCCGGCTTTTTGTTCCTTTTGTTCGTCGACCCTGTCATCCCATTTCCGTCCTAAATTCGCCGCTGGGCAGAACTGCTGATGCTCTGGCGAACTTTAGGCGTCGTGGAATGTTCCCTCGCAGCCGCGGCTTCCCCGGCCCGGCTGGACCGCCCACACGAAGGACGACGACTAAGCGGTAGCTGATAGGTGCGACTTTGCTCGTCTTGCGCTGCTGCTTCATCGGATCGCCTAACATCTTAAACTGATCAGGTCATTGGCTGGTCAATCAGTGTCAGCACAAACAGGATCAGAAGCCAAAGCGCGCCCGCCACAACACTCAGCCGTACCAAGATGTCCATGCGGGCCAATTCCATGAATGCCAGAGCAATGATGAGGATCTTTGCCGCGGCGACGGCTAGGTTGGTCAACATGTTGAAACCGGCCAAATCGACATAGGACGAGGCGACAGTGAGCGCCAGCATGACGAGCAGACCAATGTACGCGAGGATCAGCCGTGAGAGAGTCATGCCCGGCTCACTAAGTACAAAAGGGGAAACAGGATCACCCAAACAATGTCGATGAAGTGCCAGTAGAATCCGACCGCCCGTACGCGGCGCAGTTGGTTTGATGGGTTCGCCCATTTCCAGCTGGCAGCGATCCCGAGCACCACCACGACGCCGCTGAAGAGGTGCAAAGCATGTAACCCCGTCATGGCAAAGTACAGTTGGAAGAAGTGGCGCGCCGCCAGTTCGTGCGCTCCTTGCCAATGGAAAGACAGCCCGAGCACCGGAGCCACGTGTTCCTGCGCCTCCTCAAGATATTCATAACCTTTGATGGCGAGAAAGGCAGTGCCAAGGACGGCTGTCGCCAGCAGTGACAAGACCGAAGCGATAGCCAGGTCGGGCCAGCGTTTCGATCCAGCGTGCAGAGGAAGCGAGGGCAGCTGCTGCCCGGGTGCTCGAACTGCACCCAACTTTTCGCTACAGCCGCCAGTTTGCGGGCGTGAACTGTGCTCCAGCGCTGGCGGAATGCCTTGGTGATGCTTTGCAGACCGCCGGGCTGTCAGAGTAGCGCGATGCTCGATAGATATATTCGACACGGGCTGGCCCCGGCTTCACGAGCGATGGCAGGCGTTACACCATAGATCTCATCCAAGCGGAGAAGGCCTCGATATTGGATTGCTGGGGGTGGTCGGGGATATACACAAGATAGAAGCCGTAGCCCGGAAGAGAGAGGCCGTGTGCCTTGACCAGCGCTCCGCCCTTGAGTTCGTGGCTGACCACTACGTCGCTGCAGATAGCGATACCCTGGCCCGCAGCGACTGCGTCGACCGCATGCAGTTCCTCGCGAAAACTCAGATCCCACGCCTTGTTGGTATCCGGAATGTCGGGATTGATAGAGCGGGCCATCGCCAGCCATCGCGACCAGGTTGGCGCCTCGCGATCACGGTTCATCCAATCAAAATGGATGAGCGGATAGTGCAGCAAATCGGCGGCCCGCTCGATCCGTCTGGCGCCCTTCGCCAGCAATTGCGGGCTGCATACCGGAAAGAACGTGTCCCGAAAGAGTTCCTGCGCAACAAGATTCGAAGGCATCCTGCGCGCGTAGCGGATTGCAACATCGGCGCTACCGGCGCCCAGATCCAGAACCAGGTCTGTTCCGATAATCTCCAGCGGAATATCCGGATGCTGTTCCCGCCATTGTGGCAGATGCGGCACGAGCCACCGGCTGGCAAATGCGTTCGGGCTCGTTACCCGCAGCGGACGTTGGCCAACGTTGGCCGAAGCGGCGGCAATTGCTGTGGCAAAGGCGTCGAAGCCGTTCCGAATTATCGGGAACAGCCGTTCCCCCGCGCCGGTAAGCACGAGCGGCCGGGGGCGGCGTCGAAACAAAGGTTGCCCACAAATGACCTCGATCATTCGAATCTGATGACTGATGGCCGTGGGCGTCACACCGAGCTCGTTCGCAGCCTCCCTGAAGCTCATGCGCCTGGCAGCAGCCTCGAAGGCGCGAAGGGATCCGAGCGGCGGAAGCTTTCTCATGAAAGCCAATCTAGATGAATCCATCTCATCTAGCGACTGAGATATTCGACTTTGCGGCGCATAATGGCCCATGAGATCATCATATCCGGGCAGTCCTGCGACAACGAAGGGATCCTCTCGATGAGCATGCTGGAGGTTATGGACAATTCCAGTGCGGGGCCAGTCCTGCAGGCGACGGAAATCTTACGGCTCAGGCACGCAATTCGCGGAGATCTGGTCCTTCCGGAAGATGCTGGTTATGACCCGGCACGCAAGGTTTGGAATGGAATGGTCGACAAGCGACCGGCAGCGGTCATGTACTGCGCCGACGCCGATGACGTCGTCACGGCCGTCAACTTCGCCCGATCGCAAGGCTTCCTCCTCGCCGTTCGCGGCGGTGGCCACAACGTCGCCGGCAGTTCGGTGTGCGACGGTGGCGTGGTGATCGATGTGTCACGCATGAAGTGCATCGAGGTCGACCCGGTCCGCCGGATTGCACGCGCGCAGGCCGGCCTGAGCCTGGGAGAGTTCGACGCGGCCACGCAAGCCCATGGCCTCGCGACGACCATGGGCGTCAATGGCGATACCGGCATAGCAGGACTGACGCTCGGCGGCGGGTTTGGCAAGCTTGGCCGCAAGCATGGCCTGAGCTGCGACAATCTTGTGGCCGTCGAAATCGTGACGGCGGACGGGCGGTTGCTCCGGGCAGACGCAACCGAAAACTCGGATCTGTTCTGGGGCATTCGGGGCGGCGGCGGCAACTTCGGAATCGTTACGAGCTTCGAATACAGGCTTCATCCCGTGGGTCCGCTGCTCATCGCGGGGTCCGTGCTGCACCGCTACGAAGAAGCCCGCGAGGCGATGAGATTCTACCGCGCGTTCTCAAGCAATGCCCCAGATGAGCTGAGCCTGGACGCGGCCCTTGTAACGGCGCCCTCTGGCGAACGGTTCTTCAGCATCTCGGCGTGTTACATCGGCCCGCTCGTCGAGGGCGAACAAATCGTCCGACCATTGAAAGAATATGGTACGCCGGTAGAAGACCGAATTGGCCAGGTCTCGTATCTTCAAATCCAGTCGGCCGGGGACGCCATCTTTCCACGCGGTAGGCGCTATTACTGGAAGGCGCAGTTCATGCGCGAAATCACAGACCAGGCGATCGACACGCTCCTTGCGGGCTATACGACTGCACCCAGCGAGTCGCTTCTTGTCTTTCAGCAGGTTGGCGGCGCCATCTCGCGTGTACCGATTGCCGAAACCCCCTACGCAAACAGAGATGCGCTGTACGATTGCTTCCCGATCTCGATCTGGGACAATCCGGCCGATGACGAGACCCACATCCGTTGGGCGCGTGATTTATGGGATGCGATGAGACCGTTCTCGACTGGCGGCGTCTATGCAAACAATCTTGGCGAGGAGGGCATGGACAGGGTTCTGGCGGCTTATGGCGAGAACTATCCAAGGTTGGCCGCTTTGAAATATAAGTATGATCCTACCAATTTCTTTCGCCTGAATCAGAACGTCAGGCCGGCGGCATGCGTCTGAAGCGCTCCGGACGCCCGTGCTGATGCCGGGCGCCAGCGCGAGGACCGGCTGACCGGAGCCTTTCGCCAGGTGGGGGCGAGAGAATGTCGAGACACCTCGTGCCGGGGGGCGACCTTCCGGGTTTGCTCGATCACTTCGCAGAGCTGCAACGAAAGGCTGAAGTCCGGACAGCGCAGCGTTTCCGGGTCACATCAATCCAGGAAGCTGGTCTGGATGGATTCTGGATACATCGGCTCCTCGAACGCGAAGGCATCGAGAGTTATGTCGTGGACCCGGCATCCATTGCCACGTCGCGTTGCCGCCGGCGTGCCAAGACCGACAGGATTGATGGGGAAGCACTGGTTCGAGCGTTGTTGGCCTACAACCGCGGCGAGCCTCGGGTTTGCGCGATTTTGCGATCGCCAACGCCGGAGGAGGAAGACCGTCGCCGGTTGGTGCGGGAGCGGAAGGCACTGACGAACGAGCGGATCAGGCACGTCAACAGGATAAAGGCCTTTTGTTCAGCCGAGGTGTGTCCGAATACGAACCGTTGAAAGGCGATCCACGCAAATGCCTCGACGCGCTCATTACCGGAGATGGGCGTCCACTGTCGCCAGCGCTCATGGCGCAGATCAGCCGCGAGCTTGATCGCATCGAGTTGCTGATCCAGCAGATCAAGGAATTGAAGAGGCACGCGACGCCTTGCTCGTCGCGAGAGATATGCCAACACCGGCCCTGCTGCTCAGCCTCCACACGCAAGGGCAGGGCGTCGCATTTCGTCGCCTCGGCGTGCGCCGGCAAGCCGTGCTATTGCATTTCCGGCAAGATGTCCTAATTTCTGTGGCAGATTGCCGGAGTAAGAAAATGGCCACATCCAACGCAGTGATTGAGGAAGTCGCCCGCAAGCTGGGCGGCGTGACCGTGCTTGGAGCGGACGTTCGCTCGCAGGCCGATCTTGCGACCGTAGTGCGGCGCCGGCTTCCACTCGCCACGCTGAAAGGGCTTGCTCTCGCCGGCATGAGTGAACAGGAGATCGAGCGTTTTGTCATTCCGCAGCGCACGCGCAGACACCGCGCCGAGAAGAACCAGCCGCTGACGATAGACGAGTCCGATCGGGCCGTGCGCCTTGTCCGCATCCAGTCGCTTGCGGAAGAGACGTTTGGTGATGCCGGCAAGGCGAACCGTTGGCTGCGTAAAGAGTTGGCTGAGCTGGGCCGTGAGACGCCGCTAACTGTAGCCCAGACCGAGGCCGGCGCGCGCGTTATCGAAACCATTCTCGGCAAGATTGCCTGGGGTGCCGCTGCTTGATGCGGCTTTGGCGACTTTCGAGCGTGCAATTCGCGGACGCCTTCGACGGGGGCTACGGTCTGCGGCTCGACGGCCGGTGGAACACGGTGGGCCGTCCTCTGACATACGCCGCGACATCGCCATCGCTCTGCGTTCTCGAAAAGCTCGTTCATGTTGAGGACCCGGAGCTGCTGCCGGCGCTCGCGATGGTGGTTTATGAGGTGTCAAATGAGATTCCCGTTGAACACATCACTCTGGCGGATCTTCCCGAGGATTGGCGTCGGCGGGAGGCGGAAACGCAGAGAATCGGAGATGAGTGGCTCGCGAGCAATCGAGCGGCAATACTGTTCATTCCGTCTGCGATCGTTTCGATTGCGGACAGCCCCGACCAGAACGTGATCATCAATCATCGCCATCCCGCGACCTCTGGGATTCGGATAGAGCGGATTGAAGCCTTTGACCTGGATGTGCGGTTGCTGTAGTGCGTAAATTAGCCTGTTGTCTCAATAGTTTACAAAGTTTCCGAGGCTGGTCAACATGAAGCTGGAAAGGAAGGCTGGCGACTTCACAGAGCCTGGCGTGAGAGCGGGCTTATTGCGGGAGCCGTCATGCCTTTGGTCACCTTGTCGCAAAAAGAGCTGCATCGTCTCGAAGCCATCCAGAAGATCCGCGGCCGACGGCTGAGCGTCGTCCGGGCGGCGGAACTCCTTCATCTCAGCCGCAGTCAGGTTCACCGGCTGTTGCAGGCCTTGATCAGGACGGCGCCAGCGGTCTGGTATCGAAGAAGCGCGGCCGGCCGAGCAATCGGCGCCATGATGAGGACTTTCGCAACACCACACTGGATCTCGTGCGCGATCGCTACCGGGACTTCGGCCCGACGCTTGCCAGCGAGAAACTGCTTGAGTGGCACCAGATCGCCGTCAGCACAGAGACGCTACGCAAGTGGATGACGGAAGCTGGCTTTTGGACATCGCGCCGGGAACGCAAGAAGCAGCTTCACCAGCCACGGGGTCGGCGCGACTGCCTCGGCGAGTTGGTTCAGATCGACGGCTCGCACCATTGGTGGTTCGAGAGCCGCGGCAACGGCATGTTAATCGTGAATGAGCGGCAAATCGATCAAACGTGGCCGCTGCTCGCGCCATTCGACCCGCCGCCGTTGCGCATCGACAAATTCGACCACTGGAATCTTGGCACGTACAACTCTGCAATACTGGCCGGGATCGCGCAGCGATCGGCTTTCATCGAGAAATTGGGTTAGAGAACATCCTGGAGCGCCTTCAGGAACTAACCCGCTACTGAATCAGCCTCGCCCGCGACATACCTGGTTTCCGATTGCACACGCTGCTGGACACGCCGGAACTTGGCGCTGTGAGTCTGTTCTCTATTGAAGGCCTGGATATGAAAATCCTCGAGCGAAAACTGAGGGACGACCATAAAATTCATGTCAAATATAGAATGGTCGAGCATTTGGAAGGACTTCGAGTGTCGCCGCACATCTATATGCTAAAAAGCGAAATGGATGATTTTGTTACAGCGCTTGCGGATGCCACACATCTGCTAAGGACAAGGTATCCGCGATCCGCGATGGCAGTTGCGGTAAACTGACCGCCAAACGATAGCGGCTCCTGCGGGCGGAGCATCTCCATCTCCTCATGGATCTTGCCGCGCACGACTTCGTCGGCGACCACCTTGCCCAAATGCGGCGCGATCGTCACGCCACTATGCGTCACAGCCAGTGGCCGGAGATGTCCGGCATGGCGCCGGCGCAGGTGTAGCCATCCTCCAGGAACGGCCGGACAGTCGGGCGGATTGCTTCCACACCTGCGGAGCGAAGCGAAGGCAGGACCTTGCTCGCTGCCTCCAGAAGAGTCACCGCCTCAGGCAACTTCAAAGGCAGAGACAATTCCACTTTGGCCTGCTGTGTTTAATCCAGCATAGCTTGCAGAAAACTGTACGTGGCTTCGATGTCTTCCCAGGCGGCGCGCGTGGTGCGGAGCCGCGTCCTCGGCTGACTTATCCGAGGGTTTGACTGGCAAGAGCATAGGTTACCGATGTAGCTGCACCGTCGGCGGCAAAATCGGTGAGGCGTTTGCCCATCGACATCGTCAGCACAGTGTCGAAGACCGGTATTCCGCTGCGCGACAGAAAGGCGGCGAAATCGCCATTGCCCATGTGAGTGTCGACCCTGAGGAAAGACCCCGAATGGTCGGCTACATGCGGTCCGACGATCGCCACGGCGTCTGCGTCGCTTTCCGCCACGACCGGCCCCACGACATGGCCTCGCCCGAACGGCCGGCAGAGCGCGAAAGCGCTCAGCGTGTCAGCCTTGAAAAGACCATAACCGGCCGAGTGCGCGAAAAGCTTCTCGATGAGGGCCGCCCGCCTCACACCGAACCCTGCCGCGTCGAGCGCGATCACGGCGGGAATATCATTCTCGATCAAACTCCGGACATCGCCTCGGGTATTTTCCCACTCAACGATCGTCTGCGCACGGGCGATGCCCTGGCATTGATAGACAGTCTTCTCTGGCTGGAAGTCGAGCGAGAGATAGAGACGCCTTGCCGCGCGTGTTGCATTAAGGCGCAGATCGCAACCGGCGACCTTGTCGAAGACCCGCTTCATCAGCCATTGCCCAGCACCCAGCGTCTGGAGTCGCGGCGAGGTGATAACCATGCCCACGGTCGCGAAATTGGTGCTATGCGCGAACCACATCGCCGAAGCGAGAACCCGGCCGATCTCGTCAAGCGCCACGAACCCCTGTCCTTGCTCGCGCAGGAACTGCCAGTCCTCGGCCCGGTGTGGCCATCCCACGGACAGAGAGAGCGCGTGCAACCGCTCCAGTTCGATGTCTTCGATGTCGCCGATGCGCACCGAGAAGGTGTCGATTTTCAAGCTTCCGGACGGCTTCAATTCCATGCCCCTGCAAGATTTCCGCACCAGAGCGCCACGCACTGATGGCCACCCACTGCAGCCAACGCTAAACGAGCAGACCGATACGATTTGCTCGAATGCCGCGCAGCAACGCAAGATTCAACTGAAACATTTCAGCTTTCGGCACGCAATCGCGAAAGAACGCACGCATCCTCTTTGGAAACTGGCAGCATATGGTCGACGGCACCGAACCCGGCGAACCTAACACGCTTTGAGGGCTGGAATGGACGTCTTCGACATTCTCGATCGTCTCGTCGCCTTTCCATCGGTCGCCGGCAAGCCAAACGCCGATATTGCCGGCTGGATCGAGGCCTATCTCGCGGAGCACAGCACGCGGGTCACCTTGCTGCCGGGACCGGAAGGCGATCGTTCCAATCTTTTCGCGACGATCGGCCCCGCCAATGTCCCGGGCTACATACTGTCCGGCCACATGGACGTTGTTCCAGCCAGCGAGCCGCAATGGAGTTCGAGCCCTTTCGCGCTACGCCGGGAGGGCGAACGGCTCTACGGACGCGGCACTACCGATATGAAAGGGTTTCTTGCTGCGGCACTCGCGGCCGTGCCCATGCTGGCTCCACTGCGCCTCGCCAAACCGATCCATCTCGCCTTCTCCTACGACGAGGAAGTGGGATGCCGCGGCGTGCCACATTTGATGGCCCGGCTTCCCGAGCTTTGCGCAAAACCGCTCGGCGTCATCGTCGGCGAGCCGAGCGGCATGCGCGCCGTGCGCGGCCACAAGGGCAAGGCGGCCGCCCGCGTAACCATCAAAGGGCGCTCGGGCCATTCCTCGCGGCCTGATCTCGGGCTCAACGCCATCCATGCCATGGCCGGTGCGCTGAGCGCGGCCGTGAGCGAAGCCGAGCGGCTGACGCACGGTCCGTTCGACCCTGCCTTCGAGCCGCCCTACTCCTCGCTGCAAGCGGGCTTGGTGGCAGGCGGACATCAGGTCAACATCATCCCCGACACCTGCACGCTGGACGTGGAGGCACGCGCCATACCTGGCGTCGACCCGGCGATCCTGCTGGCGCCCATCAAGGCAAGGGCAGAGGCCCTTGCAGCCCAAGGCTATATTGTCGAATGGACACCGGTCAGTGCATATCCGGCGCTGTCGCTGCCGCCAGACGCGCCTCTTGCGGGACTGCTGCGCGAATTGACCGGCGAGGTGCCGCTAGCCGCCGTCAGCTACGGCACCGAAGCCGGGCTCTACCAGGCCGCCGGCTTCGATGCGATCATCTGCGGCCCAGGCGACATCGGTCGTGCCCACAAGCCAGACGAATATATTCTCGCCAGCGAACTCGCTGCCTGCCAGCGATTGATCGAGACGCTCGGCGCCCGCTGCGCGGCTTGAAGGGGAACCGGAATGACATTCCTGTTCAATTCCGATGCGCGGCGCGGAGCGGTCTTTGCCGACGCCTTCGCTAGAGAATTGCCGGACGTCCCTTTTATGATGGATGCCGCAACGGTCGATCCCGACGCGGTGCGATATCTCATCACCTGGACCGCGCCAGAAGACCTCGCGCGCTACTGCAACCTGGAGATCCTGTTTTCCATTGGTGCCGGTGTGGACCAGTTCCGCCTCGCCACCATACCGGAACAGGTGAAGATCGTGCGTACGGTCGAGGAAGGCATCGTGCGCATGATGCAGGAGTATGTGACGCTTGCCGTGCTCGCTTTGCATCGCAACCTGCCGGAATATCTGGCACAGCAACGCGCTGGCGATTGGCACGATATCCCGCAACTCCAGGCCGGGTCGCGCCGGATCGGCGTGCTCGGCCTCGGGCAGCTTGGGCAAGCCGTCCTCGACCGGCTAAAGCCCTTCGGCTTCCCGCTTGCAGGATGGAGCCGCTCGCCACGGCAGATCGAGGGCGTGACCTGTCGTCATGACGAGGCCGGGCTGAACGAGATGCTCGCGGCCAGCAACATTTTGATCTGCCTGCTGCCGCTGACCGAGGAGACACGCGGTTTCCTCGATGCCGACCTGTTTGCGAAGCTGCCCAAGGGCGCAACGCTTGTCCATACGGGCCGGGGGCCGCAGCTCGACCACGAAGCGCTTCTCGCCGCGCTCGACAGCGGACAACTCTCGGCCGCCATGATCGACGTGACCGATCCTGAACCGCTGCCCGCGGGCCATCCGTTCTGGTCGCATCAGAAGATCATTGTCACCCCGCATGTCGCCAGCGTCACCCAGCCAGCGACCGCTGCTCGGGCCGTTATCGAAAACATCCGACGCCACCGCGCCGGGCTCGACCCCATCGGGCTCGTCGACCGCTCGCGCCGCTATTGAAGTCCAACCAGAGAGGTCATCCTTTGCCCCTGCTCAAAACCGTCGATACCGATCCAGCCTTCCCGCCACGCGTATCCAGGGCGCTGCCCGAACGGCTGATTGCCGGCGACCCCGCCTTCAAGACCTGGGCGCAGGATGCCGCCAAGAGCGACCTTGTCCATACCGGCGTCTGGGAGGCGACGCCCGGGGAAACGCGCTCGATCAAGGGAGAGACCTTCGAGTTCTGCCACATTCTCACCGGCGTGATTGAAATCACGCCCGATGGCGGCGAGGCGGTGACCTACCGCGCCGGCGACAGCTTCGTGATGAAGCCTGGCTTCACCGGTGTCTGGAAGACCATCGAAACAGTGCGCAAGATCTACGTGACCGTCGGATAACGGAACCCGCGTGAGATGCCGGCCTGCGCGGAAGATTTTGCCGTCTCTCACGCCTAGCACGCAACATTCGTCGGCGGCGGATCGCCGAACAGCGCATGCTGCGTGCCAGCACGCGCTAAGCTCCGGCCGATGCCGCAGAGTGATTGTCGATGAGCCTGAGCTTCGATCCCGATAGAATCCCCCTTCCCGTCGGCCACTTCATCGGCGGGGACCTGATCTCGGCCGAGGGCGGGATCGAAATGCGCCGCCCCTCGGACAGCAAGTCATATACCGCCTGCCCAGTGGCCGGAACAGACATCGTTGACCGTGCAGTGGAAAGCGCCAAGGCGGCGCTGAAGACCAGCAACTGGGGCGGCGTCCGGCCACGCGAGCGCACCAGGGCGCTCCAAGCCTGGGCTGACCTGATCGAAGCGGAAGCCGAAACGCTGGCCAGGATCGAGGCGCTGTGCTCCACCCGGCCTGTCGGCCAGCTCGTTGCCGGCGACATCGCCATCACCGCCGAGCAGATCCGCTTCTTCGCCGAGTTCGCCGACAAGGAAGGCAGCGAACTTGTGCCGACCGACGACGCCACTCTCGGCATGATCATGAGCGAGCCCTATGGCGTGGTCGGCGCGATCACGCCTTGGAATTTTCCGATCTCGATGGCCGGATGGAAGCTTGGTCCGGCATTGGCCGCGGGTAATGCGGTCGTGCTGAAGCCATCGGAAATGACGCCCTTTTCGGCAGTCTATATGGCGCAACTAGCCGTTAGGGCAGGCCTGCCGGCAGGGCTCGTAAACGTGGTGCTGGGAGACGGCCCGACGACCGGCACGGCGCTGACCGGCCATGCCGAGATCGCCAAAGTCAGCTTCACCGGCTCGACCCGCGCCGGATCGGCGATCATGGAGAATGTCGCTCGCACCGGCGTCAAGCCGATGACGCTGGAACTCGGCGGCAAGAGCCCGCAGATCGTCTTTGCCGATGCCGATCTCGAGAAGGCCGCAATGGCCATTGCCGGCAGCGTCACCTTCAATGCCGGCCAGGCCTGTGTAGCCGGCACACGCCTGATCGTCGAGAGGAGCGTGGCCGACAGGCTGACGGCCGCTATCCTGCAACGGATGAAGATGGTGCAGCCCGGCCCGACCTGGGACGACGCGACCCAATATTCGCCTGTTATCTCGGAACGGCAGAGGGCGCGCATCGACGGCATCGTGCGGGCCGCGATCGAGGCTGGCGGCGAATGCCTGACCGGAGGCGGAGTCATGGACAGCCCAGGCTATTTCTACGAACCGACGCTGATCGCAAATGTCGACCAGGCCAATCCGGCGATCGTCGAGGAAATCTTCGGCCCGGTCCTGACCGTGCAGACCTTCGAGACCGAGGAAGAGGCGCTGGCGCTGGCCAGCCATCCGATCTACGGGCTGGCTTCCGGCCTGTTCACCACTGACATCTCCCGCACCATCCGCTTTGCACGCAAGCTCGAAGCAGGCACCGTCTGGGTCAACCGCTACAGCCGCTCGCGCGACCATATCCTGCCGACCGGCGGCTACAAGCGCTCCGGCATCGGCAAGGATCTCGGCCGCGATGCCTATCTCGCCAACCGCAGGACCAAGAGCGTCCTGATCAGCCTGTAAAGAGATGCCGATGAGCTCCTATTCGATCGCCCTGATCCCCGGTGACGGCATCGGAAGCGATGTGACCGCCGCCGCCTGGACGGTGCTGGAGACCGCGGCCAAACACGCAGGCTTTGCCTTGACCGGAACCGAATTCCCGTGGTCCTGCAAATTCTACAAGGATACCGGCCACATGATGCCCGAGGACGGCATCGAGACCTTGCGCGGCTTCGACGCCATCCTCCTCGGCGCCGTCGGCTGGCCGGCGGAGGTGCCGGATTCCGTTTCGCTGCACGGTCTGCTGCTACCGATCCGCAAGGCATTCGTGCAATATGCCAACATCCGGCCGCACCGCCTGCTGCCGGGCGTGATAGGCCCGCTGCGGGCGGAAAACTTCGACATATTGTGCATCCGCGAGAACACCGAAGGCGAATATTCGGGCGCCGGCGGGCGCGTGCATCAAGGCACGCTGGACGAGGTCGCCGTGGAGACCTCGATCTTCACCCGCGCCGGCGTCGAGCGCATCCTGCGCTTTGGCTTCGAGCAGGCGCGGTCGCGTCGGGGCAAGCTGGCCTCCGTCACCAAATCCAATGCGCAGAAATACTCGATGGTGTTCTGGGACGAGATCACGCGAAAGTTGGAGGCGGATTATCCTGATGTCGCCGTGACCAGCTATCATGTCGACGCGCTGGCCGCGCGCATGATCATGGCGCCGGAGAGCCTCGATGTGGTCGTCGCTTCGAACCTGTTTGGCGACATCCTGACCGACATCGGCGCTGCGATCCAGGGCGGGCTCGGCTATGCCGCCTCCGCCAACATCAATCCCGACCGCTCGGCGCCGTCGATGTTCGAGCCGGTGCATGGCTCGGCGCCCGACATCGCCCATCTGGGCATCGCCAACCCGATCGCCACCATATGGTCCGGCGCGATGATGCTCGAACATCTCGGGGAAAAAGACGCAGCTGGTCGCGTCATTAAAGCGCTCGAAGCCACAACCGCGCGAGGCGTTGGAACCGTCGCCGGCAAGGACAGCACGAAAGCCATCACGGCCGCCATCGTCGCGGCGCTCACTTGATTGCAAGGTCGTATCCGATGAAAAACCTGAAAGACAAAAACCTCTTCCGCGAAGCTGGCCTGATCGGCGGCAACTGGATCGCTTCCGGCTCCGGCAAGACGGTCGATGTCATCGATCCGGCGACCCAGGCAGCGATCGGCACAGTGCCCGACATGGCCGGTCCGGAGACCCGCGCGGCGATAGAGGCCGCAGCTTCCGCCTATGGCGACTGGAGGAAGAAAACCAACGCCGAACGCGCTACTCTTCTGGAAGCATGGCATGGCCTGATGCTGGCACATCTGGACGATCTGGCACTCATCCTGACGACCGAACAGGGCAAGCCATTGGACGAGGCCAAAGGCGAGATCCGTTACGGCGCGTCCTTCGTCAAATGGTTCGCCGAGGAAGCGCGCCGCATAAACGGCCACACCATCCCCTCGCCCACGCCAGATCGGCGCATCATCGTGCTTAAGGAACCCGTCGGGGTTTGCGGGATCATCACGCCGTGGAATTTTCCCAACGCGATGATCACCCGCAAGGTCGCGCCGGCGCTGGCCGCCGGCTGCACCGTGGTCATCAAGCCGTCCGAGTTCACGCCCTATTCGGCGCTGGCGCTTGGTGTGCTCGCTGAACGCGCGGGCATTCCCGCCGGCGTCATCAACATCGTCATCGGCATGCCGGCCGAGATCGGCACCGAGATCATGGCGAACGAGACGGTGCGCAAGATCTCCTTCACTGGCTCGACGCGGGTCGGTTCGCTGCTGATGCGCGGCGCCGCCGACAGCGTGAAGCGGCTCAGCCTCGAACTGGGCGGCAACGCCCCCTTCATCGTTTTCGACGACGCCGATCTCGATCTCGCCATCGAGGGCGCGCTTGTCTCGAAGTTCCGCAATGGCGGCCAGACCTGCGTCTGCGCCAATCGCATCCTCGTCCAGGCCGGTGTCTACGACACCTTCGCCAGGAAGCTCACCGCCCGCGTCAACGCCATGACGGTCGGGCCCGGCACACAGCCCGGCGTCGCCATCGGGCCGATGATCAATATGGCGGCGGTCGAGAAAATCAATCGCCACGTCGAGGACGCTCTCGCCAAAGGTGCCAAGATCATTACGGACAGGCCGGCCTTGCCGAACGGTCCTCAGTATGTCGCACCGCTGGTGCTGACCGGCGCCACCAAAGAAATGCAACTCGCCAGCGAGGAAACGTTTGGCCCGGTTGCGCCGCTTTTCCGGTTCGAGACGGAAGAGGAGGCGATCGCGCTGGCCAATGGTACGCCCTACGGTCTTGCCTCCTACTTCTACACCGAGAACCTGAAACGCGCCTGGCGCGTCGGCGAGGCACTGGAATTCGGCATGGTAGGGCTCAACACCGGCTCGGTCTCGATCGAGGTGGCCCCCTTCGGAGGTGTCAAGCAGTCCGGTCTGGGGCGCGAAGGCGCGCAGGCCGGCATCGAGGAATATCTCGAGATGAAGAGTTTTCATATGGGCGGGCTCAGCTGAGACTGAGGCCCGGCCAGGCCGAAAAGATCACTGAATTCGATCGAGCGCCTTGTAGTAGAGGCCGATCATCGGCAGGAACCAGGGCTTGCCGGAATAGCCGGGAATGGCAGGCCACTCGAACCCCTTCATAGGATTGCGATCCTCGCGGCCGAGCATGGCATCGGCCATGATCATGCCGAGATGCGTGGAAAGCTGGGCGCCATGGCCGGAATAGCCCATCGCGTACCAGACCCCATCATGGTAGCCGGCCCGCGGGAAGCGGTCCTTGGTCATGTCGACCAGCCCGCCCCAGCAATAGTCGATCTCGACCTTGGCGAGTTGCGGGAAGATTGTGGCAAGGCTTGCCTGCAATATTCGTCCGCTCCTGGCGTCGGAGCGCTGGTCCGACGTCGCCGAGAAGCGTGCGCGGCCGCCGAAGATCAGGCGGTTGTCAGGAGAGAGCCGGAAGTAGTTGCCGATGTTCATCGAGGTCACGCATGTCCGGTTGCCAGGCATGGTCGCGGCGAGCTCGGTGTCGCCCAACGGCCGCGTGGCGATGATGAAGCTGCCGACAGAGATGATCCGGCGGCGGAAATAACCGAAATTCGGCGTGGTATAGGCGCCGGTCGCCATCAGCACATTGTCGGCGCTGATCCGACCGCGCGAGGTGGTGATCTCATGCTTGCTGCCGACCTGCTTGCGATCCGTCACCGCCGCGTTCTCATGGATGACGGCACCGTGGCGGGCAGCGGCAGTGGCCAGGCCGGCGACATAGCGGCCCATATGCATCATGGCGCTTTTCTTCGACAGCATCGCGCCATGAAAGGGCGAGACGATCTCGGATCTGAGATCGTCCGCCGACAGCAGCGCCGTATCCGGATCGACCTCGGCATGGAGCGCTTCGAAGTTGCGGGCGATTGATTCAAAATGCTGCGGCTTGGAGGCGAGCTTCAGCTTGCCGGCGCGGCGGAAATTGCAGTCGATGCCTTCCTCGGCGACCAGCGTCTCGATAGTGTCGACCGAGTCGTCCAGCGCCCGGTAGAGCGCGATCGCGCGTTCCTTGCCAAGCTCCGCCTTGGCAGAGAGGTAGCTGTGGGCGAGGCCGTTGTTCAGGTGCCCGCCATTGCGTCCGGATGCACCCCACCCCACCCGCTCCGCTTCCAGCACCGCCACCTTGGCGCCGGCCTTCGCCAGGCGGTGCGCCGCGGCAAGGCCGGTGAAGCCGCCGCCTATGATGGCGGCATCGTAGTGCCCCTCGACCGGGTCCTGCGCGCCGCAGGAAAAGACCGGGGCGGTGTCGTGCCAGTAGGAGACGAACTTCATCGGCAATCCGCCTGCTTCAGAGCCCAACGACGCCTGGAAGACCCGAAATGTCCGATATTTCGACATAGCCGTAGTGCGGGTTGGCCGGTTCGTGGCCGCGATTGACCCAGACCTTGTTCTTGATGCCGAGATCGTGCGCCGACATCAGGTCGTAGCGGAACGAAGACGAGCAGTGAAGAACATCCTCCGGGCCGCAACCCAACCTGTCGAACATGTATTCGAAGGCCTTGAAGCGTGGCTTGTATGCCTGCGCCTGCTCGGCCGTGTAGACGGCATGGAACGGCGCACCGAGCTTCTCGACATTGGACATGATCTGCGCGTTCATGGCGTTGGACAGGATGACCAGCGGAATTTCCTTGGCGACCTTCGCCAGGCCGGCCGGAACATCGGCGTGCGGCCCCCAGGTCGGAACGCGCTCGTAGATCATCCCAGCGTCTTCGGCGCTGAAGGCGATACCGTTGCGCTTGCAGGTGCGCTCGAGCGCGTTGTGGACGACGTCGGCATAGGGCTTCCAGTCGCCCATGATCTCGTCGAGCCGATACGCCGCGAAATTCTTGATGAACTCCTGCATGCGCGGCTCGTCGAGCCGGCTGCCATAAAGATCGCGCGCCGCTTCCGCCATCTGGAAAAAGGTCAACGTGCCGTAGCAGTCGAAGGTGATGTATTTGGGCCTGAAGGAAGCCATGTCCGTCGATCTCCGGTGGAAGCACATCCATGCTGGGATGTATTTCATCATAGGACGGCAGGCAGCGACCCACCTGACCGAAATCGCCCTCGCGAAAGCAGAAAGTTCCGTATCCGCCATCCGGTTTGGCACGCTGTAGCATCTGGCGCGCCGATTGCGGCGCCGCGATCGGCGTGAAACGCATCCGCCGCGGACAGCGCCAGCACAAGATGCGGCGCACCGCTTGCGCTACGGCGAAAGATACCGCCGAAGCCAATGCCTTCAGATGATCTGCTGCGCGCCGATGGCCGAGACTTGGGCACTAGACGGAAGGAGGCCTCATGCAGCAGGGCGAGATCGAACTCCAGGCCTTCGGGCCGGACCATATTGAGGGCGCCGTGGCGCTTTCTCGCCAGGAGAATTGGCCGCATCGGCGGCAGGACTGGCAGATGGCGCTGCAGCTCTCGACCGGTGCGGTCGCGCTCGACAACCAGGGCCGCGTCACCGGAACCATCCTGGTCACGCCCTACGGCGCGGATTGCGCCATGATCAACATGGTGATCGTCGACAGGAACGCGCGCGGCAAGGGGCTTGGGCGCCGGCTGATGGATCAGGCCTTCGCCCTTGCCGGCGACCGTCCGCTGCGGCTCGTCGCGACAACTGACGGCATGCCTCTCTATGAAAAGCTCGGCTTCGTGCCGTCCGGTACAATCCGGCAACATCAGGGCAGCGTCGCCAAACTTGGTGCGCCCGACGGCGTGGAAGCCGCAGACACCGCCGATCTCTTGGAAATCAAGGCGCTGGACCGCGACGCTTACGGCGCCGACCGTGAAGCCCTGATCGACGCACTGGCGGAACGCGGCCAAATCGCCGTCATCCGCCGCAATGGCGCCATCGAGGCCTATGCCGCGATCCGCCCGTTCGGGCGCGGCGAGGTGATCGGTCCCGTCATCGCGGCAAGCGCCGACGAGGCGAAGGCCCTGATCGGCTTCTTCGCCGCACCGCGTCCCGGCGCCTTCCTGCGCGTGGATACCGGCAGCGGGACCGGCATGGCCGGCTGGCTCGAAGAAATCGGTCTCGCCCATGTCGGCGGCGGCGTGGCCATGGACCGTCCGCCCAAGACGGTCGCGGAACAGGCCAGGCCCAGAGTTTACGCCCTCGCCAACCAGGCGCTCGGCTAGTCCGGAGGATAGAATGCTCGCCAATTCCCTAATCGAACTCGACCGCGCCCATCTCATCCACCCGGTCTCTTCATACCGTGGTCACGAGGCGCAAGGCGTCCGTGTGTTGAAATCGGCGAAGGGGGCGACCGTGACCGATGCGTCCGGCCGGCAGCTTCTCGACGGCTTCGCCGGGCTGTGGTGCGTTAATGCCGGCTACGGCCTCGACAGCATCGTCGAAGCGGCGGCCCGGCAGATGCGCGAGCTTCCCTATGCCACCGCCTATTTCGACCTCGGCTCTGAGCCGGCCATCCGCCTCGCCTCGGAACTGGCCGAGCGCGCGCCAGGCGACCTCAACCACGTCTTCTTCACGCTTGGCGGGTCGGACGCGGTCGACAGCACGATCCGTTTCGTCCGCTACTACTGGAATGCCAAAGGCGAACCGAAGCGCGACCAGTTCATTTCCATCGAGCAGGGTTATCACGGCTCGTCTGTGGTCGGCGCGGGCCTGACCGCCCTGCCCGCCTTTCACGCCGGCTTCGGCATTCCCTTCGAATGGCAGCACAAGATCCCCTCCCCCTATCCCTATCGCAACCCGGTAGGCGAGGACGGCAACGCGATCATCGCCGCATCACTCGCCGCGTTAAAGGCCAAGATCGAGGAGATTGGACCGGAGCGGGTCGCTGCCTTCTATGCCGAGCCGATCCAGGGCTCGGGCGGTGTCATTGTCCCGCCGAAGGGCTGGATCAAGGCGCTGCGCGAACTTTGCCGGGAGTACGGCATCCTGTTCATCGCCGACGAGGTGATCACCGGCTTCGGCCGCACGGGACCTCTGTTCGCCTGCACGGAGGAGGACATCGTTCCAGACTTCATGACGACCGCGAAGGGGCTGACTTCCGGCTATGTTCCTATGGGCGCCGTGTTCATGGCCGATCATGTCTATAACGTCATCGCCGACGGCGCGGGCGCTTCGGCGGTCGGCCACGGCTACACCTATTCCGCCCATCCCGTCAGCGCCGCCGTCGCGCTCGAGGTGTTGAAGCTCTATGAAGGCGGCCTCCTGGAGAATGGCATCAAGGCCGGCGCTCGGCTGATGGCGGGCTTGGAGGGTCTGAGGAACCATCCGCTCGTCGGCGATGTTCGCGGTCGCGGGATGCTTGCCGCGATGGAACTTGTAGTCGACAAACAGAAGAAGACACCGCTTCCCGTATCGGCCATGCCGGCGCGGCGCCTCTTCGACAGGGCGTGGGGCAATGGCCTGATCATCCGTGCCTTTGCCAACGGGGTTGTCGGCTACGCTCCCCCGCTCTGCTGCACCGACGACGATATCGACGCGATCGTCGAGCGCACGCGCCTGACGCTCGACCAGACGCTGGACGATGCCGACGTCCGCCAGGCCCTGGCATGACGGGCGACAACGTGTTTCGAAATAGCGCCGGGGCAGACGATTTCGCAATTTTGTGCCGCAGCCCAGCGCCTTTTCGGCGAATCCAGCGCGGGGGAAGTGCCAGACTGCTTATAAGACAAGGCCAGAAGCCCCGAACTTCCGGGTTTTTGAAAAGGCCGACGCCCCGGACAGCACGGAATTTTGTTCTGTTCAGCACGATGCAATTCGGCCGCGAGCAGAGGAGAGCCAGTCTTGGCCAGGGGCTTTAGCAAATTCAAATACATGACCTTCGATGTCGTCGGCACGCTGATTGACTTCGAAGGTGGCATCACGACCTGCCTGGCCGAGATTGCCGCCGACGCTGGCGTTCCCGTCGATGGCGAAGCCGCGCTGAGCCTTTACCGGCAGGCCCGCTACATGCCCGATGCGAGCCTGTTTCCCGACGATCTCGTGCGTGTCTACATGGTCATCGCGCCGCAGCTCGGCCTGCCGGCCGAGGAGAAATACGGCGTGCGCCTGCGGGAGTCCGCCAGCCTCTGGCAAGGCTTCCCGGACAGCGCGGCGGCATTGGCCGAGCTTGCGAAATCGCACCGGCTGATTGCCATGACCAACGCCCGGCGCTGGGCGCTCGACCATTTCGAGAAGCAGCTCGGATCGCCCTTCTTCGCCACCTTCACGACCGACGACACCGGCACGGAGAAACCAGATCCGGCGATCTTCCAGAACGTCTTCGATTTCGTCGCCGCAAGGGGCGACAGCAAGGACGACATCCTGCACGTCGCGCAAAGCCAGTATCACGATATCGGCATATCCCGGGCGCTTGGCTTGACCAATTGCTGGATCGAGCGCCGGCATGCCCAGAAGGGCTATGGCGGCACGATCGAACCCGACCGCTTCACCGTGCCGGACCACCACTTCACCTCAATGGCCGCGTTGGCGTCGGCCGTGCGGGAAAGCCTGAAGGAACGAACCTGACCAAGCCCGGAAAGCCGCGTCAAGACGAGCAAGCCGGAAAACAAACAGAAAGGGGAATGATTATGACCGACAAGATCACGAACTGGACCAGCGCAGACGATGCCATGGTCGAAAATGCCATTCGGCGGGGCGCGAGCCGCCGCGAACTCCTCAAGATGCTGTTGGCCGGCGGCGCCGCGGTTGCCGCGGGCAGCATGGTGCTTGGCCGCGCCACCAATGCCGTCGCCGCCACGCCGGTTTCCGGCGGGAGCTTCAAGGCCGCCGGCTGGTCGTCCTCGACCGCCGACACGCTCGATCCGGCAAAGGCGTCGCTGTCGACCGACTATGTCCGCTGCTGCTCGCTCTACAACCGCCTGACTTTCCTCGACAAGGATGGCGTCACGCAGATGGAGCTGGCTGAAAGCTTCGACAGCAAGGACGCCAAGACCTGGACGGTGAAGCTGCGCAAGGGCGCCACCTTCCACGACGGCAAGGCCCTCACCGCCGACGACGTCGTCTTCTCGATGAAGCGCCATCTCGATCCGGCGGTCGGTTCCAAAGTCGCCAAGATCGCCGCGCAGATGACCGGCTTCAAGGCAGTCGACAAGTCGACCGTGGAAATCACGCTGGCCGACCCGAATGCCGACCTTCCGACCATCCTGGCCCTGCATCACTTCATGATCGTGGCGGACGGCACCACCGACTTTTCCAAGGGTAATGGCACCGGCGCCTTCGTGCTGGAAGCGTTCGAACCGGGCGTGCGGTCGGTCGTCACCAAGAACAAGAACTACTGGAAATCCGGCAAGCCCTACCTCGACTCGTTCGAATTCATCGCCATCAGCGACGACAGCGCCCGCGTCAACGCCCTGCTTTCCGGCGACATCAACTTCGCCGCCTCGATCAATCCGCGCGCGATGAAGCTCATCGGCGGCCAGCAGGGCTTCCAATTGTCGAAGACGACCTCGGGCAACTACACGGACCTCAACATCCGGCTCGACATGGATCCGGGCAACAAGGCCGACTTCGTGGCCGGCATGAAGTACCTCGTCAATCGCGAGCAGATCGTCAAATCGGCATTGCGCGGCCTTGGAGAAGTCGGCAACGACCAGCCCGTCTCGCCGGCAAACATCTTCCACAATGCCGACCTGAAGCCGAAGGCTTTCGATCCGGACAAGGCCAAGTTCCATTTCCAGAAGTCAGGTTTGCTCGGCCAATCCATCCCCGTGATCGCCTCCGACGCGGCGACATCGTCGATCGACATGGCGACGATCATCCAGGCCGCCGGCGCGGACATCGGCATGAAGCTCGATGTCCAGCGCGTCCCGTCCGACGGCTATTGGGACAATTACTGGCTCAAGGCGCCGATCCATTTCGGCAACATCAATCCACGCCCGACGCCGGACATTCTGTTCTCGCTCCTTTACGCCTCCAACGCGCCTTGGAACGAAAGCCAGTACAAGTCGGAGAAATTCGACAAGCTAATGATCGAGGCGCGCGGCTCGCTTGACCAAGCCAAGCGTAAGGAAATCTACGGCCAGATGCAGACCATGGTCTCCGAGGAGGCCGGCACCATCATCCCGGCCTACATTTCCAACGTTGATGCCCTCTCCAGCAAGGTGAAGGGTTTGGAGGCGAACCCACTCGGTGGCATGATGGGCTACGCAATGGCGGAATATCTCTGGCTCGAAGCCTGAGAGGCGCCTGCCAGGGACCGGACAGCCAGTCCCTGGCACCTTAATTGCGCAACATGGCTTGGCCGAACGCAACCGCAGGAGCGCTTCCATGACGTCTGGGGTTCTAAACCTCGTGTTGAAGCGGCTGGCAATCGCGGTCATCACGCTTCTGATCGTCCTGTTCGCCGTTTTTTTCGCCACCAGCATGCTACCCGGCGACACCGCGTCGATCCTGCTCGGCCAAGCGGCGACACCCGAAGCCGTCGCCGGCCTGCGCGAGGCTATGCATCTCAACGATCCGGCAATTCTGCGCTTCCTGCGCTGGCTTATCGGCCTGCTCCACGGCGATCTCGGCACGTCCTATGCCAACGAGATGCCGGTCGCGGCGCTGATCGGCGGGCGCTTCGTCAACACCATGGAGCTCGCCGGCATCACCACGCTGCTCTCTGTGCCGCTGGCGCTGACGCTGGGCATCACCTCCGCCATGTTGCGCGGTTCTCTCTACGACCGCGCCGTCACCATTCTTTCGATCGGCGTCATCTCCGTGCCGGAATTCATGGTCGCGACCCTCGCGGTCCTGCTTTTCGCCGTCTATCTCAAATGGCTGCCGGCGCTGTCCTCGGTCAATGAGGCGCATACGCTGACTGACCTCGTGCGCATTTACGCGATGCCGGTGATCACGCTCACCTTCGTCATCTCCGCCCAGATGATCCGCATGACCCGCGCTGCGGTGATCGAAACACTCTCCACGCCTTATGTCGAGATGGCGCTTCTCAAAGGCGCCTCACGCGGGCGCATGGTGCTCAAGCACGCACTTCCCAATGCGCTCGGGCCGATCGTCAACGCGGTCGCGCTGTCGCTGTCCTATCTGGTCGGCGGCGTCATCATCGTGGAGACGATCTTCAATTATCCCGGCATCGCCAAGCTGATGGTCGATGCGGTCGCGACCCGCGACCTGCCGCTGATCCAGAGCTGCGCGATGATCTTCTGCCTCGGCTATCTCTTGCTTATCACCGTCGCAGACATCATCGCCATCATGTCCAACCCGAGGCTCAGGTGACGATGGCGCGCGTGGCAGCTTCCCGACGGTCCTTCCTGGGCCACAGCTACAATCTGGTGGGCGTGGTGGCCTCGCTGGTCATCGTGGCGTGGACGCTGATCGCCATCTTCGCGCCCACGATCATTCCCCATTCGATCGGCGATATCGTCGACGACGATTATTTCGGCCCGATGCGTCAGGGGCTGTGGCTCGGCTCGGACTATCTGGGGCGCGACATGCTCTCGCGGGTGC
Source organism: Mesorhizobium sp. URHB0026 (assembly GCF_054059755.1). Taxonomy (NCBI): domain Bacteria; kingdom Pseudomonadati; phylum Pseudomonadota; class Alphaproteobacteria; order Hyphomicrobiales; family Phyllobacteriaceae; genus Mesorhizobium; species Mesorhizobium sp. URHB0026. The sequence continues at coordinate 102,443 of NZ_JBSSCN010000002.1, read as the reverse complement.
TGATGGGCGCGCGTTACACCGTCGGCATATCGCTCGCTGCCGTCGCCATCGCCTGCTTCTCGGGCGTCGTGCTAGGGATGGTCGCGGCCGTCACCGGCGGCTGGCTCGACAGCTGCCTCAGCCGCTTCCTCGATGCCATGAATTCCATTCCTAGCAAGCTGTTCGGCCTTGTGGTCGTCGCCGCGGTCGGCTCGTCGATCCCGGCGCTGATCCTGACGCTCGCCGTCATCTATATACCCGGCGCCTATCGCTTCGCGCGGGCGCTCGCCGTCAACATCAACAGCATGGACTTCATGACCGTCGCCCGCGTCCGCGGCGAAAGCACCGCGTACCTCATCGGATCCGAGATCCTGCCCAACATCATACGCCCGGTGCTGGCCGACTTCGGCCTGCGCTTCGTCTTCATCGTGCTCTTGCTCTCCGGCCTGTCCTTCCTCGGCCTCGGCCTCCAGCCGCCGCTCGCCGACTGGGGCGCGCTGGTGCGCGAGAACATCGGCGGCCTGCCCTTCGCGGCACCGGCCGTCATTGTGCCCTCGCTGGCGATCGCCAGCCTCACCATCAGCGTCAACCTGCTGATCGACAACCTGCCGCGGAAGATCAGGGACAGGGACGCATGAGCAATCTCGTGGAGGTCAGGAACCTGAGGATCGAGGCTACGACGGACTCGGGTCGTGTTGTCGAAATCATCAAGGGCGTCAGCTTCGATATCGCCGATGGCGAGATCGTCGCCCTGATCGGCGAGAGTGGTTCCGGCAAGACGACGATCGCGCTCTCGCTGATGGGCTATGCGCGGCCTGGCTGCCGGATCACCGGCGGCGAGATCAATGTCAACGGCAAGAACATGGCGGCACTTTCCGAACAGCAGCGCGCCAAGTTGCGCGGCACCGACATTGCCTATGTTCCGCAAAGTGCCGCGGCCTCCTTCAACCCCTCGTCCACCATCATGGAGCAGGTGATCGAGGTTACGCGCATCCACGGGCTGATGCCGCCCGAGCAGGCGCGAAAGCGAGCGGTCGACCTGTTCCGGGCCTTGTCGCTGCCGGATCCGGAAGGGATCGGCGCGCGCTACCCGCACCAGGTTTCGGGGGGGCAATTGCAGCGGCTGTCGGCGGCCATGGCGCTCATCGGCGATCCCAAGCTGATGATCTTCGACGAGCCGACGACGGCACTCGACGTGACGACGCAGATCGACGTGCTGAAGGCATTCAAGTCGGTCATGCGGGCGGGCGGGATAGCGGGGGTCTACGTCTCCCACGACCTCGCCGTCGTCGCCCAGATCGCCGACCACATCGTTGTGCTGAAGAGCGGCGAAGTGCAGGAGACCGGCACTACGGCTCAGATACTTTCGGCTGCCCAGCACCCCTATTCGCGCGAACTGCTGGCTGCCTTCGAGCCGAAACCGCGGCAAGCACATGCGGACGCGGATGCGCGGACGAAAGAGCTGCTGCGTATCGATAATGTGACTGCCGGCTATGGTGCGGTGCGGGCTGACGGACTGCCGCTGATCCGCGCTGTCAATTCCGTCAGCCTGGTCGTCGAGAAGGGGCGCAATCTCGGCGTCATCGGCGAATCCGGCTGCGGAAAATCGACGCTCGCACGCGTCATCGCCGGCATCCATCCGGCAGCGGCCGGCGACATCATCTTCGACGGCAAGCAACTGGAGCGTACCGCTGGGAAACGCAGTCAGGACGACCTGCGTGAGATGCAGATCGTGTTCCAGTATGCCGATACCGCGCTCAATCCGGCCAAGCCTGTGGAGGACATCATCTCCCGGCCGTTGGCCTTCTATCACGGGCTCGACAGGCAGGCGCGCTCCAAGCGCGTCGATGAACTGCTCGACATGGTGCGCCTGCCTAGGACGCTACGCTACCGTCGCCCGTCGGAGCTCTCGGGCGGCCAGAAGCAGCGGGTGAACTTCGCGCGCGCTCTGGCGGCCGACCCCAAGCTGATCATCTGCGACGAAATCACTTCGGCGCTCGACACGGTGGTGGCGGCCGCCGTGATCGAACTGCTCAAGGAGTTGCAGCGCGAGTTGGGCCTTTCCTACATTTTCATCAGCCACGACCTCTCCGTCGTCGAGGCCATCTGCGACGAGATCATGGTCATGTACAACGGCGAGCGGGTGGAGCAGATCACGCCCGACAAGCTGAAGGCGCCCACCCATCCCTATTCCAAGCTTCTGTTCTCCTCAGTGCCGAAGCTTGATCCGACCTGGCTCGACGGCCTTGTCCGCGACCCCGAGCTCGTCAGCCGGTACGGCCACCGTTGAAGAAGCGGCAAAGCCTCACCTCGGAAACAGGCTGGGCAGCGGCATGTGCGCCTTGACGATGGGAGACTTCAGCACCACGAAGCTGAAATACTTGTCGATGCCGATGTCCATGTCGGTCAGGCGCTCCATGATCGTCTGGTACTCGCCAATGCCCGCGGTCACGAATTTCATCAAATAGTCGTAGCCGCCCGACACGAGGTGGCATTCGATGACCTGGTCGATCTTCTCCACGACGGCGAGAAAGCGGGCGAAGTCCACCTGGCGGTGGTTCCTCAAGGTGATTTCGGTAAATACGGTCAGCATCTGGCCGAGCTTGCCGATATTGACCTGCGCCGAATAGCCTTCGATGTAGCCTTCCGACTGCAATTTCTTGACCCGCATCAGGCACGGGCTCGGCGACAGATGCACCAGTTCGGCCAGTTCCACATTGGTGATGCGACCGTTCTTCTGCAATTCGTGAAGAATTCTGATGTCGATCCGATCCAGTTTCACGGCCGTCTCCGAAGAACGCATGCCACAGCACAAAATGCTGCCGTACCAACAACATTGACACTACCACAGCCCACCGGCCTGTCCATCCAAGCGGACACCGCTTTAAAACGCAGCGACTCCCGTTTTTAACCGAGCTGGCGGAATAAAATTCCGCGGCGGCCTCAACTGCAGCAGCGGCTGCCTGCGCAACGAGCTAGATTGGCGCTTCAAGGTAGAGAGACAATGCCCGCGCCGCTGCAGCAAATCGAGACATCTGGCGAACTGCCCCAATCCGCGGACGCTGTGGTGATCGGCGGTGGAATCGTCGGTATATTCGCCGCCTACTATCTGGCCGGGCGCGGCATGCAGGTCGTCCTTGTCGAAAAGGGACGCATCGGCGCCGAGCAATCCAGCAGGAACTGGGGATGGTGTCGCCAGCAGAACCGCGACGCCCGCGAGCTGCCGATGGCGACGCGAAGCCTCGATCTTTGGGAGCGCTTTGCAGCGGAAACTGGCGAGGACACCGGCTTCCGCCGCTGCGGGCTGCTCTATCTCAGCAATGACGAGGCGGAACTGGCCGGCTGGGCGCGCTGGCGTGACTTCGCCAAAACGGCCGGCGTCACCACGCACATGCTTGACAGCGCCGAGGCCAGCGAGCGGGGCCGCGCCACGGGCCGGACCTGGAAGGGCGGCGTCTTCTCGCCGACGGATGGCACCGCCGATCCGTCGCGGGCCGCGCCCTCGGTCGCCCGCGCCATCCTCAAGCTCGGGGGCTCCGTACACCAGAATTGCGCCGCCCGCGGCATCGAGACGGAGGGCGGGCGCCTGAGCGGCGTGGTCACGGAAAACGGAACGATCCGGACCAAGGTGGCGGTGCTGGCCGGCGGCGCCTGGGCTTCCTCCTTCTGCCATCAGTTCGGTTTCCGCTTTCCGCAGGCGTCGGTCCGCTCCTCAATCCTGTCCGTCTCGCCCGGTGCGGAGGGCCTGCCGGATGCAGTGCATACGGCCGGGATCTCGGCCACCCGGCGCAGCGACGGCGGCTATACGCTCGCCATAACCGGGCGTGGACGCGTGGACGTAACGCCCCAGCAGCTGCGTTTCTCCACGCAGTTCCTGCCCATGTTCCTGAAGCGGTGGCGAAGCCTCGGGCCCGGCGGGCTGCAAGGCATGCGTTCGGGCCACGAAACGCTGCGGCGTTGGCGGCTCGACCGGCCAACGCCGATGGAGCGGATGCGCATCCTCGATCCGGTTCCGGATCAGGCGACCATCCGCCTGACCCACGCTCGGGCGCTCGCGCTGCTGCCGGCACTGCGCCAAACAAAGATCAGCGCGACCTGGGCCGGCTACATCGACAGCACGCCGGACGGCGTGCCCGCCATCGGCGAGATCGATACCGTTCCGGGTTTCTTCCTGGCTGCCGGGTTTTCGGGACACGGCTTCGGCATCGGACCCGGCGCCGGGCATCTCGTCGCCGATCTGATGACCGGGTCGGAACCGATCGTCGACGCGACATCCTATGATCCGCGGCGCTTCGATGGTTCGGCCTGGGGCAAGGTCGCCGACTTCTGAGACGTGGTCTATGCCAATATCCAGGCGTGGCTTTCGCAAGCGCATCAGCCCTCACGAAGAAAGGCGCCGACAGGAGCCGGCCGGACAGGAGCCTGTCCGCGAAACCGGCCGACAGCATCGGGCGCGCAGCCGGACTGCGCCGCGACGAGTTCGACGGCGGCCAACTGACAATAGCGTCCCTGGCATCGCCCCATGCCGACGCGTGAGAGCGATTTCACTCTATTGGCCTCGCCGCCGCCGAAACCCGCGCCCTCGCGTAAGGCTCCGGCATTCACGTTTTCGCAACGGCAGACGATCGCCTCGTCTAGGAGCGCCCGCACCATCGCGGCGGGCCAGGGAAAGGCGCAAGCCAGACCACTGGCAAAGCGCTCGAGCCGCGCGAGTTTGCGCAGATCGGCGCTGGCGGAAGGCGCCGGACGTCCGAGATCGGCAAGGCATGCCGCCACCGCAAGACGCCCAGCGATCTCCGCGCCGTCCGCTCCCAGAAGACGAACCCCGTCGCCTGCAAGATAGACGCCGTTGCCGGCACGACCCATCCGGTCGGTCTTTGGCAGCCATTGCCGCCACTGCTCGTCATAGGTGAAGTCGCATCCCGCGAGGTCGGCCAGATGGGTCTCCGCCCGCAGGTGCCAGCCCATGCCGATCATGTCGCATGCAGTGAGACGCTGCCTTCCGCCGGCGTCGCGCCAGCGCATCGCTGTGACACCCGTCCCGTCGGCCTCGATCCGCTCGAGCGCAACGCCCGTATGGTAGCGGCCGCCGAGCCTCGCCCGCAGGGCCAGACCGCGCAGCGCGACAACCGGCCGGGCGGCCAGTCCCCAAAACCCCCGCGTCTGCTGATGCCAGGGAGAGGTGTCCAGCACCGCTGCCACATCCGCTCCGGCCTTGACGAGCTGCGCGCCGACCAGCGTCAGCAGAGGCCCCGATCCGATCAGGACGATGCGCCGGCCAAGCGCCACGCCCTGCGCCTTGAGCGCGATCTGCGCCGCGCCAAGGCTGTAGACGCCGGCACTCTGCCAGCCGGGGACTGGAGCGACGCGGTCGGACGCGCCGGTGGCAATGATCAGGCGGTCATAGGAGATCACCTGCACGCCGACCTCCCCCATCACGTGCAGCCGACCCTTCTGCACAGCGATGACCGAGCTCGCCGCGCAATGGGTGAGTCGTCCCTCCTTGGCCAGCCGGTCGAAGAGCGTATGCAGCGCGCGCGCCTTCGCAGCCTCCGACCCGTAGAGTTGCTCCGCTGTGCGGGTAAAACCGGCAGGCGGCCGCCTATAGATCTGGCCACCAGCGCGCTGCCCTTCGTCGATCACCACCGGGTGGAGCCCTGCCTCAACCAGCGTAGCCGCCGCCCTTATGCCGGCGGGACCGGCGCCCACGATCACGATCCGCGGCGGCAAGGTCTCGCTCACGGCCAGCTCTCCGGCTCTGTCGTGCGCAACCGCATGCCTTCGCTGACAAATGCCGAGCACGCCCGCACACGCGGCCCCTCGTCCTGCCATACCCAGCAATCCTGGCAGGCTCCCATCAGGCAGAACCCGGCCCGCGGCTCGGGTCCGAACTCGGACTTTCGCAAGGCGTGCCCTGATGCCAGCATGGCGGTCAGAACGGTGTCCCCCACAAGTGCGTCGCGCATCTCACCGTCGAGAAAGAAATGCAGCTGCGCGCGGTCGCGCTCTGCCAGGCGGACGATACGGCCGGCGGTGATCATTCCGCGGCCTCTTGCACCGGAAGAGGACGGGGCAGTTCGGGGAACCGTTCGCAGACTGCATCGAACGCCGCCTGGACGCCTTCAGGCCCGGAGCGCCCCTTCATGCGACGGAAGATCTCCGTCTTGGCGAAGAACCGCCAATGGATCGGCAAGTCCCTTAATATGGCGGTGAGCCGGTCATAGGCCGCCGGAGTCCACTGCGCTTCGTAGCCTTCCCGCTCCGGGCCGAAATCAAAATGGCCGGCGGACGGCTTGTGCCCCGCGCGCAGCCTCGCGGTTGCCTGCTCGTCGACCTCGCCATCGCGAATGACGACGCTATAGTCGCGCTCGGCAACAATAGGTGAGACATAGCCGCGCCGTACATCCTGCGCGACCCGCCAGGGCTCGCGTTGATGCGGATCGCCGCGCCCGCCACCTCCGGCGGAGCGGATATCGAGCACGTCGCCAGGCTGCAGCACCGCCGTGTCGATGTTGCCCAGCCGCCGATCGTGCCCGGTCCCCGGATTGACGACCATGTCCGACAGGCCGGCCGCCTTGCCGCCCAGCACGCCCCAGGGACGAAAGAAGCTGCGGTCGCGGTTGCGCGCCGTAATTCTGGAATCGGGGGCAAAGACGCGGAACGCCATCTCGGTCGCCAGCCCGCCGCGCCAGCGACCCGCCCCGCCGCTGTCCCTGGCGAGCCCGTATTTCACGAATTCGACCGGGGTCTCGGTCTCGGTGATCTCGATCGGCGTGTTCTTGAGATAGGCAGCATCGGCGCCCGATCCGTTGGTCCCGTCGCGATGCGGCATCGCGCCGCCGCCGCCTACTACGGGGTTCACCGCCGCGATGACGGTCCGGCTGGTGCGCTCGTCCGTGGTCATGACATTGACGATGCAGTTGTTGCCGGCAGGAGCCGCGGGCAGGCGCTCCGGCACGGCTTGCGAGAAGGCGCCGAAGATGACCGACCGCAACCGGGCGCAGGTGAGCGAGCGCATGCCCACGGCAGCGGGGAATACCGGGTTCAGCACCGAACCCGTGGGTGCGATGCAGGTAAACGGCCGGGTGAGGCCCGTATTGAGCAGGATCTTCGGATTGAGCGTGTAGAGCACGTAGTAGACGCCGACCAGTAGCATGGTGTGTCGCGGGTCGCCGCCTGATGGCACGTTGAGTGAGGAGCCGAGCTGCGGATCGGAGCCGGTGAAATCGAGCACTGCCTCGTCGCCCTTGATCGTCAGCGTCAGCTTCAGCCGGCAGGGATTGGCCTCGACCGAATCCTCGTCGGCATAGTCTGCGAATTCCCATATGCCGTCGGGCATGGAGTGCAGCACGTCGCGCGCCTGCGCTTCGGCATGGTCAAGAAGAGCTGAAACGCCTTCGATGAAGCCGGCCTTGCCGAACTTCCTCACCATTGCCTGCATCTTGCGCTCGCCGGTGTTGAGCGCGCCGACCAGCGCCTTGATGTCGCCGATGTTGAGGTCGGGCTTGCGCACATTGGTGCTCATGATCCGCAGGATCATCTCGTCGAAGACACCCTCGTTCACCAGCTTCATGGGCGGAAAGCGGATGCCTTCCTGATGGATTTCGGTCAGCGCTCGGCTGAGCGAAGCCGGCACCGCCCCGCCCATGTCGGTGTTGTGGATATGCCCGCCGGTCCAGGCGACGATCTCGTCGTCGACGAAGACCGGCTTCCACAAATGCGTGTCGGGCGCGTGCGTAGCGACGTAGCCGGAATAGGGATCGTTGGTGAACGCCACATCTCCCGGCCGGTAGTCGTCGACCATAGCGATCGCGCGGTGATAGGACAGCCCCGGATACCAGGTGGCGCCGAGTTCCATCGGCACGGCGAAGGTCCCCCCTGAACGGTCCATCAGCATCACGGTAAAGTCCTGCGTCTCCTTGACGAAGGCGGAGTGCGCGGTGCGGTGCAGCGTGTGGGCCATGTTCTCGGCCGCCGCGCGGGCATGGTTAGCCAGAACCTGAAGGTTTGTGCGGTCAAACAAAGGCATCACTCCGGGAAGGTGAGCAGAAGGTTGAGATGGCGGTCGACGCTTGCCTGCGCGCCCGCGGGAATAGCGAACGTGGTGTCTTCCTGAACGACTACGGCAGGCCCGCTGAACGTGCTGACCGGGGCGAGGCTCTGCCGGTCGTACAGGTCGATGGTCTCGACGCTTACGCCTGTGTAGACCGGGATCCGGCGCGTCGGAATGGCCGGGGCGTCGATCACGTCGACCTTCGGGAAAGAGAGTTTCGGCCCCGCGCCTACGGCGGAGAGCCGGACATTCACAAGTTCGATCTCGCCGTCCGGATCGTGAAAATCGTAGAGCCGCTCATGGGTGCGGTGGAAGGCCTGCGCGATGGCTGCTGTGTTACCGTCCGCCAGCCATTCCGGCGACAACACAACCTCGATTTCATAGCTCTGGCCGATGTAGCGCATGTCGCAGGAGAGATTGAGTTGCGCGGACGCGTCGTGCCCCTGCGCTGCGAGCCAATCGCTGCCCTCTTGCGCGAGGGTCTCGAACGCCTCGCGGATTGTGGGGAGCGATGTGCCCGACAGCGGGCTGAAGATGGTGCGAATGAAATCACCGCGCAGGTCCGCCACCAGCCCGCCCAGCGCCGACACCACGCCGGGGCGGCGGGGCGCCATGACGCGCTTCATGCCGAGTTCGCGGGCAAGAAAGGCGCCGAGCATCGGACCGCCGCCGCCGAAGGGCATCAGCGTGAAATCGCGCAAATCGATGCCGGCGCGCGAGGCGAGTTTCTCGACCTCGACGAACATTTCCGACACCGCTATGTCGAGGATCGCCTGCGCTGTCTGCTCGACCGGACGGCCAAGCCGGGCAGCGAGGTTTCCGATCGCCCGCTGCGCCAGTCCGGTATCGATGCTGAGCTGGCCATAGGCCATTTCGCTGTGACCGAGCCATCCGCACACCACCATGGCGTCGGTCACCGTCGCCCGCTCGCCACCCCGGCCGTAGCACGCCGGTCCTGGCGTCGAACCGGCCGACTCGGGCCCCACCCGCAGCACACCCTGCGCGTCGACACTGGCGATCGAACCGCCGCCGACGCCGATCGAGCTCACCGAAACGGAGGGGATATGGAGCGGAAATTCGCCGATCAGCTCACCGGTGCCGAACTTCGGCTCGCCGTCGATGATGAGCGCGAAGTCGGCCGAGGTACCGCCGATGTCGAGGGTAAGGATCCTGTCTTCGCCTGCCTGACGGGCCAGCCACGAGGCGCCGATGACGCCGGAGGCCGTTCCCGAAAGCAGCATGTTGACGCAGGCGTGCTTGCCTTCCGCAGCTTTCATCAGCCCGCCGTTCGATTTCGTCAGCATGGGGCGGGCCGGCACGCCTCGGTCCTTCAGCCGCTCTTCCAGTGCCGTCAGATAGCCAGAGACACGCGGATGGACATAGCCGTTGAGAATGGCGGTGGAGCTGCGCTCGTATTCGCGAATGACCGGCCACACCTCGGCCGAGCAAAAGACAAAGAGTTCGGGCGCAAGACGCGCTATCGCCGCCTTCACGGATGCTTCCTGCGCGGCGTTGCGCCAGGAATGGAGGAAGGAGACGATGATCCCCTGCGCCCCATTGGCCTTTGCCGCCGCCACCGCCCTCTCCACCGCCGCCATGTCGGGCGCCAAGGATTCGCTGCCATCGGCACGCATGCGGACCGGAATGCCGAAAACCATGTCGCGCGAGATCAGCGGGTCCGGCCGCGAGCAGAACAGCGAATACATGTCCGGCATTCGCAGCCTTGCGAGTTCGATCACATCCTCGAAGCCGGCATTGGTAAACAGCGCGAGCGGCGCGCCCTTGCGTTGGATGATCGTGTTGATGCCGACGGTCGTGCCGTGCACGAAACGCGTCATATGGGTAGGGTCAAAGCCTTCGCGTTCGGCCAGCAGGGTGAGACCGGTCATCAGTTCCGCGCCCGGATCTTCTGGCGTCGTCAGCACCTTTAGCGATGCGAGGCGGCCGGAATTTGCTTCGAGCGCACAGAAATCGATGAATGTTCCGCCAATATCGACGCCGACCTTCCAGTCGGCTCCGTTCTGCGCTGCATCCGCCGCGATGACACCGTCCATGATGCGTCCCTTCCTGTCTGCCAGGCAAAACTGGCACGACCGGATGGTGCGGGTCCAAGACGCATGATGGGCAAGGATATAAGTCCTGCTTATGCTTTCGCGCGATGCTCATTCAGGACGGCGGCAGAGGCAGCGCGGATCTCATCGCGCATCATCTCATCGGCCAGTGAAAGGGCCCGCGTCCGGGAGGTGAGAAGCGCGATCGGAAATTCCGGTCCTGCCGTCAGCGGCCTGACCGCAAGCCCGGCAAATTGGTGCCACGGCAGCAGCGCGTCGACCAAGGCGATGCCCAGACCGGCCTGGACGAAACCGACCGCGGAGATGGATACGTCGATTTCGAGCGACGGCGAAAGCGTCACACCTTGCGCGCGGGCAGCGTGGGCCAGTTCGTCGGCGGGGCGGGTGTTGCCGCGATACGATATCAACTCCTCCCCGACGAGGTCGGCGAGCCTCAGCTCGGCCTTCTTTTGCAGCGCGTGTCTGGCGGGCAGCAGGCACGCGAAGCCGACGCTGCCGATCACCTCCGCCTCGATATCCGGAGGAAGCCGGTCGTCCATGGCCACGCCCAGGCTGGCGTCGCCCGCACGCAGCATGTCGACGATGGCAGCGATCGGCGCGCTATGAGCACGCAACATCATGTTGGGATGCTGGGCCCGGAATTTTGTGAACGCACGCGGCAAGATAGCCATGGCCGGCGGCGGTGAAGCGGCGACCCGTACCAGACCGGTTCGACCCAGACGCAGGTCGGTGGTCTTGCGGCGCAAGCCTTCAAGCCCCGCCGACAACCTCTCGGCATCAGGGAATATCTCGAGCGCCTCCGGGGTCGGTCGCAACCGGCCCTTCACCCGCTCGAACAGGGTGAAGCCGAGTTCGTCCTCGGCGTGCAGCAGGATCTGGCTCAAAGCAGGCTGGGAGATGTTCAGCATCCGCGCCGCGGCGGTCACGGTGCCCGCGCGCATGACGGCGATGAACACTTCGAGCTGCCGGGCCCGCATTGCCACTCCATAGGTAAAGCTTATGGCTTCTGTCCAAACCCATCTTTGACGCAAGTCCGCGGTGCGGACAAGATTGGCTCATTGCATGAGGGCGCCATGGATGTGATCGTGCTGGGCGGCGGACTGATGGGAACGGCTTCGGCCTATTTCCTGGCGCGGCGCGGCGCGCGCGTGATGCTAATCGAGCGCAACCGGATCGGCACGGGAGCAACGGTTGCCTCCTTCGGCAACATCCGGCGCACGGGGCGTCACCTGTCCCAGCTTCCGCTGGCCCATCGCTCGCTCAGGCTGTGGGGCGAGGCCGAAAAAATGCTTGGCCGCGACGTGGAATTCCGCGCTACAGGCCATGTCCGGCTGATCTTCGAGGAAGATAGCCTCGCCGACATGCGGGCCTACGCCAAGGCGGCGCTGCCCTGGGGGCTTGAGCTGGAGGAGCTCAGCCCGCGCGAGATTCGCGCCCGTTTTCCCGGTCTCGGTCCTGATGCTGTTGCGGCGTCGTTCTCGCCGCATGATGGCAGCGGCAATCCGCGGCTGATCGCGCCGGCTTTTGCCGAGGCGGCCCGCAAACTGGGGGCGCAAATCATCGAGGAAGCCGAGGTCGAGAACATCACCTATACGGGCACCGGTTTCCTTGTCGCCAGTTCGAAGGGTGCATTCGCCGCCGACTGCTTGCTCAACACCGCCGGAGCCTGGGGCGCGCGCATTGCCGAGCAGTTCGGCGAAGCGGTCCCGCTCGACGCCTACGGCCCCCAGATGGGCGTGACCGAGCCGCTGCCGCATCGGATTCTGCCCGTGGTCGGCATCTGGACGCGCGACAAGCACCATGGCGCCTATCTGCGCCAGGTCGAGCGGGGCAACATCTGTTTTCGGCGGCGCCGCCGAGAGGGTATCGGTGGACCTGGACCCGGGCCATGCCGCCGCCGGCCCGATGCGACTGCCGTCGCAATTGCGCGCCGTCGCGCGGCTGTTGCCGGCAATCGCGCGGGTCGCCGTCATTCGCACATGGTCGGGCTGCGAGGGCTATTTGCGGGATATGCTGCCGGTCATGGGACACTCGGCGACGACGCCAGGCCTGTTCCACGCCTTCGGCTTCAGCGGACACGGCTTCCAGCTTGGTCCTGGCGTGGGCGACGCCATGGCCGAACTCATCACGACCGACCGTTGCGAAACGCCGCTCGACGACTTCAGGATCGACCGCTTCAGCCGCGCTGCTGCCTGATGGTTCCAGAGGCGAAACTGGGTCGAAACGGTTGTAACGCGCAACGGGAGAAGTTCGTTCGAACTGATCTGCTCTGTGGCTTTCTTGCGGCCGGACTGATCGTCGCCGCGCCGTCATCCAGGAATGACTTCATCAGCCGTTGAACTTGCCGAGCAGCAATGCGCAAAACGCTTGCGGCGGCAAAAGTTGCTTGCTGCCCTTGAGATGGTTCTCAAAGCTGAGGATCATGACGACAAGCTACTGGACGCTTGCTGCATCTCAAGAAACCATGAAGTCGCCGGAATGTTCGCGTGATACTCGAGGCTTATCTTGCGCCACCGCCGGTGGCCCCCAGAGAGACCTTGATTTCGGGAAGTCGGAGCTAGTTGTCGCCAAGCTCTGTTTCGAACGAGGATCAACCGATGACCGGTTTCGGGATCAGTGCTTTGGCGCCGTGAACGGATAAGATCATGCGCAAAGCCGACGTTGATCGGACTCGCTGGCCTAGAGTAGCGCGCAGAAGTTAAATCGCTGCTGTGAACTGAATTTCGATGCGGATCTCTGGCAGCGCGAAGCTCGCGCCGACTGTCGCGCGCGCCGGTGGTGCGGCGCCGTCGAGCCAACCGACCCAAGCCTTGTTCATCGCGTCGAAGTCCTCGACGTCGCGCAACCAAATCTGTGCGAACAGCAGCTTCGACCTGTCCGCGCCAACGCTCTCCAGAAGGGTATCCGCCTTTGCCAATATTTGCTGCGTCTGGCCGCAGGTACCAGCTTTCTTGTCATCGGCCGTAAGCCCCGAAAGATAGACCGTGCCGTTGTGAACGACGATCCGGCTAAGCCGCTCGTTCTTGTCAAATCGTTCGATTTTCGTCATGGCGCAGGATCCCAGATGCATTGGTCAAAAGCAGGCTGCCGGACGTATTCCGGAGCCAAGGAAGCTCAAACGTGTGCAACCGCGGAGCGCTGAGCGCCGGCTTGAAAGAAGCGTTGCGGGCGAACATCTCCATCTCATCATGGATCTTGCCGCGCAGAATGCCCAAACGGCTGATAGTCGGTGTCACCGGTGCATCCGGCTCCGTGCTCGCGCTGGAGACCATTCGTCAACTGGTCAGAGCCGGGGTGGAGACGCATCTCGTCGTTTCCAAGGGCGCGCGATTGACCGTCGCGCATGAGCTCGGCGTCGACGGCCTTGCCCAACTGACGTCTGTCGCCAACCACTTCCTATGCTTTGCCTGATCTGGTCGATTAATTCAGCCTAGCAATCAACGACGATCGCCGACAGCGCATTTCTCACCCACCCGACGAGCATGAAGCGATGTTATGGTCGGCGTCAAATGAGCCCAATGTCCCATTGCTTGACCTCCGTGCGGCAGGAGAGCGCAAACAGGACGGCTGACGTTGCGGACACACCCATGGTCGCGGCGAGAGCAACGCCGGCGCCGACCATCAGCACGCCAGACACCAAGGCCCTGACCAGGATTCTGCGCAACGGCATTCCTTCAGGATAGGCGGAGCCTATCTATCGCGCCAAGGGCAGTCCAGGTTCATGGGTGAGCGGTCTAGCATTGCGGCTGCACTACACAGCGCCCGCAGCGCTTGCACCTGTGGTAAAGCCACGGCATGCACACATAAAAGAAGTCACGAAAGGCAAGTCGCATGTGCGCGCTCCGCCCTGAAGATTTGAAGATGCTTGGCGAGGTCGTCGACGCCTACTGCCGCGGCACAACCTAACCACCAAACTGGACCGCGAGCACATCGCCCTGACCGGAAGCTGCGGCATCCTATTTCAACTGCAACCACGAATAAGCAGCTGCGCGGCAAAGGCTTTCGGCCCGAGACTATCCAGCAGCATGCCTGTGGTGACGTCGAGCTCGGCCGCAACAGCCGTCAGGGGCATCGCCTGTGAGGCGAGCATGGCCCGCGCGGCCTGAATCTCATGCTCATCCAGCGCGCCTTGCGGCGGGCCGCGCCGCCGCGGGGGAACCGCTCAAACGCCGCGAACACTTCAAAGACCTGGTTTGAAGGTCCTTGCACGGTGTCAATGCCGTCCGCCAGCGAGACAAACCCCGCCTCGAGGATCCGCAGCGACGCGAGTGCGGCGCAGGCCTTGCCAGCGGTGTGGGTCAGCCGCGTCAGATCATCAACCACCAGCACGTCCTGCGCCTTGAGGCTGCCAAGCAGACGAGCCAGCCGCGGCTGGCGCTGCTGATGGACCGGCGACATGCCGCACATTCGCGGACGACGCGCAATCCGCTCGAGATAGACGCGGTCACAACCGGCCTTGAGCAGGCGGGCAGTTTGCGCCGCGCCGTCTTCTTCCGAAGGCTTGAGGAGCGCATACCCCAGCCGCATTCCGAAGGCCTACGCGCCCAGCAACAGCTTCCGAAGCTGCTGCTGGGCTTCGGCAACCGACGACGCGAACTGGACTTGCGGCGACAGCACCCCGCGCAGCGCCAGAGCCTGCTTAACCCCCGGAGACGCGCCGGCGATGAAATAGCGCAGGCCGGCCTTCACGGTCTTGCGCACCGAGGTTTCCACAATGGTCGCCGCCGTGGAATCGAGAAACGGCACGGCTGCGAAGTCGAGGATGATGTTCTTGCGCTCGAGGGCGAGCTGGTCGAGCACAGTACCAACGGCTGACGCTGCCCCGAAGAAGAACGCCCCGGTAATGCGATACACGGCCGTGTGCGGGTCAGTCGCGGCGCTTGGGTCATAGGGCGGGCGCACATCGGCGTCGTCGGCCTGGTCCTCCGGCACCAGGACCGCGCCGTGCTGCTCGATGCCGGTGGCCTGCGACATACGGTGGATGAACAGCAATGCACCCATGGCGAATCCCACCACAATCGCTTCGGAGAGGCTGCGAAACACGGTCAGGCCGAAGGTGGTGAGCAGCACCAGCGCGTCGCCCCACGACGTGCGGATAAGTGTCGCAAACTCGTGCTTCTCCGCCATGCCCCAGGCGACTACGGCGAGCACCCCGGCGAGGCAGGCCAGCGGGATGTAACTGGCAAGTGGCGCCGCGACTAGCATGAACAGCAGCACGAAGGCCGAGTGGAACGCACCAGCCAGTGGGCTGCGGGCGCCGGCGCGGACGTTTGTTGCGGTTCGCGCCACGGTGCCGGTGACACAGATGCCGCCAAACAGCGCCGAGGCGATGTTGGCGCACCCCTGCCCCACCAGTTCCATGTTCGAGCGGTGTCGGCGGCCGGTCATGCCGTCCGCCACCATGGCGGAGAGCAGCGATTCAATCGCGCCGAGCAGCGTAAACGACAGCGCGTCCGGCAGGACCGCCTGCATTTTCGCGAGGGACAGCGGCGGCAGCGCCGGCAGTGGTAGCGAGCTGGGAATTCCGCCGAAGCGCGTGCCGATGGTTTCCACCGGCAGCTTGAGGACATAGACCAGCAGGGAGCCCGCGACCACTGCGACGAGGATGGCTGGCCATGTCGGCCTGACCTTTCTCACGCCGACGATGAGGGCGATGGTCAGGACGGCAACGCCGACGGCGGCAGGATTGATGGTCGCGATGGAGCCGGCCAGGACCTGGATCTTGGAGACAAAATCGGCAGGCTCTTTCACCGCGAGGGTCAGGCCAAGCAGGTCGTGCAATTGACCGGCAAACAGGATCACGGCGATGCCGGAGATGAACCCGACCGTGACCGGATAGGGAATGAACTTGATGTAGCTGCCCAGCCTCAGGAAACCGAGGAGCATGAGCATGACGCCGGCCATGATAGTGGCCAGCAGCAGGCCGTCGAAGCCGTGATTGGCGATGGTGGTGGCGACAACCACCGTAAAGGCGGCGGCAGGCCCGCCGATCTGGAACCTGCTCCCGCCGAGCAGGGACACCAGGCAGCCGCCTACGACGGCCGTAAACAGGCCGCGCTCGGGCGTGGTGCCCGACGCAATGGCAATCGCCATCGACAGCGGCAGGGCGACGATGGCGACGGTCAGGCCCGCAATCAGATCCGCGCGCAGGTTCGCCCACCCGTAGCCTTCGCGAAGCACGGTAATTGTCTTGGGCGTGAACAGCTCGACGAAGCTTGGGCGGGCGGCAGGCCTCACGGCCGAGACTGAATTATCCACAAAGTGAGCCTTCCTTAGTTGAAAGGCGGCGGGATCGTCGGCGTCAACGTCGGCGGTCGCGTCGCGACGGGCGGTTAATGTGCTTTCCCCAGCAGAACGTCAGGGTGGCGGAGGCGAACCCCGCGCCCGCCCCGGTCGCTGCGCTCATGGTCGCTAATTACGTCGACGCCGGCGCTATTGAGCGCCTGCACAACCTTGGTCAACGAGTCGACCGCCACGGACGTTGCCGTCGCTGGCTTCCATCCGCTGGATGGTGGCGATCGACACGCCGGACAGTTCGGCCAGTTTGACTTGGTCGATGCCGAGCATGGCGCGTGCGGCACGCATTTGAGCCGAGGTGATCAAGGGTAGGTGCGCTCCTTACGCGACGGGGTAAGCAATATCGAAGCGATGTAGTAATGTGTCATACCTCAGTCAAGAAATAAGGAACAGCACTTCTAAGGCGTCACGGCGGTATCTGCACATATGCCCGGCGCCTGTGCGGAACTGTCGCGCACGGATGGCACAAAGGGACCGATCACTAGCCCCGGAGATCGGCTGGCCGCTCTGGATTGATTACTTTCACTGTTGCGCCAAACCGAGCGGTGCTTTCGTCAAGCTCCAGCTTTTCGGCATCCGCAGCCGGCCGAAAGGGAATGTCACCCCGTGATTTCCGCGCATTGTGGGGGGCGGGTTTAAGCCGGTTGCCCTGGTCTGGATGTGGGCGCTCATGCCATCTGAGGCTTAGTCAGCCATTCTCATTCTCCAGTGTTGGGCCGCGCGTGTTCAACGCGCGGTCCTGTTGTGCGGCCTGGCGCGATGGGAGCCAGCCTCTGAACGAAAGCCTGATGAGATCCCATTCAATGTCGTCGGCGCCCACCGCAGGTGACATCAGAAGCCGCGGCGGGGCGAGATCGCGCACGTGTCCCGCGATCACAATCGCGTTGCGGTTGGGCACGCCACGACTGTCGAGTATCAGCACGTTGCTCCACACCGCGTTGAGCCTCGCCGCGATGTGGTCGGGCATGGGGTCCAGGTCGTGCAGCGCATGCACGTTGGCGATCAAGCAACCCGAAGCATTTTTCAGCCGGCGGTGCGCGAGCCTGAAGAACGGCTCGGACTGCAGGTTGTCGGGTATCCGGGCGCCGGCGTAAGCGTCCATGACGATGGCGTCATAGCGCTTGGTCTCGGCGCGCAAGAAGTCTTCCCCATCGGCGACGCGACAAGCGACATGCCAGGGAAGGCCAAAATGGCGCCGTGCGACCTGGAAGGCTTTCGGATCGATATCGACGACGGTGACACGCACCCCGACTTGGTCGAGCATAGTAGCCAGGCTGCCGCCACCACCCCCAATCATCAGCACCTCGCGCGACTGCTTTTGGATCAGCAGCCCGAAAATGGCGTGCACATATGGCACGACGCTGACGCCGCTGTGGTCGCACTCACTTTGAAAGCAACCGCCCTGCCGGTAGATAAAGGAGCCCGTATCGCGGGCCTGTAGAACCTCGATGTGACCGAACTCCGAATGGTATTTGGCGATCCTGATCATGATCCTGCCGGAATGCCGGACCGAGTCCGGCAGATGCGAGCCGCGGGTGCGGCGCACGCAATCCTTAGCAGCTGGCCCTCATAATCAATGTTCAGGACATCACTTATTGACGGTAGAACCCTTTAGTATATATTGTAACGTTTAGATCTGATGTCTGACACACCAGTGCGCGAGTTTCCTCACATGATCACGGCTCCCCAACTGCGTGCCGCCAGGGCGCTCCTCGGCATCGACCAGCGCACGCTCGCCGACCTCTCCGGCCTGTCCGTGCCGACAATTCAGCGTATGGAGGCCAGTGAGGCCATGATCAGAGGCAACGTTGATTCGCTTATGAAGCTGATCGGCGCCCTGGAATTCGCCGGCGTTGAACTGATCAGCGACAGCGTGCCAAGCCAGGCCGGCGGGCGTGGCGTAAGATTGAAGGCTGATTTCGATCCGTCCAAGCTCTCGGCTCTGGGTCCAAAAGCCAAAGGCATACTGTCGGCGGTGTCGTGACGCGGCCTTCGCGCATCCATGGCGGCCGGCGCGCCGCCCACAGCACCATTCAAGTGCGGCCTCCGTGCCCCTTCACATGCGCGACACGGGACCTGCGGGGGCACCATGGACGAACTCACGCCTGATCCCTTGGACACGTTCTGGTCGCCGACTGCTGGGGTTCATCTGGCGCAAGACCGGCCCACGCTTGCCATGGCTGACCTGCGCGGGATGCTCGGGCGGTGTCCCCGATGCGGACAAGGCAAGCTGTTCAGGTCCTACCTGAAGCAGGTTGACCGCTGTCGCGTGTGTAGCGAGGCCTACGGCCACATCCGATCGGATGACGCGGCGTCCCTGGCTCACGATCCTGGTGGTCGGCCATCTGGTTGTGCCTCTCGCCCTAGCGGTCGAAACCAACGTGATGACGGTATGGCCCATGCTGGCACTTGGCGCCGCGCTGGTAGTTGTGCCACGCGCCAAGGGCCTGCTGCTGAGCGTGATCTTAGTGACACGGGCACCCGGATCGGAACGCGAAGGTGAGCTGGAGGCGGAACATGACGGAGCTTGAAGGCGCGCAAAGCAAGCGCCCGACCTTGCAGGTCGCCCTCACCAGAGGACTCAACGGACGCTGCCCGAACTGCGGCCGCAGCCACCTGTTCCGGGCTTACCTAAAACAGGTTGAAACCTGTGCCAGCTGCGGCGAACGTTACGGCGGATGATGCCGCGCCGTGGTTCACGATCCTGCTCGCCAGCGTCGCCGCGGCGCCCCTATATTTCGTTTTCCAGAGACTGCTCGACTCGCACTTCATCCTGGCGATGATCCTGCTCGTGATGATGGTCGTTGCGCTGATCCTGGTCCTGTTGCCCCGGGTCAAGGGTGTGCTGCTCAGTGCGTTCTGGCTCTCGCGGCAGGCGAGTGACAGCGAGCGCGCGGGCGAATGACGCCATGACCCACCAGCCGCCATCTTCGCCGCAGTTTTTTCTCACGGCGCCGACGTCCTGCCCGTACCTGGACAGCCACGTCGAGCGGAAAGTGTTCGTGCATCTGTCGGATGGCAAGGCTGTCGCCTTGAACGACCAGCTCTCGGAGCGCGGGTTCAGGCGTTCCCAGAACATTGCCTACCGGCCAGCGTGCGATGGCTGCCGGGCATGTGTGTCCGTCCGGATCGTGGTCAAGGACTTTGTGCGGACGCGCTCCCTGCAGAAAGTCTGGTTGCGCCATGCGGACCTGCGCCACTCCCGCCACCGGGCCGAGGCCTCGCGGGAGCAATTCGCCCTGTTCCTGCGCTACATCGAGGCACGGCACAGCACAGGCGGCATGGCGGACATGGACGCGCTCGACTACGCGCGAATGATCGAAGACACGCACGTCAACACCAAGCTCGTCGAATACCGGCGACCTGGTGGTGCAGGCGTTGCCGCCGGCAGTTCGGGCGTCCTGGTCGCGGCAGCGCTCACCGACGTGCTGGCCGACGGCTTGTCGATGGTCTACTCCTTCTACGGTCCTTCCGACCAAGGGGGATCCCTCGGCACATTCATGATCCTTGAGCACATCGAACGGGCACGGGCGCTGGGGCTGCCGTACCTGTATCTCGGCTACTGGATCAGGGGTTCGCGCAAAATGCAGTACAAGACCCGGTTCATGCCGCAGGAGCATCTCGGACCCTCCGGCTGGAAGCGATATTGAGTAACAAAGGAATGTCCGCAAAACGCCCGTTTTTCGGCCAGTCGGGCCGAGGTGCTCATGAGTGACAGAAATCGAAGCCGCAAATGTCCGGAAATCATGTGCGGATCTCTGTTGTCCGAATAACCAGGCCAGCCTGCCGCCTGAACGCACAGACTCCCCCCATATTTCTGTCATCGAGCCGAAACCGTTCTTGGCATTGTAATTGTTCAGCGCTCGTAGTCGTTATCATTTGAGCGCTGGGTCTTGCGGTCCTGTTCTTCAGCCTGCTGAGCCTTCTGCTTGTTGAGGTCCTTCTGCTTGGCTCTCACCTTCTCCTGCTCGGTGCCTGTGCGCGGCTCAACCGGCTCGCGGGGATTGTCCCGAGTTGGAACGTCTCGTGCTCGCGCCTCGCGCTCGTGGATCGGCTCGCCACCGCCACCACCACGACGCTGCTGTTGCCGCTCGAATTGCAGCCGCGCCAGACGGTCGTGCATCTTGTCGTTCACCTCTTCACGATATTGTTCGAACTGTCCTTGATGCGCCGGCGGCAGCGTCTCGCGCATATTGTCGAGAGCCTGATTGACGCGGGCCATCTGACGCCGCATTTCCAAGGGGGTTTGCGCCATGTTCAAATCTCCTATCAGTGCATTCAATTCTCTCATACCAGGATGGGACAGGAAAGACTTCTGCCCCGATTGATCAGCTCCGCGAGCCGCGGCAAGACCTGGCTGCCCCTCCCCGGTTCGATCGTGCCGGAATCGCAGAAAATTGCTGCCGATCGACTCCGCTGCCGCGAGAGCGTGACCGACTACGCCCGCGGTCCGCATCGTCGTCACAGTCTTTTGCCATGCGGCAGCGATTGCATCGCCGTTCACGACAAGGGATTGCCCATCGATACGGCGTTGCCGCTTGGCCTCCACTCGCTCGATCGCCCTGGCGCTGACCTGGTAGCGCGGATCGCTCTGTGCGCGGCTGTAGGCTCCGGCATGCTCCTTCGTGAATGGCCGCGTCATCGCATGATCCATGCGCCGTGTCGCCACCATCGCAATGCCGTTCTCGCGTGCTTTTTCCGCAAAGGTCTCGCGCCAGGCTGCGAGATCCGGCTTGTAGAATTTCAGGCGCTCGCCATCGGCTGACCGTGCCTGCACCATTGCGTGGATATGGACGTGCTTGGTGTCGTTGTGATGCGCCAGGACGAACTTGTATCCTGGCGCGCGCTCCTCGAGCACGGCGCGCGCCGCGGCCATGACGGCGTTCGCATCGGTGCCGGCCCTTGCCGAGAAAAGCAGGTGATAGGCATTGCGGCGCTCACGCCCCGAAAACTGCGGGCGCCATTGTTCGTAGACTGAAGTCGCAGCCTTCGTGGAGTTCTTCACCCCAGGCACGGGCTCGCCATTTGCGGGACGGACGTGATTGTGGGTGCGGATGAACTTCTGCAGGAAATATTTTGCTTTGGGTTCACGGCTCACAGCCGCCGTTACCTCTGCCCTGGCGACCACCCCCGCCGCGCCCATAGCTTCAGACAACCGCGCCTCGATCTTGTCGAGCGCCTTGCTGCGCGAATTCTCCCGACCGCCGGCGAGCACCTTGGCGAGCGGTCCAGCCCGCTCATCGGTGTGCGCGTAAACCTCCACCGTCTGTCCGTCCTGCGCATAGATGAACGGTTTTGCACCGAACGCCTTGTTCAGCGCCTCGCTCACGGCGGCATCGGTGACCTCGCTGGCGAGCTCGAAACGAACCTCCAGAAAATTGGTATTTTCCAGGGGCGGTTCGAACGTCTCGCAAAACGTCTCCAGGAACGCCTTTCTTGCGCCGCCTGTCGCAAGCATCTGCCCATCCTCGTCGAAAATCTCGATGTCGTGTTTCTCGCCTTTTTCGTCCTCGCGCTTCCCGATGTAATTGAGCAGCCGCGCGGCGGCTTCCCTGGTCGACGGAGGATTGGGCATGACCTTGAACACGGCAGGCTGCGCGCCCGCCGCATAGCCTGCCCGTGCCGCCACGGCCCGCGCCTGATAGCCCGCCCGCGCCTCTCGCCCTGTAGCGCTCGCGCGACCCGCACCACGGCCACCGCCGCCGCGCCGCTTCCAGTCTTCCTCCTCCTCTTCCGGCCGGAAACCGGCGAGCGTGGCACCATAGACCATGATCGGCGCGCTAGGGGCTCTGGGCGAACTCGCAGCCATGGCGGACTTCGGTGCCCTGCTGGACATGGCGCTCCCCGCGACTCCTGTCCCTCCCGGCGACGAACGAGCGGCATTCCTGCCGCCACCTACGGTCGAGCCGGCTTGTCCTTGCCCGAGGCGTACGCCGCCACCGGTCAGCTCATAACTCTTCATCGCCTGAAATTCGCTGGCCGCGCGTCCGGAGCCCGTCACTGACTTGTCGTCGTCCAGCTCCTCACGCTTCACGGACTCGCCCCGCAGATAGCGTTCGATTTCGGCCGCGTAGCCAGCAAGACGACCGCTCATCGCCTGGCTTCCCTCGCCTTGCGAGACCCGACGGTCATCGTTTTCAGTTCATCGCGAAACTGCCGCACGAGGTCTCCCACGGCGATCAGCGCCTGCTCAAGATCCTCATCATGGGCAACACGGCCGTCGTTCATGGCGCGCACGGCTTGATTGAAATTGACACCGACGCGCCGCAGTTGATCGGTCATGTCCACGATGGCCGGCCGCAACGCCTCCGACGCAATAGGCAGATGCCCGGCCTCTGCCCGCACAAGACGCCGCACGACCTCGCTGACGGTCACGCCGTCCCGCTCCGCAATGGCTTTGAGGCTGGCCAGCTCGTCAGCCGAAAACCGGATGTGCGTCACCTCGCCATAGCGTCGTGACGCGCTGTTGACCGCTGCTTTCTGGGCGTCTGCATCCATCTCTCAAGCCCGCTTGCGGGCGCTAAGGCCCACCAGGGCCGCGCCGCCTATTTTGTGTGTATCACAAAATAGGCTATCCTGCCACAAGGACGTTTTCTCACCGGCGCAGCGGCAGCAGCGCGGGCGAAATGTTCCCATCGTGATTTGATGCGATGTGTCAATGATGCGTTGAGGACTTGTTTCCATGTTAACATGGAAACATCGGCACTATGCGCGGCAGGAAAAGCTTGGTACGCGTTTTCTCTGCTTTCTCACCGGCGCATCGTCAGCAGCAGCAGCAGCAGCCAGCGCGGGCGAGACATTTCCATCGTGACTTGATGCGATGTGTCTATGATGGGTTGGCGACTTGTTTCCACGTTAACATGGAAACAACGGCACTATGCGCGGCAGGAAAAGCTTAGTCGGAAAATGGGTGGTCGATGGGCCACCGGACCCCCTTCTTGCTGAAGACAGCAGCTGCGCAAAAACGGCCCCAAGCTGCGCGCCTGGCTCGCCTGCACGCCGCCGCGCGACCTGCACAAGCTCGACGCCGTGCTGCGCATCAAGGGTCCCAACGACATGGACCTGCGCCTGATCAGCGACGCCGACCTGCCGCATCAGGGAGGCTGATCGACACGGTCGATAGCCGTTCAGCCCTTCTCGTCGTTTCTGACACGTGTCGTCTCTGACACATTGGCGTGCGGCCCACATGGGTGTATAGTGAGCCATACGATTGGAGACACACAACCCATGACGCTGAGCATTCGCAACCCGGAAGCAGATGCGCTCGCTCGCAAGCTCGCGCGGATCGATCGCACGACCATTTCCGACGCTGTCGTCTCGGCACTTCGCGAGGCTGTCAACGCGCGCGTCCGCAGGGAGACGCCCTCCGAGACGGCGCGCCGTATCCTGGCAAAAAGAGGGCTGGCCTTCCCGAAAACCAGGAAGCCCGTCCCCGACAGCGCCTATCACGATCTCGACCATGATCTCGGCAAAGCCTGATGTTTGTCGATGCATGCGCCATCATCTCGATGTTCGCACAGGAGGACACCGCGACAGCGTATGAGCATGCACTCGAGGCGGCGGCGACACCATGGACGTCAGCGCTCGCCGCCTGGGAGGCGATCATTATCCTGTCGCGGCCAGACCAGCTTGATTGCCGCTATTCGCAAGCGCACGATGCTGTTGTCGAATGGCTCGAGGCCCGAAACATAGAGTTGCGAGAGACCACATCTGCCCGCGATGTCCTGACCAACGCGGTGGCCGTCGCGCAAGAACATGGCATCGGCAAACGGTCGCTCAGTAATTTCGACTGTTTCCACTATGCCTACGCCAAGGTTGGGGACGTTCCGCTGCTTTCGCTGGACCGCAAACTGCGCGAAACCTATGTCAAAACCTTGCCGTGAGGACTTGAAAAGCTGTTCCAGTAGAATGGCCCTGTTCCAATCGCCTATCAAGCGACAGTCAAGCGAAGAAGGGACAACCATGCATCAGGTTTCCTTTCCCGGCCACGCCGGCCAGCCATGTATCGGCCACTACGCCATTGCGATCGACCGTTCGGGCACGTTTGCCCGTGCCGACATCGTCCTCGTCAGCCGGCATGGGCATGAGGCGTCGTTGCTCAATGGCAATATCGGTCGAGATAAAGTCCTCAACCGCATTCTCATCAATGACCTGAACGGCGTCCGGCTCGACTGGATCAGGCTGTTCGTGCTGACCGAAAGAAACGCGGGCAACCCGGCAGGGCGACCTGATTCTACGGCATCGAAATCAAGGACATCGTGCTCGACATCGATGATTACATCGCAAAAGGCAACCGATGCACCGTCAGGCGGGGCAACCTCATCTCGAGGCTCTTTACCGGCGTCTCACGGGAAGTGTCCTAATGGCGCCGCCATGTCGTCGGCGGCTGCGCCCGCTTCTCGACGTCGCTCCAAAACGCGTGGCAGCTCGACAAGACCGAAATCGAAAGCCTCAGCGCCAGGATCGGTCTTTTTCAAGCGGAACCAGAACCCGCACCGTCCAACACCAGCACTCGCCCGGAAATAAAGATCCGGTTCCCCATTTGGCAGCCGCCCGGCCTGGATCGGGTTCAGGTCGTCGACGAGGAACACAAAGACATCGCGATCTGACGCGTAGAGCGTCGTGGTGTCGCGGGAGACGTCGACGTGCGGATTGTAGATACCTGTCGACCAGTCGAGCACACCAGGCACCTTCCAGCGGGTGTCGCCGGTACCGTTGCGGGCGATCTTTTGCACGGCGTCCGCCAGCTCCGAGTCAAATATTCTGCCGTAATCAGGGCCTGTTACTGCTCGCAACTCGAGGCGTCCGTTCTCGATTTCCAGCGTCTTCACCTGCTCGGCGCGGTGGTTGAGGAGACCGTGCTGAAGGTTGATCGCCCCGAGCGGGGCTGGAAGCTGCCGCAGATAGGTGGCCGGTGCGCCGACCAAACTGGCGAGTTGGCCAAAACTCCAATGCGTGGGGGCAACAGGGGCAGGCGCATCGGGCAGCATTAACCTCAGGCGCTCCGGATCGTCGCGGCTGGCCTCGACGCGGATCAGCTCACTTTCGACGATGCGGGTCTTGCTGCGCTCCGACCGGCTCTTCACCGCATTTCCAAGGTCGTTGAGCGACAGGTATCGCTCATCCGCCGGCCGGTTGAACCATTCTGACGACACGCGGCCAATACGCTGGCCGCAGCTGACGTCGACCTTGTAACCGGCACGCTCGTTGCGCTTGGGCGCAAGAATTTCCATCTGGGTCATGGGTGTTGCTCCTTGGCGGGCGCCGGGAGACTCTCTCCCGGACCTTTACCCGCCACCACAACCCGCCCGCCTCTCCCTCTCCTGCACCAGCGCGCCCTACCAGGTCGCCATTGCAGCCGCTTCAAGGCTGGCACCAAAGAAGAAAGGCTCGGGCCTCGGGAAAGCCCGAGCCTGGGACCAAGCGCCGTTCACCTTCCGGCCGCGACAGAATTCCGCGGTGCTTAATTGGACAACGATACCGTCCGGAACTTGTCTTGAGATTGGCAATTGCCAGTTCTGTTCTGGCCCTAGCCAGAAATGTATAAATTGACCCCACGTCATGATACGCGAAGAATTTATCGAGGTCGGGATTGAGAGTGAATTGGATGTCGAGCAGGTTCGTCCGGCCCGTGGTGGTGCAAGTTGGCCGGCATGACCGTGAGCGCATTGTATTCGATGTGAACGACGCAGCGACGATCCTGCTGCGGAGCTTCCCTCATCAGACGGAGAAGCGAAAACTGGCTATGGATGCATGTCTTCAGGTTCTGCGCGGTGAAGCTCGGACGCCGGTTGCGAGACGGGCCTTTGTTGCCGCGGCGTTGGAAGCGAACATCCTACGCAGCGACTGAGGTCCACGTTGATAATAGCCTCAAATGGCTTCGAAAATGACTGTGAACAGTAGAGTTTCACGCCAGGCACAGCGATGACCGGGATTGTTCTGCCGGCAGCAGAGCCGAGACCTGCCATCGCGGCAAACAACTCGACGTTCATCTGCTTAACGCGACATCGGTCAGGAAGACCGTAAGGAACGCGATCGGAGATGGGATATGTCTCGCGCGCAAGAAAAAGGCCGGACCAAAGGCCCGGCCAGGTATGAAGGTCAAAACCTCCAGAGGGGAACGCGCCAGACGAATGGGAGGAAACATCCGACGCGATGCGCATATGGGTCAGCAAAGGTGACACTTCAACGACATGCCGTAGGCCACCAGACTTGCTCTTTTGGTGCACTGAACCTTGCGTGCCTGATGGGATTGCTGAAACGCTTTGAGCTTTATGCGCAAAGGGACAAGCTGCGGGATGGGCGATCGTCATCCCGTCATCCTCGCCGTGGCGCCGTTCGCCTTGAGCGCCGCCATCAGCATCGGCCCGACCGAGAACTGCCCTGCCGTTGCCTTTTCGGTCAATACCCGCAAATAGCCGCCGGCCGAGTTGATGTGCTGTGCCCTTTGCAGAATGCAGGCAATCACGATCGCCGCGACCTCTTGGCCCATCACATGGCAAGCCTCCTCATACGCTGACGGCGAAACGCCCAGATATCC
Organism: Mesorhizobium sp. URHB0026; assembly: GCF_054059755.1. Lineage (NCBI taxonomy): Bacteria > Pseudomonadati > Pseudomonadota > Alphaproteobacteria > Hyphomicrobiales > Phyllobacteriaceae > Mesorhizobium > Mesorhizobium sp. URHB0026. The sequence continues at coordinate 75,502 of NZ_JBSSCN010000002.1, read as the reverse complement.
CCTCACCTGGGCGGCGGTTATCATGAGATCGCGCCAATTGCCGATCCCGTCGACAGCATAATCCGCAATTTCGGGGCAAGCCTTCAGCACCATCCCCAGCGGGTATGTTTTCGGCGCCTCTGCGGTCCTCGTCTTGGGCTCGGCCGTCGTCCCGCTTTTCTCCAAAGCAGGTTCAAATTCAAAAATAGAGTCGGTATTTGAATCAGATTGCTGCCGCTCGGTTTGAGAGTCATTGCCGCTCGGAGTCGTGGATTTCATATGAATTTCCAGCAGCTTATCCACTTCGTCACGCAACACGGCCAGGTCGGCAACGATAGGCTCGAGCTCGGCAATGCAAGCTCGGCGCGGAATTGCCTCCACAACGCGGCGGAAACGCTCCCACAGGCCTCCCCAGTCGCCTGGGACATCTTCGTCAAGGGCCGCCTCTATCAGCTTGTGGATGTCACGGCGGTGCAAGGTGATCCGCTCGCGCATAAGCCTGAGCGCCTTGTTGTCGGCACGAACTCGCTCGGCCGCCGCCTCGAACTCGTAAGCACGGGCCAGCAGCGGCGCCAGGGAGAAGCCGAATGCTTCCTCGATCTCCCCTCCCCTGCCCTTGCGGGCGTAACGCTTGCCGTTCGGGCTATCCCGACGGATGATCAGCCCGCAGTCAACAAGAGCCGCCAGGTGCCGCCGGAGCGTGGCATCAGGCATCCCGTGCGCCCTGAGCGACAGCTGTGCGTTCGAGGGAAAGACGATGAGGTCGTTTTCCTCACTCAATTCGCTGTCAGGATAGAATGACAGCAACGCATTCAGCACGGCCAAAGCGCGATCGCCGATGCCGACGATGCTCTTACCCTCGCACAGGTTGCGGTAAATCTGCCACTTGTCGAGGACCCTGCCCTTGGGGATTTCACGTGAATCGTTTTGCGCTGCCAGGATGGCAAGCGACATCGGCCGCCGCCCAAAGGGCGTCGTCGCAATACCCGTCTCCATTTTCTTTCACCCTCGATTAGGCAAAAGAAATCTGCTCGCCAAAACGACGCCAATGACTCTTGACAGTGATTCGTGAAGATGCGATTCTCAGTCAGCTACTACGGAGAAGGGCTTCCACGACGAAAGTCGCTTGGGGGCCTTTTTCTTTTGCGGTTCACTCTCCTATTGATGGTTTTGGGAGTTCCGGAAAGCCTCGTAGAGGTCATCCAGTCGCCCCGTAATGTATGCCGCGAAGCTCGGACCATCTTTTGCCTCGTAGGTCACAACCGCCTTCTTCGCCGTCGATTTCACGTTGACGCTAACTAATTTGTCCTTGGCCCCCCAGAGATTGGTCCTGGCCCCTTCCCTGGTAATTCGAGGAAGCGAGTTGAGGGCACTGACAGCTTGTTGAAAGCGTTGATCGCTCGAGTTGTCCGCGGACAACGATGTCAACACCGCCTGCAGTTCAACCTTCGCCTTTGGCAACTTCTCAGCGAATTCCATCCATCGACGGCGTCCGACCTCTGGTGCTGCTCCGATTGCCTCTATCAGTTCGATCGGTATCACGCGGACAACCGATAACATTTTGGATAGGGCAGCCTTGTCAATGTTTAGCGCCGCCATGATGACTTCGCGGGAGAATGACCGATCTTCCAGGCGGGCAGCGAATAATGCTCTTTCGATATATGATAGGTTGGTCCGCGCATTGTTTTCCTGCCCCTGACTGACAACCAATTGATCATCGGACAACTCACGGATAACGGCACGAACTTTGATGCCCAATTCTTTCACCGCCGCAAGCCTACGATGTCCGTATGCGACTTGATATCGGCCGTTTACCTGCGGATGAGGCCGAACAAGGATTGGCACTTGCTGCCCATGTTCGTTGATCTGGGCAACTAGGTCGGCCAGTTCGACCCGATCAATGCCAAGACGATCACTGACGAACGACCCGTCGACCAAGGCTGGGTCCAATTCGACAACTATCTTGCCTTCCGCGAGCTGCTTTTCGAGATCTTGCGCTCGTTCAAATTTCTGCGTGATGTTACCAAGGGTTCTGGTGATGCCTCCTATGGGAGCACTACGGATCGCCGGCGCTACAAAGCCAGCGATTGGTCTGATATCCGCCATAGGAGTTGGCACTTCATCTGCCGATGAAATCTCAATGAGATTCTTGCGGGCCACTATTTCCTCCCCCAAGTCGTCCTTAGCAGGCCTTCGATTTCCGAATTGACCGCATTTAGAGATTCCATCGCTCTGTCATATGTGCCGCGGGTGAACTGCTGTCGATCGACCTCGTACAATGTCTGCTTGGTGACCCCGGCATCCGAGATTGCCGTCGACTTCAGCATGTGATTGTGGAGCATTCGATTGCCAAAGATTGCCCGCATAAAGCCTGTCATCTGACTTTGGGGACCATCATTCGGCTCGTAGCGAGTAACAAGATAGCGCATCCAATCGTAGCTGGTACGTCCCCCTGCCCTTTCTACGACTGCCATCATCTCACTGGTCATCGCAAGGAATTGACTCATCGACATCACATCCAGCATTTGCGGATGCACGGTTATCAATGCCGACGTCGCCGCACACAACGCCGACATGGTCAAGAAACCGAGTTGTGGCGGGCAATCGATAATTACGACATCGTACAAGCTCTCGATGTCGGTCAACACTTCTCCAATGCGGGCAAAGAACATGGATTCCGCCGACCCAGTCGTAATCGCTCTCGGTGTCTCGTGTTCAAACTCCATGAGTTCCAGATTACCCGGCACGATATGTAGGTTCTGGGTGTAAGTGGCGCGCACAATCTCAGAGATAGATCGCGGCTCTTCATAGCGGATTGCCCCGTAAAGCGTTTCGCCTTCGCCGACATCGAGTTCGGGTTGATGTCCAAAGAGCGCTGACAGTGAAGCCTGTGGGTCGAGATCGATTGCCAGAACCCGATGGCCGCGCAAAGCGAGGAACTGGGCCAAGTGTGCGGAAGTCGTCGTCTTCGCCGAACCGCCCTTGAAATTCATTACGGCCACGACCTGTAGTTTCTCGCCAGGCCGACGGATCGGAACGTATTTCGGTGTTCCGTTTTTTTCGTCGAGTGACCGACGGATGTTTTCCATGTCCGCGGGAGAATAGACCCGGCGACCATTGGCCAATGGTTCCGGTCCATTTCCAGCCGAGGCTACCTGTCTTAGGTAGCCCTCGCCGATGCCGATATAGTATGCCGCCTCCGCAGGTGTGAAATGGCGGATCGTTTTTTGGGAAGCTGGGGGGAAGATCTTTTGTTGGTGTAGCTGAAGCTGCCGCGACAATTCGAGAGAATCCGCGGACAACATCGACGGCAGGTGTTCCTGCCCGCTGGCATGCGTAAGCGCCTGTAGCATTGCTCTCCTCGAACTACGCATTTGATGCGGATTTCAATCAAACTGCGCAATTACAGTATGGTCCGATTCGTAAACATTTTACAAACGCTTAACTATAAGTGGGATTTGAGGTCCGAGGTTGCGGTTGTCCGCGGACAACGCCTAGGCGGAAATCCGAATCCCGGCCGGCTCACGGCGATGGGTCGACAATCAAACCATAGCAGGGACGACAGTGAGCGCATAGGATGGCCTATTCGTGAGCCCGCAGTCTGCTGTCCGTGGATATCGGGTCGTGCGAAGGACTTGTGCACCTGGCGCAACGCCTCGCCTCTTGCCGGACCTAGACGCCTTTCGCGAGCCGAGGTTGGTTTCGCGCGTAAAGATCCCAATTAGCCGCCGTCTTGAGGAGTAGCGATGCAGCCTTACGGGAATAGCGATCCTAACCGAAAGCGTCACTGGTATCCGCATGCCTAAGGCCAGGCACACATTGGAGGCACAATTCGACAATGCGGTTGTCCGCGGACAACTGAAGTCAGTGAGACGAGGATGATCCAGATCGGCCATCGGGAAAGCCACGACATCGATATTTTCCTCGACGACCCTCAATTACTCGGCTTCATCCGCCTGTCGCACAACGTCGTGTGAGCGGGCAGATGATCCCACGGTGTTAAGAAGCAGCGTGGAATTCAAGCGGGTGGCCGATCGCCCCGCCGGATCATCGGAGCGGTTTGCAGGCCGTGGAAAAGCACTGAAGGCCGCCTTGAAACCCGTGAAGTATCCAGGCGCCAGCCTTTGGCCCAGGTGAACAAGGCCTCCAGCAACACTGCCAGCTCCACCCGGGCAACATGCTGGCCAAGGCAGGCATGAAGTCCGGTACCGAACACGAGGGCCGATGAACTGCCGGCCTCCAAATCCAGCCGATCGCCGGTCGGAAAGACTGAAACATCTCGATTGGCGCTCCCCAGAACGGGCACGACAGCCTGCCCAGCCTTTATGATTGCGCCACCAAACGACAGATCATCCGCCGCGATGCGGGCCCCGGCATATTGGACCGGCGCGCAGAAACGAAGCAGTTCTTCCGCCGCGGCTGACCAACCGACATTCCCATTTTCAAGCAACGACAGCTGCCGCGGAGAATTTGCCAGCGCAACCAGCGCATTGCCGAACGTGTCCACGACCGTCGCCTGGCCGGCAAAAAGCAGGAACACGATGTTTGCAACGGCATCGTCTTTGCGCCAGCGACCGGCATCGACTTCAGCCAGCATCTGGGCAGAAATGCCATTTGGGTGCACGGCGCCGCGTTCTATCGCGTGCAATACCCATGCCTCCAACCGACGGCAGGCCTGGTTTGCATCCTCATTGATGCCGCCAATCCTCATATCCAGCGCATCGGCCATAAGCTTGGCGTCGTGGCCGGTGCGCCATGGGTCATCTATGCCGATGCCGAGGATCTGCTCCAGGCCGGCGAAGGCGAGCGGCAGTCCTATATCGGCGACCGCATCGAACTCCGGCTTTTGCACGGCGGACTGCACGAGTTGCGATGCCCTGGACGCAAGCTGGTCGAACAGTCCCCTGCCGGCGGCAAACGTCATCGAACCAGCCAGTGGGCGGCGCAAGCTCATGTGCCTGGGCGGATCGGACAACAGCATGGAACGGGTCAAAAAATCCAAGGCCGGATTGGCGCTGATCTTCTGCCTGACTTCCTGATAGGCGCCCGGTGGCGCTTGCAGCAGTAAGGGGTGTTTCAAGGCCTGCGACACAAGCGCGTGGCTGAACACGTAGAACGCTTCACCAACTTCCGGGTAAGGGGGCCTGCCCCAGCTGGCGCCACCTGCATTGCGGCGACGGGCGAATTCGGGAAACGGATCGCCGTCGAGTGTGAACGGATCGAAAAGGTCGACTTCGGCTGTCATGGGTCGAGATCAACTGCGAAGATGACGCGAAACCCGCCGGAGCTCAGGTCCTCGGGCAGAAAGTTCGGCGCCAGATGCAGAAATTCACAGTGCAGAACGCGCCTGTAGAAGCGCAGAAGCGGGTCCTTGGTTATCGACTTGACTGAAGGCATTACCCCTGTGCGATGCCAGTCATCGATGATCTGGCGAAATGCCGGATCCGGCCGAACCTTGTCGGGAAAGTCGTCCTGCGCTCCGGCATAGGACGGGCAACGTCCATCGCCGACCAGCCAACGCACGCCGACCTGGCGGCCATGGTCGATCAACTGTGACAAGAGGCGGCGCGCCATGTCGGTGCCGCGAAACTCCGGCCGCACGCCAAGATTGTAGACGTAGAGCGATCGTGCCGGTTCGCTCCTGGCAAGCGAACAATAGGCGGCGAAAGTCCTGGGGAAGTTTTCCGTCTGGCGAGGGTCCTGGCTGGTCTCCACGAAGCAGATCGCACCAGCAATAGCGTTCTCGACCATGGCCACGATCATTACGTGCCCAAGTAGAAGCCGGCGCCGGATCGTCTCTTCGCTGGCGCCAAGCGACCCCCAGGCCGCCGTCTCCATCGCAACCATGAGCGGGATATCGGCTTCTGCGAGGTGACGAAATGTGACGGCCGTCATCCTGGGGGTGGTTGTTCGTGAAATGCGCGATTTCCTTCTGCCGGCCGTTGACGATACATGAGGGAGGGGGTGTTTCATGATTTTCTACATTTGTCATCGCTCACATGCCAACACTCTGGCAAGCCTGCTGCTCTATTTTCGCACCGATCTGCAGGATTTTGTCCGGGTCGTTCCCCATGACGAAAGCGCGCGTCTGCTCGGGATATCCCGTGGTTCGGCCATCTGGACGGATTTGGACCGCCTGAGCGATGCCGAGGTCGAGGCAAGCGCCAATCTCTGCGAGCGCGTGAGACTGCAGCAGCCCGATCTCTTCCAATTCAATCACCCCCGGCAAACCGTTCAGCGTTTCGATCTGCTGCGCATGCTGTTTTCGGATGGCACCAATGGTTTCAACGTATACCGGCCGGAAACACTGCCCGAGAAAATGCGGTTCCCTGTCTTTCTGCGCGACGAGGCCGGAGCGACCTATAAAACGCCGCGGCTGCTGTCATCACGAGCAGAGCTCGACCAGGAGCTTTCGAAGCTCGGCAAGATGAATTTTGTCCGCCCGATGGTGGTCGAGTTCGGATCGAAAGCGGCGCCCGACGGCAGCTATAGAAAATACGCGGCCTATCGCATCGGCGAGCACAGCTATGCGCAACACTGCTTCGCCAGCGAGCAGTGGTTTGTTAAAGATCCGGGCAAAGGCATGTCGGGACAGCAGCTGGCCGAACACGCCGCCTATGTTCGCGACAATCCGCACGCGGCTGCGCTGATGCCGATCTTCGACAAGGCCAGGATTTCATACGGTCGGATCGACTACACCATTGTCGACGGCCGCGTCCAGGTGTTCGAGATCAACACCAATCCCACTGTGCTGAACTACCCGCCGACACCGTTCGACACCTACGATTCCCAACCCTACGCGGACATGCATGCGCGGGCTCTGACACGGTTGCCGCATGCGGACGATCCCGTGTCCAGTCCCGACATCGACAAGACGCATCTTGAGATCCTGGCCGCCTTGCGAAAAAAGTACCGTCGCAAGCGGGTGAAGCTGACGATTCGCCGGGGCTTGCGCCATTTCCGGGGCGCCATGTTCGGCGGCAAGTAGCAACGAAGCCTGCAAACTTTCGTGATTTGCCGTGGTTTTGGCTTGGACATTATTTCGCCGGACAGGGCTCCGCCCTCACGACCCCCAGCCACAAGAAACGCCATCCCGCAATTCTCGCTTCCTCGGCTGCGCATCGAGCGCTGCGAACCGGGCGGTTGCCCCTGACGATTTTCTTGTTGTTTCCCCTAACCCGGTCTCGCCGACGGGCAGGGGTTAGACGGCGCTGAACCCCAAACCAAAAGAGACCGCCAGATCATGCCCCGCCGAGTGGCGTAGCTCGGCGGTGACCAAGCCGCTCGCGAGCGCGCCCTCAACAGCGCTGTAAACCAAAGAGCGGATGGAAAAGCTCAACCCGGAATTCGTCGGTCGTGCCATTGCGCAACTAATGATCTTGCCTGACTACGAGGCGTCGGCCGCCGACAGTTTGGTCACAGCGATCACTGTGTTCGACGAGGTGTTGTCATCAAAGAACTTGACCACCTCACCCTAGCGATCAACAGGGGAGGGGCGAGGCTTTTCAGAGCCCGGACGCCTTTGTTAGATTGACTCGAAAACGGTCACGCCGTCGTTGATACTTGCGTGTCATCTCCGCCGAGGCGTGGCCAAGCTGCTTTTGCACATAACGCTCGTCGACCTCGGCTGAGGAGCCGAGGCCAGCGCGCAGCGAATGGCCAGAAAATTTTTGGCCGCGCTCGTCCTCGGAAAGATCCCCGCGCACGCCGGCGGCCAAGGCCGCGCGTTTGACCAGCCGCGCCACCTCCTGATCGTTCAGCCGCTCGGACCCCACCGCTTTGCCCTGACCGGTGACGCGGCGGAAGAGGGGGCCATGGGCGATACGGGCCAGCTTCAGCCAGGTCTGCAGGGCGACGACCGGGCAGGTGGCGTCGGACGAGCCGCGACCAATTTCGACCTCGCGCCAGCCGGTCTTGCCCCGCAATGTAACCAGCACGCCCTTGTCCGGGAAAAATTCAATCCAGCCGCGACCGTCCTCCGTTTGATCGCGGCCAAGATCAAGGCCGACGATTTCGGAGCGGCGCAACCCGCCTGCAAAGCCCAAAAGCAGCATGGCGCGGTCACGCAGACCGCGCAGCGTGCCGCGGTCGAGCGTCTCCAGCATCGCAACAAGATCGTCGCGCAGCACAGCTTCCTTTTGACGGGGCGGGGCGGCGTGCGTGTTGCGGATGCCGGCGAGCACGGTGGCGATGTGGCGGTCCTTCCGGTCAAGCGACTGGCCGCGCTGCGTGTAGTTCCAGGTCAAGGATGACAGGCGGCGCTCGATCGTCGCCACCGCCTTTTTGTCCCTTCCAGTGCCCGAAGCCTGCGCGGTGATATAGAGGCCGACGGTCTGCGGGTCCGGCGGCGATGGATCTAAAGACTGGCGCCGGCACCAGGCGCAAAAATGCTTCCAGTCGGCTGCGTAGGCGCGACGGGTGTTCGCCGAACTTGCTGCCTCGACATAATCGCGCGCGCGGTCGGCGAGCTTTTCGAGATGCGTAGGCAACGATGCCTGCCGCTGGTCGAGGACCGGCGGGGAAGGGGAGGGGTCTTCATCCGGCCGCCCCATCTCCATGACGACGTCGACAATGTCCGGCAGGTCATCTGGGTCGATTGCGGCGGCGGAAACCATCAAGTTGCGGGCATTGCCCATTAAGTCTCGTCCATTTTGATGTCGCAGCACTGCGATTCTTGGGCCAAGGTGCTGCCAAAGCTCGGAATTGTCCACAGCGAGCTGCGTGGCTCTGCAAGATTTGCGTCCCGTCGGATCCGAGTATCGCATCACCGGGAGCAGGCCTGTCCTATCCAGTGATGACCTCTTGGGAGGCGGTCTCTCCTTGCTTTCATGTTCAACATTCTTTATATTCCGTTCAACAGATGGAGATCCCAGCAAGATGGCCATACGCGGCGCAGCGGCAGATGCAAGTGAGGAGCGGATCGCCCACACCCGGAACCGCCTCGTCCTTGAGCAGGCGAGGGCGGTCGGCCTGCTTGGCGCGGCCAAGAACACTCGCCTTTCCGGCAGGGTGCCGTCGGAACTGATCGAGGCGGCAAAGAAGCGCGCGCATGTGACCTCCGACACCGAGCTGCTTGAGCTCGCCTTGTCGCGGCTTGCCATCGAGGACGATTTTGGCGCCCGGCTCGTCGGCCGCAAGGGCAGCATCCCCGCGGACATTGATCTTGGCGTTTGATCTAGGGAGCGCGCTGCGTTCCCTCAAGCCACAGCGGCGTACCGGAGGGCTGGAACGGCGGCCGGATTCCGCTCTGTCCTGGGCAGGGGACCAGCCGCCTGTCGGTAGTACCCTGCTTCTCGACACCAGCGTCTATCTGGATGTCCTGCAGGGACGCACGCCCGAAGTCGTCGATGACCTTCTAACCTATCGGCTTTGCCACCACTCCGCCGTTTGTCTTGCCGAGCTCAGCCACGTGTTCGGCCGGCTCGACCCGGCGCACCCGAGGACGAAGCCGGTCCTGAAAGTGGTTGCGGACACGATCGACGATATCCCCGCGCACCGGCTGCATGCACCAGACGCCACCGCCTGGGGACGCGCCGGCATGCTTGCCGGCCTGTTGTTCCGGCTGAGCCATTTGCCGAAAGGGGAGGGGCACGAACGCCGCGTCCTAAACGATGCGCTGATCTTTCACCAAGCCGGTCTTTTGGGAGCGACAGTTCTGACGGGCAATGTTGGAGGTTTCGATTACCTCAGCCAGCTTGTTCCGTCGGTGGGGGTGATCTTCTACCGGTCGGCGCCGGGTTTGCATCCGTAGGGTTGAAAGCGTCGGTGGGGAGATATGCACTAAACCCTCACCCTCGTTCAGGAGAGGCCGTCCTGCTGTGGACGGCCCGCAGCGACGATCAGCGTGATTTTGGGCTTCTGCTCGACGAGAGAGACCTTTCAGGCGATGTCCGGCAATCGAGCGCGAATCCGGTCCGCGCAAGGAACGCGAATTCTCGTCGATCTGACGCCGAAAGGGGACGTCCGGCGATGAAAAACGAGCCACGGAGGTCATTTCAGGCACGCATTTTGAAAACGAGCGATAATGCAAGATTATCGTTCGTTGCATGTCGCCGACAGGCTGTGCGTTTTTATTCAGGTATAGTGGTATAAAGCGCACCGCCGATTTATCATTCGTGGCATGATTCGTGCCGATCCTTTGCATGTTGTCTCACCGCCCCCATCGCGCGTGCCGGCCTGGGCGTTGCCGGGCGGACCGGTCGATCGTGACACCGATGCCGCATTCTGTGCCGGCGCCGCTCTGAATTCGCTCGATAATCTGGTTCGCTCCGAACCGGCCTTTGCCGGCGCCTGGCGCCAGCGGCTGGCACTGAAATGCGCCGCCGCGGCCGTGCGTCTTGTAGGCCGCTCCGAGGACGAGGCGGCGCTGCGCGACGCCTGGTATCTGCGTCCTGCCGACGGCGATCCCGGTCCCGCCGGCAACCTTTTGGCCGCGTGGCGGCAGCTGGCCTCGCGGCCGCCGGCGATCGACGCCGAAACATTGAGCGACGTGGTCGCGCTGCTCGGCCTGTGCTGGGACGACGGTTTTGCTGATCTTCCGGAAGCGATCGACGAGCTGGGCCGATCCGGCCGCCCGGCGCCGTTTGCCGCCGCGGCGATCGCCACCCAGATTGCTGCCCTGTCGCCGACAGCGGAACTGCTGGCCTGGTGGTGCGCCGATCTTGTGCTGGCGCAAAAACTGCGCTGGGCTAAACCGGTGCCGCTGCTGATGGCCCAAGCGTTTGCGCCTTCGTTCCGAACCGGTCACAGCCGCGCTAAACGAATTCGGCCAGGACAGCAAAAGGAATTTGAGCGCGCCGTGTGCATGGCGCTGGCGCAGGGCGCGGCCAACGCTTGCGGATTGGCCGCAGACCTCTCCCGGCGCTCCGAGCGGCTTGTGGCGGTCGTGCCAAAGCTGCGGGCCAAGGGGGCAGGGGACGTGATCAAAAAACTGCTCGACGACGATGCCGTGTCAGGCTCGCTGACCACCAAGACCCTGTCGCGGTTCGGGGCTCGGCGGCTGTTCGAGCGGCTGCAGACATTCGAGGCGGTACGGGAGCTGTCCGGTCGCGACTCCTTCCGGCTGTTTGGATTGTGACGATGGTCGGATCCGCGGCACGCAAAGGGCAAAACAATCAGCAGTCGACGCTGCTCGATACGGAACTCGAGCACCTGCCGCAGGAGCTGCGCTGGCGCGAATGGATGGGCCGTGTCGAAGCGGTGGTCTTCGCGGCCAGCGAACCGGTCCCGCGCGAGGTTTTGGCGCGCGTCGTTGGCAAAAGCTGCAATCTCGACCTGGTGATCGACGACATCCGCGCCGAGCTCGCCGGCCGCCCCTATGACCTGGTCGCGGTCGCCGGCGGCTGGCAGCACCGGACCAGAAAAGTTTTTGGCGATGCCATTCACGCAGCCTTCGGCACCGCGGCGGGCGAGGGGGCAAAAGAATTGTCGCAGACGGAGGCACTCGTGCTGATGTGCATTGCCTATTTCCAGCCGATCACGCGGGGCGAGCTGTCGAGCTTTTTCGGCAAAGAGGTGTCGCGCGACCTAATCGGCGTGCTGCGCGCGCAGGCGCTCATCGCCTCGGGGCCGCGCAGCCCGCAGCCGGGCGCGCCTTACACCTATGTGACGACCAAGAATTTTCTCTCGCAGTTCGGGCTCGACACGCTGCGCCAGCTGCCGGACTTCGAGGCGCTCGAGGACGCAGGGCTGCTGTCGAAGGAAAAGTTCCTGGCTGGCGGTATTCCAGCCGGTTTGGCTAACGGGGAGGGTGAGGACGATGTCATTGAGGAGCAGGTGTCGTGAGCAGGGCGTTGTCGCGTGCGACCACAGTGACAGTCGATGACTCAGGACCAGGACGACTGATCGTGCGGCAGGCGGTGATCAGGATCGTGGACCGCGACATGATCGCCGTCGACAAGGTTGGCTGGAAAGATCACCAGGTTGGTGCCACCGGCGTGACGCAGCGATGGAAACAGGATGCCGCGAAGGCCGGCGGGTTATGGGCTACGACGGCCAGCGTGACATAGTCGATGAAGAGCCGGCTTGCCTGATCCGGCGCGTTGAAAGCCGGCATTAGAGCCGCGCTTAGCGCCTGCATCGCGGGATCGTCCGCACCGCGGCCGTGCTCGTGGACCAGATCCCCGATTCGCGCCACGCCGGCGTTGTCCGTGACAGCGTTGAACGCCGCGCGCGGGATATAGAAGTGCAGCGCGTCCATCTGATTGTTGACGAGCATGACGGGCGCCAGTCTCAGGTCGATGAACGTGGTTTGTCCGGCCAGCACCGGCGCTTCCCGAACAGCCCTGCCGTCCTCCCAGAGCTGGAAGCTTGGATTGTCCAGCATGACATAGCTGGCGAAATAGGCATCCTCCAGCGGCTGGGGGTCCGACAACTCGTATGTCGGCGCGTATTGCCGCAAGTAGGTGGCGGCTACCTCCGACTTGCGCAGGGTTTTCGACACCAGGGCTGGGGCTTCTTCCACCCCGAAGCGCCTGGCGAAAGCCCGACCATACGCTTCGCGGCCCTTCAAAGCCGTAGACTCGGCGAAACGTGCATAGTTGACCCTACTGCAATACCCGCTCTCCAGCTTACACTTGATAGCTCGCCCGGCGACATCATGCGTTGCAAATTTCGTTCAAGATGGGTTTGCTCGACCGCGATCGCCTGTAACCGGATTTCCGTCCGCTTTGCGCCTATATCGGAAGTTGAGGTGATCTCTGAAGCCGCCTGAAAGCAGACAATTCGCGGACCATGCTGCAGATCGCGGTTGCGTCAGTTCCGGGACATCCAAGTGATCCTTTTGCCGGCGGGGCATTCGCGTTGCAGCTATTGCACTGCCCCCCGGCTGCCTCGAACGGAAAGGCTCTTTGGCCTCAGTCAAACTACTTGGGTCGCCAAACCGAGAGGCGCACCGGGAGACGTGTCGACGCTGATCAGTTGATCCCGAACGCTGGGATGTCTAAGCCTCCGAACCGGTTTTCGCGCTCGATGCGGCGTCCGGCACCGCTTGTCTGAAGGTTGGCCGGAAGGACAGCGGCCAGCTGGCCGGGTGTTGGCTTATACCGGCTGATAATCTCGACGTTTCGTGACAAGTCGAACTCGATCGCCGAGCGCCGATAGAAGCCGCGTTCTATCCTAGCTTTGATGTCCATCATCATGTCGAATGTCGTCAAATCTGATTGCTTCTCCGCAACGCGAGACCGGTCGCCTTCGAACTGCAGATAAAATTCAGGGCTACTGCCAAAGAAGACGTGCAACGCCGTCGCCAGATCGCAGTCTTCGCGCCGGGTGATCCAGAGCAGCGGCGCAAGGCCGTAATCCCAATTCCAGTTCAGCGCCGCCACATGGCGTTGATCCGGATCGGCTTGGCGCAGCCAATTGGCATAGCGCACGAATTCGCTTGGCGAGTAGTCGTCCCATGGCTGGCAATGTTTAGCCCAGGTCAGGAGCATGGCGTCGTCGTCGGCGCTTATATGTTTCCAGGCGCTGGCCAGTTCGCGTCGCTTTTGTTCCTTCTCCGACCGCTCCTTCCAAAACGCCTGCCGGGCGTCGATGATCCTCGAATGACCGGGTTGGCAGATGGTCAGTTGCTCGAGCGAGTCTTTCCTGAACATCAACATGATTTCAAACCCCTCATCCGTGTTGCCGCTGAGATACCTGACATCGGGATGGGTGATCTCCATCGTGGCAAGTCCGAGTCTGGCGATCTCGTTGTCGGCGTCCAATCGAGCCATCCCGATTGCGAAGCCATAGAGGCTGATGGAACCCGGAAAGGGGGATCTGAAGTCGATCTTTTCCACGATATGGTCGCTGGCGATTCCGCTGGGATCGTTGTTGGCGCTTGGCCCGAACCCGAACTGCACGCCGAATTTTCCGCCACGGCTGTGTTCGGACCACTTCTCGCGTGGAAATGTCTCCTCGATCCGAGCTTGCGTCATTAGTGGGCGAAGCTGAACAATCTTGCTGATATAGTCATCCATGCTGGCGTAGATTGCCTCTAACGAGACCTTGGGACAACCGCCCGTATGCTTTTTGGACACGGGCAATCAAATCGTCGTCACCTGCCGTCGCGCCCATCGTCCTCAGCCGTCAGCCGATCGAGTTCGGCAAACAACCGCTCTTCCGAAGCTGTCCGCTCCGTCGCCGACTCCCAGAGTCGCAGCAGAGAATAGTGCCCGAACCGATAAAACAGCGGGCCGACCAGCGCCCGCGGGAGACACCCTCGCTTCAATGGCTCTCGAAGGTGAGCACGGTGTTCTCGAAGCGCCGCGCCGCTAGGTCGGCCGGGCGGATCCAGTATTGCGCCGCGCCGGCGTCGCCCATGTGCCAGTCGAGCGCATTGTCCCAGCGAAGCTGGAGCAGAAGGATGTGCTCGGGCGCCATCAACTCGGCCGCGTCCTGAATGGCGACGCCGCGGCCCAGCATCTGGTGCTGTGCGTATGAGCCGTTCTTGCTGAAGTCTGGATCGCGCAGCACGCTGTGCCGGTAGCGGAGCGCCTCGACGACAGCGTCGGGCATCTGCGCGATCCCGTCCGGATCGGCGAGCGCGCTTTCGGCGCCTTCGACCGCCGCCCTCGCGATCCACTCGTTCAGCACCATAGGCAGGCGCTTGTGCATATAGTGGCGCTCGAGCACACCTTCCGGCAGCGCGCCGGCGCGCAATTCCTCGAGTAGCGCAAGGAGCTCGGTCCGTTGGTTCTCGTCGAGGGCCTTGCCACGCTGGGCCTCTCCGGTGGTTGCCAGCTGAAAAATCCGCCAGCGGTCCTTTTCGAATTGCGTGTAGCGTTCGAGCAGGGCGGAGAGCCGAGACCGCTCCGGGTCCTCGGACCTCGCCGGCAGGGTGTCGAGCCGCGCCTTGATCCCGATGGTCTCCTCCTTGATGTATGACTTCAGGTAACCCAGCAGGACCTCGGCGGTCCGGCGGTTAGTCGGAAACCCCTCGAACGGGATCCAGAGCCGGTCCGTGGGCTTGCCGTGCGCGGAGAGCGCGTCGTTCCAGGAGACTGGCGCGCCATGAAACGCGACGAGCTGCTGGCGGCGGCGCTGCTTGGCGACCTCCCATGGGAAGCCGTCGCCGGCATCCGGGTCGCCTTCCTCCACCTCGGCGACGTCCTCCAACCAGCCGAGCTCGATCTCGATGCGCGGATAGAAGCGTGGATAGACCTTCTCCGGCTTGTCGTGCCAGGTCAGCCAGGGATATCGGTAGCGAGCGTTCTCGGCGCCGTCGATCGGCTCCAGAAATCCGGGATTGTGCTGAGGACCCCAGTCCTTGCGGGCCTTGCCTTCGACATAGCGGACGACGAAGTGGCTCGCATCGCCGTCGAAATTGCCCGACATCGGCGCGAAGAAATAAAGATAGCCGTGCGCGGGAAGCAGCGAGCGTGCCGGCCCGTCGGGCAGCGCGCCAAGGTCGACTTGGCCCATGAAGGTTAGCGGCTCGAGCAGCCCCTTGCGGTTGTGGATCATCGGCCAGTCCAGATCGTCGGGCGCCAGCGGCACGCCGCCGAAAAAGCTCATCGTGCGCTGCGGGTGGCGCGGTGGGAAGACGTGGCGGATGGCAAGGCAGGCCCGCGAGGCGAGGGTGATCGCCGCACGGTCGGCATCGCTGGTGGGCGGTGCCTTGCGCTCGACATGCGCGCGGATCTTCGCCCTGTGGGCACCGTCGGAGCGTTTGGCCTGCGCCTGGGACTCCGCCACCATCTTTGCGGCGGCGTCGCCGCCTGCAGCCTTGGTGCGCCGGCGAGCGAGGTCCGCGGCAGGGCGAGCCTGCCCGGCCGCGCGGGCATTCTCGCGGGTATCCGCCGCCTCGCGTTTCGCTCGAGCCTTACGCAGGCTGCGGCGAGCCCGAAGAAACGCCAGGCCGATCCCTCCTATCGGGATGAGAAGCAGGAGCGTTCGGCGCAGGAGAAGCGGTTCGATCATCGCGCCGTTCCATGTCTCGACGCCGGCCACCAGCATTATCATCGCGAAGACCGCGACTAACAACGTGGCGACGAAGGTAAGGATGGCATCGAGCATTTGTGTCCCCGCCACGAGCTGTCACGTCGAAAGTGACCCCGCAACGAAGATCGTATGGCTGCGACGGCAAGTCCAGCCTGTGCACGCGTTGCCGCCCAAACAGGGTGGTCATGTTGCGAGCATGCCTCCGTCCAACATGATGTCGGCTCTTAAAGATTAGGACACCAAGCTGTCGGATTGCTGTCCGCCCATTCCAGGTACATGTCCGATCCAGGCGAATGGCAGCTTTGCGCCGGTGGGTTCAACCGGTCGCCGCAACACCTTTAATCTGAGAGGATTGGGAGGTGTCGCATGGTGACGTCACGGATCTGGTTTACCCCGGAGCAGAAGGCCGAGCTTTGGGAGCGGTGAAAGCAGGGTCAGAGCATTTCATCGATCTCGCGGGCACTAGACCGCCGGACCAAGGGCGGCGTTCAGCGGATCGTATCCTTACACGGCGGCATTGCTCCGTCAGCAAGGCGTAGAGCGGCCTCGGCGCTCGAGCTGGGGGAGCGCGAAGAGATCTCTCGCGGGATTGCGGCAGGTCTTGCCATCCGCGCTATTGCACGAAGTCCGGGGCGATCCCCATCCATTCCGCCTGATCGGCGCTACGATCCCGAACTCGGATAGGTGTGCCCGCAACGCGTTCGATATCTGCGTGCGCTGGCGGTTGAGCATCAACCGGACCCGGTGCAGCATCATCACACTTTGCTGCTCGGGTGATTTCACAGGCACGAAGCGCATGGTCGGCCGAGTGACCGCCTCGCAGATCGCCTCTGCATCTGCGGCATCATTCTTCTGCCGCTAAGGCTTCACATATTGTGCCGGCAGTAACCTCACATCGTGACCACGTGCGATTAGCTCGCGAGCCCAATAATGCGACGAGCTGCAGGCTTCGATACCGACCAGGCAACGTGGCAGGCTCTCGAAGAATGCCATCACGCGCCCACGCGTCAGCTTTCTGCGAACGACAACCTCACTCGCCGCATCCACCCCGTGGATTTGAAACACTGACTTCGCAATATCCAGACCAATCGTCGTAACGTTGCCCATCATAGATCTCCTCCAGCTTCTGGCCCCACGATCATACCGCAGGGCGGGAGGAGAGCCGTCCACCGCATCACTAGCCGACTGTCTGCTTAAGGCGTGTTCACGGCGACAGCGGTCATTCGCATTCCGCAGAAGATCCGTCCGTTGCGCGCCGAGGCGCACAATCGCGCGCTGTGCTTTCGCCGCTGCTTGAAAGATCGCCCGCTTGTCGGAGCGCCATCAACCGGTGAAAAATCCAAGCTGCGGACGCTCCCCGACGATCACCTCAGGAAGAGGCTCCCCAATCCGGCACGCAGTCACCTTGTTAGACCCATAGTGTTCGTTACACGTGGACGTCTGCCTACGTCTGGTCTAACTAGGCGGTGATGCATCCAAGGCGCGCAGCTTCCGCCGCGTTATTGAAGCGGGGCATCCCAAATGGCGAAGAAGTCTTTGCGGCGAAAAACTACGATTTACGATATCGCCTTGGCTGCCAAGTCATCGCCGACGGCGGTCAGCTTGGTCCTCAACGACTCTTGGCAGCAGCACCGCATCAAGGCGGAGACGGCGGCAACGATTCTCGACTGGGCCGAACGGCTTGGCTATGCGGTCAATCTCAAGGCTCGGGGGTTGCGGCTATCTCGGTCGGGATTGGCCGGAATGATTTTGCCGCATTACCGCAATCGTTTTTTTGCCGGCCTCGCGGAGGCCTTCGAAGCGGAAGCGCGCGCCCGAGGGATGTGCCCAATTGTGGTCAGTACGCATAGGAATCCGGACAATGAAATCAACGTGACGGAAACGCTCCTGGCGCAGCAGGTCGAATTCCTCTTCATTGCGGGGGTTCGTTGCCCAGACCCACTTAATGATTTGTGCCGCGCCGCCGCCGTGCGGTGCATCAATGTCGACTTGCCGGGCTCTCGAGCGCCCTCGGTCGTTTCCGACAATTACGGCGGCGCAAGAGCGCTGACCGAAGTCGTGATCAGCAAGCTAGAGAAACGGCGCAGCGCGACCAACGATCTGTTTTTCTTCGGGGGAGTCCATGACGATGACGCTACGCGCAGCCGATTGCTTGGCTTCAACGATGTTCTGGCAGCGCACGGGATTGCTCCCGGACCCAGAACTGTTGATTGCTGCGGGTACGCGCCCACCAATGCTGCTCGGTCGCTGGCCGCGCGATACGCAGAGCTGGGACATTTGCCAGCTGGCATGTTCATCAACGGGGTGACTGCGCTGGAGGGGGCCTTGCGGTTCCTATCGACGTTGGCTCCAAGTGAATTGAAACAGATTGTTGCCGGCAGCTTCGACTGGGATCCATTCGCCGCATATCTTCCATTCGACGTAACAATGGTACGTCAGAATGTCGAAGTCATGATTGCCGAAGGCTTCAAGCTTCTCGAGAACCATTCCGTGGACCATTTTCCGCTCGTGACGGTGCCAACCAGTTTCGGCAGAACCGGCGAGCATGAAGGCGCCCAGGAAGACTGGGATTCCACGCCCAATGGCGATCCCGGCTCCAGGCAGAACGCCAGCGGGATGGCCCGGTAGTCACGATGGCGACGTGCGCCACGTCGGCGTCCCCCAGCGCTCGCGCGTAGCCTGCTCGAAAAGAGTGCATCGATTGCCTGGGTGCAGATCAAGCTGACCGGGAACCTTCGTGCGGCCCAATGACGGGATGGTGATGCATCGCTCGCAATGTCCAGAACTCCTCGTCTCGCTAGATACCGGATTGCATCGTCAACCGTACGGACCCCAGGCTTCGTTGGCATTTGGCGTCCCCTCCCCAGCGGGTTCGGGTGTGGCTCTTTCGGTCGGGTCTTCTTGCTGCACTTGGGATGCTGACAGCCTCGTTGGGGTTTCTATCAAAAAATGCCTTGCTAAATCTATTTAGCACCCTTGACCCAAAAGGATCCAGGCCTTCTTATGTTGCAGGAGGAGGGGCGCTCTGGGCTCGACCAGCTCCAGAGCGTCGGCGGAGGTGCTGTTGCTTCTCCGCGCGAGCGCACAGGAAACCGAAGTTTAAAGTTCCAAAAACGCGCGCGAGAAAATGCAAGGGAGGAAGCTATGTTAGGAAAAGCGATACTTGTTGCTGCGCTGGGTGCAGTACTCTTTGTAACCGCAATCGATGCACAGGCGAAGGACGTCAAGGTTGGAGTTGTCGTGAAGATCGGCGGCATTCCCTGGTTCAACGCCATGGAAACGGGGATCAAGGAAAAATCCAAGGAACTCGGCGATGACGGCTTCATGGTGGGGCCGACCAGTGCCGATCCGGCGCTTCAGGTGCGCGCGATCGAAGATCTCATCGCTCAGGGTGTCAATGCCATCGGTGTCGTGCCGAACGATGCCAATGTGCTCGAGCCGGTGCTGAAGAAGGCCCGTGATGCCGGCATCACAGTCATCACCCATGAATCGCCCGATCAGGTGAACGCCGATTGGGACTTCGAGATGGTGTCCGCAGTCGGCTTCGGCGAGGCGCATGCGAAGCTGTTCGCCGACAAGATGGGCGGCAAGGGCAAGTATGTCGTCTATGTGGGCTCGCTCACGGTGCCGGCGCACAACGCCTGGGCTGATGCGGCCATCGCCTATATCAAGAAGAACTATCCGGACATGCATATGGTCGGCGATCGGTACGGCGTTGCCGAAAGCGCCGACGACAGCCGCAAGACGGCGCTGGACGTGCTCGCGGCCAATCCGGATCTCGGTGGCTTCCTGACCTTCGGTAGTCAGGGCCCGATCGGCGTCGGCCGTGCGCTCGACGAGCAGAAGCTCGGTGACAAGGTGGTTCTCGTCGGTTCGTTCTCGCCCAGCCAGGGCAGCGCGATGCTGAAGTCCGGCACAATCGACGGCGGCTTCATGTGGAATCCGCTCGAGGCCGGCAAGGTGTTCGTGACCCTGTCCGATTATCTGGTGGGTGGCGGCAAAGTCACCGATGGCATGACTATCGAGGGTCTTGGTGTGGTGCATCCCGACTTCAAGACCGGCACGATCATCGTTGATGCGAACCAGCCAATCACGGTCGACACGGTTGATGGTCTGGCGGCCCTCGGGCTGTAAGCGGCGGACCAAGGCGCCGGGGTATCGTCCTCGATTCCGGCGCCTCCTTCCCTACAACCAGGGTCCAGTCGATGAGTTTTTCCGTGTCGACAGAGGAGAACCGGGCAGCCGTTCTCTCGCTCCGCAATATTAGCGTGACGTTCGGTGGTGTCAGGGCACTGCAGGATGTCAGCTTCGAAGTGCTGCCTGGCGAAGTGCAGTGCATTGCCGGCGAGAACGGCAGTGGCAAGAGCACGCTCATCAAGGTCGTTACAGGCGTCTACCAGCCGCTCGCGGGCGCGCAAATCGCCTTTGCTGGCAAGGCCGTCGACGTCATGTCGCCCGCCGCTGCGCGCGCCTCCGGCGTCGAGGTGATCTGGCAGGACCTAGCGCTTTTTCCCGAAATGACCGTCGCCGAAAATGTCGGCATCCGCTCTGTACTCGGCGCCTTGCCGCGCATCGTCAATCATGGGGCCATGCGCGACACTGCACGACGCCTGCTGGCCCGGCTCGGCGCCGATCTCGATGTCGATGCGCCGCTGCGCACCTTCGCCATCGCGCAGCGCCAGATCGTCGCGATTGCCCGGGCCCTCGCCGGCGACGCCAAAGTGATCTTCATGGACGAGCCGACGTCTTCGCTTACGCAGTCCGAGACCGATCGCCTGCTCGATACCGTGCGTACGCTCGCCGCCGACGGCGTGTCCGTGGTCTTCGTCAGCCATCGGCTCGCGGAGGTGCTCGAAATCTCGAGCCGGGTCACCGTGCTCCGTGACGGCAAACTGGTCGGTGTCTATCCGACTGAGGGCATGACGCAGTCGCGGCTCACCGAGCTGATGACCGGCAAGACTTTTGACCAAGGCGTGCGGACGAAAGACCATTCTGCTTCGCCGGTTGTGCTCGCTGTCGAAGGGTTGACGCGAGCCGGCGACTACGCCGATGTTTCACTGACCATACGGCGCGGCGAAACGGTTGGTCTGACTGGCCTGTTGGGTGCCGGACGGACCGAACTGGCGCTCTCGATCTTCGGCATGTTGCCTCCAGATCGAGGGCGCGTTTTACTGAACGGCAAAGCGCTTGGCCTAAGGTCCAACCGCGATGCCATCCGTGCCGGTATCGGCTACCTCTCGGAGGACCGTCTGGCGCTCGGATTGATCCAGCAGCAATCAATCGCCGACAATCTCGTCATTTCAGTGCTCGACAAGGTACTCGTTCGTGGCTTCATCTCCTTCACCAAGAAGGACAAATTGGTGACCCGCTGGATCGACGAGCTGGCCATTAAAATCGGCCGGCCCACCGATGCCATCTCGACGCTTTCGGGTGGCAACCAGCAACGCATCGCTATCGCGAAGTGGCTCGCCGTTGGGTTGAAGCTCATCATTCTCGATGCGCCGACGGTGGGTGTCGATGTCGGTGCCCGCGCTGGCATCTTCGAGATCGTGGCGCGGCTTGCTGAGGCAGGGCTCGCGATCCTCCTCATCTCGGACGAAGTGCCGGAGGTCTATTTCAACGCCGATCGCGTGCTGCACATGGTGGCCGGCCGCATCGTCACCGAATATGATCCTCGTGCCGTTTCGCTCAGCGATCTGGAGGCTGCGGTCTATGCGTAGCCTCAAGATCCCCAAGCTCCTCCGAGGCAATCCGACCGAGACCTGGCTGATCATCGTTCTGTTGATCATCTGCGTCAGCCTGTCGCTAAGCAGCGACAAGTTTTTCACCATCGCCAACCTCTTCAACCTGCTCAACACCAGCTCAACGAACCTGATCTTTGCGGTGGGCCTGCTGGTGGTGTTGATCGCCGGCGGCATCGACATCTCGTTCGCCGTCGCGGCATCGGTGGTCCAGTATGTGGTGGCTGTGGTGCTCGTCAGGATTGGCGGCGGCGACTGGTTCATCGGCATCGGTCTCGCCGCCATCGCTGGCATCGCACTCGGCGCCGTCAACGCAGCCTTGATCTACTACTTCCGCATCATCTCCATCGTCGTCACCATCGCGACTTTCAACATTTTCTTCGGGGTCCTGATGTTCGTCACGCGAGGCGTGTCGATCTACAATTTGCCCGAGTGGTGGACGCATCGCACGATGCTGATCGAGTTCCAGCAAGCCAACGGCAACTGGACCGGCTTGGCCCTGCCCGTTGGCATCATGGCGATCTGTGTGATCGCCACCTGGGTGTTGATCCGGCACACCACCATCGGCCGGCAGCTCTATGCGTTCGGAGACAATCCCGAGGGGGCGCGGCGGCTCGGCATCAACATCGCCGCCATGCACTTCATCGCCTTCGGCTGGCTCGGCTTGATGGCGGGCATCGGCGGGCTGGTGCAGGTCCACTATGCGCAGGAGGTAGTTCCCAATGCGCTGATCGGCCGCGAGCTCGATGTGCTGGCGGCCGTGGTGCTCGGCGGGGCGCGTCTCGGCGGCGGGCGCGGCACGGTGCTCGGCTGCATTCTTGGCGTCCTACTGGTGTCGGTGACGCAGAACGGGCTCAACCTGCTCGGCATTTCGCCCTACGCCTTCAAGATGATCATCGGCGCAATCATCCTCATCGCCATCACCCTGTCGAATGCCCCGATCGGCCAGATGTTCGTGGCCCCGCGGCAACGGAGCGGAACATGAGCGAAAGCGTCGCCCCGGCTACCACGCCCCGGCAGAGTCTCCCCAGGCAGTTGGTAACAAAACTCGGTACCGAGAACATTGGTCTGCTGTTGGCTCTGGTCGCCGTCATTGTCTTTTTCGGCGTGCTGTCGCCACGCTTCCTGTCGATGGCAACCTTCGACTCCGTCGCGTTCCAGCTTCCCGAACTCGGCCTTCTCACACTCGCAATGCTAATGCCGATCATCTCGGGCGGCATCAATCTGGCAGTGACGTTCACGGCCAATCTCTGCGGTCTCACTCTCGCCTGGGTGCTACATGCCAATGGCGGACCGGACGCGAGCATCTACGCCTTCCTGTTGGGCTCCGTCCTCGCGGTGGGCGTCGGCGCAGGCAGCGGTTTCGTCATGGGTCCAGTGATCGCCTATACCGGCGCGCACCCCATTCTCGTTTCGCTCTCGATGATGATCTTCCTGCGTGGGCTGGGCGAGTTCTTGACGCGCGGCGCCGACATCTCTGGATTCCCGGAATTCATACAGCCGCTCGGGCACGGCTATGTCTTCGGCGTGCCAATTCCGCTGTTGATCCTGATCGCGGCTGTGATCGTCTGGCATCTGCTGATGACGCGCACCCGGCTCGGCTTTTCCAACTACATGGTTGGCTCCAACATTGAAGCCACGCGCTATTCGGGCATCCCGACGCGACGGGTGATCACGCTGATTTACGTCCTATCCGGCGCCATGTGCGGCATTTCCGGGATCATTATGCTGTCGCGCTTCAATTCGGTGCGTGTCGGGCATGGTGAATCCTACGTACTGATCACGGTGCTCGCCTGCTTCCTTGGCGGCGTAAATCCGTTCGGTGGTTTCGGCAAGGTGGTGTCGGTGTTCCTGGCGCTTATCATTTTGCAGCTGCTGTCGTCGGGTCTCAATCTGATCGGCGCCAGCCAGCATCTCGCCACCGCCATCTGGGGCATCATGCTCGTCGGCGTCATGATTTTGCGATGGGTTGCGGGGCAACTCACTTTTCTGAGGATCAGGCGATGAAGGGCTTTGGCGTTCATACCAGCATGTGGACCAGCGGCTGGACTCCGGCGGGCGCGGAACACACCCTGCAGGCGATCAAGAAATACAATCTCGATTTCATCGAGATCTCGATCGCCGACCCACAGTCAGTCGATGCGGTGCATACGCGTAAATTGCTCGCGGCAAATAACATGCAGGCCGTATGCTCGCTCGGCTTGCCCGAACGCGCTTGGCCCTCGGTGCGTCCCGACGCCGCCATCGAGTTCCTCAGCGTCGCCATCGACAAGGCCGCCGACATCGGCGCCGAAGCGCTGTCGGGAGTAACCTTTGGCGGCATCGGCGAGCGAACCGGCGTGCCGCCAACCCAAGGCGAACTCGACAATGTCGCGCGGGCCATGACGGCGGCCGCCAAATACGCCAAGTCGCGTGGCGTTGAGATCGGCATAGAGGCGGTCAACCGCTACGAAAACCACCTCATCAACACGGCGGCGCAGGCCGTGGCGCTGGTCGAGCGCATCGGCATGGACAATGTCTTCGTCCATCTCGACACCTACCACATGAACATCGAAGAAAAGGGCATGGGCAACGGCATTATCACTGCCCGAGATCATCTCAAATACATCCATCTCTCGGAATCCGATCGCGGCACGCCCGGCGAGGGCAACTGCCACTGGGACGAGACTTTTGCGACGCTCGCCGCCATGGACTTCAAAGGTGGGTTGGCAATGGAGAGCTTCATTAATATGGACCCCCTGTTGGCATTTGGACTAAGCGTCTGGCGCCCTGTCGCCGACAGCGAAACGGTCGTTATGGGTAACGGCTTGCCCTTTCTCCGAAACAAGGCGCGGCAGTACGGTTTGATCAAATAGGTATATGCATCCATAGCACGCTGTCTGTAGTCATTGTCTCGTCCTTCGAGCACGGCGGTCCTACCTTGGCGACGTGCGCGCAATTGGACGTGAATGTGGCAAAGTCGATGGATTTGACGTCCGTGGCATGCTGCCCTCCGACTTCAGGCTGCCATAGGCTCTTGAGTCTGATTATGGCATAACATCGACCTATAGACCTGCCATCCGAAATGTCCGCTGCCAGGCGATCGAAATGCACGTTTTACGCCCGAATGAGGCGCAAAACCCACCGAAGGTTTTGGGCCGGCAGCGGAACGCAGCATCTGGTCGGCCAATGCGCGAAAGCGGATCTTGGTAGGTCCAATCGCCTCCATGACCCTTGCGACTAAAGCCGGTCATCCAACGGCGCATTCTGCGGGCCTCAAAGTGGACCGTCGGATATCAGCCTAGACGGACGTCCCTTTGCTGCTGATGCTTTGGACCGTAACTTTACTATAGGGTTTGGGCATACCGGATGATGCTCTGATTTTGAACGCTTTCGATCAACTCATCCGCACGGGACAGAAGTCGATGGAGCAAAGGTGATGAGTTAGCATCGGCATACCCCAAAGTAAGATCGACTGTCGGAGGCACACCTTCGAGCGCTCTGGCAACGACGTTCGGCGTCAGCATATTCTGTGCATACAGCGGAACGAGCGTAACTCCTCCCGTAGACGCGACCAATGACATTGCCGACGATATGTTCTCGCCTTCGTACTTTGCTTTCAGCGTGATTCCGGCGGTCGATGCGTAGGCCTCGATCACTGCTTGCAATACCGGAGACGTCCTCGCCGAGCTGACGTAAATTTCGCTGGCAAGGTCCTGCGGCCGGACTTTTTTGCGCGAAGCCAGATGATGGCCCGCTGGCAGGATGGCGATCAGAGGCTCCTTCGTCAGCAATTTAAAGGTCAGCCCCAGGCTCTGTTTCTCGGGGCGAAGGAAGGCCATGTCCAGCTTCCCGCGCATCAAAGCGAGGGCAAGTTCAGGGGAAGACAGGCTGCACAGCGTGACTTCCGTATCCGGTACTTCTTCGCGGATGACGCGCAACAGATGAGGCAACCACGTGACCTCGAGCCCTACGAGAAATCCGATGGACAGTACGGGCCTGTTCGGCTGCGCCGCCCGCTGAGCACCATCGACCGCGGCCTCGACCTGCAGAAGAGCGAGCCGGGCATGATCTAGGAAGACGCGTCCCGCAGGGGTAAGCACTACGCCGCGTGCCTGCCGCTCGAGCAACATCACGCCGATTTCGGCTTCCAAATCGCGAATCTGTCGGCTCAGCGAAGGCTGCGATGTGTTTAGCCGCCGCTGGGCAGCGGTTAGCAGACTACCCTCCTCTGCGACGGCAACGAAATAGCGTAAATGTCGGAGTTCCATGGGTCACCGTTATACTTTTGAGGCATAGGTCGAACGTACAAAGTCTTTGTCGCCGGTGGAAGACAGATCTACGTCTCGTTTGATCAACCAGGAGACGGCAAAATGTCCACAACATCCAAGCTGACCATCGTATTCTGCCACGGCATCTGGGCCGACGGTTCATGCTTCAACAAGGTGATTCCAGCGCTCCAGGCAGACGGTCACGAAGTCATCTCTGTTCAATATGGCCTGGATTCGTTCGAGGAGGACGTGGCGACTGTAAAGCGGACACTTAACCGCGTCGGCAATCCCGTCCTCCTTGTCGGGCATTCCTACGGTGGTGCTACCATTACCGCCGCCGGCGTTGACGCTCGCGTCGTGGGGCTCGTGTTCATCGCAGCAGTTGCCCCGGACGCCGGCGAAACGGTGCAGAACCAACTCGATAAGTACCCATCGGATATCTTCACGCGGGTCGAGGTCGCGGATGGACGCGCCTGGATGTTGCCTAATGGCCCTGAATTCTTCGCCGGCGACCTATCCGAGGCAGACCAGAAGCTCATATGGGCTACCCACTATGCGCCCGTTTTCGATCTGTTCCATCAGCAGAATCTCAGCGCCGATCGAATCGCATGGAAGTCAAAGCCGAGCTGGTATGTTCTTGCCACGAAAGACCATACCGTACATCCCGACCTGCAGCGCTGGGTCTCGAAACGCATGGGCGCTGATGTCACCGAGGTGGTGAGTAGTCACGTGCCGATGCTTTCCCATCCTGCCGTCGTGATCGACGTGATCCGGAAGGCAGTGGCCGCAGTTTAGAACAACTGACAAAGGCCTAATCGGGAAGGGAGGAGACCGCGCGAGGCGGGCCTCTCCCTCTCTCTTTTGCCGACGCGAAGGAGCGCATGACGCTAGGCTCGTGGTCAAAGATCCAATGATTGGATAGAATTTTAGGTGGGTCAGCTCGAGGCCGAGCGAGATGATGAGCGAACGGCAGCTTTCAGAATAATGATCGAGCGGGCGAACGGCAGCTTTGCGCCGGTTGGTTCAACCGGTCACTGCAACACCTTGTGTAGCCTATCGGCGGGTGTTTCGAAGTCCAGGGTTTTTCGGGGGCGCTGATTGAGCCGCAGGGCGACGCTGTCGAGTTGGGCCTGCGGGACCTGCGAGAAGTTGGTTGTTCTGGGGAAGTACTGCCTGAGCAGGCCGTTGGTATTTTCGTTGCTGCCTCGTTGCCAGGGACTGCGCGGGTCGCAGAAGTAGACCTGGAGATCGGTTGCGACGGTGAAGCTCTTATGACGAGCCATCTCCTTGCCTTGGTCCCATGTCAACGAGCGCCGCAGCTCTTGGGGCAATGTGCCGATTTTCTCGGCGAGGGCCGCCACGACAGTCGCTGAGTCCCTTCTGGCCAACTTCACAAGCATCGTGAACCGGCTGTGTCGCTCGACCAGGGTGACGATGTTCGTGTCGTTTGCTCCGGTGAGCAGATCACCCTCCCAATGACCTGGGATGGCACGATCCTCTGCCTCGGCGGGACGCTCGCGGATGGAGACCATATCGAGGATTTGACCTTGCCCCGTTCGGTTGCTCTGTGCACCTTTGCCGAGGCGCATCTGTCGTTTGGTGCGCAGATGGGCTGTCAGCTCCTTCTTGAGCACCCCTCGCGACTGGATGAACAGGCTGCGATAGATCGCTTCATGAGATATCCGCATGCTTGGATCGCCTGGGTACGCTCGCTTCAGCCAACCCGCAATCTGCTCCGGCGACCATTGCAGTGCCAGCTTTTGCGCCACCCGCCACTTTAGCCGTCCAGAGCATGCCAGGCGACATTGCTTCGGGCGAAGCGCGCGCTGCCAAGCCTGCTTGTCGGCTCGGGTTGCTCGATACGCCCGAATTTTGGCTGAGCAAACTATCCGTTGGAACGGTTCTATCTCAGTTTAGCTGCAGCGCAGTTGACGCGCCGAAAATGACATAAAGGGATATCATGTCGGGGAAACGGTGATCGAACGTGTAGCAACGCCTACTCTATTAGTCTCGCGCCAGGAGCCGCGCTCTCGCCTCTGAAACGGGTGGCGACCGCTTAACGCATCAGCGCCGCGTCAAACGGGCAACGTGTCAAAATCTCGTGCCCCTTGTCGGTGATAAGCACCTGCTCCTCAAGCTTCACGCCCTCACGCCCGCCCACTGCACCAATGTAGGTTTCGACACAGAGTGTCATGCCGGGCTGCAGGACATAGTCAAAGGCACCGGGTATGAAGTCTTCGGGATAGAGGATGGCGGGATACTCGTCGCAGAGCCCAATGCCGTGCATCATGATTCCGTATCGTTGATCCACAAACTCAGGAGGGAGCTTGTGGCTCCGTTCGGTAAGTTCGGTGAACGATATCCCGGGCCGTAGCAGGGCCATGTTGTTCATCACGTGCTCATAGGCGATCGCGTGCAGCCTACGTTGTTGCTCGGTTGGCGTACCGTCGCCGCAAAGCCAGGTTCGCGAAAAATCCGCGCACATGCCGTAGGGTCCAACCATGTCTGTGTCGAACGCCACGAGATCCCCTGACTGGATCTTTCGGGGACCCGCCTCCTGCATCCAGGGATTTGTCCTCGGGCCGGATGTGAGGATCCGCGTCTCGATCCACTCGCCTCCGCGCGCGATGTTTTCGGCATGGAGCACCGACCACAGTTCAGCCTCGGCTATCCCCGGTGTCAAACGCTCACGCATTTTAGCAACAGCGATCTCGCAAGTGGCGATCGAGCAGCGCATTGCGTTGACCTCATCGACGCCTTTAATGGCCCTGGCATGCTCCATGAGTTGCATACCATTGCATACGTCGATACCGACCGCGTCCAACGCGCGGAGTCCTGGAATTTCGATCTTGTCGATGGCTAGCCGCCGGTTTTTGCCTCCGCCGCGCCGCACTAGCTCGTCGATCTGCGCCGCAAATTGCTTAGCGATGTCTTCCTCTGCGTCACCTGCAACAAAATAATAGAACCCCGCGCCGCCGTCGCGAATTTCGCTGATGAGCGGCAGGTAGGTTGAGAGATGGCTGCAGCGATGAAAGTCCCAGAGCACGACGTAACCGTCGACCGATACAAACACGGCTCGGGACGGGTTGTGCATGGTCCAGACATGCATGTTGGAGGAGTCGGTCGCGTACCGGATATTGAGGGGATCAAAGCAAAGGACCCCGGCATAGTCACGATCTCGCAACTGCTGGACGATGCGATCTAAACGGGTCTTCCTCATTCGCTCGAGATTGGGAGCAGTAAGCCCTAGTTGTTGCCACTCGGTGAACGCAAGGTCCGTCGGACCTATTTCCACTCGGTCATTGTCGTCAACACTGCCGTCTGCCTTCACTGCCGTTGAGCCGCGAGACGGGTCGATCTTATGGTTTACGATGGAAAACGAAGTCATGCTGAATGGTTCCCGCCGCTATCGGTCGATCAGGACGTGGCTCGTCGAGAGCTCGGATTTGAGCCGAACGCCTGACGGAAGCACTTTGAGAAGTGTGATGCCGATGCGAACCCGCAAGCGATTGCGATCTCGACGACGGGCAACTCGGTCCGTTCAATGAGGCGTTTGGCTCGGCTGAGCCTCAGGTGCAGGTAGAACCGCATGGGAGACGACTCGATTGAGCGTTGGAAAAGCCGTTCGATCTGGCGTTGTGATCGGCCGACGCATTTGGCGATGTCGCGCAGCGGCAACGGATCCTCAATATGTTCCTCCATGATGCGGATGACGTCAGTCAGCGGTTTGCAGATGCTGGTTTGACCTGCATTGATGGTCCACTGGCGGTCCGACGCAGGGCGCCAGTGGCCAGCCGTGGTGTGTCGACAAACAGCTAGTGCGGTTTCTCTTCCCAGGCGTTCGCTGATCAGCTCCATGACCAGGTCGAAGGACGCGAACTCTCCTGCGCAGGTCAGGAGGTAGGGGTCACGAACGAACAGTCGGTCGGACACCTGGAGGCGGCCAAACCGCTCCGACAGGGCGGCACGTTTGTCCCAATGGATGGTGCAAGCTGTATCATCAAGCATGCCGCTCTCCGCCAACAGCCACGTGGCGGTTCCTAGCGCAGCTATTGGAATACCGTGACGCCTGTAAAGGCGAAGAGCTTTGATGAGGGAAGGGGACGCGTGCTTTTCGACCCGATCGCCAGCACAGACGATCACCATGTCCGGACTGTCACCAGCTGGCACTCTCTGCGAGGCCTCTGCAAAATTGCTGCTGACGGACATCCCGAAACCACTTGCGCACTGCACGGGTTTCCCGTCCTCGCTGCCGATCGTCCATTCGAAGAATGACCGGCTCGATACGAAATTGGCCAGGCGCAGAGGGTCTACAAACGAAGAGAGACCGAGTTGCGAGAATCCGGGGAGTGCCAGAATGACCAAGCGAAACACGTTCTCACGGGCACCGACTGGATGCGGTGTCGGGTTCCACCGCACAACGCGCGTTTTATCTGCCGCTGGGAATGGCGCATTCATTGGTTCACGTCCTCGCTGACGAAACGTTGCGTCGTGGAAATCGGCGCGCCAACTCGCATGGTGCGACTCTCTGGGATCGCGTCTTCAGGCCGACAGTGGGCCGTCAACTGCGCATATTGTGCTTTCGCTTCATGAAATCCTTGGCGGTTTCGACCGCCACAGCGGCATCGCGGCAATAGGCGTCGGCGCCGACGGCCTTGCCGAATTCCTCGTTGAGCGGCGCACCGCCGACCAGCACGACGTAGTCGTCGCGAATGCCCTTTTCCTTCATCGTGTCGATGACGACCTTCATGTAGGGCATGGTGGTGGTCAGCAGGGCTGACATGCCGATGATGTCGGGCTGGTGCTCGTCAATCGCCCCTAAATACTTTTCAACCGCATTGTTAATGCCGAGGTCGATGACGTCGAAGCCGGCGCCCTCCATCATCATGCCGACGAGGTTCTTGCCGATGTCGTGGATGTCGCCCTTGACGGTGCCGATCACCATCTTGCCCTGCTTCGGCGCGCCGGTGGCGGCGAGCAGCGGGCGCAGGATGAACATGCCGGCCTTCATGGCGTTGGCCGACAACAGCACTTCGGGAACGAACAGGATGCCGTCGCGAAAATCCTCGCCGACGATGCGCATGCCTTCGACGAGGGCTTCGGTGAGAACCTTGTAGGGCAACCAGCCGCGCTCGAGTAGGATGTTCGTCCCCTGCTCGATCTCTTCCTTCAGGCCGTCATAAAGATCGTCATGCATCTGCTGGACAAGTTCGTCGTCCGACAGTTCAGTAAGGATAATATCATCTTCGGACATGGGGCAATCCTGGTGAAAAGGGTGCCGGTACCCAGATTAGCGGGTACCGGCTTGGGAGGACGCGGCTGATGGATCAGGCGTCGATCCAAACCTTCTGCAGATCCATCTGGAAGGTCTGGTGAATGGCGTAGTTATGGACTTTCTTACTCATATGGCCGAAGAGTTTTTGCCAGAACGGCTGGATGATGATGCCGGAATCCTGGACGGTATGCTCGATGTCCTTCATCAATTCGCGCCGCTTCGCAGGATCGCTTACCGAGAAGGCTTTCTTGAGCATCGTGTCAAAGTCCGGGTTGGCGTAGGCCGTCTCGTTCCATGCTTCGCCGGTACGGTAAGCGAGGGCCAGGACCTGGACCCCCAGCGGTCGCATGTACCAGACGGTCAATGAATAGGGGTACTTCGACCAGTCGTTCCAGAAGGTCGACCCGGGCAATACGGTCCGCTTGACCTTGAACCCGGCCTCTCGCAGCTGGGCGGCGATGGCGTCACCGGTGTTCTTCTGCCAGTCTTCGTCGACGGAAATCAACTCATGCTCAAAATCCGTGTGACCGGACTCGGCCATGAGCTTTTTGGCTCCGTCGATGTCGCGCGTTTTCTTCGGCAGCGCGAAGTATTCCGGATGAATGGGGGCGACATGGTGGTTCTCGCCGACCACGCCGCGCCCTGCGTAGCCGAGCTGGAGAACGGCATTGTTGTCGACGGCCATTTGCAGCGCGTTGCGAACCTTTTTGTCATCGTAGGGTTTGTTGGCGATATTGGTTCGACAGACCAAGGTCGTCGCCGTGGCAACCTCCGAGACAACCACGTCCATCTTGGCCAGGATGTCGATGAAGTCGGCCGGTGTTTCGAGGTTGAGGTCGATTTCCGCAGAGTCGAACGCCGAGACAGTCGCCGAAAAATCGGTGCCGTAGTCGATGAACTCCACGCCGTCGAGCAGGGCTTCGCCACCCCACCATTTTCCGTTTTCGCGACGCTTGACGACTGCTTTCTGGCCGACATCATACGACACCAGCTCAAACGCACCCGTTCCGATGGGATTTTTAACCGGATCGGCGCCCTGGGCGTCGAATGTGCGATGGACGATGAGTCCGGGATAGTCGGTCAGGTTGGCGATGATGGCGATGTCAGGCTGGCTGAGATTGAGTTTAACCGTATGATCGTCGACCTTGACGATAGCACCATCGCGCGCCTTACCGGTCTTGGCGTCCATGAGCCCGCCGACTCTGGCCGCCATTGAGTTGCCGGCCACGCCTTTTTCGCACCAACGGGTGACGTTGAACACGACGTCATCTGCGGTGAAGGCGTCTCCGTTGTTCCAGGTCACACCCTTCCGGACGTGGAATACATATTCCGTGGCGTCGTCATTGACGTCCCAGCTTTCAAGCAGGACCGGTTCGAAGGTGAATTCGTGAGTGTAGCGTACCAAGGGTTCCAGCCAGCAGCGTGTCACGTTGGCCAACTCGACCCAGTCATAGGTTCGCGGATCTTTCTGGGCCTTGACCGGCATAGCCACCCTCAGCTTGCCGCCTTTCTTGGCCTCTTCGGCATGCGCGGGCTGCGGGACAGCCATCCCGATCATTCCATAGGCCAACGCCGCTGAGGCTCCGAAGGTGCTGGCGAATGCCAGGAATTCGCGACGGTCCATCCGACCCGATTTGACTTCGACCGCCATCTTGTCGATCGCGACCGGTACCCGCTCGCCATTGCTCTTAAAGAAACCCATTTCACACTCCCTTGTCAGTGTTCCCGTTGTTGTCAGTTGCAGCGGGGAGCCCACAGGGCGCCGCTTGTCATGCGAGGCTTGGCGAAATCTGCTCTTGGCGCTTCGTCACAAAGGCATCGAGCTCTTCGCGGGTGGCAGGGTCCATTCCCGGCGCTTTATGGTTGTCGATGATCACGCGTGCCTTCTCCCGGCAACGCTGAGCCATGTCCTTGGAACCTTTGACTTTCCATTGCTCGTAACTGAGGTAATCCAGGATTTCCGGAGATATGAACGCCTCCTTGAAGCGTCTGAGCGTGAACGCGTCCCCAAGGTAATGTCCTCCGGGACCGATGCGGCGAACCGCTTCTAAGGCGTCGTCAAAATGCTCGAAGGAGATGCCCTTTGCATATTTGGCGATGAGCAGGTTCTGTTCGGCGTCGGCCACAAACTTTGCCATGCAACAGACAAGCCCGGCTTCGTCCCAGCCCCCGGCGTGCATCATCAGATTTGCGCAAGCGCTCGCACCTGACATGTAGGCGATCGCGGACTCGTAGCCC
Source organism: Mesorhizobium sp. URHB0026 (assembly GCF_054059755.1). Taxonomy (NCBI): domain Bacteria; kingdom Pseudomonadati; phylum Pseudomonadota; class Alphaproteobacteria; order Hyphomicrobiales; family Phyllobacteriaceae; genus Mesorhizobium; species Mesorhizobium sp. URHB0026. The sequence goes on along the minus strand of NZ_JBSSCN010000002.1, from coordinate 42,095 downwards.
GACTGGGCATCGAAGGTTTTGGCGGACGACTGGGAGGCTGTTGTGCGCCAGGGCAGGCCGTAACGCCGCGCCAGCTGGCCGATCACCGCGTTAATCAGGGTGACCTCGGGCATGCCCGACATGGGCGCGCCGCTGCGCATGGAGACCGACACGGAATACTGCCCATAAATCATTTTGGCGCCGGGCGCCGTGAGTTGTGTATAGGCGAGAGCTGCCAAGGCCTCTGCATTGAGCTGGGCTATCGTGGCCGGTACATCTGCCGGCGTGTTCGCGGCTCCCAGCACGAAAGGCGACAGCAGCACGACCTGGTTCGCGTCGACAAAGGCTCGGAGGCCTTCAAGCATCGTCGAATCCCAGACCAAAGGGGAGTTTCCCGAGACGTGACCAATCATGACGGCATTCGCATCCATGAAGGCCTTGCCGTGCACGATCCTACCCATCGCAATGGAGTCGTCGGCCCTGTCCTTGCCGGTTGTCAGCCCGAAGAACGGCATGTCGGTCTCGACAAGGCTGGAATGGTTGATGTGCAAGTGCCGCCATGGCACCGCGACGTCCGTGGGCTCGCAGGTAAATCCGCCGGCGATATGAAAACCGGGAAGCATCTGCGTCAGCCGGTTCATATCCCGAAGGTCGGCGATCGTTGACGCGCGGCGCACCCCTTGGAGATCGCGGACGTTTGGAGCGCCTTGCATGGCGCCGAATGTCATGGTGTCCGGCGCTATTTCGAACCGCTGCGCCGGATCCCGCGAGGTCATTTCGAACCGGCTAGGGGCCTTTGCGATCAAGCTCATGACCATATCGGCCTCAAGCCTCACGCGCTGGCCATCAACGTCGGCGCCGGCCTCTCGCCATTCACGAAGGGCCGTCTCGTCCCTGAACTCGATGCCGATCTCACGCAAAATCGCCAGTGAGGCTTGGTGGATACGCTCCAGCTGCTCTTCACTCACGGCCTCGACCGGCTTGATGCCGTATTTCAGCGTCGTAAGGCGCGGGATTCGTTCGCCCTCACGCTGCGCTACCACGGAAGAACGGCCGCCTCGGCGACGCGTCATGGTTGTGTCAGTGTCCATCACATACCTTCTGCGGCGCCGCCGCCCCCAACGGCTACCACTCGTGTCAGTGAGGGCCGCCTGCCGAGGATGATAGGCAGAGTGGGTGAGTGTGAGAATGCGCAAAAGGTTTAGCTGGAGGTAAACCCAGTTTATATCTGGTTGGCCTCAGCTACCGCTGGAGGATTGAAGGCCTCGGCGTTAGCTCACGCGCGAAGGTCGTGAGACTGCCTCAGAAACCAGTCGACCAAATGCTGGCATCGCCTATTTTTACCGGCTTCATCGCTCGAAAGCAGAAAAAATGCTCTCTCGGTCTGTATTTTGGTCTGGAGAGGCCGAACCAAAAGCCTGTTGCTCAACAGATATTGGGCGGTGAGTGACCAGCCCAATGCGATTCCTTCGCCAGCTAACGCAGCCTGGAGTGTCAGCTGATAATCGTTGAATACAATGTTGGGCCTGATGTCACCCGTGTTTCCCCCGGCAAGAGCTACCCATTCTGACCAACTCATGCGCTTCCTGAATGCGTCGGACGAGTGAACCAACTGATGTCCATTCAGGTCATCCACGGTTTGTAACGCGGGATGCGCCAGGAGGTAACCCGGTGAGCAAACCGGAAAAATCTCTTCATCGCAGATATACCAGCTATTCGACCGTTCAAAATTACGCGGACGGAGCCAGACTGTGACGTCGATTTCGTGATCGGGTTCTACGTCGCGATCCGTTGCGACCACCTTGATCCGAATATCGGGAAATTCTTCCTGGAAATGGTAAAGCTGCGGTGCCAGCCAATGAGCCGCAAGCGATGTCGACGCCGCAAATGTGATATATTGCGTGGATCGACCCGAAATTGACTGTAACTTGAGCTCGATCCGCCGAAAACTTGCCGCTACCTCTTCATACAGGTCTTTTCCGGCCGCAGTCAGCTGGACGCCGCGGTTGTCGCGTATGAACAACGACGTTCCGCAGTGTTTTTCAAACATTTTGACTGAATGCGAGACGCTGGGCTGCGTAACGTTCAGCTCCGCCGCCGCGCTCTTGAAGCTTAAGTTGCGGGCAGCCGCTTCGAACACGAACAGCGAATGCGTGGACGGGACCAGGCTGCGAAGCTTCGACATGAAACTGGTCTATATCAGGCGCTGTCTTTTCCGTCTACGAGCCATCAGCGGCATAGGTTAAATCCAAAGGCATTACCAACCGGTGGGCGAGGCACTTGGTGTCCAGCTTGCACCATGCCAGCGAGCTGCACGTGGCGACATCAGATTTTCATTCCAAGTCCACCCGCATCGCCGTTGCGCCGCCGCATCCGGAACCTACAGACTCGGGATGGTACCTTGCATCGGGTCCAGAGCTTCCCCTCATCCCTCAAAAGGGTGACGTCGATTGCGACTGCCTCGTCATTGGCGGGGGCTGGATGGGGCTTCATGCGGCCCGCCGCTACGCAGAACTGCATCCGCAGGCTTCTATCGTCCTGGTGGACGCCGGCCGCATCGGCAACAACGCGTCGGGCCGCTGTATGGGGTTTGTCATTGATCTCGCCCACAATCCGCGTAAGCGCGATTTCGTTGAGGACATTAAGGGAAACCAGGAAGAGCTGTTCGTCAATCTTGACGGGATTTCATACATTAGGGACGCGGTGGAGGGGCAGGGCGTCGAGTGTGACTGGGACCCCCAAGGCAAATACCATAGTGCCGCGAGCCAGCACGGCGTTGAGGACCTCCAGCGCTTTTCGCAGGCATTGGACAAGCTTGGTCAGGATTACACTTGGGTAGAGGCGAATGAGATCCAAGCAATCACCGGTAGCCGCCATTACATTAAGGCGCTGCATCATCCGGGGACGATCCTTCTCCAGCCTGCGAAATATTTGAAAAACGCTGTCTTAGGTCTGCCGGCCAACGTCACCGTCCACGAAAATACGGCAATCACTGGCGTCCAGTTTGGCGGACCGCAGCATGTTTGTGAGACGCCGGCCGGGACGATCAGGGCGCCGAAGGTCATCATTTGCGCGTCAGGTTATCTCACCAGGTTTGGCTTTTTTGAACACCGGGCTATCCCACTCTATACGTGGGCCAGCATGACGCGGCAGCTGACCAAGGCGGAATTGGCACTTGTCGGCGACAAAGAAGCTTACGGTCTCATCCCCGCGGACAGCTTCGGCACCACAGTCCGGCGTACCGCTGACAACCGCCTGTTTTTGCGGAACGTCTATTCGTATGCAACCGACTTCAAAACTACCACTGCAGACGTCGCCCGCGCCCGGGTCCAGCAGCAGGTCGCATTCGATCGGCGCTGGCCGGAGCTTTCGAAAATCGGCTTCGAGGCGAGTTGGGGCGGTTTGCTGACCTTGGCTCAAAACGGCGGCATGGTGTTTGGGGAACTAGGCCCCAACGTTTACGGCGCGGCCTTCTGCAATGGGACCGGAGTAGCGCGTGGTGCAGCCTTTGGAAAGGCTGTGGCCGAACTTGCTGCAGGGCGCAACTCGCGCGTGATCGACATTCTCAAAACGCGTGCAAGTCCAAGCAGAACGTACCCCAAGCTCGTTACGTCACTGGGTGTGAGATTTGTCACCGCCCTGCGTTTCAGGCAGGCCGGAACCGAAGTCTAAAGCAGTTAGAGAGAGCAACATGGCGGACCTTAAGGGCATCAATCTCGCAATGCAGACCCCTTTCGACGAAAGCGGGGCGATCGACTACAACATCTTCTCCGAACTGATCGAAACCTACCTCGCAGCAGGCGTCCATGGCTTGGTGCTCGGCGCCGGCACCGGACAGCATCCATACCTGACGGAATCGGAATGCAACCGTCTTTACGAAGCGGGGGCCAAGCAGATTGACGGAAGGTGCAATGTCATCTGCCAGACCTCTGCCCTGAATGTGGACGAGGTCATCCGACGGTCTCGCCATGCGGAGTCGATCGGCGCAGATGCTATCATGGTCCTGCCTCCTTACCTGGAAGGCCCCTCGGACGACGACGGGTTATTCAATTTTTACAAGGACATTGATGCTGCGGTCCATGTCGATATTGTCGGATACAACATTCCACAAGCGACCGGCATCTCAGTATCGCCCCGCCTCTTCGATCGGCTTAGCGGTCTTCACAATTTCAACTACATAAAGGACAGCGCTGGCGACCTCACGGTGCATCAGGAGTACCTTCAGACCAAACATAGCGTGCTCAACGGCGCTGACACCACCACGATCTACGCGTTGATGGCAGGTGCCCGGGGCGTGATTTGGGGCGCCGCAAATTACATGCCGACGGAGGCGGTCGAGCTCTATAACCTCGTTGCCGCCAAGGAATTTGAGAAAGCTTTGGCTCTTTGGCAACGGATGCTGCCGTCACTTCTTTTTATCTGGCGAGCTCCCTATACGCCGTCCGTGCTTCGAGCATCGCAGTTGCGCGGCTTCGGAACCGGCAATGTTCGCCGACCGTTGAAAAGGCTCTCCCCGGAACAGGAAGCGCAACTTCGCCATTCGCTTGAGCCGTTAAGCGCATAGGCAGCGCTCAGAGCGGAGGATCCCATGAGAATCATCCATGTCGGTGCAAGCGGAGTGATCGGCAAGGCCGTGTCAGCTGAGCTCTCCAAGCGCCATGAGGTGGTCCGTGTCAGCCGAAGCAACGGCGATTTCCAGGTCGATATCGACGTTCACTCGTCCATCAGTCAGATGTTCAGCCGGATTGGCGAATTCGATGCACTGATCTGCACTGCTGGCATGGTCCATTTTGCGCAGCTTTCGGATTTTACCGTCGAGGAATACGCCATCGGCTTGAACAGTAAGCTTATGGGGCAGGTGGACCTCGTCAGGCTCGGATTGCGTTGCCTGCGCCGGGAAGGGTCGTTCACATTGACCTCCGGCCCAACGAACGACGACCCGATAGCGCTCGGGACGTCCTCAGCGATGGTCAACGGGGCGCTCGAAGGCTTCGTCCGGAGTGCCGCGATTGAGCTTCGCGAAGATCGGAGGATCAATCTGGTAAGCCCGACCATGCTCGAGGCCTCCGCTGCTCTCTACGGCCCCTACTTCACTGGGGTGAAGGCCGTTGCAACCAGTGAAGTTGTGTTGGCTTACGTCAAAAGTGTCGAAGGTAGGCAGACGGGATGCGTCTACAGGATCGGCTGGACACGTGACCGCTGAGCTTTGTGGAACGCCAGGAGCACGGCAAATCCGATGACGCATCCTGAGATTGGCGCAAAAGTGCTTTTGCAGAAGTTGTGTCGAACGAAATCGGATAGATCGCTGAACTGGAAGCAGGTCGCTGATCTTTCGGGAGTTGAGGCGTCGACGCTGATCCTCCTGGCCCAAGGGCATACTCCGAATAGGAAGGCGACGGCTCGCTTGCTGCATTGGTCAGGTTTGAGCGGCCATACATCGAGCGCTCTACAGCACTCGCGTATTTTCACGGAGCCATTTAGCCAAATCGCGATGCTTGCCCATCTGGACAGCCACCTTGACGACGATGATCGCAGGACAATGGCGGACACCATCAACGCGATTTGTGTACGTCTACGAAACACATTCCGCTGCGGCGGGCGAAGCAATAGCGTCTCGGATCGAACGGATTGAGATGCTTTCATTAGCGAGAGATATCTCACCCTAGTCCTTACAAGACCTCTGATCTTTCGTCGCAGCCGGGAGTTGCCTACGAGGGGTCCGTGTGCTGCCGCACTAAGAACCACACTAGCGTGCATGAAGGTCTGTCTCTGGCTCGATAATCCCGAAAGCAGAACGTCCGCTCTTGATGCGGTGGACGGCTCTCCTCCCGCCCTGCGGTATGATCGTGGGGCCAGAAGCTGGAGGAGATCTATGATGGGCAACGTTACGACGATTGGTCTGGATATTGCGAAGTCAGTGTTTCAAATCCACGGGGTGGATGCGGCGAGTGAGGTTGTCGTTCGCAGGAAGCTGACGCGTGGGCGCGTGATGGCATTCTTCGAGAGCCTGCCACGTTGCCTGGTCGGTATCGAAGCCTGCAGCTCGTCGCATTATTGGGCTCGCGAGCTAATCGCACGTGGTCACGATGTGAGGTTACTGCCGGCACAATATGTGAAGCCTTATCTGAAGCGGCAGAAGAATGATGCCGCAGATGCAGAGGCGATCTGCGAGGCGGTCACTCGGCCGACCATGCGCTTCGTGCCTGTGAAATCACCCGAGCAGCAAAGTGTGATGATGCTGCACCGGGTCCGGTTGATGCTCAACCGCCAGCGCACGCAGATATCGAACGCGTTGCGGGCACACCTATCCGAGTTCGGGATCGTAGCGCCGATCGGGCGGAATGGGATTGAGCAACTGCTCGTGGTCGTCAACGACGAGAACGAGACCAGGATACCAGCTGACGCGCGGCTATGCCTTCGCATGCTTGAGGCGCAGCTCAGGGTCGTGAAGAAACAGATCCTCGAAAACGATCGTAGGGTTCGGGCGAATGCGCGTGAGACCGAGCTTGGTCGCAGGTTGATGGAAATCCCAGGCGTCGGCCCGCTGCTGGCAAGTGCATTCGTGGCTACGGTCGCCGATGCGCATGCGTTCAAGTCGGGGCGCTGTCTATCGGCATGGATCGGACTCGTGCCGAAGCAGCACTCGAGCGGGGGGAAGGAGAGGCTCGGCAGTATCTCCAAGGCCGGCAATCGCTACTTGCGGCAGTTGCTCGTGGTGGGTGCGATGGCGGTCATCCGCTATGCCGAGCGCAACGGTACCAGGAGGCCATGGCTCGTGCAGTTGATGGCGCGGCGAACAGCCAAGGTTGCGGCGGTTGCGTTGGCCAACAAGACCGCCCGGATGGTCTGGGCACTGATGACGAATGGCGAGCGCTACAGGGAGCCGGTCATCGCATAGAACAAGATAAGGCGAGCGATCGCTGACGAGGTTGGAAAGGGCGGACAGGAGCTAATGCACAAAGCCGGTTGATACCGCCGGATCAGGAAAACCCACTGGGGCCGTGCACCTCGAGTGCGAGCTTACGATCGGGACCTGAGACGCGCGAATGGCATTATGGCCAGCGGCACATGATAGGCCGCACCTACAGGTCGGATACATGGCCGCACCAACCAGCAAAGGCAAAGCTCAAAGAATCCCTTGCCAACGGAGAGCCGTCCATACACGGCCCCTCAGCGGTAGTGTCTCGCGACGTTTCTCTCTCGGCCAATCAAGGCCGAGGAGAACTCACATGGGCCATTCTCAATTCGATGATGCCAGTCGCGAGCACGCAGCATGGAATGCCGGCAAGAAGGTCGGCACCAAACGTCCGTTCACCCAGAAGCAGATCTGGGCAATTCGCTTCTTCCTTGATCGGGAGAGACGCATCCGGGACAGAGCCCTGTTCGATCTGGCGATCGACAGCAAGCTTCGCGGCTGCGATCTGGTCAAGATCAGGATTCGCGATGTGGTTGCGGGACCGGAGATAAGAACTCGTGCGATCGTCGTTCAGCAGAAGACCGGTCGTCCCGTCCAGTTCGAGATCACAAGCGATGTGAGAGCCAGCCTTCTTACTTGGCTCGAACGACGTGGAGGCTCGGTCGAGGACTATGCGTTTCCGAGCCGAGTCGATCAGTCACGCCACATGAGCACAAGGCAGTACGCGCGCTTGGTCGACGAATGGGTGACTGCGATCGGTCTGCGTCCAGAGGAGTACGGCACCCACTCGCTCCGACGCACGAAGGCATCGATGATCTACAGGGCGACGGGAAACATCCGCGCCATCCAGATCCTGCTTGGTCACTCTAAGATCGAGAACACGGTGCGCTACCTTGGCGTCGACGTGGAGGACGCGCTGCTCTTGGCTGAGCGAACCGAAATCTGATGTTGAGCGGCCATCCGATGCAGCGTGGATGGCCGCTCTTGGTACACGGAATGCCGGGTTGCTACGACCATCGTGGGGTGGGAAGTTGCCTGTCCGCTTTCGGCCAGCGTTCAAGAAAAGCGGCCAGCGGAACGCCCTAGCTGAAGGCTAGGCAACGGGTTGTGCCACTTCAACGAGACAACTGCCATTCAGTGTTCTGCGGAGCGATCATGGGATGATATCAAAACAGGAAGCTTCGAGGGAAAATCCGTTCAAAGGGGTGCGGACGTCGAGGGTTGAGATCGCCGTCAGCGACGACTTTTTATCGCGGCCCGATACGCCTTTTCGGCCCACTGACTAAGTGTCTCGTCATCTTCCAAAACATCTGCGGGTGCCTCCATGTAGGACTTGAGGGCTTGCGGTTTGCCTCGGCTTTGATACTCGAAGGCTGCGAGCCGGCGGCGTCGAAGTCTGTCCGCGTGGTTTCGTCTACCTTGAAATAAACGGCGCCCTGCCACAGCATGGCGAAGACGTGCTCCCCTCGATAGAAAGCGACGGCGCCGAACAGCGGTTTTGTCGTGACGTTTGCCCAGGGTGATAACCGCTCGACGATTTCTTTGGCCTGTTCATTCTTGTTCGTCATCTGCCCTGCCGTTGCCTGTGAAGCCGCTGCAAGTCTTCTGCCGATCATACACGCTTCAGCCGCGCCTGTGACAGCAGCCAAAAATCAGCGGGTGAAGTCTGCCACCGTCTTTCCGGGGGCGTGACCGGTGCGGTTGCGCTCTATGGCCTGAGGCAGATCCTCGAAGGAAACGACCTCGCCAATCATTGATCGCAGCGAGCCATCGGCGATTTGTTGGGCAATGGTGGCGAGCCCAGCCGCGTCGGGCTTGACCGAGAACCAGACGCTGCGGCGGCCTTGCGGCGTGCGGGCAACCACGTCGGTTGTGGCGATGCTCACCAGGATGCCATTGGGCGACAGGATCGCCCAGGACTTGTCCACCACCGCGCCACCCGCCAGATCGACGACGAAATCGATGTCGCTCAATATCAGCTCGAAGCTCTGCTGTTGGTAATCGATCACCTCGTCGGCGCCGAGGGATTGTACATGGGCCACGCTCCTGGTCGAGGCGGTGGCATAGACGGTCGCGCCGGCTGTCTTGGCGAATTGAACGGCGAAGCTGCCGACGCCACCGGCCGCGCCGTGGATGAGCACCCGTTTGCCCCGCAGATCGAATTCGGGGACCTGGAGCACCTGCCATGCCGTCATCGCTGCCACCGGCACGGCTGCCGCGTCGATGTCGGACAGGGTGGCCGGTGTCTTGACGAGCTTTTCGGCGTTGATCACCAAATGGTCGGCATAGGCGCCCAGGCCGCCGAGCGCGGCCATGACCCGCTCACCCACGCTCAGTCCTTTGACATTGGTGCCGAGCTTGAGCACGACGCCCGACATTTCGATGCCGATTGTGGCGGGCAAGGTCAGATTAAACCGCTCGCGCAGATAGCCTTCGCGAACTTTCCAATCCATGCCGTTGACGCCGGCCGCCTTGACCTGGACCAGGACCTGGTCCGGCCCCGGTTCGGGGACGGGAACCGTATCGACTTTCAAGCTATCGGCGCCGCCATAGGCTTGTAGGCGCAGGGCCCGGCCAGGGCCAAGCGGCTGAGGGTGTTCGAGGGTCACGAGATTTTTCCTTGCTATGGGCCATGGGTCCTGAAAACCCCCGCGCCGGGGGCTTTCAATTGGACTGCTGGGATCAGGCGTCGAGCGTGGGATAGTCAGTGTAGCCAAGTGCGGTGCCGCCGTAATAGGTGGCCTGCACGGCCGCATTCAGCGCGGCATTGGACTTGAGGCGTTCCACGAAGTCCGGATTGGCAAGAACCATCTGGCCATAGGCCTCAAGATCGGCGACGCCGGAGGCGACGTCGGCGCCGATCTGTTCCCGCGCCCGGCCGGGGCGGTTGAGGATCAAGGTGCCCGACCAAACTTTGCGGATGTCGGCCAGCAAGGCCTGGTTGCCCTGGTCCATGAGATGCAGATAGGCCAGACCCAGCTTGTTCAGCTCTGCCACGAGGAAACGGTACATTTCGGGGCCGTCCACGCCTTCGTCGATGCCCCACATGCTGATGCCCGGAGACAGGCGGATCGCAGTGCGATCGGCGCCAATCTCCTGGGCAATCGCAGTGGGGACCTCGATGCCGAAGCGGGCGCGATTGTGGATGGAGCCGCCATAGGCGTCGGTGCGGCTATTGGCGCTTGGCGCGAAGAACTGCTGGATGAGGTAGGCGTTGGCACCGTGGATTTCGACGCCATCGGCGCCGGCTTCGATCGCGAGGCGGGCTGCGCTGCGGAAATCGGCTACGGTCTGCTGCACTTCGGGGATGGTGAGTGCGCGCGGGGTGGGAATGTCCTGCATGCCGGTGGGCGTGAACATGCCGGTGCCCGGCTTGATGGCGGAGGGCGCAAGGGCCTGGCGATGATGCGGCGTATTGTCGGGATGCGACATGCGGCCGGTGTGCATGAGCTGGATAAAGATGCGGCCGCCCTTGTCGTGCACGGCGGTGGTGACCTTCTGCCAGCCGGCGACATGAGCCGGGGTGTGAATGCCGGGGGTGCTGAGATAGCCCTGGCCATCTTCAGAAGGCTGGGTGCCCTCGGTGACGATCAGGCCAAGGCCCGCGCGCTGGGCGTAGTACTCGGCTGCCAATTCGCCGGGCGTGCCGTCGAAAGCGGCGCGGCTGCGGGTCATGGGGGCCATGACCAGGCGGTTGGGAAGGGTGTAGGGGCCGATAGATGCTGAGGTGAAAAGTTGGTTCATGAGAAGTCTCCATTCGTTGGAGCTCCTTATCGACCATTCCAAATGCAGGATAAATCTGGCAAAATCGAAATCACATTTCCATAAATGGAGCAATCGGGTGAGCCATCTCCATGACATGGCGCTGTTCGTGGAGGTCGCCAGGGTCAAAAGCTTCCGCAAGGCGGCAGAGGTTCTAGATATGCCGAACTCGACGCTGTCCCGGCGCATCAGCGGCTTGGAAAAGGCAATCGGCCTGCGATTGCTGCATCGCACGACGCGCAAGATCGAGCTCACCGAGGCCGGCCAAATCTATTATGAGCGCAGCAAGCGCATCGTTGACGAGGCCCGGCTTGCGCATGAGCAGCTCGGAGAAATGCTGGAGCAGCCGACGGGCGTGCTGCGGGTTTCACTGCCGGTCGATTTCGCGACGCTCTACCTCACGCCGATCATCGTTGATTTCGCCCGGCATTATCCTGGCATCACATTCGAGTTCGACCTGACGCCTCGGCGTGTTGACCTGGTCACCGAGCCGTTCGATGTGGCGATCCGCATGGGCAACCTGGAAGATTCCAGCCTGATCGCACGCCTGATCGGGCGGCATTCGCGCCACCTTTATGCCTCGGATTCCTATATCGAAGCGCGAGGCGAGCCGATGACGCCGGCAGAACTGGCCGAGCACGAATGCATTTGCATCCTGCGCGTACCGACATGGACTTTGCACAGGCGGGACATAAGGGCGGATGTCAGCGTCCGGGGCCACTTCACGCTCAACAGCATTGGCATGATCCGCACCCTGGCGGTCAATCACAGCGGCATAGCCTTATTGCCTGAGAAAATTGCCGCAGAAGATTTGGCATCGGGCCGCCTTCGCCACATCCTGCCCGAATGGCAGGGCACGCCTGTCAGCATCTATGCGGTCACTGAAACCCGCCTCATTCCAGCCAAAACCCAACGCTTCATCGAATTCCTCGCCGCGAAACTCATGTGAGTTCGTCGCCTTCACGGAGCGCAGTCGAAGTCGTTGAGCCACACACCATAAGCTCGATTGGCGGACATGGTCCACTAAAGCCCCAACTGTCAGCGAGATGAAGCGAACGTCAACTTTCAGGAACCTGCCGCAGTGCCTCGAATGGCCGCAATGGGTCGATGGCCGAACGTCGGCTCACTCGGTTTTTCGGCCAGAACCGGACAGTCAGCAGACGGCCCCGAATTCGCCTCAGAATGCGAGGAATTGCGAGAGCGTTTCGCGCGATCCCGGAAAGAGCAATCCCACTTCAATCGTGATTGCCACGAGGACTTGGAGCAGGAGGATGCGAGCGAGCCTGGAGCGGAACGGCTCCTTGCGCGTCTTGTGCCGGATCGTTTTTTGCGCGATCACAGTTCCGATGCTGCCGCCAATGATGGCGAGTGTAAGAAGCGTCGACTCTGAAATGCGTTGGGAACCGTTCTTGGCCATAGCCTTATCGAACGCCATGATGGCGTACGCCAGCAAGTTTACCGCGAGAACGTAGCCGATGACCCCGATTGCAAACTGCTCAGGCATGCGCTGCTCACCTTCGGACCAGTATAACCTAAGCCCGTTAAACCAACGGATGGCAACGGGTCCATCTAAATGGGGTATCTGAAACGTCGTCATGGTGACCCGAAGGGCGACTTTCGCCAATCGGAACGCAAAAAACCGACCGACCGCTCTCGACCCCACAATCTCCTGAACGTTTGTGCTCTGGCCAATAGTGGCCTGAGGAGAAACGATATGGGACATTCGCAGTATGACCTCGTCGGACAAGGCGGCCATTCCGCTTGGAATGCAGGCAAGAGAGTAGGCGTCAAACGACCTCTGAAGGTTCGTCAGATTTGGGAAATCCGGTTCTTTCTCGACCGCGAAGGTCGATCACGAGACCGAGCGCTGTTCGACCTTGCGATCGATAGCAAGTTGCGTGGTTGCGACTTGGTGAAGCTCAAGATTGGCGCGCTAGTGAGTGGCGCTGAGATTCGGACCCGGGCCATGGTTGTGCAGCAGAAGACTGGGAGGCCAGTTCAATTCGAACTGATGGCGGACGCGCGAGCAAGCCTACTCGCATGGCTCGAACGTAGAGGTGGAACGGTCGACGATTTTGCCTTTCCCAGTCGGGTCGATCATGCTGGCCATTTGAGTACCAGGCAGTATGCGCGCCTGGTCGATGAATGGGTTTCGGCGGTTGGCCTTCGCCGTGAGGATTGTGGCACCCACTCGCTTCGTCGTACCAAGGCCTCCATTATCTATAAGGCCACCGGGAATCTCCGAGCAATTCAAATTCTGCTGGGCCACACCAAGATTGAGAACACCGTCCGGTATCTCGGCGTCCACGTCGAGGATGCACTGACACTGGCCGAGGGAACTGAAATCTGAAAGAGGACGACCTCGCGTGAGTCGCGTGGGGTCGTCATCGCTTCATGCTCGGCCCAGCGGCTTTGCGCCTGATGTCCGCCATTCCCGCACCACCGTCCGGCTTTTAGAAGCGGACATTGCTGGTGCCGACGCTCCTATCGACTTCGCGCCCCAAGGCGGCCATGCGTCGATGCCTGCAATCGCCGCACAATGTATTCAACGAACGCGTAGACGGCTGGATTAGACCCGACAAATCTTGATAGGCTGCCAGGTTTGGAGATCGCACCATGAAGGAGGTTGAAAAGCTCGCAGTCGAGGTTGTCGCGACTGGCCTCGGCTGGCCCGAGGGTCCGACGGTGCTCCGTGATGGTCGCGTGGTCATAGTCGAAAGCTATCGCAGCCAGTTGACGGCCATAGATCATGACGGAACTGCTCGGCAGTTCGCGTATGTTGCGGGAGCGCCGAATGCATGCGTTCTCGGTTCGGATGGCCTGCTCTATGTCTGTCAGAATGGTGGCACGACCGGACCTTGGAGGGCTGCGGAGATGACGTCGCCCTCGATCCAGCGGGTTGCCGAAGGCGGAAGGCCGGAGATTCTGTTGACCGAAGTTGCCGGCATTCGGCTCAATGGTCCAAACGATCTCGTATTTGGTGCTGATGGCCGGCTTATCTTCAGCGATCCCGGCACATACAACCCTGGGAATCCGGACCCCAGCTACATCTTTGCCGTCAACCCGGATGGCAGTGCCTACCTTGCTCTCGGCTTCGACGAGCCGACCTTCCCAAATGGAGTAGCGATCGAGGCCGATGACTCTATCGTTTGGGGCGAGTCCTACACTGGGCACGTCAAGCGGCAGCGTCCGGATGGCTCCGTCGAAGACCTTGGCCGGTTGCCTGGGGCCAATCCGATCCCTGACGGACTGAAGGTCGGAGCCGATGGCCGCCTTTATGTCACAGATATTGCCGCCAACGGCATTCATGTGCTGAAGCCCGACGGCACAGCGGAAGGTTTCTTCATCTGCGGCAAGGCAACGACCAACTGCGTCTTCTCCGGCGAGATGCTTTGGGTGACAAATGCCGGCGTGTTGGCGACCGGCAGCGCCCCCTCCTTCGAGGGCACGCTCTGCTGTGTGCGTGTTCCGGGGGGCGGAGGACCGACGCATTACGGTCGCATCGGCGGTAAGAAACGTGAGTAGTTCCTCGATTATCTCGAACATAAGCCCTCGGGCCAACGGCGGTGCCGGCGTTGCAGAATCGCCTGCTTCGACGGCAGCGGTGAAGCGCCTGTACAGCGTGGCCGCGGTCCGCGACGCAGCGCGGCGGATTTTGCCGCGCCCGGTGTTCGACTTCGCCGACGGCGGCTCCGAGGATGAGCGAACGCTGCGCCGCAACGAACAGGCGTTCAACGACGTTGCTATCCTGCCGCGGCCCCTCAACGGTGCAGCGACACGGGATCTCTCCCTTGATCTCTTCGGCGCAAAGCTCGCCATCCCGCTCGGTATCGCGCCAACTGGCCTGGCCGGTCTGTTCTGGCCCGACGGCGAGTGCGCGGCAGCCCGAGCAGCGGCAGCCGCCGGCACCTTCTACTGCGCCAGTCACGGCTCGGCCTGCACACTGGAGGACATAGCAGCCACCGGGACCAGCCCGCGATGGATGCAGGTGTTCGTCTACACCGATCGCGGCTTCACCCGGGAAATGGTGGATCGGGCGAGTGCCTCAGGATACGGCGCGCTGGTGCTCACCATCGACAACCAGATGCTCGGAAACCGGGAACGCGACATCCGCAACGGGTTTTCCATCCCGCCGCGCTTCGGTGTGGCAGGGACGCTGGCGGCCGCCGCCAAGGCGGCGTGGCTGCTGCGCATGCGCACCCGGCTTCCGAAACTGACCTTCGGCAATTACGTGCGTCCCGGCGATTCGGCGACGGTCGGAGCGTTGGCGGGCAGCATGGCCGCACTGCTCGACCCTGGGCTGTCCTGGGCCGACATCGACTGGCTGCGCACCGTTTGGTCCGGACCGTTGTTGCTGAAGGGCATCCTGCATCCCGGAGAAGCCACGGAGGCCGTGGCGCGCGGAATCGACGGCATCATCGTGTCCAATCACGGGGGACGCCAGCTCGACGGCGCCGTCGCGTCGCTCGACGCGCTGCCTGCGGTGGTCGCGGCTGTCGATGGCCGCATACCTGTACTGATTGACGGCGGCGTTAGGAGGGGCTCCGACGTCGTCAAGGCGTTGGCGCTCGGAGCGT
This sequence comes from Mesorhizobium sp. URHB0026, assembly GCF_054059755.1. Taxonomy (NCBI): domain Bacteria; kingdom Pseudomonadati; phylum Pseudomonadota; class Alphaproteobacteria; order Hyphomicrobiales; family Phyllobacteriaceae; genus Mesorhizobium; species Mesorhizobium sp. URHB0026. The sequence continues at coordinate 26,861 of NZ_JBSSCN010000002.1, read as the reverse complement.
CCTGCTGTCTGATCGGCCGGCCACAGCTATGGGGGCTCTCGGTCGCCGGCGAAGATGGGGTGCGACACGTGCTCGAACTCTACCGCAAGGAGATCGACCGGGTCATGGGGCTGATGGGGGCACGGAGCCTTAGCGATCTCGGTCCAGACTGTCTTTCGTTCGTTCAAGCTACGAGGCTGCCACATGATTGAAGACCCGCCGCTGCTCACCATCAAGCGCCGTTTCGAACGGCCTGCAGCAGAAACCATCAATGCCTTTTCCGGCGTGTCCGTTAGCCAGGTCGTAGACGCTATGGGCGGGCGCGGGGCCTTGCACCATACGATCAAGCCGCTATCGCCAGGTAATGCGATGCTGGCCGGCGTCGCCGTGACCTGTCACTGCGGCCCCTCAGACAATCTCGCGCTGTTTGGAGCCCTGGATGCCGCCGCAAGGGGCGATGTCATCGTCGCGGCCACCGACAGCTTTGCCGGTGCGGCGGTCACTGGCGATCTCGTGCTTGGCATGGCGCGCAACAAGGGGGTCGCCGGCTTTATCACGGACGGCCTCGTCCGCGATGTTGTCGGGATCGAGGCGGTCGGGTTGCCGGTTTACTGTGCTGGCGTCATCGCCAACTCGCCGGCGCGCAACGGTCCAGGCACCGTCGGATTTCCGGTGGTGCTCGGAGGAGTGACCATCTCGCCGGGGGACATCCTGGTTGGCGACCGCGACGGTATCGCCGTGGTGCCCCGCCTGGAGGCTCAGACCGTGTTGACGCGGCTCGCCGCCATCAAGGCGGCCGAGCAGGATCTTGATGTCAAGGTGCGCCAAGGTCTGGAAATGCCCGAGTTCGCCGCCGTCGTCCTCAAGTCTGACAGGACGCGCTTCGTTGACTGAAATGGGGTTGCCGAATTGCAAAAAAGTTTTGAGGACAACATCATAGCGACGAGGTGACGCCGACTGCCAGCGCGCGGAGGGCTCAAAACGTAATCTACGCGGCGCGCCGTTGGGGCAAATGGAGACCCGAGCGGGCTCGACGAGGGTCGACGGCAGTCACGATGCTCTGGTGGTGATCGCAGTAGACGCGATCAGGCGAAGTTGGCCCGGCACAAAAACGGTAGCCGCCAGGTACTGACGGGTCTTCGCTCACCGGGAAGCGGCACTGATATACGCCGAGCTGAATGAGGGGGACGTCTCTCGACGTTAGTCTGATATTTTCAGGCATGATGGTTTCCAGGTTCCTTTAGTTCATAGCCATTGCTGGCTGACGACCGCAGTGCGACGTCGCGCGAGCTTCTCTCGTTCTGGAGGGCTTTGGATCACCATATGGTGCTTGTCGCGCTGTCAATGAAGCCCGGCGCCCCGCTTCTGAGGCCAATAGTTTGCGACTTAAGGCCACACCTGCGAGGCTCAGGAAACACAGGCAAAGTGCCATCGTAGGGCGCCTCGGCCGGGGTTTGTCCCTTGCGGAGGTGTAGTGGCTTTGAGAGCGCGCGCCGCCGTTCACGTTCAGGACCCTGATTGCCGTTGCTCTCGCCCAAAACCCAAACCGCTCCGAAAGACGGAGTTCGACCCAACGATGACCTTTTTCATTGTCCGCGTTGCGAATGGCAGCAATGCGCCGGTGGGTTCAACCGATCGTCGCAACACCTTTAATCTGAGAGGATGAGGAGATGTTGCATGGTCACGTCACGGCGCAAACGACACCAACATCGTCACCCTCGTCGAACGGCACAGCCGGTTCACGATGCTTGTGAAGTTGGCGAGAAGGGACTCGGCGACCGTGGTGGCCGCTCTCGCGCAGAAGATCGGCTCATTGCCCGAGGAGTTGCGGCGCTCCTTGACCTGGGACCAAGGCAAGGAGATGGCTCGTCATAAGAGCTTCACCGTCGCAACCGATCTCCAGGTCTACTTCTGCGATCCGCGCAGTCCCTGGCAACGAGGCAGCAACGAGAACACCAACGGCCTGCTCAGACAGTACTTCCCAAGAACCACCAACCTATCCCTCGTCTCGCAGGATCAACTCGACGCCGTCGCTCGGAAGCTTAATCAGCGACCTCGAAAAACCCTGGACTTCAAGACCCCGGCCGATAGGTTGCAGAGGGTGTTGCGATGACAAGTTGAACTCACCGCCTCTTATCGAGCATTGAGACCAACGTCGCTGTGCGCTCCTCCCAAGCCAATGTCCGCCTGCCGCGCTCCACGTTATTGCAAAACGTTCAAATTTGAGCTTCCTCACTCATGCTTTGTCGAGGGTACCCCTGTAATCACTTAAACCGTCTGCGCCGTAAGTTTAGCCGTTTTGAATCGCCGTCGGCGACGATGACGACGAAATAGGAGAACGCAATGACTCGTAATCACGTTGAACGTCTTGGAGAGTTCAGGGAAATCCTGGTCGCGACTCGACGCGAAGGAGTCCGCAACGTGCACCATACTCGTGACGCAATGCGGGCAAGTGGCTTTCAGATCGGGGACAGCGATGGCGCCAGCTACGGAGCCGAATTGAAGGCGCTCCAAGAGGAAATTGAGGCAGTCGATCGCGCCATCGAAGACGAGAAGCGGTTGGCCTTGGCCCTCGAGAATGAGGCGCAATCCCGCCGACCGGCTAAACCGAGAATTGTGAAGGGAACATAGAGTCAGGTATGGCCCTTAGCGCCCGTCGCGTCGATCGCCTATAGGGGTCGTTGTCGCCGTGGCGAGCGTCCCGCTTCTGGCGCAAAGCGGTCGGCTCTACCCAGGATGCTAAGGTCGGCTTTCTCGCCCCGTCATCCCGAAAGCCGACGTTCCACTGTCGACCCCAATGCTGCCGGGCGGTAATGCGCCTATAACCGACGTTGAGCAGACCCTGGCCGCATCCTAGGGGTGGACATCAAAGCGAACGCACGAGGCAGCACGCCGGCTGGATGCCGCTAGACGATCCGAGATAGTAGCAGAGCGCGATGGCTACGATTAGGACAGCCGCCACGATGAGCAAGCCTTTGCTGAAGCTAGGCACAGTACGTTCAGGCAAAGGTCATCGCTCACGGCCTTAGCGATCGCGGCCATTTTCAGGATCGATCTAATCCCTATCTACCGGTCCGGCGTGCGTGGCGGAACCTGATCGAGGAGCGCAATCTCATCGGTCGCTGCTGGCAGTTCGCCTCTTGGCGTCAGCTGGTCGACCGCGTCGGGCAAGTCTTTCGTGATCCTGGCAATCAACTCATCGCGCGACAAACCAGTTTGCATCGAAAGCGAAGTGAGAGTGTCCTCGTCAATTGCTGTCTCCACGTCTTTGGGCTCGATCGGTTCGTTGGGTCCGGTACTAACCCACGAATCGACCTTTGATCCCGCTCCTGCATTTCTGAAGCGGTCGAGGATGTCCCCAAACGCGGTCCCGGAGACGCCCTTGGACAGCTGATCCATGAGCCCGCCTTGTGGGTTGTTTGCATCGCGATTTCCAGCGCTGCGGATCAAGTCTCCGATCTTGTCGCGATTTTGGTAAGCCAGAATACCAAGCATCGCGACAGCCAGTCTTCCCAGATTTGCCATTGTTTCCTCCCTAGCTCACAGGAAGAAGGTTTCGAGGCTCGCAAGGTTCCGCCTGCTGGATTTAAATAGACCTCAGCCCTTCTCCTCCCGGAAATCCACCACCCAAGCGCCGCAAGTCTTCCTCGCCGCGCAAGTGCTTCCTACGGCGGTCAACACCGGGAACTTAAGCGGCGAGATGACGACGAAGGAGCGCAACCTGGCCAGCTCCGTAATTGTCGAAAACGCGTTGTGGCCGAGCGCCACTTATGGCGCATCGCCCATATCGCTTTGGCTCCCCGGACGCGCCGGGGCCTGCCGGGTGCTCCTTAGCGCGGCAAAACAGCTATCATTTGATGTAGACGGTGCTAACCTCATCCGATACTGCGGCCTCCTCCCGAAGCTATTTAACGAGCAGAGATCAATGCTGGCGTCCAGCTTGAAGAAAAACAACGTGCGCCAAGCCGGCAGCGGGACCACGTCGATCGTCTTTTCGCACGGCTTCGGCTGCGATCAGAACATGTGGCGCTTCGTTGCCCCTGCCTTCGAGAAGGACTTCAAAACTGTCCTTTTCGATCATGTGGGCGCAGGCGGTTCAGATCTGTCGGCTTATGATCCCGCAAAGTATGCATCGCTCGATGGTTACGCCGACGACGTGGTCGAGATGGGCCGCGAACTCGGCTGGAGAGATGCCATTTTTGTCGGCCACTCGGTCAGCGCGATGATCGGTGTTCTGGCGTCGCAAAGAGCGCCTGGAATGTTCAGCAAGCTGGTGCTTGTTGGTCCATCGCCACGATACATCGATGACCAAGGCTACTTCGGCGGGTTTACGTCGCAACAGATCGAGGAGCTTCTGGAAGGGTTGTCGGATAATCATATGGGTTGGTCGGCGGCCATGGCGCCGGCGATCATGGGCAATCCGGACCGGCCTGAGTTGGGCGCCGAGTTGACCAATTCGTTCTGCCGCACAGATCCGGAGATTGCCCGCCAGTTCGCCCGCGCTACGTTCATGTCCGACAACCGCTCGGACTTGCCGAAGGTTGTTGCGGATACTCTGATACTGCAATGCGCCGACGACATAATTGCCTCGGAGCGGGTTGGCGAGTATGTGCATGAGCACATCCCCGGCAGCCGGATCGTTTATTTGAAAGCAAGTGGACATTGTCCCAACCTCAGCGCGCCAGATGAAGTCGTCAGGGCCATCCGTTCCTTTGTCTGATGCTGGCGAACCCAATGCGCCGGCAGAGGATCTCGAGGACCTTTACGAAAACGCGCCGTGTGGATATTTTTCGCTTTCGTCAGAAGGCCTGATCGTCAAGGTCAATCAGACGTTTTGCCGGTGGACCGGATTTTCCAAGGATGAGCTCGTCGGGCGACGGCTTCGCGACCTTCTCAACGTTGGAGGACGCATATTCTACGAAACCCACTTCGCGCCGCTTCTGCGAATGCAAGGGTTCTTCAACGAAGTGGCCTTGGATGTCATGACCGCGGCTGGCGAAAAGCTGCCGGTGCTGGTCAATGCCAGCGAAAGACGGGCGCCGAACGGCGATCTGCTCTTCACGAGGGTAACGATATTCCCGGCCGCCGAGCGTCGGCGCTATGAGAGGGAACTGGCTGAAGCGCGAGCGGCCGCAGACGCCAGGAATCGCGACCTGACTGAACGATGGGTCGCTGAGCGCGAACAGGGAGAATTGCGCGAGCAGTTCATTGCCGTACTCGGCCACGATCTGCGCAATCCGCTGGCCGCGATCGACGCAGGCGTAAGGCTGGTGTTGCGGGAGCAGCCCGGCGAACGCATCGCCACGGTGGCGCGTCTCATCCAAGGCAGTACGTTGCGGATGGGCGGTTTGATCAACAACTTGCTGGATTTCGCACGCGGCCGGTTGGGTGGCGGGATGGCTGTCAACCTTGACGCCAGCAAGTTGCTTGAGCCCACCCTTCAGCAAGCGATTGACGAAATTCACGCCGTCGTGCCGGAGCGGATACTTGACGTGCACCTCGACATCGACGTTCCCGTCGCTGTCGACCACGCGCGTATCGCGCAGCTATTCTCCAATCTTCTGGGCAATGCTATAACTCATGGCGACCCGCTTGAGCCTGTTCGCATAGCGGTAGCGACGCGAGACGGCCAACTCATGGTCAGTGTCGCCAACAGCGGCCCTCCAATCTCGCCTGCAGCGATGGACACTTTGTTCCAGCCGTTTTACCGGGGCGAAGGGATAACCAGCAAACAAGGTTTAGGCCTTGGACTATACATCGCCAGCGAGATTGCCAAGGCCCATGGCGGGCGTATTGACGTCGTCTCTGACGCTGGGGAAACCCGCTTCACCTTCTTGATGTCGATAGACGTCTGACAACTCTTTTCTTCCGAGTAGATGAGGCTTTTGCGAGTTGCGATCAGTACGCCGGCACAAGGCGCGTGTTGCGAAGCGGCAGGGCCATGGTGAACTGCAAGCCGTCACGATGGTAATTTAATTCGACCTTGGCGTTACACTGCACGGCAACAACCCTTTCCAGAAGTGTAGTGCCAAAACCGCGACGCTTGGGCTGCTCAACCTCGGGCCCATCCCGTTCCCGCCAGGTAAGATTGACGACCTGCGTGTCACCGGACGTTCCGACCGACCAACGGACATCCAGGCGGCCTATAGGCCGCGACAACGCCCCGAACTTCGACGAATTAGAGGCCAATTCATGGACGGCCATCCCAACGGGGATTGCGATGTCAGCGACAAGCGCGACGTTCGGTCCTTCCAGAAAGATACGCGGCCTGTCGCGCGTCTCGTAGTGGCCAAGTTCGTTTTCTAGCAGTTTATGCAGGGATGCAGTCTGCCAATAATCGTCGGTGAGCATCGAATGGGTGTCGGCCAGCGAAACGAGCCTGGCTGAAAAATCTCGCACGAAATCTTCGACGTTGCCGCTCGACCTGACCGTAGCGCCCATCATGGCGCGCACGTTGGCCAGGGTGTTTTTGACGCGGTGATGCAGCTCGCGGATGAGCAATTTCTGCCGATCGGCCACTTCCTGCTTCTGTTCGATGTAGGATTGGACCTCCCGCTGGCGGGCGCGGGCGCGCAGGGCGGAACGCACCGAGTTGGCAAGGCTTGAGGCCAGGAATGGCCGTTCAAGCACGATCAGATAATGGTCCAGAAATGCGAGCCGCCTATCAACCTCGGCCCCCCGCATGGTCAGAAGCACGATGGGAAAATCCGACCATGCCGGCTGGTTTTCAAGCCAGGCTGCAAACCGGCTTCGATCGGAACTGATCAGGGCTTCCTCTGCCACGACAAGACACTGTGCGTCATCCAAAAGAGGTAGGGTTTCCTCCAAGTTGTCGCAGACATGCGAGGCAATTTGGTTCGTCGCCAGTATGGAGGCCGCGATTTTCGCATCGCGGCCGAGTGGCGCCAGCACGAGCACTGCGGGGCTGGACGACATCACCATGCCTTGTCTCTCAGAAGATCGCCCTGCTTGCCCTCAAATTCTGGAGATCCCATCAGAATGCCACGGAATTGTTCCAGTGGCTCACCAACCGCCACTCCGGCAGCGCTGATCTTAAACTCGCGAATTGTCTCTTCGTGCGGGCCGACGCGTTTCTTGACAACTGAAATGGCGCGTCTCAACCGGCCGGCGTTTTCGAAGAAACGCAACAGCATGATGGAATCGCACAGATAGGTCATATCGACCGGTGCGGCCATTTGACCATACAGGCCGTGATTGGCCAGAAGCAGGATGGTCACTACAGCCTTCTGGTTGAGATAGGTGAGGATCTCGTGCATCTGCAGCACCAAATGCTGTTCTTCCGACATGGCATTAAGGTAGCCGGTGAGGCTGTCGATCACGACGATCCTGGTATTGGAACCTTCCACAGCCGCTTGAATGCGAGAAGACAATTCGCCTGGCGAAAGCTCGGCCGGATTGACCGACTCCAGCATCAGCATGCCCTCATCGGCAAATGGCACCAGACTCATACCGAGCCCTGCGGCGCGCGCCAGGAAAATGCGCTTCGTCTCGTCAAACAACAGCACCAGTACACGCTCGCCGCGCGTGAGTGCGGCATGGCAGTAGGTGCAGGCAATGGTAGACTTGCCAACGCCGGACGGCCCCATCAGCAACGTGCTGGTCCCACGTTCCAAGCCGCCGCCAAGCAGAATGTCGATCTGGTTGTTGCTTGTGGCCGGGGAACTATGTTCGGCCATCTCATGCTCGGCTGAAACCAGCCGCGGAAAGGCGGTAACGCCGCCTGGGCGAATGACGAAATCGTGAAAGCCGCCCCGGATCTGGACGCCGCGCATCTTGATCACCCGCAGCCGCCGGCGCTCTCCACCATAGATGGGCGACAGCTGCTCCATCCGAATGACGCCGTGGCTGATCGAATGCAAATTGAGGTCGTCCTGCTCGGCCGTCAGGTCATCGAGCATAAGTACCGTCACATTGTTGAGCATGAAAAAGCTCTTCAGTGCCAACACCTGACGCCGGTAGCGCAGCGAACCTTGTGACAAAAGCCGGATTTCGGAGAGCGAATCGAACACCACGCGATCCGGTTTGATGCGTCCGATCTCAGCCAGGGCAGACTGTACGGTTTCCCCGAGTTCCAGTTCAGAGGAATGGACCAATGTCTGGAGCTGAGCGGGGTCGAGACTGAGCTCCGGAGGCACAAGTTCAAGAATTTGCAGGCCTTTCAGATCCCAGCCGTGACGGCCGGCAACTGAGAGCAGTTCGCGCTTGCTTTCTGACAAAGTGATGTAGAGGCATGTCTCGCCGTTCTTGGCGCCCTCGATCAGGAACTGGAGGCCAAGCGTAGTTTTCCCAGAACCTGGTTTTCCCTCGATAAGATGGGATCGGTTTTTGGCATAGCCGCCACGAAGGATGTAATCGAGACCGCTGACTCCAGAAGCAATTGATGACGCATCGTCTCTGTCCACTTGACCCCCCCATGACCAATTTCGAGAAAGAGATAACGGCAGCCACCTTTGGTGGTTCCAGATCCGTGGGTTGCGGCCGAGCCTTGACGCTTTGGCGAAGGGCTACCCATAAATGAGAAGCCAAAAAGGGCGCTGTACCTGCAGCGCCCTTTTTCAAGTTCAGTTCATTGATCCGAGGCTACCACCCCTGCCGACCGTACCAGTCGTCGATGTCGCGCCGAGCGCGATCCTTCTCAATGCCGTAGCGCTCCTGAATCTTCCCTTCCAGCTGGTCGCGCTTACCGGCAATGCGGTCGAGATCATCATCGGTGAGTTTGCCCCACTGTTCCTTGACCTTGCCTTTGACCTGCTTCCAGTTTCCTTCGACACGGTTCCAGTCCATGGCAGACTATCCTCCGTTTCAGACAGAGCGAAAACGCCGTCATCCGATGCGAGTTCCCAACGAATTAGCTAGCGGACCGCGTTAATGCGGGGGCGAAAGCTTCCAGCCAGCAAGCTGTTTCGTTCGCACGACGGCTCGAAAGACTTCTTGTCGCCGTCAGCGCACAATTCCTTCCTCCTCAAACGCGTCTATCTTTGGCGGTGAGCCCGTCGTGCGCAGGAACCAGGGAACAATTCGCGTCCCTCGCTCTTTCTCCCGAGCCATTTTGGGCGAAGGAGGATCATTATGAAAACGTTGGCCGATATTTTTGAGCATACCCTTCAGGATATGTATTACGCCGAGAACGCGATTACCAAGGCTTTGCCCAAAGTGGCCAAGGCCGCGAAGGACGCCAAGCTGAGGAAGGCAGCGGAGGACCATCTTGAGGAAACGAAGGGGCAGATCAGCAAGCTGGAGCAGGTGTTCAAGTCGATTGGCAAGAAGGCCTCCGGCGAGAAGTGCGACGCCATCGAAGGCCTTATCAAGGAAGCCGACGGGTTGATGGAAGAGGCGTCTGGCACGGCTCTTGATTCGGGCCTACTGGCGGCCTGCCAAGCTGTCGAGCATTACGAAATTTCCCGGTACGGCTCCCTACGCGAATGGGCAAAAGACCTCGGCCATGACGAGGCGCACAAGCTGCTCAGCGAGATCCTTGACCAGGAGAAAGCCACCAACAACAAGCTGACGACCCTCGCGGTCACGTCGATCAACAAGCCAAATTAACGACGCCGTGCGCAAGTCGTCCTTTGTTTCTGCGGCATCGGATGACGCTGGGGCGCCTGACGACGGGTCGTCAGAGAATACGGTCATCGATGTTGAGAGGGTTGCCGATGGGAAAGCAACCCTCTGTTTGTGTGTCTCGTCGAAAGCGAGCTACCGGGACCGCGCTTCAGCGTGGCGAACCGAGACGTTCTGCCGCCCGTGGCGACGGCAGATAACTGTGCGCCCACCCCATAACAGCATTTTCGCCGAAGCTTGGAACCGCACGGCCCTATTAAAGTTCACCTAAAAATAACAGGAGGAAACACCATGAACCCGATCAATACCAATGAATTCAGTCGATCCAACCCCTCGGGCGAGGACGATATTCTGGGTCAAACGGGTGCAGATCGCGCCGCCGGCCACAGTGCTGAAGCCATTGGCAAATTGAAGACGAGCGCGGCGGAGACGGCAACCCATTTGAAGAGCGCGGCCGCCTCCGTCTCGACCGACGCAAAGGACTACGCCGGCTCTGTTGCCGCTGACGCTGCGGATGCGTTCAAGGAAGCCGTGGAATCAAACAAGACCGCTGGCGCCGATGCGATCGCCAACATTGCACACTCCGTAAAGGAGGCCGCCGACGGCATCGAAAAGCAATCGCCACAGGTCGCAGGCATGGTGCGCAGCGCGGCTGAGGGTGTGGAGCGTATTTCGACCGACATCAGGGATCGCAATGTCGGCGAGCTGATGGACTCGGTGACGAAATTCGCGCAGCGCCAGCCCGCGGCGTTTTTCGGCGTCGGCATCCTGGCCGGCGTGATGCTCACCCGGTTCATGCGAAGCTCCGATCGGTCCTGATGAAGGACTTGCCAGATGGATGAAGGTGTCGATCGCCGTCCTTTCAGAACCGTTGTTAACGAAGCGGTCGGTCAGTTCGCTTCTCTGATGCGGCTTGATCTACGCCTGCTCAAGGCGGAGATGCGGGGCAAGACATCGACACTTGTCTCGTCCGGTGCGTGCGGCATCGCCGCCGTCATTTTATTTATGCTGGCCGCCTTCGCTCTGGTTCAATGTCTGATCCTGGCGATGATCCACTTTGGCGTCGGCGCAATGCTTGCCTGCTTCATCATTGGCATCGTCCTGATCGGCGGCGGTCTGCTTTCCCTCCATCTGGCCAAGCGAGCACTGGTCGGGTGGACCATCACTCCCGTTGAGACGGTGAACCAGGTTCGCAGCGATCTGGCAGCATTGAAACAGGGGGTGCGATATGGCTCTACTCAACGATGAGATCAACGAGATCAAGGTCCAAAGCCGGGCTGAACGGCAGGCACTGTTCGAGCCGGTTAGTGAACTGAGCCGTCGCGTGCAGCCTCGGCACCTGGTTGAGGTCGCAACCCAATTCGCCAAGCACAAAGTCGCTGGCGTCGTTGGTGGTGTTTCGAACGCGATCAAGGAAAACGGCGGTACAACGGCGGCGGTAGCCCTGGGCGCCGTTGCCGTCTTCGATGCCGGCAGGCGGAGTGCTCATGATCCGACCTCAATAGTCGGTCCTGCCGACATGGCCCCTGAGACATTTTCTGGCGGTGAGAATGTGGACGCGGCGTTCATTCGACAACCTTCGCCGCCGCGCAAGGTCACCAACTTCGATCGGGCAAAGGTGCTGGCTGGGACGGCCGGAGGACTGCTGGTGGGCCACGTTATCGGGCGGGCGTTCCAGCCGACAGTAACTGAACGCGCGCTCTTCGGTAAAGCGGCGGACGAGGTTCAGGACGCGACGGACAAATTCCTCAACCATCATTCGCACGGCGCAAAAGTGGCGGCTGCGCAGGCGTTTGGCGTCGCAAGATACGCCGCCGCTTTCCTCACTGTGATGGCGGCGCTCAGCGATCACATGCGCCGGCCGACGGCCGTGGCGAACAAGCCGACTGACATCAAGTGAAGGCTTCGCCTTGCGAGGTTTATGGAGCAGATAAAGGCGAAGCTGCGAGACGATCGCCAGCCAGCCGTCGAACCCAACGACGTCTGGGCGATGGACTTCGTTCACGACCAGCTCGCGACGGGCAAGAAGATCCGGGTCCTGACGGTCGTAGATACGTTCTCACGCTACGTGCCGGTGCTCGACCCACGCTTCAGTTACCGCGCCGAGGATGTGGTCAGGATGCTGGAACAGGTCTGCCCCAAGATCGGCTATCCAAAGACGATCCGGGTCGATCAAGGCTCGGAGTTCGTCTCCCGCGACCTCGAGCTGTGGGCCTACACCAGGGGCGTCACGCTCGACTTCTCGCGACCGGGAAAGCCAACGGACAACGCTTACATCGAAGCCTTCAACGGCCGCTTCAGGGCGGAATGTTTGAACGCCCACTGGTTCCTGACGCTTGCCGACGCGGCCGAAAAGTTTCAGCCCGCCATCGTGAAACAGCCGGAAAACTCCACCTTCCGGCGGTCCAAAGAATGATATAGGAGCAAAACGGCCATGGCTCTAATTCCCACTGGATGACAGTTCAGTGGCAGGTCAGTGGGGCCGGTGCTTCGGTCGGCGGCAGCAACGGCATCAATGCCGGGGCAGCGCGCCTGAGGGTGGCGGGCGAGACGCCGACGGCTACGTCGATGTGAATGCCGGTCCAACCGTGCCGCCTGAGTGCCACGATGCGCTGGGCGATCGACGTCGCGGTAGCCTGTGGCATTTGGATGAGCCGCGAGGAACGATCGACGATGCCGACCGCCCTTCGGCCTTTTAGTACTCGACCCGCGAACAATCTTGGCCGCCACGTCTAGACGCGCGCTGCATGGGCTTGGCAAAGACGCCTGTCAATGGCCAATTGATCCAGCAACTGCAACATACCACGGCCTGCCGCGATCGCCGCTCCGTTGGCATCAAGTAACGCAACCGCCGGGCGGCGCGATGCTTCCTCGCCAGATGCCGCGGGGTTCAGGCCTCGGCGCGCGAAATCAGCGGTTTGCGGCCACCGAGTGTATAGGCGACGGACTCCAGGATGATGCCGTTGGTGTTGATGTCGGTGACCTCGATGCGCTTCCCGGTACGCTCGGACACTCCGGCGGAAAAACCCATTCCCTTCATCCTGGCGCGCTCCCTGACATAGGCCACGAGCTTTTGCGCGTAGTCGCCCGGCCGCGCCGCGAGCCACAGATAAGCGCCCTTGGAGTTTACCAGCCGCAGCGAGTCGGAAAGCTTTGCCGCCTTGTCGGGCGCTGAAGTCTTCATCGTGTCGACCGGGAACGTGCCGCCGTCGTTGATCAACTGGTAGCCCTGATAGGTGAAATAGGGAGGCCCGGCCATGGCGGTTTCGGAAACGCAGGTCAGGATGCCGGTTTCCTGGAAGCGTTTCATCTGGGCGGCGTAGAGGATATCCGCGATGAGGCGCCCCTGCGGCGACGCGCCGAGCTCGATCTCCTCGGTCACATGAGGCTCGGTCGCGATGCGGCCGCGCTTCTGGACCTCCATGATGGTCGCGAGGGCTGCGTCCATGTCGTTGCTCGGGTCCGCGGTGGTGAAGACCGGCGCTACCGCCTCGCCCCAGAGGCTGTATCCGCGGCCCGCATAGCCGGCATAGCTGTTGTATTGTCCCGACGAAATCCTGCCGCTGTCGCTGACCACATGCATCTCGCCGTCCTTGAGGACGGAGCCGAACGACCAGTGCTGCACCAGCTTGAACACCGGGAAGGCGCCGGCCGTGTAGCTGTCCAGGATCTTGAGCGCCACCAGCAGGCGCCCGGTATCGGCACTGTCGAAGCCGTCGCGCTCGCCGCCCTTGGCGCTGAGCCGCCGCTCCGTATTTGGCAGCTTCGCTCCGGCAAGCCTGAAATCACCCTCGCCGAGGAAGGCGAGGATACGATCTATCATTGTCTCGAACTGAGTCTGGTCGATGATGCGCAGGCGCTGGGCTGAAACCGCCGCCAGGATATGCGACCCGATATCCCACATGGTGATGAACGGATATCCGGTCTGCTTGCCGGATTCGATCCAGGATGTGGCAGGCGCCATGCCGTTGTAGTGCTTTGCGCCCCAGTCGAAATAGGTCCAGGCCAGCTCGGCATCGGCTCTCAGCGCTTCTTCTTCCAGCTGATGCGGTTCGGGCTTTCTCCAATCCTTCACCGACACATCGACACGGGCTTGCCTGATGCGACCCACCTTCGGCATGGGCGGGCAGACGGCTTTGTAATACTGCGCAAAATTGACCAGCGTCGTACCCGGCAAGCCGGCCATCCGGGTGATGGAATCGAGTATCACCTGCTTCTTCTCGGGGGTTTTGGCAGTGTCCGGGTGGATGCAGAAGACCGCATCGTTGTCGTCTCCGAGAAAATCGAAAACCTGTTCCTGGGAGAAATAGGGAAGGTCGCCAGTCCAGGCGGCTTCGAACTTGACGGTATTGGACACATGCAGGATGCCCCGCCTGTCGAGGCCGTTGAACCAGCGGAGCGTGCCTTTCTCGGCGGCGAACATCGGCGTTCCCGTGCCGGCCACGGCATCGAGCGTGTTGTCGTCAAAATCGTCGTTCGGCGGGATATAGGTCAGCGGCAGCGTGCCGGTGGAGCGGTAGATCTCGCTCATGCAATCCCTGATGAGGTCGACATCCTTCGCGAGCGAGTTTCCGAGCAGCTCGGACGGCGTATGATGCCAGCCATGGCCCGCTATATCGTAGCGCAGGTCCCCGAGCGTCGATCGCAGAAAGGTTTTGCTGGTCTCGTCCGCCGACAGCAGGCCCGCCTTGGGGGCCGGGATGATGGCGTTGGTGAGCGGGTAGCCGGCTTCGATGAGGCCACGCACGAAGGCCATGTGGCTCGGGTCGGTGTCGCTGTCGAGGCGCAAATCATCCACCCTGACCACGATGTAGCGCCGGTTGGCGGCGCGGCTCTGCGTATAGAGCTTTTGCGGTGTCAGGACACGCGCGGCACCGGACGAAGTGGCCGCAAGCACCGCCATGGCAACACCGGCCGCGTAGTCGGCCGCGTCAGCATTTGACAGACCGGCAAGCGCGTCAAAGGAAATTTCAACGATGATCGGGTCGATGTTGGCGGCAAGAGCCGTGATGTTCTGCGCAAGCAAGGCCGGCGCCGTGAGGACGGTCGTCGCATTGCCCGATGTGGCGGAGGTTCGCGCCGAGGCGACGGTATTCACAAGGCCGGTGTTGGTCATCCAGTAGCCCCCATCCGAAGGCTTCACGCCGGCCTTGTCGTCCTGACCGCCCGCAAGCCGAATGACGGTGCGGATGCCGGCCGACCGCATCGCCGCGGCGTCCTGGGGCGATTGCAGCGGCTGATTGGTGGTCAGCGTCAGCGCGGTGATGACGGCGGTCGACTTGTAACGGTCGAACGCATTGATCATGTGCGAGAAGGCGGCCTGCATCTCGCCCGCTTGCCGCGCCTGAAGATAGGGATCGGCCAGGGCGATTTCCGTGGCATGGATCCCGAATTCGATGGCGTTCGGGGCCAGTTCCACGGACTGCCTGATCCACTTGGCGAGGGCCGAGTTGTAGCCCGGGATGTCGGCGGGATCGCCGGTCATCCTGATGGTCATGGCGATCGGCAGGCCGGCGGACGAGAAGGGGTCTGCGACAGCTCCAAGCTTGCCTGTGTCGGCGCGGGCGCCGACGCCGCTGACGATCACCATCAGCGGATTGGGCAGGCGCGCGGCGGCCGCGGCGACACCGCGACCGGCAACGGCCAGAAGCGGAATGCTGATGCCGCCGAGAAGAAGCGAACGCCGGCTAATGTTCATGCATGCCTCCTGTCGGCGTCGCGGATCGCGTAGCGCGCCGGACTGACCCAGCGGCCATCGGATTTGGCGGAGAAGGATTTGACGAGGGCGCGCAGGAAAAGCGCGGCGTCGAGAAGCCGGATGGCCGGAAAGGCAATGCCGTAGAGCATTAGGCTCGGCCGCCGCTCGATGATCGCGACGACTACGGTAAGCGCATAGTCGACGGCGAGGAACAGAGCCAGCAGGATGACCGGCGAGACCGGTCGTATCGCCAATTGGCCGATCGAGAATGCGGGGATTTCGAAGCCTGTCGTCAGATAGGCGATGGTAGCCAGGGGCAGAGTGAGGACGAAAATCGATATGACGAGCAGTTCGGCCAGCAAGCCGCCGAGCGAAAGCCAGAAACGGCTTGGCCAGACCCCGTGCCGGCGCACCGTCTGCCAGAAGCCGAGATACCAGCGTTGCACCTGCTTGCGGTAGTCGGAGAGGTTGAACGGATCTTCCGACGAACACCGGGCTTTCGGCGTATAGGCGACGCGGCCCAGGCCTTTGCGCTGCACCTCGAAGGTCATATTGAAATCTTCTATGACAAGCCCGGGGGCCGTGATGTCGATCTGCGTCAGGGCCTGGGTGCGGTACATGCTTGCAAAGCCCGGCGCGATATAGCTCACGCTGGTCCATTTCCAGGACTGGCCATACTGGAAAGCCGTCTGCAGGATCCTGTAGAGGCGCGTCCTGTAGGCGGCAAAGAGCATATCCAGCCGCGGCAGCCGCTGATCGCGCCAGCGCGACAGGACATGGCCCGCGACGACGCAGACACCCGGATCGTCGAACAAGGGAAGAGCGTGGTCGAAATAATCCGGGTCGATCTCGGAGTCGGCATCCTGGATCAGCACGGCCTTGTACCGCTCGCAAAGGCGATAGTGCTTGATGGCCCGGTCAATGGCTTTGGCCTTGCCCCCGTTGGGCCGGATATCAAGAGCCCTGCAGCCCAGACCCCGGGCGATGGAAACCGTGGCGTCCTTCGATCCGTCGCTGGCGACATAGATCTGCCGGGCCGGGATGATCGCCTTGAGCGCGGCAATGCATTTGGGAAGCGCGATTTCTTCGTTGTGCGCGGGGATGACCACCGCGACTTCGGCGACCCCGATGGAGCGGGGACCGGCGGCGGCTTTGCGGCTGCCGAGCTCGGCGATGAAGCGCAGCAGCCCGACCGTGCACCAGAACGCGATGTTGATGCCCAGCGACGCGCTGAGCACCATCATGATCAGGTTGAGGGCGGCCGTCGTGCTCATGGCGAGGCGGGTCGCGACCGATCGCCCCAGGCCGGCACGCTGCCGTCCCTCCTGTGCGCGGGGCCGACAGCGGCGCCAGCCTGCTTGATGCCCAGCGAGCGAAGCAGGTCCTGATAGCTAAGGCGGATGCCTGCTTCCAACGAGATGCTCGGCCGCCAGCCGAGGGCCTGCAACTTGGTCGTATCCGGCCAGCGGCCGCGGTGATCGTCGATGAAATGGTCGCGAAAAACTGCCTCGCCGGCAAGGCCGGTCGCCTTTTTCACTGCGGCGAAGAGGTCGCGCACCGTGATCTGTTCGTCGCCTCCGACATTGTAAACCTCGCCGCTAACGCCCTTGTCGACTACGATGAGAAGTCCGCTCACGAGATCGTCGACGTGGAGAAAGGTGCGTGTCTGCGTCCCGTCGCCATAGATCGGCACGGGCTGGCCGGCGATAAGCCGAGTCAACATCTGCGGGATGACGCGCTGGTCCTTCGGCGACATGGCGGGACCATAGGTGTTGAAGATGCGCACGATGCGCACCTCGACGCCGTATTTGCCCCCCCAGAACCGGGTCAGCGCCTCGCCGAAGCGCTTGCCCTCCTCGTAAGCGCTGCGCGGCCCGACGGGATCGACCCGCCCGACATAAGTCTCGTGCTGCGGGAAGACCTCCGGATCGCCATAGGCCTCGGCGGTGCTCGCGAACAGGTATTTCGCCTTGCACCTGCGCGCGATCTTCAACAGGTTAAGCGTTCCGGCGGATGAGGCCATGAGCATCTGCTCGCCCAGCCGCTTGATATTGGGAACGCCCGTGGGACAGGCGAGATTGTAGACATGGCTGTATCGACTGCGCTGCAACCGGCGGCAGATTGCCGGATCGGTGATGTCCATCTTGATGAAATCGAAGTTCAGGTGGCGCGACAGCCGGTCGACATTCGCCTGGCGACCGGTGGAGAGATTGTCGACGACATCGACATGCGCGCCGTGGTCGAGAAGGCGACGGGCTAGATTGGTCCCGAGACACCCCGCGCCGCCCGCGATAAGGCATCTGACTTCATTGGTGTTCATGCTCATCGAGCGACAATCCTCGTTTGCAACAGAAGGGAGCCGCACTCCCTCGTTGTGCGCCTTCCGCATGAAACGAGGATTTCCCCAAGCAACGCAACTGATAGTTAATAATATGATAAACAATAGTGGTTAATTACTGCATTGTAATTATTGCCTTTTTTGGGATTCATTTTTTAGCCTGACCCGAAATGAAGCAGCTGTGTGCGAAACCAGCACAAGCAGCGTGCTTGACAATCCGCGGAAACTTGATCCGCGCCGGCCACCGCCCCCCTGTCTTTGCCGGTTCCAGGCAAGGCTCGGCCACAGCAGAAGCCTCGTGGCACAAGAGTTGCAGAGCGATCCACGGCAACGTGGGGGTATGACGCCGGCTACAGACGTCCTGTTCCGTAATTCACGTCATTTGCAATGAGGCGCGCCGGCTCCGGGCCAGCGCCACTGATGGAGGCAACAATGGCTTTGGTCGAGCAGACTCGCGGCGCGACAATTCATTCAAGACTTGAGTCACGGACAGCCACGGTCGGCATCATCGGGCTTGGCTATGTCGGACTGCCGCTCGCCGCGGTGGCGGCGCGAGCCGGCTTCCGGGTGATCGGTTTCGACATCGACAACAGCAAGATCGAGAGGCTGAAAGCCGGGCGGTCCTATATCGGCGCTGTGACCGACGATGCGCTGCAGATCATCAGCGCAAACGGGTCTTTCCAGGCGACATCGGATTTCGCGGCCCTCGAGGAATGCGACGTGATATCCATTTGCGTCCCGACGCCGCTGACAAAGCAGCGCGAACCCGACCTTTCCTTCGTGGAAGGAACGACGCGCGCCATCGCGGCCCATCTGCGCAAGCATCAGCTGGTCGTGCTGGAATCTACCACCTATCCCGGCACCACCGACGAGGTGATGAAGCCCATACTGGAGGCGACGGGCTACAAATCGGGCAGAGATTTCTTTCTCGGCTATTCGCCCGAGCGCGAAGACCCCGGCAGCATCGGCTTCGAAACCGCCACCATCCCGAAGGTTGTCGCCGGCGACGGGCCGGTCGCCGCGAAACTGGTGGCGCTGTTCTATGGGGCGATCGTCGAGAAGGTAGTGCCCGTATCGAGCATCAAGGTAGCCGAAGTTGTGAAGCTGACGGAGAACATCTTCCGCGCCGTCAACATCGCCCTGGTCAACGAGCTCAAGGTGATTTACTCCGCGATGGGGATAGACATCTGGGAAGTCATCGAGGCGGCAAAGACGAAGCCTTTCGGCTATATGCCGTTCTACCCCGGTCCGGGGCTCGGCGGCCATTGCATCCCGATCGATCCGTTCTACCTGACCTGGAAGTCGCGGGAGTTCGACGTGTCGACCAAGTTCATCGAGCTTGCCGGCGAGATCAACGTCTCGATGCCGCACTATGTCATGTCGAAGCTGTCGGAAGCCCTCGACACGCAGCTTGGCCTGCCGCTGAGCCAGGCGGCCATCCTGATCGTCGGCGTCGCTTACAAGAAAAATGTCGCGGACGTGCGCGAAAGTCCCGCGCTGAAGCTGATCGAGCTGCTCGAAACGAGGGCCGCGGACATTGCCTATCACGACCCTCACGTCGCGCGCCTACCGAAGACCCGGAAGCACCCGACGCTGGCCGGCAAGGATTGCATCCGCCTCAACCGCGACTCAATCGCGGCCTATGACGCGGTCGTCATCGTCACCGACCACGACGGAGTCGATTATGGGCTGCTCGCGAATCATTCGCGGCTGATCATCGACACGCGCAACGCCATGCAGCGCAACGGCATCGTCTGCGACCGGGTAGTTAAAGCGTAGAGCATTCACTGACTAGCCTGGAATCGGGCGCCGACGTCTCCCCGGACGACACTGACGGCGCTGCGCTAGCGTGGCGCAACGGCGCTACCACGCCAACCGATTTCGAAGTGCTGGCCGGCTACGACTACAGTGACGCCCCGGCAAGTCAGTGCCGACGGCATGATTATCGTAGGCCTGTCCAGCGACATGAATGGTCCCTATCACGCGACATCCTGGAAGAATGGCGCGACATCGCCTGTCGATCGGGACACTCGCGGAAATGCAGCTCTGCCAGTGCAGTTAGCAGCGACGGCTCGGTGATCATCGGAGAGTCGAACACCGTCGGGGGCTCATATCTTGCAGTCTCATTGGGGAACGGCGCAACGACACTAACATCCCTTGAGACACTAGGTGTTCAGTCTCTAGGTCAAGTGGACCGCATCGATGGGAAGCGATCTGGCCGTTGGCACACGCCGTGCAGATAGCTTCTTAAGGTGTAAGGCCATGAAGGGTCTTGAGCCGCGTGGCGAAGTTGTATCCTTCGACGAAGGCGGCAAGGTGATTTTCAAGTTGTCCGTGGGTCTCATAGTGATATTGCCGGACGTTTCAGGGTCCGGTTCGTCCGTTCGGGCCGTTGCTCAATGGGTGGTTGGGCTTGGTGAAACGGTGATCGATGCCGCGCCTCCAGCAGGTTCGGTCGACGGGGTGGCCGCGCCAGCGCGCGGCTGTTTGACCGGCTTGTCGCCGACAAGCGCCGCCTGTTCCTGCATCCATGTGCTGGTACCGGTCGCCGCCGATGGCGCGCCGCGACTGAAAGGGCGCGTCATCGGCCACGTCATCGAGCTGATGATCGACATCCCGCTCTCGCGTTCGATCGCCAGCCTCGTCGCCGACTTTCGGCTGGCGCGCCTTCTACGGCATCAGCGCCACGGCACTGGCGCTACTTGCCATCTTGCTCGGCCTGACGCCGCCAAGGCGGCGGCCGCCGGCGCGTGCGAGCTATTCGAAGCTCATTGCCTCGCTGATCGGACTTCTGGGTCAGGAGCTGAAGCTGAGCCGCCGCGCCTTCAGGGCGAGCCCGGTAATGGTGGCCTTTAGCGTGTTCGGGACGGCGCTTGCGCTGCGCCTCTCGGCCTGGCCCTTTGATCTCGGCAAGAAGGCATTGCGCTGTTCGGTCTGGTTGCCCCCGGGGTGCGGCGGTGACGCCGATCTTCGGCCGCGCCGGCGAACGCGGTTTTACGCGTCGGCCACGGTCCTCTACCATCTCTTGCTGATCGCGGCGCTCGGCTTCGCCCCATGGCCGGCGCGGCCGCCGGCGCCGCACAGCTGCCGCTCATTTTCATGAGCGGCAGCGCCGTGCTGCTCGATATCGGCGTCAGTGGCGACCAGACGCTGGGCCGCCGGGCCGCCAAACTGCTGCGGCCAAAGGCGCGCGGCCGCATCAACGGGCAGTTCTTCGGCATCTTCTTCTTCGGCGGCGCGATCGGCTGGCTGCTTGCCGGCATTGCCTGGCCTGGGGTGGCTGTAATGCGGTATGTGGGGCAGGGGCCGCGTTCGGGTTTATCGCGCTGGCGGCCGACCTTGCGGCTGGCCCGGAGTAGCTGCCGCCCGCCTCTACGCGTTCCTCGGATCGGCCACGCATTGCGGGATGGAGCGAGTGGCGGCGATCAGCTTGCCGCGCACTCCCGAAGGCCGGCGCAAATTCTGCCAGTAGGCGCCGATGCCCTTCATCTCGGTGCCCTCGCCGCCTCCCAGGGCTCCGTCGGCGACGACCAGCATCGTCACGATCTTGACGCCGCAGGCAAGGTTGCGGTCAGGATCGGTGACGTCGACCTCCGACTTGAATCCGCAGTGATATCTCTGCTCGTCCGAAAGCGACAATTGAAGCAGGCCGATCGAATACTGGTCTTGGTCCTCTTCCCAATAGGCGGCGGTGCTGCTGTTGACGGATTCAGCGCTGACCAGGTCGGTAAGCAGCGTGCGCCAGAACACGGCGCGACCGCCGCGGTCCTGGCGAAGATAGCCGGGGCAGAAAACCCCTATGTCGGAAGGCTCGAGACCGCTCAGCGGCTTTTCGGCATCGATGAGGTAAGCCAGCTTGCGCGTCACGGTCTTATGATCGACCATCCGCGTCACCGCGCCC
This sequence comes from Mesorhizobium sp. URHB0026, assembly GCF_054059755.1. NCBI lineage: Bacteria > Pseudomonadati > Pseudomonadota > Alphaproteobacteria > Hyphomicrobiales > Phyllobacteriaceae > Mesorhizobium > Mesorhizobium sp. URHB0026. Next base: position 5,363 of record NZ_JBSSCN010000002.1, on the reverse strand, counting down.
TGCGCCGCAAGGCAGTTTTTCGCGAAGGCCTGCGCCGCCGGCTGGGTGGTATGCCCGCGGGATTTCCATTGCGCGGTGCAGGACTGCTGGAACGCTACAACGGACGCCGCCGGCTTCGACGCGGCTGGCGAGGCAGCCGCTAGCTTGGCAGGCTTCGGTGTGGAGACTTTCGGCGCGGCAGCCTGCGGCACGGCGCTTTCGATGACCTTGGGATTGGCGCAGCCGTCGAGCACAAGGGCAAGCCCCAGCAATGTCACGACGACGCGAAACAGCCTGAACCAAATTCCGGCATGCAATCGCACTGACTCGCCAGCGTACAAGGTTCCCTCCCGAGCAGTAAACAAGAACAGACCAGCCCGGCCTCATATCGTCACTCTGCCAGATCGGCCGTGGCCTGTCACCCGATCCCGCCAGTGATCATTAAGGTTCACTTCCAGCACCCATCAGGCAACCGCATGATGGCACAATCGAGCGGTAAGCGCCGCGCCAGACGCTGTAGAAGCCCTGATGCGTCGGAAGAAACGCTCGTTGTGGTGGGCGTTGCAGCGAGAGGTGGAGGGAGGCCCGGACCTTAGTAATCGTCTCACCGGTCGGGGTCAGCGACAGCTTCATTGATCCCTGCGTCCCACAGAACCACTCCGTGCACGGGATGCTCGAGGACCACCGAAGTGGTCGGTACATCGACATTGCCGGCGCAAAAGCGACCAACAGATTCGTCGCTCAACTGAGCGGCCCGACGTTCATCGCAAGTCAGGAGGAGGAAGCGATGGCCTTCGCTGTCACACTTCTGGGCAGTTGCCCTTTTCATTGTGCAGTGCAATATGCGGAGGTGACTTACTGCTTCGCGAGGGAATAATGGCTTCGCAGCCCAAACAGACCTTCGGCGGAGTGGATCTGCTACGCTTCATCGCCGCCGTCATGGTGATGTTCTACCACTACGGTTTTTGGGTATGGGCCTATCCCGATGGCATGGCGGGCCAAGCCGCAGGCGTGATACTACCCCAGCGAGGCCTCGGACAATTTACCAGTTCGGGGTGGGTAGGTGTTCCAATCTTCTTCGTGATTAGCGGCTTTATAATCGCATTCAGCGCAGAAAACTCTACGCCCTTGATGTTCGTTTGGGCGCGTGTGAAGCGACTAGGCCCCGCCGTCTGGATTTGCGCGCCAATCACGGTCATCGTGGCTTTGTGCGTAGGGACTACGTGGCCGCACGACGCCGTTTTAAAGCTCCTCCGCACTGAGGTGTTTTGGCCGTTTTCGCCGTGGGTCGACAGCGTATATTGGACCCTCGGCGTTGAGATAGCCTTCTATTCAATCGTATGGGCTCTGCTGGCGACTGGCCGCTTTTACCTCATCGAAACGGTGGCAGCAATAATTGGTCTTGCAAGCGGCGTTTTCTGGGTTTGCTTCTTTGTGTTTGGGCTGACGCCGCTGGCAGAGGATCGCACGCTTGATCTTATACTGATCCACCACGGCTGCTTCTTTGCGCTCGGGGTGATGATCTGGCTTGTTCGCTTCAAGGGTATGACGGCCCAGCGCATTGGCCTCTCTTTGGTTTTTGTTGCGGCAGGAGTCTTGCAGATCGTCAGTTCCGTGTCTGCTACGCAAGCGAAAATCACTGAGCCAATGTACGCTTTGCCGCCGATAATCTTGTTCCTACTGGCAATCGGCTTCATGGTGGCGTCTCTGCAGGTGGAAATGTCTTGGGCCGGATGGAGAAAGGTCGGGATGATGACCTACCCACTCTACCTCATTCATGACCTCGTGGGCGCCGCAGTCATCGGAAAACTGGTGTTTAGCGGTGTCAACTACGAAGTTGCCATGGCAATATCCGCCGCGCTGATGATTGTGGTGAGCTGGCTGATTGCCGTCGAAGCTGAACCTCGGATAAGAGAGCTTCTTGACAGTCTCCTGTTTCGATATCGCCTTAGGACGCCGACATCATAATCGCGGAAAACGACCACAATGTTCACTGCGGGTCCAGTTCCGATATTCAAGATCTGCCAGCCGTTTTCGAAACTATAGGTGAAAACGAAAGCGGACCTGACGCCTGTTCATTGAGCGAGCCCAGTGGGTTACAAGTCTGCAAACAGGGAAGAAATAGAAACACAGAAAGCAATCGCACCCGACGTAGGCTTTGAGATAGGACAACATTGACTTTGACCCCCTGAACGTTCATCTATTACGATTCTCGCGGCGATATCTTATAAAATCGACGCCGCAATTTGTGGAACATTGAGGTATACCTCGCCTGACGTAACTCTGCCGACCTTACCGGTCGTAACATCGGAGTTGACATCGACCATTTGTGACAAGGTATATCGTGGGGCTTAAACCTTGTGGTTACACGAACAAGGCCGAGATGCCAGACGATTCGCTCGCTGGCTTAGGCCGCCGGGCTCATCTTCGCAAACCTCCAACGAGCCATGCGCTTCCCGAGTTCGGTCGCGAACCTCGGTGTCGCTGAAGCCACCAACTTGTAACGCAGCAAGGACCTCGCCCGGCTCTCGCGGGGTGAAGATATCTGCTGGCATGTTCATCTGATCCATATGCGCCTTGGGAAGGAAGCCCAGCACGACTCGCCCGCCGGGCCTAAGGACACGCGCGAGCTCCGCAGATCCATCTCTGAGGCTTTGCCAGAAGTATATCGTGTGAACGCTGAGGGCTTTTTCGAATGCCACATCCGGCAACGGCATATTTTCGACTGTCCCGACGCGGAACTCGGCCCGTCCCGAGCGCACGGCATCGGCAAACCGGCGAGTGGCAGCGCTCACCACATCGTGTGAGCGATCAACACCGCAGACGAATGATGCGCGCCCCGAGAAGTGTCGAGATTGCCGTTGCGCCGCCAAATCCGATCTCCACCACTCGATCTTCTTGAACGAGCTGCAATTGGTCGAGAGCGTAGCTGTTCAGCCGGGCGTTGCCCCGGTTCATACCGGCCCGAACAAGCCAGCCGCCAAAATGCCAGTTGGCCAGGAAAGCTGTTTTGCAATGAACCTTGGCGCCACCTTCCGACCCCGTTCCAACCATATGGCGGGTCGCCGGGCGTCGGCAAGCTGAAACCGAAGTTCGGCAACCACTGGAGGTGTAGAGGCCAGCGCGGCAGCGGCGTAAAGCATCGATCGAAACGGGATCGCTGTGAGCCCCCGGTTTGTTCACGGCGACACTGGAGCCGACGCAGGCGTCATTTGAGGATGAAGTAGAGTGGAATTAAAATAGAAAAAGCAGCCACGCCTGTGAGAAATAAATCTGTGATCATGCTGTCGCGATGCGCGAAGATACCGACGCGTCGGTATCAACAGCACCGCCCCCATTATTGCCCTGATTGAGCATCGCCTAATCAAGGCGGAAGTGCAAGCATCTGTCCAAATGAGGCATGGACCGTAATTACTAAGCCGACGCGATCCATCAGCCCTCTCTAGCGATGCCGGCAGCAAGAGGGAGGGACTCCTCACACCGTCATCAACGACACCAACAACGATAGGGCGAAGTTCGCATCGGGCCACAATAATGTTCAAATTGCGGAACATTCACAGCTCAGGGGTTTCGGACCGGACGAAGGGACCTGACAATGAACTTCCGTGAGAGCGGCTGGAGCGGGACAGTAGGTGCCGCTGTCAAGCCTCAGATAGGCTCAAAGGCTATGAACCACTACACGGAGAGCATGCCGTGCTTCCGGGTAGATCAGAATTTGCCGGATATCTTCAGGGGGTTGCTCGAACGACTCGAGCACGCAGAAGAGTCCATGCTTGATGAAGAACCCCTCCGAGCGCATCTTACCAGTTCAACCCGTCTCGATGGAGGCCGACTGTTGCAGCGCTAGACGGGCCGCCGCAACTCCCTCGCTCGTAGAGCGGCTACCGCCCACGACAAACGAGGAGACGGTCGCGAAAGCGCGTCGCTCGGTACTGGCTACCGGAGATATACGCCGCGAAGCCGTTTAGGCTTTGACGCTCGACAATCGTCAGTTGATCATCGTTCCATCCCGGTGCATGGCCAACGACATGTTTGCTGTAACAATAGGTTTACGTTCTGGACCTATGTTGCTCCATCTATTGGGCCACAGGCGAGGAAAAATGGCCAAGCGGATCATGGATTTCTCGTCCTTTGGTTGGGGTCGCGTCATCGTGCTCAGCTCGATTGGCACACTGTGCTGCATTGCTGTGGCGTTCGCGATTGACAGCTATTCACTGACAACAGGCGCTTGGCGTTGGGGCGAGAGCCCCCTGAACAATGTGATCATCCCCCTTGTGCTTGCCCCACCTTTCTTCGGCTACCTTCTTGGCAAACAGCGTGAACTTGCCATCGCTCATCGTGAGCTAATGATAGTCGCCTCGACCGACGCGCTTACCTTGTGTCTGAACCGGCGGGCGTTCATGGCGATGGTGGATGGCTTCCTGGACCGGGTCGCCAATCGAAAGACCGAACGGACGGGCGCCCTCCTGGTCATCGATGTCGACCATTTCAAGCTGGTCAATGATAGGTTTGGTCACGACGGAGGTGATGAGGCCCTAAAGCTCATCGTGCAAATCATCAAAGGCAGCGTGCGAGAATACGACGTCGTCGGCCGGATCGGCGGTGAAGAGTTCAGCGTCCTGCTTCCTGGTGTTAGCCCAGACACGGTTGGCAAAGTCGCTGAGCGGATCCGGGCCGCGGTCTACGACACCGAACTCAAGCTGGAAGGAGAGAGCTGCCGTTTGTCGGTGAGCGTTGGCGGGGTGGTATTCGAGCGTGACGCCTCGTTCAGCGAACTCTACCGCTTTGCCGACCAGCGACTGTATGCGGCCAAACGCAACGGTCGCAACCGAGTTGAGATCATTCATGCTTCGAAGCTTGAGGGGCAGGCCCGCGTTCATTGATCGTACGCGACAGGCGTTACCGAAACGACTGAACAATGGCCGAGGAGATGCGGATTAAGACCCGGTGCTGTTGATCGTGTTGCCGATCTTGCTGAACTTGGCATTGATGGAATTTCCAAGCGCACCTGCTCCGGCGATGATGGCAAGCGCGATAAGCGCGGCGATGAGGCCATATTCGATTGCGGTCGCACCTGACTGGTCTCGGATGAACTTGTGAAAGAGCTTCTGCATGTCTCAACTCCTAAATTTCTCCTTATAAGCATAGACATCGGACGGTTGCCGCTCCGTTAAGTTCGGCAGCCTTTTTGACACTGCTGCAATTTCCAGCCGGACTGCTCATCAATAGTGAGAATTTCAAGGGTCGCTTTGAGGCTTTTGAAGCCCTCTTCAGAAGTAAACCCTCGGCTACGCACCCGAGTGGCTCAACGGCTCGTTGCTATTGACACAGCCAACTTGCGGCTGGTGCAAAGAAAACAGGAGAGTGTCATGGATTCTTTCGTG
>NZ_JBSSCN010000001.1:0-777500 GCF_054059755.1 Mesorhizobium sp. URHB0026 | reverse complement strand
CCTTTTCCACGCAAGTGGAGGAGGGTGGCACAGACCAGGGGGTAGCGACTGTTTATCAAAAACACAGGGCTCTGCGAAGTCGCAAGACGACGTATAGGGTCTGACGCCTGCCCGGTGCTGGAAGGTTAAGAGGAGGGGTGCAAGCTCTGAATCGAAGCCCCAGTAAACGGCGGCCGTAACTATAACGGTCCTAAGGTAGCGAAATTCCTTGTCGGGTAAGTTCCGACCTGCACGAATGGCGTAACGACTTCCCCGCTGTCTCCAGCATAGACTCAGTGAAATTGAATTCCCCGTGAAGATGCGGGGTTCCTGCGGTTAGACGGAAAGACCCCGTGCACCTTTACTATAGCTTTACATTGGCATTCGTAGTGGCATGTGTAGGATAGGTGGTAGGCTTTGAAACCTGGGCGCCAGCTCAGGTGGAGCCACCCTTGAAATACCACCCTTATTACTATGGATGTCTAACCGCGGCCCGTTATCCGGGTCCGGGACAATGTATGGTGGGTAGTTTGACTGGGGCGGTCGCCTCCTAAAGAGTAACGGAGGCGCGCGATGGTGGGCTCAGAACGGTCGGAAATCGTTCGCTGAGTGCAATGGCATAAGCCTGCCTGACTGCGAGACTGACAAGTCGAGCAGAGACGAAAGTCGGTCATAGTGATCCGGTGGTCCCGCGTGGAAGGGCCATCGCTCAACGGATAAAAGGTACGCCGGGGATAACAGGCTGATGACCCCCAAGAGTCCATATCGACGGGGTTGTTTGGCACCTCGATGTCGACTCATCGCATCCTGGGGCTGGAGCAGGTCCCAAGGGTATGGCTGTTCGCCATTTAAAGCGGTACGTGAGTTGGGTTCAGAACGTCGTGAGACAGTTCGGTCCCTATCTGCCGTGGGTGTAGGAATATTGAAAGGATCTGTCCCTAGTACGAGAGGACCGGGATGGACGGATCTCTGGTGGACCTGTTGTGGCGCCAGCCGCATAGCAGGGTAGCTATATCCGGACGGGATAACCGCTGAAGGCATCTAAGCGGGAAACCCACCTTAAAACGAGTATTCCCTGAGAACCGTGGAAGACGACCACGTTGATAGGCCGGGTGTGGAAGAGCGGCAACGCTTGAAGCTTACCGGTACTAATAGTTCGATCGGCTTGATCGTTCTCATTCCTTATGCCCATCTGACAAAGTCAGATGGTCTGTTCTCACTCACGCTTGTTCCGCCCCGCGGGCGGCGCTACGTGGGTGCGGCGCATCAGCGCCGACGGTCGGTCGACCTTGCGAAGCTTCGCTTCGAAAGGCGCCAGGACCAAAAGAACCGTAAAGGCACAATTAAGACCAGCGAACAGCCCCGAGAGGCACCCGACAGCTCCGCTGTCGATGTCTCTTATGCTTCTTCGCTCAAAAGCTTCTCGAATAACGTGCGTTTTGCCGACCTGGTGGTTATGGCGGAGCGGCTGCACCCGATCCCATTCCGAACTCGGCCGTGAAACGCTCCAGCGCTGATGGTACTTCGTCTCAAGACGCGGGAGAGTAGGTCGCTGCCAGGTCTGCAAAACGCACGTTCAAACTCTCATCCAATCGGATGACAGTGAAATCTTCTCTCTACGTACAGGCCCGCCAACGGGATCACGGGCCGCGAAAGCGGCCCTTTCATTTGGCGGTGAGGAATATGACGCGGGGTGGAGCAGCCCGGTAGCTCGTCAGGCTCATAACCTGAAGGTCACAGGTTCAAATCCTGTCCCCGCAACCAAATACAAAAGAGCCCGCCCTCGTGCGGGCTCTTTTGTATTTTGCTGTGGCAGCCGGCGATTTTACCTGTCATCAGGGCCCCGCAAGGAGGCGGAGCCGACGCCGCGGGACAGAAAACGCAAATCCTGTCCCCGCAACCAATCAATAACGGCCCGCCAGGTTCAAACCTGGCGGGCCGTTCGCGTTCCACTCTCATGCCGGACAGAAACTTGCCGGACAGAAACTTGCCGGACAGAGACTTGAACCCATCAGCCGCCCCCAAACCAAGCCAACAAAACCCCAGAAGAAGACATCAAAAAAGACGGTCGTATGGGTCCAAGTCGGGGCACCGTTGCCTATCCGGATCAGAACCGTTTTAGGTCGTGAACTCATAAAACGGGAGACGGTCGGCCCCGGAGGGCTCTGGTTCAATGCACCGCGAAAAGGTGACTATCCTCGAGATCGGCCCAGCGGCCTACCGGATCAGCTATGCGCAGATCAAAGATGGCTGACAATGCGCCGTCAACGAACAGCCCGACTGCCGCCACAGATGAGCTCCACCGGATCGAAACGGGCGTGTCAGCAGGCAAGTCGGTCACTGCTTTGGCATTGAATGCGGAGATGATCCGTTTGCCCTCCTGCTTTCTCATGTCGAGCAAATAGAAGTATGCTGTTTCGTCATCTCTTTCGAATACTGCCCCGAACCGCCCTAGGTCGTCAGTCGCGGTTTCGTAGACATCGATCATAGCTGCTCCTCCTCGCAAACTTGGCCAACGCGAGCCGCCAACTTCCTCGCCCTGATCCAACTCGCCTCAATGCGCCCGTGGCGCCGCGCTTATGAGTCTGATGTAAGTTTTTGCCGACCTTCTGCGGCGGCTACATTCACGCCACGGCACTGCCGCGCGATCGCTTTCTCTCGGCGGCGGCGAGCAGGTCCACAAACACGCGCACCTTGGCAGGCCGGAACCTTGCCGGCGGAAAGACGGCGTGGATGCCGCCGGTGGGCAAGGCCCAGTCGGCAAAGACCGGCACCAGCCGCCCCTCGGCGATGTCGTCGCTGACGCTGTAGTCGGGAAACACACCCAGCCCTATGCCGGCAAGCACGCAGGCATGGGCAGCCGGGCTCTTGTCGCAGGTGATGACCGGGTTGAGTTCGGTCAGCACCTTGTCGCCATCCCTGGAAAACAGCCATTGGCCGACGCCGCGAAGCTGGGCGTTTCCGACCCAGGCCAGCGATTGCGCCTGCCGCGGGCTCACGCCCTGCGGCAGGCCTGCGGCGAACGCAGGGCTTGCCACCACGATCTGCCGTATCGTGCCCAGGCGCCGCGTCTGGTTGGAGGAATCAGCAAGCCAGCCGACGCGAATGCCGAGGTCGATCTGCTCGTCGACCAGATTGCTTACCGCGTCGTCGAAGATCACGTCGACGCGCATATGCGGATAAGTTCTCAGATAGGCGGCGATGACCGGCGCGACCATCTTCGTGCCGTAGTCGAGCGGCGCCGTCAGTCTCAACATTCCCGCCGGTTCGACGGCCGCCCGCGAAAGCTCGCCATAGGCGGCCTCCGCTTCCCGCAGAATTATCATCGCACGATCGTAGAAGAGGCGTCCCTCTTCGGTCGGCGCGACACGCCGCGTCGTGCGTCGCATGAGTGTCGCGCCCAATTCCTCCTCGAGCTTGCCAATCTGATGGCTGACCACGGCTTTGGCGACGCCAAGCCGGTCGGCCGCCGATGTGAAGGAGCCAGTCTCCATCACGGTGGTGAAGTAGACGAGTCGATTGAGGTTCAGCAGGTCAGCCACGGCGATCGCTTTTGTATGAATAGATCAGACAGTCTGTATTATTGGATGGTGTTTATCGCAAGGTCGTTGTCTGCCACATACGAGCAACAGTTTTTGACAATCCAGACCGCTGCACGCCGCGCCAAGGGATCTCCAGGCAGTCATGAGCAATTCGGATGTGATTTATCTTTTCGATCCGCTCTGCGGCTGGTGCTACGGCGCCGCCCCGATGCTGGACAAATTGGCTACCAGCGGCGTGAGCGTCGAATTGCTGCCGACCGGCCTGTTTTCGGGTGCGGGCGCGAGGCCGATGGATGAAGGTTTTGCCGCTCACGCCTGGGCGAACGACCAGCGTATCGAGCGTCTGACCGGACAAGCGTTCACGCTGGCCTATCAGCACAATGTCCTCGGCATCCGTGGCAGCTTGCTGGACTCGCATGCCGCGACCCTCGGCATCAGCGCCGCCGGCCTGGAAGACCCAAGCCGCCGGTGGACCGCGCTCAAGGCAATCCAACGTGCGCGCTATGTCGACGGTCGCGATATCGTGACTGTAGAAGGCGTGGCTGCGGTGCTCGCTGGTGCTGGCATGATGGATGCCGCCGCGATCCTGAAGAGCCCGACCGAAACCTTGCTGACGTGGCACCTCGAGCTGGTCAATCGTGGCCGCGCGCTGTTCCATCGCTTGCATGCCAACGGCGTGCCTTCGCTGGCGGTCATTCGCAACGAAGCGCCTCGGCTCATCGGTTCGAACGCGCTGTTCGGCAGCTTTGACAATCTTGTCGCCCATATCGCGGCGGCGTGATCCCCAACTGACCTCCAACAAGGACTGGAAAAGAACATGGCAAACGTCGCTCTCATAGGTGCATCCGGCGCTGTCGGCTCGCGCATACTCAAGGAACTCTCCGATCATGGCCACAGGGTCACCGGTATCGCCCGCAGCCCTGAAAAGATTGCCGCGCTCCCCGGCGTGACCGCCAAGAAGGGCGATGTCTTCGATAAGGAAGGCCTTGCCGAGTTGATCCGCGACCATGATGCGGTGATCAGCGCGGTGCATTTCTTGGATAGCGACCCCGATATGCTGATCGCCGCGGTGCGTGCCTCGGGCGTAAAGCGCTATCTCGTCGTGGGCGGCGCGGGCAGTCTCGAAGTCGCGCCCGGCAAGCGTCTGGTCGATACCGCCGAATTTCCTGCGATCTACAAGGCCGAGGCACAGAAGGGCGCCGACTTCCTGGACAAGTTGAAGACAGTCAGCGACCTCGACTGGGCGTTCCTGTCTCCGTCCGCGATGTTCGTCCCAGGTGAGCGCACCGGCAAGTTCCGCGTTGGCAAGGACACGCTTCTCGCCTCGGATAAGGGTAGCAGCATCTCCTTCGAGGACTATGCTATCGCCATGGTCGACGAGATCGAGAAGCCGACGCATGTCAGGCAGCGCTTCACCGTCGGTTATTGATTGAATTGACCGACGCGTCGCCGGCCAAGGTCGCTCGGAGCCATGCGGCGATGGCGTCGAAGTCGATCGGCTGCGTGGTATCGACGTCGAAGAGCGGCCCGCGCCGCAGCGGTTCGGCGCGCTTGGCCAGTTCGATCAATTCGGGGATATAGGCAGCGCCGGGATGTCCCGGCAGGCGCTGACCGAGCCGGGCGCCATAGCGTTCGGCCAGAACTTCGCCCGGCGCGTGGCACCAGATTTCGACCGTGTCTTCGACGCCAGCGTTGCGCAGGTGATCCTCGAGCGCTTGCCGCGGCTGGAAGCCGAACCAGGCATCGACGATGAAGGTGCTGCCGGCCGGGGCGTCGCCGACGAGCGACCAGATTGCCTGGTAGCTCGCGCGGCCGAGCGTGCGATTGAATTCGCGGTCGGCGCCGCCGAGCACTTCGAGAAACGGGTTCTTGACCGTATCGAGCGCGAGCAGCGGCCATCCCATACGATCGGCGATGCCGCGTGACACCGTGCTCTTGCCGCTGGCCGGGATGCCGTTGACGAGCACGGCGCGTCTGGCGCGGCCGGGCTGAACGGAAAGCGATGCCGGTGCCGAAAGCGCCTGGAGACCGGCGCCGATCACTCCGGCGTCGTCGCCGAGCCCCGCCGGCGCCACCGGGCACTGGTACCACGGCGCCAGCGCCGGCGCGTGGCCAAGCGCTTTGTGTGCGGCCCGGCCAAGACCGCCGCCAAGCAGCACGAGGTCGGGGTCGAACAGGGCAACGGTGGTATCGATCGCCGCGCGCAGCGGTTTTGCCCAGGCTGCCAGTATGCCGCGAGCCTGGATGTCGCCGGCGGCGTCGCGGGCAAAAAGCTGGTCGACCGAAACCTCGGGACCAAGGCCAGCCCGCGCTATGTGACGGCCGAGCGCCGTACCCGAACTGGTGGTTTCGACACAGCCGCGCCGCCCGCAAGCGCAGAGTTCGCCGTTGACGTCGACGGTGATGTGCCCCAGTTGCCCCGCCGTTGCCCGGCCGCGCATGATCCGTCGGTTCTGGACAACGGCGCCGCCAATACCGGTGCCGATGGTGAACATGGCGATGTTGTCGTGGCCCTGGCCGGCGCCAAGCGCCATCTCGGCGGCCAGCGCCATGTTGCAGTCATTGTCGACGATGACAGGCTTGCCGGTCATGCTTTCCAGCCGCTGCGCGAGCGCGACCGAAGCGAGGTTGACATAGCCGCCCGACAGCACCGCGCCGCGCCGCGCGTCGACGCGGCCGGGAACGCCGACGCCGATGCCCGCCACATCAGGCGTATCGAGAAGGCGCACCATGTCGGCGACGCGGCCAAGCACCAGCTCCGGGTCATGCGCGCTCTTTTCGGAAAGGCGTTCGAGGATTTCACCGCTGCCCGAGATGCGGGCGGCACGCAAATTGGTGCCGCCGATATCGATCCCTATGGCCATGGACTTTTGTGGCATGACGTCCTGCACGTGTCGGCGATCAAAGATGGATATCAGGCGGCAGCCTTCTGCCGATAGCGCCCGATCACCGCCTGGATCTCTCGCAGTCGCGGCACCGCGATGGTCTTAAGCCTTTCGCGCTGAATGTCACGATCGAGCGAGATGCAGTCCTTCCACAGCGATCGGCCGGCGATGACGCCGGAGGCGCCATTTTGCATGGCGATCTCGACCTGACCAAGGAAAGTGGCGTGGTTGACGCCGGCCGAAAGTACGGCCCACGGCACTTCGCCGGCCATTTCAGTGATGTTGGCGCAGGCTTCCGGCGTTCCGGGGTAGGGAATCTTCAGCACCTTCGCGCCGCATTCCAGCGAAATCCTCGTACCCTCCTCGACCAGCCAGGGCGTCTTGGCCGCATAGTCCTCGGGGCTTTCCCCTTCGAGCTGATAGGTCAGGAATTCGACGACGAGCAGCAGGTCTTCTTTGCCGAAGTCGGTGATGCATTGGCGCAGAATGGCGATGTTGTGCTCGTTGGCTTCAGGCTTGTCGGCCCGCAGATACACCATGATCTTGCCGCCGGTGCCGCCCAATTCGCGCACGCGCCGCGCATCGATGCCGGGGACCAGCCGCGACAGCCGATAGCCCTCCGGCGAGACGTCGAAACCGGACGCGTCGAGACCGATGAGGAGTGCGGTATCGCGGTTCAGCACGCCGTCGTCGACAACCCTTGGCACCGCGCAGAGCGGGTCGAGCAGCACGCAGGACGCCGCGCTCGCGAGGTAGCGCGTGATGTCGGCCTTGGTGTCGCCGAGCATGTCGTTGGTGATCCTGGCCTGGTCCGCGGGGTCCGACGCCAACAAGGTGCGCATGCCGCCGCGCTGGTCGCAAGCGATGGCCACCATGGCTCCATCCTTGCCGCATATCTGCTGGTAGCCGCGCAGTTCCGCGGTGGTCATCTTGCTCATGGTTTTCTTCTGTCCGATGTTGGCGCGCCGAGGCGCTGATCCCGTGGAAATAAATGGTCAGTTCTCCCGCCTGCCGGCAGGAAGAGTTGCCGCCTGATGCATCGCCGGCTGCTGGGATAAGCAGCCTGGCCGGCGCTTGGCTGGTGTCCCCAAAAGTTGCGAGTTCACCGGATTTGCGCGATAACTCGCATCGGCCTATACGTGTGTAACACGTTGCTGAAAGGAATTGCAAGCTGTCTGTTCCCTCCGTCCAGGACGCGACCGCATCGCGCACGATGCTGCACACGGTTGCCAAGTTGCACTATGTGGAGGAGATGTCGCAGGTCGACATAGCGCGGCAGCTCGGTGTCTCCACCGCGACGATTTCGCGCCTGCTGCAACGGGCGCGGGCGGAAGGCATCGTGCGCATCGAGGTGATCGACCTGGCGACGCCGGAGGATATTACCAGGCAGCTTGTCGACGGATTGAAATTGCGGGACGCCGCCGTTGTCGAGACGCCGGGGGCCGGCGCGCTGACGGCGCTTTCCGCCCCGCTAGGCGCTTTGCTCAGGCAGGCACAACTGGTGGCCGGCTCCGTGGTCGCCATCGGCTGGGGGCGCGCCGTGCGCGAGGTCATCCGAGCCGGTCTGCCGCGTATGCCGGGCGTGCTGACTGTGGCCGCTACGGGCGGCATGCAGCAGCACGCGGCGCATTTCCAGGTCAATGAATTCGTGCGGCTCGCCGCCGAAGAGTTTGGCGGGAAACCGCACTTTATCCATGCGCCCTATATGCCGTCCAGCGAACTGCGAGAGGTCTTCCTCGGAGACGCCACCATCCGCGATGCCGTCGCGCTGTGGGACAGGACCGACGTCGCGATCGTCGGCATTGGCCTACCGCACGCCATCAACCCACCCGAGGCGAGTGCCGCCACGCCGACCGAGCAGGCGCTGGTCCATGCGGCTGGCGACGTCCTTCGACATTATTTCGATGCCGAAGGCGCCCTGATCGCCTGGGAAGGGGAGAGCAGGATGATCGCCATGTCGCCAGGGCAGCTTCGCGCCGTACCGCTGGTGATCGGCGTCGCAGCCTCGCCGGAGAAGGCGACGGCAATCATCGGCGCCGTTCGTTCTGGGCTCATCAACACGCTGGTGACGGATACCAAGACGGCGCAGGCCATCCTCGCGGTTCTTGCAACGCGATAGCGGCGGATATGCCGACTGATGCGGCGCTGTCGGTGCGGAGAGAAGCCGTTGCGAAATCGATTGTGTCGCCGCGGAGTCGGGACGATAGTCCGCAGGAGCTCGGAGGAGCAGTCAGATGGCGTCTGGAAAAGCCGGCGTTGCGGCCCCGGAAAAACCGAGTTGCAATTTATTTCTGCAAAGTGTTACAAACTGCCGATCCGCCGTGCAGGCATGCCTGGCGCGATGGTCCCCTGACATCGCGGAGGCGAGGAAAGTGAGCACGGGGATTGTGCCGGTCGGCTCGACCGGCTGATATTTAGACTGGAGGGCGCTTGGGAGGAGCTGCCCGCGAAAGCAAACAGGCGTTCCGGCCGTCGGCATCCTGCCCCTGAGCGGATAACGGCCATTCCAATGTCACCGAAACGGCAGAACTGCCAACAATGAGGAGGATGTCATGAAGAAGATCGTTGCCGCGCTCGCGGCGCTTGCCGTCAGCGCGACGGTGCTGATGGCGCCCGCGCAGGCGCAGGACAAAAAATACACCATTGCGCTCATTCCGGGCCTCACCACCGACGGCTTTTACATTACCATGCGCAAGGGTGCCCAAGCGGCCGCCGACGCGCTCGGCGTGAACCTGGTCTTCCAGGGTGCTCCGGACTTCAACCCGGTCACCCAAGTGCCGGTGCTCGACGCGGTCATCGCCAAGAAACCGGATGCGATCCTGATCGCGCCGACCGATAAGGTCCAGCTGGTCGAGCCGCTGCGCAAGGCCAACGACGCCGGCATTCCGGTCATAACAGTCGATACTTTCATCGGTAGCGGCGTCTACCAGACGGGTGCTGGGGATGCCGATTTCCCGCTGGCCTACATTGCCTCGGACAACGTTCTGGGCGGCGAGATCGCCGCGCGTGCGCTTGCCACCGCCGTCGGCGACAAGGGCAAGGTCTATGTGTCGAACGTCAAGCCCGGCATCTCGACCACCGACCAGCGCGAAGAAGGCTTCAAGAAGGAGATGGCCAAGCATACGGGCATCACCGTGCTGGAGACGCAATTCAATGACGATGACGCCAACAAGGCGGCCTCGCAGCTGCAGGCCGTCTTCGCGCGCAATCCCGATCTGGTCGGTGTGTTCGGGGCCAATTTGTTCTCCGCGCTGGGTGCGGCCAACGGCGTCAAGCAGGCCGGGCAGAGCGGCACCGTCAAGGTCGTCGCCTTCGATGCACCGACCAGCATCGTCGACAACATCAACACCGGCCTGGTGGACGTGGCGATCGCCCAGCATCCCGCCGAGATCGGCTACTTCGGCGTCGTCTCGGCCTATGCCCACCTGACCGGCCATTCAATCCCGGTCACGATCGGCACCGGCTTCACGATCATGGACAAGTCCAACATCGCCGACCCGAACATCTCGAAGTATCTCTACTCCGAGTAGGTCAAGACGAGCTTGGCTCCTCCCGGTCCGCCGGGGGGAGCTCGTGCCGGGTTCCCAGAGGCGGGGCCTGTTTGAACACAGCCGCGCCGCGGAGTATTCATGACATCGACATCACCAGCCCAGTCGGCCGAGAAGCATGTCGCCCCCCAGGCCGATCATGGCGATCCGGCCAGGAGCCTGATCGGACGCATCGCCGAAGGGCGCGCCTGGT
Source organism: Mesorhizobium sp. URHB0026 (assembly GCF_054059755.1). NCBI lineage: Bacteria > Pseudomonadati > Pseudomonadota > Alphaproteobacteria > Hyphomicrobiales > Phyllobacteriaceae > Mesorhizobium > Mesorhizobium sp. URHB0026. Next base: position 767,353 of record NZ_JBSSCN010000001.1, on the reverse strand, counting down.
TGTTCCTTGCCGGTCTGATTATCTGCTTCGAAGCATGGTCGAGGTTCGCCTTCGGCGCGACGTTCGTGCTCAACCCTTTCAACCTGCAATCCATCGCGATCTTCGCCATAGCGCCGCTGCTGCTTGCGACCGGACAGACTTTCGTCATCATTTCTGGCGGTATCGATCTGTCGCTCGGCTTCATTATGGGCCTTGCCGCCGTCGTTGCCGCGCATGCCACCAATATGGCGGGCGCCGCCATTCCCTTGCCGCTGGCCATGCTGGCGGGCATCCTCGCCGCGGTGATCGTCGCCGGCTTGCCCGGCATCATCAATGGCCTGCTGATCTCGCGCCTCAGGGTGCCGCCGTTCATCGGCACGCTCGGCATGTTCGGCGTCGCGCGCGGCGTTGCCTTCCTGCTTGCCGGCGGCACGACGGTGCCGGTGCAGAATTCCTGGTTCGCGCTGCTCGGCAACGGCAAGTTCCATGGCGTGCCCTATCTGGTCATGATCGCCGCCGTCTTCGTCGTCGTGATGCATTATCTGCTCAGCCAGACGCGGTTCGGCCAGCACAATTATGCCATCGGCGCCAATGTGCAGGCGGCGCGGCGCGCCGGCATCGATATCAGGGGCCACATATTGCGGCTCTATGTGCTGTCGGCGATGTGCGCCGGTCTTGGCGGGGCGCTCTACGCGGCGCGCTTCACCGCCGGTGCGGCGCAAGCCGGCGAGCCACTGCTGCTCGACAGCGTCGCGGCGGTCGTCATCGGCGGCGCCAGCCTGTTCGGTGGCTCCGGCACCATCCTGGGCACGGTCGCCGGCGCGCTGGTGATCGCGGTCATCCAGTACGGGCTGGTCTTCGTCAATGTCGAGCCGTTCTGGCAGTTCATCGCCGTCGGCGTCGTCATCATCATTTCCGTGCTCATAGACCAGGCGCAGCGCCGGTTCAGTGGAGGCCGCCAGGATGAATAGCAACGACCAGAACACCCCCTTGCTCGAGGTCCGCAACCTGTCCAAGCATTTCGGCGCCGTGCGCGCGCTCAACGATTTCTCCATGGCCGTGCGGCCAGGCGAAGTCGTGGCGCTGGCCGGCGATAATGGCGCGGGCAAGACGACGCTGATCAAGGCGATCTCGGGCGTGTTCCAGCCGACAGGCGGCGAACTCCTGCTCTGCGGCCAGCAGGTGGCATTCGCGACGCCGCAGGAGGCGCGCGAAAAAGGCATCGAGACGATCTATCAGGATCTGGCTCTCGCCGACAATCTGTCGATCGGCGCCAACATTTTCCTTGGCCGCGAACCGATGCGCAAGGCGTTCGGCTTCCTGCCGGTGCTCGACCGCAAGGCCATGGCCGAGGCGGCCAGGGAGACGATGAAGCGACTGGATTTCCACGTCAGCCGGATGAACGCCCCGGTCAGCAATTTCTCCGGCGGCCAGCGCCAGGCCGTCGCCATCGGCCGTGCCGTCTACTGGGATGCGCAGATCCTCATCATGGACGAACCGACCGCGGCACTTGGCGTGCCGGAACAGCGCAAGGTGATCTCGCTCATCCACCATCTCAAGGCGCAGGGACGCGGCGTGATCTTCATCTCGCACAATCTGCAGGATATCTTCGCGGTCTCGGACCGCATCGTCGTGCTGCGCCGCGGCGTCCAGGCCGGCGAGCGCAAGATTTCCGAGACCAACCATGACGAGGTCGTCAGGTTGATGGTTGGGGGGTAGGCCGTCCTGTCGGCATGATCTTGTTCGAAGACCGGATCATGGTCTCTTCCTGTTCAGTCTAGGCGCAGCCGCGACCAGTGCCTTGCCGATGGCCGATCGCGGCGCGTCGATAACGGTTCGGGCATCGCCGCTCTCGGCAATCCGCCCGGCATCGAGAAGGATGACGCGGTGGGCGACCGCCCGGACGACGCCAAGATCATGCGAAATGAAGAGATAGGCGATCCGTTCCTCGCGCTGCAGGTCGAGCAGGAGATCGAGGATCTGGCCGCGCACCGAGACGTCGAGCGCCGACACCGCTTCGTCAAGCACGATCAGCGGCGGCTTCGTGGCGATGGCGCGGGCAATCGCCACACGCTGCCGCTGACCGCCGGAGATTTCATGGATTGCGCGGGGCGCGAGATCGGCCGCCAGGCCGACCCGCTCCAGCAGGGCAGCGATGCGGCGCGGGCGCTCCGAGCGCGGGGCGACGCCATGAATGCGCAAGGGATCATCGAGGACGCGCGCCACCGTGGCGCGCGGATTGAAGGCGGCCAGCGGATCCTGGAACACCATTTGCAGGCGCGCGCGACGGGCTCGAAGTGCCGAGCCGCCCAGAGCCAGGAAATCATCGCCTTCGAATTCAATGCGTCCGCCATCCGGCTCGATCAGGCGCAGCGCCAGCCGCGCGATGGTCGACTTGCCGCTGCCGGAAGGGCCTGCCAGCGCCAGCGTTTCGCCGGGCTCGATATGAAAGGAGACATCGTCCACCGCAGCAAGGGTCGTGCCGCCGCGACTATAGCGTTTGGTGAGATTGGACACTGTCAGCAGGCTCATGCATTCAGCCTGCTTCGGTGCAGCAGCGGCTCGGCGTCGAGGCCGATATGGACGTCGAGCAGCGCGCGGGTATAGGCTTGCGTCGGGGCTTCGACAATCTGCTCGGTCTTGCCAAACTCCACCACCTGGCCGTGGCGGAACACAGCGATGCGTTCGGCAAGCTCGGCAGCGAGCGCAATGTCATGGCTGATAAACAGCAGCGTCATGCCGTCCTCGGCCACAAGCCGTCGAATCAAATCGACGATCTCGGCCTGCACGATGGTGTCGAGCGCGCTGGTCGCCTCGTCGGCGATCAGCAGTTTCGGCCCGGCGGCAATCGCGGCGGCAATCGCCACACGCTGCTTCTGGCCGCCGGAAAGCTGATGCGGGAAGGCACGCAGGGCGGAATCGGGGTCGGGCAAGCGGACGCGTTCGAGGAGGGTTTTGGCTTTGGCAAAGGACCGGTGCCAGTCAAGGTTGAGATGGGTGCGCAACACCTCGGCAATCTGTTTGCCCACGGTCATCACCGGGTCGAGGCTGGCTGATGGGTCCTGGAACACGAAGCCGATATCGCGGCCGCCGAGGGGGATATTGTCGCGAAGCAGGAAAGGTTCGCGTTCCGGCTCGAGGGAATGCGACATTTGAATTTTCGAGGTCTGCCAGTCGATACTCCCCTCAATCCTGGCGCTCGCCGGCAACAATCCCGCGATCGCCAGCGCCAGCGTGCTCTTGCCCGAACCGCTTTCACCGATGATGGCCAGCCGTTCGCCTGCCTGGATATCGAGAATAATGTTCTTCAGCGCGGCGACCTCGCTGCCATCACGGCGGTAGGTCACCGTCAGATCTCGGATCGACGCCAATACCGTCACGACAGGCCCCCGCGTACCGCCGTCGTCTCGACGATGCCTTCGCCGGCGAGATAGACGCCGAGCACAGTCAGCACCAGCGCAATGCCCGGGACGATCGAGAGGAACGGGGCGGTGCGCAAGACAGCGCGACCTTCCGCGATCATGCCACCCCAGGTAACCCGGTTGGGGTCGCCAAGACCAAGAAAAGACAGGGCTGCTTCGGTGAGGATCGCGGCGGCGACGATCACCGATGACATCCCCAAGATCGGCGGCAAGGCATTGGGCAGCACCTCGCGAAAGGCGATTTCCAGGGGATGCATGCCAATGACACGGGCACTGGCGACATAGTCGCGTTCGCGAATGGAGAGGACTTCCGCGCGGGCGACCCGCGCCGGTCCCGTCCAGGTGCCGAGCGCTATTGCCATGACGACGACGCCGAGCGAGGGCCCAACCACGCTGACGAAGGCCAGCGCCAGCAGGAAGCCCGGCACGGTTTGGAAAGCGTCAGTGATGCGCATCAGCACCTCGTCGATCAGGCCGCCGGCGAAACCGGCCAGCGTGCCGATCACCGCGCCGACGGCGAGTGCCGCGGCCGCCGCGGCCAGACCGACCGCCAGCGACGTACGGGCGCCGTGGAACAGCTCGGCCAACACGTCGCGGCCGAGCCGGTCGGTGCCGAGCGGCAGCGACCAATCCCGGAAGGGCGGCAGCAGCGCCGCGCCGGCAATGGCTTGCGGGTCCCCGGGAAACAGCAGCGAGGCCGACAGCGCCATGGCGAAAAGCGCCGCCAGGATGATGGCACCGGCGACCGCCTCGGGCGTGCGCAGAAAGCGGCGCAGACGGCTCATGCACCGGCCCCGCTGGCGCCGACGCGCGGGTCAAGGAAGGCATAGGCAATGTCGACGACAAGATTGATGACGATGACCAGGACGGCGCTGGTAAGAATGATACCGAGCAGCAGCGGCGTGTCGCGCGCGGCCACCGCTTCCTGCGCCAGCCGGCCGAGGCCCGGCACCGCAAAGACGCTCTCGATGACGACGCTGCCGCCGAGCATCTGCGCCGACTGCAGGCCGAGCATGGTGACCAGCGGCAGCAGCGCATTGCGGGCGACATGAGCGAGCACGATGCGGCGGCGCGATAACCCCCTGGCGCGGGCGGCCAGCACAAAATCCTGGCGCCAGGCCTCGGCCATGCCGGCGCGCATCATGCGCAGATAGAGCGCCAGATAGATGAAACCGAGTGCGCAAACCGGCAGCACCAGATGGACGGCGATGTCGGCGGCGCGGTCGAGGCCGGTCTTGTCCGAGGCCAGGGTTTCGACGCCACCGATCGGCAGCCAGCGCAGGTCGACGGCGAAGATCACGATCAGCACCAGGCCGAGCCAGAAGCCGGGCACTGCGTAGAGCGCCAGCGAGGCGACGGAGAGAAAACGGTCGCGGAAGCTGCCTGGCCTGGCGCCGGCATGGATGCCGAGCGCCGAGCCGAGGCCAAAGGAGAGCGCGGTGGCGCTGACCATCAGGAAGAGCGTGGTCGGCAGTCGCTCGAGGATGACATCGCGGATCGGTCGGGAAAAAGTGACGGACCGGCCGAGATCGAGATGCAGCAGTGCCCAGAGGTAGTTGGCGAGCCGCGTCAGCTCCGACTGATCGAGACCCCAGCGGTGGCGCAACAGCTCGATCATGCCGGCGTCGCCGCCGGTCGAGACGATGTAGGCGTCGACCGCATCGCCGGGCGCTGCTTCGAGCAGCACGAAGGTGCCGATGACGACGATCAAAAGTACGAAGATGCTGCCGACGAGGCGACGGCGCAGGAGGACGAGGGCGCGATTCATGCGGACCTCGAATGCGCGATAAAGGACATAAGGAAATGTCGAGCCCAGGGGCCCCCTTCTGTCCTGCCGGACATCTCCCCCTCAAGGGGGTAGATTGGCTGCTGCCGATGTTTTTCCTCGCGAACTCTCATCCGCGCAAGTCTGTCACGATTCCAGATACGTGTCCGCCCAGTTCGACACCGCCCAGCGCGGGTTGTTGGCGATGTTGCCGACCTTGTCACTGGCGACGCTGATAAAGCTCCATTCGGCGACGTTGATCAGCGGCAGGTCGGCCGCGACCTGCTTCTGAAATTCCTTGTAGAGGTCGGTGCGCGCCGTGGTGTCGAGCGTCTCGGAGGCCTTGGTGATCAGGGCGTCGAGCGCGTCATTCTTGTAGCCACCCTGGTTGGAGAACGGCACGCCATCGGGAATGCCGCTCTGCACCAGGATGGTGGTCGAGATCGCCGGGTCGCCGCGGAAAACCGGCGGGCCGACCGCGAGGTCGAAGGCATGGTCGGTATAGACCGCCTTGATGTGGGCGGCCGAGTCGTTGTTGACCAGCTGCGCGTCGATCCCTATTGCCGCGAGCGCCTGACGCAGATAGTCGCCGAACTGTTTCGTCTCGTTGAAATAGGGGGCAGGCAAGAGCCTGAGCGAGAAGCGGTTGCCGTCGGCGCCTTTCTTATAACCGGCTTCGTCGAGCAGCGCGTTGGCCTTGTCGACATCGAAGGCATAGATCGGCACGTCGGCGGTGTAGAATTGCGGATCGTTCTTCGGCACCGAGCCGGTCGCCGTGGCGGCGTAGCCGAGGAACACTGTCTTGACGACGAAGTCCTTGTCGATGGCGTGCGCGATGGCCTGACGCACCTTGAGGTCGGCCAATTCCTTGCGGCGATGGTTGATCTCCACCACGAGCTGGTAGGTGAGGCCCTCATAGCCCTTGGTGATGACCTTCAGGCCGGGAACCTTGGAGATGCGGTCGAGATCGGCCAGCGGCACGGCCGAGAAAGCCGCGAGTTGGATTTCCTCGGCCTCCAGCGCGGCGGCGGCCGAGGTACGGTCGGGCAGGACCTGATAGATGATCTCGTCAAGATAGGGCTCGTCCTTGCCCCAGTAGTCGACGTTCTTCGTCAGCCGGTAATACTGGCCGGCCTTGTACTCGCCGAACTTGAACGGACCCGTACCGATCGGTGCGTTGTTGGCAGGGTTGTCCTCGATCTTGCCGACTTCGTAGATGTGCTTCGGCACCACGCTCGACAGCGCCGGCAAGGCGTTGCGGATCAGCTGGAACGGCGTCGGCTTGGCGAATTTGAACACGGCGGTCAGATCGTCTGGTGTCTCGACCGTGCTGAGGTCCTTGAACACGGTCCGGCCGAGATTCTGCAGCGGCTTCCATATCTGCAACGCCGAGAAGGCGACGTCGGCCGAGGTGAACGGCTTGCCGTCATGCCATTTGACTCCTTCGCGCAGCTTGAAGGTCGCCGAGAGCCCGTCGGCGGCACCTTCCCAGCTCACCGCCAGCCGAGGCGCGAGCCCGTCCTTGGCCTCGAAGGAGGCTTCGGCCAGCGTCTCGACGATCTTGCTGGAGATGAAGAACACGCCGTTGGAGGCGACGATCGCCGGGTTGAGATTGCGCGGCTCGGAATCGGCGGCAATCACGAGCCGTCCGCCCTTCTTTGGCGTCTGCGTCCAGCCCAGGGCCGGCATGGCGGTGGTGGCCAGCAGCATTGCCGACCCGGTAAGCATGGTGCGTCTGGAAATCGTGAAACCTGACATGATCGAACTCCGTCCTCTCCTCCACCCGACCCGGCGCGACCTCGAACGTCGGCGCGCGCATCGGCATCCTTGCGGCGGGGATTATGGGCCTTGCCGAGGGTTTCGCCAGAGACGGAATTGGCGCATCCTTGCTTGGCTTTGAAATTTCCGTCCGCTGGACCAGTTTAGCACAAGCCCAGTCAATTCGACTGGCTGGTAGGACCAGATTAGCGGATATGCGCACAAGTGACGCTTGGGTGACCACCGAACGTTGTGTTCGTGAACATTCTGGCTAGACCAGAGCGAGAAAAATAGTGCAGATTTGATCGCGAGCCGGGGATCGGGTGCGAAACAGCGCCGATCCCGGGCAATTCAGGGAGCGAGTGATGAACATTGCGCCAGGCAAGAGTGCCGTCAGCAATATCCCGTTCGAGCAGGCCAGGGTCGACCGGCTGATGGATGAGGCCGGCATCGACGTGCTGCTCGCGACCTCCAAGCACAACACGCAATATCTGCTGGGCGGCTACAAGTTCATCTTCTTCGCCGCCATGGATGCGATCGGCCACAGCCGCTATTTGCCGATCGTGGTCTACGAGAAGGGCGGGCCGGATCATGCTGCCTATATCGCCAACCGCATGGAAGGCGGCGAGCACCAGAACCACCCGTTCTGGACGCCGACGCTGCATGCCGCCTGCTGGGGCACTCTCGACGCCGCCAATCTTGCCGTCGAGCATGTCAGGAAGATCGGCAAGGGCGATGCCCGCATCGGTATCGAGCCCGGTTTCCTGCCTTCGGACGCTTATGCGCTGATCCGGAAGGCATTGCCCGATGCGAAGCTGATCGATGCGACCGACATGCTGGAACGTATGCGTGCCATCAAGACCGACGCGGAGTTGGAGAAGCTTCGCATGGCCTCCGAGCTGATCACCGATTCCATGCTGGCGACCATCGCTTGGGCGCGCGAGGGCACGACCAAGGCCGAGTTGATCGAGCAGATCAGGCGCGAAGAGACCAATCGTGGTGCGCATTTCGAATATTGCCTGCTGACGCTGGGCTCCAGCCATAACCGCGCCACCTCCCCGCAAGCGTGGAAGAAGGGCGAAGTGCTGTCGATCGATTCCGGCGGCAACTATCACGGCTATATTGGCGATCTCTGCAGGATGGGCATTCTGGGCGAACCCGATGCCGAGCTCGAGGATCTGCTGGCCGAGGTCGAAACCGTGCAGCAGGCGGCGTTCTCCAAGGTGAAAGCCGGCACGCTTGGCGGCGACATGATTGCTTACGCCGAGGGTGTGCTGAAGACATCCAAGGTCGCGCCCTATACGGATTTCTTCGCCCACGGCATGGGGCTGATCACGCACGAGGCGCCGTTCCTGATGACCAACCACCCGGTGACCTATGAAGGCACCTATGCGGCCAAGCCGCTGGAGAAAAACATGGTGCTGTCCGTGGAGACCACAATGCTTCACCCGACGCGCGGCTTCATCAAGCTGGAGGATACGCTGGCGGTGACCGAGAGCGGGTACGTGATGTTTGGCGATCGGGGCCGGGGATGGAATAGGGGTGGGACGGCCTGATTTTGGAGGGCGGCGCTGCCCCTCATCCGCCCTTCGGGCACCTTCTCTTCGTAGAACGGGGAGAAGGGAGCAGCCTCAGCACTGGCAATTGGCGAAAGCGTCGATGACAGCACCTTTCTCCCCGTCAGTATACGGGGAGAAATGTCCGGCAGCACAATGAGAGGCGGCGCTGCCTCCAGCAGAATAGGTTGATCAACTGCGCGGCGGGATCAGCCTGAAATCCGGCAGTTCTCGCAGACCCAGTTCCGGCCCGGCCGGCGAATAGACGACGAACAACTGCATCGGCCCGTCGCCGGTGTTGAGCGTCGAATGGAAGCGGCTTTCCGGCACATAGATGGTGCAGCCGGGGCCGACTTTCTCGACCACCGGATTGCCCTTCTCGTCCTCGACCATCTGCTCGCCATGGCCCGAGATGACGAAGATGATCTCTTCCGCACCCGGATGGTTGTGGCGGGTATGGCCCTTGCCCGAGGGCAGGTCGACAACGCCGCCGGAAAAGCGGGTCGCGCCGTTCACTTCAGGTGCCACCGTCAAAGAGAGTTTTCCCCAATCGAAGCCGAAGGCGCTGACGTCCTTCGGGTAGACAAACACCTTGCTCTTGTCGGCCATCTCTCATTGTCCCATCTTTTTCTTGGCGGTCTTCTCACCGCCGAGCGTCACCGCCTTGAAGTCCGCCGTCTGCCTGGCGATCGCGGCTTCCGCCGGCAGCCGTTCCATCGAGCTTGCGCCATAAAAGCCGTGCAGGCCCTTGGCGTGGGAGAGGATGTAGCGGGCATCGTCGGGCATCGAGATCGGGCCGCCATGGCAAAGCAGGATGACATCCTTGCGCACTGAGCGCGCCGCCTCGGCAATGGCGTCGATGGCCACGACGCAGTCGTCGAGCGACTTGGCCGAGGTGGCGCCGATCGAGCCGCCGGTGGTCACGCCCATATGGGCGACAACGATGTCGGCGCCCGCCTTGGTCATGGCGCGCGCTTCTTCGGGGTTGAAGACATAGGGCGTGGTCAGGAGGTCGAGCTTGTGTGCCTCGGCGATCATGTCCACCTCTAGGCCGAAGCCCATGCCGGTCTCTTCGAAACTCTGTCGCATCTGGCCGTCGAACAAGCCGATGGTGGGAAAGTTCTGAACGCCGGAAAACCCCATCGTCTTCAGTTCCGCCAGCAGCAGCGGCATGATGACGAAGGGATCGGTGCCGTTGACGCCGGCCAGCACCGGCGTGTGTCTGACCACCGGCAGCACCTCATAGGCCATCTCCTTGACGATCTCGTTGGCGTTGCCATAGGCGAGCAGGCCGGCGGCCGAGCCGCGGCCAGCCATGCGGTAGCGGCCGGAATTGTAGATGATGATGAGGTCGATGCCGCCGGCCTCCTCGGCCTTGGCAGACAGACCGGTGCCGGCGCCGCCACCGACGATCGGCACGCCTTTGTCGATCATTCCCCGGAACTTCTTCAGTATGTCCTTGCGTGGTATGGCTGGCATGTCTGGGTCTCACTGTCTGGCGATGTCGAGAAAGGCCGCGACCGCCGCCTTGGCAAAGTCCGGATCGTTGATGTGCAGCGCCAGGCGGGTGACGCGGCGCGTCGCACCCGGCCTGATGGTGCGCTCAATGGCTTCGAACAGAGCTGCGTCGGCTTCTGGATCGAAGAAGGGGCCGCCTTCGATGTCGAGCGCGGAAACGCCATTTTCCGGGATCAGGAAATGCACCGGGCCTTCGCAGCGGGCGAGCCTTGTGCCGATCCATTCGCCGATCGCGCGGCATTCCCGCGCGGTCGTGCGCATCAGCGTGACGTTCGGATTGTGCTCGTAGAACAGCCGACCACGATGATGCTCCGGAATGGTCGATGGCGCCCAGAAATTGACCATGTCGAGCGCGCCGACCGAGCCGACATAGGGCAGCTTGGTGCGGGCGATGGCACCGAAACGATCCTCCGTCGCCGGCAACACGCCGCCGAACAGCAGGTCGCAGACCTCCGTTGTGGTGATGTCGACGACACCCGACAGCAGACCGCTGTCGGCCAGCTTCTCCATGCTGCGGCCGCCAGTGCCAGTGGCATGGAAGACCATGCAATCATAAGTCGAGCGGAGGTGTTCGGCGATTGCCGTCACGCAAGGCGTGGTCACGCCGAACATGGTGAGGCCGATCGAGGCCTTGCCGTCCGCTGCAGGCGCCGGATTGACCGCCATGCCCGCTATCGCCCGGGCGGCGTTGTGCAGCACGACACGAGACAGCCGGTTGAGGCCTGCCATGTCGGTCACCGATGGCATGATGATGATGTCGGACACGTCCACATAGGGGGCCGTGTCGCCCGAGGCCAACGTCGAGACCATGAGCTTGGGCAGACCGAGCGGCAGCGCGCGCATGCCCGCTGTGATGATCGAGGTGCCTCCGCCGCCGCCAATGCCGATGATGCCCGATATGTCGTCGCGGGACCGGACAAAGCGCGTGAAGGCCTCAGCCATTGCCGCAACCGATCTGCCGCGGTCGTCGATTCCGAGCACCGCACCGCGGCCATCGGGGTGATGAGCGGCTAGCTCCTCAGCCGAGACGTCGACCGGCACGGTCGCGCCTCGCGTGCCGACATCGACACGGCAGACGACGGCCCCCGTCGCGGCGATCGCATCGGCCAGGAAGGCGAGTTCCTCGCCCTTGGTGTCGGCGGTGCCCACCACATGGATGCGCTTCATCCGCGCCTCCCTCGGTTGGTTGGTTCGAAGGTGGTGATGCTCATCAGAAAGCTTTGTGCGCCGTAGAGCGTCAACGTGGCCACTCCAGGAAAAGGGCTGCCATTGCAAATTTTTGAGACGCGCGTATCGTATTGGCATGGATGTCTCACGTCAACAACCCGCAACGGACGACAACGCCGGGGAGAGGGCCGAGCGCGGACCGCGGGCGCGGACAAAGCGGCTGATGCTGGAGACGGCCACGCGACTGATGCAGGCGGGTGCCACGCCTTCCGTCAGCGAGGTCGCGGAGGCAGCCGAGGTCTCCCGGGCCACGGCCTACCGCTATTTCCCCAGCCAGGCAGCCCTGGTCCAGGCCGTCGTCGACGAGGGGCTGGGGCCAATCTTGACCTGGAAGTCCACCGCCGCCGATGCCGAGCGCCGCGTCGCCGAACTGTTCGATACGGCCATGCCGCGCATCGAGGCCTTCGAGGCGACATTCAAGGCTGCGTTGAAGCTGTCGCTCGATCAATGGGCGCGGCGCCAAGCGGGCACGCTGGGCGGAGAGCCGGCCTTCACGCGCGGCCATCGCGTCGAATTGCTGAAGGAGGCGCTCACGCCGCTCAAGGGCCGCTTGCCGCCGCGCGACGTCAAGCGGCTGGCGCAGGCGCTGTCGCTGATCTTCGGCGTGGAGGTGCTGATCGTGCTCAAGGATATATGGGGGCTGGACAGCCGCCGGACGATGTCGGTGGCGCAATGGGCGGCGAGTGCGCTGGTGCGCACGGCAATCGCGGAGTCGGCTTATGGTGGTGATGGGTCTGCTTCAGGAGCGGCAGAATAGTCCCAATCTGGTTCGACCAGATTTCCCTGCATACCGCTGATCCTAGCCCAAAATAAGGTCATGGGGCAAGGCCAATGTGTATCACTGAGTAGGAAAATCATGGGAAAACAGGCAGATAAAGCTCCAGTTGGACGGTAACGGCCCAGCCCTCCGTTCAAGAAAGGACTTGACGTCGCTGCAGGATTGGTAATACCAGATCAAGGAAGATAAGCGGTTCGAAAGTGAGGGCTGCGATCCATTTCCGGACTGAGCGAGGAGGCTCCGAATTCGGAAAAGCGCGACCACGGGAGGAACTACCAGGGCCGGCTCCGTCGCCGGCTCGTACGACAAGGTAGAATGCGCACAAGGGAGGAAATCATTATGCGCAAGTTAGTGACCAGCATGCTTGCTGGTATCGGCTTAACGCTTGCCTGCGGAACGTCCGTCTACGCGCAGGAAAAGTCGCTCACCATCTTCTGGGCGGAATGGGATCCGGCCAATTACCTGCAGGAACTCGGCAACGAGTACGAGAAGGAAACCGGCGTCAAGATCACGGTGGAGACCACGCCCTGGTCCGACTTCCAGACCAAGGCCTTTACCGAGTTCAACGCCCATGGCGACGCCTATGACCTGGTCGTCGGCGACTCGCAGTGGCTCGGCGCCGGCTCCACCGGCGGCCACTACGTCGACCTGACCGACTTCTTCAAGAAGCATGATCTCGGCAACGTCATGGCACCGGCGACGGTGAAATATTATGCCGAGTATCCCGGCAACAGCGGCAAATACTGGGCGATCCCGCTTGAGGGCGACGCCGTCGGCTGGTCCTATCGCAAGGATTGGTTCGAGGATCCCAAGGAAAAGGAAGCCTTCAAGGCCAAATACGGCTACGACCTCGACGTGCCGAAGGATTTCAAGGCGCTGCGCGACATCGCCGAGTTCTTCCACCGGCCGGATCAGAAGAGATACGGCATCGCCATCTACACCGACAATTCCTACGACGCGATGGCGATGGGCTTCGAGAACGCGCTGTTCTCCTATGGTGGTGAGCTGGGCGACTACACGACCTACAAGGTCGACGGTCACATCAACTCCGACAAGGCGGTGGCCGCGCTCGATGCCTACAAGGAGCTCTACAAGTTCACGCCTCCGGGCTGGGCCAAATCGTTCTTCGTCGAGGACAACCAGGCAATCACTGAAAACCTGGCCGCGATGAGCATGAACTTCTTCGCGTTCTTCCCCTCGCTGATCAACGAGGCGTCGAACCCGAATGCCAAGAACACCGGCTTCTTCGCCAACCCTCCCGGTCCAAATGGCGATCAGTTCGCCGCACTCGGCGGGCAAGGCATCTCCGTCATCTCGTACTCGAAGAAGCAAGACGAGGCGATGAAGTTCCTCGAATGGTTCATCAAGGACGAGACCCAGAAGAAGTGGGCTGCCCTTGGCGGCTATACCTGCAGCCAGGCGGTGCTCAAGTCGCCTGAGTTCCAGAACGCAACGCCCTACAACAAGGCCTTCTACGAGACCATGTTCAAGGTGAAGGACTTCTGGGCGGTGCCGGAATATGCCGAACTGCTGCAGCAGCTGAACCAGCGCGTTTATCCCTACATGATCGGCGGCAGTGGCACCGCAAAGGAAACGCTGGACGCATTGGCTGGAGACTGGAACGCGACCTTCAAGAAATACGGCCGCGTCCAATAATCCTTCATGTCCCGCGGAGGGGGCGGTGTCGCCTCCTCCGTTTCTTTTTCTTGAACCGGGAGCAGGGTCTTGGCGACCACGATGACCACCACCCTCGACAGATCCACGCGCGCCGCGGCACGCGGCCTAAGCGATATCTCCATCCGCAATCTCTTCATCATCCCGACGGTTCTGTTCCTGATCGTCTTACAACATTTTTCCGCTGATCTACTCGCTCGGCTATTCCTTCACCGACTTCCGCGCGTCGACCAATGCGCCGGCGAATTTCGTCGGGCTGCAGAATTATCGCGACCTGCTCAACGACCCCTATGTCTGGTCGAACTTCGCCATCACGGCGAAATACGTGATTGTCTCGGTCGTCGGACAGCTGCTTGTCGGCTTCGGCGTGGCGATGCTGCTCAACCGGGACATTCCGCTCAAGGGTCTTATCACCACGCTGCTGCTGCTGCCGATGATGCTGTCGATGGCGGTGGTCGGGCTATTCTGGAAACTGCTTTACGACCCGTCATGGGGAGTTATCAACTATGCGCTCGGGCTCGGCAATTTCGAGTGGCTGGCCGATCCCAAGATGGCACTCTACGCTGTTGCGTTGACGGATATCTGGATGTGGTCGCCCTTCGTCATGCTGCTGTCGCTCGCCGGACTGTCGGCGGTGCCGAAGCATCTCTATGAGGCCGCCGCGATCGACCGCGCCGGGCCGTTCTACACCTTCTTCCGCATCACCCTGCCGCTGGTCGCGCCGATCCTGATGATCGCCGTCATCTTCCGCACCATGGAAGCCTTCAAGACCTTCGATCTCGCCTACATCCTGACCAGCCAGCCGACGGCCGAGCTGATCTCGATCCGGCTCTACAAGATGGCGTTCCAGGAATGGCAGACCGGGCGCTCCTGCGCGATGGCCTACATCGTTCTGATCATGGTGCTGGCGATCACCAACATCTACGTCAAATATCTCAACAAGGTGAAGGAGCGCTGAGATGGCAGCCGTCCGCACTTCTTCCGAAATCACCTTCAACCGCGTCGCTATAGTCGCCGTGCTGCTGGTGACGATCATCTTCCTGGCGCCGATCTACTGGATCGCCTCGACGGCGTTCAAGCCGCGCAATCTTGCCACCACTATTCCGCCGACCGTCGTCTTCCAGCCGGAGATATCGCCGTTCGTGAAGCTGTTCACCAAGCGCTCTCAATTGCGCAGTCCGCCGTCGCCGGAAGAGTACGCGGCGGCCCCATGGTGGGAGCGGGTCGTCTTCGACGGTGGCGAAAAGATCGTGCGCGACGGCAAGGGCCAGGTGCAGTGGTCGGGCTATCCGAGCCGCTTCCTGAACTCGCTGATCATCGCCATCACCTCGACAGTGCTGGCCGTCGGCATGGGCACGTTCACCGCCTATGGCTTCTCGCGCTTCAGGGTGAACGGGGAGGCGGACCTGCTCTTCTTCATCCTGTCGACACGCATGCTGCCACCGGTGGTGGTCGCGATCCCGATGTTCCTGATGTACCGCGCGGTCGGCCTCAACGATACCCACATCGGGCTGATCATTCTCTACACCGCCTTCAACCTGTCCTTTTCGGTGTGGCTGATGAAGGGTTTCATGGATGAAATCCCGAAGGAATATGAGGAGGCGGCACTGGTCGACGGCTACACACGCATGGAAGCCTTCTTCAAGATCGTGCTGCCGGAGGCCGCCACCGGTATCGCCGCCACCGCCGTCTTCTGCTTCATCACGGCGTGGAACGAATACGCCTTCGCGCTGATCATGACCAACCGCCGCGCCCAGACCGCGCCGCCGTTCATCCCGAGCCAGGTCGGCTCGGGCCTGCCGGACTGGACGGTGATAGCCGCCGGCACCTTCCTGTTCCTGCTGCCGGTCGCCATCTTCACCTTCCTGCTCCGCAACCATCTGCTGCGCGGCATGTCCTTCGGAGCGATCCGCAAATGAGCTTTCGCGCCATCAATCAGAAATATCTGGAACCGGGTTCGCAGATACTCATGGTGCTCGGCATCGTGGCCCTCTGCCAGCCCTGGAACATGACCCTGCACACCTACGGCCTGACCATCATCCTGATCGGGCTGATCGGTTTCAACATCACCTCGAAGATCGCGCCCGAGGAACAGGCCGGCACCGGTCATGCCGCGGACGCGCGAAATCCGGGAGCACAGCATTGACCCAGATCGAGCTTCGCGGCGTCCAGAAATTCTTCGGTGCCGTCCAGGTCATCAAGGACCTCAACCTCAAGATCGCGGACAATGAGTTCATCGTGCTGCTCGGCCAGTCCGGTTGCGGCAAGACGACGACGTTGCGCGCCATCGCCGGACTGGAAACCATCGACGAGGGCGACATCCTCATCGACGGCAAGCCGGTCCAGCATCTGAAGGCCGCCGACCGCGACATCGCCATGGTGTTCCAGTCATTCTCGCTCTACCCGCATATGAGCGTATACGAGAACATCGCCTTTCCCTTGCGCGCCACGCGCAAGAGCAAAAGCGAGATCGACCAGGAAGTGCGCTCGGTCGCCAAGACGCTGCAGATAATGGATTTGCTGGCGAAGAAGCCGTCGGCGCTTTCGGGCGGCGACATGCAGCGCGTCGCGATCGGACGGGCGCTGGTGCGGCGGCCGAAGGCGATGCTCATGGATGAGCCGATCGGCGCGCTCGACGCCAAATTGCGCGAGGAGATGCGGGCCGAGATCAAGCGGCTGCATATCAAGCAGGGCTCGACCACCATCTATGTCACGCACGACCAGATCGAGGCCATGAGCCTCGCCGATCGTATCGTCATCATGCATGAGGGCGTGCTGCAGCAAGTGGGAACGCCCGACGAGGTCTATTCGCGGCCGGCCAATCTGTTCGTGGCCCAATTCGTCGGCAGTCCGGTGATGAATGTCGCCGACGCGGCGGTTGCCGAAACACCGTCATCGGCTTCGGTTACAGTTGGTGGAGCGGCTTCCGGCTTTGAGTTTCCGCGGGCGCTGCTGTCGAAACTCAACGGCCACGCCAGCGGCCAACTCGCACTCGGCATCCGGCCGGAAGGCGTCCTCATTCGTCGTGAAGCGGCCGATGGCTTCATGGCCGTCGAGACGCAGATCGTGGAACCGCTCGGCTCCTTCGACATCGTCGACCTCAAGGTTGGCTCTAAAATGCTGCGGGCCCGCACGAAGAGCGGCTTCGTTGCCGGACCGGGCGAGAAGGTGTTTGCCCGAATCGATCCGACCCAGGCGCATTTCTTCGACAAGGCAAGCGGCAAGTCGCTTGAGGTGAGGCTCTGATGGCCCATATCCAGCTCAAGAACATCTCCAAGAGCTTCGGCAACCACACGGCCTTGACCGGGCTCGACCTCGACATCGCCGATGGCGAATTCTTTGTCCTGCTCGGCGAGACGGGCGCCGGCAAGACGACGACGCTGCGGCTGATTGCCGGCCTGGAGAAGCCGAGCGAGGGGCAGGTCTTCATCGACGGCGTCGACGTCGCCGACTGGGGCGCGGCCGAGCGCGACGTGGCGCTGGTGCTGCAACAGTATTCGCTCTACCCGCGCTACACGGTGCGCGAAAACCTCGAATTTCCGCTGAAACCGAAGATCCGCCGGCTGCCGGATGCCGAGATCAAGGACCGCGTCGACCGCGCCGCCCGCACGCTGCGGATCGAGCATCTGCTCGACCGCAAGACCGACCGCCTGTCCGGCGGCGAGATGCAGCGCGTCTCCATCGGCCGCGCCATCGTGCGCAAGCCGCGCGTGTTCCTGATGGACGAGCCGCTGTCGGCACTCGACGCCAAATTGCGCGAGGCGCTCCGTACCGAGTTGAAGAACTTGCAGATACAGCTTGGCGCCACCTTCCTGTTTGTGACCCACGACCAGATCGAGGCGATGTCGATGGGCGACAAGGTCGGCGTGCTCAACCATGGCCGGATCATCCAGACCGGCACGCCGCACGAGATCTACAACAACCCGCGCGACACCTATGTGGCGAGCTTCGTCGGCTCGCCGCCGATGAACCTCATCGACGGCAGGCTGGTGAACGGCCGCGCGGTGATGGCGCCATTGAATTTCGAACTGCCCTTTGCGGGGGGAGCCAAGATTTTTACGGGGGCTGGGGCGAGTGCGGCGACCGACGGTCGCCCGCTCGTCTTCGGCATCCGTCCGGAGGATGTTTATCTGGAAAGCGGCGCGCCGGTCGAGGCGCGTGTCCACGACGTCGAGAACCATGGCGTGGAAAAGATCCTGACGCTGCGGGTCGGCGATACAACTCTTCGCGCCACGGTGCCGGCCAGGACCGATGTCGCGATCGAGCAACCGGTGCGCTTTGCCTGGAATCCTGACAAGGTGGTGCTGTTCGACAAGGGCAGTGGTGTCAGCCTGCGGCACGCGTCATAGGGCGCGGCTATTTCGGCAGGTAGGTCTCGTAAGGCGTGTCGTTGATCAGCAGGATCACGCATTCCGTCTCCGAGAGGCACGCGTCGTCATGCATCTCATTGGCCTTCTGGGTCCAGTAGGATCCAGGTGGCAGTTCGACCTTGGTCGCTTCACCGCCTTCAATCTGCCAGTGCGCCCACAGACCCTGAATGACCACGGCGCGATAGTCTGCGGTGTGCGCGTGGACAGGCGCGCGCCAGTTGCCCGGGACTTTCAGCAAGGTTCCGGCAGGGCCTTTGGCCCTTTCGCCCCACAGTGGTCCCAGGCGCTGCGGCTGGTCCGGCGCCTCGGCGACGTAAGGGATCTTGCCTGCAGGGAGATAGCTGTCCTCGAGGGCAAAGGCGTGTCCGGGAATGACCGACAGGACACCAAGCGCGAGCAGTACGAAATGATTGGCCATGGGATTTCCTCCACGGGCCAGATTATCCGCCGGAAGCTGGCCTGCAATGACGCTGCGTCCAAAAGACCAGGCAATTCCTCCAGCCGGAAGGATCGCAGCGATTTGTCGTCCCGACGTCAGGACGGCTTGTCGCCGGCACCAACGTGGCGCAGATGGCTTGGCGCCATGCCCATCACCCGCTTGAAGGCGCGGCTGAAGGATGCTTCCGAATCATAGCCTAGCTTCGCCGCCGCCACCGATACTCTCATGCCATCGCGAGCCAACCATTGCCTGGCCTGGTGCATGCGCACGCGCAGCACATATTTGGCCGGCGTCTCTCCGACCACTGTGGCGAAGCGCTTGGCAAAGGCCGAGCGCGAGGCTCCCATCATCCGCGCCAGCGCCTCGACGCTCCAATCGCGATCCGGCTGCAGGTGGATGGTCGCCAGCGCCTTGCCGACGTCGGGATTGCGGACGGCGGCGATCCAGCCGGTGGCATCGCCACAGCCGTTCTCGACCCAGGAGCGGATGATCGTGGCGGCGAGCACATCGGCAAGGCGGGCCAGAATCCCGCCGGAGCCGACCCGATCCATCGTCACCTCGGAGGCCATCGCGTCGAGCAGATGCTGAATACCCGGGGCGTTCGCCATCAACTTATGTGCCTGCATGAGGGTGGGCATCATGTCGAGCAGCGGATGCGAGCCGTCGAGATTGAAATGCATGCTGCCGCAAAACAGCAAGGTCTTGGGCCCACTGCACTCGTTGGAGACGTCGTAGATGTTCTCGCACACCGGTTCGATCGTATAGCTGCCGATCGGCACCGGAGGCACGCCGGGCGCGCTGGCCAGGACATGCTCGTCGCCGCGCGGGATCAGAAGCGCGTCACCCACCGAGAGTTCGATCCACTCCCTGGCGGGTGAGAACAACCAGCAGCCCTGCTGGCCGATGAAATGAAACCGCGCCGCCCTCTGTGCGGGGAAGGAAACGGCCCAGGGCTCGCCCAACACGCAGCGGCCATAGTCGACGCCGTCGAGCCGCAATCCGCGCAGCATGTCGGTCAGAGGATCGCCAGAAGTCGACAGTGCCACTTTGGACGAATTGTAGTTCATTCCGGTGTTTCTAGCATGGGAACTCCAAGCCGTCACTCCCATGTTGCAGTGCGGCCGGATGCTGCGCTGCAGACAAACAGAAGACCGACCGCATAGCAGCCCCGGCGGCAAGGCCATGGAGCCGCGACGCTGCTGCCGTCGTAGTTCCTGCGCGGCCCAAAGCAGTCCGAATAGTCTCTCGCAACAGCCACCGCTGGCAACGACTCGAGAACCCTTACGGTTTTCGGGCCGCTTGCGTCGTGATGGCGGCAACGAAGCGGTTGAGACTGTCCTCGACATAGACGGCCACTTCGATCGTCGGATCGAAGCTCCACCATAGCAACGAACCTTGCCAATGCGACGCCATGAGCAGGCCAACGTCTTGCGGCGGGTCGTCGATTTCGGCGAAGCAGGCCGCAAGAGCGGCGCATAGGAATGCCTTCCAGGCAGCGCCACGCGCCCTCAGAACGGGGTCGCGCAGATCCTCGCGCAAGACGAGCAGGCCTTCGGCATAGGTTTCGATGCCGCCATAGCCTTGCGATAGCGCAACCAGCAATTCGATGGCGCCAGCCGGGGTTCTTACAATGTCGGTGGCCAGCGTTCTGGTCTTGTCGTCAAGACCGTCCCAGGCATGCAGCAAGGTGCGCTGCTTCAACCGCGCTTTGTTCTTGAAGCGCTGCACCAGGGTTGCGCCTGAAAGGCCGCAGGCTTTTGCCAGACGCTCGAAGGTGAGGGCCTCCGGGCCGTGCTCGTGGATCAATCGCAATGCGGCTTCCAGCACCTGCTCGTCGGACCGGGTTTTGGGACGGGTCATCTTGACATCCTGATATAACCGAATGATCATTTATATATGATGCGGGCGGCGTGAGCCAGCTCGGATTTGATCGATGATGCTGTTTTGGGAGAGTTCAATGACGTTGCAGGGGAAAGTTGCCCTGGTTGCCGGCGGCACACGGGGTGCCGGGCGTGGCATAGCGATCGAACTCGGCGCCGCCGGCGCCACGGTCTATGTCACGGGGCGAAGCACGCGCGGGCAGCCATCGGAGTATGCCCGGCCTGAGACGATCGAGAAGACGGCGGAATTGGTTACCGCGAATGGCGGCAATGCAGTGCGGGTCGATCATCTCATCGCCGATGACGTACGCGGCCTGGTCGGGCGCATCCGGGCCGAACAGGGTCGGCTCGACATACTGGTCAACGATATCTGGGGCGGTGAACAACTGTTCGAATGGAACAAGCCGGTCTGGGAGCACAATCTGGAGAACGGCTTGCGGATGATGCGCCTGGCCATCGACACGCATCTGATCACCGCGCACCATGCCTTGCCGTTGATGATCGAGCGGCCGGGCGGGTTGCTTGTCGAAATCACCGACGGTACCGCCGAATACAATGCCGGGCATTATCGCCTGTCGCCCTTCTACGACCTTGCCAAGGTAGCGGTGAACCGCATGGCTTGGGCCCACGCCAAGGATCTTGCGAAACACGGCTCCACATCGGTCTCGCTGACGCCTGGCTGGATGCGTTCGGAAATGATGCTGGAGCTTTACGGCGTTGCCGAGGAAAACTGGCGCGACGCCACGGCAAAAGTGCCGCATTTCGTCATTTCCGAAACGCCGCGTTTCGTTGGCCGCGCCGTTGCCGCCTTGGCGGCGGATCCGGATCGCGAGCGCTGGAACGGGCAGTCACTGTCCAGTGGCGGGCTGGCGCAAGTCTACGGTTTCACCGATTTGGACGGTTCTCAACCCGATGCCTGGCGCTATGTTCCGGAAGTTCAGGATGCCGGCAAACCGGCTGACGCGACAGGCTACCGATAGAGCAGAATTGCTCAGGCCGAACGCCCGTCGAAGTCGAAGATCGACAAGGTGGACGGGTCGAGACCAGTGACGCAATTGATGTTGACGTAAGCGCTGCGTTCGCCTTGGCTGGTGTCCTCGGCAAATGGATGGATGCCGCAGGTTCGGCAGAAGCGGTGTGCTATTCTCGCCTCGCCGAATGTGTAGCGGCCAAGGTCATCGCCCCAGGCGACGAGCGTAAGCTTGTCGTGTGGCACGGCCCATAGCAGCGCACCCTTGCGGGCGCAGATCGAGCAGTTGCAGCGCACGACGCCCTCAAGTTCGCCCTCCACCTCGAACGCAACCTTGCCGCAATGGCAGCTGCCTTTGTACAGCATCAGTATCTTCCTGTCTGGCAGGTGCAAAGGCACGCTGGCCGGGTTATCCCTTCGGCAGTCCCAACGGCTGCTTGCCTTAAAGACGTTCCATTCTGGCGGAGTCCGACACCAACATGCAACCAATCCGCGACCGCCTCGAAACTATCATGTCACGTCTTACCAATCGTGTGGCCGACGAGAAGGTCTTCACGAAGCTCTATGCCGAAGCGGCGCGGGTCGCGGCTGACGCCAGCGATGCCCGCAAGAGAGTGGGCGTGACACTCGGCCCGCTCGACGGCACCATTGTCTCGATCAAGGACCTGTTCGATGTCGCCGGCGAGCCGACCACGGCCGGGTCGCTGATGCGCAGGACCGCCGCGCCGGCACAGCGCGACGCCGCCATCGTCAGCCGGCTTCGGCAAGCCGGTGCGGTCGTCATCGGCAAGACCAACATGACCGAGTTCGCCTTCACCGCGATCGGCGACAACATGCATTACGGCACGCCTGGCAATGCGACGGACGCGAGCCGCATCCCCGGCGGTTCGTCATCCGGGGCCGGTGTGTCCGTCGGGGAGGGAACGAGCGAAATCTCGATCGGCTCCGACACCGGCGGCTCGATCCGCATTCCGGCGGCGCTCAATGGCGTCGTCGGCTTCAAGCCGACGGCGCGGCGCGTGCCGCTCTCCGGCGCCTTCCCGCTTTCGGGCACTTTGGACTCGGTCGGCCCGCTTGCCCGAACCGTCTCGCAATGCGCCGCCGCCGACTCGGTTATGGCCGGCGAAGTGCCGACGGAGTTGGCGGCCATTCCACTTGCCGGGCTTCGCATCGGCATTCCGCGCGGCGTTCTTTTCGGCGAGACGGAAGGCGAGCTTGCCGCCGCCTTCGAGTATTGTCTCGGCAAGATCGAACAGGCTGGCGCACGCATTACGGATCTGTCGATCGACGACATGATCGCGGATCTGCGCGCGGCCACCAAGCGCGGTTCGATCGCGGCGATGGAGGGCGCGGAAGTGCATGCTGACTGGCTGGCGACAGGCGCATCGGTGCCGGTCGACCCGCATGTCAGCGGGCCATTGTCGCGGGCGGCGCTGCTGCCGACGCCGGTCTATATCAGGGCGCTCGGCCGCCGTGCCGTGCTGGCCGCCGCCATGGATGAGCGGCTGGCATCGGTTGACGTGCTGGCGTTGCCAGCCACGCCGGTGACGGCGCCGGCCATCGCTTCCATGGCCGAGGATGCGGAGTTGCGTGACCGCACCGAAGCCCTGCTGCTGCGCAACACCCAGATCGCCAACCAGTTCGACCTTTGCGCAATCTCATTGCCGATGCCGGGACCATCGCTGCCAATGGGGTTGATGCTCGTGGCGCGCAACGGCCATGACCGGTATCTGCTGCGGATCGCCGTGTCGGTGGAGAGGCTGCTGGGGGTTGATCGGCAGTGACTCGTAGATGACGGATCAATGCGATGAACAGTGCTTGCGTTCGCTGTCCTTGGCGCTGCGCACGATGCGGGTCGCGACCAGCCGGGGCAGGCTGTATTCCTTGCCGGCGAAGGTCTGGATGCGGTGCTCGATCGAGCCTCTGACGACGATCTTTCCGCTATAAAGCACGTCGGACTGAGCCGTTATCGCCTTGTCGGCCCGCGGCAATCCGCTGGTGTCGATCGACACGCCCTTGATGATGGTGCCGGTGCCAAGGTCGAGTGCGCTGCTCGACGGGCAGGGCGCCTTGAAGCAGCGTAGTCTGTTGTCGCAGTAGACATAGCTGCTCTCGGCCGCTGCGAATGACGGCGAGGTGCAGATGGACGAAGTTGCGACAATCAGAACTGCAACGCGAAGACCGGACATGGCCCGCAACGTCGCGGAGAATTGGGGCGAAACCGCGATGCTATATCCGCGCCGGAAATCGACGCCGGTAGTGATCGACCACTTCTGGATTGCGCAGATTGACAGGCAGTTTGTTGGCCAGCACCAGAAGGGCTTCGCCGGCCGCGCCGACGCCCATGCGCATCATCGATTCCTCGGTAATGCCTGCCATATGCGGGGTGACGATGACGTTGTCGAAGCCGAAATAGGGATGATTTGGCGGCAGCGGCTGCGTAGAGAAAACGTCGAGCGCGGCGCCGCCGACGCGGCGCTCCTGCAAGGCCTCAACCAGCGCGTCGTCATCGACGACCGGTCCGCGCGATACGTTGATCAGCAGTGCGTTGGGTTTCATGCGGGCGATGCGCTCGCGGCTGATCAGGCCGCGTGTCTCCTGCGTCAGCGGACAGCAGAGCACGATGATATCGCTCTGCTCGACCAGCGCGTCGATCGACAGGAAGCCGACCTTTTCCGGCGCCGGCTGCATGCTGCGTGTCGTTGCCACCACTTTGAGGTCGAAGCCGTGTGCGGCGATGTGGCCGACCGCCTGCCCGACGGCGCCGAGACCAACGATGCCGATGGTCTTGCCGGCGAGTTCGACGTTGGCATTGGCATGCTCGCGTCCGGCCAGCCAGCCCTTGGCGCGCAGGTCGCGGTCGACCCTGCGGAACTGCCGCAGCAGTGCAAGCGCGGTGAACATGACATGTTCGGCCACCGAGCGGGCATTGACCGCCGGCACGTTGGCCACGAGCACGCCGGCCGCCGCGGCCGCTTCCATCGGGATCATGTCGAGCCCGGCGCCATGGCGCGATCGCGGCCCTCAGCTTCCATGCAACCTCGAACAGCGCCGGCGGCAGCGGCGCCCGCACGATGACGATGTCGGCATCCTTGGCTTCCCTCGCCAATGTGCCGGGGTCAAGCGCCGAAGCGATGATCAACTGGCCGGCGCCGGCCAGCTTGGCCGTGGCGCGCGGGTGCAGCGGATGCGTTGACAGGATCTTTGGCACGGTCTGGGTCACGGTCAGGCCCTTTCGAGTGCCGCGCCCGCGGGCGAAGCCGCCATGCCGCCCTCGATCAATCCCTTCCAATAGCTTTCCGCGCCTTGCAGATGGGCGCTCATCAGCGCCTGGGCGAGATTGCCGTCGCGGCGCAGCAGCGCCTCGTAGATCTGCACGTGCTCGGCGTGCGAGCGCACGCTGCGTTCGGGATCGTTGAAGTAGATCGGCAGGCGCTGCTCGCCCATCAGATAGTAGACGCTGCAGATATTGTGGAAGACGCTGTTCTTGGTGGCGCGCACGATCTCGAGGTGAAACTCGCGGTCCTCCTTGGCCAGACCTTCGCCAGCGGCGATGCGGTCTTCCGACGCTTTGAGGATTTCGCGCAGGCGCTCGAAATTCTCCTCGGTGGCGCGCGAGCAGGCAAGCTCGGCGGCCTTGATCTCATGGATCTTGCGCAACTCGACCGTCTCATAGATCTGCAAGGGATCAAGCGGCAGGCCGGCCCGTGCGAACAGCGCCAGCGCCTCGACGCTGGCCTGCTTGGTGTCGATGTAGATGCCTGACTTGGCGCGGCGCTCGACGATGCGCATTGCCTCGAGAATGGCGAGCGCTTCGCGGATCTGGCCGCGGCTGACGCCGAAATGCTCGGCCAATTCGCGTTCCGACGGCGTGCGGCCGCTCTCCTTGTCCGAATGGGAGAACAGATAGGCGGCGAGTTCCGCGAGAAGGTTCTTTTCTTTCATCGTCAATTGCGTTGCGCGTGCGCCTCCAGGAATCGCTCCGAAACGGTGAATCCCAATCCGGGCTTTTCCGGGATCGCTATCATACCGTCCTTGGCTTCGACAGTCTCTTCGACCAGATCGTGGATCATCGGGTTGGCGCCGAGCGAATACTCGACGGTGAAACTCGAAGGCGACGCGGCGCAGACATGCAGCCCGGCGAAGAAGCAGGGCGCGCCGGCCCACAGATGCGGTGCAAAGCGCAAATTGAAGGCGCTGGCGATGGTGCCGATCTTCATCGCTTCGCTGATGCCGCCGCAGAAGGCCGGGTCCGGCTGGAAGATGTCGGCGGCCTTGAGCACGGCGAGATCGCGGAAGGCATAGCGTGTCGCCTCGCTTTCGCCGGTGGCGATCGGAACGGCGCCGGAGGCGCGCACTTCGGCCATGCCTGCCTTGTCGTCGGCGATAACAGGCTCCTCGAACCAGGCGAGATCGAGGTCTTTGACGAGATGGATGAAGCGTTTGGCTTCCGCTACCGTGTAGGTGCCATGGGCGTCGACCATCAGCTCGACGTCGGGGCCGAGGGCCTGGCGTGCGGCGCGCACGCGGGCAGCGGAAACGTGTGCCGCCCCATCCATGGCGCCCACCCGCATCTTCAACGCCTTGAAGCCGCCTTTGGCGATGTAGGATTGCAATTGCTCCCCGATGGCATCGGCGGAGGCCCAGCCGCCCGAGGCATAGGCCTGCATGCGATCGACCTTGCGGCCGCCGAGAAGCCGCCAGACCGGTTGGCCCAGCGACTTGCCCAGGATGTCCCAGAGCGCGATGTCGACCGCGCTTATGGCGGCGACGCTCATCCCACGCCGCGCCAGTTGCGGCATGGCGTGGCCGGCATGGGCGGCACTTTGGTGGCGCACACCGTTGTAGAGCATCTCCCAGATGATGCCGATGTCGGCCGGGTCGCGGCCGATCAGCTGCGGCCCGACCTCGTGGTTCAGCATGTGGACGAGTGCGCCGTAGCTGCCGGCGCTGCCGGCTGCGTTCTTGCCTTCGCCCCAGCCGACCAGCCCGTCATCGGTTTCGACGCGCAGGATGGCGGCGTCGAAGGTCGTCACCTGGCCGAAGTCGCTGCGATGCTGCTTCGCGGCTTCGATCGGCACGCGGACCCACCAGGCCTGGACTGTCTTGATGCGCATGTTTTTCCCCAGCCCTGCCGCCGGTCGGGGCGGAAGGGCAAATTTCCCAGCGGCGGTCGACTACTTGATCAGCGGCAGCAGCGTTTCGGCGGTGATGCGCATCTGGTCGGTGTAGAATTTCTCGGTGAGCACGCTGGAGCCATGGTCCTGGATGAACTTCAGCTGCTCGGGCGAGATATCGACCGGGTGACGCTCGACCATGTCGGGATAGGGTGCTGCCGGCGTACGATCGACCGGGGCGACGAACTCATTGGTCAGTGCGCCGTCGTAGCCGACTTCTTTCAACGTGGCGACGATCCTTGGCCAGTCGATCTGGCCCAGGCCGGCGGCAAAGCGGTTGTTGTCGGCGACATGGAAGTCGAACAGACGCTTTCCGACCTGGCGGATAGCGTCATGCACCTTAAATTCCTCCATGTGGATGTGGTAGGCGTCGAGGCAGACGCCGCATTCTGGGCTGACCGCGTCAGCCAGCGCCAGCGCCTGGGCGCCGCGATTGAACAGATAGGTTTCGAAGCGGTTGAGCGGTTCGACGGCGATCTTGACGCCGACCTTCTTGGCATGAGTGAAGCATTCGCGGGTCGCGTCGACCACCCACTTCCATTCCTCTTCCTCGGTGCCGTCCGGGACCACCTTGCCGACTGTCGCCGGAACCAGCGTGATGATCTCGCCATCGAGCTCGCCGACCATCGTCAGCACATCCTTGACGTACTGCACGGAGCGTTCGCGCTGGCCCTGGTCCCTGGCGGCGAGGTTGCGTTCACCCAGCATCAAGGTCACCGCGCCCCAGCAGCGAATGCCATGCTCCTTCAGCAACGCCCGCGTCTCCTTGGTCTTGTACTGCGCTGGCTCGCCGGAAATCTCGATCGACTCATAGCCGAATTTCTTGATGCGCTTCAGCGTCGTCTCAAGCGGTTCCGCGCGCATCCAGTTGTGCGTCGAAAGATGCATGGTCTGTCCTTCCCAGATTCGTCCGTATGGTTTGCCTGCGACATGCATCGCCGCAAGACGACGCAAGGGTTCCTCCCCAAGGCATCCCCAGCCTTTTCCTGCAAACTGGTTAGACCAATTGGGCCTGAAATGAGGTCTACAGCAAATTCCTCAAGACGGCAACAACTGTGGAAGCGCGACTTTCATGGTGAATTAGTTTGTTGATTACATTGCGATATGTGCCGTTATTTCGCGCTTTGGGAGTGCCTTTTCGGCGCATTCCAAGGCTTGACCAGATTGCCTTATTTGGTCATACCAGAATGACGGTGTCGGCAGAGCGTCCGACGCGATAAGACCAAAGTGACTGGCCCGGCTTTCATCAGGCGCTATGCTTGGTCATGACAAACAAGGAGGATGCCGATGCCGACGACAATGAAGGGCCCTGGGCTGTTTCTGGCGCAGTTCGCGGGCGATGCCGCACCGTTCAATTCGCTGGCGTCGATCACCAAATGGGCCGCCGGTCTCGGCTACAAGGGCGTGCAGATCCCGACCTGGGACGCGCGCCTGTTCGACCTCAAGAAGGCGGCGTCTTCCAAGGGCTATTGCGATGAGGTGAAGGGCATCTGCACTGACGCCGGGGTCGAGATCACCGAATTGTCGACGCATCTGCAGGGGCAATTGGTGGCGGTGCATCCGGCCTATGACGCCCAGATGGATGGGTTCGCGCCGCCGTCGGTGCACAACAACCCGAAGGCGAGACAGGAATGGGCTGTCGAACAGATGAAGTTCGGTGCCAAGGCATCGCGCAATCTCGGGCTGAATGTCTCGGTGTCGTTCACCGGCTCGCTGGCTTTCCCCTACCTCTATCCCTTTCCGCAGCGGCCCGCCGGACTGATCGAGGAAGCCTTCGGCGAACTCGGCAAACGCTGGAAGCCGATCCTCGACGCCTATGAAGACAATGGTGTCGATGTCGGCTACGAAATCCATCCTTCGGAGGACGTGTTCGACGGGGCGACCTTCGAGATGTTCCTAGACGCGGTCGGCGGCCACAAGCGCTGCAACATCAATTACGACCCTTCGCATTTCCTGCTGCAGCAACTCGATTATCTCGAATTCATCGACATCTATCACGAGCGGATCAAGGCGTTCCACGTCAAGGACGCCGAGTTCAATCCGACTGGACGGCAGGGCGTGTACTCCGGTTACCAGAGCTGGACGAACCGCGCCGGCCGGTTCCGTTCGCTCGGCGATGGGCAAGTGGATTTCGGCGGCATCTTCTCCAAGCTTACCCAGTACAGCTACGATTCCTGGGCGGTCCTGGAGTGGGAATGCTGCCTGAAGCATCCGGAGGATGGTGCCGCCGAAGGGGCGCCCTTCATCCAGCACCACATCATCCGGGTGACGGAGAAGGCATTCGACGATTTCGCCGCCGGCACCACGGACAAGAAGCTGCTGCGCGCCATGATGGGAATTTGACACGACTTCCCCTCCTCCCTCGGGGGAGGGGTATCTCACACGAGGGAGAAAAACATGGTTGGTGCATCGAAGTCGGAAACGGGAGGCGGCCCGATCCGCTACGGCATGGTCGGCGGCGGGCAGGGCGCATTCATCGGCGCGGTGCACCGGATCGCGGCCCGCATGGACAATGATTTCGTGCTGGTCGCCGGCGCCCTGTCTGCTGATCCGGCGCGTGCGAAAGCCTCGGCCGCCGAACTCGGGCTCGATCCCTCCCGCAGCTATGCGTCCTACGCCGAAATGGCCAAGGCCGAGGCGAAGCGCTCGGATGGCATCGAGGCGGTGGCCATCGTCACTCCCAACAACGTGCATGTGCCGGCGGCCAAGGCCTTCCTGGAAGCAGGCATCCACGTGATCTGCGACAAGCCGCTGGCAACGACCCTGGCCGAGGCGAAAAAGCTTGCGGCGATCGTGGAAAAAACCGGCAAGGTGTTCGTGCTCACCCACAACTACACCGCCTATCCGATGGTGCGGCAGGCGCGCGAAATGGTCGCCAAGGGCGTGCTCGGCGACATCCGCATCGTGCAGTCGGAATATCCGCAAGACTGGCTGACCGAGGACCTCGCCGCCACCGGCCAGAAGCAGGCGGCGTGGCGTTCAGACCCCAAGCAGGCGGGCGCCGGCGGTGCGCTCGGGGATATCGGCACCCATGCCTACAATCTCGCCCGCTTCGTCTCCGGGCTCGAACTCGACTCCCTGTCGGCCGATCTCGACGCCTTCGTGCCGGGCAGGCTGCTCGACGACAATGTCAACGTCATGCTGCGTTTCAAACCGACGGGAAAGACGCATCCGGCCAAGGGCATGATCTGGGCGAGCCAGGTGGCGCCCGGTCATGAGAACGGCCTGAAGCTGCGCATCTATGGTTCGAAGGGCGGGCTGGAATGGGTGCAAGCCGATCCCAACTACCTCTGGTACACGCCGTTCGGCCAGCCGAAGCAGTTGATCACCCGCAACGGCGCCGGCGCGCTGCCGGTGGCGGGCCGCGTCAGCCGCGTACCGTCAGGCCATCCCGAGGGCTACCTC
The DNA here is from genome assembly GCF_054059755.1 of Mesorhizobium sp. URHB0026. Classification (NCBI taxonomy): domain Bacteria; kingdom Pseudomonadati; phylum Pseudomonadota; class Alphaproteobacteria; order Hyphomicrobiales; family Phyllobacteriaceae; genus Mesorhizobium; species Mesorhizobium sp. URHB0026. The sequence continues at coordinate 737,435 of NZ_JBSSCN010000001.1, read as the reverse complement.
GAAGGCTTCGCCAACATCTACCAGGAGGCCGCACGCGCGATCCGCGCGGCACGCAAGAAGGGTGGCAAGCCGGCAAAGGATGTCGTCTTCCCGACCATCCAGGACGGCGTCGAGGGCATGGCCTTCATCGAGGCCTGCGTGAAGTCGTCGAAGAAGAATGGGGCCTGGACCAAGCTGTAAGAGGCGCCGAGCAACGAAGGGGCGGGAACAACCAGCCGGTTGTCAACATTGGGGGAGGGCGTCGATGAAGATCGGCATGTGCATGTTCTTGTGGACGACGGCGGTATCGAAGAAGCACGAGCCGCTGCTTCGCGACATCAAGGCAACCGGCTTCGACGGTGTCGAAATCCCGATCTTCGCCGGCACGCCGGACGACTACAGGAAACTGGGCGAATTTCTCGACCGTATCGGGCTGGAGCGGACCGCCGTATCAGCCATGGGCGATCCGGGGATGAACCTGATTTCTGCCGATGCTGCAACGCGCAAGGCCGGTATCGACTACATGAAATGGGCCATCGATTGCGCCGATGCGCTTGGCGCCCGCACGCTGAGCGGACCGCTGCATTCGACGCTCGGCGCTTTTTCCGGGTCCGGACCGACCGCCGCCGAAAAGAAGCGCTCGATCGCCTCGCAGCGTGCCATCGGCGACCATGCCGGCAAGCGCAACGTCACCATCGGGCTGGAGGCGCTGAACCGCTTCGAATGCTATCTTCTCAACACCATGGCAGACCTATCGGAGCATATCGATGCCATCGACCGGCCGCACATCAAGGCAATGTACGACACGTTCCACGCCAATATCGAGGAAGCGGACCCGATCGGCGCCTATACGAAGCATCGCGGCAATGTCGTGCATATCCACATATCGGAGAACGATCGCGGCGTGCCCGGGCGTGGCAACATTCCGTGGAAGGAGACCTTTTCCGCCATCCGCAAGAGCGGTTATGACAACTGGCTGACGATCGAAGCGTTCGGCCGCTCGCTGAAGGATCTGGCGGCGGCGACCAAGGTGTGGCGGGATTTTTCCGAGACGCCGGAAGCCGTCTATCGCGACGGGTACAGGCATATCAAGAACGGCTGGAGGAAGGCGGGATAAGAAGCCGATCTCGCTGCGTCAGCGATCCTTCGCGCCCCCGCTATCCCGCCGGCCTCTAGTAAGTTTTACATCACAAGCTATCCCTGCTGGGCCTGGATTCTATTGTAGTCGTGGATCGTCCGGCTCAGCCGGCGGCGCAGGAAGTTGGATATGTTGTCGAAAATGAAGACGACGAGCAGGATCAGCAGCACCATGTAGAAGACGTTGGCCCAGTTGGAATTGGTACGCATCGCTTCCCACAGTTTCAGGCCGATGCCGCCGGCGCCGACGGCGCCGATGATGGTGGCGCCGCGGGTGTTGGATTCCCACTGGTAGAGCGTCTGGCTGATGAAGACCGGGATCACTTCGGGCATCACGCCGTAGCGCTGCACCAAGATGCCGTTGGCGCCGGTCGAGAGCACGCCTTCGCGCGGCTTGTCGTCGATGTTCTCCAGGCCTTCCGAATAGACTTTGCCGAGGGTGCCGATCTCGGTGAAGAAAATCGCTGCACTTCCCGCCAGGGGGCCGGGGCCAAAGGCGCGGGTGAAGAACAGCGCCCAGATCAGCATGTCGACCGAGCGCATGAAGTCGAAGAAGCGCTTGAGCACCTGGCTGAGCATGCCACTCGGCGTAATGTTGCGCGCCGCGAAGAAGGCAAGGGGGAAGGCGACGACGCCGCCGAGCAGCGTGCCGAGGAAGGCCATGACAATGGTCTGCAGGAGCTTCGTCCAGACGTCGCCGTGCTGCCACTGGGCGTTGTTCCAGATGTTGTCGCCGGCAAGAGCAAGGTTGGTGGTACCTGGTTTCAGCTCCGGTCCCGAGATGATCAGCGAGATCACTTCTCGCGCTGATTTGCCAAAGAAGGGCGAGCGCGTGTCGAAGACGAAGTTCGCCCAGCCGAGGAAGCGCTTGCGCACCTTCACGCGGTCGACGGTGACGCGCACCTCGCCGACGAAGCCCATCTTGGCCACCACCTCGTCGTCATGGGCGGTGATCCAGTCCGGTACCGCACCCGTGACCACCGGCTTGCCGCTGGTCAGCGAAACAGACACGGTCTGGCCGTTGGCGACGATTGTCGCCTGCGTCTTGTCGAAGGTGACGGATTTTGCCGGACCGTCGATCAGCACGGTGAAGGTGCCGTCTGGATTCCTGACCACCCAGTCGGGATTCGGGTTGTCGCCCAGCGCGGAAAAGCGCGGGTATTTGGGCGTGATCTCCGGCTGGTCGAGACGGAATTCCGGCTGCAGATCGTAGCTGATCCATTGCGTCAGGAAGAGCGGCAGGCGCTCCCAATGCGATTCCCGCAGCACCTGCGGCAGGCTGAAGAACCACAAGGCATAGATCAGATAGAGGAGCGTACCGACGAACAGAAGGAGCGGACCGAAGCGCTTGTATGCCGGGCGCCGGAACACCTGCGGGTGTCGGGCCTCGATCGACAGCATCTCCTCGGCGGTCATGGTCGTTTGTCCTTCCATTTGGCCATGACCTCTTCCGAAGACCGAATGCCACTTTTCGGGGTCATGGCCTAGGCCCCCATCATAAAGGCTTGTTCGCCGACCAGCTTGCGCCGAAGCCAGGCGGAAAACTGGTCGATGATGAAGATGGTGGTGAACAGGAGCAGCACCAGAGCCAGCGTCTTGGCGCCGAAGCCGCGTGAGATGGAAAGCTTCAGCTCCTCGCCGATGCCACCGCCGCCCACGGCGCCGATGATGGTCGAGACGCGGACGTTGATCTCCACGCGCAGCAGCGTGTACGACATGAAGTTGGGCAACACCTGCGGCAGGCCGGCAAAGCGAACCCGCTCGAACCAGTTGGCGCCGACCGCGCGCAGGCCTTCTTCGGCTCGCATGTCGATGTTCTCGTTGATCTCGTAGAACAGCTTGCCGAGCGCGCCGATGGAATGCAGGCCGATGGCGATGACGGCGGCGATCGGACCGGTCGAGACGATGGCCGCGAACAGGCCTGCGATGACGATTTCGGGAAAGGCGCGCAGCAATTCCATGAAGCGCTTGACCACCAGCCTCAGTGCCGGATGGGGTGTCAGGTTGCGCGCCGCGGTGAAGGAAAATGGCACCGCGAAGACAAAGCCGATGAAGGTCGAGACCAGCGCGACGTTGACTGTGGTCAGCATCAGTTCGAAATATTCGGGGATGTAGAAATCGCCCCAGACGTGGACGCGGCCAAGCGGGAAGTTGAATTCCTGGGTGCCGGTGTCGTGCGGCGAGGCGATATCGAACAGCGCCCGCCAGACGTCGTTCCAGTCCTTGGGGACCAGCCAGCTCAGGAAATCCAGAATATGCGGCAGCCGGTCGAAGAAGTGCCCGGCGTTGGCTTCGTCGGCGAACCACATGCTGGCGAACATGGCGGCGAGCAGCAGGCCGACGCCGAGCACGGTATAGAACCGGCGCAGCGACGTCTGGCGTCGCCAGGCAGCGGCCATCTGGTGGGTGTCGCCGGAGGGGGCTGTCACGGAAAGGGTCATGATGGGAGATGCAAAAAGGGCGGTACTTCAGGTACCGCCCTTTTGCAATTTCGCCGTTAGCCGCCGATAGCTGCCTTACGGGCTTCGACGATGACGCTGTAGAAGTCCGGCTTCACTGGAACATAGCCGGTAAAATCGCCACCCTCGACGCCTTCGAAGCAAGCCTTGTCCTTCTTGGGCAGATCGGTGAAGAAGGTGGTCAGCTTGGCGGTCATGTCGTCGCCGATCGCGGTGCGCACGACAAGCGGGCCGTTCGGGATCAGGCCCGAGCGCCAGACTTCGACGAAGTCGTTGGGGTCGACGGCGCCCTTGGCGACTTCCTTGTGGAAGGTGCCGGAGGTGTAGCCGTTCTTGAAGTCGCCGATGCCCGAGGAATCGTCGACCGCGACGTCGACCTTGCCGTCACGCACGGCCAGGACGTTGTTTTCGTGGCCGCCATTGAACTGGGTCGAAGCGAAGAAGGTTTCGTTCGAGGCACCGGTGTCCTTCGGAATCTGGGTCAGCGGGATCAGATAGCCGGAGGTCGAATCCGGATCGGCATAGCCGAGCTTCTTGCCCTTGGCCGACTTGATGTCGGTGATCCCCGACGTCTTCAGCGCCAGCCCGATCGAATAGTAGCCGGTGGAGCCGTCGGTCTGCTTGGTGGTGAGGATCGGGGTAACCGCCTTCGGATCCTTGAGATAGACGCTGGCGTAGCCGGAAGCGCCGAGTTCGGCGAAGTCGAGCGTCCCGCCGAGCAGGCCCTGGATGACGCCGTCATAGTCGGCGGCGGGGAACAGCGAGACCTTCTCGAAGCCAAACTCTGCCTTCAGGTGATCGGCCAGGCACTGGTAGTTGCGCAGCCGGTCGGTTTCGTTTTCACCGCCGAGAATGCCGACGCGAAATTCTTTCATGTCGGCGGCATGGGCCATGCTGGTGGCCATGGCGAGCACCGAAACGGCGCTGAAAACCATCTTCCTGAACATCTGTTATCTCTCCTGTAGGTTCCGGCCCCGCGCCGGCAGCGTTCTTGATCTTGACAAGTGCCCTTGACGCGGGCGGACGATCCAGGCTGCTCACTTTTGGCCCGTAATGGGCTCAGTATCCCGGGAATGCGGGTTCGAGCGGTCCGGCGGATGCGGCGATCTTCTGCTTGAAGGCAACACTGGTGGAGGTGATGACCTCCGATATCTCGCCGCCATTGCTGTCGGCGCCATTGACAAGACGCACGGCTTGGCGGTCGAGCTCTTCGGGCGGGCCGTCGAAGACGACCTTGCCGGCGGCCATGCCAATGATGCGGTTGCAATAGGTGCGGGCGGTATCGAGCGTATGCAGATTGGTGACAACGGTGATGCCTTCGCGCAGGTTGATGTCCTGCAGCGAATCCATCACCACCTTGGCGTTGAGCGGGTCGAGCGAGGCGATCGGCTCGTCGGCGAGGATCACCCTGGGCTGCTGCATCATGGCGCGGGCGATTGCGACGCGCTGCTGCTGGCCGCCCGACAGCGTACCGGCGGGCTGAAGTGCGGTGCGGGCGATGTCGAGCCGCTCGAGCGCGGCGACCGCCTCGGCGCACTCGGCGCGCGAAAACATGCCTAGAAGATTGGACAGGGTCGAACGGTGGTTCAGTTTGCCGAGCAGCACGTTGGTCAGCACGTCGAGGCGCGGCACCAGGTTGAACTGCTGGAAGATCATGGCGCAGTCGCGCTGCCAGCGCCGCAGCGGCGAGCCGCGCAGCTGGGAGACCTCGGCGCCGTCAAAAAAAATCGACCCCTGGCTGGGGTCGACAAGACGGTTGATCATGCGAAGAAGAGTTGACTTGCCGGCGCCCGAACGACCGATGACGCCGACCATCTGCCCCTGCGGGATCGAGATGCTGACGTTGCTGACGGCAGTGTTCTTGCCAAATCGTCGGCTGACGCCGCGGATTTCGAGTGTGGCAGAGCTTGCTGACATGGGCTGGTTCCAGTCCGGTCCATATTGATCGTCAGGCACTCGCCTAACGCAGCCACATGAACCTGCCGTGTCGCGATGATGTCAGTTTTGTTACGCTCCACAGGGGCGACGGCTGAAGCGCGTCGCGCTTCAGGTCTTTTGTTTTTATGCATGTCGTTCTCCCGACACCGAGGTCACTTTCGGCGACATGCATTGGCGCCTGGCGGGCGATCAGCCGAGCACCAGCAATTCCTCGAAATGCTTCATGTCGCGGAATGCGCAGAAGGCGGGAGCCTTGATCTCGATCACCGGCGCCTGGCGCGCGAAAAGCGCCAGGCAATCGTCAACCCGCGCCTGCCACGCGGCGGCTCCATCGTCATCAAGGCGCTGGATCTGATAGGCGAAGGTGATGTGGAAGACGTAGGTGTCGTGATCGGGATGGCGGTAGCCGAACGGCACCGCGAGCGCATCGCGCCATTGACGCATGATGCGCACATCCTCGTCCGTCGCGCCGGCGACGGTGAGGCCGGTCGGCACGATCTCGACCACCTTGATGTTGAATGGGCCGAAGCCCTCGAACCCTTTCAAGCGCCCCAGATAGAGGCGGGTCATGGCGTCGATGCTGGTGTCGAGCGGCACGTCCTGCGGCCAGTAAGGCAAGCGGCGGCGATATTCGATGATGCCCTGGAACAGCGTCATGTGCAGGCTGGAGACCGGCGTGAAGGCGAGGCGGTCGGCATCAGGCATCGCCAGCATCTTCTCGCGGACGGCTAACACCACCGCTTCCGAATGCGAGCCGCTGACCAGATGGCTGACGACGGTGTTGCCCGGCTCGAGGAGGAAGTTGCCTGAGGAATCGTAGCGCGTGCCAAGATGCGCCGGCGACGCCGGGTTGGAGCCGGCGAAGAATCCGGCGAGCGAGGGTTTGATGGTGTCGAGCATGGCGATCTCCTTGAAGGAGATCGCGTCCTGTCCGAGTCCTGTGTCAAGGATATGAACAAGCCGGCGATCTGGCGAAGATGTGAGGGCTATGCCCCTTTGCCCGATGCACTTTCCTCGTATTTCTCCAAAAATGCTTCGGCCGTCAGCTCCCGAAAATCGTCGAGCGCGGCGCGCAGCCTTGCGTGATCCCAGTCCCACCAGGCAAGCGCCTGGTAGCGCGCGGCGGTGCGGCGGTCGAAGCGCTCGCGGATCGGTTTTGCCGGTACCCCGGCGACGATGGCGTAGGGCGCGACGTCTTTCGAGACGACCGCTCCGGCGCCAACGGCGGCGCCGTCACCGATGGTGACGCCGGGCAGGACGGTCGAGCCGTGGCCGAGCCAGGTGTCGTGGCCGATGGTGACGCGCTTGGCGCGGCGCTCAGCGAAGAATTCACTCTCATGCTCGGCGTCGTCCCAATAGTCGGAGGCGCGATAGGTGAAGTGGTGGAGCGTCGGCCGCCAGGTCGGGTGGTTGGTGGCGTTGAGGCGCACGCTGGCGGCGATGTTGGCAAACTTGCCGATCGTCGCGCACCAGACCGCGCAGTCCTGCATCATGTAGGAATAGTCGCCGAGCTCGCTTTCCGAAACCCGGCTGCGGTCGGCGATCTCGGTCCAGCGGCCGAGCGTCGAGTTGTGCACCTCCGCCGTCGGGTGAACCAGCGGCGTCTCCGATAGCTTCCTGGTCATGCGGCGAGTTTTCCCGGAGCGAAGGCGGTGACGTCGATGATGCGGTCGGCCACCGCCTCGCGCACATCGTGATCGTGGAAGATGCCGAGCAGGGCAACGTCAGCCGCCTTCTTGGCGGCGATGAGTTCGATCACCACGTCGCGGTTCGTCGCGTCGAGCGATGCGGTCGGCTCGTCGAGCAGCAGGATGGGGTGCTCGGTGATGAAGCCGCGCGCGATGTTGACACGCTGCTGCTCGCCGCCCGAGAAGGTTGCCGGCGGCAGCATCCAGAGTTTTTCCGGGAGGTTGAGCTGGGCCAGCAACGCGCGTGCCTTGGCTCGGGCCGCCTCGCGCTCCTCGCCGCGTTCAACCAGTGGCTCGGCGACGACGTCGAGAGCCGAGACGCGCGGCACGGTGCGCAGGAACTGGCTGACATAGCCGATCGTTTGCCTGCGTACGGCAAGCACGGTGCGCGGGCTGGCATGGGCGAGGTCGATCAGTCCGTCCTCGTGCCTGACGATGATCTGGCCTTCGTCGACGGCGTAGTTGCCGTAGAGCATCTTCAGGATCGAGCTCTTGCCGGCGCCGGACGGGCCGCCGAGCACGGTGCATTCACCGGCCTTGATCGAGAACGAAACGCCGGTGACGACGGGCAGTTTGATGCCGTCGCGCAGATGCATGGTAAAGCTTTTGGCAACGTCGGAGACAACGAGTGGGGTCGGCATCAGAAGGTTCTCCAATCGTCGATGGTCGGCGGGACACGCGCCATCATCACACCTGCAAAATCGAGGAAACGAGCAATTGCGTGTAGGGCGCGCGCGGGTCGTCGAGGACGCGGTCGGTGAGGCCGCTTTCGACGACGCGGCCGTCCTTCATCACCATCATGCGCTGTGACAGAAGCCGCGCCACGGCGAGGTCGTGGGTGACGACGATCGCGGCCAGGCCAAGGTCGGTGACCAGCCCGCGCAACAGGTCGAGCAGGCGTGCCTGCACCGAGACATCAAGGCCACCGGTAGGCTCATCCATGAACACCAGCCTTGGCCCGGTGACGAGATTGCGGGCGATCTGCAGCCGCTGACGCATGCCGCCGGAAAAGGTGCGCGGTTCGTCGTCGATGCGGTCTTCCTCGATCTCGACGCGTGATAGCCAGTCGACCGCCGTGGCGCGGATCTTGCCGTAGTGGCGGTCGCCGACCGCCATCAGCCGTTCACCGACATTGGCGCCGGCCGACACCGTCATGCGCAGGCCATCGGCCGGGTTCTGGTGGACAAAGCCCCAGTCGGTGCGCATCAGGAAGCGGCGCTCGGCCTCGCTCATGCGGTAGAGCTCGCGGAACTGGCCATCGCGCATGCGGTAGCTGGCGGTGCCCGACGAAGGCAAAAGCCGTGTCGACAGGCAGTTGAGCAGTGTCGTCTTGCCGGAACCGGATTCACCGACGACAGCCAGGACTTCGCCCGGCCACAGGTCGAAGGAGACGTTGTCGCAGCCAACCCGTGAGCCATAGAACTTGGAGAGCGCAGAGACGCGCAGCAGCGGTTCGTCGGTCATTGGGCCGGCTCCATTTTTCCCGCGGCAAGATCGGTTTCGGGGGCAAGGTGGCCGCGATGGCCGTCGGCGCGCCGCTTCTCGCAATAATCGGTGTCGGAGCAGACGAACATGTGGCCGCCATGGTCGTCGAGGATGACCTCGTCGAGATAGACATTCTCGGCCGCGCACAACGCGCAGGGCTGATCGAAAGTCTGCACCTCGAACGGATGATCCTCGAAGTCGAGGCTGACGACATCGGTGAAGGGCGGCACGGCGTAGATGCGCTTTTCGCGGCCGGCGCCGAACAGCTGCAGGGCCGGCGAGCGGTGCATCTTGGGATTGTCGAATTTCGGCGTCGGCGACGGGTCCATGACATAACGGCCCTCGACCTTGACCGGATAGGCATAGGTGGTGGCGATGCGGCCGTGCTTGGCAATATCCTCATAGAGCTTCACATGCATGAGGCCGTATTCCTCCAACGCATGCATTTTCCGCGTTTCGGTCTCGCGCGGCTCGAGGAAACGCAGGGGTTCGGGGATCGGCACCTGGTAGACCAGCACCTGGCCCGTGGTCAGCGGATGCTCGGGAATGCGGTGGCGTGTCTGGATGATGGTGGCGCTGGCGGTATCGGTGGTGACCGCGACATTGGCGACCTTCTTGAAGAAGGCACGGATGGACACGGCGTTGGTGGTGTCGTCGGCGCCCTGGTCGATGACCTTCAGCACATCGTCGGGGCCGATGATCGACGCGGTGACCTGCACGCCGCCAGTGCCCCAGCCATAAGGCATCGGCATTTCGCGCGAGGCGAACGGCACCTGATAGCCGGGGATGGCGATGCCCTTGAGGATCGCCCGGCGGATCATCCTTTTGGTCTGCTCGTCGAGATAGGCGAAATTGTAGGTGGCGATGTCTGTCGGTTGCGCAGTCATTCCGCTGCCTCCTTTTTTTCTTCCGCCTGCGCTGGATTTTCGCGAGCCTCGTATTCGGCGCGCATGCGGCGCACGAGGTCGAGTTCGGCCTGGAAGTCGACATAGTGCGGCAGCTTCAGATGCTCGACGAAGCCGGTGGCCTGGACATTGTCGGAGTGCGAGATGACGAACTCCTCGTCCTGGGCGGCGGCGATAATGTCCTCGCCGAGCTCGGAGGCGCGCAGGGCGCGGTCGCAGAGCGCCATGGCCATCGCCTTGCGTTCGCTCTGGCCGAAGACGAGGCCGTAGCCGCGGGTGAATTGCGGCGGCGCCTTGGCCGAGCCCTTGAACTGGTTGACCATCTGGCATTCGGTGACGCGCACCGTGCCGAGCGGGACGGCGAAGGGCAGTTCGGGAACGTCGAGTTCCAGCTCGACCTCGCCGATGCGGATTTCGCCGACAAAGGGATGATTGCGGGCATAGCCGCGCTGGGTGGAATAGCCGAGCGCCAGCAGAAAACCCTCGTCGCCGCGCGACAGCGCCTGCAGGCGGATGTCACGCGTCATCGGGAATTCCAGCGGCTCGCGGGTGATGTCGCCGGGCACATGATCCCCAGGCATCTGGCCATCCGGTTCGATCAGGCCTTCACGGGCGAGGATCGCCGAGACACGCGGCATCGCCTGCGCTTTCGTCTCGCGCCGCAAGGGCTCGGCGACATCGGCACCGGCGGCGAGCTCGGGGTCGAGCAGGCGGTGCGTGTAGTCGAAGGTCGGACCAAGCAACTGGCCACCGGGCAGGTCCTTGTAGGTCGCCGACACACGCCGCTCGACCAGCATGGTGCCGGTGTCGATCGGTCTGGAATAGCCGAAGCGCGGCAGCGTGGTGCGGTAGGCGCGCACCAGGAAAATCGCCTCGATCATGTCGCCGCGCGCCTGAACGATGGCCAGCGCGGCCAATTCCCTGTCATAGAGTGAGCCTTCGCTCATCACCCTGTCGACGCCGAGCGCCAGCTGTTCGACGATCTGGTCGAGGCGAAGTGCGGGCACCGAGCGGTCGCCGCGCCGGCGGTCGGCAAGCAGGCTGTGGGCGTTGGCAATGGCGGCTTCGCCACCTTTTACCGCGACATACATATCACGCCTCCATCGTCTTGATGCGCGTGGTGCGCGGCAGGCAGGCTATGCCGTCAGATGTGGCGAGGACGATGTCGACGCCGCGCGGAAAGCGCCTGATATTCTGCTTCCACTGCTCGACGAAATGGCGCGGCATCCGTGCCGGCGCGATCGTGGCGCTGGTTTCGATACCCGGGCCTTCCAGCAACAGCGGGGTCCCTGAAGTGAGATCGCCGACCTGCAGGATCAGCGTCGTCGATCGGTCGGGATAATCCTGCGTGCCCTGCGAAAAACCGTCGAGCGCCATCATCTCGGCCGGCGTGGCAACAAACGCGAAATGCGCGTCGGGCGGCGTGTTGGCCAGCGGCGCGCCCGTATGGAAACCAAGCCAGGACCCGATCGCGGCGGAGGCATGGAGGGCAGGGTCGAGCCAGAGCGGCGTGTCGTTGTCGCATAGCGCCAGTGCCACGGCGCCCGATGTCGCCGAGAGCGGAGCCGGTGGGCGGGCCAGGGCCGGCAAGGGCTGGAAGCTGCCCGGCCGCGCCATGGCATCCATGACGGCCCGAAACACAGTCTGAGCGTTGAAGACCGGATCGGCGAAACCGCCCTCGATCGATTGCGCAGCGATATCCATCAATCTTCTCCGCGAACCATGGTGAAGAAATCCACCTTCGTTGCCGCCGTCTCGGCGCGGCATTTTTCGTGGGCAGCGGTGAGAGCCGAGCGTAAAGGCGTAATGAGCCTGGTCTCGACCTCGGTGCGGCGGGCAGGGTCCTGCCAGAGCGCGTCGGCTATTGCTCCCAGCTTCGCCTTCTGCTTGTCGCGGCCAAGCGCGTAGCAATGGCCGACCTGCCCGGATGGCAGCCGGACAGTGGCACGCGTGACGGTCGCCTCGCCGACATTGAAGGGCGCGCCGCCGCCGCCGATGCGGCCACGCAGCGTGACCAGGCCCGTCTCGGGACCGCGCAGAAGTTCGGCTTGCGAAGGCAGGCCGGACTCGTTCCAGAGCCGGACGATGTCTTCGCCGCTCGATTGCGCCAACGTCGCCATGGCGGCCTTGCGCTCGGCCTGGTCGCGGGCTTCCTGTCCTCGCATCGCCAATTTCCTCTTCATTAAATTTGTCTATTGATATAGACAACTATACAAATTATACCTAATACCTAGCGCGAGTCCATGACGGGTGGATGACATCTGACGGAAAGCGGGGGCAATCCATGAGCGAACGACAGCAAGCCGACAGCATCGAGCGACGCAGCGGCGTCTCACTGTGGCGCCAGATCGCCGACAGGATCCTGCAATCGATCGCTGCCGGCGATTTCGCCGAAAATGCCGCGCTGCCGCCCGAAGTCGCGCTGGCCGAGCGCTACGGCGTCAACCGTCACACCGTGCGCAGCGCCATATCGGCCCTCGTGCAGGAGGGCGTGCTGCGGGCCGAGCAGGGACGCGGCACCTTCGTCCTGTCGCGCAAGCGGCTGTCCTATCCGATTGGCGCGCGGACACGCTTTTCAACTGGCCTGCAGGGGCAGACGTCGGAACGGCACATCGTGCTGCTCGCTTCGTCGGTCGAGCACGCCAGCCAGCGCGTGGCCGAAGGCCTTGGCCTTGCCAGGGGTGCTGAGGTGATCCGGTTGGAGACACGCGGCGAGGCTGACGGACGGCCGGTGTCGCGCGCCGCTGGATGGTTCGATGCCAGACGCTTTGTCGGGATCGACAAGGCGATGGCGCAAACCGGTTCTATCACCGCCTCGCTCGCACGTTTCGGTATCGACGATTATCTCAGGCAATCGACCGTGCTCTCGGCGCGCCATGCCGACGCCGCCGATCTCGCCGATCTCGACCTGCAGCCGGGCGCCATCGTCCTGGTCACGGTGGCGGTCAACGTCACGCCCGACGGCCAGCCAATCCAGTTTTCGGAGTCGCGTTTTCCGGCCGAGCGAGTGGAGTTGAAGCTGTCGGCGCTGTGACGCCTGGCTGTCCGATCTCGATCACGGCCTTGATCAGGCCCGACTTTTCGTGGGCCCAGCGTGCGAGATCGCCTGGCGTATCGGCCAGCGTGGTGCGGTGGGTGACAAGCTTGGACAACGGCACGGCACCATTGCGGATCGAGGCCGCGACATGGTCGAAGTCGGCGCGCAACGCATTGCGGCTGCCGATCAATGTCATTTCTCGCTTGTGGAACTCGGGATCGGAAAAGGCAATGTCGTCCTTGACGACGCTGACCAGTACCAGCGCTCCGCCATGCGCGACGTGGGCGAAGGCCGATTGCACCGATCGCGTGTTGCCGGTGGCGTCGAAGACCACGTCGAAGCCTTCGCTGCCGGTCGCATCACGCACCAGATCGGACACGGGTGCTTGCGAGCCGTCGAGAATCGAAAAGCCGAGTTCACTCGCCGCGAAGACCAGTCTTTCGGTGCTCATATCGAGAAGTGTCACATCCAACCCGGCAATGCGGGCGAAGATGGCGGTGCCGAGCCCGATCGGCCCGGCTCCGATGACCAGAGTGCGGGCGCCAGGCTCGGCCCGGGCGCGCCGGACGGCATGCGCGCCGATGGCCAGGAATTCTACGGCGGCGGCGTCGGCGAGCGACAGGCCGTTGGTGGGATAGAGATTCTCAGCCGGCACCAGGATCTGTTCGCACATGGCGCCGTCGCGGTGCACGCCGAGCACTTCGATCCTGACACAGCAATTGGGCTTGCCATGCCGGCAGGCGATGCATTTGCCGCAGGAAAGATAGGGGTTGATGATGACCGGTTCGCCAAGGGCGAGGTCGACGCCTTCGCCGCGCTCGATCACTGTGCCGGAGACTTCATGGCCCATGATGCGGGGATAGGCGAGGAAAGGGTGCTTACCCTCGAAGATATGGTAGTCGGTGCCGCAGATGCCGACATGGCTGACCGCCACCAGAGCCCAGCCGGGAGGCGGCGCGCCGGGAGCCGGGTGGTCTTCGACAACAAGGTCGCCGGGCGAGCGGCAGACGACGGCTTTCATGCTTTGATCCAGTCTGTTCAAGAAATCGCCGGCCCGCGCCAGGCCGGCGATCGATTGGAATGCGTCATTTGCCGCGGCGGCGCAGTCCGTCGAAGTAGACGATGATGATGATCAGCGCGCCGGTGATGATGCGCTGCCAGAACGAGTTGACGTTGAGCAGGTTGGCGCCGTTGTTGATGGTGGCCAGGATGAAGGCGCCAAGCAGCGGCCCGTGCACGGAGCCGACCGCGCCGAACAGCGAGGTGCCGCCGATGACCGAAGAGGCGATCGCCTGCAACTCCCAGCCCTCGGCCTGGGTCGGGTTGCCGATGCCGATGCGGGCGGCGAGCAGCACGCCGACGAAGGCCGCGCACAGGCCGGAAAGCGTATAAGCCATGTAGATGGTGCGCTGGACATTGACGCCGGACAGGCGCGAGGCCTCGGCGTTGGATCCGACCGAAAAGAGATAGCGGCCCCAACGGCTGTGATGCAGGAAGACATAGGCGGGCACACCCACCAGGATCACCATCCAGAACAAATTGGGGATGCCGACAAAGGAATTGCGCGAGAAGGCGGTAAAGCTGTCGCTGTTGATGTTGATCGAGTTGCCGTTGGTCATCAAAAGGCCGATCCCGCGCAGCGAGGTCAGCGTCGCCAGCGTGATGATGAAGGGCGGCAAGCCCATCTTGACGATGCCGAAGCCATGGAAAAGGCCGATGGCGACACCGACGAGCAAGGTGATCAGGATGGCGACCGCGATCGGAACGCCGGCATTGATCAGCAGGGCGACGACGACGGTGGCGAAGCCGACCACCGCGCCGACCGACAGATCGATGCCGCCGGTGATGATGACGAAGGTCTGGCCGACCGCCATGATGGCGATCATCGAACCCTGCCGCAGAAGATTGGCGATGTTGTTGCCCGAGGCGAAGCTTGGCGTCGCCAGGGACAGGACGATCCAGAGCAGCACCAGCAGCGCCAGCAGCGTCAGCCCGAACAGGACGTTGTAGTTGCGCTTCGGTTTTTCGGCGGGGATCGCCTCGATGCTCATGTCTGTCCTCCCAGTTTTTCTTGTTTCTCGGCGAGCGCCTGCGTGAGAATGTCCTCGTGACTGGCGGTGTGGAACCCGTGCGTGGCCACCAGCTTGCCGCGCCGGAACACGTGCAGCGTGTCGGCCAGTTCGTAGACCTCCGGCAAATAGGACGATATCAGGACGATGCCGGCGCCCTTCGACAACAGTTCCCCGAACAGGCGATAGATCTCCGCCTTGGTGCCGACATCGACGCCGACCGTCGGCTCGTCGAAGATGAACAGCTTGGCGCCATGCGCCAGCCATTTGCCGATGACGATCTTCTGCTGGTTGCCGCCCGAAAGGCTCGACGCCAGCGCCCCGCGCGTCGGCGTCTTGATCCTGAGGCCGGCGATCTGACGGTCGGCCTCGGCCTTTTCTTTCGCGTTCGAGATCAACAGATTGCTGGAGATGCGCTTGTAGATCGGCAAATTGAGGTTGAGGCCGACCGGCAAATTGAGGCAGAGGCCCTGGTCGCGACGGCTTTCCGGCGCCAGCGCCATGCCGAGCTTGATGGCGTCGTGCTCGGAGTTGATCTGGACGTCCTTGCCTTCCCACAGGATCTGGCCGGCCGACTTCTTGTGACGTCCATAGAGAGAGGTGACGAACTCGCTGCGGCCGGCGCCGATCAGTCCATAGAGGCCGACGATCTCACCGGCACGCACCGTCATCGAGATGTTCTCGAAGCCTTTGCCGGACAGGTTCCTTGTTTCGACGATCGGAGCGCCAGGCGTGAAATGCTCCTTGTGGTAGACCTGCTCGATCGAGCGGTTGATCATCATCTTGACCAGCTCGGCATCATTGGTCTCTGCGATGTTGCGTGTGCCGACCAGCGTGCCATCGCGCAGTACGGAAACCCGGTCGGCGAGTTCGAAGACCTCCTCCATGCGATGGCTGATGTAGATGATCGTCACCCCTTCACCCTTCAAGCGGCGGATCAGCGTGAAGAGCTGGTCGGCCTCCTTGCGGGTGAGGTAGGCCGTGGGTTCGTCGAAGATCAGGAATTTGGTGCCGCGCACCGTGGCGCGGGCAGCGGCGATCAGCTGTTGCTGGCCGATGGTGAGATCACCCAGCACGACATGCGCCGGCAGGTCGAAGCCGAGATCGTCGATGATCGTCTGCGCTTCCCTGACCATGGCGCGCTGCTGCAGGATGCCGAAACGGGAATTTTCCTCGCCGAGGAACATGTTGGCGGCAACCGTCAGGTGACGGCACAGCACGACTTCCTGGTGCACGGCATTGATGCCGAGCGCCATAGCTTCATGCGGCGTCGCCAGGGCTGCCGGCTGCCCTTCCCAGAGGACCTCGCCAGAGGTCCGCGGCATGACGCCGGTCAGGAGTTTGATGAGGGTCGATTTGCCGGCGCCGTTCTCGCCGACGATGGCGTGGATTTCGCCTGACTTGAAGGCGAGATTGACCGGCTTCAGCGCATGGGTGCCGGGGTAGCGTTTTTCCAGCCCGCGTAGTTCGAGGATGGTCCTGCCGGGTTCCAGCACGGGGGCCGGATGCAGTTCCTGCGCCGTCGGCGTCATGGCAATCCTCCCAGATTGGCCTCGCGGTTGGCATTCGGCGAGGCTGCGGTCGTCTTTCAGGCAAAGGCCAAACGGGCTGATCGCCAAGCCGCTTTGGCGGCGGATGCTTCCGGGGCCCTGGCCCCGGAAGCGGTTTTAACGCCGGCTGCTTAGAGCTTTGGATTGAGCAACGCGTCGATCTTGGGGTCCTTCATATTGGCCTTGGTCACCAGATTGGCGCCGGTGTCCACATTGGCCTCGACCTTCTCGCCCTTCGAGGCGGCAAGCGCGGTCTTGATGCCGTCATAGCCCATCCGGTAGGGATCCTGGACGACGAGGGCGGAAATGACGCCGTCGTTGAGGAACTTGATCAGCTTCTCGTCGCTGTCAAAGCCGACCAGCGCCAGCTTGCCGCCAAGGTTGTTTTCGGCGACGGCCTGGCCGACGCCCTGCGCCATGATCAGGTTGGAGGCGAAGATGCCCTTGAGGTTCGGATTGGCGGTGATCAGGTCGGTGGCGATGTTGAGCCCGGTGGTGGCCTGGCCGTCGGCGTATTTGTCGGCGACCAGCTTCAGGCCGGGATATTTTGCCTTGAGCTGCTCGGTGAAGCCCTGCTTGCGCTGTTCGAGCGAGCCGGCGCCGGGAGCGTTGGTGATCAGGGCGACGTCACCCTCGACCTTGCCGCCATTGGCGGCGCCGATAGCGGCGGCAAGGCCGTCCGCGGCGACGCGTCCGCCCTGCACGTTGTCGGTGGTCAGGAACGAGGTGAAGGCCTTGGAGTCGGCGCCGGAGTCGATGCCGATGACCTTGACCTTGGCGGCCGCTTCATCGATCGGCTTGCCCAACGCCTTGAATTCGGTGGGCGCGATCACGATCGCGGCGGGGTTGCTGGCGACGGCGTTCTCGAGGATCGAGACCTGGCCGTTGACGTCGGTCTCGGCCTGGGCGCCGAGTTCCGGCACGTTGATGCCGAGATCCTTGCCGGCCTTGCGGGCGCCGGCCAGAACGATCTGCCAGTAGAAGGACGTGGTGTCCTTGACGATGATCGGGATGGTCACATCCGCCGCCGAAACGGGTGCGGTATGCATGACGCCGGTGAGCATCGATGCTGCCGCCAGGGCCATGACGGCGCGGCGGTTGAGAATGCTGGTCACGAATTTCATAGGATCCTCCCTAAGTCGCCCGGTGAACGTTAACGGAAGCTCCGTCCGGATAGGCGTGGCCCAAACAGAACTTTATCAATAAAAAACAGTTGCACCGTTTTGATAGTGCATCGATCCAGCCGATGCAAGCGGTGTTTCAGCCAGTTCTTCCCGACAATGACTCCCCTGGCGGCGGCTTCTCCTTGTCGCGGTCAGGCGCTCCCGTCTCCGTTCTGTGAAGCTATGGAATATTAATTCCATAAATCAGTCAATATGGAATGTTCATTCTTCTCCGGATCGCGACATCGTGAAGGCTGGTCGCGCCCCCGTGCACATCGCGAAGATGCGCTTCAATGCAGTTCCTGCACCACCGTATAGGGACGATACCTGGCATATTCCGTCTCCGGCACGTCGATATCGAGCAGCTCGAGGTTGCGCGTCAGGTTTGCCAATTTTGCAGTACCGGTCAGCACGGTGGCAACCGCGGGTTCGTGCAAAGGAAACTGGAACGCGGCGGCGGGCAGCGGGTAGCCCCCTTCACCGGCAATCTTTTCCATGGCATCGACACGGTCGAGAACATCGCGGCTGGCGGGCTGGTAGTCGAAATGCGCGCCCTGCACCGGCCCGGTCGCCAATATGCCCGAGTTGAAAACCCCGCCAATGACAAGCGAGGTCCGTTGCGCCCGGCATAGCGGCAGCAATTCGGCTTCCGCGCTGCGGTCGAGCAAGGAATAGCGGCTGGCGAGCAGGATGCAGTCGAGCGGCGCGCGGCGCATCACGTCGAGGCAGATCTCGACTTCATTGACGCCGAGCCCGTAGGCGGAAATCGTGCCGGCCCGCTTCAGTTCCTCGAGCGCCTTGAGGCCGCCGTCCATAAACTGGCGAAAATGCAATTTGGTTTTCTCGACCCCATGCGTGTAAACGCCGATATCGTGGACAAACAGGATGTCTATCCTGTTTAGCCCAAGGCGCGCATAGCTGAACTCGACCGAGCGCATGATGCCGTCATAGGAATAGTCGTAGTCCAGCGCGAAGGGCAGCGGATCGACGTAGGAGTGGTCTGGCACCTGATCTTCGGGCACCGGGTGGAGCAGGCGGCCGACCTTGGTCGACAGCACATAGGAGTCACGCGGCTTGTAGCGCAGGAAATCGCCGAAGCGCCGTTCCGACAGGCCGAAACCGTAGAAGGGCGCGGTGTCGAAATAGCGCAGGCCCGCCTCCCAGGCGCCCTGCAGCGTTTCCATCGCCGCTTCGCGCGAACACGCCCGGTAGAGGCCGCCGATCGCGGCGCCGCCGAAACTGACTTCGGTGACCTCCAACGCGGTCTGGCCGATGCGGCGTTTTTCCATGCGCAACCTCCCTATCCCGGTCTCCTGTCCGGCCGGGCAGTCTATCGGATATCAATCGGAATCAGAGCGTCGCGCCGAGATGCCAGGGCACGAATTCGTTGTCCCCGTAGCCAAAATCCTCGCTCTTGGTCTTGCGACCCGAAGCCGTCTCGACGATCAGTTCGAAGATCTCGCGGCCCATGCCGGCAATGGTCTTTTCGCCGGAGGCGATGACGCCGCAATTGACGTCCATGTCCTCCTCCATCTGGTGATACATGGTCGAGTTGGTGGCGACCTTGATCGAGGGGGTCGGCCGGCAGCCGAAGCAGGAACCGCGGCCGGTGGTGAAGACGATGACATTGGCGCCGCCCGCGACCTGACCGGTGGCAGAGACCGGGTCGTAGCCGGGCGTGTCCATGAACACCAGCCCATTGCCGGTGACCTTCTCGGCGTAGCCGAAGACGCCGTTGAGCGGCGTCTGGCCGCCCTTGGCGACCGCGCCCAGCGACTTTTCCAGGATGGTGGTGAGGCCGCCGCGCTTGTTGCCGGGCGACGGATTGTTGTCGATCGAGGCGCCATGCTTGGCGACGTGATCCTCCCACCATTTCACGTAACCATCGAGCTTCTTGGCGACCTCGGGGCTTGCGGCGCGATAGGCGAGCAGGTGCTCGGCGCCATAGATTTCCGTCGTCTCGGAGAGGATGCCGATGCCGCCGACGCCAGCGAGGATGTCGACGGCCGCACCCAGCGCCGGATTGGCCGTGATACCCGACATGCCATCGGAGCCGCCGCATTGCAGGCCGACGACGATCTCGCTGACGGGGATCGGCTCGCGCTTCAACTGGCCGACTTCCTCGGCGATCTCGGCCAGCACGCCCATCGCCTTTTCGACCGATTTGCGCGAGCCGCCGGCATCCTGGATGTTGAAGTGGCGCTTGCCGGCGGCGGCACCCTTCTGGCCGTAAAGCGTGAGCTGGTTGACCTCGCAGCCGAGCCCGACCATCAGCACGCCGCCGAAATTCGGGTGGCGGGCATAGCCGGCAAGCGTGCGGTGCAGCACCATCATGCCGTCGCCGGTGCCGCTCATGCCGCAGCCCTGGCCGTGGACGATGGGCACGAAGCCATCGATCCCGGGATATTTCGGCAAAAGGGTCCGGTTAGCGGTATCGGCGATCGAATGGCAGACGGTGGCCGAGCAATTGACGCTGGCGATGATGCCGATGAAGTTACGGGTGCCGGCGCGGCCATCGGCGCGGCGATAGCCCATGAATGTCCGGGCGCGGTCGGCCTCCGTCGCATGCTCGGCCTCGCTTGGCGGCACCACGGGGAGGCGGCCGGCCTCGAAAACCAGATTGTGCGAATGGACATGCTCGCCCGGCGCGATGTCCTGTGTGGCGCGACCGATCGCCTGAGCGTATTTGACCACGGCTTCACCCGCGGCAATCGGCTTGATCGCCACCTTATGGCCGGGCTCGATGACGGTGGCCGCGAACGCGCCGCCCGGCAGCGCGGTGCCGATTTCGATGCGGCCATTGGCAACGGCGACATTGTCGGCGGGGGACAGAAGAATGGTATTCGAGACGTTCACGGGCGGTTTCCTGGGTGATCCTGGGATGCGCGGATTGACACGCGCCTGTTAAGAGTTAATGTCTTTTATCGTGAAAAAACAGTTTTGCGTCAATCGTTTTTTCACGGCGGTTCCGCCCTGGGTAAGTGGTGGCACTGTAGACGATGGAACGTCATATTGCGCTTCAAGCCGGCCGCCGCAAGCGCTGGCGTGCAACGGGTCAGGGGATGTCGAAGAGCAACAACGTCTACAAGGACGCCTTTAACCGTTGTCTGAGGCTGCTCGATGAAGCGCGCAGCCTGCCTTCGGAACCGGAGCTGGGTGCGCTGCTCGGCGTCAGCCGCACGACCGTGCGCAGCATCCTGGCGCGCATGGAAGAGACCGGGCTGATCGCCTGGAACAAGCGCGCCAAGACGGTGCTGCGCGACCCACGTTCGGATGATTTCTTTCCCGAGGAAGAGACCGACACGCTGGCCGAGATCATCGAACGGTCGTTCATGCGCAGGCTGCTGGCCGGCGGCGCCGAGGCCGGCATGCAGATCAACGAGCTCGAACTGGCGCGCGAGATCGGCGTCGGCACCACCAGCGTACGCGAGTTCCTGATCCGCTTCTCCCGCTTCGGCCTGATCGAAAAACGCCGCAACAGCCATTGGGTGCTGAAAGGCTTCACGCGGGCCTTCGCGCTGGAACTGACCGAGATCCGCGAAATGTTCGAATTGCGCTCGGCCGCCGCCTTCACCGCGCTGCCGCAGGACAGTCCGGTATGGAGCGATCTCGATCGGCTGGAAGGGGAACACCGCGTTCTGGCACGCGAGATCGCGACGCGTTTCAATGAGTTCTCGGAGCTGGACGAGCGCTTGCACCGGCTCATCCATCGTGCCTCCCGCAACCGCTTCATCGTCGATTTCTACGACGTCATCGCCATGATCTTCCATTACCACTACCAGTGGAACAAGGCGCAGGAACGCGAGCGCAACGAAGTCGCGATCGGCGAACACCTTGCCTATATCGAGGCGCTCAAGTCGCGCGATCTCGGCAAGGTGGATGCCGCCTGCCGCAAGCACCTGAAGTCGGCGCGCCAGACATTGCTGACCTCCATCCCGGAAAGCCGGCCATCCCAAAAGAACTGATCCTGCCGTGTTGCCGCAGCATGGAATTGCCGATTTTCGACCTCTGGCTGCCGTGGTAGGGATAGTCATCGATCGTTTGAAGAGGCAAATGGTGAACCGCCGCGAGAGACGCTGGAGCATGCCGGTCGCGCTTGTCGCGGCCTGTTTGCTGTTGCTCCAGTCGACACTTGGCGCGTTCGCCTTCAGCATCGGCCCCGATACCGCGCAGCTCGATGCCTTCGGCAACGTCATCTGTACCCGGGACGGCGCTACCCAGCTTCCCGCCGGCGACCAGCACCCGTCGCATCTGCCGGCCTGCTGCACACTCGGCTGCAGCATGTTTTCGCCGGCCTATACGCCGCCGCCCGATGCCGGGCTTGCGCTTGCCTCCCTTTCCTTCGAGACCGTCGCCTTCGTCTTCCCGGCGACCACGCATCTCGACTTCGCCCGCGAACGCTCCCCATCGAACCCGCGCGCGCCGCCACCGGCGGCTTGAGCCTGCTTGCTCGCGGAACCTTTCGCGAGCGTACTCATCCAAGATCAAACATTCGCGACCGGCGACGGCGCGATCATCACGTCATGGAGCAAACCATGTCCCATCCTTTCCGTATGTCTGCGGGCACTGTGTTCGGCCGAACCCTGTCTCGCTTCAAAGCCAATCTCGGCCTTGCCGCGTTGGCCCTCGCGCTTGTCTTCCTGGGCGCCCAGGCGGTCCTGGGGCATGAATTCAAGGTCGGCGATCTTGAGATCGAACACCCCTGGTCGCGCGCCACGCCTGCCGGCGCCAAGGTGGCCGGCGGCTATTTCACCATCGTCAACAAGGGCAGTACACCGGACCGGCTGCTGTCGATTTCATCCGAAGTCTCGGAAAAGGCCGAACTGCATCAAATGGGCGTCAAGGACGGCGTCATGACGATGCGGCCAGTGGATGGTGGCCTGGAAGTCCCGGCAGGCGGCAAGGTGGCGCTGGCGCCGGGTGGCTACCACCTGATGTTCATCGGCCTGAAGCGCCAACCCAAGCAGGGTGAAAAATTCGCCGCCACGCTGACCTTCGAGAAGGCCGGCACGGTCAATGTCGAGTTCGCCGTCGAAGGCATTGGCGAAATGGGCGGCATGGACGACCACGCCAATTGATCGCGCCGATCACCAAGTTTGAAATCAGAGGGACCATCATGAACAAATTTTTTTTGGCGGCCGGCGCGTTTCTCGTGCTGGGGACAAATGCCGCCTTCGCGCACATCACGCTCGAGACCCAGGAGGCGGCAGTCGGCTCGACCTACAAGGCTGTGCTGCGCGTGCCGCATGGCTGCGACGGCAAGGCGACGACGGCCGTGCGCGTGCAGATCCCGGAAGGGGTGATCGCGGTGAAGCCGATGCCGAAGCCCGGCTGGACGCTGCAGGCCAAGAAGGGCAAATATGAAAAATCCTACCAGCTCTATGGTCAGGCGGTCGCCGACGGGGTCAAGGAAGTCGACTGGAGCGGCGGCAATTTGCCAGATGAATTCTACGATGAGTTCGTCTTCCGCGCGACGCTGACGGCCGACCTGCCCGCCGGCCAGAAGCTGTACTTCCCGGTAGTGCAGGAATGCGGCGATGCCGCCGCCCGCTGGATCGAGATACCGGCGGCCGGACAGGATGAGGACGCGCTGGAGAACCCGGCGCCCAGCATCAAGCTCACGCCGAAGAAATAGCTGTTCTCCCTGGCGCTCTGCTTGTCGGAGCGCCGCATCCCCACGGCATGGCATGATCGCAACACCTTCCTGGATGCTCGATACGAACAGCAAGCTCGTCGGCTGGATTGCCCGCGGGCTGCTCGCCGCGGCCATGGCGCTCATCGTCATGGCCTCGACAAGCCAGGCCCTTGCTCATGCGGCGCTGATCAAGACCGATCCGGCCGACGGTGCGGTGCTGGCGCAGGCCCCGGCGCGGTTCTCGCTGACCTTCAGCGAGCCGGTCTCGCCGCTGGTGCTGACGTTGATGACGCCCGACGGCACCCCGGTTCCGCTGACCGACTTCCGTCTTGGCGATCAGACGGTCGAGATCGACAATCCGCGGGCACTCAAACCCGGCACGCATGTGCTGAGTTGGCGTGTCATTTCCGCCGACGGCCATCCGGTCGGCGGCTCGCTGCTGTTTTCCATCGGCGCGCCAAGCGAGCCGCCGGCCGTGGCCGAGGCGATTGACTGGCCGCTGCGGTCGGCGATCTGGATCGGCAAGGTTTTTCTCTACATAGGCCTTTTCCTTGGCATTGGCGGCGCGTTCGCCTTTGCCTGGCTGGCCGGGGATGGCCGTGCCGGCCAGCGCTTTGTCACGGCCGCGATCTTGTGCGGGCTGGTGGCGGCCCCCTTGTCGCTGGGCTTTCAGGGTCTCGATGCGCTCGGGGCGCCGCTCTCCCATCTGGCGCAGGCGGTGATCTGGGACACCGGGCTCGGCACCAGCTTCGGCTGGACGGTGCTGATCGCCCTGGTCGCCTTGGGACTTGGCCTGCTGTCGCTGGCCGGGCCGCGCGCGGCCGCCAGGCCGCTTGCCCTTGCCGGGCTGGCTGGCGTCGGCGTCGCACTCGCCGCCAGTGGCCATGCCAGTGCGGCCGAGCCGCAATGGCTGACACGGCCGCTGGTCTTCGTGCATGGCGTCGGCATCGCTTTCTGGGCCGGCGCCTTGGTGCCGCTCGGCCTCGCGCTGAAGCGTCAAGCGGCGGGCGCCGTCGAATTCCTGCACCACTTCTCATGGGCAATCCTGCCCGTGGTGGCCCTGCTTGCCGCGGCAGGCATCGTGCTGGCCGTGATCCAGGTGCAGACACTCTCGGCGATGGCCGACACAGCCTATGGCCGGCTGCTGCTGGTCAAGCTCGCATTGCTGGTCTTCCTGTTCACCCTTGCCGCGGTCAATCGCTGGAAGCTCACCGCTTCGGCCGAGGCGGGAGCGACCGAGGTGCAACGCAGGCTCACCCACTCGGTCGGCGTCGAAGTGCTGATCGTGCTGGCGATCTTCGGAGTCGCCGCGGGCTGGCGCTTCACGCCGCCGCCACGAGCACTGGCGATCGCGGCGGCGCAGCCGGTTTCGCTGCACATCCACGCGCTGCAGGCGATGGCCGATCTCAGCATCACGCCCGGCCATGCTGGGCCGGTGGTCGCCTCGATGATCATCATGACCGGCGATTTCGGACCGCTAGACGCCAAGGAGGTGACGCTGGTGCTGTCGAAGCCCGATTCCGGCATCGAACCGCTGAGGCGCGCGGCCACCAGGCCCGGCGACGGCAGCTGGCGTGTCGACAACCTCGTCATCCCTGTACCCGGCCGCTGGATGGTGCGCATAGACATCCTGGTCTCGGACTTCGAGATGGTGAAGATCGAGGCGCCGGTCGACATCAGACCGTAACGTCCCGGCTACACAATTGGGCGAGGCGGTTGACGCGGGCCTGTAGGGCCGTCAATCATTCAAGCAACAATGAGCGCAAGCTCGAAAACACCAGATCCGAAAGCAGGGAAGAAACGATGGAAAAAGCCGAAATCGGCCTGATCGGCCTTGGCACTATGGGCTCCAACCTGGCGCTGAACATCGCCGAGCACGGGCACCGCATCGCCGTCTTCAACCGCACAAGGGCCCGCACCGACGCTTTCGTCGAGAATTCCGGTGCGCTCAGGGACATGGTCGTCCCCTGCTACAGCCTTGAGGAACTCGCCGCCGCGATACGGCCGCCGCGCCCGATCATCATCATGGTGCTGGCCGGCAAGCCGGTCGACGAGCAGATCGAAGCGCTGCGTGGCGTGCTGTCCGACAACGATATCGTCATCGATGCCGGCAATGCCAATTTCCGCGATACGATGCGGCGCTTCTCCGAGCTCTCTGGCTCGGGTTTGACCTTCATCGGCATGGGTGTCTCCGGCGGCGAGGAGGGCGCGCGCCACGGACCCTCGATCATGGTCGGCGGCACGGAAGACTCCTGGAAGCGCGTAGAGAAGGTGCTGACCGCCATCTCCGCCAAGTTCAAGGACGAACCTTGCGCGGCCTGGCTCGGCACTGACGGCGCCGGCCATTTCGTCAAGACCATCCATAACGGCATCGAATATGCCGACATGCAGATGATCGCCGAAATCTACGGCATCCTGCGTGACGGCCTCGGCATGGGGCCGAAGGAGATCGGCACGGTATTTTCCAACTGGAACAAGGGCCGGCTCAATTCCTACCTGATCGAGATCACCGCCAAGGTACTCGCCGCCGACGATCCGAAGACCGGCAAGCCGGTGGTCGACATCATCCTCGACCGCGCCGGCCAGAAGGGCACCGGCAAATGGTCCGTCATCGAGGCGCAGCAGCTCGGCATTCCGGCGACCGCGATCGAAGCAGCGGTGGCGGCGCGTGTGCTGTCGTCGATCAAGGACGAACGGCAGGCGGCTGAAAAGGCCTATGGCAATATCGGCGTGACCAGGATTTCCGGCGACAAGGACGCGCTGCTGAAAGACCTCGAACTGGCGCTGTTCGCCGGCAAGATCGCCGCCTACGCGCAGGGCTTCGCGGTGATGAGCGGCGCTTCGAAGGAGTTCAACTGGAACCTGCCGATGCCGACCATCGCCAAGATCTGGCGCGCCGGCTGCATCATCCGCTCGCAGATGCTCGACACGATGGCCGAGGCCTTCAGTGGCGGCGCTTCGACCAACCTGCTGATGGCGCCAGCCTTCATCAGCTTGATGCAGGAGGCGCATCCCTCGCTGCGGCGGGTCGTGGCGAGGGCTTCCGAAGCCGGCGCGCCGGTGCCTGCACTGTCTTCGGCTCTTGCCTATTTCGACAGCTACCGCCAGGGCCGCGGCACCTCGAACCTGATCCAGGCGCAGCGCGACTTCTTCGGAGCGCATGGTTTCGAGCGCATCGGCGAGCAGGGCGCGTTCCACGGACCGTGGGGCAGCGGCGCGGCTGGCTAGATCACGCTCATGGAAACATCCGGCTTAGCTTGGATGCCGTGCCGGAATACTTATCGCTCCACATGCGGCTTCTCGATCCCGGGGATGCCGCCGATCTGTTGGGCAAGAGAATCGACCAGCAGCCGGACCCGGGCGATGCCCGCCCGTTCGGGGACGATCAGCATGCTGAGCGGAACCGACGGCAGCGCATAGTCCGGCAGAATCGCTTCAAGCCGGCCGGACGCCAGGAGATCGCCGACAAGCCATTGGTGGGCGGGCGCAATGCCGCGCCCGGCGAGCAGGGCTTCGCGTGCGGCAAGTCCGTGGTCGACCCGGAGGCGCCCTGCAAACGGCACTGTACGGCGGTTGCCGTCTGGTCCTTGCAGCACAAGGGTGTCGCTGCCGGCAACGTTTGACATCCGGATACCTTCGTGATCGGCCAGGTCTCCGGGACTTTCAGGCCTGCCGCGTTCAGCGAAATAGCCGGGCGCCCCCACGAGCAGTCGCCGGGATTGGCCGAGCGCCCGCAATTTCATGGAACTGTCGGTGAGCGGGCCGAGACGAAGCGCGATGTCGACGCCTTCCGTGACGAGGTCGATGCGTTCGTCGGTGAGGCTGAGATCGACGCCGATGTCGCGATAGCGGTCCTGAAACGCGAAGATAAGCCGGCTGACATGAAGCACCCCAATGGCTGCGGTGCAGGAGAGCCGGATCGTGCCCGCGGGCGCTGCGCGCGTGCCGCGAACCTCATCGCCCGCCTGTTCGACAAGGCGCAGGATCTGCACGCTGTCCGCATAATAGCGGCTGCCCTCATCGGTCATCGTGACACGCCGGGTGGTCCTGCTGAGCAAGGCGACCCCGACGGCGTCCTCCAGTTCCCTCAAATGGCGCGTGACTGTCGACTGGCCGATCCCGAGTTCTCGCGCGACCGCCGACAGACTGCCTCGTTCAGCAACGCGCACGAAGGTGCGCATGCGCTCGAGCGTGACAGCTGATTTATCCATTAATCGGCAGAATATTATTCATTCCCGACATGTAGCGGATGATGCGGCCGCTGGCTATCTCAGGGTCAACGTTTCCAACGGAGGATCGACGAATCATGAAAGTCCTACTTGTCTTTGCCCATCCCGAGCCACGGTCGCTCAACGGCACGCTGCGTGACGTCGCCGTCAAGGAACTCAAGTCTCAAGGCCACGAGGTTCGGGTGTCCGACCTCTATGTGGACAGTTGGAAATCGGAGGTCGACCGCGCTGACTTCCCCGAGCTTTCGCCAGACGCGCGGCTGGTGCCGGTGGTGGCCTCCAAACAAGCATACGAGTCCAATGCGCTGACTGCGGACGTCAAGACCGAGATCGAGAAGCTGCTTTGGGCCGATGCGCTGATCCTGCAGTTTCCGCTGTGGTGGTTCACCATGCCGGCGATTTTGAAAGGCTGGGTCGATCGGGTCTTCGCCTACGGCTTCGCCTATGGCGTCGGCGAACATAGCGACAGGCGATGGGGTGACCGGTACGGCGAGGGCACACTCGCGGGCAAGCGAGCGATGCTGATTGTGACAGCCGGCGGCTGGGAGGATCATTATTCCCCGCGTGGCGTCAACGGACCGATCGACGACCTGCTGTTCCCGATCAATCATGGAATTCTCTATTATCCGGGCTACGACGTGCTTCCGCCGTTCGTGGTCTACAGCGCGGACCGTCTCGATGCAGCCGGCTTCGAGCTTGTCGCCGAACGCCTGCGCGAACGGATGCGGACACTGGCGACCACGGCGCCCATTCCCTATCGGCGGCAGAATGGTGGCGATTATCTGATCCCGAGCATGCGGCTTCGTGCCGAACTAGGCGATCCGGAAGCAGCCGGCTTCGGACTTCACGTGAACCGCGGGGCTACCGACCAGAACGGTTCCTGCTTTCATGGAACGGACGTGGATTTGCGCGCTCGGATCCAGGCAGACGCTCAGTCAGAGCGTCGATAGGCCACGACGCCCTTCGGCTCGCTCAGGCTTTGCAGCGAGCCGGGCGCGGCGCCGCCGATCCAGCCTAGCACCGAGCGGGCGAGTTCCGACCCGGCAAGGCGGAAGTCTTCGTTGACGACCAGTAATTCATGCCTGAACAGATGCAGCAATTCCGACGATTGCTTCGACACCACGTCGACGTCGCGGCCGAGCTTGAGGCCGGCGTCCTCGATGCCGGCGACGATGGCGAGGGTCGCGGCGGCGGCACTGCTGATGATGCCGTCCGGCCTGATGTCTCGCCGCATCAGCTGCGCGGTCCTGGTTCTGATCTGTTCGATCGAGTGGTCGATCGAAACGGTGTTGAACGGCACCTCGCTGGCGCCCACTTCGCTCAGAGCGTCGGCAAAGCCGTTGACCGTGTGGCGGTAGTAGCTCAAACCCACCGGCGGCGTCACCAAAGCGAGCCGGCGGCGGCCCAGGCCGGCGAGATGGCGCACCGCCTCGGCCGCGAAGGCGTAATTGTTGAAATCATGATAGGGATGCACGAGCCCCATATCGGTTCGGCCGTGGGTCGCGAAGGGAATGCCGCGCTCCAACATGTAGCGGGCGCGGGGATCGTTCGGCTGCGTGCGTGAAATGATGACGCCGTCGGCGGAGCCTGTCTCCACGAGATAGCGCACCGGATCCAGCGGATCCTGCGAGCGCGAATATGGTGTCACGATCAGGTGGTAGGGCGTGTCGGCGATGACTTCCGTGACGCCATAGATGATGTCGGAGACGAAGCTCATGAGTTCGTGCTCGGTGTTGAGCACGAGGCTGATGACATTGGTCTTGCCGGTCCTGAGGCGCACGCCGGCGCGGTTCGGCCGATAGCCGATCTGCTTGGCCACGAGCTGGACGCGGCGCCTGGTCTCGGCGCCGATCTCGGGCGCGTCCTTCAAGGCCCGTGAGACGGTGGTGACGCCAAGTCCGGTCATGAAGGCAAGCGTCTTCAGCGTCGGCCGCTCCTGTGCCGTCGCCTCGTCATCCTTGGCCTTGCGCTCTTTGTCCATCCGTCCCGCCCATCAGGCGCATAGCAGTAGCCGAGCAGCCCGGCAATGTTGCGGCCGCTCCCCATGGCGCGTCACCTGCAGTGGAAGGAATATACTGAAACGTTACAGCTGTCACGATCAGTGTAAAACGGGTGCTGGCGGAGGCAAAAAGACCCCGTCAACCGCGTGGCGAAAAACCGTTGGGATTCAGAGGGAAAGCGTGCTCCTAGCATGTTCCTTGCTGCTTTTGCCTACGGCGCGGAGCATTTCTGCATATTGCGTCGCACAATGTCGCGACAGCGAGTGGTTCTGTTCGTAGCTCGAAAAATGTCGAAGTGACACTTGCCGGAAGGGGTTGCGTACGGGCTTCAATTGCCGTATCGAAAATCTGTAACGTTTCAGATTTCTGGGAGGAAGCCGAAATGCGATACAAATTCCTGACCGCTGCCTTGGCCGCGACTGTTGCGCTCAACTTTGCCGGGCCGGCGGCCGCGACCGATCTGGAAGTGACCCATTGGTGGACCTCCGGCGGCGAGGCGGCGGCCGTCGCCGAACTCGCGAAGGCGTTCGACGCCACCGGCAATCACTGGGTCGACGGCGCCATCGCCGGATCCGGCGGCACAGCGCGGCCGATCATGATCAGCCGCATCACCGGCGGCGATCCGATGGGGGCCACGCAGTTCAATCACGGCAGGCAAGCAGAAGAGCTGGTTCAGGCTGGCCTCATGCGCGACCTCACCGACGTCGCCACTAAGGGCAAGTGGACGGAAGTGGTACGGCCCAAGAGCCTGCTCGACTCTTGCACCATCGACGGCAAGATTTATTGCGTGCCGGTCAACATCCATTCCTGGCAGTGGCTGTGGCTGTCGAACGCGGCGTTCGAGAAGGCCGGCGTGCCCGTGCCGAAGGACTGGAATGAGTATGTGGCCGCCGCTCCGGCGCTGGAGAAGGCAGGCATCGTGCCGCTCGCGGTCGGCGGACAGGCCTGGCAGGCATCGGGCGCCTTCGACGTGCTGCTTGCCGCGGTCGGCGGAACCGACACCTTCCTCAAGGTCTACAAGAACAAGGACGCCAAGTTCGCGGCCGGTCCTGAAGTCGCCAAGGTGTTCAAGGCGGCCGACGATGCGCGCAAGATGGCCAAGAACACGAATGTGCAGGACTGGAACCAGGCCACCAACATGGTCATCACTGGCAAGGCCGGTGGGCAGATCATGGGTGACTGGGCTCAGGGCGAGTTCCAGGTCGCCGGCAAGACCGCCGGCAAGGACTACACCTGCCTTCCCGGCCTCGGCCTGAACGAGGTCATCGCAACGGGCGGCGACGCCTTCTATTTCCCGCTGCTCAAGGACGCCGACAAGTCCAAGGCGCAGGAGGTGCTGGCGCAGACACTGCTTGATCCCAAGACCCAGGTCGCCTTCAACCTCAAGAAGGGCTCGCTGCCGGTGCGCGGCGACGTCGACCTCAACGCGGCGAATGATTGCATGAAGAAAGGCCTTGCCATCCTGGCCAAGGGCGCGGTCATCCCATGGACGGACCAGCTGCTCTCACAGGACAGCCAGAAGCAGAAGGAGGACCTGTTCTCGGAGTTCTTCGCCAAGCCCGATATGAGCCTTGAAGAGGCGCAGAAGCGCTTCGCCGACATCATCGCTTCGGCTGATTGACGACTGACGAGCCGTCCGCTCCCGACCTTGCCAGGCAGGGCCGGGAGCCAAGGCGTGCTGACTTTCCGCCCTTATCCGATCCAGCACGGCTGTACCGATGAGCAAGAGCGAACGCCCGAGCCAACTTTTCCGCAATCTCAATGCGAAGGTCGCGTCGATCCCGATGATCCTCACCGCGATGGTGGTCTTTGTCGGTGGCACCGCATGGACGGTGCTCTACTCCTTCACCAATTCGAAGCTGCTGCCGCGGCTGAATTTCGTCGGACTCGACCAGTACTACCGGCTGTGGGCGACGCCGCGCTGGCTGATTTCGATCGAGAACCTTTTGATCTATGGCGTGATCTCACTGGTGTTCTCGCTGGTGATCGGCTTTCTGCTGGCTGCCCTGCTCGACCAGAAGATCCGTTTCGAGGACACGTTCCGGACCATCTTTCTCTACCCCTTTGCGCTCTCCTTCATCGTCACCGGCCTTGTATGGCAGTGGCTGCTCAATCCGGATTTCGGCGTCCAGGGCGTGGTACGAGGCCTCGGCTGGACCAGCTTCGACTTTAATCCGCTCTACAATTCCAGCATCGTCATCTACGGCATATCGATCGCGGCGCTTTGGCAAGGCACGGGGCTGATCATGTGCCTGATGCTGGCGGGCCTGCGCGGCATCGACGAGGACATCTGGAAGGCCGCACGGGTGGACGGCATTCCCATGTGGAAGACTTATCTGTTCATCATCATTCCGATGATGCGGCCGGTTTTCATCACCACGCTGGTGATCATCGCGTCCGGCATCGTCAAGGTCTATGACCTCGTCGTCGCGCAAACCAGCGGCGGGCCGGGCATCGCCTCCGAAGTGCCGGCCAAATACGTCTACGACTACATGTTCTTCGCCCAGAATCTCGGCCAGGGCTTTGCCGCCTCGACCATGATGCTGCTGTCGGTGATGATCGTCATCGTGCCGTGGGCCTATCTCGAATTCGGAGGCCGCAAGCGTGTCTGATCATGCCGTCTCCTTGTCCGCCACGTCGTCAGACCTCCGGGCTGGCGCCTCCGGCCCGAGCGGACCAAAGCCGCGGCATATGTTCTCGCGCCGTAACATTTTCCTGTACGGCACACTCATCGTCGTGGCGCTCTACTATCTCCTGCCGCTCTATGTGATGGTCGTCACTTCGCTGAAGGGCATGCCGGAGATCCGCCTCGGCAACATTTTCTCGCCGCCGCTCGAGATCACCTTCGAGCCCTGGGTCAAGGCGTGGTCGCAGGCCTGCACCGGCCTCAATTGCGACGGGCTCTCGCGCGGGTTCTGGAATTCGGTGCGCATCACCGTTCCCTCGGTGATCCTGTCGATCGCCATCGCCTCGGTGAACGGCTACGCGCTGGCCAACTGGCGTTTCAAGGGCGCCGACACCTTCTTCGTCATCCTGATCGTCGGCGCCTTCATTCCCTATCAGGTGATGATCTATCCGATCGTCATCATCCTGCGCGAAATCGGCCTCTATGGCAGCCTTACCGGCCTGGTGATCGTGCATTCCATTTTCGGCATGCCGATCCTGACGCTCCTGTTTCGCAATTATTTCACCTCCATGCCGGAGGAGTTGTTCCGGGCGGCGCGCGTCGATGGCGCCGGCTTCTGGGGCATCTACCTGCGCATCATGCTGCCGATGTCGCTGCCGATCTTCGTCGTCGCCGTCATCCTGCAGGTGACCGGGATCTGGAACGACTTCCTGTTCGGCGTCGTCTACACCCGTCCCGACACCTATCCGATGACGGTGCAGCTCAACAACATCGTCAACTCGGTGCAAGGCGTGAAGGAATACAACGTCAACATGGCCGCCACCATCCTGACCGGGTTGGTGCCGCTGATCGTCTATTTCATTTCCGGCAAATTGTTCGTGCGCGGCATCGCCGCCGGCGCGGTGAAAGGGTGATGGCGATGGCGGCGAACGGCACCAGCGTTTCGATCCAGGATCTGTCGCTGAACTTCGGCGCGGTCTCGGTGCTGCAGACGCTCAATCTCGATGTCGCCGAAGGCGAGTTCATCGTGCTGCTCGGGCCTTCCGGCTGCGGCAAGTCGACCTTGCTCAACTGCATCGCCGGCCTGCTCGACATTTCGGAAGGCCGCATCTTCATCAAGGGCAAGAACGTCACCTGGGAAGAGCCCAAGGACCGCGGCATCGGCATGGTCTTCCAGTCCTATGCGCTCTATCCGCAAATGACGGTGGAGAAGAACCTGTCGTTCGGGCTGCGTGTCGCCGGCATCGCCAAGGACGAGATCGCCAAGCGCATCGCGCGCGCCGCCGAGATCCTGCAGATCGAGCCGTTGCTGCAGCGCAAGCCGGCGGCACTCTCCGGCGGCCAGCGTCAGCGCGTGGCAATCGGGAGGGCGCTGGTGCGCGATGTCGACGTCTTCCTGTTCGACGAACCGCTGTCCAATCTCGATGCCAAGCTGCGTTCGGAGCTGCGCGTCGAGATCAAGCTTCTGCACCGCAAGTTGCAGAACACGATGATCTATGTCACCCACGACCAGATCGAGGCGATGACGCTGGCCGACCGTATCGCGGTGATGAAGGGCGGCGTCATCCAGCAGCTCGACGCCCCGCAGACCATCTACAACCGTCCGGTCAACCGGTTTGTCGCCGGCTTCCTCGGTTCGCCTGCGATGAATTTCGTCGAGGGTCAGTTGGAGGCTGGCACGACGGCGGTGTTCAAGACCGGGGATTTGGCCATACCGCTCGATCGCTATGCCTTCGACGGCGCCGGCAACAAGAGCGGGCCTTGCGTGTTCGGGATTCGGCCCGAGCACGTTGCCTTTGGCGAGGCCGCGAATTCGATGCCCTTTGCCACCGATGCCGCCGTCGAGATCGTCGAGCCGATGGGCTCCGATACGCTCGTGTGGACGAAGCTCGGCAGCCGCATTTTTTCGTTCCGTGTCGAGGCGGAAAAGACGCTGCGCAATGGCGACCCGATCCGGATCGGCTTTGATCCTGCCCGCGCCTCGCTGTTCGATACTCCATCCGGCAACCGCATGTAGCTCCCAAGAAAACCATCCTCCCAAAGACAATCCCCAAGCAGAACGGACAGAGATGATGAACTGGTCATTCCAACTTTACAGCGCCCGCAATTTCTTGCCTTGGACCGATGTGCTCGAAATGCTTGGCAAGCTCGGCTACGCCGAGGTCGAAGGGTTCGGCGGCGTCTATGACGATCCCAAGGCCTTCCGCGCCGAGCTCGACAAGAACGGCCTTGCCATGCCGACCGGGCATTTTTCCATCGATGCGCTGGAGAATGATTTCGACGGCGTGCGCCGGATCGCGGAAACGCTCGGCGTCAAGCTTTTGATCTGTCCCTATCTGATGGCCGAGGACAGGCCATCCGACGCCGCCGGCTGGCGCGGTTTCGGCGAGCGCCTGGCCAAGGTCGGCGAGGTCGCGTCGAAGGCCGGCTATGGCTTCGCTTGGCACAACCATGATTTCGAGTTCAAGACGCTCCCCGACGGCTCGGTGCCGCAGGATCATATCCTGTCGTCCGCGCCCAATATCGGCTGGGAAATGGACGTCGCCTGGGTGGTGCGCGGCGGCTCCGATCCGCTGCCCTGGATAGAAAAGCACGGCCAGCGCATCGTCGCCGTCCATGTCAAGGACATGGCGAAGGCGGGCGAGGGGCTGGATGAGGATGGCTGGTCGGATGTCGGCCACGGCACGATCGATTGGGCCGGCCTGATCAAGGCGCTGCGGGCCAAGAGCGCGGCGAAATACTTTGTCATGGAACAAGACAATCCCAACGACATCGAACGCTTCGCCCGCCGCTCGATCGCAACCGTCAAGAGCTACTAGGAACAACCACCATGGCAAAGAAGCTGGGTACTGGGAAACTGGGTGTTGGCGTCATCGGCTGCGGCAACATCTCGAAGGCGTACTTTTCGCTGGCGCCGCTGTTTAGCGGCATCGAGATGCGCGCCTGCGCCGATATCAACATGGACGCGGCCAGGGCGCGGGCTAAGGAATTCAAGCTCCGCGCCGAGACCGTCGAGGATCTGCTCAAGGCCGACGATATCGACATCATCGTCAACCTGACCATTCCGGCCGTGCACTACGAGGTGTCGAAGCAGGTGCTCGATGCCGGCAAGCATGTCTATTCCGAGAAGCCGTTCGTGCTGTCGCTCAAGGAGGGCCAGGATCTCAAGGCGCGGGCGCAGAAGAAGGGGCTGCGCATCGGCTCGGCGCCGGACACCTTCCTGGGCGGCGCGCACCAGCTGGTGCGCGAACTGATCGACGAGGGGAAGCTTGGCAAGATCACCAGCGGCACCTGCCACGTCATGGGCCACGGCATGGAGCATTGGCACCCTAATCCCGACTTCTTCTTCCAGCCCGGCGCGGGACCGGTACTCGACATCGGACCGTACTACATCACCAATCTGATTCAGCTGATCGGGCCGGTGAAGCAGGTGGCGGCCTTCGCTACGACTCCGGCCAAGGAACGGACCATCAGCTCAAAACCGCGCGCAGGCGAAAAAATCCCAGTCAACACGCCGACCACGATCCATGGCCTGCTGGAATTCGAGAACGGCGCCGTGGTGACGCTGAACACCAGCTGGGATGTGTGGGCTCACGGCCACGCGCCGATGGAACTCTATGGCGAGGCCGGGACGGTGTTTGTGCCGGATCCGAACTTCTTCGGCGGCGACGTGCGCTTCACCGAGGAAGGCAAGCCGGTCAAGAAGCTGCCGAAATGGAAGCATCCGCTTGGCATTCCCAATGAGATGCATGGCCAAGGCATGATGGCCAATTACCGCACGGCGGGCCTGGCCGACATGGCGCTGGCGATCGCCGAAGGGCGGCCGCACCGTTGCTCGATGGAACTCGCGCTGCATGCCGTCGATGTCATGACCGGCCTGCTGCGCTCCGGCGAAACCGGCAAGTTCGTCGCCATGCAGACCACTTGCGAGCGTCCGGCCGCGCTTGGCGTCAAGCCGGCCAAGGAGCTGCTGGCCAAGAAGAAGTAGTCGCGTGGATTATCGATAATTTTGCTTTACCCTCTCCCCGTTCCTCAGGGGAGGGGGTAAAGGATGGGGTATGGGGCATGTCATCGCCTCTGCGATGACGGTACCTGTCCGTTCAGATTCGAGGATTTCCCGATGCCCTATATCGCCGCTGAAAACCGCTACGAGAAAATGATCTACAACCGCTGCGGTCGGTCCGGCCTCAAGCTGCCGGCGATCTCGCTGGGGCTGTGGCACAATTTCGGCGACGACACGCCGCATCGGACCAAGCAGGCGATCGTCCGCAAGGCCTTCGATCTTGGCATCACCCATTTCGACCTCGCCAACAATTATGGGCCGCCTCCCGGCTCGGCCGAGACCGCTTTCGGCGAGATACTGCGTACCGATTTTGCCGCCTATCGCGACGAACTGATCATCTCGACCAAGGCCGGGTACGAAATGTGGGCCGGCCCCTACGGCGAATGGGGCGGGCGCAAATACATGCTGGCCAGCCTCGACCAGAGCCTGAAGCGAATGGGCCTCGATTATGTCGACATCTTCTACTCGCACCGCTTCGATCCCGATACGCCGCTCGAAGAAACCATGGGCGCGCTCGACCATGCGGTGCGTTCGGGCAAGGCGCTCTACGCCGGCATCTCGTCCTACAACTCGCAGCGCACCCGCGAGGCCGCCGACATATTGAGGCAACTCGGTACGCCCTGCGTCATCCATCAGCCGAGCTATTCGATGCTGAACCGCTGGGTCGAGGAGGACGGACTGCTCGACACGCTCGAGGGGCTCGGCGTCGGCTCCATCGTGTTCTCGCCGTTGGCGCAAGGGATGCTGACCGACAAATATCTCGGCGGCATTCCCGATGGCAGCCGGGCCTCCCAGGGCAAGTCGCTGAAGACTGCTTTCATCAACGACCGCACCATTGCCAACATCAAGGCGCTCAACGCGATCGCCGGCAAGCGCGGCCAGACGTTGGCCCAGATGGCCTTGGCCTGGGTGCTGCGCAGGGGCCGGATTACCTCGGCGCTGATCGGCGCCAGCCGGCCCGAGCAGGTCGAGGACTGCGTCGGAGCGCTGAAGGTGCTCGACTTCAGCGACGTCGAACTTGCCGAAATCGATACATACGCGCGCGAGTCCGACATCAATCTGTGGGCTGCTTCCGCCGAACGCAAAGGCCCGCCGAGGAAATAGGCTCGCTTGGCAAGCCGGCAGGCAAGAACGGCGGGATCCCGCCGTTCTTCATTGCCATCCGAAGCGGCCGCTTCGACTTTGGCTTCTGGGTGGTGCCGAGCCCGGCCTTGGGTTTTTCGGGCGCTGGAGCCTTGGTCTTCATCTTCTCATCGATCCAGCCGGTGTAGTTGGCCAGTCGGGTGTAGATGCCATAGGCGTCCTTGTGGCCGCAGGCGGCGCTGCCGTCAGCCGGACCTTCACCCCAACTGACGACGCCGACCTGGACCGGGCCGCCGGCGACGGTCATGAAGAGCGGGCCGCCGCCGTCGCCATTGCAAGCGTCACGCACGCCGCTGGTGGTGCCCGCGCAGATCATGTTGCCGGTCAGCGGGTCGGTCATTCCGGCGGCAATCGCATTGGCTGCGGCATCGATGCCCTTTTCCGAATAGCGCATGCGGTGCGACAGGTCTCCGAGGGCCGCTTTCAGGTCATGCGCATAGATGGCCTTGATGCCGCTGTTGCAGGCACCGTTCGGCTGAAGATCGAGATCGGCGACCATCAGCGTGGTTGGAAAGGGTGCCGTCCTGCATCTTGCCCCAGCCGGTGACGGTGGTCCCGTGGGATCTCGGCATCGTCACGCTGAAGCAGGATGTCGGCACCAATCTCGAGCGTGGCCTGCGGCGCCAGCCGCTCGGCAACGATGTGGGTGATCGAATAGTCGCTGCCGACATAGAGCACATTGATGTCGACCAGCTGGTCCGAGCAGTTCTTCGCCAGCACGTGCACCTCGTCGCCAGGCGAGACGCGTGGCACCACCGAGGCCTGCAACGGCTCCAGCCCGTCGCCGTCGCGACGCTTGACCTGGAATTGCACGTCGACCTCCTCGGGCTTGTAGTCCGAGGCTGCCGCGAGCCTGGAAAGCCCGGTGGCCCGGAAGATGGTGCGCAAATTCGTGGTCGTCGCATCGACCAGCTTCTTGCGATCGTCGGGGTGGATGATGATCAGCGGCGGCCTGCCGCCATCCTTCAAGGTCACGTCGCCCG
The DNA here is from genome assembly GCF_054059755.1 of Mesorhizobium sp. URHB0026. Classification (NCBI taxonomy): domain Bacteria; kingdom Pseudomonadati; phylum Pseudomonadota; class Alphaproteobacteria; order Hyphomicrobiales; family Phyllobacteriaceae; genus Mesorhizobium; species Mesorhizobium sp. URHB0026. The sequence goes on along the minus strand of NZ_JBSSCN010000001.1, from coordinate 699,346 downwards.
AGGCCGGCAGGAACCATAGGGCCGGCTTGTCGGTCGCGTTCGATCGGTCCGGGACAACAACAGAAGAGTAGCAAAGAAGGCGGTTCGTCGCTATCTGAATGGGATCGGGTCGTTTGCACGCGCAGACAGCCCGCCAACAGCGCAGGACAAGTGGAACAGGACCATGGCGGCAAGGGATGTGCTGACGAAAAACCAGTTGTGCGTGCTCGAGAAACTCGAGATCGCCAGCGGCCCGCTCAGCGCCTACACCTTGCTCGATCAGCTTCGCGAGCGCGGTTTTCGCGCACCATTGCAGGTCTATCGCGCGCTCGACACACTGGTGAAATCAGGCTTCGTGCACCGGCTGGAAAGCATCAATTCCTTCGTCGCCTGCGCCGAGCCGCACGACCATAGCCACTCGATGACGGCCTTCGCCATCTGCGATACTTGCGGGCAGGTGACCGAAATGTCCGATCACGACGTCGACCACCGGCTGAACGAATGGGTCAACTCGACCGGCTTCGCCGCCAAGAAGGCGGTGATCGAATTTCGCGGGACCTGCGCGAAATGTTTGGCGCAAGCGGCCTGAGGGCCTCGCTAGCGCGTTAGTGTGCCTCGTCCCAGTTGTTGGCGGCCCGCGCGTCGACATGCAGCGGCACCGACATCGAAACCGCCGGCATCGCCGCGTTTTCCATGACATGGCGCACGACGGGGATCGTCGCCTCGACTTCCACTTCCGCCGTTTCGAAGATAAGTTCGTCATGCACCTGCAGGAGCATGCGGGCCGACAGCTTGGCCTTGTCCAAGGCTTCCTCCATGCGGATCATGGCACGGCGGATGATGTCGGCGGCGGTGCCTTGCAGGCGGGCGTTGATCGAGGCGCGCTCGTTGAAGGCGCGCAGAGACGGGTTCGACGACCTGATGTCGGGATAGTGGATGCGGCGGCCGAAGATCGTTTCGACGAAGCCGTGCTCGCGGGCATAGGCCTTGGTCTCCTCGATATAATCGCGGATGCCGGGAAAGCGCTCGAAGTATTTCTTGATGTAGGCGCTCGCCTCTTCGCGCGGGATCGACAGCTGGTTGGCGAGACCGAAAGCCGAGATGCCATAGATGATGCCGAAATTGATAGCCTTGGCGCGGCGGCGCACTTCCGAAGGCATACCCTCCACCGGCACGTTGAACATTTCCGACGCTGTGATGGCGTGGATGTCGGCGCCATCCGCAAAGGCCTGCCGCAACTGCGGGATTTCGGCGACATGGGCGAGCACGCGCAGTTCGATCTGGCTGTAGTCGGCTGACACCAGCCGGAGGCTCTTGTCGGTGATGAAGGCGGTCCGGATCTTGCGGCCTTCAGCCGTGCGCACCGGGATGTTCTGCAGGTTCGGGTCGGAAGACGACAGACGGCCCGTCGTCGTCGCGGCGAGCGCGTAGGAGGTGTGGACGCGTTTCGTGTCGGGATTGACGAAGCCGGGTAGGGCATCGGTGTAGGTCGATTTCAGTTTGGTCAGCTGGCGCCAATCGACGATCTTGCGCGGCAGTTCGTGCCCTTCCGCGGCAAGGTCTTCGAGCAGCTGCGCCGAGGTCGACCACTGGCCGGTCTTGGTCTTGGAGCCGCCGGGCAGGCCCATGCGGCCGAACAATATGTCGCCGAGCTGCTTGGGCGAGCCGATGTTGATGCGCTCGCCGATGAGCAGGTAGATTTCCTCCTCGAGCCGGGCCGCACCTTGCGCCAGTTCCCCCGACAGCCGCGACAGGATCTGCCGATCGACCGAAATGCCGCGCTGTTCCATGCGCGCCAGCACCGGCACCAGTGGCCGCTCCAGGCGTTCATAGACCGAGACCAGGCCCTTGGCCGCAAGCCGGGGCTTCAGCACCAGCCACAGCCGCAACGTCACGTCGGCATCCTCGGCGGCGTGAGCGGTCGCCCTGTCGATGTCGACCTGGTCAAAACCGACAGAGCTCTTCCCGGAGCCAGTCACGTCCTTGAGTTGAAGGGGTTTATGGCCAAGCCATTTGTCGGCAAGGGCATCCATGCCGTGGCCGTGCGGCGTGCCGGCGTCGAGCACGTAGGAGATCAGCATGGTGTCATCGAACGGCGCGACATCGATGCCGTAGCGGCTCATGATGACCAGATCATATTTCAGGTTCTGCGCGATCTTCAGCACCGACCTGTCCTCGAACAGGGGTTTGAGGACCGCCAGAGCCTCGCGAACCGGAATCTGGTTTTCGAGCGTGCCGCCGCCAAGCAGGTCGCCATTGCCGCTCTTGTGGGCGAAGGGAATATAGCCGGCGCGGCCAGGCGCTGTGGCCATGGCCAAACCGATCAGTTCGGCCTGCATCGGATCGGTCGAGGTGGCCCTGACGTCGAAGGCAGCGATACCGGCCTCCCGCGCCTCGGCGACCCAGGCTTTCAGCGTCGCGATATCGCGGATGCCCTCATAGGCCGAGGTATCGATCTTGGCGGTCGCCGCTCTCTCCAGCCGCAATGCGGCCAGGAGGGAAGGGGTGTCGCCTTGTTTTGGCGTCTCCGTCGTCTCGATTTCAGCAGCCCGGGCAACGGGCGGTGTTCCGGCGCCGACATCGGGGCCATGTGCGTTATCGGCGCGTTCGACGGGCACCGCGATGGCCTGGACGTCGCCGGCCTCGGTGCCTGTCGCTTCCGCCACACGGCGCGTCAGCGAGGTGAATTCCATGGTCTTGAGGAAGCCAATCAGCTTCGGTCCGTCGGGGGCATGCAGGACGAAATCGTCCAATCCTTCCGCCACCGGCACATCGTTCTTCAGCGTCACCAACTGGCGCGAGATGCGCGCCTTGTCGGCGTTGGCGATGATCGATTCCCGCCTTTTCTCCTGCTTGATCTCGCCGGCGCGGGCGAGCAATTCGTCGAGGTCGCCGAACTGCTCGAGCAATTGCGCCGCGGTCTTTGGCCCAATGCCCGGCACGCCAGGCACATTGTCGACGGAGTCGCCCGTCAGCGCCTGCAGGTCGATCATCTTTTCCGGGGGCACGCCCCATTTCTCGACGACTTCCGGAATGCCGATCTGGCGATCCTTCATCGGGTCGTACATGCCGACGGTTTCGCCAACCAGCTGCATCAGGTCCTTGTCGGAGGAGATGATGGTGGTGTCGCCGCCGGCCTCGCAGGCCAGCCGGCAATAGGTGGCGATGAGATCGTCGGCCTCGAAGCCTTCCATCTCGACGCAAGGCAGGTTGAACGCCCTAGTTGCCTGGCGGATCAGGCCGAACTGCGGGATCAGATCCTCGGGCGGCGCCGAACGGTTGGCCTTGTATTCGGGATAAAGATCGTTGCGGAAGGTTTTCGAGGAATAGTCGAAGATGACGGCGAAATGCGTCGGCACTATGCCCACATCGGTGTTACGGGCATCCTGCATCAGCTTCCACAGCATGTTGCAGAAGCCGGAAACGGCACCGACCGGCAGGCCGTCCGACTTGCGGGTCAGCGGCGGCAGCGCGTGATAGGCGCGGAAGATGTAGCCGGAGCCGTCGATGAGAAAGAGATGATCGCCTTTTTTCATGCCGGCAGGGATAGCGCGGCGCGATGGCTTGGTCCATGCCAAAGACATCGCCAGATACAACACCCTGACAGATCGTGACCCGGACGGATCGGAGGCATACAGGCCCGCTCACGGGGACGTTACAAAAGTGTAACGTTGACGCCCTTGAATCGCCACGTTCACAGACCCAAATAGACGTCATCGGCAGTTTTCGCCGAAGTCCGGAGCAAGGCCCGTCCCCCGCCTATACCGGACAATTGCGGCAGCCTATCCCCCCTCTCCGGGCTGCCGCATCGTTTCGAGTAAAAGGCCGCCGTGGTTCCCCCTCCACCACGGCGGCATTTTTTTGCCCGCGGCGGCCATCCGGGTCGTGGTCCAATCGTCCCGGGCTTTTCGTTTCGCCGCTCTGCCTTTACGGTTCCAGCACTGAATCGAAAGGCTATGCCAAATGTCCGCAGTCTCCCCCGTCCTCGACCGTCTCGACAAGAATCTCGACCAGAGCCTGGAGCGGCTCTTCGGCCTGCTCGGGATCAAGTCGATCTCCACCGATCCAGCCTACGCCGCCGACTGCCGCAAGGCGGCGGAATGGCTGGTGGCGGAACTCAAACTGATCGGCTTCGACGCCAGCGTGCGCGACACGCCGGGCCACCCAATGGTGGTTGCGCATCATGATGGGCCGGCTGGGGCGCCGCATGTGCTGTTCTACGGCCATTACGACGTGCAGCCGGTCGACCCGATCGAACTGTGGGAAAACGACCCCTTCGCCCCCGCGATCAAGGAGGTCGGACCTGGTCACAAGATCATCACCGGGCGCGGCTCGGCCGACGACAAGGGTCAGCTGATGACCTTTGTCGAGGCATGCCGTGCCTGGAAACAGGTGCACGGCAGCCTGCCGTGCCGGGTCACCATCCTGTTCGAAGGCGAGGAGGAATCCGGCTCGCCCTCGCTGAAGCCGTTCCTCGAGGCCAATGCCGAGGAGCTCAAGGCCGACTTCGCGCTGGTCTGCGATACCAGCATGTGGGACCGCGACACGCCGTCGATCTGCGTCGGGCTACGCGGTCTGGTCGGCGAGGAGATCACGGTGAAGGCCGCCGACCGCGACCTGCATTCGGGCCTGTATGGCGGGGCTGCCGCCAACCCGATCCGCATCCTGGCCAAGGTGCTGGCCGACATCCACGACAAGGACGGCCATATCACCATCCCGGGCTTCTATGACGGCGTCGAGGAAAACCCCTCGCAGGTGCTGAAATCATGGGAGACGCTGGGCGAGACGGCCGAGACCTTCCTCGGCCCTGTCGGCTTGTCGATCCCATCGGGCGAAAAAGGCCGCTCGGTGCTGGAACTGACCTGGGCGCGACCCACCGCCGAATTCAACGGCATCATCGGCGGCTACACCGGCAAGGGTTTCAAGACCGTCATCGCGGCGGAAGCCTCGGCAAAGGTCTCGTTCCGCCTTGTCCATAAGCAGGATCCGGCCAAGATCCGCGCGGCCTTCCAGAAATTCGTCAAGGAACGCATCCCAGCCGATTGTACGGTCGAATTCCACGCTCATGGCGGCTCACCGGCAATCCAGCTTTCTTACGACTCGCCCTTCCTGGCCAAGGCCAAGACAGCGCTTTCCGACGAATGGCCAAAGCCCGCGGTGACGACCGGCAGCGGCGGCTCCATTCCGGTCGTGGGCGACTTCCAGACCTATCTCGGCATGGAATCGCTGCTGGTCGGGTTCGGCCTCGATGACGACCGCATCCACTCGCCCAACGAGAAATACGAGCTCAGCTCCTTCCACAAGGGCCAGCGCTCCTGGGCGCGCATTCTGGATGCGCTGACACGCTGAGCGCGGAAAACACGTTTTCTTGTTGATTTTTCACCGGATCGCGGCGAGGACGGGTAACGCCGCGACCCGGAGAAAACGATGAGCGATATCCGCTTCCATAAAAACGATCTGCCCGACCTTTCGCACTACGATGTCGCGGCGGTGGCGATCGATACGGAAACGCTTGGCCTCAAACCGCACCGAGACCGGCTCTGCGTGGTGCAGATCTCGCCTGGCGACGGCAGCGCCGATGTCATCCAGATCGCGCCGGGCCAGAAGGAGGCATCGAACCTGGTCAAGCTGCTGGCAAACGACAGGGTGACCAAGCTGTTCCACTACGGTCGCTTCGACCTCGCCGTGCTCTACCACGCGTTTGGCGTGATGGCCGAGCCGGTGTTCTGCACCAAGATCGCCTCGCGGCTGACGCGCACCTATACCGACCGGCACGGGCTGAAGGACATCTGTTTCGAGCTTCTCGGCGTCGGCCTGTCCAAGGCGCAGCAATCGTCGGATTGGGCGGCCGAAACGCTGTCGCCCGAACAGCTCGAATACGCCGCCTCCGATGTGCTCTATCTGCATCGTTTGCGCGATGCGCTGGCGGGACGGCTGGCGCGCGAGGGCCGCACTAAGGAGGCGGACGCCTGTTTCCGCTTCCTGCCGACGCGGGCCAAGCTTGACCTGATGGGCTGGGACGAAGAGGATATCTTCGCTCACAGCTGAGAAAAGGGATGAGATGGCGGACAGAAAGCCGATATCGACCGCGCCGACCGACGGCTCAAAGGTCACCGTCACCTGGAAGGACAGCGACGGCGTCCTCAATGAATCCATAGCGCAATACCGCGACGGCGGCTGGTGGGTCTACACCGACAGTCATACGCAGAAGAAGGTCGAGCCGACCAGCTGGCGGCCCGCTGCCAGCGACGACGACGACCAGTGAGCGCCGCTGGTGGGACGGGGTGCTTTCGACTAGCCTGAAGTCGTTGATATCGGGGCCGATTCGGAGCCTTACGCTCCGCACCCGCCCTCTTGCACGGAGAAACCCGCCATGGGTGTCGAAAGCCTTCTCGTCTTCATCCTCATCGGTGCCATCGCCGGCTGGCTCGCCGGTCTCATCGTTTCGGGTTTCGGCTTCGGCCTGATCGGCAACATCATCGTCGGCATTGTCGGCGCCTTCATCGCTGGCTGGCTGTTTCCGCGCATCGGCTTGTCGATCGGCGGTGGCATCATCGCCTCCATAATCCACGCCACGATCGGCGCCATCATCCTTTTGGTTCTGGTCAGGGTCCTGAAACGAGCCTGAGGCTCGGCATGACAGAAGGCGCGCCATGAAGCAGAACACGCTCTATCTCCTCATTGGCGCGCTCATCATCGTGATCATCGCACTGGGCGTCTACGTCTACCGCGAGCAGGCCAGGCCGAAAGGCGTCGAACTCAGGATCGACGACAAGGGCATTTCAATCCAGCAGAACTGAACCCGCAGGGCGGATCCAGGAGCGTGACATGGAGGCTTCCGACGCATGGCAGAGCGGAGAGCGGCCCAGGATCACCGTGGCGGAATGGGAGAGGTTGAACCGGCCGCCACGACGCGAGGCGTTGCTGCGCTATTACTGGCGGACTTTTCGCTTCCTGAGGACATCCGCGCCGATCAGCGAATTGCAGGGACGACAGCAATCGTTCCGTGACGCGGTCGTGGCCACTGTTGCCTTCAACCGGCCTGATGTGATCGCATGGCAGATCCACCTCGTGCGCCGACACCTGGCCGAGCACGAGAGCTATGTCGTCTTCGACAACAGCAAGAAGGAGGAGGCGAGGGAAGCCATCCGCGACCTCTGCCAGCGCCAGCACGTCCCCTATGTAGCGTTGCCGAGGAACAGGCTGACGGTCAGCAGATCGCACGGCCAGGCGCTCAACTGGATCGTGCGCAATTTCATGACCGGCTTGGCCCCGAAGGTCTTCGGCTTCATCGACCATGACATCTTTCCGACGGAACCGTTTTCAATCCACGACCGGCTGAAGGGCAAGACCATTTACGGCAGTGTCCGCCGCGACACGCCGACGCCGGGCGGCTGGTTCTTGTGGCCCGCCTTCTGTTTTTTCGACGGAAGCCTGTTGCGACAGCGGCTGGATTTCGCGCCGAGCTACAAATTCCGTATGGACTCGGGTGGCGGCAACTGGCCGCTGCTCTACCGCACGATCGACCATGCGCTGGTCAGATTTACCGAGAACAAGTTGCTGCGCTGCGGCGAGGGCGATGACGAGCACGAGGATTTCTTCATGTCGGTCGACGGCTGGCTGCATGTTACCAATGCCTCGAACTGGCGAAGGCAGCCGGTCGACAGGCGCGAACAACTCATCGCCTTGTTGCGGCAGGCTGCGGGTCCTGACCAGTTGGATGTGAAGTTCGAGCCGATCTAAAAGGTTCGCCATGTCGCGTCGGCTCCAAATGGCCTTTGATCGACAAACGCGAGCCAGCCGATCCAGATCGCGGCCAACTCGCTGCACGTGCAGACCTGGCGGCTCGCCCTGCAAGCGGTCGACTGTCTCGACGGCCGAAAGCGGCACGCACTGTTTGGTCGCTGGCGATCGAGGAGCAACGGGCGTCGCGACCCGGCGCGTTCAATCGGTGTACGCGACGAGGAGACCTTTCTGGGGGGCGGGCCAGTGTCGAGGAAGGCGGCCCGAAGGGCCTCGACATCGACCGATCGAACAGTGTCGTTGCGGTCACCTGCGAGGTAGGCGCTGGCCTTCTATCCGCTGGCGTCGATTGTCGGAACGGCAAGCTCGGGGATCGAGCCAGGCTTGGCGCGCTTTTAGGCACCGGCCGTTTCCCTGGTGGCGAACCGACGGTGTCGGAGAGAAGAGGATTAACAAATTCCTAACGCAATTCAGAGGTTTGGCCGAAGGCCTGCTTAACCCGCCCTTAAATCGCCGCATCTACTCTTCAACCCGAGCGCCATTGGCACCGGGGATATCAAGCGCAGCGCATGGCGAACCGCAGAGACAGTCGCATCGAGCCCAGCTTCGAGGGACCGCCGCGAGCGAGATCCCAGACGGGTCTTTCGGTGAGCGAGGAGGACCGCGTCGTGCCGAGCAACAGCAAAGCCTCCGCCAAACGCAAATCATCCAAGGCGAAATCGTCGCGGGGGAAGCGCGGCGGAGGCGGGCGCGGGCTGTTCGGCGTGCTCGGCCGGCTGTTCTACTGGTGCTTCGTGCTCGCCATCTGGGGCGGCATCGCGGTGGCCGGCGTCGTCATCTACTACGGCGCCAAGATGCCGGCGGCCACGACCTGGTCGATTCCCGATCGTGCGCCCAACATCAAGATCGTCTCGGCCGATGGGCAATTGCTCGCCAATCGCGGCATGAGCGGCGGCGAGGCTGTCGGCCTGCACGAAATGTCGCCCTATATCCCCGAGGCAGTCATCGCCATCGAGGACCGCCGTTTCTATTCGCATTTCGGTGTCGATCCGATCGGCCTGTCGCGCGCAATGGTCACCAACCTCATCGGCGGGCATTTCTCGCAAGGCGGTTCGACGCTGACGCAGCAATTGGCCAAGAACCTGTTCCTGACGCCGGACCGTACATTGGAGCGTAAAGTGCAGGAGGTGCTGCTGGCCCTGTGGCTCGAGCACAAGCACAGCAAGGACCAGATCCTCGAAATGTACCTCAACCGGGTCTATTTCGGCTCCGGCGCCTATGGCGTCGAGGCGGCCTCGCGCCGTTATTTCGGCAAGAGCGCGCGCGACGTCACGCTGTCCGAAGCCGCCCTGCTTGCCGGCCTCTTGAAGGCGCCCTCGCGGCTGTCGCCGGCGCGCGATCCCAAGGCCGCCGAGGAGCGTTCGCAGCTGGTGCTCGGGGCCATGCGCGAGGAGGGCAAGATCAGCGAAAAGGAGCTGAAAACGGCGCTCAGCGCACCGGCGACGCGCTCGCCATCCTACTGGACCGGTTCGGAAAATTATGTCGCCGACACCATCATGGAAGAATTGCCCGACCTGATCGGCGACGTGCGCGGCGATATCGTCATCGATTCTACCGTGGACCTGAACCTGCAGAAGCTCGCCGAAAAATCGATCCGCCGGCTGATCGACGACAGCGGCAAGAAGCTCAACGTGACCCAGGGCGCGCTGGTGTCGATCGACGATTCCGGCGCGGTACGGGCCATGGTCGGCGGCTACGACTATTCGACCAGCCAGTTCGACCGCGCCTCGGAGGCGCGCCGGCAGCCGGGCTCGGCGTTCAAGCCGTTTGTCTATATGGCGACACTTGAGGCCGGCCGCACGCCTGACAGCATCCGCAACGATGCGCCGATCAAGATCGGCAACTGGACACCGGACAATTACGGCGGCAAGTACTTTGGCAAGGTCACCTTGGCGACAGCGCTGGCAAAATCACTGAACTCGGTTGCTGCGCAGCTGACCATGGAAGTCGGGCCGAACGCGGTGGTGGAAGCCGCGCACCGCATGGGCATCCAGTCCGACCTGCAGGCCAACACCTCGATCGCGCTCGGCACCTCGGAAGTGACGCCACTGGAGCTGACTTCGGCCTATGTGCCCTTCGCCAATGGCGGCTACAAGCCGGACGTTCATTTCATCCGCCGCGTGACGACGTCGGACGGCAAGGTGCTCTATGATAGCGCCGGCGGCAGCGCACCGCGCGTGATCAAGCCCGAGATCGTCGGAATGATGAATTCGATGATGACCGGCACGGTCGAGGTCGGCACCGCCAGGAAGGCGGCTTTCGCCTGGCCGTCGGCAGGCAAGACCGGCACCAGCCAGAATTCGCGCGACGCCTGGTTCGTCGGCTATACCGCCAATCTGACCACCGGCGTATGGTTCGGCAATGATGACGGCACGGCGATGAAGAAGGTCACCGGCGGCGCGCTGCCGGCGCAGGCCTGGCACGAATTCATGGTCGCCGCGCATGAGGGCGTGCCGGTGCGGCCGCTGCCCGGCACCTGGAAATCGACTCCGGCCGACACCATCGTGCCCGACGAAATTCCCTCGGCCAGCAACAACCAACCGGCACCGGTTCCGCCGGCGTCCGTCGGCCAGCAGGCGCCGGCCGCGCAGGCCGCGGGACAGGCGACGCCAGCGCCGGTCCGTGCGGCGCGGCCTGCCCAGACCGTCGATGCCGATGGCTTCGATATGCCGGCGGATGACGGCACCACCGCTTCGGTCGGACATCCGGTGCCGCCAGGCAGCGTCGGCGGTCGGCTCAAGAAACGGCAGACGTCGATCCTGGATATCCTTGGCGGCGGCTAGTTCGGGCGGCGGCTAGTTCGCCCGTGGCTTGGCACTGCCCAGTTTCTTGCTGTCAAAGGTCAGCTTGTCGCTGTGGATCTTTCCGTCGCTGACGGTGAGATGCTTGGCGCAGGACAGCGCCCCCGACGACTTCGTCATCAGGTCGTACATCAACAGCGCCTGGTGGTCGTCCCCGAACGCGGCGATCATGCGCACACCGGTCACGTCCTCGGAGAGCTTCGTAAGCCCCTTCAAGTAAGATTCCTTGCCGGTCGATTGCTGCATCGGCCCATCGAAAACGACATCGTCGGCAACGTAGGACGCCGCCTTTTCAAGGTCGTGGCTCGTCCACGCCTTCGTGAAGGCCGTTGCGATGTCGAGGGGAGCTGGCTGTGCCATGGCTTTCTCCTGATGGATTGGTGTGAACCCAGATCTTGCGATTGTCGAAACCAACGGCAAGCCGGCGTCCAGGTTCCTCATGTCGGCCCAAGGTGACATTTCGGCCTCTCGCCTCCGAGACACGGTTCGGCTACACCTCCGGCCGGAGACCGCGACATGGCTGAACTCGACACCAGAAAAACCATCGTGCTGACCGGCGCCAGCCGCGGTATCGGCCATGCCACGGTCAAGCGCTTTTCGCGCGAGGGTTGGCGCGTCATCACCTGTTCGCGCCAGGCCTTTGCCGAGGATTGCCCGTGGCCGGCAGGGCCGGAAGACCACATCAAGGTCGACCTCGCCGATCAGGAAGATGTCGGTATTGCGGTCTCGGAAATCCGCCATCGGCTGGAAGCGCATGGCGGCCAGCTGCACGCGCTGGTCAACAACGCCGGCATTTCGCCCAAGCTCAAGGATGGCAACAGTCGAATGAACTCGATCGACACGCCGATGCATGTCTGGCGCGACGTGTTCCAGGTCAATTTCTTCGCGCCGATCATGCTGGCACGCGGCCTGTTCAAGGAATTGGCGGCGGCGAAAGGCTCGATCGTCAATGTGACATCGATCGCCGGCACCCGCGTGCATCCCTTCGCCGGCACCGCCTATGCGACGTCGAAGGCCGCTCTCGGCTCGCTGACGCGCGAGATGGCGCATGATTTCGGCCCGCACGGCATCCGTGTCAACGCCATCGCGCCAGGCGAGATCGATACCGCGATCCTGTCGCCGGGCACGGAAAAGATCGTCGAGACCATCCCACTGCGGCGCCTGGGCACCACGGCGGAAGTCGCCGACATCATCTTCTTCCTGTGCTCCGGGCAGGCATCCTATGTCACCGGCTCGGAAATCCACATCAATGGCGGCCAGCACGTGTGAACTGGTGGGAGCCAAGGCCCGCTCATCTGGTCGGGGTGACAACAGCCTTGGCAATTCATTCGTGGCTTGATCAACGCGCCTGTGGGCAGCGCCTGCTCAGGCAGCGGACGGTTCAGCGACACGCGACTTGTGGCCAAGCACCTCGTCGACAATGCCACGCGCGATTTCGCGTTCGCCCATGATCACCGTATTGGCGCCGAGCCCCTTGAGATGCTCGACCTCGGCGTCGGAATGGGCGCGGGCGACGACGTTGATGTTGGGATTGGCGGCGCGCGCCCTCAGCACGATCTGGCCGGCCTCGAAGGCATTGGGGATGGCAAGGATCAGCCGCGTGGCGCCTTCGGGATTGGCGGCGGCGAAGACTTCGGTGTTGGCGGCGTTGCCGGCGACGGTTTCGATGCCGTCTGCTTTCAGCCTCGCCAGCGTCTTGTCGGCGTCCTCGATGACAAGGAAAGGCCGTGCTGCATCTTTCAACGCCGCGCCGACGAGGCCGCCGACGCGGCCGTAGCCGATCAGGATGGCATGACCTGTGAGCGCCGTCCTTGGTGGCGGGCCGTCTTCCTTTTTGGACGCTACGGCGACCGAGGCGACCTGGCCCGGTTCCGTCGCTGGACCAACCGGCTTGGCGTCCGCCGGCGGTGCCGTCCTGGCGGCGCGGGCCTCGAGCCACGGCCTCATCCAATCGATGATCAGGAACATCAGCGGGTTGAGCACGATCGACAGGATGGCGCCGGCCAGAATGAGGTCTCGTCCCTGTTCCGGCAGAAGTTTCAGCCCGACGCCGAGTTCGGCCAGGATGAACGAGAATTCGCCGATCTGGGCGAGGCTGGCCGAAATCATCAAGGCCGTGGCCAGCGGATAGCCGAAGGCGACGACGATGACGAACGCCGCCAGCGACTTGCCGATGACGATGATGGCCAGCGTCGCCAGGATCGGCAGGCCGTTGCTGAACAGGCTGAACGGGTCGAACAACATGCCGACGGAGACGAAGAACAGCACCGAGAAAGCATCGCGCAGCGGCAGCGATTCTTCCGCGGCGCGGTGGCTGAGCTCGGATTCGCTCATGATCATACCGGCGAAAAAGGCGCCCAGCGCCAGCGAGACGCCGAACAGTTTTGCCGCGCCGAAGGCGACGCCGAGCGCTATTGCCAGCACCGAGAGGCGGAACAGTTCGCGCGACCCGGTATGGGCGACATAGTGCAGGATCCACGGAATGACCCTGCGGCCGACCACCAGCATGACGACGACGAAGGCGGCGACCTTCGCCAGCGTGATGCCGACGACACCCCAGATGCCATAAATGGCCGGCAGCGACAGCAGGCCGCTCGAATGGGCATCGGCCTGTTCCTGGCCGCCGAGCACGCCGGCAAGTGCCGGCAACAGCACCAGCGCCAGCACCATGGCCAGATCCTCAACGATCAGCCAGCCGACGGCGATGCGGCCGCGCTCGGTCTCGATCAGGCGGCGTTCCTGAAGCGCGCGCAGCAGCACCACGGTCGAGGCGACCGACAGCGCCAGGCCAAACACCAGGCCCGCGCCCATCGACCAGCCGAGCATCCAGGACAGCCCGGCGCCGAGCGCCGTGGCGAAGCCGATCTGGACAATGGCGCCCGGCACGGCAATGGCGCGGACCGACAGAAGGTCCTTCAGCGAAAAATGCAGGCCGACGCCGAACATCAGGAGGATGACGCCGATTTCGGCCAATTCGTTGGCAAGGCCAGCGTCGGCGACAAAACCGGGTGTGTTCGGCCCAACCAGCACGCCGGCTACGAGATAGCCGACCAGTGGCGGAATGCGGAACCGATTGGCGAGGGCGCCGAAGACGAATGCCAGCCCCAGACCGGCGACGATGGTGGCGATAAGGGGCGTGTCATGCGGCATTGTCTATGGAGCGCCTTTCAAGCTAGCGATGTTGGATATGCGCCGCCCTAAGCCGCCGCCTGTTTGCAATATGGTGGACGGGGTGTTGGCGATGCAACCCGCAAAGCCGCGAAATCAACGTCGAGACGGCAAAAACTTGACCGGCGGCTGAGTGACTGCCGGTCAAGTGCCTGGGTTCAGTGGTAACCGTGCTGCGACCCGATAGGCCCCTTCGCCGCGCGTGGTCAGGCTGCCTGCAGCAACGCCTCGATCTCGAAGATGGCGTGGTTGGTCATGGTCTTCGGGATTTCGGCCGTCACCTTGTCGCCAACCTCCTTATGCAGCTTCTTGCGCATCGCGCCGAGCACCATTGGCGGGGCGACAAGCACAAGGCTGTCGAATGCACCCTCATGTGCAAGCTTGTAGAGGCGGGCGGCAATCTCCTCGGCGAAGCGCTCCTTGCCGATGCGATGCCAGTCGGTCTCCTCGACCGCGCTGCGATGCACGGATGGGCCGTCATTGTATCGACCGGGGCTGTCGCTTCCCTGTTCGCGTGTGGGCGGGTTCTCCTGTTCCATCACCTGCACGACTTCAAGGTTGGGAAACTTAGTGTCGCCGGCGTTCTTGAGCAGGAGCGCCTTTTCGCCGTCGGCCACCAAAACCCAAATGCCATGCTTCAGTTTGATCGTGTTCATGGGAACGCTCCTTGTTGAGTGGTGGCTATACCGGGAACGCATTTTGACCCGTCAACGTTCCACCCGAACGGAGGACCGAGTGGCCGTGCAGCCAGGCCCTGAAGACGAAATCACCGCCGCACGACTTTAATCTACTGAATTGGTAGAAATTAGAAAAAACTGTTTTGTGGGATAGGTCGCCGGCAGCTAAAAGTGCCTGAAATCAAGGCGCATTTCAGCAGCTCGGGCGCTCCCGGTGCATGGGCATGGAATATTTTTCTCCTGCCCTTCGCGGTTGCGAAAAAGCGATTGCCTGCCATCACCGGATGCGCGAGTGCTTTGCTTCTGCTTTTTTACGCTTGGGCGTAAAACTGCGATCCTGTTCCCGGATTTGCTTTGTCATGTCGCAAGCCACCACCAAGCTCAATGCCTTTCCCGTCTTCATGCGGGTCGAGGGCGAAGCCGTGGCCATTGTCGGCGGCGGCGAGGAGGCTTTGGCCAAGGCGCGGCTGATCGCCCAGTCGAGCGCGGTCCTGCACATCATCGCTAGGGATGCCGAACCGGAGCTGTTGGCCTTCATCGCTGAGTCCGGCGCCAACCATATGCCCGGCGCGTATAACGCCTCGCAGCTCGAAGGCGCCGTGATGGTGTTTGCCGCCAGCGGCGACGAGGCGCTCGACCGTCGCGTCGCCGCCGATGCGCGCCGGCTGGGCATTCCCGTCAATGCCGTCGACCGGCCGGACCTCTGTGATTTCTTCACCCCGGCGCTGGTCAACCGCGCACCGGTCGCCGTGGCGATCGGTACCGAAGGCGCGGGCCCCGTGCTTGCACAGATGCTGCGCAGCCGAATCGACCGCATGCTGTCGCCGTCGCTCGGGCCACTGGCAGCGCTTGCGGCGTCGTTCCGCAATGCCGCCGAGAGATTGCCCAGGGGCAGTATACGCCGCCGTTTCTGGAGCGACTTCTTCGGCGGAGCGCCAGCACGCGCCGTCGAGGCCGGCGAATTTTCGCAGGCGCGCGAAGCCGCCACCGACCTGCTGTTGTCCAACGTGCCCGTTCGCGGCCACATCGCCCTGGTGGGCGCCGGTCCCGGCGCCGAGGACCTCCTGACCCTGCGGGCGCATCGTCTGCTGATGGAGGCCGATGTCATCGTCCATGACGCGCTGGTCCCGGAGGCGGTCGTCGCCATGGGCCGCCGCGATGCCGAGCGCCTGCCGGTGGGAAAGCGCAAGGGCTGCCATACCAAGAGCCAGGCCGAAATCAATGCGTTGCTGGTGGATCTCGGCCGTCAGGGCAAGCGCGTCGTGCGGCTGAAATCGGGCGATCCTCTGGTGTTCGGCCGCGCCGGCGAGGAGATGGCCGCGCTTCGTGACGCCGGCATCGCCTATGAGGTGGTTCCGGGCGTCACAGCGGCCTTTGCCGCTGCCGCCGATTTCGAACTGCCGTTGACGCTGCGCGGCGTTTCCTCCTCGATGGTGTTCACCACCGGCCACGATCTCAAGGGCAATTCACTGCCGGATTGGGCCAAGCTCGCCATTTCCGGCGCTACCGTTGCCGTCTACATGGGCCGCTCGGTCGCGGCCGAAGTTGCCGGCCGGCTGATCGAGGCAGGCTTGTCGCCGGACACGGCGGTCGCCGTGGTCGAGAATGCCAGTCTGGCCAATCGCCGACGCTTCCACGGCACGCTTGCCGACTTGCCGTCGCTGGAAGCGCGCGCCGATCTGTCGGGCCCGGTCATGACCATCATCGGCGACGCCGTCGCCGGTGCCAATTTCGAGCGGTCCGAGCCGCTCGCGGCACACAGGCACGAGAGCGCGCCCGTAGCAGCCGCCGAGGGAGTTCAGCCATGAAGATACTGACCGCCAATCGCCTCGGCGACGGTATTGCCGTCTGGTACGCCGATGGCGGCTGGGCCGAGACGGTGGATCATGCGGACCTTGCCCACGACAAGGCGGCCGAGGATCGGCTGGAGGCGATCGGCGCCAAGGCCCACGCCGACAATGAAGTGGTCGACGTCAATCTGATCGATGCGGACATCGTCGACGGCGTTGTCGAGCCGGTGCGGCTGCGTGAGAAGATCCGCGCTGCCGGCCCGACCATCCGCAACGACCTCGGCAAGCAGGCCGAGCGGGCGGCATAGCCAGGACACCAGGTGAACGGGCGGACGCGCCCTGAAAGACGAAGCATGTACCGTTACGATGAGTTCGACCACGATTTTGTCCAGGCCCGCGTCGCCGAGTTCAGCGACCAGGTCGAGCGTCGGCTGTCCGGCGAGATTACCGAGGACCAGTTCCGGCCGCTCCGGCTGATGAACGGCGTCTATCTGCAGCTGCACGCCTACATGCTGCGCATCGCGGTGCCCTACGGCACGTTGAACGGCAAGCAGTTGCGCATGCTCGGCCACATCGCCCGCAAATACGATAAGGGCTACGGCCATTTCACCACGCGCCAGAACATCCAGTTCAACTGGCCGGCGCTGTCGGACATTCCGGCGATCCTGGCGGACCTGGCCAGCGTGGAGATGCACGCCATCCAGACCAGCGGCAACTGCATCCGCAATGTCACCGCCGACCATTTTGCCGGGGCTGCCGCCGACGAGGTCGCCGATCCGCGTCCCTATGCCGAAATCCTGCGGCAGTGGTCTTCGGTGCATCCGGAATTCTCGTTCCTGCCGCGCAAGTTCAAGATCGCGGTGACGGGAGCCGAGCGCGATCGCGCCGCCATCCAGACGCACGATATCGGCCTGCACCTCAAGAAGAACGCCGCCGGCGAACTCGGCTTCGCCGTCTACGTCGGTGGTGGCCAGGGCCGCACGCCGATGGTGGCGAGGAAGATCCGCGACTTCTTGCCCGAAGCCGACCTTCTCTCCTACTGCACGGCGATCCTGCGCGTTTACAATCTCCATGGCCGCCGCGACAACAAGTACAAGGCGCGCATCAAGATCCTGGTCCACGAGACCGGCGCCGAGGAAATCACCCGCCAGGTCGAGGCCGAGTGGCAGGAATTGAAGGACGCGGAGCTGAAGCTGCCCGAGGCGGACATCCGCGCCATCGAGGCTTATTTCGCACCGCCCGCGCTGACCCGGCGGCCGGACGGCGACGCCGCCGTCAAGGTGGCGCGGCTGGATTCCAAGGGCTTCTCGGACTGGCTGGACCAGAACGTGGTGACGCACCGCCACCCCGACTACGCGGCGGTGACGATCTCGCTCAAGGGTATCGGCGAGGTGCCGGGCGATGCGACCGACAGCCAGATGGAAGCGGTCGCCGACATTGCCGAGAAATATGCCTTCGACGAGCTTCGCGTCAGCCACGAGCAGAACCTGATCCTGCCGCATGTGGCGCGTGCCGACCTCAAGGCGGTCTATGACGCGCTGGTCGACATCGGGCTGGCGACGGCTAACTCCAACCTGATCTCGGACATCATCTCGTGCCCGGGCCTCGATTATTGCGCGCTGGCGACGGCACGCTCGATACCGATCGCACAGGAAATCTCGCGCCGCTTCGCCTCGCTGGAGCGGCAGCGCGAGATCGGCGAATTGAAGCTGAAGATCTCCGGCTGCATCAATGCCTGCGGCCACCACCATGTCGGCCATATCGGCATCCTCGGTGTCGAGAAGAAGGGCTCCGAACTCTACCAAGTGACATTGGGCGGTTCGGCCGACGAGAACACTTCGGTCGGCGAGATCATCGGCCGGGGCTTCTCTTCGGAAGAAATCACCGATGCCATCGAGCAGATCGTCGACACCTATCTCGGCCTTCGGCTCAACCCGCAGGAAAAATTCATCGACGCCTACCGCCGTGTCGGTCCCGCGCCGTTCAAGGAGGCGCTCTATGCTGGCGAAGCCAAGGCCGCTTGACCATATTGCCGACGTCGATGACGGCATCGCCGCCAAAGCGGCGGGGTTTGACGCGCTTTACGGTCATCTCAGCCCGATCGAGATCATCGAACGATCGGCCAACGATCTGTTTCACGACGAGATCGCTGCCGTGTCTTCGTTCGGCGCGGATTCGGCGGTGCTGCTGCATATGATCGCCAAGATCGACCGTACGCTACCGGTCATCTTCCTCGATACGGGCAAGCATTTCGAGGAGACGCTCGGCTATCGCGACGCGCTGGTCGCCGATTTCGGATTGACCAACATCCGGGTGATCAAGCCGGACGAAGCGGCGCTCGAACGGATCGACCCGACCGGCAATCTGCACCAGAACAACACCGATGCCTGCTGCGACGTGCGCAAGGTCGAGCCGCTGGCACGTGGCGTCGCACCCTTCCGCGCCTGGTTCACGGGCCGCAAACGCTTCCAGGCCTCGACACGGGCCGCACTTCCGGTGTTCGAGGCGGTAGGCCCTCGCATCCGCATCAATCCGCTGGCGCACTGGACGACGTCGGACCAGGCCGACTACATGCGCGCGCATGCGCTGCGCGAAAACCCACTGGTTGCCTATGGTTATCTGTCGATTGGCTGCTTTCCATGCACGCAGCCGGTGCAGCCGGGCGAGGATGCGCGCAGCGGCCGCTGGGCCGGCCACGCCAAGACCGAGTGCGGCATCCATCTGTCGGGACTGGAAGTGTCGCTGACCGACGCATCACTATAGGGTATGTTGCAATTCAGGTGAGGCAGGCCTGCAAACGGCGGCTTCCTGCGCTTCCGGTGCCCATGGACTTCAAGTACGTTCCGCTCCGGTTCTCGCAAGCAGCCGTTTTCGACACAGCCTGACCTGAATTTCAACACATGCTCGAGCTCTTCGAATTTTAGGAATTTTGATGACTGGACTGACGACACCGGAGACCCGGCTCTGGACCCCGGAGGGTTTTCGCGAGGACGAGTGGCGCCATGCCGAAAGTGCCGACGCGCTTTCCGGCAATGGCCGATTCATCCTGCCGCTGCAGGCGTTCCTCGATCTCGACCCGGAGGTGCGCCGCTCGGCGAAGGAGCGGCTCGGCGTCGTGCTGCAGCCCGGCGACCAGCTCGACAAGATCGCCGACCTGCTCGACCAGTTGTCGCTGGTGGCGCTGGCCTTCCCGGCTTTCGGCGACGGCCGCTCCTTCTCCAAGGGCGAACTGCTGCGCAGCCGCTATCACTTCACGGGCGCGCTGCGTGCCACCGGGCAGGTCCTGGTCGACCCGTTGCCGCACATGCTGCGGCTTGGCTTCGATGAATTCGAGATCTCGAATCCAGTGCTCTTGAAGCGCCTTGAAGAGGGCCGAACCGGCGGGTTGGGGCTTTACTACCAGCCTGCCGCCATAGTGGAGACCAAGGGTCCGAAATATTCCTGGCGGCGTCTTCGCAACAGCTGACGCTTTTTCCAGGAAGGCCGAAGGCCCTCTCACTCGAAGCTGGTCGTACCAACTGTGCGATTTGCGCTTTTCCTCTCGGCATCTTGCCCTTAGGATATCGCTGTTATTTCGCGACCCGAAATAAATGGCCACAAAGGGAGGAACCGGGAATGGCTGGCAAGAAGATATTGATGCTCGTTGGCGAGTTCAGCGAGGAATATGAGATTTTCGTCTTTGAACAGGCCATGCATGCCGTCGGCCATACCGTGCATGTCGTTTGCCCGGACAAGAAGGCAGGCGATGTGCTGAAGACATCGCTGCACGATTTCGAGGGCCACCAGACCTACACCGAGAAGCCCGGACACGATTACATCCTCAACAAGACGTTTTCCGAGGTGGATCCGGCCCAGTACGATGCCGTCTACGCGGCGGGCGGGCGCGGTCCCGAATACATTCGTATCGACAAGCGCGTGCAGGCGCTGGTGCGGCACTTCCATGAGACAGGAAAGCCGATCTTCACCATCTGCCATGGCGTGCAGATCCTGATCGCGGTCGACGGCGTGGTGCGGGGCAGGGAAGTGGCGGCGCTTCATTATTGCGAGCCGGAAGTCACGCTGGCCGGCGGCATCTATGTCGACGTCGCGCCCAACGGGGCCCATGTCGACGGCAATCTTGTTTCGGCCAAGGGCTGGCCGGGCCTGTCCAATTTCATCCGCGAATGCCTGAAGGTGCTGGGCACGGAGATCCGCCATGGCCAGATCCTGATGCGCGACGAGCGGCAAGCGGCCTGAGAAAGGTTTGGGGAACTACCGCCGCGCGCTGGCGCGGCGGTATGCTCTACGCCGCCATCCGCGCTTCGCGGAACGACACCAGTTTTTGGCGGCTTTCGTCCCACAAGGCCAGTTTGACGCAGCGCAGGCTCTCGAGCAGCGTGACGCGGCCGATGCCGCGCAGCTCGGGATAATCCCGCAGCACTTCCTGCAGCCGGTAGCCGGGCACCTTGGCGGAGAGGTGGTGGACGTGGTGAACGCCGATATTGCCGGTGAACCAGTTCAGCACCGGCGGAAGGTCGTAATAGGACGAGCCGTGCAGGGCGGCGCGCTGGAACTCCCATTCCTCATCCTTCGCCCATTCGGTCTCCTCGAACTGGTGCTGGACATAGAACAGCCAGATGCCGGCCGAACCGGCAAGAATGACGATCGGCAGATGGACGATCAGGAACGCACCAGGGCCGATGACCCAGATGAGGATGGCCGCGGCAACCGCGATGCCAAGATTGGTGGTCATCGACGACACCCAGGGCGTCAGGCCGCCGCGCATCATGCCGACGGGCAACCTTTGCGAAAAGATGAACAGCCAGATCGGCCCCAGGCCGAACATCACCAGGGGATGGCGGTAGAGGCGATAAGCCAGGCGACCCCGCCAGGACATCCGCCGGTATTCGGCGACGGTCAGCGTCCTGATATCGCCCATGCCGCGTTCGTCGAGGTTGCCGGCGCTGGCATGATGGGTGGCATGGGCACGCCGCCAGCAGTCGTAGGGCGTCAGCGTCAGGATGCCCAGCGCGCGGCCGATCCAGTCATCGGCAATGCGATTGGCAAAGAAGGAGCCATGGCCGCAATCGTGCTGGATCATGAAAATCCGCACCAGGAAACAGGCCGCGGGCAGGATCAGGACCAGTCCCCACCAATGACCATAGGCATAGGCAGCGGAAGACAGAGCCCACAGCGTGGCGAAAGGAATCAGGGTGATGGCCAGTTCGAGTGTGCTACGCCGCCTGTCAGGCTTCTTGTAGCGCGCCAGGATCTTTAGCCAGGCGCGCTTGCTGTTGGCAGCTGCCTCGGGGGAAATCATGTTCATCAGGAAGCATAGGCGGGGTGTGCCGCCACCGCAAGCCAGGGATCACGCAAAGTTACTGTGCGTAATTGTCGCGTAAGGCCCGGGTGACTTACTGCCGTGGCCATCCGGCGTCGCCATCCTCGACCCGGTCGAGATGCTCGAGCAATTGCTCAAATCGGTCCGGGATGTCAGGTTCGATGCGGAAGGCCGGCAAGGTGCGCAGAAAGCGCGTCACTGCCTCGGCGCCAAACTGGCGCCGAACCTCCGCAGCGAGCCTTTCTCCTTTTTCAAGCTTGTTGCGGGTCATCATTTCAAAAATCCTGCGTCGGCTCCGAAACTCCCCCAGCAGCGGAATGGTTCCCGCATCACCGCTTCGTGGCAAGCAAAGCCGGCAAGTAGGGTAAAATTTGAATTAAAATCGAAGCGTCCCACCGTGCTTTCCTGATCCGGTCGCAGGCTCTTGCCGTCGCTTTCCCCTTGATTTTTGGCCTGCGAACCTCGATATCGGGCACAAAATCCATGCCATTCGAGATGACGGGAAACGGCGATGAGCGACCAGGCAAAAGACGAACGCACGCCCAATGAAGCCGAGGCGGCCGAGGCCAATGCCGAGCGCACGGAAGGCAGCATCGATGGCGACTACGAAGCGCTTGTGCGGCTGCTGAAGGAAAATGAAGAGCTGAAGGACCGCGCGCTGCGGGTCGCGGCCGAGATGGAAAACCTGCGCCGCCGCACCGCGCGCGACGTGCATGACGCGCGCACTTATGCGGTGGCGAATTTCGCCCGCGACATGCTGTCGGTGTCGGACAATCTGCGCCGCGCCCTGGATGCCATTCCCGCCGAGGCCAAGGCATCGGGGGATGCCGGCTTCAAGGCGCTGATCGAAGGCGTCGACCTGACCGAGCGCGCCATGCTGTCGGCGCTGGAACGGCATGGGGTCAAGAAACTTGCTCCCGAGGGCGAGAAGTTCGATCCCAATTTCCACCAGGCAATGTTCGAAGTGCCCAATCCCGATGTCCCGGCCAACACCGTGGTCCAGGTCGTGCAGCCGGGCTATTCGATCGGCGAGCGGGTGCTTCGCCCGGCCATGGTCGGCGTCGCCAAGGGCGGTCCGAAAATTGCCGCCGACGCGCCGGTCGAACCAGGGCCGGTCAATGAGCAGGCCGAGAAAGATGCGTGATTAGTGGGGTGGCGAATAGAGAGTAGTGAGTAGCAAGGACCGGCACGAGTAGGCGCCTGCTTCGCCAATTGCCATTCACTACCGACTACTTCACTACTCGCTCCATGAACCCGATCGCCCTCCTCGACTATGCCGGCGTTGCCGTCTTCGCGGCGACGGGGGCGTTGGCGGCGTCGCGCAAACAGCTCGACATTATCGGCTTCCTGTTCCTGGCCAGCGTCACCGGCATCGGCGGCGGCACGCTTCGTGACGTCATCCTCAATCTGCCGGTTTTCTGGGTCGCCAACTCGAGCTACGTGCTGATCTGCGCGGCGGTCGCGGTGCTGGTGTTCTTTGCCGCGCACCGTGTCGAATCCCGCTGGAAATGGCTGCTCTGGCTCGACGCCATCGGATTGGCCGCTTTTTCGGTGATGGGTGCGGCCAAGGGTCTGGCCATTACGGGTTCGCCGGTCGTCTCCGTCATCACCGGCGTGCTCACCGCCACGTCAGGCGGCATCCTGCGCGATCTGCTGGCCGGCGAGCCCTCGGTGCTGCTGAGGCCGGAAATCTATGTTACGGCCGCTCTGGCAGGCGCCGCCATCTTCACGGCTGGCGACGTCACAGGATTGCCGCCGATCGTTTCAGAGCTGGCCGGCTTCGCCGCGGCGTTGGCCGTTCGCGGCGGCGCGCTCCGTTTCGGCTGGACCTTTCCAGCCTACAAGAGCCGGCCCGGCCGGCGGCCGGAAGACATTCCATGAAAAGAAGCTATTCGCGTCACGCGGCGAAGCGCTGCGCTTCCCCGCCATAGTAGTTGACGTAGCGGGCACCGATCTCCTTGACCGGCATCACGACGAAAATGTCGACCGTGGAGAATTCGCGGTCGATGACGCAACCATCGCCGATGCGAGCGCCGACCCGCAGATAGCCCTTGACCAGAGGCGGCATCGCCGCGATCGCGGCCTTGGTGTTGACCGCCTCGATCGGCATCAGATCCATGGAGCAATAGCGCCCGGACACAGCGCGCACGTCCCAGGCCGAGTTGGTGCGGCAGTGATGGGCAAGATAGGTGAGCGCCTCCGCATGCGCGGCCGGCACGGTGCCATGGAACGAGGCGCAGCCGGTCATCACCCCGATCTCGTAGTGATTGATGTAGGCCCAGATGCCTTGCCATAGCGCTTCGATGGTGCGCTTCGAACGGTATTCCGGCAAGACGCAGGAACGGCCGAGTTCAAGGAACCGCTGGCTGGGATGGCGGGCGATGAGCTTGGTCAGCTCGAATTCGCCTTCGGAATAGAAGCCCCCGGCGGTTGCCGCGATTTCTTGCCGCAGCAAGCGATAGGTACCGACGATGCGGCGGTGCTCAGGGCCGGACAGCGTGGTGTCGAGGACGAGCAGATGGTCGCAGAGCGGGTCGAAGCGGTCGGCGTCGCGGCGGTCCTGCGCCTGGAACAAATCCTTCCTGGCGCCAAGCTCGTCATAGAATACACGGTAACGCACTTCCTGCGCGGCCGCGATCTCGGCCTCGTTGCGGGCGAGCCGCACTTCGAGATTGCCGATACGGCCGAGCGCCGCACCCTTTATGACGGAATCGACATTACGTCCGGCGAGCAAGGCGCTGCTGGCGTTCGGCCGAGTGTCACATTCCGGCATAACTGTATGCACGAGTGATTCTCCTTCGAGCCATCCCTCTTGGCACGGGGATACGGTGTAGGTGCAACAGGATTGTGACAGTACCGTGATACGGCGTTGCGGGCAATACTTCGTCGGCTGGCGAAAACGGTCAACCGGCTACGTTGCGTCACAGGACCCCACGGCGCGTCGCGTTCGCGGGCGCCGAGAATGGGCTGCTTTTCGGCGGCATTGACCAGCCACGCACCCGGAAAAGCAGGCTCAGGCGGCGACCTGGCCCTCGACGGCGCTGACCAGTGCATCGGGGTCGAGCGGCTTGGTGACGAAGCCGCTGGCACCGTGGGCGAGCACCGCATGGCGGGTTTTTTCCTGGCTGTCGGCCGACAGCACCATAATCGGCACCGGCGGCACGGAGGCCTCCTCTTCATGGCGGCGGATCGCGGCAATGGCGTCCAGTCCGTCCATGACCGGCATGTGGAGATCCATCAGCACCACGTCGAAGCGGTGCTTGTTGCCGGCACCGGTGACCGCCTCGACGGCGGCCTTGCCGTTGCCGACCACCTTGACGCGATGCCCGGCCTTCAACAGCGTCGCGCGGGCCAACATGGCATTGATGTCGTTGTCCTCGGCGATCAGCACGGACAGGCCGTGCTGGCGTTCGCCTGAGGCACGAAGCGCCGGCGCGCGGCGTTTTTCCGGCTGCGGCTGGGCCCGGACCGGTGCGTGGCTGCTCAAAAGGACACGCAAAAGTGTTCCTCCGCGCACCGGCCGGGCAAGGAAAGTCGCGTAGCCGCTGGCACGAAACTCGCCCAGCATGCCGCGGTCGGTGGGTGCGATCAGCGTGACGGCTTCGCAATCAGAAAACCCATGCTGGCGAAGCCGCTTGAGCAGCCTTCCGTCACTCTCTTCCATGGCCGCGTCGACCAGAAGCACGTCGCAGCCGTCGGCGAAGGATGCGGCCTGAGCCACGGTGGTCGCGATGCCGGCCGCGCCGCCATTGGAGCGGATGGTGCGGGCGATGGCGTCGGCCTCGACGGTGTTCTTGGACACGATCACGGCGCGTCGCCCGGCAAGCGCGTTCAACCGGCCCTGCGGTGGCTCGGTGGCTGACGTGGCGGGAATCTCGAAGACGAATTCCGATCCCTCGCCAAGCCGGCTGGAAACCGAAATCGTGCCGCCCATTGCGGCCACCAAGCGCTTGGAGATGGCAAGTCCCAGTCCAGCACCGCCATGCGTGCGCGTCGAGGTGCCGTCGGCCTGTTCGAACTCCTCGAAGATGCGCTCCATGTCCTCGTCGCGCAGGCCGGGACCCGTATCGGCGATGGTGAAGCAGATGCGGTCGCTGGTCTCGGTTCGGGCGCGCGCGACGCTGACCAGCACGCCGCCACTGTCGGTGAACTTGATGGCGTTGCCGATGAGGTTGAGCAGCACCTGCCGGACCCGGCCCGGATCGGCGGTGATCAATTGCGGCACATCCGGTTCGACATGGCAGCCGAGGCCGATATTCTTGGCGAAGGCCCGCGCGGCCATCAATTCGATGATGTTGTCGGCGATCTCGCGCACCGACATGGGCTGCGGTTCGGGATCGAAGCGTCCGGCCTCGATCTTGGAATAATCGAGCAGGTCCTCGATCAGGGCAAGCAAGGCGCTGGCCGAGGTCGAGATGGCGCCGACATAGGTCTGCTGCTCCGGCGAAAGGCTGGTGTCGGCAAGCAGCCTGGCCATGCCCATGATGCCGTTCATCGGCGTGCGGATCTCATGGCTGACGGTGGCGAGGAAGCGCGACTTGGCCTGGCTGGCGAACTCGGCCCGCTCGCGCGCGGTGATCATGGACGACTCAGCGCGCTTGCGTGCTGTGATGTCGCGGGCGATGGCGCGATGCGAGACGGCACCGCTGTCCTTTTCGCGCACCGACAGCTCGATCCAGGAGAACCAGCGCGGGCCCGTCGGCGTGCGGATGGCAACGTCGGTGGAACTCAGGCATTCATGATCTGAGAAAGCCGCATCGGGAACGATGCCGACCTCGATCCCGAATTCGGCCAACGTCTTGCCGGCAAGATCGCGCGGATCGGTTTCGACGATGTCGGCGAACACCTTGTTGGCGTAGACGATGTAACCGTCGCGGTCGCGATGGATGACGAGATCGCCGAGCGCGTCGATGAGACCGCGAAAGCGCTCCTCGCTTTCCTGCATCTCCCACATGCGGTCGGCCAGCGTCTCGATCTCGGCGCGGTTGCGGGCGGTGGTTTCGTCGAGCAGGACCGCGGTGCGGCGTACGCTGCGTCTGGCGCGCAGATGCATGGCCAGGCCAGCAAGGCCGGTTGCCAGCAAGGCAAGGCTGATGAAGACTGGCGCCCCGGTCAGGGATGAGAGGCCGGCCAGCAGCATGACGGCAACGAAGGTCAGGACCGGCAGGCCTTCGCGCTTGGCCGGTTGCTGATCAGGGACCAGCGGCGGCGCGGCGATAAACCGCCGCGCCGATACCGGCAGTTGCGCCGATGCCGCATCGATGTCGTCGCCGGCGTCGGCCTGTTGGCTGTCGGATTCCGCGATCATGCGAAATCCTTTGCCAGATAGAGATTATGGAAAATTGCGGGGGATCGTTCGAATTTTAGTTGATCGGGCGTTTTTGGCCCGGCGGCGACGGATTTGCCAGCCAATGGGGGAATTTCGCCCCGCGCCTGCCACCCCTGAGCCGGGTCACATGTCGACGACGACGCGGCCGCGGATCTTGCCGTCGACGATGTCGTGTGCCGCACCGATGATGCCGTCGAAGCCGATGGTCGTGGACAGGCTGGCGAGCTTGTCCACATCGAGATCGGAGCCGATGCGCCGCCAGGCCTCGAGGCGTACGGCCTTCGGCGCCATCACCGAATCGATGCCGAGCAGGGAGACGCCGCGCAGGATGAAAGGGGCGACACTCGACGGAAGATCCATGCCGCCGGCCAGGCCGCAGGCCGCGACAGCGCCGCCATAGGAGGTCATCGACAGCACATTGGCCAGCGTGTGGCTGCCGACCGAATCGATGCCGCCGGCCCAGCGCTCCTTGGCCAACGGCTTGGCGGGTTGGTTGAGTTCGTCGCGCGATATCACCTCGGCGGCGCCGAGGTTGATCAGATAGAGGCTTTCGGCGTTGCGGCCGGTCGACGCGATGACATGGTAGCCGAGGCTGGACAGGATTGAGACGGCGACCGAACCGACGCCGCCGGCAGCACCCGTCACCACGACAGGCCCGCGCTCAGGCAGGATGCCGTGCCGCTCCAGCGCCATGACGCAGAGCATGGCCGTATAGCCGGCTGTGCCGACCGCCATGGCATCATGCGCGCTCATGCCTTCCGGCAGAGGCACCAGCCAGTCGCCCTTGACGCGGGCGCGCCCGGCATAGGCGCCGAAATGGGTTTCACCAACACCCCAGCCATTCAGGATGACCTTGTCGCCCTTGCGCCAGTGGGGATTGGAAGATGAGATGACGGTGCCGGCAAGGTCGATGCCCGGCACCAATGGCCATCGACGGATCACCGGCGCCTTGCCCGATATCGCCAGTCCGTCCTTGTAGTTCACCGTCGTTGCCTCGACCGCGATGGTGACGTCGCCCTCCATCAGATCGGCGTCGGTGAGGTCGGTCACGGCGACGGACTGCTTTTTCTCGGCATCGCGCGAAACGAGGATGGCTTTGAAGGTTTCGGTCATCTTTTTCTCCGCGAACTTTGCTCGGCGTGACTGTGCGGCGATGGCCGCGCGAGGTCAATCTTCGGAAGGCTTGGCGTTCGGAGGCGTGGATTCACGCCGCCAGCCGATGAGTTCGTCGAAGACGACCATCGCCGCGCCCACCGAAATGAAGGCATCGGCAAGGTTGAAGACGGCGAAGGACCAGACCGGCGTGTGGAACAGGATGTAATCGATGACATGGCCGTAGACGGCGCGGTCGATCAGATTGCCCAGCGCGCCGCCGATGATCAGGGCAAAGCCGGTGCGGGCGATGACATGGCCCGATGGCGTGCGCGTGGCGAGGTAAAGCACGAAAGCGACGACCAGCACCGCGATGACAACCAGGCCGGTGTCGCCGAAGGAGGAGAACATCGAGAAGGCGATTCCGGTGTTGTAGGTGCGGAACAGCGCCAGAAAGGGCAGGAGGTCGAGCTTTTCCTGGAAGGGCAGTCCGGCTTCGACCAGTGTCTTTATCCACTGGTCGAGCGCGATGGCGACGATGACGAGCAGCGCGTAGGGAGACCATGATTTCACGATTGGGCAACCCTCATTGCTGGTCCGAAATTGGTTCGAGCTTCAGCGCGCCGCGCCGGATCTCGAACAGCATGATGCCGGTGGCGACCGCGAGATTGAGCGAATCGGCGCGGCCCGCCTGCGGAATCCTGAGCAGCCTGTCGCAGCTTGCCGCCAGGCTTTCGGGCAGGCCCTGCTGCTCATTGCCCATCATCAGCAGCACCGGCCCGCGGGAAAAATCGACCGAGCGGTAGTCGACCGCGCCTTTCAGATGCGTGCCGGCAACGAGCCCTGAAAAACCGCCGCGCCAGGCAAGGAATGCCTCTGTCGTTGCCTTGGCCACCGGTATGGCGAAGATCGACCCCATGGTGGCGCGCACCGTTTCCACCGAAAACGGATCGGTGGTGTCGCCGACCAGGATGACGCCCTTGGCGCCGACGGCATCGACGGTGCGGATGACGGTGCCGAGATTGCCGGGATCGCGCACCCGGTCGAGCGCTACCCAGACATCGCCATTATCGGCACGGATGTCCTTCAAGGCCAGGAATTTCTGCGAGAAGACGCCGACCACCATTTGTGGATTGTCGCGGCGGGTGATGGCGACAAGCACCTTTTCCGATACTTCGAGCACGGTGCCGCCGGCGGCGACGGTGCGTGCCGCCACCTTTTCCACGGCCGCGTTGCCGCGTCCGGCCTTGGCGAAAACCAACGTCCTGATCTGCCAGCCCAAGTCGAGCGCATCGATGACCAGCTTCAGCCCCTCGGCCATGAAGGCGTTCTGCTGGTCGCGGAATTTCTTCAAGGCAAGTGCCTTGATGTCCTTGACCAGCGGATTGGCGAGGCTGGTGACTTCCTTCACCTGACCGGGCGCGCCGGCATGCCGTTCGTTCATCTCAGGCCACCCAGCGCGAAAACAGCGACGTCGAAAGCGCCCGGCCGGCGGACTTTTCACGGATGATCAGCTCACCCGATTCAACCTTGCCGCCCATGCCGGCGAAGGTGTCGCGCATCAGAGCGTGGATGGCGAAGAAGGAGGCACGAATCGAATAGGCGGTCAGCACCACGGCAAGCGGTTTCGGAGTCAGGATCGAGCGACAGAGATCCGTCAAATCAGGCAGGTCCTCGAACAATTGCCAGACCTCGCCCTTGGGGCCGCGGCCATAGGCCGGCGGATCGAACAGGATGATGTCGTAACGGCTGCCGCGACGCTCCTCGCGTTCGGCGAACTTGACCGCGTCGTCGACGATCCAGCGGATCGGCTTGGCGCCAAGGCCTGATATCTCCTGGTTTTCGCGGGCCCAGCCGATCGCCTTCTTCGAGGCGTCGACATGGGTGACCTCGGCGCCGGCGCGCGCGGCCACCAGCGAGGCAAGGCCGGTATAGCCGAACAGGTTGAGTACCTTGACCGGCCGCCTGGCGGCGGCGATCAGCCCGGCCATATGGTCCCAGTGCGAGGCCTGCTCGGGAAAGACGCCGACATGGCGAAACGAGGTGAAGCGGCCGAGATAGTCGATGCCGTCATGCTTCATCGGCCAGGTTTCGCCGAGCGGCGTCTTGGGAAAACGCCAGCGGCCGATGCCCTCCTCGTCGGTGTCGCCGGTGAAGATCGCGTCGGCACGCTCCCAGTCCTTGGCCTGCAGAGCCTTCTGCCAGATCGCCTGGCCCTCGGGCCGCACGATCCGGTAGGGGCCATATTGTTCAAGCTTTTGTCCCGCGCCGCTGTCGAGCAGCGCGTAATCCGCGTTGGGTGCCACTTCGAGGATTACCGGAAGTTGCTCAGCGGGCAGGACGCCGTCGCGACGGGCTAGGTTGCGGGGCGTGGATTTTGGTGCGGGCTGGTCCGGCTTCAGGTCTTGCCGCGGCCTGACCTCCGGCCTGGCCACGCCGCGACCTTCCGGTGGACGCGATTGCGCGGCTTCGCCTTTACCCGGTTGATGCGGGCGGCCGTCGCGGCGTTTGTCGCGAAAAGACTTCAAGAGACAGCTTCTCCGGCGGTTCGGCCCGCTTCTGCCACAGCTATGCCCATCGGCGCAACAAACCCGAGCCACATTGCGATTGCGAGGGTTAGGGCGATTGGGACGATGGCTTAGCCGCCACGTCCGATCGAAAGCAGTGCGACAACAGCGAAACGAAGCCGGCAGCCTTGGCCGCCGTGACGGCCATGTGGCCGGTTTCCCAGCGCAGCCGTATGACTTCGAAATTGTCTGGAATTCGCCCCGGCACCCAGGTGGCGAGAATTTTATTGGCCGGTCTGACGAGAATGAACCAAAGCACGAGTGATAGTACATAGAGCAAGGTGGCGGCGAGTGCGAACCAGAACGCCGGCCGATCCTGGCGCAGCAGCCATGCCAGCAGTCCCGGGCCAATGATTGCCGCGACATCCAGCGGCGCGCCAACGATTGCGAAGAGCAGGAACTGGCCGTTGAAAACGGTGGCCTCGCGCCAAAGCGCCGGGGACCATCGGGTGAGCCGGGGCGCCGATTCCAGGACATGGGCGAAGGACGGTCCGAGGCTGAGCGCAGCGATCATTGCGGTCAAGACAGACCAGAACAGCAGGAAGCCGTATAGTCGCATGACGCAACAACGATTCCGCGCCGAAGCCGTTCCGAACGGCCGCACTTGCCATTGCCGCGGCTCTGGCCCTATCGTTCGGCACTTCGGCACTTCGGCACTTCGGCACTTCGGCACTTCGGCACTTCGGCACTTCGGCACTTCGGCACTTCGGGCCGATTGCCGGGCAGCGTTGGCCGACGGACAACAGGCCAATTAGGAACAGACATGAACGCTTGTTGGATCGCGGTGGCGTCGGCGCAGCATGTCCGGCGCGGCCGCCAGGACGGCTTCATGCAGGTCAACCATGGCAAGGCGGCACCGCTGCGCCGCGTCAGGCCCGGTGACGGCATCGTCTATTACTCGCCGACCACGGTTTTGGGGGAGAAGGACGGTCTGCAGGCGTTCACGGCGATCGGCACGGTGCGGGAAGGAGACCCCTACCAAGGCGACATGGGCGGCGGCTTCACGCCGTTCCGCCGCGATGTCGACTGGGCACAGGCACAGGAAACGCCGATCAAGCCATTGCTTGAGAGGCTGGAGTTCACCTCAGGCAAATCGAACTGGGGCTACCCGTTGCGCTTTGGCTTGTTCGCCATCAGCATGGCCGATTTCGCTTTGATCGCGGAGACGATGGGCGCCAAACTCGCTTCGACTAGCCCCTGAGTGCCTTGTAGACGGCAATGCCGGCGGCCAAGTCCTCCAGCGCGGCGCCGACCGACTTGAACAGCGTAATCTCGTCCGGGCTGCCGCGACCTTCCTTTTGGCCGCGCGCCAGTTCGTGCAGGTCGGCCACGATGGCGTCCGGCTTCAGCACGCCTGAGGCCAGTGGCTGGACGATGTCGCCGGCTTCCTTGGTGGCGCCGGCACGGGTGTCGACATAGACGCGGGCGCGCATGATCGCGTCGTCATCGCTTTCGCGCATCGCAGGCGTGAAGCCGCCGACCAGGTCGACATGGGTTCCCGGCCGCAGCAACGTGCCCTTGATCAGCGGCGTGGTGGTGATTGTCGCCGAGGAGACGATGTCGGCCTGGCCAAGCTCGGCATCGAGATCGGTCGCGGCGCCGGCCGCGAAGCCCTCGGCGCGCAGATCGGCCGCGACTTTCTCGGCGTTGGCCGGGGTGCGGTTCCAGATGCGAATGGTCTTGATCGGTCGCACGGCGCTGTGCGCCTTGGCCAGGAAGGGCGACAGCGCGCCGGCGCCGACCACGAGCAGCCGCGAGGCATCGTCGCGGGCGAGATAGGACGCGGCGAGCGCCGAGGCGCACGCCGTGCGCCACTGCGTCAGCCGCTGGCCGTCGATCAGGGATTCCGGCTCGCCGGTGCTGCCATCGAGCAGGAGATAGAGCCCCATCACGGCGGGCTTGCCGACGGCGTTGTTGTCAGGCGAGACGGTGACGATCTTGACGCCGATATGGCCGCCGGCGGAACCTCCCGCGGCGTGAAAATCGGTCCAGGCGGGCATCAGCAGCAAGGTCGACGCCGCGCCGTCAGGCCTTTCGACCGCGTGATGATGCCTGACCGGCTGCACCGCGCCCTCGCGAAATGCCGTGCGCAATGTATCGACCAGTCCAGGAAAGGTCAGCGCACGATCGACCTCCGCGGCCGAAATGGTCAGCATGAAAAGCTCCGTAAAAGAAACGCGCCGACCTGCGGCTCAATTGGTCGGCTTCGGCAATGCCGACCCCTGGGCCGACCCCTGGGCCGACCCCTGGGCCGACCCTTGGGCCGACCCTTGAGCCGACCCTTGAGCGGATCCTTGGGCTGATGCCTGCGGCACCGCGGGCGTGCGGCTGACTGCCTGGCGCAGGTTTTCGGCCTCGACACCGCGCTGGCGCGCCAGTTTGCGGTAGTGGCCCTGCTTGACCCATGTCGCCAGGCTGCCGACGACCATGCCGATGGCGAGCGCCAGGAACAGGAAGATGAACAGCGGCAAGGTGAGCGTCAGCTTCGGATTGCCGGGATTGAACGGGTCCAGCGTGAAGGCGACGAGTTCGCGGTTAGCCACGGCCAATGCGATCAGGATGATCGCTAGGGGCACGAAGACCACGATGAGCATGAGGCGATTGAGCATGATGTTTTCCGTCGCAAGCGGGCCGATAGGGCCGTCCGGCGCTGACGCGCCTACTTGCCGCCGTTCAGCCTTTCACGCAATTCCTTGCCGGTCTTGAAGAACGGCACCCATTTCTCCTCGACCTCGACGGATTCGCCGGTACGCGGGTTGCGGCCGGTGCGGGCAGGTCGGTTCTTCACCGAAAAAGCGCCGAAACCGCGCAATTCGACCCGGTTGCCCTCGGCAAGCGCGTCGGTGATTTCATCGAAAATCGCGCCGACGATGTTTTCGACGTCGCGCAGGAAAAGATGCGGATTGCGCGTGGCAATAATCTGCACAAGCTCGGACTTGATCATCAGACGGGTCCCCGTGAAAGCAGTTCGGCCAAAATTATCAGGATGATTTTACTTGCTTTTTCAGCTGTCCCAACGCGTCTCAAGGGTGCCAGACGGAAACGAGACCGTCAAGAAACAAGCGGTCGGCGCCAAGTTCATGGATCACGTCGCCGCCGGAGTCCGGCAGGCCGAGCGCGCCGGCGATCGTGCGTGCCATCGCCTTCGAGAACAGGAAACCGCCGCGCCGTTCCGTGTCCTTCCACTCGACCACCTTGAGCTTGGCATCGACACCCTTGGTCGCCAGCCAGTCGATCGCCACGGACTCGCCGCCGACAGCGTCGATCAGCCCGTTGGCAACACCCTGGCGGCCAGTGAAGATCGAACCGTCGGCCAGCGCCAGCGCCTGTTCGTGGGTCATCTTGCGGCGTTCGGCGACGATGCCGACGAACCAGTCGTAGCTGTCCAGGATGAGCTTGCGGACCATGGCGCGCTCGTCGTCATTGGTCGGCTTGAAGGGCGAGGGTGAGGCTTTCAGCGGCGAGGATTTGACCTCCTCCAGCTTGACGCCGAGCTTGTCCATCAGGCCGCTGACGTCAGGATACTGGATCAGCACGCCGATCGAGCCGACGATCGAGGTCTTGCGGGCGACAATATGGTCGGCGGCACTGGCGATCATGTAGCCCGCCGACGCGGCGAGCGTACCGACCTCGGCCACGACAGGCTTGTCGGCGGCCAGCTTGCGAACCTCCTCGTAGATCGATTCCCCGCCGACGGTGGTGCCGCCAGGAGAATCGACCACAAGGATCACGCCTTTTACTTTCGGCGACTGGCGGATGGCTTCCAACCGCTTGATCAGTTCGTCGTCCTCGGTGATTGTGCCTTCGACCCTGACCTTGGCGATGTGATCGACGGCGGAGCCGCCGAAATCGTCGCCATAGAACCAGGCCGACAGCGCAATCACCCCGAGCGCCACGATGCCAAAGGCCGCAACACGCCAGAAAGTCAGCTTGCGCCGCAAGCGGCGGCGGTCGATCAGGTCGTCGGCTCTCAATGCCATCGTCAGCCTCACAGTCATCGGGAAGAGACGCTTTTAGACCATGATGTCTTCATCGGGAAGCAGTTCCGTCCCGCACATGGCGCGGCAATCCGCGCGCAGGGGTCCGTGTTGTCTGTTTCGTGACTGGCCTGTGGGGGCGGCGCAAGGTAAGTGGGAAGAACTTCGGTGGTGAAAAAAGACGCAAGGGCGTCTATTTCTGTTATGAAGCATTGGCTGTTGCGCCGACCCGGGTTTCGTTTGTGCACGGCAGCTGTCACATTTTTGCGGTTTTCGTCGGCTTGTGCTTGCGCGAGGGCGCTGGCCTCCCACCTATAGGCGGTGCTCCCGGGGCAGGGGTTTTTTAGAAGAAAGCAGTCATGTTAGCGCGACCGAATGAACCGACCAACCCGGAGACGGAGTTGGCTCCCCCGGCGGATGGCTGGACGCGGGGCGAAGCTTTCGACCGCGCTCAACGTCATTCGCGCCGCGTGCGCGTGCTCAAATTCGCCGTGCCCTTGGCCGCGGCACTGATTGCCATCGCCTTCCCGGTCTATTCCTACCTCGCCGCGCCCGTCTCCGTCGCGGTGCAGGCCGAAGGCACAGCCTTCTCCAACGGCAAGCTGGTGATGGCCAATCCCAAACTCAACGGGTTCACCAAGCAGAAGCAGCCCTATTCGATGACGGCGCTGCGTGCCATCCAGGATGTGAGCACGCAAGGCATCATCGAACTCGAAGGCATAGACGCCAAGGTGCCGATCGCCCCCGACAATGTCGCGGCGATCAAAGCCTCGCGCGGTACCTACGATCGCGACGGCAATACGATGAAGCTGAACAGCGACGTCACCATCACCACGACCGACGGCCTGCAAGCCAAGTTCAAATCGGTCTTCCTCGACATGGGCAAAGGCACTATGAAGACGGATGATCCCGTCGATGTCAGCCGTGGCGGGTCGCAGATCAGGGCGGATTCGATGTCGGTCCAGGACAATGGCAAGATCCTGGTGTTCGAGAACAAGGTTCGTGTCAACATCGATCCCGCCGTTCTAAAGGCGGCTGAGGCAAAGGGCGAAGAAGCGAATGTGGCTCAATAGTTCGACACGGCTTGCGGCCGCAACTTCGGCGCTGTTCCTGCTCAGCCTGGCGCCGGCGCTGGCGCAGTCGGGAGCGGCCAGCCAGGTGTCGGGTCTCAAATTGGCCGGCGACAAGCCGATCCAGATCGAAAGCGACAAGCTGGAAGTCCATCAGGCCGACAGCGTCGCGATCTTCACCGGCAATGTCACCGTCGTCCAGGGGCCGACGCTGATGAAGGCCGGCAAGATGATGGTCTACTACGTCAAGGACCCCAACGCGGGCGCCAAGGGCGCTGAAGCCGCTGGCGCGGCGGCCATGACCGGCTCGGCCAACATCGATCACCTGGAGATCTCCGACAAGGTCTACATCAAGTCGGATCAGCAGGTCGCGACCGGCGATCAGGGCAGTTTCGACATGAAGAGCCAGGTGCTGGTGCTTTCGGGCAAAAAGGTCGTCCTTTCGCAAAACGACAATGTTCTGGTCGGCTGCAAGCTCACCGTACAGATGAAAACCGGGCTCGCTCAAGTCGATCCATGCGCTGGGCAGCGTGTGCAGATGTCGATCACACCCCCGCCGAAATCGGATGCGCCGAAATCGGGAGCGACGAACCCCTGATGGTCAGCCTGTCGTCGCTGACGGCGCGTCTTCCGGGACGGGCCGCAGGCA
Organism: Mesorhizobium sp. URHB0026; assembly: GCF_054059755.1. Classification (NCBI taxonomy): domain Bacteria; kingdom Pseudomonadati; phylum Pseudomonadota; class Alphaproteobacteria; order Hyphomicrobiales; family Phyllobacteriaceae; genus Mesorhizobium; species Mesorhizobium sp. URHB0026. The sequence continues at coordinate 663,124 of NZ_JBSSCN010000001.1, read as the reverse complement.
AGCTTTCGGCTCCGGCCACGGTCACTGTCGACAAGGCGAAGTTCAAGGGAACCTTGATCGCCAAGGGTCTGACCAAGACCTACAAGGGCCGCAAGGTCGTCAGCGGCGTTACGCTGGGCGTGCGCGCCGGCGAGGCCGTCGGGCTGCTCGGCCCCAACGGCGCCGGCAAGACGACCTGTTTCTACATGGTCACGGGCCTGGTGCCGGTGGATGAAGGCACGATCGAAATCGACGGCTTCGACGTCACCTCGATGCCGATGTATCGTCGCGCGCGCCTCGGCATCGGCTATCTGCCTCAGGAGGCCTCGATCTTTCGCGGCCTCAATGTCGAGCAGAACATCCGCGCCGTGCTCGAAGTGGTCGAAAAGGATCGCAAGGTCCGCGAGCGCAACCTCGACGAACTGCTCGAGGAATTTCACATCAGCCATCTACGCAAGGCGCCATCCATGTCGCTCTCGGGCGGCGAAAGGCGTCGCCTGGAAATCGCGCGGGCGCTGGCGACACGCCCGGCCTACATGCTGCTCGACGAGCCCTTCGCCGGCATCGATCCGATCGCCGTCGCCGATATCCAGCAACTGGTGCGTCACCTGACAGCGCGCGGCATCGGGGTCCTCATCACCGACCACAATGTGCGTGAGACGCTCGGCCTGATCGATCGTGCCTATATCATCCACGCCGGCCAGGTGCTCACTCACGGCCGCGCCGACGAAGTTGTGGCAAATCCCGATGTGCGGCGGCTTTATCTCGGCGAGGGTTTTACGCTCTGAGCGTGAAATTTGTTTCCTGATACGATTTTTTGCCCGCCAGCGACCTATTTTCCGCGATTTTGCTCCGGGATAACGCTCCGGTAAGCGGGTTTTGCTAGGCTTTGCCTTGACAAGCAAAAGCCGGGCCAGTTTCTATGGCCGGCCGTGAAATTCATTTCCGGAAGTTGGAACGCGTAGAGGAGGCGTTTGAAACCGAACCATGGCATTGGCGGCCAAACTACAGCTCCGACAGTCGCAGTCGCTGGTGATGACGCCGCAGCTGATGCAGTCGATTCGGCTGCTGCAGTTCACCCATGTCGAACTCGAGCACTTCATCGACGAGGAGATCGAGCGCAACCCCCTGCTGGAGCGCGCCGAGCCGCAGGATGATGCCGCGAGCGACCAGGCGCAGAAGCCCGACGTAGAGCCGCAAGCGGCCGCCGATGGCGACTGGTTCGAGAACGAGGCGGGATGGAGCGCCGAAGCGATCTCGGAAAAGCTCGACACATCCCTGGAAAACCTGTTTCCCGATGACCCCGGCACCAGCGAGCGGCTGGGGCCCGACCTGACGGCGCAATGGAAATCGGCTTCGGGCGGTGGAGGCTCCTCGTCCGAGGGGCTCGACGCCGGCGACATGGCGGCGAGCGGGATCACGCTGCGCGACCATGTCGGCGAGCAGGTCGCGCTCGCCTTCATCGATCCCGTCGCGCGGCTGATCGCCGGAGAACTTGCCGATGGGCTCGACGAGACGGGCTATGTCAGGGCCGATCTGGCGGAGATCGCCGCGCGGCTTGGCACCAACGAGGTCGCGGTGGGCAAGGTGCTGGCCGTGTGCCAGACCTTCGAGCCGGCCGGCCTGTTTGCCCGGGATCTCGCGGAATGCCTTTCGCTGCAGCTTGCCGTGCGTGACCGTCTCGATCCGGCCATGAAGGCCCTGGTCGCCAATCTCGAATTGCTGGCGCGCCGCGATTTTCAGACGCTGAAGCGGCTCTGCGGCGTCGACGAAGAGGATTTGCTGGACATGCTGGCCGAAATCCGGGCGCTCGACCCGCGGCCGGGCATGGCGTTTTCGGGCGGTGCCAGCGATGCGATCGTCGCCGATGTCGAGGTGCGGGCGGCCAATGACGGCAGCTGGACCGTCGAACTCAATGCCGAAACGCTGCCGCGCGTGCTGGTCGACCACATCTATTTCGCCCAGGTGTCGCCGCACGCGAAGAACCAGGCGGAGAAGGATTTCCTGGCCGAGTGCCTGCAGAACGCCAACTGGCTGACACGCAGCCTCGACCAGCGGGCCAAGACGATCCTCAAAGTGGCCTCGGAAATCGTGCGCCAGCAGGATGCCTTCCTCGTCCATGGCGTGCGCCAGCTGAAGCCACTCAACCTGCGCACGGTGGCGGACGCCATCGGCATGCACGAATCGACGGTCAGCCGGGTGACCGCCAACAAATACATGCTCACCCCGCGCGGCGTGTTCGAGCTGCGCTACTTCTTCACGGCTTCGATCGCGGCATCGGGTGGTGGCGATGCGCATTCCTCGGAAGCGGTGCGTGATCGCATCAAGCAAATGATCGACGAGGAGAAGCCCGTCGATGTGCTGTCGGACGATGCTATTGTGGACATGCTCAGGGAAAGCGGCGTCGATATCGCCCGGCGCACGGTCGCCAAGTACCGGGAAGGCATGAATATTCCCTCCTCGGTACAGCGCCGGCGCGAGAAACGGGCGCTCGCCAGCGCCGGCCGCTAGGCGTTCACGATTTCCACAGCTTTCAAGTTTCATTGACAAGCCACGGTGAAGTGGCTAGAAGCCCGCCCGCATGAGACGGGCTTGATGCCCGCTAGCGGATGGTCCGTCACGACAATGACCCGGGATGGTCAAGAAGGCGGCTTGTGATCAACCGGAAAGTTCGGATTTAAATCGGCGCGAGTGACGCCGCAAAGCTTGTGCGCACGGATCACGAGTATAAACTCGGGCCAGTTTGAAGCCTGAGCAAGGAAGGTCAGTTTTCAGATGAATCTGCGCATTTCGGGAAAGCACATGGATATCGGCGATGCGTTCCGTACACGCATCACCGATCGTGTCGGTGAAGCGATCGGCAAATATTTCGATCGCGGCTTCGCGGGGCATGTCACGGTCATAAAATCGGGCTCGCGCTATTCCGCGGATTGCATGATCCGGCTGGATTCCGGCGCCTCGCTGCAGGCCACCGGCGATGCCCAGGATCCGACACTCGCCTTCGAGGCCGCGGCCGATCGGCTGGAAACCCGGCTTCGGCGTTACAAGCGCCGTCTGAAATCGCACAATTCAGGCAATGGAAACGGCGAGTTGACCGACATCGCTTACACGGTGATGGCACCGCTTGCCGATGACGATGAGGAAATCCCGGAGGATTTCGCACCGGCCATCGTCGCCGAATCGACCATGACGCTGAAGACCATGTCGGTGGCCTCGGCCGTCATCGAACTCGATACCAAGGACAGTCCCGTGCTTGTTTTCCGCAATGCCGGAACCGACCATCTCAACATCGTCTATCGCCGGCCCGACGGAAACATCGGCTGGATCGATCCGTCCACGACCAAAGTCGCACAGGGATAAAAGCCAGCCGCACGAGGGGTGGGGACTGGCGCGGCAGGCGAACAAGGATTTTCAAGCATGGATCTGAGCGATCTTATCAGCGTTCCGGCGATTTTGCCGGCGTTGAAGGCGAACTCCAAGAAGCAGCTTCTGCAATTGCTGTCCGAACGGGCGGCGACCGTTTCAGGCATTCCGGAACGGGAGGTGTTCGACACCATCCTGCAGCGCGAGCGGCTGGGCTCGACCGGCGTCGGCAACGGCATCGCCATCCCGCACGGCAAGCTCGCCGGCGTGAAGCGCATCGCCGGCGTTTTCGCCCGGCTGGAGACGCCGGTCGATTTCGAATCGCTGGATGACCAGCCGGTCGATCTGGTGTTCCTGCTGCTGGCGCCCGAAGGGGCGGGTGCCGATCATCTCAAGGCACTGTCGCGCATTGCGCGCGTGCTGCGCGACGCCGACACCGTGGCCAAGGTCAGGGGCACGCGCGACGCCGCGGCGATCCATGCGCTTTTGTCGGATACGCAGGCCTCGCACGCGGCCTGAAACCATCTTTTTAAATATTGCTCCAAGGGCCGCCATGGGCGGCCCTTTCAGTTCAGCCAACCAATTGTCTTTAATGAATGGCGACGGTGGTCAGGTCGTTTTCCATGGCGCCGGCCAGCGCGCGGTCACGCGCGTCGGAAAGCAGGATCGGCTGGCCATTGGCTCCAAACAGAGCCCAAAGCTCCATGCCGGGCGCGATTTCACCGATGTTGGGGAAGCGGCCGAGCAGTTCGTCGCTCGAAACCTTGCGCAGATAGGCGACAGAGCCTTCGCCGAGATGGGCGAATTCGCCGTTGGTCATGGTGATGGTTTCGTCAGTTCTGGTCATTTCAAGCCTCCTTGGCGCGAGGACGCCGCTCAAGGCCATCCCGCATGAGAGCCATCGGTAAAGATCAGTCTTTCACCGATATGTTTATTTTCCGTACCAGCCGTTCCGACTCCGGCCGATCAAGGTCGATCGACAAAAGGCCGTTCTTAAGCTCCGCCGCGATCACACGCATGCCATCGGCCAGCACGAAGCAGCGCTGGAACTGGCGTGCGGCAATGCCGCGATGAAGGAATTCGCGCTCGGTATCGTCGGTCTGGCGACCGCGCACGACCAACTGGTTTTCCTCCGTTGTCACATCGAGATCGCTTTCGGCGAAACCGGCGACGGCGAGTGTAATGCGCAGCCTTTCGGCCTTGCCGTCGGCACCGCTCAGGCGCTCGATGTTGTAGGGAGGGTAGCTGTCACCGGACTTCGCCAGACGCTCCAGGGTCTTTTCCATGGCGTCGAAACCCAGGAGAAGCGGGCTGGAGAAAGGCGTCATTCGGCTCATGTTACACTGTCCTCTCAAGAGCGACATAAACTGGAAAAACCCAAATGGCATTTTTCCCGATGGTCTTGATATGGTCCGCCCCGCGAGCAAGTTCAAGCCACCGAAAGACCCGTCCAAGGAGGCCATGTCGCGGACCCACGGAAATAGCCCAGGATCAGGTCGTGGACTCACAGGAATAATCGACATGGCGCTTGAAACGACGCGCGGATGCAAGGAGAAGCGCGCAGGCCGGAACCGTCCCCCGTCAAGCGGTTCAGCAGCTTTGCAGCCGGTTGGCGTCTTTCGGGCGCGGGACCGGTCCGGTGAACTGATGGCCAGCCAAACAAGGAATTGAAATGCCCCAACCACGCAAGATCATCATCGACACCGATCCCGGCCAGGACGACGCCATCGCGATTCTGCTGGCGCTTGGCAGTCCTGAACTGGAGATCGTCGGCATATCGGCCGTAGCCGGCAACGTGCCGCTGAAGCTCACCGAAAAAAACGCCCGCAAGATCTGCGAACTGGCCGGCCGGCCCGATATCAAGGTCTACTCCGGCGCCATCCGTCCGTTGGCTCGCGAACTGGTCACCGCCGAGGAGGTCCATGGCAAGACGGGCTTGAACGGACCGGATTTACCCGAACCGACAATGAAGCTGCAGGACCAGTATGCCGTCGATTTCATTGTCGAGACGCTGATGAAGGAAGAGAGCGGCACCATCACGCTCTGCCCGCTCGGGCCGCTCACCAATGTTGCGCTGGCGCTGATCCGAGAGCCCCGGATTGCGCCGCGCATCAAGGAAATCGTGCTGATGGGCGGTGGCTTCTTCGAGGGCGGCAACGTCACGCCCACGGCCGAATTCAACATCTATGTCGATCCGCATGCCGCCGACGTCGTTTTCCGGTCCGGCATCCCGATCGTGATGATGCCCCTTGATGTCACCCACAAGGCGCTGACCACGTCCAAGCGCATCGAGGCCTTCCGCAAGCTCGGCACCAAGGTCGGCATCGCCGCCGCCGAGATGCTTGAATTTTTCGAGCGTTACGACGAAGGCAAATACGGCACGGATGGCGGACCGCTGCACGACCCCTGCGTCATCGCCTACTTGTTGAAGCCAGGTCTGTTCAAAGGCCGCTATTGCAATGTCACCGTGGAAACCACCTCCGAACTGACCATGGGCATGACCGTGGTCGACTGGTGGGGGGTTACCTCCAGGGAAAAGAACGCCATGGTGATGCGCGACATCGACCATGATGGTTTCTTCGCGCTGCTGGTGGAGAGGTTGGGGCGGCATAACTGACGTTTGGAACCGCCGACGAGCGCGCGTTGTCACCGGCACGCGTTGTCACCCATTGAGCAATCGATAGGTGTCGACGTCGTGCTTGTGGTGTTGCCGTTCAATAGGAACGAGCGAGCCGACAAGATGCAATCGCTCGACGTCGTCGTCGATCGATATCGGCGTGTTGTCATCAAGGCGCACGTCGTAGAGTTGTGCAGCAGCGTACAATTCTTCAACATGTCCCTGCGAAGAACGCGCTTTCGCCTTACTTTGCCTTCGAAAATGCCAACCACAGGCCGCCGCCGACCATGAAGCTGCCGCTGATCCGCGACAGGAGCTTGATGCGGCTGGCCGACAGCATGCGCCCGGCGCGGCCGGCGGCGAGCGCATAGGTCGAATCCGACATGGCGGCGAAGATCATGGCGGTCAGGCCCATGATGACGATCTGCAGTGGGTAGTTGCCGGCGGGAGATATGAACTGCGGAAAGAAGGCGCCAAAGAAGATCAGTGTCTTTGGATTGCTCAGCGCCACGGCCAAGCCCTGCAGGAAGAAGCCGCCGCGCGGTTTGCGGGCGGTTCCGTCGGCGTTCAGCGCGCCCTTCGAGCGGAACATCTGCACGCCCATCCAGATCAGGTAGGCGGCACCGATCAGCCTGACCCACTCGAACCAGTGGCCCATGCCCGAAATCAGCGTGTTGAGGCCGATGCCGACGATGGCGATCATGACTGCAAGGCCGGCTTGCGTGCCGGCGACATTGGCGAGACCGGCGCGAGTACCGTGGCGGATGCTGTTGGCGATGATCAGTGTGACCGTCGGTCCCGGCACCAGGATGATGACGATGCAGGCAAGGACATAGGCAGCGTAGAGTTCCAGCGACATGATTTTTCCTCGCAACACCGTTATCACGGCCTGTCAGGCGACAATCAATGCATGCGGCGAGGACGGGCGCAAGCCGGCACGCGCCGCCTCTGGCTCAGGCCCCTGCGGACCAGGGCAACGTCGTCTCATAGGCAGCCGCGGCCTTCAGCACGGCGAGATCGTCGCGTGGCCTGCCGATCAGCTGCATGCCCATCGGCCGGCCCCTGTCGTCGAAGCCGGCGGGAACATTGACCGCCGGGCAACCGCCCAGGGTGGCGAAGGCCGAAACCTGCATCCAGCGATGATAACTGTCCATCATCCGTCCCGCGACTTCGCGGGGCCAATGGGTGCCGACATCGAACGGAAAGACCTGTGCGGTAGGCAGCGCGATAAGGTCGAAGCGGTCGAACATCGACAGCAGCGTGCGGTACCAGGAGGTTCGGACGACCGAGGCCGCTCGTATCTCCGGCGCCGTCAACCGCATCGCGTTTTCCACTTCCCATACGGCTTCCGGCTTCAGCAGGCCACGCCTGGCGGGATCGTCATAGTGTACTTTCAAGGCGCAGCCGCTGCTGGCCTGCCGCAGCACCACGAAGGCCTGCCAGAGTGCCTCGAAATCGAAATCCGGTCGCAAGGGCTCGGTCAGGAAAGATACATCCGTGAACCGTGCGAGTGCTGCCTCGCATAAGTCGAGGATGCCGGGTTCGGTCGGCAGATGACCGCTGAGATCGCCGAGCCAGGCGATGCGGCCACCGGTCGCCGCCGTCGCGAGGCCTTCGAGGAAGGAGCCTTGCTTCTCATAGGAGAGAGGCGCCTGCGGATGGTAGCCGGCCTGCACGTCGAGCAAGAGCGCCATGTCGGCGACGTTGCGGCCCATCGGCCCCTCGACGCCCATCTGCGCGTGGAAAACCTCGAAGTCGGGACCGCTGGGCACGAGCCCCTGCGATGGCCGAAAACCGTAGATATTGTTCCAGGCCGCCGGGTTGCGCAGCGAGCCGCCGAAATCGCTGCCATCGGCGACGGGCACCATGTCGAGTGCCAGCGCCACCGCCGCTCCGCCACTCGAGCCGCCGGCGGTCAGCGCCGGATCGAAAGCGTTCAGCGTCGGTCCGAAAACATTGTTGTAGGTGTTGGAGCCGAGCCCGAATTCGGGAACGTTGGTCTTGCCGATGATGATGGCGCCGGCGTCGCGGATGCGTTCGACGAAGAAATCGTCTTCCTGCGGCACGAAATCGGCGAAGATCGGCGAGCCGAACGAGGTCCTGAGGCCGGTGGTCGAGGCAAGGTCCTTGATGGCGATGGGGAGGCCAAAGAGGGGGCTGGTTCCGTCCGTCCGCCTGATATCGGCGGCATCGGCCTCACGCAGGATGTCGGCACGGTCGCGCAACGAGACGATGGCGTTAACCATTGGATTGACCGCGTCGATGCGGTCTAGGAACGCCGTCACCACCTCGCGCACGGAGAGTTTCTTCCGGCGGATAGCATCGGCAAGCTCGACAGCCGACAGGCGGCAGATGTCGCTGGCCGCGGGCACAGCGTGTCTGGTGCGGGGACGCATCATCTCAACGGGCTTGCTGCAAGGCCTGGTCGACATCCTTGGCCAGCGGGATCGCCGGCTGGGCGCCGGGCTTGAGGCAAGCCAACGAGCCGGCGGCGCCGGCACGCGCCAATGCCTGTTCGAGCGTGAGGCCCGACGACAGGCCGGCGGCGAAATAGCCGCAAAAGGTGTCGCCGGCCCCGACCGTGTCGACCGGCGTGATCTGCAAAGCAGCGACGGTCAGGAATTCGCTCGGCGTCGCCGCCATCACGCCGTCGCCGCCGAGCGTGACGACGATGATGCGTCCAGTCTTGCTGGCATAGTCGCGGATGCGCGCCGCACGATCGCGGCCTTTCAGGGCAAGGGCTTCGCCATAGAGGTCGAATTCGGTTTCGTTCGCGACCGCATAGTCGGCCTTGCCGAGGAAGGCGGCTGCCCCGGCATGGAAAGGGGCGGTGTTGAGGACAGTGATCGCGCCGGCCGCCCTTGCTTGGTCTAGGGCCGCATCCACCGTCGCGAGCGGAATTTCATGCTGCAGCAGCACGACGTCGCCCTTTGTCAGAAAAGCCTTGGAGAGGTCGCCGGGCACCACGGAAGCGTTGGCGCCGGGCACGACGGCGATGATGTTTTCGCCGTCATCGCCGACCATGATCAGCGCCGTGCCGGTCGAGGCGAAGGTTTCTCCCACGCCCGACAGGTCGACCTTGGCCTCGCGCAGCAAAGCCAGTGCCTCCGGTGCGAAATTGTCCTTGCCGACGGCGCCGACCATCCGCACCTGAGCCCCGGCACGCGCGGCGGCGAGTGCCTGGTTGGCGCCCTTTCCGCCGGGGGCCGTCTTGAAGCTGGAACCGCTCACCGTCTCACCGGGGCTCGGCAAGCGATCGACATTGGCGATAAGGTCGAGGTTGATCGAACCGACTACGATAATCAAGAAATGCCTCCTACTGATGCGCGGAAGCTATCCTGCCGAGCCCTGCGATGCCAGACCACGCGAATGGTCCAGCGTGATTTGCCGCCTCACTCGCATCGCACGGTGACGATGCCCTGATAGTTGCCGGCGGGAAAGATACCGCTCGACTTGGTGGCGGTGAGGTCGATCTGCATGGCGTGGGTGCCGTTGGCGACCCTTTGCGGCACGCTTCCGTTGTTGTCGACCCCCGAGCCATCGAGGCGGAAGACCGAGGCGAAGGTCACGTTGGTGCCGCCGCCGCTCGGCGCGGACGAGAATGCCGCAGGCGCCGGTGCTGAAACCGAATAGCAGTCCAGCAAGTTGAGCAGCGAGCACAGAAAGGAACTTGCCACCACGGTGGCGCTGGCGCTTGATCCGCCTGCCTGCTTGGAACCCAGTATGCCGATGGCCGGATTTGCGGTCATGGTGCCCGATGCCCCGACGATGATGGTGCAGGTGCCGATGATCGCAGCCTGCGCCGGAAGGCAGCAGCCGGCGAGCGCGGCCATCGCGAGCAGCGCGCGGTTATTTCCTCTTCTTTTTCTTGCCATCGCCGCTTCCGGTCCTGATGCTCCAGCCTTCGTTGGCCCATCCGGGTGATGCGGCCACGGGCGTGGGAGCGCTAGCTGCCACGCTCGCAGTCGGCCCGTCACCGCCGAGGCCCATCTTGAGGAGCTTCAGCTCCAGCTGCAGGCGCTCGACCTCAAGCTCGTAGAGGCGGCTGCAATCGACGCGCTTCGGCGTACGCCCGATCGGAATCACCACACGGCCGTAGGTGGCGATGTCGTTGTTCGCCTGATTGTTGCCTCTGATGACGCCAAGGTCGAGATAGGCACCGGTGCCCGATACGGCCGAGCGACAGGTGGTTCCGTCGGAAGCGTGGACCTCATCCTGCCCTTGAGGCAAGGTCACGCCGGGCAGGTTGAAGCCGCTCTCATTCTGATTGAGGTTGTAGACATCCTCGGCCAAAACCGGCGAGATCCCTGCCCAGATTGCCGCAAACGCGACTGTCAGGACTTGCGGTGCCCAAAAAACTTTCCGCATATCTGTGCCCTTATCTGCGTCTGTTGATTGGGAAAGGGGATGCTCTCGGTACAGATACGCACTTTACGCTCGGCAGCGCCGCCGAAGGGCACGACCACGAGGACAGGACGGGACGCCTGCGAGCCCAGTTGGAAAACGCTCGGAGAGATCTTGGCGTCCACTGGCTGAAAATTCTGATCGTAGACGTGGATTTCGACCTTGATCTTCTGGCCGTAGGGATTGGCGGGAAACACGCGGACCGCGAAGGCGTCGGTGAAACTGTTGACCTCACCCCGCATCGGCGACATCGACTGGGCGCTGGCGGCAATGGCCGGCAGGCCGACGGCCAGCGCCGTTGCCAGGACTCGTGCATGTTTCAAGGACCCCTCCTTCGCGACGGCCTATTCGCAGCGCAGTGTTACCGTTGCCTGATAGTTTCCGGTGGCGAAGCGGTTGCTGCCGCCCTTGGTGCCGGCGAGATGGACCGAGACAAGGTCGGCGCCGGGGACAGTGAGGGCGGTGGTGGCCCCCGTTTCAGCGGTCGTGTGAGCGCCGCTGGCCGAATAGGTGGGTGTCCAGGTGGTGGCCGTGCTGTCCGCGGCGGGCACAGTGGTGAGGGTCACCGGATCGACGCTAAGTGAAACACCCCCCGTGGTGGTGAGCGTGACTGTTCCAGCCGAACCGCCGCTGTTGTGGGAGCTCAGCGACTGAAGGTCCGCGCTCACCGTCATCGTGCCGTTGGTGCCGACAACGAGCGTACAGGTCGCGGTGATGGTGCCATTGAAAATGACATTCTGCGTTGTGGCCATCGCCGCGTGGTCCAGGCACATGACCAGCAAGGCTGCACCAAACACGGTGCGGAACAACTTCATCGAGATCCTCCTATTAAGTCGGATCGCCCGAATTAATATGGATCATCATCGCTTTATCGTGGTTAATTTAGCGTAAACTCAAATAAGGATTTGAAAGAACGCGGTGAAGAAACCGGCGGTTGTCCAAGGTTGTATCCAGAAGTTCCAAATTCATGCGCAATAATACTGCGTATTCCAAATATTGGTATATTCTATGCGACGGAAAGCAAAAATCGACATTTCACGACGAAATCTGCCCCGCCTCCCAGCCGAGGATGGCGCGCTTGCGGGTCAGGCCCCAGTGATAGCCGGTGAGATCGCCTGATTTGCCGATGGCGCGGTGGCAAGGCACCACGAAGGAGAGCGGGTTGGCGCCGTTGGCGGCGCCGACCGCGCGGCTGGCGCTCGGCGCACCAATGCTGGCCGCGATCGAGGAATAGGTACGGGCCTTGCCCATCGGAATCTGGAGCAGCGCCTCCCAGACGCGGACCTGGAAGTCGGTCCCGATCATGACGACATGAAGCGGCTGATCGGCGCGCCAGAGCGTCGGCTCGAAGATGCGCGCGGCATAGGGCCCTGTCGCTTCCCTGTCGTCGACATAGAGCGCGTTCGGCCAGCGGCCGGACATGTCGGCAAAAGCGGTGCGTTCCTCGCCGGCGTCGCAGAAGGCGAGGCCGGCAAGCCCGCGGTCGGTGGCCATGATCAGGGCAGTGCCGAACGGGGAGCTGTGATAGCCGTAGCGGATGGTGAGGCCAGCGCCGCGCGTCTTGTAGTCGCCCGGTGACATCGCCTCATGGGTGACGAACAGGTCGTGCAGCCTGCCGGGGCCGGACATGCCCAGTTCGAAGGAGGTTTCGAGCAGAGGCATTCCTGAATCGAGCAGCCTGCGCGCATGGTCCAGCGTCACCGCCTGCAGGAAGGCCTTGGGCGAAAGGCCGGCCCAGCGGGTGAAGAGTTTTTGCAAGCCGGTCGGCGTCTCGCCGACCTCCTCGGCCAGTTCTTCCAGCGATGGCTGGTCGCGATAGTCGAGGCTGATCTTTTCGATGGCGCGGCGCACGATTTCGTAGTCGCTGCCCTCAGGCGTGATGTCCTTCTTGAGGACTGCCGTGTGTGTGCTCATGGACCTGTCTCCTTGGGCTGGAATATCGCCCCTTGGGGCGCGGATCGCCACCCGAAACTTGCCTTCTTGCAGCCCTTGCCCAGATAGACCCGGGGTTCGAGCGGATCCGCTGCTTGGGTTCATTTCGCGGACCCGGCGGCGAACTGGTCTTCGACGCCTATAGCCGTTTCGGCCTGACGCTGCTTCGTCTCAATCCGACGATCAAGGCGACGGGCGCGCCAAGGTCCATTGGCGATCGACGACCCGCACGAACTGGAACGGGCGGTTCCGAAGCTGCGGTTCAGCGAGGGCATCTCGGCCTACAAGCCTGAGCACGCTGCCCGAATGGGCTGGTCCGCCAAGCTGTTCGTTCGCCTTTGGAAATACGTTCCGGCGCTGCGCAAGATCGGCAGGCTGCTGCGGTATCGCTTCTGAAGCACAGTGTTAGTCGCGAACCGCCCTATCTGTTTGTTTCCACGCAATTCCCAACGGAAATTTCCTGGAATTGCCTTTAGCGCGCCTTGGCGGTCGCCAGCGCGCGCGAGAAGGCGGTGGCGAAGCTCTCGCGCGAATCGGGGTCGAGGAAGCCGCCGATCGGCACGTTCTGTCCTTGTGCTTCCACGGTCATTTTGGTGATGCCGATCTCGGCGTGCCGGGCGATCGAAAACCGTACCCAGAACGGATTGAAGCGATGCGCTTCCGACTTTCCCGAGGGGGCCGTCTTGCGAATGTCGAGGCTGGTGCGCGAGACCGACACTTCCTCGCGGGCGCGTGCAGCCCGGTAATTGACGCGGAAGGCGATGTAGACGGCCACCACGTCGAGGCCGAAGAAGCCGAACACCGGCCAGGCACCGCGCGACAGGAAAAACGCACCCGTCACCAGCCAGCCGAACATCAGTGCGCCCATCAGGATCAGGAAGCCCGTCCTGCCCAGCGACCGGTGCGGGGTCAGCAATGCATGAAAGAAGGGCTCGTCAGCCTGAAACGAGGCGTTTGTGTCACTCATGACAGACTATTATAGGAGGGAAATGGCGCGTCCCAAGTCCAATGAGTCTTCCATGCCCGAAAAAGAGCTGCCGGCCGGACGGCGTGATGGGTCCAATGCCAAGCCGCGCCCTCGGCCGCTGCGGCGCTCGTCCCGCTACAGCCCGGCCGAAGTGCATGAGATTTTCCGGCGTTTTTCGGTACAGCGGCCGGAGCCGAGGGGCGAACTCGAACACGTCAATGCCTTCACGCTGCTGGTGGCGGTGGTGCTTTCGGCGCAAGCGACCGATGCGGGTGTCAACAAAGCGACGCGGGCTCTGTTCAAGGTTGCCGACACGCCGCAAAAGATGCTGGCGCTCGGTGAAACCAAGGTCGGCGACTATATCAGGACCATCGGTCTCTGGCGCAACAAGGCCAAGAACGTCATCGCCCTATCGCAGGCGCTGATCAGCGACCATGGCGGCGAGGTGCCGGATGACCGCGATGAACTGGTCAAGTTGCCCGGTGTCGGGCGCAAGACCGCCAATGTCGTGCTCAACATGGCCTTCGGCCAGCATACGATGGCGGTCGACACGCATATCTTGCGCATCGGCAACCGGCTTGGCCTGGCGCCGGGCAAGACGCCGGAACAGGTCGAGCAGGGGTTGTTGAAGATCATACCGGACGAGTATATGCGCCATGCGCATCACTGGCTGATCCTGCACGGCCGCTATGTCTGCAAGGCGCGCAAGCCGGATTGCCCGGCCTGCGTCATTGCCGATATTTGCAAGGCAGAGGTGAAGACGAACAGCATTCCGGCGCCCCTGGTGCCGATCGCTCCGCTTGAAACTGTCGCCGCCGAAGATCAGATGCCGTAGCCGCGCGCCATCGCCGCCGCGAACACCGGGATCAGCAGGAAGACGACGGCCTCGGCGCGGATGTAGGTCTTCACCGAAGCCAGTTCGCCCAAGGGCACGGCGAAGGATGGATCGGCGCTGGCCTGCCTGTTCCAGGAAATGAAACGGACGGTCGGGATGATCGACAGCAGACCGACGATCGCAAACGCCGTCATCTTGGCCCAGAACACCCAGTTGTGGACGTAGAACTCCCAGCCTTTGAGCCCCCAGACGAGACGGCCGATGCCGACGACGATGATGAGGGCGGCGATGATGCCGTAATGGCGGTCGATGGCGGCGAGCCGCTTCAGTGTCGCGGCGGGCAGGTCGCCACGGATCAGCACGAATTCGGCGCCGATGATCCCCGCCAGCGAGAACACCAGCAGGTGATGAACAATGGCAAGCGCAAGGTCGGTTGTATCCATGCTCGTCGCTCCACGTCGATGGTCCCAAACTCGCCTGTGAAAAGGTCGCGTTGGCAGGTGCTGAATCATCCCGCGGGGAAAATAACACCGCCGCATGGATTTCCCATAGCGGAGTCCGCACCTAGCCATAGGCAGCGTTGACGCCGAATCCTGGCAGGTTACGTTCGCAGACGTGACCGGATTGAAACGAGCCGTGAACCCGATGACCGACACGGTCCGCGCTGCCCTGGTGGAGCGCGGGCTGACGACCGCCTATGAGGCTAGGCCGGACTATCGGAGGAACGACTATCTGGGCTGGATCCGCCGCGCCAAGCGTCCGGACACCAGGCGAAAGCGGCTCGACCAGATGCTGGATGAATTGCAGCGTGGTGGTGTCTACATGAATATGGTTTGGCACGGCTGAAGTTCTCTTCGATCAACTAGGCCTCCCTGGATGATGGCGCGTATCGCCCTGGCCCTTGCACCGCACCAGCGATTTGCTAAGCGCTGACGATCAGCGAGGCATATCGTCATGAAAAATCCGCACGGCGTTCCGGTCATCGAGACCGAGCGAACCATTCTAAGGGCGCACCAACTGGAGGATTTCGATGCCTATACCGCCATGTGGGCCGCCCCCGTCGTCACCCGCTTCATCGGCGGCAAGCCGCGCACGCGTGAGGAAAGCTGGATGCGCTTCCTGCGCCATGCCGGCCTGTGGTCGCTGCTTGGCTACGGCTTCTGGGCCATCGAGGAGAAAGCGACCGGCCGCTTCGTCGGTGAGGCCGGTTTCCACGATCTGAAGCGCGACATGGAGCCGTCGATCGAAGGCATCCCAGAGGCGGGGTGGGCGCTCGCCCCGGCCGCGCACGGCGCCGGCCTTGCCACGGAGATCGTCAGCCGCGTGCATGGCTGGGGCGACGAGACGTTCGGACGTGCCAGAACCGTCTGCATCATCGATCCCGAAAATACGGCTTCGCTGAACGTCGCCAGGAAGTGCGGCTATACCGAGCTGACGCAGACCCTCTATCACGATGCGCCGACCATCCTGTTGGAGCGGCTGCCCTGAGCGGTGTCAGGCGAGGCGGAGGGCGCCGACAACCAACCGGCCAGGCGCTACAAACGCGCAATTCCGGACGGAAAACCGCTGCACACCTGACCTGCCGCGGCCGGCCTTGAGCCGCAGCTTCCCTACAAGGGCGGCGAACGGAAGTTGGAGGTCTTCCGACGCCATAATGGCGGGAGCTAGGGCCAAGCCTCCGTCGCGAGGCTCACCTGATCCAGCATGGAGGCATCCCCGCCGAAGGCGCGAGTGGCGCGGGCCGCCGCCTCAAGCAGCGGGCGCTTCATGCGCCCAAGGAAGGCAGCGTCGACGCGCGTGCTTGGACCAGCCAGCGTCAAGGCGCCAAGCAGCACGTGGCCCGGCCCAAAAACCGGTGCCGAGACGCCTGCCGTTTCGTGGTCCCGGTCACCCACAGCGAGACAATTGAACGTTTTACGGATGGTTTCGTAGGGTTCGCCCTGCTGTCCCGAAAACGCCGCCAGCACGCGCCCGCCCGAGCCGGCCAGCAGAGGCAATACGTCGCCTTCGCGTATCGTGTAGCGGATCGGATGCTTGGATTCGACCCGATAAAGACAGGTGCGCACGTCTCCCGAGCGGACGTAGAAGGCAACACTCTCCCAACTTCGTTCGGAGAGATCGCGCATGATCGGCAACAGGATGTCCGCCGCCACCACCGAACGCTGGTAAAGCGCGCCAAGCCGAAAGGCGGCGGGTCCGACGCGATAGCGCCCATCGTCCAGGCGCTCGAGCAGTTGCCCGCGCAACAGCGAATTGGCGAGCCGCAGTATCGTACTTTTGTAAAGCCCAGTGCGCATCGCGATTTCAGCAAGACTTAGCGAGCGGTCGGCCGTGCTGAAGGCATCGAGGATGGCGATCGCCCGGTCGAGTGCCGCAACACCTTCGACGGAGGTGCGCCGGATTTCGGCATCAGCCGAGTTGCCTTGTAAGTCCATTGCGGTTCCCAATCCGGAGAAGCCCGAGCGGAACCACTCTGTCGCGCCACCGCACCGTTCTGTCCAGAAGAATGTCGTTCCTGTTGACGGAACAAGGTAAAATCTGCTTGAACTTGATCACGGGTCTGTGAACAGGCGCGTTTTGGCAGGCACCGGAGGAGGTGTCGTGATCTGGAGGAATCCCATGCTGAACAGACGCAGATTTTTGATGAGCACGGTGGCGGCTGGCGCGGCCGGGCTGGTGGCATCGCATTTCTCACCCGCCTTCGCCGAAGGTGCACCTCAAGTCCAAATCTTCGTGCCGGCAGCGCCCGGCGGCGGCTGGGACCAGACGGCGCGCACGATGGATCAGGTGCTGCGCGGCGAGAAGCTCATCTCCGGCTCCCAGATCACCAATGTCGGTGGCGCCGGCGGCACGGTAGGGCTGCCGCAGTTCATCAATCAGTGGAGCGGCAAAGGCAATTCGCTCATGGTCGCGGGCATGGTCATGGTGGGGGCTATCATCGCCAACAAGGCAGCCAACAACCTGACCCAAGTCACGCCCATCGCTCGTCTCACCGGTGAGTTCGAGGCCTTGGTGGTGCCGGCTGACTCGCCGTTCAAGACGGCCGCCGATTTCGTCGCGGCGCTCAAGGCCGACCCGACGAAGGTTCCTGTCGCGGGCGGCTCGGCCGGTGGCTCCGACCACATCCTGTTCGGCCTGATCGCCAAGACGGTTGGCGTTCCGGCTCCCAGCCTCTCCTATGTACCGTTCGCGGGGGGCGGCGAAGCTCTGTCGGCATTGCTCGGCAACCAGGTGGCGGCCGGCATTTCCGGCTTCGGCGAGTTCTCCGAGCAAGTCAAGGCGGGCGCGCTCAGGCTGCTCGCCATTTCGGCCGACAAGCGCCAGGACGGCATCGACGCGCCGACGCTGAAGGAAGCCGGCATCGATGTGGAACTGTTCAACTGGCGCGGCGTCTTCGCGCCGCCCGGCATTTCCGACGCCGACAAGGCGGCGATGATCACGCTGGTCGAAACCATGGCCAAGAGCGATGCATGGGCGACCGAATGCAAGAACCGCAACTGGACGTCCATCCTGCTCACCGGCGACGATTACGCGAAATTCGTCACCGAGGATTCGGCTCGCATCGAGGCCATCCTCAAAGATCTCGGTCTCGCCTGATTTTCCCCAAGGGACGGCGCGAGCCGTCCCACATTCTTCAATTGCAGCCGGCCGCAGGGAGGCGATCGGTACTAGAGGGCACGGCGAAGGTTGGCCGCGGTCTCGGCCATCCATAGCGGGAGGACATTCATGAGCACCATCAACCAGCAGGCGGCGCCCTCGCGGCTGGCCGTGCCGGAATTGCTGATCGGCGTCGGCCTCCTGGCCTGCGCCGGGGCCGTGGCCTGGCAGACGCTGGCGATCCCGATCTCGCCGCTCTATTCCAAGGTTGGTCCGACCGTCTTTCCCTATCTCACCATGGTCGGACTGGTTGTGCTTTCCCTGGCACTCATCCTCGCCGCGCTTCGCGGCGGCTGGCAGCCGGAGGAGGAAAAGGAAACGCCGACCGACTGGAAGGCGATGGGCTTCGTCGTCATCGGTCTGCTGGCCAATCTTGTGCTCATCCAGCCGCTCGGCTTCACGGCCGCATCGGTCATCATGTTCGTTCTGGTCTGTTACGGCTTCGGCAGCAGGCATACGCTGCGGGATGTGCTCACCGGCCTTGTGCTGGCGCTGGCTGCTTATTTCGGCTTTGCCAAGGCGCTCGGCGTCAACATCGGCGCCGGTTTTGTCGAGAACCAGCTCAACATGGTGATCGACGCGTTCACAAGCACGCTGGGAGGCTGAGACCATGGATACGCTCAGCCATCTCGCACATGGTTTCGCGGTCGCTTTCAGCCCGACCAATCTTTTGTGGTGCCTGCTCGGCACGACGCTTGGCACCGCCATCGGCGTGCTGCCTGGACTTGGGCCGGCACTGACCATCGCGCTGCTGTTGCCGATCACCTATCAGGTGGCGCCGGAGGCGTCCTTCATCCTGTTCGCCGGTATCTATTACGGCGCCATGTATGGCGGCTCGACGACGTCGATCCTGCTCAACACGCCAGGCGAGAGCGCAACCATCGTGACGGCGCTGGAAGGCAACAAGATGGCCCGCTCCGGCCGCGGCGGCGCCGCGCTCGCCACCTCCGCGATCGGCTCGTTCGTCGCCGGCACCCTTGGCACGCTCGGCGTCGCCTTCCTGGCCCCGGTCGTGGTCAAGTTCGCGCTGGCTTTTGGCCCGGCGGAGTATTTTTCGCTGATGGTGCTCGCCTTCATCACGGTTTCGGCGGTGCTTGGGTCGTCGGCGGTGCGAGGCCTGACCAGCCTGTTTGCCGGCTTTGTAATCGGGATGATCGGCGTGGATCTGCAGACGGGCCAGCCGCGCTTCACCTTCGGCATGACGGAATTGCTCGACGGCGTCGACGTCATCATCGCCGCCGTCGGTCTGTTCGCGGTTGGCGAGACGCTCTACATGGCCTCGCGCCGCTATGCCGGCAAGGACGAGATCGTGCCGCTGAAAGGCTCGCTCTACATGACGGCGGCCGAATGGGGCCGCTCATGGAAGGCTTGGCTGCGGGGAGCGGCGATCGGCTTTCCGATCGGCGCCATGCCGGCCGGCGGCGCCGAGATCCCGACCTTCCTGTCCTATGCCATCGAAAAGAAACTGTCGAAGCACAAGCAGGAGTTCGGCACGGTCGGCGCCATCGAGGGCGTTGCAGGCCCCGAAGCCGCCAACAACGCGTCCGCGGCCGGCGTGCTGGTGCCGATGCTGACGCTTGGGCTGCCGACTTCGGCGACGGCGGCGATCATGCTGTCGGCCTTCCAGAGCTACGGTATCAACCCTGGACCGCTGCTGTTGACGACACAGGCCGATCTCGTCTGGGGGCTGATCGCCAGCCTGTTCATCGCCAATGTCATCCTGGTCATCCTCAACCTGCCGCTGATCGGCCTGTGGGTGCGGCTGCTGAA
Organism: Mesorhizobium sp. URHB0026; assembly: GCF_054059755.1. Classification (NCBI taxonomy): domain Bacteria; kingdom Pseudomonadati; phylum Pseudomonadota; class Alphaproteobacteria; order Hyphomicrobiales; family Phyllobacteriaceae; genus Mesorhizobium; species Mesorhizobium sp. URHB0026. Next base: position 643,600 of record NZ_JBSSCN010000001.1, on the reverse strand, counting down.
GATCCCGGCGCCGCAACTTTATGCCGGGATCCTGGTGTTCGCCACTGTCGGCACCTACGGCATCTCGCAGTCGCCGATCGATCTCGTCATCCTCTATCTCCTGGGCGCCGCGGGCTTCCTGATGCGGCGATTCGATTTCCCGACCGCGCCCGTCATCATCGGCATGATCCTGGGACCGCTTGCCGAAACCCAGTTCCGACGGGCGATGACTATCTCCAACGGCGACTGGTCGGTGTTCTACAAGCATCCGCTGTCGCTGACCCTGCTGACGCTCGCCTTCATCGGCCTCGTCGGGCCGCATGTCTGGGCCTTCATCGAGCACCGGCGGCGGCGTGGTCCCGAACATGTGCCGGGCGATGCCTGAGCGATCTGAAAAGATATGACAGACCTGCTTTCCGGTATCCGCGTCCTCGACCTGACCAATGTTCTCGCCGGGCCTTACTGTGCCTATCAGCTGGCCTTGCTGGGAGCTGACGTGATCAAGGTCGAAGGGCCGCAAGGCGGCGACCTGGCGCGCCAGCTCGGCGGCTCGCCAAAGCTCAACAGCGCGGGTATGGGCGCATCGTTCCTGGCCCAGAACGCCGGCAAACGATCGGTCATGCTCGACCTCAAGAACGAGACGGATCGCGAGCGCTTCCTCGACCTGGTCGCCAGCGCCGATGCGCTGGTCGAGAATTTTCGTCCCGGCGTGATGAAACGCCTCGGGCTTGGCTACGAGATGCTGAGGGCGGTCCGCCCGGGCCTCGTCTATTGCGCGATATCGGGTTTCGGGCAGAGCGGGCCAATGCGCGACAACCCGGCCTATGACCAGATCATCCAGGGTCTTTCCGGGATCATGAGCATAACCGGCACGCCGGAAACCGCGCCGCTGCGCGTCGGCTATCCCGTCGCCGACACGCTGGGAGGCTTGGTCGGCGCGTTCTCCATCGCCGCGGCACTGGTCAGGCTGAAGACATCGGGCGAGGGGGCGTTCCTCGACGTGTCGATGCTCGAATGCACGCTTTCCGCACTTGGCTGGCCTGTTTCCAACTATCTGACGGCAGGGGTCGATCCCAAGCCGATGGGCAATGAGAACATGACGGCGGCTCCCTCCGGCGCCTTCCGCACCGGCGACGGGCTCATCAACATCGCCGCCAATAAGCAGGAGCAGTTCGTGGCGCTGTGCCGTCTGATCGGACGGCCGGAACTGGCGTCGGACCCGCGCTTTGCCGAGCGCGAAACCCGCAAGCAGAACCGCGCCGCGCTCAAGGCCGAGATCGAGGATGCTCTGGCAAGCGATCCGGCGGCAATTTGGGAAGAGACGCTCAACCGAGCCGGCGTGCCGGCGGGCCGGGTACTGACGATCCCACAAGTGCTGACCGAACCACAGGTGCTCGAACGCCAGGTGACGGCTCGTTTCGAGAATGTGGCTGGAATGGAAGGGCCGCTGACCGTCCTGCGCGGCGGTTTCATGATAGACGGCACGGCACCGTTGCCGACGCGGCCGCCGCCAGTGCTGGGCGAGCACATGGACGAGGTGTTCGCCGGTCTGCCGCCGCACGCCAAGGCAAAGGCCCTGACATGAGCGGCGTGGAGAAGAAAACAGGCCGCGCGCGCGGCGAGGAATGGTGGCAGACCGGCATCATCGAGATGAGCCCCGGTGTGATCCGGCTGCGCGGCTACGAGATCCAGGACCTGATCGGCCGCGTCAGCTTCCCGGCTGTCATCTGGCTGATGCTGCGTGGCGAATTGCCCAGCGAGGACGAGGCGGCACTGCTCGGCATTGCCTTGGGGGCGGCCGTCGACCACGGGCCACAGGCGCCGTCGATCGCCATCGCCCGCATGGCGGCCACCTGTGGCGTCGGCATCAACAGCGCCATGGCCTCGGCCATCAACGTGCTGGGCGACGTGCATGGCGGCGCCGGCGAGCAGGCGCTTTCCTTCTATGGCGATATTGCCGTGGCGCTCGATGGCGGCATGGCCCTAAACGAAGCGGTTTCGACACGTCTCGACCGGTTCTTCGGGCAGGAGAAGGGCTATGTGCCGGGGCTTGGCCATCGCTTCCATCCTGTCGATCCGCGCGCGCCGCGCCTGCTGGAACTGGTCAGAGATTTTGCCGCGCGTGGCGTGGTCAACGGCCGCTTTGCCGACATCGCCGAGGCCGTCGAGGCCGACGTAGCGCGGCGCAAGGGCAAAAAAATCCCGCTCAACATCGATGGCGCCACCGCCGTCATCTATGGCGAGCTCGGCTTTCCGCCGCCGCTGACGCGCGGGCTCTTCGTGCTGTCGCGTTCCGTCGGCATCCTGGCGCATGCCTGGGAGCAATCTCAGCAGTCCGAGCGCAACAAGGGGCCGCTGCCGCGCGAATGGCTGTGGGCCTATAGCGGTCCGCCGGCACGGCCGCTTCCCGGAGATGAGGGCGCGGACAATTGAGGCTTATGCCTGCTCGAGCGGCGTGGGCCCGGGAAGCTTCAAGGTGTTCACCAGCGTCGAGAGATCGGGCTCGTCGATGAGCATCGCGGCGTCGGCCGGCGCCAGCCAGGCCCGCTGCCGCCGCTTGGCTTCCTGCCAATCGGCAAGCTCTTCCGTCACTTCCAGCAGAAACACGACGACGTCGACGCGGACAAAGCGGTTGGCCAAGCGTTTCCAATAGGAATAGGTGCCCGCCGGCTGCTTCAGCGTCTTGCCGAGCACGCCGGCTTCCTCCAGCGCCTCGATGGTGGCTGCCTTGCGCCCGCTCTTGCCTTTCATCGGCCATCCCTTGGGCACGATGAAGCGTCTCGTGGTTCTCGATGTAACCAGCATCACCTCGATGCCGCCATGCGCGTTTACCCGGAAGGGTATCGCCGCCACCTGGCGGATCCCTTCGCCCCGCTTGGCTTGGCGTACGGCCTTTTTCTTGGTGGCTGCCATCTCAATAATCCAGTCGCTGCAATGCCCCTTAGCGTGCCGCGACGCCTTTGGAAAATCCAAACTACCGCAGGGACATCCGAAGTGCCCTATCATGTAAGTCGGCTAAATAAAAGAAGCTGCCCGTCCGTCAGCGGCAGGTGCTCACGGCGGTGTTGCCGATTATTTGCGTCTGGCAGCTCGGCCTGACCTGCGGCACGACCGGCGGCGGTTGCTGGACGATGATGCGATCCTGGGCACGATACTGCTGTTGCTGCTGCTGAAACTGCTGCCGCTGAACCCGGTTTTGCAAGGCTTGCAGATCGTTCTGCTGGATGAGTGTGTTGTTTCTGACCGCGGGATTGAGCACCTGCGCGGAAGCGGGCGTCGCAAAGCCGGCGGAAACCGCTCCAGCCAGCACCACCAATGGGAAAATCATCGATGAACGACGCGTATACATCCATCCATTCCTGCAAGAAATCTCATCACACCAGATATATAGGACGTTTGCCCGGCGATGCCATGGCGAATGCCGATCAGCCTCACGCCAACCGAGCCGCGCAAGGGCTGGTACCCGCGCGCTGGCTGCGTGTTCCGGTAAGGAAGAAGGGTCGGTTGCCGGTTTCAACTTTTTCCACCAAGGAGGGGGAGATCGAAGGCCGCTTCGCCGCGGCGGAGAATCTGCTGGCAACCCCGCATTGCACTGACGGAGGCGATCGATTCGCCGCTCTATCGGGTCGGCGCCTGCCTCGAGCTGAATTGCGGCAATGGCGTCGGCATGTCCGTCAGGTATAATGGCGCCTTCGGGAAACGGAGGCGGAGCCGGGCGGGTGAGATCTTGATGAGGAAATACGCGTATTTCGCATCAGTGCTGGGTGCTGCCTGCATCGCAGGCCTGCCGGCCATGGCGGCGCAAACCAAGGGCGACAAGGTGACGGCAACGCCGCCCGCCGCAACTGACGCGCCGCAACTGCCGGGTGGTGCTTCGGCCTTGTCCGAAACCCATGGTGACTGGACGGTCAATTGCCAGATATCGAGCACGAACAAGGTCTGCAGCCTGTCGCATCAGCAGTTTAACAAGCGAAGCAACCAGCGGCTTTTGTCGATCGAGCTGTCGAACAAGACCGGCGAGGATGCGACCGGAACGCTCGCCCTGCCTTTCGGTCTGGCGCTTGCAAAGGGTGTCGCGCTGACCGTCGACGATCAGAAGCTCGACGGCAGCCCGCCGTTCAGCACCTGCCAGGTGATCGGCTGCCTAGTGCCAGTGGCGTTCGATGCCAATGTCACGCCGCTGCTCAAGAACGGCACCACACTCAAGATCGATGCGTTCGCGGCCGATACGGGGCAAGTCGTAAGCTTTTCCATTCCGCTCAATGGCTTCAGCGGTGCGCTTGCCCGCACGGCGGAGCTTTTGGCCAACTGACGGCTTGGCTCACCGCAAGCGACAGGGGTGTTGGCGGCCAACGCTTCCGCCGACACTTGTCAGACGACGATCGTCTTCAACCGCTCGGCGATGAGCGCGGCAAGCCGTGCCGCTACCTCGTCCTTGGTCATTTCAGGCCATTCCTCGACGCCGGCCTTCGACACGATCCGCACCCGGTTGCGATCGCTGCCCATCACGCCTGAAGAACCGATGCCGCTTTGGTGCGACACATCGTTGGCGACGATAAGATCGGCCCCTTTCTTCCTGAGCTTGGCCTCGGCGTTGCGCAAGAGATCCTGCGTCTCGGCGGCAAAGCCGACGACCAGAGCTGGTCGCTGCTCGTGGTGGCCGACACTCGCCAATATGTCGGGGTTTTCGACCATGCGCAGCACCGGCGGGCCTTCGCCCGCGACCTTCTTGATCTTCTCACCGGCTGAATTCTCGGTGCGCCAGTCGGCAACGGCGGCGACGAACACCGCGGCGTCGGCGGGCAGAAGCTGTTCCACCGCGTCGCGCATCTCCTGCGCCCGTTCGACATGGAGGGTCTTCACTCCGGTCGGATCGGCGATGGTGACGGGACCGGAGACGAGGCGCACATCGGCGCCGAGCCTTGCCAATGCCGCGGCGATGGCGTGGCCCTGCTTGCCGGACGAGCGGTTCGCGATATAGCGCACCGGGTCGATCGGCTCGTGCGTCGGGCCCGACGTGACGATGATCTTGCGTCCCGCCAGTGGCTTGGGGCCGGCATCGAGCAGCGCCTCGACCGCGGCGACGATCTCCAGCGGTTCGGCCATGCGGCCTTCGCCGGCCTCGTTGCTCTCGGCCATCTCACCCTTGGCGGGGCCGACGAAGGTGATGCCGTCCTTGCCCAAGCTCGCGCGGTTACGGCGGGTGGCGGGATGCGACCACATCCTGGGGTTCATCGCCGGGGCCATCAGGACCGGCTTGTCGGTGGCGATGAGCACGGTCGAGGCCAGATCGCTGGCATGGCCATTGGCGAGCTTGGCCATCAGGTCGGCGGTGGCGGGCGCCACCACCAGGAGGTCCGCCTCGCGCGACAGCCTGATGTGGCCGACATCGTGCTCATCCTTGCGGTCGAACAGGTCGGTGAAGGCATGGTCGGCGGAGAGCGCACCGACCGACAGCGTGGTGACGAACTCCTGCGCCGCCGATGTCATGACGACGCGTACCGCCGCGCCGCGCTCGCGCAGCCGGCGAATAAGGTCGAGCGCCTTGTAAGCGGCGATGCCGCCGCCGATGATAAGCAGGATGCGCTTGTTGGAAAGCGTGCCTCGCGGCAAGCTCTTGCCTGTCAAGGCTGACGCCCGGATCGGCGTGCCTTGCGAATTGGTGAGTTCTTGCAGGGCTTTCTCGATCTGGTCGAGACGACCAACCGGGCCCACTTGGCCGTCGACAGCGGCCCGGATCATCACCCGCGCCTGTTCTTCCATGGAGCGATTGTTTGCCGCGGCCAGGCCGCGCAGCAACTCCTTGACCTCATCGTCTAGGTTACGGATCGTGATGCTGGCCATGTGATTGCACTCTACTCATCTTGCCTGATAGCGATGATAGCAATGCAATCAAATTGCCGCAACCAGCTGGCTTGCCGCCAATACGGGCCTAGTGAAGCGTCCAGGCAATGTAGACCAGCGTCAGCGCGATCACCCATAAGGCGACACGGCCGGAACGGTTGTAGCGCGCTTCGGCCTTACCTATGGCTCGGGCGGTCGCCTCGTCGAAGCGCAGGCCGCGCTCGGCCATCAGGTCGATCTCTCGCGACAGCCGTTCCGTACGGGCCGCGAGTTCCGGCGCCTGGCGGATCAGCGCCAGCATCGCCTTGCCGCCGTCGCGCGCGTCGGCCAGCAAGCCGCGCGGCCCGAGGTTCCCGGCTATCCAGCCGCCGACCACCGGTTCGGCGGTCTTCCACATGTTGAAAGCCGGATCCAGCGTGCGCGCCACGCCCTCGACAACCACCATGGTCTTCTGCAACAGGATCAATTCCGGCCGTGTCGCCATGTCGAAGAGTTCGGTCACCTCGAACAGCAGCGTCAGAAGCTTGGCCATCGAAATGGTTTCGGCGGGCTGGCCGTGGATCGGCTCGCCGATGGCACGGATCGCCTGGGCGAAGGCAGAGACATTGTGCTGGCGCGGGACATAGCCGGCCTCGAAATGCACCTCGGCGACGCGCAGATAGTCGCGTGTAATGAAGCCGTAGAGGATCTCGGCGAGGAAGCGGCGCTCCTTCTTGCCGAGGCGCCCGGCAATGCCGAGATCGACGGCGACGATGGTGCCGTTCGCCTCGACGAACAGATTGCCCGGATGCATGTCGGCGTGGAAGAAGCCGTCGCGCAGCGTATGGCGCAGGAAAGACTGGATGAGGTTGGCGGCGATTGCCTTAAGGTCATGGCCGGCGCTTTGCAGGCCGGCGATGTCGTTCATCTTGACGCCGTCCACCCATTCCATGGTCAGCACGTCGCGGCCGGTGCGTTCCCAGTCCACCGAAGGGACGCGGAAGCCAGGGTCTTCCCTGGTGCTTTGGCCAAGTTCCGAGAGCGCGGCCGCCTCGAGGCGCAGGTCCATCTCGATCCTGGTGGTCTGCGCCAGCGTCTCGGTCACCTCGACCGGCCTCAGCCGACGCGACGACGGTATGTATTTCTCCTGCAGGCGGGCGGCGAGGAAATAGCTTTCGAGGTCCTGAAAGAAGCGGCGTCGCACGCCCGGCCGGATGACCTTGACCGCTACCTTCCTGACGACACCACCATCGACGGTTTCAGCGGCATGGACCTGAGCGATGGAAGCCGCGGCGACCGGGTCGCCGAATTGCTTGTAAAGATCGCCGAGTTTGCGTCCGAGCGAGGCTTCGATCGCGGCGACCGCTTCGGCCGTCGGGAAGGTGTGCATCTTGTCCTGCAGCATGGCGAGATCGAGCGCCATGTCGTTGCCGACGACATCGGGCCGCGTGGCCAGGAACTGACCAAGCTTGACGTAGGATGGGCCGAGCCGGACCACCGCCTTGGCCAGCCGATCACTGCGCTGATAGGCGAGCGCGCGGCGGCGGGTGAACAGCCGAGCCAGCCGCCAGCCGAATTTCGGCAGGCCGGACAGTTCCTCGCCGGGCAAGGCGGCAACGACGCCCTCGCGCACCAGCACCCAACCGGCCCGTACGAGCCGGAACCCCGCGCTGACGGTGCTCATGGCCGCATCCGCCCTACCGGTTCATCGAACTGGCGCAAGGCTCGTCGCGTGAGGAAGATCGGCGACGGCTTCAAAGCTTCCAGCCCGAATGCAGGGCCGCTATGCCGCCGGAATAGTTGCGGAAGGAAACGCGGCCGAAGCCGGCCCGAGAAATCATCGCCGCGAAGTTTTGCTGATTGGGGAATTTCGCGATCGATTCGACCAGATAGGAATAGGGCTCGCCGTCCCCGGTGACCAACTTGCCGATCCTGGGGATGGCATTGAACGACCAGGCTTCGTAGACCTTGTCGAGCAGCGGCATCTCGACCTCCGAGAACTCCAGGCACAGGAGACGACCCCCGGGCTTCAGCACGCGGAACGCCTCGCCCAGGGCCACGTCGATATGCGGGACATTGCGAATGCCGAAGGCGATGGTGTAGGCGTCGAAGTTGGCGTCAGGGAAGGGCAGTTCCTCGGCGTTGGCCTCGACGAAATCGGTGTTGGCGGACAAACCCTTCTTCTCGGCCCTGTCGCGGCCGACGGCGAGCATCGAGCCGTTGATGTCGAGCACGGTGGCATGGGCATGCCCATGGCTGGCATCGACGATGCGGAAAGCGATGTCGCCGGTACCGCCGGCAACATCGAGCACGCGCCAGCCCGCGAGCTTGGGCGGATTGAGCCAGGCGACCATGGCATCCTTCCACAGCCGGTGCAGGCCGGCAGACATCAGGTCGTTCATCAGGTCGTAGCGGTTGGCGACCTTGTGGAAAACATCGTTGACCAGGGATTGCTTCTCGCCTTCCCCTACACGCTTGAAACCATAGGAGGTTTCCATGCCGCCGGCGGCCGTGGTTCTCTCAACTGACATTTTTTTGATCCGTCATAAAACCGGCGGGACCATAGCCGATCGATGATGCGGGCGCTATTGTTTAAGGCGCGGTGTTCAGCCGCGCTTCCAGGTGGTGGGTTTCAAGACCTGGACTGACCGACGGGATGATTGAATGCCTCTGAAAGCGGAACTGCACTGCCACATCGAAGGGGCAGCGGCGCCCGATCTCGTCATCCGCCAGGCGCAGAAATACGACAAGGACACCTCGCCTTATATCCAGAACGGTTCCTTCGTCTGGCACGATTTCACCTCCTTTCTCGCAGCCTATGATTTCTCCGCCGACCTGTTCCGGACCGAGGAGGATTATGCGCGGCTGGCCGACCACTATCTGACCAGCCTGGCCCGCGATGGCGCCATCTACTCCGAGGTGTTCACCTCGCCGGACCACGCGGCGAAAGCCGGGCTGTCACCCAAGGCCTACACCGATGCGCTCGGCGAAGGCATGCTGCGCGCCAAGGCAAAAACCGGCATCGAGGGGCGCATGATCGTCACCGGCGTGCGCCATGTCGGTGTCGAGTCGATCGAGCGTGCGGCACGCTTCGCGGCGCGTTGCGGCCACCCGCTGGTCACCGGGTTCGGCGTCGCCGGCGATGAGCGCGTGGGCGAGATGGAGGACTATGTCAGGGCTTTCGAGATCGCGCGCGAGGCCGGGCTCGGCATCACCGTCCATGCCGGCGAACTGACGGGCTGGGAAACCGTCCAAGCGGCACTCGACCATATCCGCCCGTCGCGCATCGGCCATGGCGTGCGCGCCATCGAAAACACCGACCTTGTCCGGCGTATCGCCGACGAGGGTGTCGTGCTGGAATGCTGCCCCGGCTCCAATATCGCGCTCAAGGTGTTCGACAGTTTCGCCGATCATCCCTTTCCCGCCCTGCAGGCGGCCGGCTGCAAGGTGACACTCAACTCCGACGACCCGCCCTATTTCTGGACCTCGCTGAAGCGCGAATACGATATCGCCGCCGAACATTTCTCGATGAGCGAAAAGGCGCTTGCCGCTGTCACCAGAACAGCCATCGAAGCCGCCTTCGTCGACAGGAAGACCAAGACAGCGCTTCTCGCCCGGCTGAACGGCGCGACACGCTGATTTCTTCCGACAAAGCTGTGGTCGGTGCGGGCCAAGCGGTTCCTTGGCCGGTCCATTGTCGCTAGGGTTCGCCCAAGCAGCTTGAAGCGCGGCATATCCGAAAGGATCCATGCGCGCGGTCTCGGGCGACACGCATCAGGAGAACATCATGAAGGGCGTCACCGTCGTCGATCATCCGCTTGTCCAGCACAAGCTGACCATCATGCGCAAGAAGGAAACCTCGACGGCCGGCTTCCGGCGGTTGCTGCGTGAGATATCGCTGCTGCTCGGCTATGAGGTCACCCGCAACCTCGAACTGACAACGACAACCATCGAAACGCCTATGGAGACGATGGAGGCTCCGACGCTGGAGGGCAAGAAGCTGGTCTTCGCCTCGGTGCTGCGCGCCGGCAACGGCTTGCTCGAAGGTTTGCTCGACTTGGTGCCGGCGGCCCGCGTCGCCCATGTCGGCCTCTACCGCGATCACGAAACGCTGGAGGCCGTCGAGTATTTCTTCAAGGCGCCGAGCGACCTCGCCGATCGGCTGGTCATCGTCGTCGACCCGATGCTGGCGACAGCCAATTCGGCGATCGCGGCGATCGACAAGTTGAAAGAGCGCGGCGCCACCAACATCCGCTTCCTGTGCCTGCTGGCGGCGCCCGAAGGCATCGAGCGCTTTACCAAGGCGCATCCGGATGTTCCGGTCTTTACCGCGTCCATCGACCGCCAGCTCAACGAGAAGGGCTACATCATGCCCGGCCTTGGCGATGCCGGCGACCGCATGTACGGGACGAAGTAACACCGAACAATGTGCTTGGTGTTTTTTACCAGGCGTTTACGCAAAGACGGGGTTCCGGCGCGCCTTAAAGCGGCAAACACCATCCGGCGCTAATGATCAGCTCTTCACAAAGGCCGATCCATGCTGCGCAAGCTTCTCATTCTCAGCGTCTTTGCCGGTGCGTCGGCATCGATCCCGGTCGTTTACCAGTCGAATCCGCGAATATTCGAAAACCTGCTGAAATCGGCGGTGACGGCCAAGCCAGCGGGCGAGACGCAACCGGATGTCAGCCTGGCTTCCGTTCCCGACAAGCCGGTAGCGCCGCTGCCGACCGGCCGGAAGGTCGTGGTCGCGGCGGACGGGCGCGGACACTTCTCGTCGACCTTCAAGCTCAACGGCCGTCAAGTCGACGGCATGATCGACACCGGTGCGACGCTGGTCGCGGTCAATATGTCGACGGCACGTCGGATCGGACTGTCGCTCAATCCCTCCGATTTCAGCCACGAGGTCAACACCGCCAACGGCACCATCAAGGCAGCCGTGGTGACGATCGATCGCCTGCAGATCGGCAGCATCAGCGTCGAGGGTGTGCAGGCGATCGTGCTCGACGACAGGGCACTGCGCACCAACCTGATCGGCATGAGCTTCCTCAACAGGCTCGGCAAATACCAGGCTGAGAACGGCACATTGCTTCTGGTTCAGTAGGTCCACTCAGCCACGCGGCAGAATCCGCCGGATGACCGACTTGTCGGCGGCCGGCTTCGAAGCACCGATCGCATAGGCTGAGAGCACGGTCGCGGCTGCCGTCTCGGCATCGGACGGTGAGCGGGCGTGGATCAGCGCCAGGGCATCTCCGACGTGTACTTCCGCGCCTATGGGCAGCAGCCTGGTGATGCCGACCGAGGAGTCGATCTTGTCGTCGGGCCGGGTGCGGCCACCGCCTAGGCCGACGACCGCAAGACCGATGTCGCGGGTGGCGATGCCAGTGACGAAACCCTCTGACGTCGCCTTCACCGCGATTTCCGTTTCTGCTTCCGACAGATATTTCTCCGGCTTCTCGATGAAATCAATGGGGCCGCCAAGCACCGTCACCATGCGCGCGAAGGTGGCGGCGGCGCGGCCGCTGGCGAGCGTCTCGGTGGCGCGGCGCATGCCGTCCTGGTTCGACGATACCAGTCCCGCCGACTGCAGCATTTCGGCGGCCAGCGCCAGCGTCACCTCCTCCAGCCGCCGGTCGCGCAGGCGGCCGGTCAGGAAATCGACGGCATTGCGCACCTCGACGGCATTGCCGGCGGCGGAGGCAAGCGGTTCGTTCATGCCGGTGATCAGCGCCGAGACTTTCAGTCCGGCGCCGCTGGCAACCTCGACGAGGCTATTGGCAAGCGCGGTCGCATCCCGGGACTTCTCCATGAACGCGCCATTGCCGACCTTGACGTCGAGCACCAGAGATTGCAGACCCGCCGCGAGCTTCTTCGACAGGATCGATGCGGTGATCAGCGGCACGGACTCCACGGTTCCGGTCACGTCGCGGATGGCGTAGAGCCGGCGATCGGCAGGGGCCAGGTCGGCGGTCTGGCCGATGATGGCGCAGCCGGTTTCCAGCACGGCTTTGCGGAACAGCGCGATGTCGGGTTGGCTGATGTAGCCGGGGATGGCATCCATCTTGTCCAGCGTGCCGCCGGTATGGCCGAGGCCGCGGCCCGAGATCATCGGCACATAGGCACCGCAGGCGGCAACGATCGGCGCCAGCATCAGCGAGACATTGTCGCCGACACCGCCCGTGGAATGTTTGTCGGTGACAGGGCCTGGCAAATCCGACCAGTCGAGCACGTCGCCGGAATCGCGCATGGCCAGCGTCATCGCCACCGCCTCGTCGCGGTTCATGCCGTTGAAGAACACCGCCATGGCGAAGGCCGCGACCTGGCCGTCGGTTACGGTACCAGACGTCACGCCGTCGATGAAGGCGGCGATCTCGTGAGGCGCCAGCCTGTGGCCGTCGCGCTTGTGACGGATAATTTCCTGTGGAAGCATCAGCTCTCCAGCAGCCCGTCACGGAACACGCGCTGCAGCACCGTTGCCAGCCGCGATCCGCCGACCGGCGCCATGTCCTTGGTTTCCTGGTGCGAAAGCTCGGCTCCGGTCATGCCGGCGGCCAAATTGGTGATGACCGAGCAGGCGGCGACGCGCAGGCCGAGGAAACGCGCGAGAATGACTTCCGGCACGGTCGACATGCCGACGGCGTTGGCGCCCATGATGCGCGCCATGCGGATTTCGGCCGGTGTCTCGAAACAGGGGCCCGAGAACCACATGTAGACGCCCTTGTGCAGCGCTGTGCCGGTCGCCTTCGCCGCGCCTTCGATCGCGTCGCGGATGCCGGCATCATAAGCTTCGGTCAGGCCGACGAAACGGCGGTCGCTGGGCTCGCCGATCAGCGGGTTGGTGCCGGAGAAGTTGATATGATCGGTGAGCAGCATCACCGAACCCGGCGGCATATCCGGATCGACCGAGCCGGCTGCGTTGGTGAGGATCAGTTTCGTGACGCCGATGCCGGCGAGCACCTCCAGCACCGGTCGCATTGCCGCGGCGTCCCCATGCTCATAGTAGTGGGCACGGCCGGACAGCATGAGCACCGGAACGCCGGCAAACAGCCCGGCGACCACTTGGCCGGCGTGGCCGCTGACACCGCTCCTGGGAAAGCCGGGCAGGTCGGCATAGGAGACGCGAATCGGATTCTCGATCCGGTCGACCAAGCCGCCCAAGCCGGAACCCAACACCAGCGCGGTCGACGGCGCCAGGCCGTCCAGCCTTTCGATAAGGTGGTCGACCGTTTTTTGCGTCATAACAGCCAGCTCTTCATTTCAAGATGTCGCCGCGGAAGCCATAGGGCAGCATGTCGCCCATCGTGACCGTTTCTGCGACGCCTGTAGCATCGCAGAGATAGAGCTTCGTTTCCGGGCGGCAGAATTCGGCCAGCCGCTGGCGGCAGCCGCCGCAAGGCGAGCATTTGGCCATGCGTTCGGCAAGGACGGCGATTTCAACGATCTTGCCGCCGCCGCCCATGATGTAATGGCCAAGCGCGGTGGTCTCGGCGCACCAGCCTTCCGGATAAGAGGCGACCTCGATATTGGCGCCGGTGAAGACGCGTCCGTCCTCGGTGCGTAGGGCGGCGCCCACCGGGAACTTGGAATAGGGCGCATAGGCCTTGGCCATGGCAGCCTTGGCCGCTTCGAACAGATCATGCGACATTCAGGTGTTCTCTCCGACGATCATGTCCAACACCCGGCGCTTCGTCCGCGCCGAACTGTCGAGCGTTAGCGTTCCTTGACATAGGGCACGCCGCCGGCGCGCGGCGGGATGGCCTTGCCGATGAAGCCGGCAAGCAGGATGACGGTGAGGATATAGGGCAGGGCCTGCATGAACTGCACCGACACCTTGCCGACAATGGGCAGCGGTGTTCCCTGCAGGCGGATCGACGCCGCGTCGAGGAAGCCGAACAGCAGGCAGGCGAACATGGCGTTGACCGGCTTCCATTTGGCGAAGATCAGCGCGGCCAGCGCGATGTAGCCCTTGCCCGCCGTCATGTCCTTCACGAAGCCGCCATTCTGCACCATCGAAAGATAGGCCCCTGCGAATCCGGTCAGGATGCCCGTGCAGATCAGCGCGCGATAGCGCAGCCAGGCGACCGAGATGCCGGCGGTGTCGACCGCGGCCGGATTCTCGCCGACCGCGCGCAGCCTGAGCCCAAAGCGCGTGCGAAACAGCACCCACCAGGTGAACGGCACCATCGCAAAGGCGAAATAGACGAGGATCGAATGGCCGGAGATCAGTTCGGCATAGATCGGACCGATGATCGGCACGCCCCTGATTGCATCGGCGCCGGGCCAGATGATCGCCTCGAAATCGTTCGCCCGGTTGTAGCGCCGGCGTGCGGCCACCCTGCTGGAACCATGCCTGGCCAAGAATGATGGTCGATCCGGCGGCGACGAAGTTGATCGCAACGCCCGAAACGATCTGGTTGCCGCGATGGGTGATCGAGGCAAAGCCGTGCACCAAAGCGAAGGCGACGGAGATCAGGATCGCCATGCCGAGGCCGATAAGCGCGGAATGGAACACCGAAGCCGCGGCAGCACCCGCGAAGGCGCCGACCAGCATCTTGCCTTCGAGGCCGATGTCGAAAATTCCGGCCCGCTCCGAATAGAGGCCGGCGAGGCAGGCAAGCAGCAGCGGCACCGACAAGCGGATGGTAGAGTCCAGCACCTGGATGACCGCGTTGAAGATATCCATCTCAGGCGCCCTTCCCGTTGACGGCCTGCATGCCCACCGACTTCGGGCTGAACGAGGCGAACAGAGCCTGGATATAGGGCCGGAACATATGCTCCAGCGCGCCGGCGAAGAGGATGACCAATCCTTGAATGATGACGATCATGTCGCGGCTGATTGCCGGCATCTCGAAGGCGAGTTCGGCGCCGCCCTGGTAAAGCATGCCGAACAGGATCGCCGCCAGCACGATGCCGACCGGATGCAGGCGGCCCATCAGCGCCACGGCGATACCGACGAACCCGGCGCCCGAAACGAAGTCGATCGCGACATTGTGCTGGTCGCCCATCACCGGGTTGAGCGCCATCATGCCGGCCAGAGCGCCCGAAATCATCATCGCAGTGATGATGATGCGGGTTTCCGAAATGCCGGCATAGCGGGCCGCTTTCGGGCTGTGGCCATAGGTGCGCATCTCGTAGCCGAGCTTGGTGCGCCAGATCAGCAGCCACACCAGGAAAGCCATCACCAGCGCCAGCAGGAAGCAGATGTTGAGCGGGGCCGATCGGATCTTGGCGCCGAACAATTCGATGATCCAGTTGAGTTTCGGCAACTCCGCGCCGGCGAGGAAGTTGCGCGTCTGCGGCGCCTGCGACCCTGCCGGCTTCAGCGGACCGACCAGCAGGTAGACCATGATCGAGGCGGCGATGAAGTTGAACATGATCGTCGTGATGACGATGTGCGAGCCGCGCTTGGCCTGCAGGTAGGCGGGGATCAACGCCCACAATGCGCCCACGAGTGCGGAGGCCACGATCGCCAGCGGAAAAGTCAGCCACCAGGGCAGTGTGCTGTCGAGGGGAAGGCAGACGATGGCGATGCCGAGGCCGGCGATGTAGGCCTGTCCCTCGGTGCCGATGTTGAACAGTCCGCAATGCGCCGCCACAGCCACCGAAAGCCCGGTGAATATGAACGTCGTGGCATAGAAGAGGGTAAAGGCGATGCCTGTGCCCTTGCCGAAGGCGCCTTCGACCAGGATGACGGCGGCGCGGAATGGGTTTTCGCCGACCAGCATGACGACGAAGCCAGCGACGATGAAGGCGACCGACAGGTTGATCAGCGGGATCAGCCCGTAGTCGGCCCAGGCAGGCAATTTGGCGTAAGGCGTGCTCATTGCGCCGCCTCCTGATGCTCGACACCGGCCATCAGCAGGCCGAGCTCGCCTTCGGTCGCGTCGGGGCCGCGCTCGCCGACGACCCTTCCGGCAAACATCACCAGAATGCGGTCGGAAAGCGAGCGGATCTCGTCTAGCTCGACCGAGACCACCAGCACCGCCTTGCCCTGGTCGCGCATGGCGATCAGGCGCTTGTGGATGAACTCGATGGCGCCGACGTCGACGCCCCGCGTCGGCTGTCCGACGATCAGCACGCCGGGGTCCTGTTCGATTTCACGCGCGAGCACGATCTTCTGCTGGTTGCCGCCGGAAAAATTGGCCGTCTTCAGGCGCGGATTGCCGGGACGAATGTCGTATTTCTCGATCTTGTCCCTGGCGTCGGCCATGATTGCATCGATGTTGAGGAACGGTCCTCTGAGGTAACGGGGATCGTCGTGGTAGCCGAGGATGGAATTCTCGTTCTCCTCGAAGGCCAGCACCAGCCCGACATGGTGGCGGTCTTCCGGTACGTGGGCGAGGCCACGGTCGCGCAATTCGCCGGGATCGGCCTTGCCGGTGAGATCGATCGGCTTGCCGTCGAGCATCACGGAACCGGAAACGGCGTGCCTGATGCCGGAAATCGCCTCAAGCAACTCGGATTGCCCGTTGCCGGCGACGCCGGCGATGCCGACGATCTCGCCGGCTCTGATATCGAAGGAGACGTCGTCGACCATGGTGACGCCGCGCGAATCCCTGACCGTCAGGTTCTTGACCGCGAGCTTGACGGCACCGGCCTCGGCCTCGCCCTTTTCGACCCTCAAGAGGACACGCCGCCCGACCATCAGTTCGGCCAGTTCCTCGACCGTGGTTTTCCTGGTCTCCCGGGTCGCCACCATCGTGCCCTGACGCATCACCGACACGGTGTCGGTGATGGCCATGATCTCGCGCAGCTTGTGGGTGATCAGCATCACCGTCTTTCCCTGTTCCTTCAACTGCCTGAGGATGCGGAACAGGTGGTCGGCCTCGGCCGGCGTCAAAACGCCCGTCGGCTCGTCGAGGATCAGGATTTCGGCACCGCGATAAAGCGCCTTCAGGATTTCCACGCGCTGCTGCAGGCCGACCGGCAGTTCTTCGATGATGGCATCGGGATCGACTTCCAGCCCGTATTCTCGCTCAAGCCGGTCCAACTCGGAGCGCGCTTTGGCAATGCTGCTCTTCAGCAGCGCATCGGTTTCGGCGCCGAGGATGATGTTCTCCAGCACCGAGAAATTGTCGACCAGCATGAAATGCTGGTGCACCATGCCGATGCCGAGCGCGATCGCGTCGTTGGGTGTCTTGATCGATGCCGGCTTGCCGCCGACGCGGATCTCGCCGCTGTCGGCCTGGTAGAAGCCATAGAGGATCGACATCAGCGTCGACTTGCCGGCGCCGTTTTCGCCGACGATGCCATGGATGGTGCCGCGCGCGATCTCCAGATTGATGTCGCGGTTGGCGCGCACCGCGCCGAAACTCTTGTTGATGCCGATCAGTTCGATTGCGGCTTGCGCCATGCAGCCTGTCCCACTCTTATTTTTTTATCGCTTGGTCAAAACGCCTAGCATGGCGCTCCGCTTATGCCAATTGTCCGGAGCAGCATCCACTCTCGACAAATCCCCGCACGCTTGTCAATTTCGAACGTGGCCGAAGCTCTCACATTCGCTACTATGACGAGGTCGATTTGACGTTGCGGCGCAAGGTGTCGCGGTACAAACTGGGGACTTTGCATGATCATGCCCGCCGACCGGCTGACGACGCTGGAAATCCGCGCCGCCGAGCAGGAGAAGACCATCGAGGAACTGTCGGGCCAGATCGCCGAGCAGTGGAAGGTGATCGAACGCATGCAGCGCAAGCTCGATGCGCTGACCGACCGCTTCCTGGCGCTTGAAGAGCAGTCGGCACAGGATGTGCCGGTGACCAAGCCGCCACACTGGTGAGGAGAGGGGGAGGGCACGGATCATGGCTGGTGAGAGCGATCGTATCGCAAGGGCCGGCGACTATGTGCTGGGCCTGATGAACGATGCCGACCGCGAGCGGGCCGAGCGCGATCTCGAGATCGACCCTGCGTTCCGCGACGCGGTGGTGCAGCTGGCCGAACGCATGCGTGTCTTCGATCGGGCCCAACAACCAGCCGGCGTCAATCATTGGGAACTGGTTACGCAGCGCCTCGCCGAAATGCCGCAGATGCGAGGCGTTGGCCTGGGCGGCAACGATGCCAAGTGGCCGACAGTAATCCGAAGCCCGTCCCGACAGCCGTACGGCGTCGGCGTGCATTCGCTCGGCGGTAGGCATGGACTTGTCGTCATGGCCGGGCTGATTGCGGCCTTCGCGCTCGGCTATCTCCTGGGCACATTGTGATCGAGCCGGCGCGACATCAGCATCATCGTTTCGCCATCCTGCTCGCACACCTCGATCGCGTCCCAGCCGAGCGCCGCGTAGAAATCGCGCGCCTGCCAGGTGTAGAGGTAGAGCGTCTCGACCCCGGCTGATGCCGCATGCGCTTCGATCGCCTTGACCAGCGCGGTGCCGGTTCCCTTGCCCCGATGGTCGGCATCGACGACAAGCCCGGCCAGCCACGGTGTCAGATCATGCGCCGGTTCCAGTTCATGGCGGACCAGCAGGCAGGTGCCTACCGGCATTTCGTTCACACGGGCAACCAGAGCCTTTTCAAGACCGTCGCTGGTCAGCAGGTTGCGCAGCCCTGCGGCTTCCTCTTCCAGCGTCCTTCCCGTCCCCTCGAAGAAGGCGGCAATCCGCAGTCGCGCCACGACTTCGATGTCATGCCCGTTCATGGGTTCGATCGTCGGCTGCATTTCTCGCTCCATGCCATCCGCGAGTTTCGTTCGATCGGCAAAGCAAAACCGCCGGGCTTTCGCCCAGCGGTTGCGGATCATGGCCGTATGGCGCCGCGGATCAATAGGGGCAGGCGTTGTCGGCTGTGTAGTCGTGCACCTTGACCGTGCCGGCGATGATGTCGGCCTTGGCTTTTTCGACGGCCGCCTTCATTTCGTCGGTCACCAGTGCCTTGTTGTTGTCGTCCATGGCGTAGTCGACGCCGCCTTCCTTGAGGCCCAGATTCTCGACGCCACCCTTGAAGGTGCCGTTCTTGCCATCCATGAAGGCGGTATAGACGGCAACGTCCACGCGCTTCAGCATCGAGGTCAGCACCTTGCCGGGCTGCAGTCCGTTCTGGTTGGAATCGACGCCGATGCCGAGCTTGCCGGCATCCGCCGCCGCCTGCAGCACACCGACGCCGGTGCCGCCGGCGGCCGCGTAAACCACGTCGGCTCCCTGGTCGATCTGCGTCTTGGCGATCTCGCCACCCTTGGCTGGATCGTTCCACGCCGCCGGCGTATCGCCAGTCATGTTCTGGATGACGTCGGTCGCGCCAGCGGACTTGGCGCCGCCGACATAGCCGCATTCGAACTTGCGGATCAGCGGGATGTCCATGCCGCCGACGAAGGCAACCTTCTTCGACTTCGACGCCATCGCGGCCATGATGCCGACGAGATAGGAGCCTTCATTCTCCTTGAACACCAGCGAGCGGACATTGGGCAGGTCGACCGCATCGTCGATGATGGCGAAGTTGAGGTCCGGGTATTCGGCCGCGACCTTCTTCAGCGCATCCTCCCAGGCAAAGCCGGCCATGACGATCGGGTTGTGGCCGTCCTCGGCGAAGCGGCGCAGCGCCTGCTCGCGCTGCGAGGCGTTGGATACTTCGAACTCGACATAGGCGACGCCGGTCTCGGTCTTGAACTTTTCGGCGCCATGGTAGGCAGCCTCGTTGAAGGATTTGTCGAACTTGCCGCCCAGATCATAGAGGATGGCCGGCTGGACATCCGCGGCGAATGCCGGAAGAACCATTGCGGTTGCGGCCAGGAGGCCGAGAACGATACGTTTCATGTGATCCACACCCTGTCGGTTATTTTTTCCGTTACACACCGCCTGCCTGCCCGGTTCTCCGGCAAGCAAACGACGTTAGCCAGGAGTGCATTCCCCTCCCGCTCCCGGGCAATCTGGCACGGCCCGAAACAAAATTCACGCGGAATTTTGACCTTTTGGAAAAGCGTACCATGGGCAAGCCCCGCCGCGATCCGATCTTGCGTGCAAGCTTTCAACAGCCGGCCGGAATGGTGCGGGAGATGGGTTCAGTTGGTGGCGAACTGTCCCGTGCGCCGCTGCCGCCGATAACCGATGGCGTACAGCAGGAAGGCCAGCACCGCGAAGACGGCAAAGCCCGGCTGGTTGAGCCCCCAGGCGATGACTGTGTCCCACAGCAGCGGACCGGCCTTGGCGCGGACGAAGGTTTCGAAGGCGGCCCGCGTGTCCGGCGAGACGGCCAGCCAACTGGCGTTGAGCGGGGTCAGCACAAGGGCCGAAGCCGCCACCGTGCGCGTCGTGTCGAGCACCGCCATGATGACGGAAACCGACAGCGCGACCATGGCCGCAAGACGAAAAGACGAAGCGAAACATCAAGGCTCTCCCCCGGTTCACCCTGGACGCTGACCAGAAGACCACCGGCACATATCCGAAACAGACATAGAATGCGTGCGGTTCGGCTGCAATCGCGATACGCGAATTTGAAGGCCGGCGCTTTCTGAGCCCCTATGCGACCGGCTGGCGCCTGGGGCGGTGAACGAGCCAGACGGCAAGAATGCCTCCGGCAATGGCGCCGACCACCAGCCCGGCCAGTCCGATGAAGGCGGCAAAGTAGCCGCAGCCGCCCTCGAAGCAGCTGACCTCGGCGACATCGGCGATCACCGAGCCAGCCAGGAAACCGCCAACGGCGCCGATGACCGCGCCCAGGACGATGCCGAGCAAGGCAGCCACGATGGAAACGAAGACCGACGGCGCTTCGGCGCGCGGCCTAGCATAGACGCCCTCGGCGCCGGAGCCACGGCGCAGCAGATAGATGCAGAGCAGGCCGATGGCGATTTCGGCGCCGCCGATAAGCAGGCTCCTGGCGGAAAAGACGAAATCGGGCACGGCGAGCACATAGGCCTGCCTGGCCAGCACCCAGGCGATGGTCGCCACCTGCCAGATGATGAACTGGCGCGGGAAGCGCGCCGAGCGGCCAAAGGCAAGGCCGAGCAAATAAAGCCCCCACAGGATGGTGATGATGTCGACGGCAAGCCCGCCAAGGAGGAAATAGAAGATCCTGTCCGGCAGGCCGGAATTGCCGGTCAGCCACCAGGCGGAGGCCAGGCCGTAGACCGACCATGCCATGACGAAGATGAGCCAGCCCGCCGGCACGTAGGACAGCCCGCTGTCCGGCCGCCCGGTTGGCGCCTGCCCACTAACCGGCATGCCACCGCCCGGTTGTTCACTGCCTGATGTCATGCCCAGACGATGCCCCCCGCAAAGCCTCCGTTCCACTCGACAGGTGGCCCGCGACGAAGTCAAGCGCGCCCGGCCTTGCGGGCTCGCCTGTGCACATTATTCGGGGCGTCGGCACCTTGAACCGGATGCCGCGGCGGCCTCACGAAGCGTTGTGTGGCCGGCAAAGCGAATAGACTGTCGTTATGGCTTGGCATTCGGCGCGGGATCGACTAGATGAGCCCCGCGCCTGTTGCTTTGACGGCTCAGGTGCCGGGAGAGGTGTCCGCTGGTTGGCGGCACCCATAGCGGAAATCGCTACCGCTCCCTGAAGGGACCGCATTGTCCCCAACCCGCGCGGCGAAACCGGCCGTCGCGAAAAATGCAAGGACGGAGAGGTGGCCGAGTGGTTGAAGGCGCACGCCTGGAAAGTGTGTTTACGGGAGACCGTAACGCGGGTTCGAATCCCGCTCTCTCCGCCAGATTTCTCTCATAATAGATTGATTTCGCTGACTATTCGTACAAGCCTTTTGCCTCCTTCCCAATGCGTTCCCAAAGGAAACTGCAACCGAAGGAGACTTGGATTATGCACCGATTTTTCCAGACCCAGAGCCCGATCACCGGGAGATTTTCCCGCCGCGCCCTGCTTAGTGCCTTCGCTTCGGTCCCCGTCATAGGAGCCGCTACAGCCGCGGCGGGATCGCTTTCCGTGCTTCCCGCTACCGAAACACCGGAACACATCTCGGAGCGCGTCAGGCGCCTTGCAAGGGAGCTCTCGGCCGCAATGGTCGATTGGAACGCTGACATCGGCGGCGCCTGGAAAGCGCATGTCTACGCGGCGGGCACCAGAGCGCACCCGATCGAGTTCCAAAACTTGGATGAACGGGACGACCTCCCTCAGCGGCATGCGGAGAAGTTGGCGGCATCAATGAGAGCCATGCACGGCGGCGAATGGCGGGTCACCGTCGACCATGAGCATGGGTTCGCCCTGATCGTTGAGGATAGGAGCCGGGCATCATGACGATCACCCTGCCAGAGAGAGACATCGCCGCGATCGACCAAATGGACGCCGGCATGGATCTGTTGCGCACCGCTTGGCTGGCGCTACACACCCGCGACCTGCTCGACGACACGATGACCGACGCAATCGCGAACACGCTGAACGACGCGATCAACACCCTGCGGCTAGTCAGAGAGGCCGTGAATAAGGCGCATCACGGCGAGCGCGCGTCATGAAAGACAGGATCCGCCACTACATGGAGAGCGCCGAGCGTCTGGAGCTAATCATCCCGACAGTCGACATGGCGAACGGGGATATGATCCTGGTGTTCAAGACAGAGGACGCCAGCGGCGGGCGCTCGCTCCGCATGTCGCCAGAGATGGGCGCGGAGTTCCGCACCTATTTTTCCGAGATGATCCGCCAAAAGGCGAACTGAAAACCGCCAACGTTGGCGCATTTGGCCCGCTGCCGATGGTGGCGGGCTTTTCAGTGGCGGGCGTCGAGTTCATCGCCGAGAATGGTGGCGCCGCCGGGGTGAGGCTGCGGAAGGCGTAGGCGACGGGTGTCTGTGGGGGGCAAGCAGGTGCGCTCGCCGGGCGAGGAACCCCAATTCCCCAAACTCGCCCGACGAGCCTACTACCTGATCAGAATTACGCGATCAGACCGGTATCGCCGGCGAACTGGTAGCATGCAAAATGAATGCCAGCACCCCGCAGTCCCGAAATGGCACAGTTGGCCAGATTCACCCACGCTCGAACGTCGGCTTCCAACCCGGTTTCGTGTTCGCTGGATGCCCGCAAGGGATGACCGCGAAGAAGAGTTCCCGGTCGATGGGACGTTAGCGCCTGACTTGGCGGCAAGCCGATCCAGCAGCTTGCGGGATTCCTCGATTATGCGGCGCGTCTAGCAGACCGGTTGCGTACCAGTTCGAAAGTGAGTTTTACCACAAACAGCGGTTCGCTCGTACCGGCATGCACATGCAAGGCGACCTCTCGGAAAGTGCCGTCCGGCATCCGCCCCCGTGCTATTTCAAGCAGCGCCTTCGATGCCTCGTCTTCAGCGGATTCCAGACTCGGAAGGTCGGTTCCTTCTGTGTCCAGGTAGGCGGTTCCGTTGTCGGTTAAATCGAAATAATACAGTTCCATGACTCTACGAACCTTAAAACGCCGCCTCTGTATCCGCATCTAATGTGCGGCTCCGGGTGAGTTGCTCGGTTGCTCGCTGTAGAAGCTGGCGCGCCTCTTCAAGGATGCGGCGGCTGCCATCAATCGTAAGCCGCGCTTCATCGATAACAACTCTGGTGCGAGCAATGTTTTGTCGAGTGCTGGCGATGAGAATTTTCGAGTTATCGAGTTCGTTCATGGCAAATGCTCCCATGGCGAAAGCGAAACGTACCCCTTGTGAAAATAGCTCGCAAGCCTGCGTATAAATCGTACAAATCAGGCAAATCGGCCTTGCGACCCGCCCTGAAGGCAAAGCCCGTCGCTCGCAGGGGTACGGGGGGGAGCGACGGGCCTTTTGTCGGTTGCCTGTAAAGATGCGGTTCTTGAGCCGCATGGTTACGGTGATCTCAAATGGTTAACAGGACGTTAACGCGCGCCTCGCACAGCGCTGTCCTACGCCACCGAAGCGCCCAGCGCGTCGTGGCGCGTCCCTGTGGCCGCCTGCCACCGCAGCCAAGCCTGCTCGGCCCCCTGCCTATAGCCGGCCGGCATCGGCTGCCAATCGGCCGGCGGCAGTCGCATGCACCACTTGGGATCGCGGAAGCCCCAGTGCTCCAAGCCGACCACTTCGGACCCGTCAAACCAGACCGTCACATTGAGCTTTGGAAAATGCAGGATCTTAGCCTGCCACCAGGTGCGCTCGATCAGGACGTCGCCGTTACCCTCGGCCCACTTCGACCAGCCCCGGCCAGGGCGTTGGGTAAGCTCGCTGTCTCGCATTTGCTGCTCCAAGGATTCGACAACGACCGGATAAATACCGCATCATCGACAACTTGGGCATCGGGGGGCTTATCCATGACAGGATTTCCAGAGGGACATGATCGCCTTTGCGCGATCGAATGGCTGGTCCAGAGGTTGGCCGTCGAGCACTGCTTGCGCACGCCTGACCCGGTTGCCGCCGCCGAAAAGCTGAAGGCCGACGCCGAAGAATATGGAATGCTGGTGATGACCAGCTCCATCAATACCGGTGTCACCGATCAGGGTGTTACAGGAGTGGAGATCAGCGCGGCGCTCTCGATGTTGGTCGAACACATTCCAGATGACGTTCGAGCGGCCTGATGATGTCTCGCGCCGACGACTTCCACTTGCTCTGCACGGTCGCTGGCTTCGGGTCCAACTGGTACAGCCTCGCAGGCCTTTTGCTCGATATCGCGGGTTTCTTCACCTTGTGGCTATCTGCCGAGCACAAATTGACCCTCTCCGAAACGGCTGAAACACACCGGAGGCTCGCTATAGCGACAGGGGATAGGGCAGACCAAATCGAATGGCAGGCCGGTCGCAAGATGGCTGAACTTCAGAGCAAAGCGCCACGTGTAAGTCAGATCCGCCAACAGAGGGACATCGAGAATTTTCAGCGATCGTTCGAACGGGCTAGCGCCGAGTTGCATAGGGAATCAGGTCGAGCCCGAGATAGCTTACGCCGCTCGGCCGGCCTAGCTGCCCAGCGCGGCGATGAACTATCGATCTTGGGACTCAATGTTGAACGGCGAGCGTTGAATCTATCGGCCATGCTGATCTTGGCAGGTTTTGTTCTGCAGGTCGCCGGCAGCTTTCCAGGATGCCAATAGCATCTTCGTCTTCCATCTTCATTTCCTCCATTCAGAACGGCCACGCCATCGCCAGCACGACGCCGCAAGCGATCGAGAAGGTCAGCCAGGCGATCATCGTTCGACTCCCCTCTGATTTTCTGGTTTCCTTCCGCTTGGGCAGGGAGGCGGAGCCATGGTTGAGCAAGAGAAATGGTATCTGACGGTCACTTGCCTGAATCCTGGTTGCCAGAAACCGATCCCGATTGAGATAGAGCCGTCGGTCGAGGGCGAGCAGCCACTTTGGGCGGATATTCCCACCAAATTGTCCATCCGCTGCCCGTATTGCGGCATAACGGGGGAGTATCATCCACGACAAGTTCGACGTGGGAAGGCACTTCCAACGCAGTAATTTTCATGCCTGGCCCCCTGCCGGCCCGTATGCAACCTGGATGAGCTCGGCCGCCGTCATCATCGCCAGCGCGTACTCATTGCCGAAGGCCTGCCAGTAGTTGAACGGGATCGCGACCTTGACGGTCGAGCCGTCTTCCATGTCCATGATGATGCCGACCCATTCGCCTTTCGGCGCCGGGCCGAAGTGCAGGCCGACAACATGCCGGCTTTTGAAGTCGCCGAACCGCTCCTGAAACGTCGCCTGGTGAGCACGTACAGTAGGGTCGTGCTGATCACCGGGCTTCGGGATAGTGGCCGGATCGAAGTCGGGAAAATCGAAGTCGCTCATCGGCGGCCTGGCTTTCTGCCGGTGGACACCAGCCCAGCCCTGATTGCATATCGCTGCAAGTCCATCACCGAGTCTTTTTGGCCGATCAGGTCGATAACCCTGTCCTCATTGATGCCGTAGTTAAGCTTGACGTGCACTGTGTCGCCGCCGCCGATTTTCGCGCCGGCCGTCGCTAGGGCGCCAACCGATCCGCCCACGGCAAAGCGGGGGATCGCCATCGAGCGGCCGAGATCGTTGACGAAGCCCCCCATGTTGAAGCCGCGCAGACTGTTGATCGAGGGGATGATGCCGTTGTTCAACATGTGGAAGAAATCCACGCCAAGGCGTTTCACGATCGATGCTTGCACAACGAATTCGCCGTTGCTCAACCGCGCCAAAATGCTGTCGGTTTGCGGGCCACCGGGACCGCGTACAGAGCCGCCAGCCGCGAAGCCACCATGGGAGCCGCCGCCGTCGGACGACGACGAGGAACCGGCCGCTTGAGCTCGCAAGGCCGATGCCGCGGCCGCTGCCGCTTGCAGCGATGCCAGGATGCTTGCGATCGCCGACTGGATTTGACCGGCCAAACTGGTGACGATGCTGCTGAGGTTGGCAAAGCCGCCCTGCAGCAATGAAGTCAATCCGCTCAGGATGGTGCCGAACTGGCCGGGCAGCACCGCGAAAGGCGCAGCGATCGCCTCCGCAGCGGCCTGTGCTGCACCAGCGTCGAGGCTGCCCAGCGAGCTATTGAAGCCCGCAGCGGCCGCCTGTGCCGCCGGCGCAATCGTGCCGATCGAGTTTGTGATGTCGCTGCTGACGCCATCCACGGCCTTGCTGGTGTCGTCGACGCTGCCCTTCAGGCCGTCGAGAGCCTGCTTGCCCTGATCAGCACGATGGGCGACGCCATCGACGACGTCAAAAACCTCTTTTGACAGCTGGCCGCCTGGACCGCCGCCGCGGAATACTGTGATCTGATGGTCGAGGTTTTCGACCTTGCCGGCAGTCGTGTCGGCAGCGGCGCCGAGATTCTTGACGCCGGCCGCTCCGGCTTCGGCCGTGGTGCGCAGATCCTGAATGTTGCCGACGACTTTCCCGTCGATCGCGTCGTGCACGTCTTTCAGCTGACGTGCGCTTTTCGCCAGATCGATCTGAGCGCGCACCAGCGCCTCGGTCTGTGTCTCGATGTCGGCACCGAGCGGAGCGTTGAATTCGCCGCCAGCCTTCATCGCATCCAGGACATCCTGCATTTGTTTGACACGCGCTTCTGAGGCCAATTGTGCGGCATCGGCCGCAGCGAGATTGGTCTGCGCAAGTTGCTTCAGCGCCTCCTCGGCGCCGGGCACGCCGGCCTTGACGGCATCGACGGCGGCCTTCAGCTGCTCCAGCGCCGTTCTGTGGGCATCGGTCGAGTTGATCCAACCTTGCTGTTTGGCCTTCTCTCGGTCCCAGACCGCGACCAGGCCCTCGGCGGCCAGCGCGAGACCCAGAATGATCCTGCCTGCCGGCGTTGAAATCAGAGCGGCACTGAGAACGGAAATCGCATTGACGGCCAAGCCGATGGCGGTGCGCAACAGTTGGAAGCCGCCGATCATGCGCAAGATCGCTGCACCGATCAGCACTTCACCGGTGGTCAGGTTGGTTCCGAAAATGCCGTTGACCGCCTTGATGGTCAGGTCCGCAGCCGCGCGCAGTTTCGCCATCGCCGGGATGACGACATTGCCGGCGACATGGGCGAAGTCCTCCCCGAAGCCCTTGATCGCGTCACGCCACGCAATCAGCCATTTATTATCGGTGACCGCGGCATCCCGGCCGGCAAGCGTGGCGAAGAAATCCTTCACGAAAACGGTCCCGACCTGGACGCCATTCCTGACAAAATCAAGGATGGCCGCCCGGTTGCGCTGGACTATGTCCCTGAATGCATTGGCACCGGCAGTAAACGCGGGAGCAAAGAGCAGACCGATCTGGCGAAGCACGCCGCCGGTGGTTTTTTTCAGCTCGTTCAGCGAAGTGTTGAACGCTTCGGCCGCCTTGATCTGATCGTCGGAAAAGACGATGCCGAGATCGGCCGCCCGGTCCTCAAATTCTTTGATGCCGGCGGCGCCTTCGTTCAGGAACGGGATCAACTGCGCCCCAGCCTCGCCGAAGAGCTTCAGTGCAATAGCTGATTTGCGAGCCCCGTCCGGCATCTTTTGGAAGGCATTGGCGACCTCCAGCAAAAGCTGTTCGTTGGTTTTCAGCTTGCCGGTTGTGTCCTTGACCTTGATACCGAGATCATCGAAGCCGGTCTTCGCCTTGGTGGTGCCCGTTTTCACCTTCGATGCATTGGCACCGAAGCGCGTTACCTCGACGCCAATGTCCTTGAACGCCTGGACAGTGTAGCCGGCGCCTTGGGTGATATCGGCACCCGTTTTCTTCAGGGAGCTGCCGATCTTGCCGGCGCCCTTCACGGTCTCGTCAGCCGTCTTGACGATCTGCTTTTGAAAGCTGCTCATCGACGTGTCGAACTGTTCCTGGCTGACGTTCGCCTCGCCGGCCGCAAACACGAGTTTCTGATAGGCGTCGACCTGAAGCCCGGTTGCCTGTGCCGATTTTTGGGCACCCTCGGCCGCCTCTGCTCCGCTTTTTGCCAGGAAGAAGAGACCGGTGCCGACTGCATCGGCGGCCACCTTGAGCAGGCCCAGAGTGACCACGGTGCGTTCAGCCACGGTTTTGATGTCACCGATGAACAGGCTGAGATCGTGCCCAAGACCGCCAAGCGTAATGCCTTTGGCTGCAGTCTCGATCTTGTTGATTGCGGCTTCGCCGGACGAGCCAAGGTTCTTCAGCTCCGCCGTCATTTCCTTGCCGCCGAGCAGGCGGATCAAAACGGAAATCGCGTTGCGTTCGGCCATTTTTACAGCCCCCAGCGCTTGTTAGCTTTCTCGGTCGCGCTCTTCCAAATGTCGTCGTTGTTGTTGCGGCGATGGTAGATTTCGGAGGCGTTCGGCATCTGGCCTTTTGGCTTGGTGACAGGGCCGAGCTTCAACGCCGTCGCATAGGCGGCGGGCGATTCGGTTTTCAGTGTGCCCATGAGCGACGCAACGTCCGGTTCCTTCTCGCGGCCAAGACAGAACTGGCGAAGGAAAGCCGTCACTGCTTCGTCGGTCGCTGCCTTTTTCGCCGCGGCATAACGTGTCCTGGCTTCCTCGAAGCCGGTCGAGCGGCGCGCGGTCGCGGCCATCTGGGTCGGCGCGTGGCCATAGAGCTTGTAATCGAATGCCGTCGGGCTGGTCGAGCGCTCGGCTGAAACGCGGGTTGCGAATTTCTTCTGCACGGCCTCGGCCGCGGTCATCCAGGTTTCAGCCGCCATTTCCTTGCGGATCTCGGCGAGCTTCCGGCCCGTGCGCCGCACGTAGATATCGGCCATCGATCGGTTGATGACTTCCATCTGCTCGAGCGTCTTGGCGTGGTCGGCGGCGTTGCCGATCGTGATGCATGCGCAGTCGTGCACCATCATGTAACTGCCCTCCCGCATGACGACTTCGTTGCCGGCCATGGCGATGACAGAAGCGGCCGAAGCCGCGACGCCCTCGACGATCACCGAGACGTGGCCGGAATGGGTCATGAGCATATTGGCGATGGCGACGCCTTCCTCGCACCAGCCGCCACCGGAGTTGATGCGCACCGCGATATCGAGGCCACGCCGTTCCGACAGGAAGGTGTTGACGTCCCTGGCAGAGATGCCGTCGACGCCATCGGCGACGCCGAGGCCGACCGTGCCGTAGATCAGAAGTTCGTTCATGGGTTTCCCCTGTGATTAATGGCGACAAGGCGCCGTTCGGTTTCGTTGATTGCTTCGATAGGCACGCCGGCCAGGGACTGGCGCGCAAGCACCCTGGCGCGGCCGATACGGCCGATGCGCACCATCATCCGGATTTTGGGATCGATCAGACTCAGGGCCTCGACCAGCGCCGGCGTCAGGATGGGGACGATCTGCATGGATCAAACCTCCGGGATCTTCAGGATTTTGGCGGCAGGTGGCCACCCTACGGCCGAGGCGATGCAGGTGAGCGCGATCTGCCAGTCGAGCAGCCATTTAGACCGCAGCACGAAACCCTCGCCGGTCGTGAAGTCACCAGCCACGGCATAGGGCATTCCACAGCGGAGCCATGTGACCATCGTGTCGCGCGTGATGCCGAACACCTTGCAGGCCTCGTCTATCGGGAGGTCGACAGGCTCGCGTGCGGTAAGCTCTTCCCAGTCGATCAGCCGGTCGAGATAATGGTCCAACGCGGAAGCGTCGCCGCGGCCGCCCTTCATTGCTCGCATAGCCGTCGACAGGTACCAGGCCTGATGTCCGCCCGAGACAGTGCCTTCGGCCGGCACCCGCTCCAGCGCCTTGGCAATGGTGCGCCGATCTCGATCGAGCTCGACCGCAAGCCCTGAAATGGAAAACAGTTGCCGGGTCATTGCCACGTGAGGGGCCTCCTGTGGTGGAGCACGATGAAAATTTCTGTCTCTAGGAGAGGCATGCGCTCAGCCGCCCCGCATACAGTTTGGCGGCCGGGGAGGACCCATGGTGCGGTGCGATAGGTGCGGCGCGGTGGGTGCGGCGCACCATCGATCGATGCAGGCAGGCCAGCCCGGAATGCCGACCCGCCTGCGACGCACGTTGCGTGAAGGAGTTGACCCGCAACCGCGCCATTCATGAACGGTTGAGACCGGGCAGCGTCAGCCGTCCGGTCCAATAGCGTCAAAGGAACATCCATGCTGTGGATCATGTGGGCAGCGCGCTATCATGTGCGAGCACAGCCGCGGGGTTGGCGTCATGCCGGCGCAGGACTTCGAACCCTGCTTGCTCGGCATTGCGAATGAGGGACTCCTCGACCAGTTCGAGGTCGAGCAGTTCGGCGTCGATGGCGTCGAGCTTGGCCGCGCGCTCGGCGTCGGTGTAGCCGGGGCGGTCGGCCAGAGCCTGCCTGATCTTTCCTTCCATCGCCTTGGCCCAGGCATCGGCGCCCAGTGCCAGGGCAAGGCGAGCGGCCTGATCGGTGTTCATCCCTACATCTGGACGCCCGCTCGGCTGCAGGAACTGGCCGACATAGTAGTCGTTGAGCGGTTGGCGCATGTAGTTCATGAACCCCGCCAGTCGCTCCAGTGCCTGATCGAGCGAGCAGTCGGCGCCCTCGATGGCCTGGCGTTCCTGGCCCAGCTTGGCGATACGATCGCGCACCGAGGTTAGGCCGTCGGCCAGTTCGTTCGTGGCCTTGCGGCTGGCGCTCAGGGCTGTCTTGATTTTCTGTGCGATCGACATCAGCGGATCAACCCCTTGCCTTCAGCCCAGCGGCGCACGTTGCTGACGAGATTGCCGGCGGCGTTGTAGCGTTCATGTGCGATCTCGTTTGTGACTCTTGCGTCGGCCAGTCTCTTCTCCGCGGCCTCAAGTTCGGCTTCCGCGGCCCTGATCTGAGGGGTGAGGTCAAGGCCCGGGCGCATGCGTGCCTGCTCCTGCAGGCGTGTGAGCTCAGCCTGTGCGGCATTACGCGCCCTGTTGGCTTCGTTCTGGGATTCGGTCCCGTCGCGCGCAGCGCCGAGATGACGGCCCTTGATGCGGTCGAGAACATTCAGGCGGCTTGGGTCGAGCTTATGCATTGTCAGTTCGCCAGATGACGGACAGCGGCGACGGCTTCGGTGACCGTGGCCTGCTTGTTGACCAGATTGACCATCGTCATGACCGGCGCATTGGCGATGGTGCAGACTTCGACCACGGCCTGTGCGGCGCTCTGACCGGCGGCGACGCCATCATCGAAGGTCTTGGGCTTGGCGGTTTCCAGCGCCTCAAGCGTGTCGAGCTTGGCGTCGATCGTGTCGAGCGATGCTGTGAATTCGCGGCGCCGTTCGGTTTCGGCCATGGCCTTGCACTCCTGTTTCGGTTTCTGTCAGCGAAGATGAGGGAGGCGGCGGGACATTCAAAACATCCATGTCCCTCTTTTTTCAGCCATCGCCTTCGAGGACGCGGCGCATCTGCTTGATCGAGCCGGGCAAGGTCTCTTCGGCCATCAGGATCCGCCAGAACGTGGCCTCCGGCTCCTGCGGCGGCGCCGACAGCGCGCGGGAGTCGATCAGCCACCGGCCGGCCTCGTAGCGGCTGAAGGCGGTGAGCATGGCCCTGGCGGCGGCGCCGGTCGGCAGGTCGCGCCACCGATCATGTTTGCGCCACAGGGCGCGCAGCAGTCGGTTGCGTTCAGTCAGCGAGGTCGAATAGGCCAGTGACTTGCCGTTGCGCGCGCCGAAGCGGCTGGCGTTCGATGCGTAGAGCCTGGCCATCTCGTCGCCGACTGCCCGGCAGTCAGGATCAGGATTGGCCTGTAGGCAAGCGATGGCCTTGGCGATCGGGACGAGGCGAGCGGGGACGGTCACGCTCAGCCACCCTTGGCCAAGGCGTAGGCGTTCTTTGCCCTCTCCTGCTCCTCGATATGCGCTTGTGCTTCAGCCATCGACATCAACATGATGTTCGGCTCTCTCACGCGCGCAGGCTCTAACCTTTCTTCCTTTTCATCCAGAGCAGAACTGTCTGATGCTGATGCTGATGGCCATTGGCAAACGGATTGGTTCTGCCATTGTATCCAATGGTTCTGCCATGCTGGTGCCATTGGCAGACGCATTGCTTTTGCCATCGATACGCCATCGGGCTTCGGCGCCTCTATGCCCCGCCGCGACCTTCTTTTCGCGCTTGACGGTAGCGTCCGAACGCTCTTGATCGAGGCGCCGAATGCTCTCCGACATGAGCGGGCCGATAGCATTGGCGACGTCTTGCCATCTGCCCGGATCGATCCCGCTGATGCGCATCAGACGAGGCTCGTCGTCCGGTAGCGATCCATGCTGCCACCAATGCCGGCGCAGGCGTTCGTAGGCACCAAACTCCTCGGCGGTGAGGTGGCCTGTCTGGGCTGTCTCAGTGCCGATGTAGACTTTCATCCAGGCGAGATCGGTCATGACACCGCCGCTTTCTCGATCGCCTCGACGATCAGACAAGCGGTGGGGCGATCGAGTTGGAAGCGCTCGGCGATCACCAGGTCGGGCGCGCGCTTATCAGCGGCATAGGACAGGAACCGCCGGCACTTATCGATGAGGTCGGGAGTGATCTCGGCCATCAGTGTGCCCTCGCCAGTCGAAGGGCGTTGGCAAGCCGGATCGCCTCGATTGCCTCTGGCGTCGTGAGCCCGTAGCGCGTCCGCAACTCTGGAACACAGGCCTGGCCCGAGCGTTCGCGCGGACTGGCAAGGAATTCCGCCGCGGCCCGCACGGCCTCGTCGGGTTGGAGATCGGACTGTTCCATTTATGCCGCCTCCGACCGACGGGCCGCGATGCGGGAGCGGATCCAGTCTTCCACCTCGGATTTGACGAAGGCAATGCGCTTGTCGCCGAGCGGCACGGGTTGAGGGAATTTCCCGACAGCCCGTTTTTCGTTGATGCTAGTGCGGCTGAGAGAGGTAAGTCTCGCGGCTTCCTTGATGCTAATGAGGGCGGTTTCGCCGTCCATTTTATGCCACCTTCCGCTGTTGCGGTCAGGTGGCTTTTGCTGTCGCCACCGTCGCCGCTGTTGACGTTGTGGCTAGTTATAGAAAGCAGAAAATCCGCCCCGTCAAAATGCGCGCGAAAGATAATTTGAGCGCATACCTCACCGCTCTTTTTTTGCGGACTCAGAAGGTAGACCGCAAAAGAGCGCCGGCTTTTGTAACTCTCAGCCTGCCGCCATCTGTTGACGGTCTTCCTGGAAACACCTGTCAGATTGGCGAGCGAGCGTTCTGTCGCTTCCGAGCCGGTTGCCGCCATCGCCTTTGCATCGGCTTGAATGACGGCATCCCAACAGTCCCAATCGTCGACGCTCGGCCAGCCGAATTTCTCACACACGTCAGGAGGAGGCTTGCCGTCGACACCATCGAGACACTCGAAAATGAGCCGCATCAAAGATGCCGGCGGCGCCTTCCCTTCGCCCACGCATGACATCAACAGCGCGAAGGCGTGCCAGTTAACGGACGCTCGGCCGACAGAAGTTTGATTGGCCTTTTGATTGTGCAATTCCGCGATCAGTTGCTTCGAAACGAGATCGATTCCGCGCGACGGCGCCAGGTCGGAGGTATCCCGGGCACTCGAAATATCGACGCCCGCGGCCAGATCCACTTCAAGCTCGGCAGAGTAGAGCGCTTGCCTGAACTCACCCGGCACCTGCCCTGGGCCAAATGCCTGCACGAGCGAAGGAAACTGATCGCGGCCACTCATGACTGCCGCCTCCGCATAGGCGTCACGTTCTCGCCGCCCTTCACGGTCGACACATAGGCCGACCATGCATCCATCAGCTTCTTGCGCTTCGCCAGCGCCGAGCCGCGGCGGTATGCCTGCTCGACATCGTCGCCGACCTTATGCGCGAGCGCCATCTCGGCGACATCGCGGGGGAAATTCGTCGCGTCGCCCGCCCAATCTCGGAAGCTCGACCGGAAGCCGTGAACTGTGAACTGGCCCTTTTCCATCCGCCGCATGACGGCAGTCATCGCCATGTTAGATAGAGGCTTTTTCGGCGCAGCGCCTGGGAACACATAATCGGACAGCCGCTTCGCCTTCAGGCCCTCCAGCACGGTCAAAGCGCGCGCTGAGAGTGGCACGACGTGTTCGACGCTGGCTTTCATCCGCTCGGCCGGAATCGTCCAAAGTGCCTTCCCTAAGTCGAATTCAGGCCATTGCGCGTTGAGCACTTCGCCCGACCGTGTCGCGGTCAGAATGCAGAGCTCGAGCGCCCTGGCACCGAAGCCGTCAACGTCCGCCAGAAGCGTCATGAAGGCGGGAACGTCGGCGTAGGCCATCGCCGCGTGGTGGCCCCTGGTGAGCTTCTGGCGGGCGGGCAGGATATGATCGAGGTGACCCTTCCATCGCGCGGGATTGTCACCCGATCGAAGCCCGACTGCTTTGGCGTAGTCGAGCACTTTCTCTATTCGCCCACGTAAACGGGACGCGGTTTCCTGCTTCTCTGCCCAGAGCGGCCGAAGCACCCGCACCACGTCATCGGTCGTGACGTCGGCGACCGGGATCTTGCGCAGCGGGTGAGCATAATCCGTCAGCGTCATTTTCCATTGGGCGGCGTGTTTTGCGTTCCGGAAGGTGTTTTCCTTCGATAGAAGCAGCTCGTCGGCGCATTCACCAAATGTGCGAAGCTTCACTAATCGACGACGGTGCGCCATGTCTTTCGACGGATCGTCGCCGTGCTTGAGAATCTCCCGCGCCTCGTCGGC
The DNA here is from genome assembly GCF_054059755.1 of Mesorhizobium sp. URHB0026. Classification (NCBI taxonomy): domain Bacteria; kingdom Pseudomonadati; phylum Pseudomonadota; class Alphaproteobacteria; order Hyphomicrobiales; family Phyllobacteriaceae; genus Mesorhizobium; species Mesorhizobium sp. URHB0026. The sequence continues at coordinate 608,910 of NZ_JBSSCN010000001.1, read as the reverse complement.
TCGGGATCGGGCATCGGCCAGGCTGATCTTTCCAGAAGCGTTGCCATAGGAGCCGAGCCCCATCTCGCGGCGCACGCCCTGACGTATCCAAATGAAAACCCAACTTCGGGTGCCCGACGGCTGGACGTAGAGCCACAACCCGTCGCCGTCGCCGTGCCGACCGGGCGGCAAGCCCTTTATCTGGGTATCTCGGAGCTTGTGGCGCGCCATATTTTCCTAACGCAATTCCTAACGAACATGGTTGCCAGCAAAGTTATTAAAGTGCAATATGTTCAGGGATATTCGCATGGGGATTAGGAAAAGCAAGGGGCTGCTTGACGACAAAGTCAGCAAAATCAATCATCTGGCGGTCGCTCTCTCCGCCAGCTTCCCTTTTCCGCAGGCGCTCTGGGACAGCCTAGCTATATCGAGCCTTAATCGTCTTCTCGCCGGGCCGGTGGATCAGGACGTAAGATTTCCGGCGCACTCAGGCGTGCGGTCCGCAAAGAGTCCTGTTTGCTCCGGAACCTCCTGGCTCGCGATGCGTTTCCCGGCGTCTCATCATAGATCCCGCCAGGATTTCTCCGAGCACTGCGACCAATCAGGAGCCCTCTTCATGCATGACAAGCTGTTTCATTCGCCCGTCGCACTGACCGTCGGTCTGGGCTTCAAGCGCGAAATCGCCTCGCTGGCCGAAATGCACGATTTCCTGACCAACTGGACGACCTCCCGCCGTGGTCCGCTTTATCACAATGCCGTCGAGGCGTGCGGCCTAGCCCTGGAAGGCTGCATCACGAGGGACGAGGCGCGCCATGCGCTTGTTGAATTCGCGGAAGCCACCGGTATTCTCTGGCCCGAGATCGAACCTGTCATCGTGGCGCGGGCCGTCGCACGCGGCCATGGCGGCTACGCCGCCTGATCGTTCGACTTGCCATCGCGGTGGCCAGGTCGTACGGCCGCCCGAAAGCCCGGCGTGGCGCTTCGAGCCGGGCTTTTCCATTCCAACTTGCGGAGGGTCCGCAGATCAGGCCGCGGTCAATCACACCAACTCGATGAGATGACGAGCGATGCTTCGAAGACCTGGCGCCCGCTCTCGTCGCGCACCTTCACGGTAATGGCCGTTCGGTCGTTTTCGATCATCTCGTCGCGAATGATGTCGGGCAGGATGAGAATTGCCTCGCGCCGCATACGCTCGCGCGAGTCGAACACCTGACCATGGTCATCCACCGTCAGGCCATCGCCATTGTAAAGGTCAAGAAAGTATCTGGGCATGATGCGGCCGAATCCCGAGCTGATGAAATTGCCAAGAGAGACTGATCGACAATTCGCGGGCTAAGCCGTTGTTCCATAAGAGATGATCTTCGTTGGCGAATAAGCGCCTTCTAACAAATGTTAATGCCCGCCGGCGCCCGACGACCTAGTGCTTCGGTAGCCGCCCCTTGCTTTCGACAGTTGGCGATCGGCTCTGAGCCCTTTCGCTGGAGATAGCGGTGCTGGAATCCCTGTATCTGAATCTCGCCCAGCACGACGCGCTTTCCGATGCCGAAAAGGCGCTGCTGGCTGAAGCCATGACTTTAGAGCGGCATTTCGCGGTCGGTCAGGATATCGTCGCATCGGGCGCGCGGCCCGCCTATTCGACCCTCATCCTCGACGGTTTGGCGGCGCGCTATAAGGTGCTCGAGAGCGGCGGCCGGCAGTTCACCTCGCTGCAGGTGCCCGGCGATTTCGTCGATCTCCACGCCTTCCTCCTGAAGACGATGGATCACGGCATCGTTGCCATGTCGCCCTGCCATGTCATGTTCGCCGATCACAGCCGGCTTCGTGCCATCACCGAGGAAGCGCCTCATCTGACGCGGCTGCTGTGGCTGGATACGCTGGTCGATGGCGCCATCCATCGCGAGTGGATCGTGGCCATGGGCCGTCGCTCCAAGACCTCACACCTGGCCCATCTCCTCTGTGAGCTTTTCGTACGACTGCAGGTGGTGCAGCGCACCAACGGCATGAGCTTTCATCTGCCGCTCTCACAGGCCGAACTGGCCGATGTGCTCGGTCTTTCCGTCGTACACATGAACCGCGTCATCGGGGCCTTGCGCAAAGTCGGCGTCGTCAACTGGGCAAATCACACGGTGACAATCCTGGATTGGCACAGGAGGAAATCGCCGAGTTCGATCCGACCTATCTCAGCCTGACGCGGGAGCCGCGGTAGCGTCCCAGCAAGGCCGCAAAGCGCGGCGGCATATCCTTCGCGGCAATCCGCGTCGATGAGCTGCTCTTAGACGGCGAGCCGCGCCGGAAACCTTTATAGAATTCCTATTTCTTTCCCATCCGCCCCGTCTCGAACCTTTATGGTGATCGGGTCCATATTCACGTCGAGCAAAAGCCGTCGGGCGCCGCCGCAGTGCTGCGCGCCGTCTCACGGTATTGCCGACCTGTTTTTGGCAGGCGAACGGTAGAAAATGGAAGCAAGGAAAAGCACAATGGACTTTATTGTTCTCGGGGTCGGGGCTTTGTTCTTCGGCCTGTCCATCGTCTACGTCAAAGCTTGCGATAGAATTTAGGCTGAAGGATCGGACCATGCTTGTCGATTACATCCTCGGCGGTGGCGTGACCTTGTTCCTGCTCGCCTACCTCACCTACGCGCTCATTCGTCCAGAACGCTTCTGAAGGCACGGAAAGCCACAGCCATGACACTGAACGGATGGATACAGATCCTGGTCTTTTGCGGGATCCTCGTTTTGCTGGCGAAGCCGCTTGGCTTCTACATGCACCGCGTCTTCAATGGCGATCGCACGCCGCTTTCACCGATCCTCGGCCCGCTCGAGCGCGGGCTTTACCGCATTTGCGGAACCAGCGAGCGCGAGGAGCAGCACTGGACCACCTATGCGGTGGCTCTCCTGCTGTTCAACCTGGCGGGCTTCATGGTGCTCTATATCCTGCAACGCCTGCAAGGCAGTCTGCCCTACAATCCGGCCGGCATGAGCGCGGTCGACCCGGCGCTCGCCTTCAACACCGCCGCCAGCTTCATGACCAACACCAACTGGCAGAACTACGGTGGTGAAAGCACCATGTCATACCTCGTGCAGATGGCCGGGCTGACGGTCCAGAATTTCGTTTCGGCCGCCACCGGCATCGCCATTGCAATCGCGCTGATCCGCGGCTTTGCCCGCGCTTCCGGAAGATCGATCGGCAATTTCTGGGTCGATATGACGCGCGCCACGCTCTATGTGCTCTTGCCGCTCTGCATCGTGCTCACCCTGTTCTATGTCTGGCTCGGCATGCCACAGACGCTGGGGCCTTACGTGGACGCCACGACGCTTGAGGGCGCCAAGCAGACCATCGCGCTTGGGCCGGTGGCCTCGCAGGTCGCCATCAAGATGCTCGGCACCAATGGCGGCGGTTTCTTCAATGCCAACGCGGCACATCCATTCGAAAATCCCGACGCCTTCTCCAATCTGATCCAGATGCTGTCGATCTTCGTCGTCGGCGCCGCATTGACCAACGTCTTCGGCCGCATGGTCGGCAACCAGCGCCAGGGCTGGGCGATCCTCGCCTCCATGGGCGTGCTATTCATCGCCGGCGTCGCCGTCTGCTATTGGGCGGAAGCCGCGGGCAATCCGCTGGTGCATGCGCTGGGCATCGACGGCGGCAACATGGAAGGCAAGGAGACCCGCTTCGGCATCGTGCTCTCGGCTTTGTTCGCCGTCATCACGACGGCCGCTTCCTGCGGCGCGGTCAACGCGATGCATGACAGCTTCACCGCGCTCGGTGGCATGATCCCGCTCATCAACATGCAACTCGGCGAGGTCGTCGTCGGCGGCGTCGGCGCCGGCTTCTACGGCATGCTGATGTTCATCCTGATCGCCGTCTTCGTCGCCGGCCTGATGGTCGGCCGCACGCCGGAATATCTCGGCAAGAAGATCGAGGCCAAGGAGGTCAAAATGGCGATGCTGGCCATCCTGTGCCTGCCGCTGGCGATGCTGATCTTCACCGCGATAGCAGTGGTGCTGCCGAGCGCGGTGGCATCGATCGCCAATGGCGGGCCGCACGGCTTCTCCGAGATCCTCTACGCCTACACCTCGGCGGCGGCCAACAACGGTTCGGCCTTCGGCGGCCTCAGCGGCAACACGCCCTGGTACAACATCACGCTCGGCATCGGCATGCTGATGGGCCGCTTCCTGGTCATCATCCCGGCGCTCGCCATCGCCGGCGCGCTGGCGGCGAAGAAGACCGTCCCCGCCTCGGCCGGCACCTTCCCGACCGACGGTCCGCTGTTCGTCGGGTTGCTGGTCGGCGTCATCGTCATCGTCGGCGGCCTGACCTTCTTCCCGGCGCTCGCCGTCGGACCTGTCGTCGAGCACTTGGCGATGATCCATGGACGGACATTCTGAGGCAGACATGTCCTGGTTCAGCAACAAGCGCCGTAATGTCAGGCGTCGGGCCGATCCGGGCAAGGAGGGGCTGCCGCCTCCCTTCCCGACCATGTCGACGTTTCTTGGGCTTGCCGCCGCCATGATCGCGCTTTGGCTGCTGGCCTACGGGCTTCCTCATCTTTTCTCGGCATCCGACCGATCGCCGCCGCACACCAACACTGAAGCCGGAGCTTCGAAATGAGTCAGTCAAAGTCAGCCAGCATCATGGATGCCGGCATCCTGTGGCCCGCCATCGGCGGCGCCTTCCGCAAACTCGATCCGCGCACGCTGGCCCGCAACCCGGTGATGTTCGTCGTCGCCGTCGTCTCGGCGCTGACATCGGTGCTGTTCGTCAAGGACCTCGTCACCGGCGGCGGTGATTTGCTGTTCACGCTGCAGATCATCATCTGGCTGTGGTTCACCGTGCTGTTCGCCAATTTCGCCGAAGCCGTCGCCGAAGGGCGCGGCAAGGCGCAGGCGGAATCGCTGCGCAAGGCCCGCACCGAAACCCAGGCCAAGCTTTTGACGGGCGAGGACCGCACCAGGTTCAGGCTGGTGCCCGGCACCAGCCTGAAGGTCGGCGATGTCGTTCTCGTCGAGGCCGGCGACATCATCCCGTCCGATGGCGAGGTGGTGGAGGGCGTCGCCTCGGTCAACGAGGCGGCGATCACGGGCGAGTCCGCACCGGTGATCCGCGAATCCGGCGGCGACCGCTCGGCCGTCACCGGCGGCACGCAGGTGCTGTCGGACTGGATCCGCGTGCGCATCACCGCCGCCGCCGGCCACACGTTCCTCGACCGCATGATCTCGCTGGTCGAAGGCGCCGAGCGCCAGAAGACACCCAACGAGATCGCGCTCAACATCCTGCTCGTCGGCATGACGCTGATCTTCGTGCTGGCTACAGCGACCATCCCGAGCTTTGCCCACTACTCGGCCGGCTATATTTCGGTGACCGTGCTCGTCGCCCTGTTCGTGACGCTCATCCCGACCACGATCGGCGCGCTGCTGTCGGCCATCGGCATTGCCGGCATGGACCGGCTGGTGCGCTTCAATGTGCTGGCCATGTCGGGTCGCGCCGTCGAGGCCGCCGGCGACGTCGACACGCTGCTCCTCGACAAGACCGGCACCATCACGCTCGGCAACCGCCAGGCGACGGAATTTCGCCCGGTCAAGGGCGTCAGCGAGCAGGAACTGGCCGACGCGGCACAGCTTGCCTCGCTCGCCGACGAGACGCCGGAAGGCCGCTCGATCGTGGTGCTGGCCAAGGAAAAGTATGCCATCCGTGCCCGCGACATGGCGACATTGCGTGCTACCTTCGTGCCCTTCACCGCGCAGACCCGCATGAGCGGCGTAGACATCGACGGTTCCTCGGTACGCAAGGGCGCGGTCGATTCCGTGCTCGCCCATGTCAGCCAGGCGACATCGGCCAGCAGCGCGACGCGCCCGAACAGCGACACCATCAGGGATTTGCAGGCGATCGCCGACGAGGTTGCGAAATCCGGCGGCACGCCGCTGGCGGTCGAGCGGGACGGGCGCCTGCTCGGCATCGTGCACCTCAAGGACATCGTCAAGGGCGGAATCCGCGAGCGTTTCGCCGAGCTGCGCAAAATGGGCATCCGCACGGTCATGATCACCGGCGACAACCCGATGACGGCAGCGGCCATCGCGGCCGAAGCCGGCGTCGACGATTTCCTTGCCCAGGCGACACCGGAGGACAAGCTGAAGCTGATCCGCGACGAGCAGGCCAAGGGCAAGCTGGTCGCGATGTGCGGCGACGGCACCAATGATGCGCCAGCCCTCGCGCAGGCCGATGTCGGCGTCGCCATGAACACCGGCACGGTCGCTGCTCGCGAGGCCGGCAATATGGTCGACCTCGACAGTGACCCGACCAAACTTATCGAGATCGTCGAAATCGGCAAGGCGCTGTTGATGACGCGCGGCTCGCTGACCACCTTCTCCATCGCCAATGACGTGGCCAAGTATTTCGCCATCATCCCGGCCATGTTCGCCGTCTTCTACGTCGCGCCCGGCCAGACCACAGGTCCGCTTCAAGCGCTCAACATCATGCATCTGGCGACACCGCAGAGCGCCATCCTGTCGGCCATCATCTTCAACGCGCTGATCATCATCGCGCTGATCCCGTTGTCGCTGCGCGGCGTGAAGTACCGGGCGATCGGCGCGGGTGCGCTGCTCAGCCGCAACCTTCTCGTCTACGGCCTCGGCGGCATCGTCGTGCCGTTCGTCGGCATCAAGATAATCGACATGGCCGTCACGGCCCTCGGCCTTGCATAAGGATCATTCCGATGCTCAAGCAGATCAGACCCGCGATCATCATGATCGTTTTCTTTACCGTGCTGACGGGGCTCGTCTATCCCACCGGCATGACCGGCATCGCCCAGGCGCTGTTCCCGCGCCAGGCCAATGGCAGCCTGATCGAGAGGGACGGCAGGGTGATCGGCTCCGAACTGATCGGCCAGGCCTTCGCCAGCGACACGTATTTCCACGGACGGCCGTCGGCCGCCGGCAACGGCTACGATGCCAGCGCCTCCAGCGGCTCCAACCTCGGCCCGACCAACCCGAAGCTGCTCGAACGCATCAAGGGCGATGCGGAAAAGCTGAAGGCTGAGAACCCGGACCAGCCGGTGCCGATGGATCTGGTGACGACGTCCGGCAGCGGCCTTGATCCGCAGATCAGTCCCGAGGCCGCTTATTTCCAGGTTCCGCGCGTGGCCAAGGCAAGGCGCATCGACGAGGCCAAGGTCAAGGCGCTCGTCGACAGCCAGGTCGAGGACAGGGAATTGGGCGTGCTCGGCGAGCCGGCGGTTAATGTGCTGGCCCTCAACCTGGCGCTGGATGCCGCGAAATAGGTGATGTCCGGCGCCGGGGATCGACACGGTCCCCGGCGCCATTCATGATCAGACCCGATGCCGGACGACAGAAGCTACGTCGAAAACAGACCATCTCCCGACGCGCTGCTAGAGCATGCCGAGCGGGAAGGGCGCGGCCGTCTGCGCATATTCCTGGGTGCGGCACCCGGTGTCGGCAAGACTTACGAGATGCTGATGTCGGGTCGTGCCAGGGTGGCCGACGGTGCCGACGTGGTGATCGGCGTGGTCGAGACGCATGGCCGCAAGGAAACACGGGCCCTGGTCGAGGGGTATGAAGTCATTGCCCGCCGCAGGGTCGACTACAAGGGGCGCGTCCTCGACGAGATGGATATCGACGCCATCCTTGCCCGGCGTCCGGCGCTGGTCCTGGTCGACGAACTCGCCCACACCAACGCGCCCGGCAGCCGCCACCCCAAGCGCTATCTCGATGTCCAGGAAATCCTGGCACGGGGCATAGACGTCTATACGACGCTGAACATCCAACATGTCGAAAGCCTGAACGACGTCGTCGCCCAGATTACCCGGGTCAGGGTGCGCGAGACGGTTCCAGACTCGATCATCGACCAGGCGGATGATGTCGAGATCGTCGATCTGACGCCCGACGACCTGATCAAGCGGCTGGAGGAGGGCAAGGTCTATTTCCCCAACACCGCGCAGCGCGCCGTCGAGAACTATTTTTCGCCCGGCAATCTGACGGCGTTGCGGGAACTGGCGCTGCGCCGTACCGCCCAGCGCGTCGACGAGCAGTTGCTCAACCACATGCAATCCCATGCTATCCAGGGTCCGTGGGCGGCAGGCGAAAGGGTGCTTGTCTGCGTCGATGCCCGTCCGGGCGGGGCAGCCCGCATTCGCTACGCACGCAGGCTGGCCGACAGGCTTCGTGCGCCATGGACGGCGCTTCATGTCGACACGCCTCGCTCCGCCGGCATGTCCGAGGACGACAAGGACAGGCTCGCCACACTGCTGCGCCTCGCCGAGCAGCTCGGTGCCGAGGTGACGACCATCCCTGGCCAGAGCGTCGCCCAGGACATCGTTCGCCATGCCACGGCCAACAATTTCACCCACATCGTGGTCGGCAGGCCGACCCGGTCGCGCTGGCGCGAACTGATCGAGGGGTCGCTCACCTACGATCTGATCCGCAATGCCGGAGACATCAGTGTCCATGTCATCTCCGGAACGGAGCGGGACACCGAAACGTCTTCCAGGAGAGTGAACGCGGCAGCCGAGGATAGGCATTTTCAGGCCAAGCCGTATTTGCTCGCCACGGCTTACGTTGCCGGATCATTGGCCGTCAGCACTGCTCTCGATCAGTTCCTCGACGTTCGCAATCTGGCGATCGTCTTCCTGCTCTCGGTGCTGACATCGGCGGTGGCCGGTGGTCTCTGGCCGGCGCTTTACGCCTGTTTCCTCAGTGTCCTTGCCTTCAACTATTTTTTCCTCGAGCCACGCTACACGCTGACCATCCGCGATCCCGAGAGCATCGTCGCGATTGCCGTCTTTGTCGCCGTTGCCGTCATCGCCAGCAACCTGACGGCGCGCGTGCAGCGTCAGGCCGCCGTCGCCCGCTCGCGGGCGCGGGCAACCGAGGACATCTATCTGTTTTCCAAGAAGCTCGCAGGCGCCGGCACACTCGACGACGTGCTCTGGGCCACCGCCTTCCAGATCGCCTCGATGCTGAAGCTGCGCGTGGTGCTGCTGCTGCCGGAAGACGGCACGATCACCGTCAAGGCAGGCTATCCGCCCGACGACACGCTGGCCGAGGCCGACATCGCCGCCGCACGCTGGGCCTGGGAGCACAACCGTGCCGCCGGACGCGGCGCCGACACGCTTCCTGGCGCCAAGCGCCTATATCTTCCCTTGCGCACGGGACGCACCGCGATCGGCGTCGTCGGCCTCGACAATGACAAGCAGGGCCCGCTTTTGACGCCCGAGCAGCAGCGGCTGCTCGATGCGCTGGCCGATCAGGCGGCGGTGGCGATCGAACGCATCCAGCTCGTCGCCGATGTCGACCGCGCCAAGCTCGCGGCCGAAGCCGACCGGCTGCGCTCGGCGCTGCTGACCTCGATTTCGCATGACCTGAAAACGCCGCTCGCGGCCATCATGGGCGCGGCCGGCACGCTCAAGGAATTCGCGCCCAACCTTCCCGAGCAGGACAGGGCGGAGCTCCTGTCGACCGTGATCGACGAATCGGAGCGGCTGAACCGCTTCATCGCCAACCTGCTCGACATGACCAAGATCGAATCCGGGGCAATAGAGCCGAACTACTCCCTCCATTATGTCGGCGATATCGTCGGCACGGCGCTCGATCGTGCCCGCAAGATCACCAGCGCGCACAAGATCGAGGTCGATATTCCGCCCGACCTGCCGATGCTGCGGCTCGATCCCGTGCTGTTCGAACAGGTCTTGTTCAACCTTCTCGACAATGGCTCGAAATATTCGCCGCCCGGCTCGACGATCCGCGTCCAGGCCTGGGCGGACAATGGCTCCGTCATCGTGCGGATCATGGACGAAGGACCGGGCATTCCGGCGCAGGACCTGGAACGCGTCTTTGACACCTTCTACCGGGTCCGCAAGGGCGATCAGGTGCGCGCCGGCACCGGACTTGGCCTGTCGATCTGCCGTGGCTTCGTCGAGGCGATGGGCGGCACGATCGCGGCCACCAACCGGACCGACCGCCCCGGTGGCGCCTTCACCATCAGGATGCCGGTGCCGGCGCAAGCGCGCGATATCGGCAACCGTGGCGACGAGCCCAGCACGGATCAGCCTTGATGACCAATTCGAATGTCAGGATACTGGTCGTCGACGACGAGCCGCCGATCCGCAAGCTGCTGCGGGTCGGCCTCGCCAGCCAGGGTTACGCGGTCAGCGAGGCGCCGAACGCCAAGGTGGCGATCGAGCTGATGGAACAGGAGAAGCCGGACCTGGTGCTGCTCGATCTCGGCCTGCCCGGCATGGGGGGCCATGAACTCCTGCGCAAATGGCGTGAGGAGGGCGTCGACGTTCCCGTCGTCATCCTCTCCAGCCGTACCGACGAGGCCGGCATCGTCAGCGCGCTCGAACTCGGCGCCGACGACTATGTCACCAAGCCGTTCGGCATGAACGAACTGGTGGCGCGCATCCGGGTGGCGCTGCGCCACAAGTTCCAGCAACAGGGTGAGAAGCCGGTATTCCAGAGCGGTGACCTCAGCGTCGATCTGGTCAAGCGCGTCGTCAAGGTCGAGGACAGGGAGGTGAAGCTCTCGCCGAAAGAGTACGACATATTGCGCATCCTGGTGCAGCATGCCGGCAAGGTGCTGACCCACCACTTCATCCTGAAGCAGATCTGGGACGATTCGACCGACGTGCAGTACCTCAGGGTCTATGTCCGCCAGCTCAGGCAGAAGATCGAAAAAATTCCCGACCAGCCGCGCTACATCACCACCGAGACCGGTGTCGGCTACCGCCTGCGTGTCGAGTGAATTAGCCCTTCCGATAACCTGCGTCAGCCGATGGCCTGCAGAGGCCGATTTGCCGCCGCCGATGTCCGCAAGGCGGCGAGACAACCCAGAATGCCGAGCGGCACGAAGGCTAGGAACAGCCAGCTCGCGACATTGGCCGCCGCGTCATGATTCAGGCCTTGCGAAAAGCCGCTGGCATTGGCGACGATGCCGGCAAGGGCGGCGCCCACGGCATAGCCGATGCGCTGCATGGTCGGCACCGCCGCCGAGGCGATGGTCTGCTCCTCGTCGGGTGCGGAGGCGACGATGACGCGGGTCAGGAATGGCCAGGCAATGCCGAAGCCGCCGCCCTGCAGCAGGGCGCAGACCAGGATCAGCGGGATCGAGCCCAGCGGTATGGTGTAGGCGAAGCCGGCGATGCCCGCCGCGATCATCAGTGCGCCGCAGACGATGATCAGCCGTTCGCGCCGCGGCGGAGCGTTGGCGACGAGGATCGACAGGATCGACCAGGCGATCGATTCGGCGGCGATGATGTAGCCGGTGGTCAGCAGCGGAATGTCGTGCAGGCTGGTCAGCAGCAGCGGCCCGTAGACGCCGAAGGAGCAGGTCGCGATGGAAAAGGCAGCGACCATGGTCATGCCGGCGCCGACCGGCGTGCGCCAGGAGAACAGCCGCGCCGGGAACAGCCTGGAGCGCGGCTTCAGCCCGTCGACGTAGAAAAACAGCGCGAGGCTTGTCAGGCCCAGCACGATCAGCAACGAGGACCGCAACAGGGCGATGTCGACGCCGGCGGAGGCGATCAGCACCACGGCGACGGCAAGACAGCCAAGCGCCATGAAAGGGAATGGCGGCGCCTTGCCGGCACTCATGCTGGGTCTCTTCGCCTCCGGGGTGTTGAGTACGAGGAAGCTTGCCAGCGCCATGGCGGCGCCGCCGAGTGTGAAGACGCCGAAGGCCCAGCGCCAAGACAGCAGTTCGGTCATAACAGCGCCGAGCAAAGGGCCACTGAAGGCAGCGACGCCCCAGATAGCCGACATGATACCGAAAAGCTGTGGCCAGATGGCACGCGAAAACAGCCGCTCGACCGAGACGAAGGCCAGCGACACCAGCGCGCCGCCGCCGAGGCCCTCGATCAAGCGGCCGGCAAGGAACAATTGCATCGAGGGCGAGGTGGCGCAGATCAGCGCCCCGGCGGCATAAAGCAAGGCCGCGACCACCATGTTGGTGCGCAGCGGGATATAACTCACCAGGCGTCCGGCTGCGGCCCCGGCGACGATGGCGCCGAGTTCGTAGATCGCCAGGGACCAGCCGACGAGCTGTACGCCGGCCAGTTCGCCGACCATGGCCGGCATGACCGTCGCCACCATCGTCTCATTGGTGGCGTGCAGCAGGATGCCGAGGCTGATGAAGCAGAAGCGGGCGAGGTCGCCGCTTGCCCACAATGCGCGCCAATCGACCTTGTTGCTGGTGATTTCAGTCATGTCCATCCCTGCCTTGCATATCTCGATGCAGCCGCATGGCACCAGAAGCCAGCACGAGGCTTACGGCAGGACCATGCCCGCTGCCTCGAGACGCGGCCTTGCTCGGGGCGGGTTTGTAGAACCTCAACCCCGGTTGAGCTCAAGCGATTTTCTCGAAATATGTTTGGGCCAGCGTCGTCCTGGCCGGACCGCTTGCGATCAATTCTCGGTGCTGCGCAACTGGAATTGGCTGACGCCGATGGCGAGATTGATGCCGGTCTGCGTCTGCAGGCTGAGCGGCTGCAGGGCGAAGGCCCGCGAGGAGCCGCCGACCAGGAGATTGGCGCCGGCGCCAACGGCGGCGGTAACTTCGGCGCTGGCGCCGATATAGTCACCCGCCAATGCACCCGGCGCATAGATGTTCTTCAGCGGCGTCAGCACCAGCCAGCGCATCACCGTCTGCTTGGTCGTGCCGATGTCGAGACCGTACTTGTTGACGGCGCCGAAATAGGCTTCCGGCGCGAAGGTCCTGTCGGCCGGGGTGAAGGTGCAGCTCAAATCCTTGCTCGAGCCGAAGATGAAGCCGGTGCCGCCCGATACAGCGCATTCAAGGGCGCCGAGTTCGATGCCCTGGTCCTGCGCTCGTGCGGCTCCCGCAAGCACGATCGTGGTCGCGGCAGCGGCGATGGCTGTCCTGAGCATGAGGGTCCCCTCGAAATCAAACGGCGCGGAACCATACTATCTGGTTCCGCGCCGCAGGGTGAGGGGCGTCGAGCGCGTGGCTCCATGCAATCACTTGAGCGAGTGGATCAGCTCCAGCGAGGTGACGGCGACCGCCAGGTTGACGCCGGTCTGGGCCTGGACGCTGAGCGGCTCCAGCATGAAGGCGCTGTCGAAGCCGCCGACCAGCAGGTTGGCGCCGCCACCGGTGACGACGCTCGCCTCGGCGTTGACGCCGTAGTAGCTGCCGGCAAGGTCGCCCGCGTCACGGTCGCGGGTCGCGGCAAACACCGCCCAGACCAACTGGCCCTGGTGCGTCTTGCCGAGATCGACGCCGAGCTTCGAGATGACGCCGGTGTAAATTTCAGACGGCCCGTGATGATAGGGCCGGAACACACAAGACACGCCCTTGTTGGACGTCACGAGATAGCCGGTGCCGCCATCGATGGTGCAGTCGAGCGTGCCGAGTTGCAACCTGCCGGCGCTGGCCGGAGCGGCAGCGAACATGGTCGTTGCAAGGGCGGCGGCGCAGACGAGTTTCTTGATCATGGGGGGTCCTTTCGCAGTCAGTCTTCAGTAACGTCTCGAGCGCCGCGACCGTTCCGCCGAAAACTTGGCGCGAACAAGGCGAGGGTTAACGGCTTGTCGCGGGGGTTAACACAGGGTTGCCGGATTGCGGCGATCTTCAACGCCGCGTGCCCTTTCGGACACGCAGGATGCAGTGGGCGCCTGGCGCGGGCCTGATGAAGCCGACGTCAGCTGACGCGAGCGAGGCCATCCTTGGCAGGCTGGTAGCTGGGGTTGAGGCGCACGGCTTCGTGATAGGCCTTCGCCGCCTTTGCCTTGTCACCGCGCCGTTCATAGATCAGCGCCTGGTTGGCCCAGGCCTCGGCGTTCTGGCCGTCGAGCTTGATGGCCATGTTGAAATCGGAGAAGGCGTTGTCCTCGTCACCGGTCGCCAGATACGAGAGGCCACGGCCGTTGTAGGGTTCGGCGGCGTCGGGAGCCAGCGAGATGGCGGTCGAGAAATCCTCGATGGCGAATTTGTGCTGGCCCTGGCTCTGATAGATCAGGCCGCGATTGTGGTAGGCGCGGGCATCCGTCGTATCGAGTTGGATCGCCTTCTGGAAGTCGGTGAAGGCATCCTGGGTGCGACCCGCCTTGCGATAGAGATTGCCGCGGCCGATATAGGCGGCATCGTAATTGCCGTTAATCTGGATCGAGCGGTTGTAGTCGGCAAGGGCGGCTTCCTGGTTGCCGAGGAAGCGCTGGATAAGGGCCCGGTTCGAATAGGCCTGGTAGAAATTCGGATTGAGCTGGATGGCCTGGTTGAAATCCTTGAGCGCCGCCTGGTACTGGCCGCCGCGGCCATAGGCCGAGCCGCGGACATTATAACCTTCCGGATCCTGGGGATTGCGCTGGATGACCGCCGACAGCGAGGAGATGTTCTCGGTCGACCCTTGCGCCTTGTCGATGTTGTTGAATTCACCGGCCGGGCCCGATGTCTGGCAGCCGGCAAGCACCAGTCCGGAAAGCAGGGCCGCTGTCAGGGCGAAACCACGCAATGCGGTCCCGCGCTCCACGCTCGTTGCGTTCATGTCTGCCCTGTCCTCACTTGCGCCGTCGTTCAGGTCCGGTTCCCCCCTCCGGGCCGGGTCACATTCAAAATAAAAGGGTGGCGGCGATTCCGCATCGCGCCACCCAGGTATCCTTCGAAAAGGACGAAATATTGGCGATAATCAGCGCGGCGGACGCGCTGCACCGGCGGCACCGCCAGCAGCAACCGGACGCGGGGTCATCGGCAGCAGGCCTTCGCGCTGTGCGCGCTTGCGGGCCAGCTTGCGGGCGCGGCGAACGGCTTCGGCCTTTTCACGGGCGCGCTTCTCGGAAGGCTTCTCGTAGTGGCCGCGCATCTTCATTTCGCGGAAAATGCCTTCGCGCTGCATCTTCTTCTTGAGCGCGCGAAGCGCCTGATCAACGTTATTGTCGCGGACGAGTACCTGCACGGGCAATCCTGTCTTTCGGGTTTGATATCAACAGGCAAGCAGCCATAGCCGCAAGCCTCCGCGGCGCTCGACACCACGAATTGTGGCGGCTGATAGCAGAATCAAGCCTCGCTGTCCACAGTCGAAATGAGAGACGACGGCCAAATTGCCACGTCGGCTGGAGATAGTGTGCCCGTTACGCCGTCGCCAGGTGCAGCCGCTCGAAATCCTCGAAGAACTCACCGTAGTCGCAGGTGATCTCCTCGCCGACGGCGATATCCCGGGTCGCGGTCGCCCCTCCATATTGCGAAAAGTCGGTGTTCGGGGTCGCCGAATGGTTCATGAAACGGCCATTGTCGACCTCGTAGACCATGAAACCGGGCTTATCCGGGCTCGGATAGGCGTAGCGGTCGAGTAATTCCTTCAGGGGCTGGGGTGCCGTCTCGTACGTGTCCACCGGGATCAGCCGGTCGAAATCCGGATCCAGGCGCCAGATCGAGGCGCCTTTCCGGATCGGTTCGGCGGCGAACATGCCCACGCCTTCGATCGCGCTCTGGGCAACATAGGTTCGGACCAGCATCATGGTTTCACAACCCGTCTTGGCAAGAAGACCCGTTCGACAGCAAACGGAATCGCCAAATCGGGCCGAAAAAGCAAGAGCGGCCGCCTGCGTCACAACGACGAACAGGCCCGTTCACCGCAAAAATCCCTCACGTCCGGTTGATCGACACGCCGCCATCGGCAAACAGCGCGGTACCCGTGGTGAAGCTCGAGGCGTCAGAGGCAAGGTAAAGCGCCGAGCGGGCGATCTCTTGCGGCTGCGCCATGCGTTTCAGGGCATGGAGGCCCTCGACGAAGGCGCGGGCCTCGGGTGTTGTCGTCGTCGCGCCGGGTGTGTCGGTGCCACCCGGCAGCAGCGCGTTGACGCGCAGTCCCTTCGGTCCGTATTCGGCGGCCAACACCTGCGTCAAACCGATCAGGCCTGCCTTGGCGGCGGCGTAGGCGGCCATGCCCGGCATGCCTGCGGTGTAACCGACAAAGCTCGATGTGAAGATCAGCGAGCCGCCGCCGCGCTCCAGCATGGCCGGTATCTGATACTTCGCGCCGAGAAAGGCGCTGGTCAGGTTGGTGTCCATCGTCCCGTGCCATGTCTGTGCCGGCATGTCGGGGACTGGCCCCATCAGTCCGACGGAGCCGGCATTGTTCAACGCGATGTCGAGCCCACCGAAGCTGCCCACCGCCAACTCGACGAGGGCTTTCGCATAAGTCTCGTCGGTGACATCTCCCGCGAGAGCGACGGCCGTGCCGCCGGCGTCCTGGATTTCGACTGCCAGTGCATCAAGCTCCGTTTGGCGGCGAGCGGAAATGATGAGCCTGGCGCCTTCCTCGGCGAACAGTTTGGCGGCGGCGCGGCCGATGCCGGAACTGGCGCCGGTAACGATGGCGATCTTGTTGGCGAGTGCGAGCATGTTTGGCATCCTTGTCCTTCGCGCCAGCTTCGCCGGCGATCGGATGCTTGGTCGCAAATCGGCAGGACAGCAGCCACCCGAAAGCCGCGGAGATTCGCGCCACTACTGCCGCAGCAGCCATGCCAGACGATCCAGCGAGAACGCGTAGCTGATGACGATCAGCAGGGCCATGATGATGGCCGGAATGGTATGGCCTGCCAGATGGAAACCCGCCGCGCCGCCGGACAGGACGACGAATTCCAGCGCCAGCCTGACAGCGCCCGGCACAGGCACCGGTGCCCGGCCAGACCGGCTTGGATCGTTGAGGACCGCGAAGGTACCCCATGCCCCGGCTGCGGCGAGCGGCAAGGCAACGGCGAGGACCCAACGCCACGCTCCGTCCGAAAGACTCCAGCCTGCCATGGCAAGGCCAAGCAAGGCGGCAAGCTCCAGCAGGAAGCGCAATGTGAGGTTCCACCAGGCGTTGCCCATCATCATCCTCCGAATCCCAGCGCCGAGAAGTGTGACTGAAGGCAATCATGGGGGCCAGGCCGGATAGCTCTTTTTCAGCGCGGCGCAAAACGGCAAGCGCCGTCGCAAACAGCGCAAGGGTGGCAGCGCTGTTTCGCTAGTGATACACCTCGCGCGCCGGGGCTTGATGATGAACGCCCGGCTGCCATTTGCGAGGCTGGAACGTGAAGAAATATTCGGTATTCGCCATCGCCCGCGAGGCCATGCGCGGCCACAAGGGCTGGGAGGAACAATGGTCCTCGCCGGAGCCGAAGAAGGAATACGACGTCATCATCGTCGGCGCCGGCGGCCATGGGCTGGCCACCGCCTACTATCTCGCGACCGTGCACGGCATCACCAATGTCGCGGTGCTGGAAAAGGGCTGGCTGGGCGGCGGCAACACCGGCCGCAACACCACCATCATCCGTTCCAACTATCTCTATGACGAGAGCGCCGGGATTTACGACCATGCGCTGAAGCTGTGGGACGGGCTCTCTCAGGAGCTCAATTACAACGTCATGTATTCGGCGCGCGGCGTCATGATGCTGGCCCACAATGTGCACGACATCCAGGTGCTGAAGCGCCACGTGCACGCCAACCGCCTCAACGGCATCGACAATGAATGGCTGACACCCGAGCAGGCGAAAGAATTCTGCCCGCCGCTCAACACCTCCAAGGACGCACGCTATCCGGTCGTCGGGGCTGCCTTGCAGCGTCGCGGCGGCACGGCGCGCCATGACGCGGTCGCCTGGGGCTATGCGCGCGGCGCCTCGGCGCGCGGCGTGCACATCATCCAGAATTGCGAGGTGACGGGCGTCAAGCGGGCTGCCAATGGCACGGTGACGGGCGTCGACACGACGCGTGGCTTCATCGGCGCCAAGAAGGTTGGCGTCGTCGCCGCCGGCCACTCCTCCGTCATCATGAATATGGCCGGCGTGCGCATGCCGCTGGAAAGCTATCCGCTCCAGGCGCTGGTGTCGGAGCCGATCAAGCCGGTCGTGCCCTGCGTTGTGATGTCGAACACGGTGCACGCCTACATCTCGCAGTCCGACAAGGGCGAACTGGTGATCGGCGCCGGCACCGACCAGTATGTCTCCTATTCGCAGACCGGTGGGCTGCACATTCTTCAGCATACACTCGACGCCATCTGCGAAATGTTCCCGATCTTCACGCGCATGAAGATGCTGCGCTCGTGGGGCGGCATCGTCGACGTCACGCCCGACCGCTCGCCGATCCTGGCCAAGACGCCGGTGCCCGGCCTCTACGTCAATTGCGGCTGGGGCACGGGCGGCTTCAAGGCGACGCCGGGGTCCGGGCATGTCTTTGCCCACACCATTGCCAAGGATGATCCGCACCCGATCAACGCGCCCTTCACCATCGAGCGCTTCCGCACCGGCCGCCTCATCGACGAGGCGGCGGCGGCGGCGGTGGCGCACTGATGATGATGGCCGAGGTGGCAGTCGCGGTGCCGCTGATACTGGCGGGGGAACAGGGCATGTTCCATGTTCCGACGGCGCAGGAAGTGCGGCTGCAGCCGATCAGCCGTGCGGGAAACGAGACCGGCTGGCCGTTTTCGGTCGACGAGGGAATGCTCGCCTGCGTCTGGAGTGTCGGCCAGAAAGTGGTGATGTTCTTCGAAGGCAGGCCGCATGGGCTGGATGAAGACGAGGATTTCCAGCCGCGTGGCGTCATCGTTACGACAGATCCGATGCAACTGACGCTCGGCAACATTGCCAACCGCGATCTCTTCAGCGCGGCGACGAGCGTCGAGGAGCGGCTGCGGCTCGTCGCTCCCTTCATGACCATGGGCCAGAAGCTTTGCGATCAACCGGCCGGCGCGCGCGTCGGCCACGGCGAATTGTAGGAACAAACACGATGCTTCTCATCCGCTGCCCCTATTGCGAGGAAGAGCGCCCGGAACTCGAATTCCGCAACGCCGGCGAGGCGCACATCGCCCGCTCGGCCAATATGGCGGGCGAGAGCGACGACGACTTCGAGAAGTTCTTCTTCATCCGCTCGAACCCCAAGGGCATCATCTATGAGCGCTGGCGCCACATGCATGGCTGCGCGCGCTTCTTCAACGCGGTGCGCGACACCGTCACCGACAAGTTCGTCATGACCTACAAGGCCGGCGAACCGAAACCCTCCAAGCTGCCCGGAGTAGCGAAATGAGCGGCGCGTTGCGCATTCCCGGCGCCGGACGCCTCAGCCAGGCCAAGACCGCGCGGTTCAGCTTCGACGGACGGTCCTATGCCGGTATAGAGGGCGACACGCTGGCCTCGGCGCTGCTCGCCAATGGCGTGCATCTGGTCGGTCGCTCGTTCAAGTACCACCGCCCGCGCGGCATCCTGTCGGCCGGCGCGGAAGAGCCCAACGCGCTGGTGCAGATCGTGCGCGATGACGCGCGCAAGACGCCGAACGTGCGCGCCACCGTGCAGGAACTCTATGACGGGCTCGCCGCCAATTCGCAGAACCGCTGGCCGTCGCTGTCCTTCGATGTCAGCGCCGTCAACGACCTGGCGTCGCCGCTATTTTCGGCCGGCTTCTATTATAAGACCTTCATGTGGCCGAAGGCGGCTTGGAAGAGCCTTTACGAGCCTAAGATCCGCGAAGCCGCAGGCCTCGGCGTTTCGCCGGACCGGCCGGATCCCGACCATTATTCCTCGCGCTACGCGCATTGCGACGTGCTGGTGCTGGGCGGCGGCGCGGCCGGCATCGCGGCGGCCCTTGCCGCGGCGGAGACCGGCGTGCGCGTCATCCTGGCCGACGAGCAGGCCGAGTTCGGCGGCAGCCTGCGCTTCGAATCTGGTGCGAAGATCGACGGCCAGGACGGCTTTGCCTGGGCACAAGCGGCGATCGCCAGACTGAGCGCGATGGACAATGTCCGGGTGCTGCCGCGCACCACGGCGTTCGGCTATTACGCGCAGAATTTCGTCGGTCTGGTCGAGCGCGTCAGCGATCACCTGAAGGCCCCCGGCCATGATCTGCCGCGCGAACGGCTCTGGCAGGTCCGCGCCAAGCGCGTGGTGCTGGCCTCCGGCGCCATCGAACGCCACATGGTGTTTGCCAACAATGACCGGCCCGGCATCATGCTGGCGGGAGCGGCACGCACCTTCCTCAACCACTATGGTGTCGCGGTCGGCCGGAATGTCGGCGTCTACACCGCCAATGATTCGGCTTACGGCGCCGCGATCGACCTGAAGAAGGCCGGCATCAACGTGGCGGCGATCGTCGATTTGCGTGACAACCCGACCGGCACGGTGATCGATGAGGCCAGGGCCCTCGGCATCGAGATCAATTTCGGCCGTGGCGTGATCCGCGCGGGCGGCAAGCTACGCGTGTCGTCGATGACGGTGCAGCCGAAGAATGGCGGCGGCGAACGCACTATTCCCGTCGATGCGATCCTGATGTCCGCCGGCTGGACGCCGTCGGTGCATCTGTTCTCGCAATCGCGCGGCAAGGTCGCCTTCAACGACGAGACCAAGCGATTCGTGCCCGGCACCTACGCGCAGGACTGCGTGTCGGTCGGCGCCTGCAACGGCAGCGACGGCCTGACGGCGACCGTGGACGAGGCCTATGCGGCGGGCGCCAAGGCGGCGAAAGAAACAGGCGGCAAGGTGTCCAAGGGTACCAAGCCGAAGGTCGAAGCCTCGGAAAGCTGGTCGCGCGGCATGCTGGGTGCTGGCCCTGGCGCCGGGCCGGACACGACGGTGAAAGCCTTCGTCGATTTCCAGAACGACGTGACCGCCAAGGACATCCGCCAGGCGGTGCATGAAGGCATGCGCTCGATCGAGCATGTCAAGCGCTTCACCACCAACGGCATGGCGACCGACCAGGGCAAGACCTCTAACATGCACGGACTGGCGATTGCCGCCGAAACGCTGGGCAAGCCGATCCCGGAAGTCGGCCTGACCACGTTCCGCGCGCCCTACACGCCTGTCACCTTCGGCGCGATCGTCAGCCACGCGCGTGGGCCGCTGTTCGACCCGACACGCAGAACCGCGATCCATCCCTGGGCCGAGGCGCAAGGCGCGGTGTTCGAGGATGTCGGCCAGTGGAAGCGCGCCTGGTACTTCCCCAAGGCAGGCGAGGACATGCATGCGGCGGTCGACCGCGAATGCGTCGCCGTCCGCAACCAGGCCGGCCTGTTCGATGCCTCGACGCTGGGCAAGATCGAAGTGGTCGGCCCCGACGCGGCGAAGTTCATGGAACTGCTCTACACCAATCCGTGGGAGAAGCTGGAGCCCGGCCGCTGCCGCTATGGCATCATGCTGCGCGAGGACGGCTTCATCTATGATGACGGCGTCGTCGGCAGGCTGGCGCCGGACCGCTTCCATGTGACGACGACGACAGGCGGCGCGCCGCGCGTCATGAACCACATGGAAGATTATATCCAGACCGAGTTCCCGCACCTTAATGTCTGGCTGACCTCGATCACCGAGCAGTGGGCGGTCATTGCCGTTCAGGGGCCGAAGTCGCGCGACATCATCGCGCCGCTGGTCGAAGGCATCGATATGTCCGACGAGGCGCTGCCGCACATGTCGGTGCGCGAGGGCAAGATCTGCGGCGTGCCGACGAGGCTGTTCCGCATGTCGTTCACCGGCGAGCGCGGTTTCGAAGTCAATGTGCCGGCCGACCACGGCCAGGCGGTCTGGGAAGCGTTGTGGGCCGAGGGCCAGAAGCATGGCGCTACGGCCTACGGCACCGAGGCGATGCACGTGCTTCGCGCCGAGAAGGGCTACATCATCGTAGGCCAGGATACCGACGGTACGGTGACGCCAAACGACGCCGGTCTCGACTGGGCGGTTGGCAAGAAGAAGGCCGATTTCGTCGGCATTCGCGGCCTGACGCGGCCTGATCTCGTCGCCAAGGGCCGCAAGCAACTGGTCGGCCTGAAGACCAAGGACCCAAAGGTGGTGCTGGAAGAGGGCGCGCAGATCGTCGAGGATCCCAAGCAGGCGATCCCGATTAAGATGATCGGCCATGTCACCTCGAGCTATTGGTCGCAAAATTGCGGCCGTTCCATCGCGCTGGGGCTGGTCGCCGGCGCGCGTGACCGGATGGGCGACACGCTCTATGTGCCGATGCCGGACGGGATCATCGAAGTGGAGGTTACCGGCATGGTGTTCTTCGACGAGACGGGAGGTCGCCTCAATGGCTAAGGCTGCCCCAAAGACGGCCACGATGGCTTCACCCTCGGCAGAGCGGCGTCCGGCATTGGCCGGGCGCACAGTCTCCGCAACGGGTGTCAAGGTCGAGGTGCTGCCGCCGGCCGAGCGTATCTCGCTGCGCGCGCCGGAGGCTTCAGTCGGTGCTCTGTCGAAGGCGCTCGGTGTGACCTTGCCGAAGAAGCCGAAAACCTCGGCGTCCAAAGCGGGGCGTACGGCGCTGTGGCTTGGCCCGGATGAATGGCTGGTCATCGACGAAGCCGGCAAGGATCCGCTCGCCGATTGCGCAGGAGTTTCCGCCTTGCATTCGTCGGTCGGTATCTCGCATCGCAACATCGCGATTTCAGTCTCCGGTCCGGCGGCGGAAGCCGCGATCAATTCGGGCTGCCCGCAGGACCTGTCGCTCGACGCCTTCCCGGTGGGCGCCGCTTCGCGCACCATTCTCGGCAAGGCCGAGATCGTGCTGCTGCGCACGGCCGACGAGGCCTTCCGGGTCGAGTGCTGGCGTTCCTTCTCCGATTATGTCTTTACTTTCCTGTCCGAGGGAGCCCGCGACGCCGCCGGCTGACCCAGGAACGTTTGCCGCCCGCGTCCGTTGAGCGGCGACAGTCGAGGGAGAGATGCCGATGCCGTCGAAGTCCGCGCCGAAATCGCCGAAAACCGCGGCGGTCCGTTCGCTCGAACACGAGCGGCATCACGAGACCGACGCCGAGGAGGAACTTGAGGAAGGCCTCGAGGACACGTTCCCGGCCAGCGATCCTGTATCGATTACCAGTTCCGCCATTCCGGGTGCACCGGCGAAACCCGGCAAGGCCAAGATCGTCCCCGGCCGCAAGGCCCGCAAGCCCTGATTTCAGAATTTTTGGTTGAAGGCCTCTTCCCAAGACGTCCGTGGACGCGATATTCAAAGCGCTTTGGAGAGGAACAATGCCTGTTAGAGCCGTTGTCTGGGGTGAAAACGTCCATGAACAGACCAATGCCGCCGTACGCGACCTCTATCGGCTGGGTATGCATGGCACCATTGCCGCCGCACTCAATCAGGACAAGGGTGTCAAAGCGACCACCGCCACCTTGCAGGAACCCGAGCATGGCCTGAGCGAGACGCGCCTGGCCGCCACCGACGTGCTTTTATGGTGGGGCCATGCCGCCCATGGCGAGGTCAAGGACGAGATCGTCGAGCGCGTGCAGAAGCGGGTCTGGGAAGGGATGGGGTTGATCGTGCTCCATTCAGGCCACTACTCGAAGATCTTCAAGCGGCTGATGGGCACGCCCTGTTCGCTGAAATGGCGCGAGGCGGGCGAGCGCGAGCGTGTCTGGGCGATTAACCGCGGCCACCCGATCGCGCAAGGCATCGGCGAATGCCTGGAGATCGGCGAGACGGAAATGTATGGTGAGCCGTTCGCCGTGCCGGAGCCGCTGGAGACGGTATTTATCTCCTGGTACGAAGGGGGCGAGGTGTTCCGATCGGGGCTGACCTATCAGCGCGGGGCGGGAAAAATCTTCTACTTCTCGCCGGGCCATGAGACCTATCCGATCTATCACAATAAAGGCGTTCAGCAGGTGCTGCGCAACGCTGTGCATTGGGCGCAGAATCCGGCCCCGGCCTGGTCCGGCATCACCAATGCGCCAAACGTGCCGACGGACAAGGCCAAGGAGAAGATCGTGCAGAAAGGCCTGCGTCTGCATGCGGACGGTGATAAGGGGCTGAGCTGATGCACCGCCTGCTTTTGCTCGGCACCGGTTGGATCGCGGCGCATCATATCGAGGAGTTCGGCCAGGTCCCGGGCTGCGCCATCGTCGCTTGCGTCGACCACCTGCCGGGCCGCGCGGCGGCGTTCGCAGCCGCCAACAAAATAGGCACTTTCTTTCAAAGCCTCGATGCGGCGATCGCTTGGGGCGAGTTCGATGCCGCCATCAACGCCACGCCTGACCAGGTTCACAAGGCGACGACGCTGGCCCTGCTGGCCGCCGGGAAACATGTGTTCTGCGAAAAGCCGCTGGCGCCGAACCACGCCGATGCGCTTGCGATGAGCGATGCCGCCGAGGCGGCTGGGCTCGTCAACATGGTGAACCTGACCTATCGCAACACTCCGGTGATCCAGGAGGCGCGGCGCATGGTGGAGGCCGGCGAGATCGGCGAGTTGCGCCATGTAGAGGCGAGCTACCGGCAAAGCTGGCTGGTCAGCAAGTTTTGGGGCGCTTGGCGGGTCGACGACAAATGGCTGTGGCGCCTGTCGGGCCGGCACGGTTCGACAGGTGTTTTGGGCGATGTCGGCATCCATATCCTCGACTTCGCGACCTATGGGGCGGCCGAGGATATCGTCAGCCTACGTGCCGATCTGGTGACGTTTCCGAAGGCGGAGGGCGACCGCATCGGCGACTATGTGCTCGACGTCAATGACAGCTTGGCGATAACGGCGCGGCTCAGGTCAGGCGCGCTGGCCACGATCATGGCCAGCCGCTACACGACAGGCCACGGCAATGATTTGTCGCTGGCCCTGCACGGTACCAAGGGCGCGATCAAGGTCGAGACCGACGGCAAGGTGTCGAAACTGTCCGCTTGCCTGGGTGACGACGTCGATCAGCACCGTTGGCGGACGCTGACGCCCCCTGCCGTCAAGCACAACGCCCGGCGCTTTGTCGATGCGCTGGACACGGGACAGAACGGCGATCCGTCGTTCCGGCGGGCCGCCGACATGCAAAAGCTGATCGACGCGGCGTTCGAAAGTTCAGCGACCAAGCTGCCGGTCCCGATCGGCTGAAATCACCATCCGGCCGGCTCAGCCGGCCAGAACCGACTTGCCGAAGAAAATCAGAACGTGCTCGGCACGATCCACGGATTGATGCTGATGCCAAGCCGCGGGCCCTTGCCTTCAGCGGTGTTTTCAGTGGCGCCCTTTTTCTCGACCGAGCCAGTCGAGGCGCAATCGAGCTTCACATTGGTCTTGGTGTCGACGCAAGTCGCGGCGGGCACATGCTTGACAGGGTGGGTGATGCTGGCGGCAACGGCCGAGCCCGAAAGGGCCACAATGGCGGTGAGGGTGAGGAGGGTCTTTTTCATTGTCAGGTCTCCGTTTCGACGGCTGAATTCTGTCGTACGTGTACGATATTCCGTACACATACGACCGCCGATCGCGAAGTTCAAGTCGCAATCGTACGCGTACGACAACTTTTTGCTAACCAAGAATTTACCCCCGGTCTGGCTGGGCCCCGGTCTGGCTGGGCAAGGTTGCGAGAAAGTACGGAAACGAAGGAGATGTCGTTCAGCCGTTGACCGGTGTCTCGGTCAGTGGCGGCACGTTCTGCGTGCTAAGTGCGGCCATTTGGAAATCGCACATCCGCTTCACGAAGGCATACGGGTCACCGAAGGGATAGAAAGGGAAGGTGATCAGCAGCGAGATCGTGCCGTGGCCCACCGCCCACAGCATGGTGGCGATGGCACGCGGGTCGCCCTGCAGTTTGCCGGCGGCGACACAGGCTTCGACCCGGGTGATCAGCGCCTTCATCGCCGGGTTGGCCTCGTGCATCTCTTGAAAACTCCGGCCTTCCGGGGGCCTAGTCTTCTCGGTCATGAAGACAGTGCGATATTCATTGGGGTTGCCGAGCCCGAAAGCGGCATATTCGGTCATCACCGCCCGCAAGGCTTCGATCGGATCGTCTGACGAGTGCTCCTCGATGCGGCGTGCCAGCGTCTCGAACGCATCTTCGGCCAGTGCAAAAAGGATATCCTGCTTGTCGGCGAAATAGGAATAGACCGACATCGGCGCGTAGCCGACCCGCTTGGCCAGTTTGCGGATGGTCAGCCCATCATAGCCTTCTTCCTGGACGAGCTTGTGTGCGGCCTCGACCAGCTCGGAGCGCAGTTCGGCCTTTTGTTTTTCGCGGCGTTTCTGGACGCTCGGCGGCAAGTCTGATGCCTTTCGGTGGTGTCTGGGTCGGTGGTGTCTGGGTCGGTGGTGCGCGGCTAAATTATATACGCTGTACGGAAACGGACAAGAGCACGGGAAGTTCCCACGCGGCACGGGAGTCAGGATCGTGGGGGTCAGATCGCGCCGACAGCGCCATCGATGGCCAACGCATGACCGGTCATGAAGGAATTAGCCGGGTCGGAGGCAAACAAGATGGCCATGGTGTTTTCGTCGACTTCCGCCACGCGCTTCATCGGTATGCCACGGGTCAGCTCGGCCAATGCCTCCGTCCCCGGCGCCCCGAGACGCGCACGAAACTGTCTACCATCCCCGTTCTGGTGTGGGCGGGGCAGATGGCATGATGCGCAGACCCTTGCTTGCACATTCGACCGCCGCCGAGCGGCTCAGGCCGACCACGCCATGCTTGGCGGCTGCATAGACCGAAAGGTTCGGCGCACCCGAAAGGCCGGCGGCCGAGGCAATGTTGACGATGGCGCCACCCTTGCCGGTGGCCTTGAGCTGCCGCTCCATTTGCGGGATCTGGTGCTTCATGGCGTAGAAGACGCCGAGCAGGTCGACCTCGAGCACCCGGCGGGCTTCGTCCGATGGAACCTGCGGCAGGCGCACGAAACTCTGAATGATGCCGGCATTGTTGACGGCGACATCCAGGCGGCCAAGTTTTTCCACCGCCAGCGCCACCAGTGCTTCCGACAGCGCCTCGTCGGCAATGCTGCCGGCCAGAATCGCCGTCTCGGTATCGAGCGTCTCGGCGAAACTCATCAGGGCCGTTTCATCCAGGTCCGAGAGAACCAGCCGGGCGCCTTCTGCGGCAAAGCCCTTGGCCGCGCCGCGGCCGAGGCCGCCGGTCGCGCCCGTGATCAGCACGGTGGCCCCATCAAAGCGGCCCATTGCTTAGTCCTCCTTGTCGATCAGCTCGGCGGCAAGGTGCGACAGCAGCTTCACCGCCTCGCCATAGGTCCTGGCTTTTTCCGGATTGGAAGCATTGCCGTCCAGCGCCCGCTTGTAGACACCCTGGCAGATTGCAGCCAGGCGGAAGAAGGAGAAGGCGAGGAAGAACGTCCAGTTGCCGATGCCGGCGAGACCGCGCCGCCGGCAATAGGCAGCGACATAGTCTTCTTCCAAGGGCAGGCCGAGTGCCGAGCGATCGATGCCGCCAAGGCCGCGAAAGCCGGAGGCATGCGGCAGGCGCCATTGCATGCATTGATAGGCAATGTCGGCGAAGGGGTGGCCCGATGTCGACAATTCCCAGTCGAGCACCGCCAGTACCCTCGGCTGGTCCGGCGCAAAGATCAGATTGTCCAGCCGATAGTCGCCATGCACCAGCGATATCAGGCCGTCATCGACCGGCAGGCGGGTTTCCAGCCAGGCGATCAGCCGGTCCATGTCGGCAATGGTAGCGGTTTCGGAGGCACGGTACTGGCTGGTCCAGCGCGCCAGCTGCCGCTCGAAGTAATTGCCGGGGCGGCCGAAGTCGCCAAGACCTACGCCCTCGACATCGACATCGTGCAGGGCGGCGAGCGTGGCGTTCATGGCGTCGTAGATCGCGGCGCGTTCCTCGTTGCCGTGTGCCTCCGGCAGTGCCGGATCCCAGAAGATGCGGCCGTCGAGGAAATCCATGACGTAGAACATGCGGCCGATGGGCGAATCCTCCGTCGACAGGTGCAGCATTTCGGGCACTGGTACGGCGGTGCCGGAAAGCGCCTTCATCACACGGAATTCGCGGTCTACCTGGTGAGCC
The DNA here is from genome assembly GCF_054059755.1 of Mesorhizobium sp. URHB0026. NCBI lineage: Bacteria > Pseudomonadati > Pseudomonadota > Alphaproteobacteria > Hyphomicrobiales > Phyllobacteriaceae > Mesorhizobium > Mesorhizobium sp. URHB0026. Next base: position 581,239 of record NZ_JBSSCN010000001.1, on the reverse strand, counting down.
GATTTCAGGAGTTGGCCTGGCGGCTTGGCGCGCAGCACGTAACGGCCGCTTGCCGCCGTCAGGAGATAGGTCGGGTTGGATTGGCCGGATTTGAATTTTTCGATGGCCGCGAGTCGGGAAAAACCCGGGATATGCGCGTCGAGGTAAGGCGCGAGCGTCGCCCGGTCGAGCGCGTTGGCGTCGCTCATGCTGTCTCGGGCTGGCGTTCAAGCAAGGTCAGCGTCAGCCAACGGGCGGTGAGCGCCGGTTTTTTGGAGCCTTCGATCTCGATGGTCACGTCGTGCGCCGTCTGCACCCAGCCCGACGGCCTGACCTTGACGTCGGCCAGCACGAAACGGGTCCGGATGCGCGCGCCGGTCTTCACCGGGGCGAGGAAGCGCAGCGAATCGAAACCGTGATTGACGCCCATCTTGCCGTTTTCCAGCGGCGGCATGGTCTCGAACGTCATCGCCGACAACAGCGACAGCGACAGGAAGCCATGCGCGATTGTGCCGCCGAACGGCGTTTCGCGCTTGGCCCGCTCTGGGTCGCAGTGGATGAACTGGTGGTCGTCGGTGGCGTCGGCGAACTGGTCGATCATGCGTTGCGTGACCACCCGCCAGGGCGAAACGCCGACCTCCTTGCCGACACTGGCCAGAAGCACATCGAGACTGATTGGTTCCACGCTCATGTCCTCCAGTTCACCTCCGGCTTCTGCGGCCGGAAAATGTCATTCCTTGAACAAGGTCAACCCATGCTGCACCGACTGCCCGCCGTCGATCGGAAGGATGGCGCCGGTGACATAGCTGCCTGCACGGCTGCACAAATAGAGCGTTGCGCCGGCAATGTCATCCGGTGTGCCGATACGGCCGATCGGGACATGGCCGCCGACATGCCTGGCCTGTTCGTCCGTGCCGGTGGCGAAAGCGGTCATGCGGCTCTGGAAGGGTCCGGGGGCAAAGGCGTTGACGGTGATGCGGCGGCCGGCGAATTCGAGCGCCAGCGTGCGTGTCAAGTGATGAACGGCCGCCTTGGAGGCGGCGTAGGAATAGGCGTCGTCGGCCAGCGGCTGCGTTCCCATCACCGATCCCAGATTGATCACGCGGGCAGGATCTTCGTCGCTGGCGGCGGCGTCGAGCAGCGGCAGCAATTCGCGCGTCAGATGGAAGACCGCTGTGACATTGACGCCGAACACCTTGGCCCATGCCGAATAAGGGAAGCTCTCCAGCGGCGCGCCCCAGGACACGCCGGCATTGTTGATGAGGATATCGAGTTTGCCGGTGCGCGCCTTGACCTCGCCGACCAAGGCGGCGATGCCGGCCTCGCTGGAGAGGTCGCCGGCAAAGCCTTCCGCTTGGCCCGGAGCGCCAAGCCCGTTCAATTCACTGGCCACCTCGATGCAGTCGTCGCCCTTGCGCGAGGCGATCATCACGCTGGCGCCGGCCCTCACCAGTGCGGTGGCCGCCATGCGGCCGATGCCGGTCGCCGCTCCCGTCACCAGCGCGGTCTTGCCGGTCACCGAAAACAGCTCGTCCAGATAGCTCATCACAATCCTCCGCACGGCCCGCGGGCAAACAGTTCGCGTTGACAAGGCTATCCGAAGTACGGTCATCCTTGCCACTGACAAATGCCCGGCCTGCATGAAGGGTTAGCGACCGATGACGGAGATGAATCTCGGCATGACCGAGCGGTTGAAGCCGATCCACGCCCGCGTCACGGCCATGGTGCGCGACGAGATCATGCCGCTCGACAAGGAATTCCTGAGCGAGGTCGGCAAGGCCGGCGACCGTTGGGCCTACAGCGAGCGCCAGAAGGAGATCCTTGAGGGGCTGAAGAAGACCGCACGGGAGCGCGGCCTGTGGAACTTCTGGCTGACCGGCTCGGAACGCGGCTACGGCCTGTCCACCGTCGAATACGCCTATTTGGCCGAGGAGATGGGCAAGGCGCATCTGGGCGCCGAAACCTTCAACTGTTCGGCACCCGACACCGGCAATATGGAGGTTCTGGAACGCTACGGCTCGGCAGAGCACAAGCGGGAATGGCTCGAGCCGCTGCTGGACGGAAAGATCCGCTCGGCCTATCTCATGACGGAGCCGGATGTCGCCTCTTCCGACGCCACCAACATTTCCATGCGCTGCGAGCGGCAGGGCGGCGACTATGTGCTCAACGGCGAGAAATGGTGGGCGTCGGGTGCCGGTGACCCGCGCTGCGCCATTTACATCGTCATGGTGCGAACCGCCGGCGATGAAGAGCCACAACACCGCCGCCATTCGATGATTCTGGTCCCCTCGGGCGCGAAGGGCGTGACCAAGGTCCGGGCAATGCAGGTCTATGGCGACGATGACGCGCCGCATGGCCACATGCATCTTCGCTTCGACAATGTGCGGATATCGACGTCGAACCTGATCCTCGGTGAGGGCAGGGGCTTCGAAATCGCGCAAGGCCGGCTCGGCCCCGGCCGCATCCATCACTGCATGCGCGCCATCGGCCAGGCCGAGATGGCGCTGGAGATGCTGTGCCAGCGTTCCGTGCGCCGCGAGGCCTTCGGCCAGAAGCTGGCGAAACTCGGCGCCAATTTCGATATCATCGCCGAATGCCGCATGGAGATCGAGATGGCCCGGCTGCTCTGCCTCAAGGCGGCATGGATGATCGATCAGGGCGACGCGCGGGCCGCGGCTCCCTGGATCAGCCAGATCAAGGTTATCGCGCCGCGCGTGGCGCTCAAGGTCACCGACGAGGCGGTGCAGATGTTCGGCGCGGCAAGGCATCAGCCAGGATACGCCTCTCGCCCGCTCGTGGACGCATCTCAGAACGCTCCGCCTCGCCGATGGGCCGGATGCAGTGCATCGGCGGCAGGTGGCGCGCATGGAGCTGAAGAAATACACACAGGAAAAGGTCTGAGCGCTGCCCGGCCGCGTCGCCGCCGACAAACAAGGAATACCGTCAATGACGATCCCCTCCGAAATGAAGGCGCTGCTCTTGGTCGGTGACGGCTATACTAGGACGCCGAGCGGCAGTGCGCTCGAGGCGATGGAGCCGTATCTCGAGCCGGGCAGCATCGCCGTGCCTGCGCCCGGACCGGGCCAAGTGCTGATCAAGGTCAGCCTCGCTTCGATCAATCCATCGGATGTCGCCTTTATCAAAGGCCAGTACGGCCAGCCGCGCGTCAAGGGCCGTCCGGCCGGCTTCGAGGGTGTCGGCACGGTCGTCGCGGGCGGTGAGGAGCCCCATCCCAAGAGCCTTGTCGGCAAGCGCGTCGCTTTCGCCACCGGTCTGAGCAATTGGGGTTCGTGGGCTGAATATGCCGTCGCCGAGGCGGCGGCCTGCATTCCGCTTCTCGATACGGTTCGAGACGAGGATGGCGCCGCGATGATCGTCAATCCGCTGAGCGCGATCGCCATGTTCGACATCGTCAAACAGGAAGGCGAAAAGGCCTTCGTCATGACCGCTGGTGCCAGCCAGCTCTGCAAGCTGATCATCGGGCTGGCGAGGGAGGAAGGGTTTCGGCCTGTTGTCACGGTGCGCCGTGACGAACAGATCGCGATGCTGAATGAGCTTGGCGCGGCGCACGTCCTCAATGAGAAGGCGCCGGAATTCGAGGCCACGCTGCGCGAGGTGATGAAGGCCGAACAGCCGCGCATCTTCCTCGATGCGGTCACCGGGCCGCTGGCGTCAGCCATCTTCAACGCGATGCCGAAACGGGCGCGCTGGATCATCTATGGCCGGCTCGATCCCGAGGCAACGATCATCCGCGAGCCCGGCCAGCTGATCTTCCAGCACAAGCACATCGAAGGCTTCTGGCTGAGCGAGTGGATGCGGCAATTTAGGGATCGGCGAGGTCCGGCGGTCCTCGAGGCACAGAAGCGTTTTTCCGACGGACGCTGGTCGACCGACGTGACGGCGGTCATTCCGCTGGCCGAGGCAATGGCGCGAACGCCGGCGGAACTGGCCAAGCCCAACGGCAAAGTGTTCATCCGGCCTTGATGCCGCCTTATGCGGAGCCGGAAGGCCTAGTCGCAGGATTTCTGGACGCTTTTCCCAGTTCGGTCGACCATCCCTGGCGGTCCCGAAATTCATCGCCGCGTCTTTCGGCCCCTATGCCTCGTCGCTTTGTCCGTGATATGTCGCCGCCATCGAATGCCGGGACGGCGCCGGGCTGAGGCGTCTTCCCCGATGGCGTGCGGGGTGAATTGATGACGATTTCCAAGCCGGTTTTCGATCGTTTGGGGCTGGCCATGTGGATCGGGGCATTCCTGATCGTTCTCGGCCTGGTGCTATGGTCGCCCGGCACGCGCACGGTGACGCAGGCCTACGGATATGGCAGCGAAGCATTCCTGAGCGGGCGGCCGCTGTACAATCTTCAATCCGAGATGGGGTACCTGTATGCGCCAGCCTTCGCCGCGTTTTACCTGCCAGTGCTGAAGCTCGGACCGTATCTGGGCGGCGTGGTGTGGCATGCGCTGGGCTTCGCGGCGCTCACCTTCGCGGCGATGCGGCAAGTGCGCAAAATCGGCGGTGAGGAATTGCCATGGCTGCTTTCCTTCGGCCTCTTCCTTGCCCTGCCGATGGCGTTGGGTGCGATCCGCAACGGCCAGGCAACGATCCTTCTGACCGCGGCCTGCTGGCTTCTGACCCTATCGGCGCTCGAAGGGCGGCGCGCCGAAACCTTCTTCTGGGCTTCGGTCGCCATCATCGCCAAACCGACCGCGATCATCATGCTTTTGCTGGTGTCGGCGCTGCGTCTGCGGCTGATACCCGTGCTCGCGCTGGCAGTGCTGTTGGTACTGGCCATACCGTACGCGTTCGCGCCTGCCGGCTACCTCAACGAACAGTACGGCGATTTCGCCCGCATGTTGACTTCCATGGCCGTCGACAAGTCCAACCACTTTGTCCCTACCGACTTTACGGCGCCCTTCACCTCGGCCGGGCTGCCGATGCCTGAATTCGCCGCCACGGTCGTGCGTATCGTCGTGGCACTGCTTACGCTGTCGACCGTCCTCTGGTTCGACCGCAAACTCCAGCCTGGAATTGCCGGACTGGCGATCTTCCTGGCGGCTGCCTTCTACATGTGCGTTTTCAATCCGCGTGTCGAGCCAAATACCTATGCCATGATCGCCGTGCCCGCCGGCCTCGCTATCGCCACACTGTGGCGGGAGGAGCGTGGCGGCGTCCTGGCCTCGGTGCTGTCGACGGTATTGTTCCTCACAGGTTTGACCAGCGTCGAGCGCCACATGCATGATTTCTTCTACCCTTGGTTCCGGCCGATCGCGGTCAGCTTCATCGCCTGTTCCCTGATCTGGTGGTTCTGGGCCAAGGGGCGCGAAAAGATCGTGAGTGTCGGACCCGTTGCACATGGCTGATCCGCGTCAAAAACTCGACATCGTGGCGCCCTTCTTCAACGAGGCGCAATCGGCGCCGGCCTTTGCCGCGCTGCTCGACAGGCTCGAGGAAGCGGTATCAAGCCGTTTTGGTATGGCCGTCCACAAGATCCTGGTCGACGACGGCAGCCTCGACGATGGTGCCAGGCGATTTTCACAGGCCCTGTCGGGATCGTGGGAGATCGTTCGCCTCAGCCGCAATTTCGGCAAGGAGGTGGCGGTGCTCGCCGGCCTCGACCGGTCGCGGGGCGACATGGTGCTGATCATGGATTCCGATCTGCAGCATTCCATGGATATCAGCTTGAAGATGATCGCCGAGCTGGTGGAAAGCCACGACATCGACGTCGTGTACGCGCAGAACGACCGCCGCGAGGCGAGCTGGCGGCGCAGCCAGCTGGCGCGGCTTTTCTACAGCCTGATCAACAGCAGCCAGCGTTTCGATATTCCGGAGAACGCCGGTGATTTTCGCGTCATGCGCGGTCCCGTGGTGCGTGCGCTGACCAGCCTGCGCGACAAGCGGCGCTTCAACAAGGGCCTGTTCGCCTGGGCCGGTTTCCGTCAGAAAGCCATACCCTATTCGCCGGAAAACCGCGCCATCGGCACGTCGAAATGGAGCCGGCTCAACCTGATCGCCTTTTCACTGGAAGGGTTTACATCGTTTTCCGTCATCCCGCTGCGCATCATCAGCTTGAGCGGGATGCTTGCGGCGCTGGCGGGCGTCGTTTACGGCGCCAAAGTGTTCTTCGAGGTGATGTTCTACGGCGTTGCCGTGCCTGGTTACCCCAGCCTGATGGTCGCCGTCGTGCTGCTCGGCGGCCTCAACCTCACCTTGCTCGGCCTGATCGGCGAATATGTCTGGGTCACGCTGTCGGAGAGCAAGGACCGGCCGGTCTATCTGGTGCGCGATGTGGTGCTCAGCGAGACCGCCCCCGACAATGCGCCGGGCGCGTCCCGCGGATGACGCGGCGCATTCGCCTGATCGCCGACGACTACGGGCTGGCACCGGGGGTTTGCGCAGGCATTCTCGACCTGCTCGACCGCGGGCGCTTGACCGGCACCAGCTGCATGACTGGTTTTCCGGAATGGGCCGAGGCGGCGGCGCGCATAAAGCCGCTGCGTGGCCGCGCGGCGATCGGGCTGCACCTGACCCTTACGGACCAGCCAGCGGTCACAGGCAAATCGAGCCTGGCGCCCGAGAGCCGGTTGCCGCCGCTTCGTTCGCTGGCCCTGCCGATCCTGCGCGGGCGGATCGACGAGCGCGACGTCCATGCCGAACTCGACGCGCAATATAGCCGTTTCGTCGAGGCGCTGGGCCGCAAGCCCGACTTCATCGACGGTCATCAGCACGTGCATTTCCTGCCTGTCGCGCGCGGCTGGCTGCGGACACGTTTTCCCGACGCTGCCGGCAGGCCGGTGCTGCGCGGCGCTCCAGCGCTGAGCGATGCCGTCGCCGCGCCGAAAATCGCGGCAATCGCTGCCGTGGCCGCCGGCTTCGACCGATCGATGCAGCGCGCCGGCTTTGCCGTTTTGAAGCCGCTCGCCGGCATCTATGACTGGCGGCAACCCGAAAAGTTCGCCCCCTTGCTGGAGGCTTCCGTCGAAGCGCTGTCGGACCGAGGGCTGTTCATGTGCCACCCCGGCCATGTCGACCAAACGCTGTGCGCGCGTGACCCGATGCAAGGCGTGCGCGAAGTGGAATTCGGCGTTCTGGCTTCGGATGCGTTCGGCGCGAACCTGGCCCGAGCCGGTATCGAGATCATGGACGGCAGGGAATGAGCGGCGTTCAGCCCCGGCGTTCGACGGGCAGCAAGATCGTCCGTTTTGCGCTAGTCGGACTGGCAAATACGGCCATCGACCTTGCCGGTTTTTTCCTGCTTCTCAAGCTGCACGCCCCGCCGCTGTCCGCCAATGTCATCTCGTGGTCGATTGCCGTCGTCTTCTCTTTCGTGGCGAATGGCTTCTGGTCGTTCGAGCGCAGTCACGCCATTCGGCTGCATGATGCCTTCCTGCGCTTCGTCTCGGCTGGGGCGTTGATTTCGCTCGGCGTGTCCAGCCTGTCGATCGCACTCTTCGCCGGCGTCGGCGGTGTGTGGCCGGCAAAGATCGGCGGGGTCATCGTGGCGGCCGTGCTGAACTTCCTTGCCGCGCGTTGGTCGATCGAGGGCCGGCTGCTGAAATAGGTATCTCTATTCCGCCGGTTCCAGATTGGTGGAGGCGGCTTCCTCGAGTTCGCGCTTCAGCCGTGCTTCCTCATGGGTCTTCGGCGTGACGAAGCGGCCAAGCAGGAGATAGGCGACCGGGGTCAAGAACAGCGTCGAGATGGTGGCCAGGCCAAGCCCGCCGACAATGACCCAGCCGAGCGCTACGCGTGCCTCGGCGCCCGCACCGGCGGCCAGCACGAGCGGGACACCGCCAAGTATGGTGCAGATCATCGTCATCATCACCGGCCGCAGACGGATGGTGGAAGCCTGCTCGATCGCTTCGCGCACCCCCAAGCCCCGATCTCGCAGCTGGTTGGCGAATTCGACGATCAGGATGCCGTTCTTGGCCATGACGCCGACCAGAAGCACCAGGCCGATCTGGCTGTAGGCGTTGAGGCTGGTGCCCGAAAGCAGCAGCGCGAAAATGGCGCAGGCGAGGCCGAGCGGCACCGTCGCCATGATGATGACGGCGCTGACGAAACTCTCGAACTGGGCGGCCAGCACCAGGAGGATGATGACCAGGGCAAAGCCGAAGATGGTGACCATCGCGCTGTTGGTTTCACCCAAAGTCGCTGCCTCGGCCAGGGGCAGGATTCGGCTTCCAGGCGGCAGGAGCGGCGTGGCGATCTGCTCGGCGCGTGTCAGCGCATCGCCAAGCGCGAAATTGCCCGAGAGGTTCGAGGTGATCGCCACTGAAGGCTGCTGCTGTTCGCGCGACAGCGACGGTGGTACGGCGCGCTCGGTCAGCGTGGCGATGGTCGACATCGGCACGAAGCGGCCATCCGCCGTCTTGAGGAAGACATTTTCCAGATCGGTCGGGTCGTTGATCGGGTTGGTGGTCGAGACCAGCTTCACGCCGTAGCTGCGGTCGGCGATGTAGACATCGACGACGTCATTGCCGTCGAGCATGGCTTGCATGGTGTTGGCGAGCCCGGTGATGTCGATGCCGAGATCGGACGCGCGCTCACGGTCTATCGCTACGGCCAGTTGCGGCTGCGTCGGGTCGATCGACAGGCGCGGCGTCTGAAAGCGCTGATCCTTCTGCATTTCGGCGATGATCTTGACCGCCGCATCGCCAAGCGCCTTGCGGTCGTTGCCAACCAGAGCGAATTGCAGGCCGTTGCCGGCGCCGCGGATGCCGAGACTGTTGGGTTGGACTGGGAAGATCCGCACGCTGGGCACCTGCCTGGTCAATCGACTGATCTCGGCCATGATCTCCTGCTGGCCGCGGCTGCGCTCGTCCCACGGCGCCAGCGTCATCACCATGAAGCCAGAATTGTAGGAGCCGTTCTGGCCGGCGTTTTCGAAGGTCGAGCGAATCTCGCCGGAATCGCGCATCGGCTGGATCAGCCGCTCGATCTTCTGCATCTGCTGTGTCGTATAGTCGAGGCTGACGCCTTGCGGGGCGTTGATGCGCAACAGCACCGCGGCGCGGTCCTCGGTCGGCGTCAGTTCCTGGCGGATGGTGCCGAACAGCGCGAAGGCGACGCCGGCAAACAGCACCGCTACCAGAACCACGATCCAGGGCGCGTCGAGGCAAGCGTGCAGCGCGCGCTTGTAGCCGGCATTCAGGACGCCGCCGATGCGAGCGCCAATGCCCTGGCCGGCCTCTCGGTGAAGCGGCGCGCTGGTCAGCATGCGCGAGGCAAGCATCGGGCAAAGCGTCAGCGCGACCACGCAGGACAGAAGCACCGACATCGCAAGCACGAAGCCGAATTCGCGGAACAGGCCGCCGGTCTGGCCGGGCAGGAACGAGATCGGTACGAAGACGGCGACAAGCGTCAGTGTCGTGGCGACGACGGCGAAGAACACTTCCTGCGCGCCGAGCACGGCCGCCGCACGCGGCCCCATGCCTTCGTTGCGCCGTCGCACGATGTTTTCCAAGACGACGATGGCGTCGTCGACGACAAGGCCGGTGGCCAGCACCAAAGCGAGCAGCGTCAGGATGTTGACGGAGAAGCCGGCCAGATAGATGGCGGCGATGGTGCCGATCATGGCGACCGGCATCGACAGGCCGGGGATGAGCGTGGCGCGCCAGTCGAGCAGGAAGATGTAGATGACGATCAGCACCATGGTAACCGACAGGCCAAGCGCGATCTCGACCTCGTGCACCGCACCCTTGACGAAGACAGCGTCGTCGCTGGTGATCTTGATCGACATGCCCTTGGGCAAGTTCTCCTGCAGCTTGGCGACGGCGGCCTGCACGCCCGTCGAAATGTCCAGCGTGTTCGATTCCGCCTGGCGGATAATGCCTAGGCCGATTCCGGTCTTGCCGTCCGAACGCAGCGTCGTCTGGCCTACATCGGGGCCGAGCGTGACTGTCGCGACATCGCGGATGCGCGTTGTGCCGCCGATGATGATATTTTCGAATTCCTCGGGCGTCGTCACGTCGGCCGTGGTGCGCACGATCAGGTCCTGGTTGGTCGTTGTGATCGACCCGGCCGGGGAATCGAAGGCGACGGAGGCAAGCGCCGTCCGAAGGTCGGCGACGGTGAAGCCGAGGCTGCCGAGCTTGTTCTGGTCGACGTCGATGCGAAAGATCTTGTCGCGGTCGCCATAGACCTGGACGTCGGCGACGCCGGGTACGGCTGCCAGTTCGTCCTCGATCTGGTCCTGGACCACCACCGTCATGTCCTGGATCGACATGGTGTCCGAAGTCACCGCCAGCCGCATCACAGCGTCGGAATTGGCATCGGCCTTGACGATGCGCGGCGGATCGGCGGTATCGGGCATCTGGTTGGCGACCCGGCCGACGGCATCACGCACATCCGAGGCGGCGACGTTCAGATCGACACCGTCGTTGAACTCGATGGTGACGCGGCTCGAGCCGAATGAGGAGGAAGACGAGATCGATTTGACGCCAGAGACGCGGGCGACGGCGCCCTCGATCGTGTCGGTCAGTTCGCGGTCGACGGTTTCGGAGGCCGCGCCTTCGAAGGTCGTGGAGACCGTGACAACAGCGCGGTCGACGTCGGGCAGTTCGCGGATCTCGACACCGTAGAAGGCAGCGAGGCCGGCAACGGCTATAAGGGTGTTCAGCACGAACGCCATGACCGGCCTGCGGATGAACAGTGCGGTGAAGCCGGTATCGCTGGCGGCGTTGACGGAGCCGGTCATGAGCCTTCCGCGGCCTTGGTGGCGCGCTGCTCCTGGTCCGCGATGCGAACCTCGCCGCCTTCGCTGACACTTTGGGTGCCTTCGGTGACCACCATGTCGCCGCTGTCGATCTCCGCGTCGATCAATACGGTCTCGGTGTTGCGCTGGATGATGCGCACCGGCACGCGCCTGGCCTTGCCGTCCTCGACCTGCCAGACATAGGCGCCGTCCGAACCCCACAGGATCGCCAGCGGGCTGACGGCCGGATAGGTCTCGCCGGGGAATTTCATGGTGATGGAGAACGACATGCCGGCGCGCAGCGAATCGGCCGGATTGGCGATGGTGGCCTTGACCAGAAGTGTGCGGCTCTTTTCGTCGATGTGATTGTCGATCGCTGAAACCGTGCCGGTGTAGGCGTTGCTCGGATTGGCGATCGGCGTCGCCGTCAATTGCGCGCCGACATTGACGGCGGCGGCGAAGCGCTCGGGCACCTGGAAATCGACCAGGATAGAGGACCGGTCGTCAAGCGTGGCGATCGCCGACTGGTTGGTGACGTAATTGCCGGCCGAGATCGGCAGGATGCCGACCGTGCCGGTGATCGGCGCCAGTATCGAGCGGCGCTGCAGTGCAAGCTCGGCATCCTGAAGCGCCAGCTTGGCGCCGGCCAGAACCACTTCGGCATCGGCGACCGCGACCGGTGTCGCCGCGTTTGAGGCGCGCAGCGACTTGACGCGGTCGAGCTTGGACTGAGCATCCTGCAAGGCGAGCTTGGCGCGGTCCTGTGCGATGATCTCCGTCTCGGAATCGAGCGTTGCGATGATCTGTCCCTTGTCGACATGAGTGCCGGATTCGGCCAGCAACTCGGCAAGGCGGCCGGAACTGTAGGGATTGACGGTCACCGAGGCGTTGGCACGGCCGGTGCCGATCGCCTGCAGGCGGTCGTTTATGGTGGCCGTACCGGCAGGCAAGGCGACGACGTTGACCTGCCGGACTCCATTGCGATTGCCAGCCTGTTTCGCGCCGTCCGCACCGCTTCTGGCGGGAGGAGTTGCCGCGTAGGCCCAATCCATCCCCCAGCGTGCCAGCACTTCCGGCGCGCCTGGATAGAAGCGTGCCCAGGCGGCCCCGGCGGCGACCACGATCACAAGCGCAACGACAATTTGCTTCCAGGTCCGCATCGACACTCCGGTTTCAGGAATCGTCAGCCATTCCCGAAGGAACGGCACAGCGACGATACCGCAGGCGTCAAAATCCGGCCACGCCACACCCCAATATCAGCGGTTTATGGCAATTATCACGCATTCGTGCACATTAAATCTCGGTAACGTGAGACCGAGACGGCCGCGAAGCCGATGCAATTATCCGGAGGATTCGACCTATCGCAGGCCTTCCATCTCGCGGATGCGCCGGGCCCCGTCGGCCTCGAGTTGCCTGGTGACGGCGCCGATCAGCGTTTCGGCGACGACGAAAAGTGCCGCCGAGGAATCCCATGCGGAAGGCACGGCGGTTCGTCCGGCGATGACATGGCGAGCAAAGCGGGCGATCGGCGACAGCCACTGGTCGGTGAACAGTACGATCTGAACGCCGCGCTGATGCGCCTTTTCGGCGAAGCGGAGGAGGCTGTCCTGATAGCGCCTGATGTCGAAGATCACCAGCACGTCGCGCTTGCCCATGTCGATCAGCCGGTCGCGCCACATGCTCTCCTGGCCGGCGAGGTGAAAGACATCGGGCTGGATGACGGCGAGGTGGGCGGCCATGTAGCGCGCCAGCGGGTCGGTGAAGCGGCCGCCGATCAGAAATGTCTTGCCACGCCGCTCGGCCAGCCTGGCGGCAATGTCGGCAAGCTGCTTGTCGGACAGATGCCTGAAGGTCTCGCGCATATTGTCGAGCGTCGCTTCCAGCATGGGCGACACCATGCCGCCACTAGGCGTGGGCGGGTTGAGCGTTCGTATCGCCGGCGATTGCAATTGCGCCGCCAGTTCATCCTGGAGGCTCGACTGGAACTCGGGGTAATTCTGGAAACCCAGCCGGGCGACGAAACGCAGGATCGTCGGCGAGGATACGCCGGCCGCGGATGAGAATTCGGCGACCGTCTTCAGTCCGATCATCGGATAGCTCGCGATCAGCGTCTGCGCTGCGCGCCGTTCGCCGGCGGGCATCGCGCCGATACGGTCGGCAATCAATTCGGCAATGTTGGAAATCATCTTTTCCCCACCCTTGGCCCGCCGACGGTCTTTTCCCCAGATCGCATTTGACAAAGCCAAACAAACTGTATGAAATCATCCACCGGGACGCAATGAAACAAAATACGTAACATACGATACAGCGCTCCCAGGGGACGGCAGGACTATGGAGACAGCGCGGCCCGCCAGCCTTGCATCGTCTGATACCGTGGGGGTGACGAACCCTGGCGGATCGAGCCCTTTCGTACTGACCTGCGACCACGCTTCCAATTTCATGCCGGCTGAATTCGGCACGCTCGGGCTCGCCACCGAGGACCTGTCGCGTCACATCGCCTGGGATCCCGGTGCGTTGCCGGTTGCGCTGCGGATGGCGCAGGCGCTCGATGCCACGCTGATCGAAACCCGCATTTCGCGATTGGTGATCGATTGCAACCGGCCGCTCGACGCGCCTGACCTGGTGCCGCCAGTCAGCGAAACCACTGCCATACCGGGTAATACCGGCCTGTCCGAAAAACAGCGCGCGGCGCGGGTCGCCCTGTCATGGCAGCCATTTCACAGCACCATCGAGCGCATTGTCGAAGACAGGCTGGCGCGCGGGCAGGAGACCCGCCTGGTTTCCGTCCATTCCTTCACGCCGGTCTACAAGGGCCGCAACCGGCCCTGGCATATCGGCATCATCCATGACGAAGATCGCCGGCTGGCGGCACCGCTGATAGCGGCGTTACAGCGGCTTGCCGGCATCACCGTCGGCGTCAACGAACCCTATTCGCCTGCCGATCGCGTCTATTTCACGCTGGAACGGCATGCGCGCTCGCGTGGGCTGCCCTGTGCAATGATCGAAATCCGCAACGATGAGATATCCGGCGAAACCGGGCAGCGGAAATGGGCGGATCTGCTCACCGGCATTTTTTCGGATCTGGAACCAGAGGAGGCCACGCGGCCCAGATCGCATTCAGTCAGAAAGTCAGTCCAATCGGCCAGCTGAGAAACAAACAGGGGACTTCCAATGGCAGCACCGGGTTATACAGACGTTGACAAGGCGGAGGACGTAAAGGCCCTCCACAGCATGGGCTACGCCCAGGAACTGGAGCGGCGTCTCAGCCGCTTTTCAAACTTCGCCGTTTCCTTCTCCATCATCTGCATCCTGTCGGGCGGCATCAATTCGCTGGCCCAAGCGACGTCGGGCGCCGGCGGCATCGGCATCGGTATCGGTTGGCTGGTCGGCTGCTTCATTTCGTTGACCTTCGCGGTCGCCATGTCGCAGATCAGCTCGGCCTATCCGACCGCCGGCGGCCTCTATCACTGGGGCTCGATCCTCGGCAATCGCGGCACCGGCTGGGTGACGGCCTGGCTCAACCTGCTCGGCCTGATCACCGTGCTCGGCGCCATCAATGTCGGCACCTGGACGTTCTTCGTCGGCGCCTTCGGACCGGCGCTGGGCATCGAGGGCACGCTGACCAACCAGATGATCTTCCTGGTCGTCATCACCGGCGCCCAGGCGTTGATCAACCATCTCGGCATCAAGCTGACGGCCAAGCTGACGGACTTCTCCGGCTATTTGATCTTCTTCGGCTCGATCCTGATCGCGGTCGTCTGTCTGTTCTCCGCCGAGACGTGGGATTTCAGCCGCCTGTTCACCTTCCACAACTATTCGGGTGACGCCGGCGCCGGCGTCTGGCCGTCGGTCTCGAATGCGTGGGTGTTCGCACTAGGCCTCTTGCTGCCGATCTACACGATCACCGGCTATGACGCTTCGGCCCATACTTCCGAGGAAACCATCAAGGCGGCTTCCTCGGTGCCGCGCGCCATGGTCATGTCGGTGATCTGGTCGGCCGTCTTCGGCTATCTGTTCCTGGCCGCTTTCGTGCTGATGATCCCCAACATGGACGACGCCGCCAAGCAGGGCTGGAACGTGTTCTTCTGGGCCTTTGACCAGCGCGTCAGTCCCGGCCTCAAGGAGTTCGTCTATCTCGTCGTGTTCATCGCGCAGCTTCTGTGCGGTCTCGCCACCGTCACGTCGGCGTCGCGCATGATCTTCGCCTTCTCGCGTGACGGCGGCCTGCCGGGCTCGGCGGCACTCGCCAAGGTCAGCCCGACCTATCGCACGCCGGTGGCGGCGATCTGGACGGCGTCGGTCCTGTCGGTGCTGTTCGTCTGGGGGTCGACGCTGGTTTCGGTCGCCGGCACCTCGGCCTACACCATCGTCGTATCGTGCACCGTCATCTTCCTGTTCCTGTCCTTCACCGTGCCGATCGTGCTCGGCATGCTGGCCTGGGGCACGCCGAAGTGGGACAAGATGGGTCCATGGAACATGGGCCGCGGCGTGTTCATGCTGTTTGCCGTCCTGTCGATCGTGTCGATGATCCTGATCTTCATCATCGGCATCCAGCCGCCGAACGACTGGGCGCTCTACATCACCGTCGGCTTCTTCATCCTGACGGCGATCGTCTGGTTCGCCTTCGAGCGCAACCGCTTCCAGGGTCCGCCACTCGGCGACATCATCGCCGCGCGCCAGGCGGCGATCAAGGCAGCCGAACAGGCGGTCGGCGAAACCGGCCACTGACTTCAAGCATCACCAACCATGGCCGGCATCGCGCCGGCCATGGTTTTGTTCCTCCCTTTCAACGACCAAGCACTGGAGTGCCAAAGGAATGGCCGGAAATTTCTCGTTCGATCAGTTGAAGAAAGCGGTCTCCAGCGGCGAGATCGACACGGTGCTGGCATGCATTGTCGACATGCAGGGCCGATTGGCGGGAAAGCGGTTCCTGGCGCAATACTTCGTCGATTCCGCGCATGACGAGACGCATGGCTGCAACTACCTGCTGGCGGCCGACATCGATATGGAGCCGGTGCCGGGCTACAAGGCGGCAAGCTGGTCGAAGGGCTATGGCGACTTCGTCATGAAGCCGGACCTGGCGACGCTGCGGCGCATTCCCTGGCTGGAAAAGACGGCGCTCGTCATTTGCGACGTGCTTGACCACCACACCCGCGACGACCTGCCGCATTCGCCGCGCGCCATCCTGAAGAAGCAGGTCAAGCGGCTGAGCGAGCGGGGCTATATCGGCTATTTCGCTTCCGAGCTCGAATTCTACCTGTTCAACGAGACCTACGATTCCGCCCGCAAGAAGCATTGGCAGGGGCTCGATACAGCCTCGCCCTATATCGGCGACTACCAGATCGGCATCACCACCAAGGAAGAAGGCGTCATGCGCCGGCTTCGCAACGAAATGGAAGCCGCCGGCATTCCGATCGAGAACTCCAAAGGGGAGTGGGGTCCGGGCCAGGAAGAGATCAATGTGCGCTACGCAGAAGCGCTCGACATGGCCGACCGCCACGTCATCCTGAAAAACGGCGCAAAGGAGATTGCCGAGTCCGAAGGCAAGGCGATTTCCTTCATGTCCAAGTATAATTACGGTCTCGCCGGAAATTCCAGCCACATCCATAATTCGCTGTGGAGCGCGGACGGCAAGACGCCGCTGTTCTTCGACAAACAAGCCGACTGGACCTTGTCGACCCTTGGCCAGCAATGGGCGGCCGGGCAGTTGAAATACGCCAAGGAATTCACCTGGTTCCTGGCGCCCTACGTCAATTCCTACAAGCGCTTCCAAGCCGGCACTTTCGCGCCGACCAAGATCATGTGGAGCGAAGACAACCGCACCGCCGGCTTCCGCCTGTGCGGCGAGGGCACCAAGGGCATCCGCATGGAATGCCGCATCGGCGGCGCCGACCTCAACCCTTATCTCGCCTTCGCGGCGCTGATCGCGGCCGGCCTCGCCGGTATCGACGAGAAGCTGGAATTGCAGAAGCCTTTCGTCGGCGACGCCTACCAGGCTTCTCGTTTGCCGGAGATTCCAAAGACGCTGCGCGATGCGACCGAGACGCTGGCGAAGTCGAAGATGCTGAAACAGGCTCTCGGCGAGGATGTGCTCGAACATTATGTGCACACCGCGAAGTGGGAGCAGTTCGAATACGATCGGCGTATCACGGATTGGGAACTGCACAGGGGTTTCGAGCGGTACTAGCTGACGCCGCCCCTCACCCTTACCCTCTCCCGTGAAGAAAGGTGTGAGGGGCAGCGTCAAGCCATGTGATTTCGATTGTACAGAAGTGCGAGGACTTAAACGATGACCGAAACGGTCAAACTAAAATCCCCTATCGACGGCTCGATCTATGCCGAGCGGCCGGTCGCTACCGACCAGGCGATCAACGCCGCGGTCGAGCTCGCCAGGGCGGCGCAGGAGAAGTGGGCGCGGACGCCGATCGTCGAGCGTGGCAAGTACATGCTCGCGATGCTGGAAGCACTGGTCGCGATATCAGACGAGATCGTGCCGGAGATCGCCTGGCAGATGGGGCGTCCCGTTCGTTATGGCGGCGAGTTCGGCGGCGTCAAGGAGCGTACCAACTATATGGTCGAGATCGCGGAAGCGGCGCTCAAGTCCGTGCCGGCCTCCAACCCGAAGGACGGCTTCCGGCGCTATGTGAAGAAGGATCCACTTGGGGTGGTCATGGTGATCGCGCCATGGAACTATCCCTATCTGACAGCGGTCAACACCATCGTGCCGGCGCTGATGGCCGGCAACGCCGTCATCCTCAAACATGCCGCGCAGACGTTGCTGGTCGGCGAGCGCTTCCAACAGGCGTTCGACAAGGCTGGCCTGCCAAAGGGCGTGTTCCAGAATGTCGTGCTCAACCATGCACAGACCGAAAAACTGCTGGGTTCCGGCAAGATCGACCATGTCAATTTCACCGGATCGGTCGCTGGCGGCCGTGCTATCGAAAAGGCGGCGGCAGGCACCTTCATGACGCTTGGGCTCGAACTTGGTGGCAAGGATCCGGCCTATGTGCTGCCCGACGCCAAGATGGACCATGCCGTGGCCAATCTGGTCGACGGCGCCTTCTTCAATTCCGGCCAGTGCTGCTGTGGCATCGAACGCGTCTATGTGCACGAGACGGTCTATGACGAGTTCGTCGAAGGCTTCATCGCCGAGACCAGGAATTATGTCGTCGGCAATCCGCTGGAGCAGGCGACGACGATGGGACCGATGGCGCAGGCGCGCTTTGCCGATCTGATCCGCGAGCAGAAGGCCGAAGCGCTGCGCAAGGGCGCCAAGGCGCATATCGACATGAAGCTGGCTAACGACAAGACCGGCTCGCCCTATCTGGCGCCGGAGGTGCTGACGCAAGTCGACCACCAGATGAGCGTCATGCGCGAGGAAAGTTTCGGGCCGATCGTCGGCATCATGAAGGTGCGCAACGATGAAGAGGCGATCGCTTTGATGAACGACAGCCCCTACGGGCTGACGGCCTCGATCTGGACGCGCGACACCGAGCATGCGGTGGCGATCGGCGACCGCGTCGAGACCGGCACGGTGTTCATGAACCGCTGCGACTATCTTGATCCGGCGCTGGTCTGGACCGGCGTCAAGGACACCGGCAAGGGCGTTGCCCTGTCGGCACTGGGCTATGACAATTTGACCCGGCCGAAATCATTCCATCTGCGTGAAGCCATCTAATTTTCGAAAGACAAAAATGTCCAAGCTCATCTCCAAATGGAACTACCCCACCACTGTTCGTTTCGGCGCCGGGCGCATCAAGGAACTGCCGGAGGTGCTCGCGGCCACCGGCATCAAGCGGCCGCTTTTCGTCACCGATCCGGGATTGGCGAAACTGCCGGTCGTCGCCTCGACGCTAAGGATTCTCGACGAGGCCAAGGTGCCCTATGGCGTCTTCTCCGAGGTGAAGCCGAACCCGGTCGAGTCCAACCTCACCGCCGGCATCGCGGTGTTCAAGAAGGGCAAGCATGACGGCGTCATCGCCTTCGGCGGCGGCTCGGCGCTCGACCTCGGCAAGCTGATCGCCTTCCAGGCCGGCCAAGTCAGGCCGGTCTGGGACTTCGAGGATGTCGGCGACTGGTGGACGCGCGCCAACTCCGACGCCATCGCGCCGATCATCGCGGTGCCGACCACCGCCGGCACCGGCTCGGAGGTCGGCCGCGCCGGTGTCATCACCAACGAGGAGACGCATACCAAGAAGGTCATCTTCCATCCGAAGTTGTTGCCGGCGATCGTCATCGCGGATCCGGAGCTGTCGGTCGGCATGCCTTCCTTCATCACCGCCGGCACCGGCATGGACGCGCTTGCCCATTGCCTCGAAGCCTATTGCGCGCCGGGCTATCATCCGATGGCCGACGGCATTGCCGTCGAAGGCATACGCCTGGTGTTCGAGAACCTGCCGAAGGCTTATGCCAACGGCAAGGACCTCGTCGCCCGCGCCCACATGATGAGCGCGGCCGCCATGGGCGCTGCGGCGTTCCAGAAGGGGCTGGGTGCGATCCACTCGCTGTCGCATCCGATCGGCGCGCTCTACGACACCCATCATGGCATGACCAATGCCGTGTTCATGCCTTATGTGCTGGCCTTCAATCGCGACTCCATCGAGGAGCGTATTGCCCGGCTCGCCGCCTATTGCGGCATCAAGGGCGGTTTCGACGGCTTCGCCAAGGCCGTTATCAAGCTGCGCAAGGAGTTGAAGGTGCCGCACGCGCTGCCGGGCCTGATCAAGGGGCTCGACATGGACAAGAAGCGCAAGGGGCTGATCGCCGACATGGCGGTGGTCGATCCGACGGCCGGCGGCAACCCGGTCAAGCTGACCAAGAAGGCGGCGCTGACACTGCTCGAAAACGCCATCGCCGGGACGGTCTGAGGCCGGTTCCGGGGTGCGGAAGTTGATCGGGAAACGAGGGGAAAGGAGAGGGGAAGGGGCGATATAGGGGCGGATTAATGATTAGCCGGAAAATTAAGTGATGGCTAATTGCTACAGTCCGTTAAAAAGAGTTAACTTTTCACGCTGCGAGGCGCCGGTTTCACAAAGCTTTCATCTGGCTGTCACACGAAAACGATACCGCATCGCAGACGTCCAACGGCGTCAGTTCAATGGAGAGAACACATGTTCAAATTCACGGGGAAAATGCTTTCCCTTTCGGCCGCGACCCTGATGGTGTCGTCGGTGATTTCGTCCGCCGCTTCGATGGACGATCTCATCAAGGCCGCCAAGGCCGAAGGCCAGCTCACCACGATCGCCTTGCCGCATGACTGGTGCGGCTACGGCGACGTCATCGCCGGCTTCAAGGCGAAGTATCCGGAAATCACCGTCAACGAACTCAACCCCGACGCCGGCTCCGGCGATGAAGTCGAGGCGATCAAGGCCAACAAGGACAACAAGGGTCCGCAGGCTCCTGATGTCATCGACGTCGGCCTGTCCTTCGGCCCGACCGCCAAGGCCGATGGCCTGTTGATGCCATACAAGGTGTCCACCTGGGACTCGATCCCGGACAGCGCCAAGGATGCCGATGGCGCCTGGTACGGCGACTATTATGGCGTGCTCTCGTTCATGGTGAACAAGGACCTGATCAAGGAGTCGCCGAAGGACTGGGCCGATCTCCTCAAGCCCGAATTCGCCAACGCGGTCGCCGTTGCCGGCGATCCGCGCGCTTCGAACCAGGCCATCCAGGCCGTCTACGCCGCGGGCCTTTCCGGTGGCGCGGCTGCTGGTGAGGCCGCTGGCACCGCTGGCCTCGACTTCTTCAAGAAGCTCAACGCCGCCGGCAATTTCGTGCCGGTCGTCGGCAAGCCGGCAACGCTTGCCCAGGGCCAGACCCCGATCCTGATCAACTGGGATTACAACGCGCTCGCCGGTCGCGACACGCTGAAGGGCAACCCGCCCGTCGACGTCATCGTGCCGAAGACCGGCGTTGTCGCCGGTGTTTATGTGCAGGCGATCAGCGCCTTCGCGCCGCATCCGAATGCAGCCAAGCTGTGGATGGAATATCTCTATTCCGACGAAGGCCAGGTCGGCTGGCTGAAGGGCTATTGCCACCCGATCCGTTTCAACGATCTTGCCAAGAACGGCAAGATCCCCGCGGACGTTCTGGCCAAGCTGCCGCCAGCGGAGTCCTACGCGTCGGCCGCCTTCCCGACGCTCGACGAGCAGGGCAAGGCGAAGGAGACCATCAGCAAGAACTGGGACGCCGTTGTCGGCGCCAACGTCAAGTAACGCTTGAAATCCACCGGGCGGCCGCGAGGCCGCCCGGCTTCCCCTCGAAGACGGTAGCCGGCGCATGACCGATCTTACGCTCTCAAATCAGTCCGTTACCACCAAGCCCGCGCCGCCGAACGAGGCGACCACTTTCCGCTTTCCGATGCAGTGGATTGGCGTGGCGCCTTTCTTCATCTTCGTCCTGATGTTCCTGATCCTGCCGACGATCTATCTCGTCCTGGGCGCTTTCCAGAATGGCGACGGTCAGCTGACGCTGGATAACATCCTGCAGCTGATCAGCGATCCCTCGATCAGCGCTTCCTATTGGGTTTCGATCAAGATCAGTTTCTGGTCGGCCGTCATCGGTGCCTTCGCCGGGCTCGCGATTGCCATCGCCATCGTGCGCGGCGGCCTTCCCAACTGGACCCGCTCGGCGACCCTGACTTTTTCGGGTGTCGCCTCGAATTTCGCCGGCTTGCCGCTGGCCTTCGCCTTCCTGGCTACCCTCGGCCGCGTCGGCATCGTCACAACGCTTCTGCGTGACGTTCTCAATGTGAACATCTACGCGATGGGCTTCAATTTCCTCACGACATCGGGCCTGATCGCGGTCTATCTGTTCTTCCAGATTCCGCTGATGGTGGTCATCATCGTGCCGGCCATCGACGGCTTGAAGAAGGAATGGGGCGAGGCCGCCGCCACGCTCGGGGCCACCCAGTCGCAGTATTGGCGCATGGTGGTCATTCCGGTGATATGGCCGAGCTTCCTTGGCACCGTCATCCTGTTGTTCGCCAATTCCTTCGGCGCCATCGCCACGGCTTACGCGTTTGCCGGCCCGGCACTCAACATCGTTCCCATCAAGCTCTATTCGCAGATCAATGGCGACGTGCTGCACAACCCGCAGCTCGGCTATGCCATCGCCTTCGGCATGATCGTCATCACGGGCTTGGCCAACGTCTTCTACATCTGGTTCCGGACCCGGTCCGAAAGGTGGCTCAAATGAAGTCGGGCAAATTCTGGGCCTGGGTCGTCTTCATTGTCGGCGCGGCCTATTTCTTCATTCCGCTGATGGCGACTGTCGAGTTCTCGTTGCGCATGCGCCGCGGCGTCCATTCCTTCGACGCCTACCAGATCGTGCTGGGCGACGCTCGCTTCCAGTCGACCTTCCTGTATTCGGTGGTAGCGGCCGTCTTCACCATCATTCTCGGCGTGCTGATCGTGGTGCCGGCGGCCTACTGGATCCGGCTGCGCCTGCCGCGGCTCAGGCCGATCGTCGAATTCATCACGCTGTTGCCGCTGGTCATTCCAGCCATCGTCATCGTCTTCGGCTATATCCGGATGTACGGCTCGAATTCCCCGCTGCCGTTCCTGGGCAGCAATATGGGAGCGAATGCCCTCCTGGTGATCGGCTATGCGACGCTGGCTCTGCCTTACATGTATCGCGCCGTCGATACCGGGCTGCGCACCATCGATGTGCGGACATTGACCGAAGCAGCGCAGATCCTGGGGGCCGGCTGGGGCACGATCATTGGCCGGGTGATCCTGCCCAATGTCCTGATCGCCGTGCTGTCGGGCGCGTTCCTGACCTTTGCCATCGTCATCGGCGAGTTCACCATGGCGAGCCTCCTCAACCGTCCGGCCTTCGGCCCTTATCTGCAAAACGTCGGCGCCAACCGCGCCTATGAACCGGCAGCCCTTGCCATCATCGCCTTCGCCATTACCTGGGGCTGCATGTCGCTCATCCAGATCCTGTCCCGCTTCGCGCCGAAATCGGCGAACCGCCCGAACTGACCTGAGAGAAAAAGCCATGGCCGAGCCATTCCTGTCGATCCAGCATGTGCGAAAGTCCTACGGGTCCAACACCGTGGTGCAGGATTTCAGCCTCGACGTCGAGCCGGGCGAGTTCGTCTCGTTCCTGGGGCCATCCGGCTGCGGCAAGACGACGGTGCTGCGCATGGTCGCCGGCTTCGAGGAACCATCGGCCGGCAAGATCGTCGTCGCCGGCAAGGACATCACGCGGCTGAAGCCTAACCAGCGCAATGTCGGCATGGTGTTCCAGGCCTACGCGCTGTTCCCGAACCTGACCGTGGCGCAGAACATCGCTTTCGGGCTGAAGGTTGCCGGCATGAACAAGGCCGATGCCGACAGGCGCGTCGCCGAGATGCTCGACATGATCAGGCTGCCGCAGATGGCGGACCGCTATCCCTACCAGCTGTCCGGCGGCCAGCAGCAGCGCATCGCACTGGCGCGCGCGATCGCGCCGAAGCCGAAGCTCCTGTTGCTCGACGAGCCGCTGTCGGCGCTGGACGCCAAGGTGCGCGTGTCGCTCCGCGAAGAAATCCGCTCGATCCAGAAGAAGCTCGGCATCACCACAATCTTCGTCACCCATGACCAGGAAGAGGCGCTGTCGATCTCCGACCGCATCGCGGTGATGTATGGCGGCAAGGCCGAGCAGGTCGCGACGCCGTTCGAGATCTACAACCGGCCGGCGACCAAGTTCGTCGCCAATTTCGTCGGCACGCTGAACGTGCTCGAAGGCAAGGTCACCGACGCCGCCTCCGGCAAGGTGCAGGTCAACACGCAGGAAGTCTCGCTCAAAGGCAAGCTCAACGGCTCGAAGTCCGGCGACACGCTGTCTCTGGCGCTGCGGCCCGAGGCGATTTCGCTCGGCCGCCAGCCCGGCCGCGACTCCAGCCTGACCGGAGAGATTTCCGAAGTGCACTTCCTCGGCTCGGTTATCCGGGTCCGTGTCGGCATCGGCGGCAACACGGTGTCGCTCGACACGTTCAACAACTCCGCCACCCCGCCGCCCGCGGTCGGAGAGAAGGCCGAGATTTCGTTCTCGTCGAGCGATATGCTGGTGCTGCACTAGGTAGTCCGCTGTCGGAAGGCGCTCCCAAACGGGCGCGCCAGCCATCGGGATTTCTCATGCTGTCGGCAGCGACACGGCCCGTGCCAGAGGTGTCCCTGTTGTTTCACGACCATGACTTTGGCACTGCCAATCGCCTCGTTCGGCGGCTACGATAGAGCATGGCTCTTTTCGAACTGACGCTTATCCTCCTGTTGATTGCAGTCGCGCTGACGGCGCTGTCGCGGCGGCTGCAAGTTCCCTATCCGTCGTTGCTGGCGCTGGCGGGCGCGGGCATCGCCTTCCTGCCCGGCATGCCCACCATCGAAATCGACCCGGAACTGGCGCTGGCCTTGTTCATCGCCCCCGTGCTGCTCGACGCCGCCTATGACACCTCGTTGCGCGACCTCAATCGCAACCGGCTGCCGCTCGCGCTGTTGGCCTTGGGGGCGGTTGTTTTCATCACCGCAGCGGTTGCGCTGCTCGGCTGGAAGATGGCAGGCCTGCCGATCGCCGCGGCTGTCGCCCTTGGCGCCATCGTAGCGCCGCCCGATGCCGTCGCGGCGTCGGCCGTGCTCGGACAGTTCAAGGTGCCGCATCGCATCACCACCATCCTGCAAGGCGAGAGCCTGCTCAACGATGCAACCGCGCTGCTGATCTACCGTATCGCTGTCGGCGCCGCACTCGGTCCGTTCCTGCTGAGCAGCGCCGCGCCCATGGTCGCCTTGTCGACCGTTGGAAGCCTGGCGGCCGGCTATGTACTCGGCCGGCTGTCGCTCGCCACGCTGAGCCGCATCGAGGACGCCGCCAGCGGCACCGTTGTGCAGTTCGCCGGCACGTTCGGTGTCTGGATTCTGGCGGACAGGTTGGGTCTTTCGGCGATCATCACAATCGTCGTCTACGCCATGACCATCGCGCAGACCGCGCCGCGCCGAATGTCAGCGAGAAAGCGTGTCAGTTCCTATTCGGTCTGGGAGACGGCGGTGTTCGTGCTCAACGTGCTGGCCTTCGTGCTGATGGGTCTGCAGGCGCGGTCGATCGTCGGACGGCTCGCCGGTACGGGAGAGCTCGACGCGTTCATCTTTGCCGCGGCAGTGCTGGCGGTCGTCATCGTTTCGCGCCTGATCTGGGTGCTGGGCTGCGGTGCAATCATCAGGTGGTTTGCCCGCTTTGGCGGCGCCGAGCACCAGCCGGATACGCCGTCCTTTCGCGGCGGCGTGCTCATCGGCTGGTGCGGCATGCGCGGACTGGTAACGCTTGCGGCGGCATTCGCCTTGCCGGTCGAATTTCCTGCTCGCGATCCGATCGTGCTCGCCGCCTTCACGGTCGTGCTCGGCACCCTGGTGCTGCAAGGAATGAGCCTGAAGCCGCTGCTGCGCATCCTGAAACTGGATCCCGACGAAACGGTCGACCGGGAGGTCGCGAAGGCGCGCGTCGTGGTGATGCAGGCTGCTCTCGATGTATTGAGCGGCAAGACCTCGAGCGCCGCAGCCGCTGTGCGCGAGCAATATGCCGCCCAGCGCAAGGTCGCCAAAAATCCCGAGGACGCCCAGGCCGCGACCGAATATGACAGGCTGCGTCTCTATGCCATCAAAAGCCAGCGCGATGCCCTGGAGGAGCTGCGCCGCGACGGCACCATCGGCGACGAAGCCTATCACCGTCTGGAGGAAGAGATCGACTGGACGGAGCTTGCGGCATCGCCGGCAGGGCGGTTCCAGCCGCTGACCACCGACTAGCAGATACCGCGTCTCGATTGCTGCCCTGCTGGCCCAAGCCCCATCTGTCCTCCTGCACATTGCAAGCGATCAGCCGAACCGCTACTGCCAACATCGAAAAGTGAGCCGGATAAGCAATGAAGCTGGTCAGCTACAACATCCAGTACGGATTCGGCAGCGACGGACGCTACGATCTTTCGCGTGCGGCACGCCTTGTCGCCGGCGCCGACATCATCGCCTTGCAGGAGGTCGAGCGGCACTGGCAGCGCAGCGATTTCGATGACCAGCCGGAGATGCTTTCCCAGTTGCTGGCCGGGTATCACTGGGTCTACGGCCCAGCCTTCGACATGGATGCCAGCGAGCTGCGTGACGGCCGCCTGGTCAATCGCCGCCGGCAGTTCGGCACCATGGTCATGTCGAAGCTGCCGATCGTCTGGTCGCGACTGCACGCGCTGCCGATGCGCCGCACACTGCGGCCGCTCAACACCCGCAACGCCGCGCTCGAATGCATGATCCGCACGCCGGCGGGGCCGGTCAGGGTGCTGTCGCTGCATCTCGCGCACATCGCGGCGGAAGAGCGGCTGGAGCAGATTGATTATCTCATGACCGAGCACCGCCGGGCACAATCGGAAGGCGGACCGTGGAGCGGCGCGGATGACGAACCTTCGCGTAACTGGACACATGGGGAAGTCGAGCCGGAAAATCCGCTGGCGACAATCTGGATGGGCGATTTCAACATGGAACCCGGCAGCGCCGAATATCGCCGAATTGTCGGCGGCACGCCCTATCATCGGGGTGCTGCCTATCTCGACGGCTTGGTCGATGCCGCTTCTGTCGCCAGCGAGCCGGTGGCGGATTTCCATACGCATGAGAAGATCATCGACGGCAGGCTGGCAAAGCGCCGGCTTGACCATTGCTTCGTCGGCGGCATGCTGGCCGGGCGTGTGCGTTCGGTTGGATCAGACATCGGCGAGGTGGCTTCCGACCACTTCCCGGTCCGGGTCGACATCGATCTCGAGACGCCCTTCGGCTGGGGAGGTCGATGAGCTCCCTATGACGCTTTTCGTCTTCTTCTCGGTGCTTGCCGCGGCCGCCATGCACGCGATCTGGAACGCCCTGGTCAAGGTGCATCTCGACCGCTTCCTGTCGATCACGCTGATGACGCTCGGCATGGGCACTGCTGCCCTCGTCGTGCTGCCCTTCGTCGAGGTGCCGAAGGCGGAGGTCTGGCCCTACATCATCGCTTCGGTGATCTTCCACATGGGCTATCGCACCTTCCTGATCGGAGCCTACCAAGCCGGCGATTTCGCCCAGACCTACCCGCTGGCGCGTGGCACGGCACCCCTGCTGGCCGCGATTGGCGGCATGTTCGTCGTCGCCGAAGTGCCGGCGCCGCTTGCCATCCTTGGCATCCTGCTGTTGTCGGCCGGCACGCTGGTTATGTCATTTCGCGGTGGCGCGCATCTGGAGAAGCTGAACCTGCGCGCGGTCGGCTATGCGCTCGGCACGTCGATCTTCATCGCCAGCTACACGCTGTCCGACGGCAGCGGCGCGCGGCTGGCGGCAACGGCGCAGAGCTATGCCGCCTGGCTGTTCATCTGCGATGCATTTGGGGCGCTGGTGCTGTGCCTCGTTTTCCGAGGGCCCAAGGCGCTGCCCGTTCTGGCGGGCGACTGGAAGACGGGACTGTTCACCGGCGTGCTTTCCGGCGCCGCCTACTGGATCGTCATGTGGGCGATGACCAAGGCGCCGATCGCCTCGGTGGCGTCGCTGCGCGAGACTTCGATCCTGTTTGCCATGATGATCTCGGTCTACGCCCTCGGCGAGAAGATGACAGGGTGGCGCGGCGCCGCCGCGCTCAGCATTGTTGCAGGCGTCATCGCGCTGAGGATGGGTTGACCTCTCAGCCGAGCACCGTCATTACTTGGCCGCGCCGCTCCGGACTGAAGCGGATGACGACGATGATGCAGACGGCGACCACGCCGGCAAAAAGCGCCAGCGCATAGCCATAGCTGCCGCCGGGGGCTTCGGCGATCCCGGCCTGATATGGACCGCCATAGGAAGCGGCGAGATTGCCAGCCTGATAGATGAAGCCGGGCAAGGTAGCGCGCACCGCACCGGGAGAAAGCTCGTTGAGGTGCACGGGGATGACACCCCAAGCGCCCTGCACCGCGACCTGCATGATGAAGGCGCCGATGGCCAGCATGAACGGCGTGGAACTGTAGGCCCATAGCGGGATTGCCGGCAGGGCGATGATGCAGGCCAGGGTGATGGCGTTGACACGGCCGATCTTCTCGGACAGCGCGCCGAATGCCAGGCCGCCGACGATGGCGCCGATGTTGGCAACGATGGTGATCCAGCTCACCGTATGCGGATCAAAGCCATGTTGCTTCTTCAAAAAAGTCGGGTAGAGATCCTGTGTGCCATGGCTGAAGAAGTTGAAGAACATCATCAGCACGACAGCATAGAGCGCGACGCCCCAGTGCTTCTGTAAGGTCTCCAGCATTCCCGGTCGAGCGGTTTTCTGTGCCTCGACGAAGGCAGGAGATTCCGGCACATGCGAGCGGATGAACAGGACGATCAGCGCCGGGACGAAGGAGAGCAGGAACATGGCGCGCCAGCCGATCGTGTAGCCGCCGATCGTCTGCTGGTAGAGCAGGCCGTACACCACCGCCGCCAGCAGATAGCCGGCCGGATAGCCGCATTGCAGGATGCCCGAGACAATGCCGCGGGCGCTCGGCGGGACGGATTCCATGGCAAGCGAGCTGCCAAGGCCCCATTCGCCGCCCATGGCGATGCCGAACAAGGCCCGCAGCGCCAGGAAGATGCCGAGATTGGGCGAGAAGGCGGCGAGCGCGCCGATCACCGAATAGCTGACGATGTTGAGCATGAGAATGGGCTTGCGCCCGTATTTGTCGGCTAGCATGCCAAAGAAGAACGCGCCGATGAAGCGCGTGGCCAAGGTCAGGAACAGTGCCTTTGATACTGCCGGGACATCCGTCTGGAATTCAGTCGCAATATCGGTGAGCAGGAATGTCAGAAGGAAGAAATCAAAAGCATCGAGCGTCCAGCCCAGGAATGAGGCCAGGACGGTTTTCTTCTGCTCGGTAGTGAGGTTCAAGGCGTCCTCCTATGCATCCCCCAAAGGAACGATATGTCGCCCTGTCGGCAAAAGAGAACAGAGATCAGCCGGCTTTCGGAAGGCCGGCGGTCACTTTTTCGTAAGATCGAGATCGAAGACCATCAATCCCTCCGTGCCGCCTTCGAGGGCCGCGACCAGCCGGGCGCCGGCACGCTGATGCGCCTCATGCACGAGGTAGGCGTCGCGGGCGGCGGCATCACGGAAATCGATGGTGAAGCCATGGCTGAAACCTCGCGCGAAAGGCTCTGGGCTGACATTGGTGCTGAACCGGACGGTGCCCATGCCGTTGATGACGGAGCGAAGCGCCTCGAGATCGGCGTGAATGGCCTTGCGCTCATCGACGCCGATGTCGTTGCGGAACCTGACAAAGACACAGTGCCTGATCATTTTCTGCTCCTATGCCACGCGGTTGCCGGAAAACACCGCCGGCGGCAGCGGCTCGCGGCCGAGGATCAGGTCGGCACCCTTTTCGCCGACCATGATCGTCGGCGCATTGGTGTTGGAGGAAGGCACGCGCGGCATGACAGACGCATCGCAGACGCGCAGCCCCTCGATGCCGCGCAGTCTCAGGTCCGGCGCTACCACCGCCATGTCGTCATTGCCCATGCGGCAGGTGCCGACGGGATGGTGGTCGGTCTTGGACGTGCGGCAGGCATAGTCGATCAGCTCATCGTCGCTGGCGAGCGACGGGCCGGGCAGCACCTCGCGCAGCACGTAAGGGGCAAGCGCCTTCTGCCGCATGATCTCGCGCGCCAGCCGCAGGCCCTTGAGCGACATGTCGCGGTCATAGGGATCGGACCAGTAGTTGGGGTCGATCAGCGGATGGTCGGTGGGATCAGCGCTTTTCAGCCGCACCGTGCCGCGCGAGCGCGGGCGCAGGAAGGCCGAGTTCAAGGTGACGCCCGGGTTTTTCAGCTTCTCGACGCCAGCCTCGATGCCGGAGCCAAGACCCAGATGAAACTGGATATCGGGCGAGGCGGCGGTCGGGTCGGCGTACCAGAAGCCGCCGGTCTCGAACAGGCTGGAAGCCACCGGTCCCTTCTTCAGCAGCAGATATTGCAGGCCAGCCCAGGCTGTGCGGTGCAGCTTGGCATAATTGTCGTAGGTATGGTCGCCGGTGCATTCGGCGATGACGAACAGGTCGAGATGGTCCTGCATGTTGGAGCCGACGCCGGGCAGGTCGTGCACCGGCGTGACGCCGACCGATTTCAGGTGGTCGGCCGGGCCGATGCCCGACTGCATCAAAAGCTTAGGCGAACCGATGGCGCCGGACGAGACGATCACCTCGCGGTCGGCGCGCAGGATTTTTGTCTCGCCGCCTGGCCTGTCGACCACCTCGACGCCGATGGCGCGGACGTTCTCGACGACGATGCGGGTGACCAGTACGTCGGTCCGGACGGTGAGGTTCTTGCGAGCGCGGATCGGCCTGAGATAGGCGACCGAGGCGGAGGAGCGCCGGGCATCCTTCTGGGTCAGCTGATAGTAGCCGACGCCTTCTTGGGCAGCGCCGTTGAAATCCGGATTGAAGGGAATGCCCATCGCCTGGCCAGCGCGGAAATAGGCCTCACAGATCGGCAGCGGCGAAATCGGGTTCGACACGCCGAGCGGGCCCTCGTCGCCGTGGAAATCGTTGGCGTAGCGCTGGTTGTTCTCGGCCCGTTTGAAATAGGGCAGCACGTCGCGGTAGCCCCAACCGGCCAGCCCTTCCTCTTTCTCCCAGGCGTCGTAGTCGCGGGCATTGCCGCGCGTGTAGATCTGGGCGTTGATGGAGGAGCCGCCACCAACCACCTTGGCCTGCGTGTACCAGAAGACGCGGTCGTTCATGTTCCTCTGCGGCACCGTCGACCAGCCCCAGGAGGCGATGCCCTTGGTCATCTTGGCGAAGCCCGCAGGCATATGGATATAGGGGTGCCAATCCTTGCCGCCGGCTTCGAGCAGCAGCACGGAATTGGAGTGATCCTCGCTCAGCCGGTTGGCCAGCACGCAGCCGGCCGGGCCGGCGCCCACGATGATATAGTCGGTCATTGTCTCATCCGTTCATAGCCGCGGCACGGAGAGCGCGCCGTCGACATTGATGATCGAGCCGGTCGAAAAGCCCAGTCTCCCGGCAGCGAGCGCGGCCACCATGGCGCCGATGTCGGACGCTTCGCCCCAGCGTTTCGCCGGCACCAGGCCGCTGTCTATCAAAGCGTCATATTTGGCGGTCACGCCCGCCGTCATGTCGGTGCGGATAATGCCCGGCCGCAGCTCGAACACGCCGATGTTTTCCGGGGCGAGCCTGAGCGCCAGATTCTTCACCCACATCGAAAGCCCTGCCTTCGAGATGCAATATTCGGAGCGTTCCGGCGAGGCCATCTCGGCGCTGACCGAGGTGATGGTGATGATCGATTTTGGATGATCGCTGCGCTGGCGGAGCATCGCCCTGGCGACCGCCTGGCTGAGGAATACGGTGCCTCGCAGGTTGACGCCAAGCGCGCGGTCGAAATTGTCGGGTTTGAGGTCGAGCAGATCGCCACGCACGACGGCGCCGATGCCGGCATTGTTGACCAGGCAATCGACGCGGCCGAGGTCGCGCATGGCGGTTTCGACCAAGGCGGCGTGGCTAGAAAGATCGGCGATGTCGCAACTGACATAGGCAAATTTCGCGCCGCGCGCGGTTATGTCAGCGGCGAGCTCGCCTGCGGCTGTTTCGGCAAGGTCGGCCACGAGAATGTCGAAGCCGGCGTCGGCCAGCGCTTCGGCGCAGGCAAGGCCGATGCCGCGCGCGCCGCCGGTGACGATGGCCGCCGGGCGGGTCATGCGGCGAGGTCCGCTTTGCGGATGTGTTCGGCGACACGCAGCGCCTGCGCCGCGATCGACAGCGCAGGGTTCACGGCGGCCGAATTCGGCAGAAAACTGGCGTCGACGACGAACAGGTTCTTATGCTCGAAGGCGCGACAGAACGGATCGAGCGGCGACGTCGCCGGATCATCGCCCATTTTCACCGTGCCGCACTGGTGCGAGGGCGTGCGTTTGTCGAAAGGGCGCGACAGCACCAGGGGATAACCGCAGGCGCGAAAATTCTCGCGCATCACCTTGGTCAGCCCGTCGAGCGACTGCATGTTGGAGCGCCGCCATTGCATGACGATGTCCTTACCGTCGACCATGATGCGGCTTTCGGGGTCGGGCAGGTCCTCGCACATCAGATACCAGTCGACCGCATGGCCGGCCATGAAATCGAGCACGAATTTCGGCACCCGTTTCACATTGGCCTTTAGCATGTTGCCGTCGATCTTGCCGAGAAGCTGGACATTGCCGAGCGGTTTGCCGCCCTTGCCGCCCGTGAGATAGTAGTCGTTCAGCATCAGCGTCTTCTGGTAGACGGCATCGTTCCTGCGGCGCGGATCGATCGCCAGCATGGCGCTCGAATTGTGGTTCATGAAATTGCGACCCACCTGGTCGGAGCGGTTGGCGAGGCCTTTGCCATCGGGAGAAGGCGAGCGCAGCAGGATGACCGCTGAATTGACCGCGCCGGCCGACAGGATGACCAGTTTTGGCGACAGCTTCTTCAGCTCGCCGTTCTGGCGGTAATGAACCGCCGATATGGTTTTGCCGTCCGGAGCAGTCTCGAGATATTCGACATAGGCGCCGGTTTCGAGCTTGATGTTCGGATCGTTCAGTGCCGCCGCCAGGGGTGCGGTCTGGGCGTCCATCTTTCCCTGGCCAGTATTGGGGAAGGCGTCCCAGCCAGTCCTGCCCTCCTTCAGCCAGGTGTCGATGTCGACGCCGAGCGGCAGCGAGGCCGGATGCAGGCCCAGCCGCTTGAGCTCGGCGCGGGCACGCGCGATCGGCGCCTCGTCGGGCACAGGCGTATAGGCATAGGGGACCGAGTGGAACGGCTCGGTCGGATCCTCGCCGAGCGTGCCGCGGACGCGGAAAAGCTGCTCTGCCCTGGAATACCAAGGCTCGAATTCATCATAGGAAAACGGCCAGGCCGGCGAGACGCCGCCGAAGTGCTCCATGGTGGAGAAATCCTCCTTGCGGTAGCGGATCAGCACCGCGCCGAAGAATTTCGAATTGCCGCCGACATAGTAGTAATTGCCCGGGTTGAATGCAGCGCCACCGGCCTCGCGCCACATCTCCTTCGGCCGGTAGTGGCCGTCAACGAAGATCGAGCGCGTGTCGCGCGCATGCGGCGTTGCCAGCAACGGCTCGCCGCGTTCCAGCATCAGGATCGAGGCGCCGCTGCCGGCCAGGCCGGCGGCAACCGTGGCGCCGCCGATGCCGGAGCCGATGATGACGATATCCGGGTTTGTCATTGTCTAGAGGTCTTTGTTCTGATGCATGTCATTGCCCCAAAACCAGACCCACTTTTGGGCGACACGCATCAACGAATACGGCTCTCGGTCGCCGGATCGAAGAACACCGCCTTGGTCAGGTTGAAGGCGAGCGGCGTGTTGGTACCGGGCTGGATGTTGGCATCGGCGCGTAGTCGCGCCACCACGCCCTTGCCGCCGAGATTGGTGACGGCGAAGGTGTCGGAACCGGCCGGCTCCACCACCTCGATATGGCAATCGGCGGTGGCGATTTGCGAGGCGTTGCGCTCCGCGCCTTCCGGATCGGTGAGCGCCTCCGGACGAACGCCGAAGATGACCGGCTTGCCCTTGAACGCCGACAATCCGGCAGGGGCGTTGGCCATCGGCAAGGTGATCGGCTGGCGTGCCTCGCGATCGAGCACGACGGCAAGGTCGCCGCCATTGCCGTCGATGGTCGCCGGGATCAGGTTCATCGCCGGCGAACCCATGAAGTCGGCGACGAAGACATTGCTGGGGTTGTTGTAGATCTCGGCCGGCGTACCGAATTGCTGCACCTCGCCGTCGCGCATGACGGCGATCTTGGTCGCCAGCGTCATCGCCTCGATCTGGTCGTGGGTGACATAGACGATCGTCGTGCCCGTGGTGGCGTGCAGGCGCTTGATCTCGATGCGCATGTCGACGCGCAGCTTGGCGTCGAGATTGGAAAGCGGCTCGTCGAACAGGAACAGCTTGGGGTCGCGCACCAGCGCCCGGCCCATGGCGACGCGCTGGCGCTGGCCGCCCGACAGCTGGCTCGGCTTGCGGTTCAGCAGATGGCCGATCTGAAGCACCTTCGCCACCTTGTCGATCGCCTTCTGGCGCTCGTCGGCCGGCACGCCGCGCATCTCCATGCCGAAGGAGATGTTCCCGGCGACCGTCATGTTCGGGTAGAGCGCGTAGCTCTGGAACACCATGGCGATGTCGCGCTTGGATGGGTGCAGATCGGTGATGGTGCGGCCGTCGACGCGGATATCGCCAGAGGTGATCGTCTCCAGTCCGGCAATGGTATTGAGCAAAGTGGACTTGCCGCAGCCGGAAGGGCCGACCAGCACCAGGAAGCCGCCCTTTTCCAGCTCGAGATTGATCCCCTTCAGGATCTCGACCTGGCCGAAACGCTTCCTCAGACCATCAATTTCCAGAAAAGCCATTGGGTTATCCTTTGACCGCGCCCGCCATCAGGCCACGCACGAAATAGCGGCCTGCGAGCACGTAGACGAGGAGGGTGGGCAGGGCCGCGATCATCGCGGCCGCCATGTTGACGTTGTATTCGACGACGCCGGTCGAGGTGTTGACGACGTTGTTGAGCGCCACCGTCATCGGCATGGCGTCGCCGGTGCCGGCATAGGCGGAGGCGAACAGGAAGTCGTTCCAGATGTTCGTGAATTGATAGATGACGGTGACGACGAAGATCGGCATCGAGTTCGGCAGCATGATGCGCCGAAAGATCTGGAAGAAGGAGGCGCCGTCGACCTGCGCGGCCTTGACCAGTTCGGTCGGGAACGCCTCATAATAATTGCGGAAGAACAGCGTGGTGAAGCCGATGCCGTAGACGACGTGGACGAACACCAGGTTCACCGTCGGGTTGCCGAGGCCGAAGCTGGTTCCGACCGTGTTCTGCAGCGTCACGCCGAACCGTCCGAGGCTGCCCAGGATCGTCGCCATCGGCAGCAATACCGATTGGAACGGGATGAAGCAGGCAAACAGCATCAGCCCGAACACCAGGGTCGCGCCGCGGAAACGCCATTTGGTCAGCACGTAGCCATTGAGCGCGCCCAACATGGTCGAGATAAGCACGGCCGGAACCACCATCTTGATGGAGTTCCAGAAATAACCCTTGATGCCGGCGCAGGTGAGGCCGACGCAGGTCTCGCCCCAGGCCTTGAACCAGGGGTCGAAGGTCGGCGCCTTTGGCAGCGCCAGCATGTTGCCGTTCTGGATCTCGTCCATGGTCTTGAACGAGGTCACCAGCATGACGAATAGCGGCATCAGGTAGAACAGCGCGAACAGCGCGAGAAGCCCGTAGATCACGATGCGGTTGACGATCTTGACGTTCATGCCGCCGCTGGCCTGGTGGACGGGAGGGGTCACGGCGCTCATCGCGACTTCTCCCTAAGTTCCGAATAGAGATAGGGCACGATGATGGCGACGATGGTCATCAGCATGATCACGGCGCTGGCCGAGCCGACGGCCATTTCGTTGCGCTTGAAGGTGTATTCATACATGAAGTTGGACGGCAGCCAGGCCGAGCCGCCGGGGCCGCCGCTGGTCAGTGCCACGACTAGGTCGTAGGATTTGATGGCAAGGTGCGCGAGCACGATGAAGGCCGACAGGAAGATCGGCCGCAACAGCGGAATGACGATGCGGCGATAGAGCTGGAAGGTGGTGGCGCCGTCGATCTGCGCCGCCTTCATGATCTCCCCGTCAATGCCGCGCAGACCGGCCAGGAACATCGCCATGATGAAGCCGGAGGCCTGCCAGACGCCGGCGATGACCACGGTATAGATGACGAAATCCTTGTTCTTGATCCAGTCGAAATGGAAGCTCGTCCAACCCCATTGATGCAGCGTCTGTTCGAGACCGAGGCCGGGGTCGAGGAACCATTTCCAGGCAACGCCGGTGACGATGAAGGAGAGCGCCATCGGGTAGAGGTAGATGGGACGCAAAACCCCTTCGCCGCGAATCTTCTGGTCGAGCAGGATGGCCAGGAACAGGCCGAGCGCCAGGCAGATCAAAATGTAGAGAAAGCCGAAAATCCCCATGTTGGTGATCGACGTGTACCAACTCGATGGCGGGTCGGTGTCGAAGGTCCAGCCCCACAATCGTTGATAGGCGCGCGCGCCCGTAATGGCATAGGAGGGGAAGGTCTTGGAGTTGGTGAAGGACAGGTAGATCGTCCACAGGATGAAGCCGTAGACGAAGACGATGGTGATGGCGAAGCTCGGCGCCAGCACGATCTTGGGCAAGGCATCCTGCAGGCGCGAGCGCACAGAGGTGCGCGACCGCTCCGGTGTCAGCTTGATCTGGGTTGTCGCTACACTGCTCATGGGGTTCCTCCCGTCGGCGTCCGGCCGATCGGCCTCACGGACCGGAAACCTTCCCCGCCGGAGCGGGGAAGGTGTTTTGTGGCCGGCGCTTACTTGGCGTCGTCGATCGCCTTGACCAGTTCGGTCACGGCCTCGTCCGAGGTCTTGATCTGACCGTGGACAAACTTCGAGACGACGTCCTTATAGGCATTGGCGACAGCCGGAGGCGCGCCATAGCCCTGGGCCAGCGAGCCGAACAGGGTGCCGCCTTCGTTGGCCTTCTTCAGGTCGGCAATACCCTTCTTGCCGCAGGCGTCGAAGTCGGTGTCAGGCACGTCGGTGCGGGCCGGAACCGAACCCTTGACGACGTTGAAGGCCGACTGGAAGCTCTTCGACAAGGTGGCGGTGGCCAGAGCGACCTGGGCGGCCTTGCGGTCGTCCGGGACGTTGAACATGCCGAACATGTCCGAGTTGTAGATCACCGAACCGTCGGTGCCCGGGAAGCGGTAGCAGAGGAAGTCCGTGCCCGGCGTCTTTTTGGCGGCGTGGAACTCGCCCTTGGCCCAGTCGCCCATGACCTGCACCAGCGCATCGCCCTTGATGACCATGGCGGTGGCGAGGTTCCAGTCGCGGCCCGAGAAGTTCGGGTCGACATAGGTGACGAGCTTGGCGAGATTGTCGAACGACTTCTTCATCGTGTCGGACTTGAGCGACGCGTCGTCGAGGTCGTTCATCGCCTTCTTGTAGAACTCAGGTCCGCCGGTCGACAGCACGACGGAATCGAACATGGTCGCTTCCTGCCAGTTCTGGCCACCAAGCGCGAGCGGGGTGACCCCGGCCGCCTTGGCCTTGTCGAGCAGGGCGATAAAATCGTCGAAGGTCTTCGGCTCGGTGCCGCCGATCTTGTCCATCACCGCCTTGTTGATCCAAAGCCAGTTGACGGAGTGGACGTTGACCGGAGCGGCAACCCACTTGCCCTCATAGACGGAGAATTTCTGCAGGGCGGCCGGAACCGACTTGTCCCAACCTTCCTTCTTCGCCGTCTCGGTGAGGTCGCCCATGACGCCGGCAGCGGCATAGTCGAGCACGGTGTAGCCGAGCATCTGCGAGGCGGTCGGATAGTTGCCGGCCGCGACCATCGCCTTCAGCGCGGTCATGGCGGCATCGCCGCCGCCGCCCGCCACGGGGACGTCCTTCCAGGCATAGCCTTCCTTGGCCAGATCGCCCTTGAGCACGTTGAGAGCAGCCGCTTCGCCACCCGACGTCCACCAATGCAGCATCTGCACTTCCTTGACGTCCTCGGCATGGGCCGCGAAAGCCAGGCCCGAAGCGAGCGCCGTTCCGATAAGCAGTTTGCGCAACATGTACTTCCTCCCTTGTTGCATTACACGACCGGTGGCAGCCCACCGGGTTCTTCCCAACTCAGCCGACCCACCAACCGGTGCGCTGGCCGCGATGAAACTGGATTGTCTTTTCCTCGGTATAGTCCTCGACAGCGCGCTTGCCGAGTTCGCGGCCCAGGCCCGACTGCTTGTAGCCCCCGAACGGCAGTTCTGGATAACCTTCCATGAACGTGTTCACCCAGACCGTCCCCGAACGCACGCCCCGCGCCACCGACATGCAGGTGTCGATGCTGGCGCTCCACACACCCGCCGACAGACCATAGGGCGTGTTGTTGGCGATACGCAACGCCTTTTCAATCGATTCAAAAGTCAGCACCGAGAGCACCGGCCCGAACACTTCCTCGCGCGCGACAGTCATGTTTTCGGTGACGTTGCGTAAGATCGTCGGATCGAGATATTGGCCGGCATTGGAAGGGAGTTGCGCGCCGCCACTGTAGATGCTGCCGCCCTCACTCGCTGCGGCCGCGACGTAGCCCGTTACCTTGGCCAGATGGTCGGACGAAATCATCGCGCCGACCTTGGTTAGGTCGTCGAGCGGATCGCCCACGGTTACCCTGGCGGTCAATGCCTTCACGGCGGCCAGGAAGTCGTCGGCGATCGCCTCATGCACGATCAGCCGGCTGCCGGCATTGCAGCACTCGCCGGCGTTGAAGAAGCCGCCGAATACCGCGGCATCGGCAGCTGCCTCGAGATCGGCATCGGGGAAGACGACCTGACCGTTCTTGCCGCCGAGTTCCATCGAAACCTTCTTCAGGGAATTCGAGGCCGCGGCCATGGTCATCTTGCCGACACGGGTGGAACCGGTGAACGAAACCATCTCGACCAAGGGATGGCTGACCATCGGCGCGCCGACATCGGCGCCGAGACCGGCGAGGATATTGACGACGCCAGCGGGAACGCCGGCTTCCAAGAGGATATTGCCAAGCACGAAGGTCGAGGCAGACGTCATCTCGCTTGGCTTGACCACGGCCGTGCAGCCGGCGGCGAGCGCGAAAGGCAGCTTCTGGCTGACGATGAGGAACGGGAAATTCCACGGCGTGATGATCGAGACGACGCCGATCGGCTCGCGCAGCACGACGCCCAGCATGGCATCGCCGAGATTGGCGTAGCTTTCGCCGTGCAACGTTCGGGCAAGCGAGGCGGCATAGCGCCAGATGTCGACGGCGCCGCCGATCTCGCCGCGCGCTTGGGCGATCGGCTTGCCGGATTCCAGCGCATCGAGCCGGGCGATGTCTTCCAGCCGGATCTCGATCAGGTCGGCGGCCTTGAGCAGGAGCGCGGCGCGTTCGGACGCTTTCATGCGCGGCCAGGGGCCGGTCTCGAAGGCCCTGTGCGCCGCCTGCATCGCTGCTTCCACTTCGGCGGCACCCGCCTGGGCATAGTGTGAAACCATGAAGCCGTGGCCGGGGCTCTTGCGTGCCAGCACGCGGCCATCGCGGGCATCGACATGCTTGCCGTCGATCAGAAGCTTGTATGCTTTAGGGGCCACGGAGGCCTCGGCAGGCATGGAAATCCTCAGAGGTGCATTCATATGATTTCCACTCTGTCCTAGGAACGCGAAAACACGGGCTTCTGCTTGGTCTTGAAGGACCCGACGCCGGCCTTGAGATCGCCGGTGAGCGCGATGAAGCCGCTGGCCAAGGCTTCTGTCGCAGCGGCACTTTCC
The DNA here is from genome assembly GCF_054059755.1 of Mesorhizobium sp. URHB0026. Taxonomy (NCBI): domain Bacteria; kingdom Pseudomonadati; phylum Pseudomonadota; class Alphaproteobacteria; order Hyphomicrobiales; family Phyllobacteriaceae; genus Mesorhizobium; species Mesorhizobium sp. URHB0026. The sequence continues at coordinate 542,240 of NZ_JBSSCN010000001.1, read as the reverse complement.
TCGCCCTCCGCAACCGCGATCATCAGCTTGGCGGCTTCGGTCGCCAGTGGTCCGCGTTCGGCGATTTTTTCAGCCCAGATCCTGGCTTCATCCGACGCCTTGCCGGTTTCGACGACGCGGTCGACGACACCCAGCGCAAGCGCTTCCGGTGCCAGGAAAATCTCGCCACCGACAGCCATGCGACGCACCGTCTGGGCTCCGAAGCGACGCACCGCGCGTTGCGTGCCGGACCAGCCGGGGACGACGCCGATCGAGGTCTCGGGGAAGCCGAGCTTCACCTGCGTTTCGGCGACGCGGAAATCACAAGCCACAGCCAGTTCCAGCCCGCCGCCGAGCGCGTGGCCGGACAGAACGGCGATGGTCGGTTGCCGCACCCGCGCCAGCCGGTCGAAGACACGGTGGCCGTAGCGCACCCATTGCACCTGGAAATCGGCTGCGCTCATGCTCCCCCAGGCCTCGACATCGCCGCCGGCGCAAAACCCCTTGCCTTGTCCGCTTATGAGGACGACACGGACTTCCTCCGCGCTTTCCGCCTCCTCCAGCGCCGCTTCCAGCGCGCGCAGCATCGGGATATCGAGCGCGTTGAACTTTTCCGGACGGCGCAAGGTGACAACGCCGATCGCGCCATCCCGCTCGAAGGTGACGAGGCGCTCAGCCATGCGCGCCTCCGAGCAAGGCGCCGCCATTCAGGGACAGGCCGATCGGCCGATCCTGGTAGAGCGGCGCCGGCGTCACCTTAAGGTCGTTGGCTACATTGAGCGGGATCTCGGCCTGCGCCAGCACATCGCGCTCGAGGTCGATGCCCGGCGCCAGTTCCGTCACCATCAGCCCGTCCGGCGTCAACTTCATGACGCAACGCTCGGTGACATAGGTGATGTCCTGTCCCTGCGCGACGGCGCGCTTGCCGGAGAAGGAGATGTGCTCGACCTCCTCGACGACTTTCCTGACCTTGCCTTCCTGGTCGATGCGGATGCCGCCATTGGCGAGCGACAGCTTGGCCCCGGCATTGAAGAAGCCGGAAAAGACGATCTTCTTCGCCCGTGAGGTGATGTCGACGAAGCCGCCGGCGCCTGCGGTGACATGCGGCCGCGCCGAAAGCCTGGAGACGTTGACCGAGCCGTGGCGGTCGATCTGCAGGAAAGAGAGCAGCGAAGCGTCGAAGCCGCCGGCCTGGAAATAGATGAACTGGTGCGGCGAGGGCATGATCGCCTCGGCGTTGGAGGCGCAGCCGAACTTGAAGTCGAGCAACGGCACGCCGCCGACCGCGCCCTGTTCGATCAGCCAGGTGACCTTGCCGTGCTGGCCTTCTTCCAGAAGAATACGCGGCACGTTGGCCGAAATGCCGAAGCCGATGTTGACGGCCATGCCGTCGCGAAGCTCCATGGCGACACGGCGGGCGATTACCTTCTGAACATTCATCTCCGGCGTGCGGAAGCTCGACAGCGGCCGGAAGATTTCACCTGAAATCGCCGGGTCGTAAGGCGTCAGCGTCGTCTGCAACTGGTCCGGCGCGACGACAATATGGTCGACCAGCACGCCGGGCACGCGCACGTCATGCGGCTTCAGCGTGCCGTTCTCGACGACGCGCTTGACCTGCGCGATGACGATGCCGCCATTGTTGCGGGCGGCGAGCGCCTGTTCGAGGCCGCCGAGATAGGCGCCCTCATGCTCGTAGGTCAGGTTGCCGCGCTCGTCCGCCGTGGTGGCGCGAATGATCGAGACCTGGGGCACGATGGCGCGGAAATAGAGCCATTCCTCGCCGTCGAATTGCTGCACCGACACGATGGGTTCGCCGGCGGCGGCGTTCATGGCGCAGCCCTGATGGCGGGGGTCGGCGAAAGTGTCGAGGCCGACCTTGGTCAGCACGCCCGGCCGCTTGGCCGCGGCTTCGCGGTGCATGTCGAACAGGATGCCGGACGGCACGTTATAAGCGGCAACCGCATTGTCGCCGATCATCTTCCAGATTTGCGGCGGCTCGGCGGAGGAGGGGCCTGACGGATAGGAGCCGCACAGCGTACGCTTCAAGAGGCCAGGCTTCGCCAGATGATCGATGCCCTTGATGCCATACATGTCGCCGGCGGCGATCGGGTGCAGCGTGGTGATATCCTTCGGATGGCCCTCGCTATCGAAGCGTTCGCCGATCGCGGCGAGCACGGCGTCCGGACACCCGAGGCCGCTCGACGAGGACACCGAGACGACCACGCCGTCCTTGATCAGGCCGGCGGCGTGCGCCGATGAGACGACCTTGCTCAATTCATGCTCCCGAGTTTCGGGTCGATCTTGACGGTCTTGCCGGAAGCCGCCGATTGCAATGCCGCCTCGGCCGAGGCGAGCGACCAGATGCCGTCCTCGCCGGTGGCGGGAGGCTGGCCCTCGCCGCGGACCGCGGCATGGAACCCGCGTACCGACCTCGTGTAGAGGTCCTCGCGGTCGAAGCTCAACTGTTCTTCGCCGCTGGCGGTGCGCAAGAGGACCGAGCCGGCCGGCTTTTGCGTCATCACATCGCGGGCGATGAGCGAGCCCCGCGAGCCGTGCACCTCGAAGCCGGTGTCGGCAAACCTGGTGGTGAATCCCTCATGCGATTGCGCGATAAGGCCCGATTTGAAGCGCCAGAGGCACATGGCGCCATCTTCCAGCCCGCTGCCGGCCATGCCGGCGGATTGCGTGAAAGCGGAAACCTCGACCGGATCGTCGCCAAGCACGAAGCGCAGCGTGTCGGCATCGTGCACGGTGATGTCGAGCACCACCCCGCCGCCCGCCTCCGGTCTGGTGATGCGCCAGCCCTGCAGGTTTTCGGGCAGGTAGACGGAATGGAAGACACGCGCGGCAATGGGGTTGCCGATGCGGCCCGCGGCAACGGCGTCGCGCATGGCACGGTGCGCGCCGGCATTGCGCAGATGATGATTGGTACCGAGCACGATGCCCGCGGCCTTGGCCGCGGCGACCATCTTGCGTGCATCATCGCTGGTCAGCGCCAGCGGCTTCTCGCACAGCACATGCTTTCCCGCCCTGGCGGCGGCCAGCGCCTGTTCGAAATGCAGTTCATTGGTGGTCGAGATGTAGACGGCGTCGATGTCGGATCCGAGCAAGGCATCGAGACTTGATACGGCGGCTGGAATGCCATTTTCCATTGCATAGGCCATGGCGCGTTCGGGGTTGGAGCTCATCACCGCTGATATTTCGCCATCGGGTTGCGCGCGAATGGCGTCGATCATGAATTGCCGGGCGATCGTGCTGGAGCCGATCAGCCCCCATTTGACGCTCATGTCGCGGTTCCCGCCGCCGCGGGCCTTTTTCGCGTGCGGCGATCCGGGCCGCAGCTTTCCCTGACCACGAGATTGACAGCGCCGATATGATCCTCGGCCCGCGTGGTGCGCGACTGGATCATCTTGATCATGACGTGGGCCGCGCGTTCGCCGAGGCCGGCGGAGTCCACCGCTACGCTGGTCAGCGGCGGCATATAATGTTCGGCCTCGACCACGTCGTCGAAGCCGACGACAGCGAAATCCGCGCCCGGCTCAAGTCCGCGCTTGCGCAGCGCCAGCATGACGCCAAAGGCTACGGCATCGTTGAAGCACAGGGCCGCGGTTGGCGGCTCGGTCATTGCGAGCGACGTTTCCAGGCAGGCCATGCCGCCCTTGCGATTGGTCTCGCCTTCGATGATAAGCGCGTCGCGGGCGTCGATGCCGAGGGTGTCGCAGGCCTCGCGAAAGCCGCCCAGGCGCTCATGATAGACGACGAGGTCGGACGAGCCGCCGAAGAAGGCCAGGCGGCGATGCCCCTTGCCAACCAGATGCGAGGTCGCGAGATAGGCGCCCCGATGATTGTCGGGAGCAATCACCGGAATGCGGCTTTCAGGCAGCCGGCGCATTGCGAAGGCAATCGGCAGACCGGCTATTTCCAGCCGCCGGAACGCCCCTGGCGTCGTGCCGCGCGCCGGGGAAACGATGAGCCCGGCGACGCCCTGTTCCATCAGAGACTTCAGCACCTCTTCCTGGCGCACCGGATTCTCGGCCGTGTTGGCGATGAAGGGCACGATGCCGGCCGACTGGAAGACCCGTTCCATGCCGACCGCCAGCTCGGCGAAGAACGGGTTGGTGAGATCGTTGATGACCATGCCGATGACGTTGGAGTGGGCCTTGCGCAGATTGGCGGCGCCGCGGTTGTAGACATAGCCGACATCCTCGATCGCCTTGCGGACCTTGACCGCGGTTTCGGGGCGGATCAGCCCGCTGCCCTGGAGCACGAGCGACACCGTCGATTTGGACACGCCCGCTTCCCGGGCAATGTCGAAGATCGTCGCCTTCGCCCGGCTGGCCATCCAGATATCCTCCCCAGTTTTTTCAATTGGTTTATTGGAACGTTCTAATATCTGTTCCACGGATGAGTCAATCAGGATTTTTCTCGATTAAGAGAAGTGGTCATGGGTGGGCAAATATAGCCTCCCAAGGCTTTTCGTGTGCAGCGCAGCATTGGCCGAGTTTGGCCAGCTCGAATCTCAAAGCTTGTTGCTTTATTGGAACGTTCCATTTAATAGAGCCGCGAAGGGAGACAACCATGGACATTGCCTTGCCTGGCGAGGGTGGCCGCGGCACACCCTACGCCCTTGTCGGACAGCCGGTCCAGCCGGTGATCGGCGCGCGGTTTTCGCGCATCACCTATGCCGCCGCGCATGTCGTCGCCGATCCGCTGGGAATGACAGATCCATGGTCGCGGCCCGTTGTCGATTGGGACAGGACGATGGCGTTTCGTCATCATCTATGGCGGCTCGGCTTCCGCATCGCCGAGGCGATGGACACGTCGCAGCGCGGCATGGGTTTCGATTGGACGAATGCGCAGGAATTGATCCGCCGTTCAATCGCGGAGGCGCGGACCGTCGCTGGCGCCGATCTCGCCTCGGGTGCGGGAACCGACCATCTGGCTCCGTCGAGGGCCCGGACTGTCGACGACGTGGTCGCCGCCTATGAGGAGCAGTTCGCCTTCATCGAAGGCCAGGGCGGCAAGGCGATCATGATGGCCAGCCGCGCGCTGGCGGCCGTGGCGAAGGGGCCGGACGATTACGCCCTGGTTTACGACCGCATATTGGGCCAGGCCTCCGGCAAGGTCATCCTGCACTGGCTGGGCGACATGTTCGATCCGGCCTTGAAAGGCTATTGGGGAAGTGACGATTTCGAGACCGCGCTCGATACGGTGATCGCCATCATGGAGCGCAATGCCGGCAAGGTCGAAGGCATCAAGATATCGCTGCTCGACGCCGGCAAGGAAGTGGCGCTCAGGAACCGGCTGCCGGACGGCGTGATGATGTTCACCGGCGACGACTTCAATTATCCCGAGCTGATCGCCGGAGACGGCAAGCGGCACTCGCATGCGCTGCTCGGCATTTTCGACGCGATCGCGCCGGCCGCCAATGCCGCGCTGGCGAAACTGGCTGACGGCGATCGTGCCGGCTACGACGCGCTGATGGCGCCGACCGTGCCGCTGTCACGAAAAATCTTCGAGGCGCCGACTGAATATTACAAGGCCGGCATTGTCTTCATGGCCTGGCTCAACGGCCACCAGGACCATTTTTCGATGGTCGGCGGCATGCAGTCGGCGCGCGGCATCCGCCATTATGCCGAAGTCTTTCGCCTCGCCGACCAGGCAGGGTTGCTGGCCGACCCCGACCTTGCCATTTCGCGGATGAAAAGCCTGTGTGCTGTCGCGGGGGTCTAAACGCGTTTCGCGATCGGATCACCCGTCGTCCATTTCCGGTAGCGCCAAGACAGGCGCGCCATGCTGCAAGGCCCGAATGTGTGGGTTGGATGGTGGGCGTGACAGGGATTGAACCTGTGACCCCTGCAATGTCAATGCAGTGCTCTCCCGCTGAGCTACACGCCCATCCGAAGCCGCGCATACACCATTTTTGGTCAGGCGCGTCAATAGCAGGAAAAGAGGAAAAACACGTCGTCCCGCCGCAGCCGTGGACCGACGCCGGCGGCTTGCGGAAGGCGGTTCAAGCCGCCTGCAGCATCTTCTCGACCTCGTTGACCAGATCGCGCAGGTGGAAGGGCTTGGACAGCACCTTGGCGTCTTTCGGAGCCTTGGAATCCGGGTTCAGCGCGACGGCGGCAAAACCGGTGATGAACATGACCTTGAGGTCGGGATCGATCTCGGTGGCGCGCCGCGCCAGTTCGATGCCGTCCATCTCCGGCATGACGATGTCGGTCAGAAGCAGCGAGAACGGTTCCTCGCGCAGCCGCTCATAGGCACTGGCGCCGTTGTCGAAATCGCTGACCTGATAGCCGGCGCGCTCCAGCGCCTTGACGAGGAACCGGCGCATATCGTCGTCGTCTTCCGCCAGAAGAATGCGTGCCATGATATCCCGTCCGAATCACCCGCCCGAGACTGCCGTGGAGCAGGCCCGTTAACCATCCTGTATATGAGGAGGTGAGAGTAAACATCAAGTGAACGCGGACGCGCCTGACCCATATTTGCCCAGCGGCACGACCGCCGAAATGCTGGACATGCGGCCAGCAAGGTGGCAGTTTCATGCCATGATGCACTGGTGTTTTCGGGTTCGTTCAAATTGAAGACGGCAGCCGAGGATTTTTCGGTCTTTCCCCCCTTCGAAATCCGGTCGGGCGCCGAGCAGCGCGTCCCCTTCCTGTTCAACTCGCCGCATAGCGGCCGCTACTATCCCGAACGCTTCCTTGCCATGGCAAGGCTCGATCGCAATGCCATCCGCCGCTCGGAGGATTGCTATGTCGACGAGTTGTTCGGCGGCGCCGTGGCGCTCGGCGCCCCGATGCTGGCGGCGAATTTCCCGCGCGCCTATCTTGACGTCAACCGCGAGCCCTGGGAACTCGACCCACGCATGTTCGCCGAGCCGGTGCCGTCCTTCTGCAACATCCGCTCCGCGCGCGTGGCCGGCGGCCTCGGCACCGTGCCGAAGCTGGTGGGCGAGGGGCTCGACATCTATTCGGGCCGCTTGCCACTCGCCGAGGCGGTTGCCCGCATCGAGGCCGTCTACAAGCCCTATCACGAAACGCTGAAACGGCTTTTGACCAAGACCCACGCCCGGTTCGGCTTTGCCGTGCTGATCGATTGCCATTCGATGCCGGCGAGCATCCGTGTCGGCGACAGCGGGCTGCGGCCGGATTTCATCATCGGCGACCGTTTCGGCATCTCGGCCACCGCGGCCCTGACCGAAACCGCGATCGGCCTATTGACCGCGATGGGCTATACGGTTGCCCACAACAAGCCTTATGCCGGCGGGTTCATCACCGAGCATTACGGCCGTCCGGCGCGTCATTTGCATGCGCTGCAGATCGAGGTCAATCGCGGGCTCTACATGAATGAGCGGACCTTCGAGAAAGCCGCCGGCTTCGACGCGCTGGCCGACGATCTGACGCGGTTTTCAGCCGACCTGATGGCGATGCCGGACCATCATTTCATCGACCTGCCGCTGGCCGCGGAGTAAGGCCACGCCTTGTCTCATGCGTAACACTGCCCAAGATTTTGTGTGCTTCTTTGGGCGGCCCGCTCCAGGAGCGGGCCTGAAAAAAAGACCGCATCGTTTGCACGATACGGTCGAAGTCTAGGGAGGAAACGCCCAAGGAGGGCATGGACAGGAAACCCTGTCCGAGATTGAGGGTATTGTGCAGCGCACAAATGTCAAGCGACGTTTAGGCTTTTTTAATTCAGAGTGATGTGGAAATTGCGTTTCGATGACGTTGGAGTGACATTCCGGCAACAGTCATCGCGGCGTATAAATCGATAAACAAGCTTGTCTTGGCGGCGAAGTCGCGGCAGGCCCGGCTCGGGCGCGCTGCAAAGCGGGAGAATCAGTTGGACATCAGCATCGATTTCATGCGCCGTATCGCGCAAGCGGCGGCGGCGGAGACCTTGCCGCGCTTCCGCGCCCAGGGCGCGGTCGCCAACAAGGAAAAAGGCAGCTTCGATCCGGTCACGGAGGCCGACCGCGAGGCCGAGCGCGCCATCCGGGCGCTGATATCGTCCGAGTATCCCGACCACGGCATCCTGGGCGAAGAACATGGCAGCGAGAACATCTCCAGCCGGCATGTCTGGGTGATCGATCCGATCGATGGCACGCGCGCCTTTATCTCCGGCCTGCCGGTGTGGGGGACGCTGGTCGGGCTGACGATCGATGGTGACGCGGTCGCCGGCATGATGGCGCAGCCCTTCACCGGCGAGCTGTTCTACGCCAACGCCTCTGGATCTCACTATGAGGGGCCGGGAGGGCCCCGCAAGCTGACCACCCGCAAGACGACGAAGCTGGCCGAGGCCACGTTGTTCACCACAACGCCGGCGCTGTTCAAGGGCGAAGCGCGCAATCGCTATGACGCGTTCGAGCGGCAGATCCAGCTCGCCCGTTATGGCGCCGATTGCTACGCCTTCGCCATGATCGCCTCGGGGAGCGTCGACATCGTCGCCGATCCCGGCTTGAAACCCTACGACATCGTGGCGCTGATCCCGATCATCGAGAAGGCAGGCGGGGTCGTCACCACTTTCGATGGCGGGCCGGCGGAGAATGGCGGCGACGTGCTGGCGGCCGCGACACCGGAGCTTCATGCCGCCGCCATGGCTGCCCTGCGGGGCTGAGGTCACTTCCGGTCGGCGCGGGCTATGGAGCGCTGGAATTCCGCGGGGCGTATCCGTAGACCTGCTTGAACGCCGCCGACGTCTTTCTTCCTGACAATGGGGTTCAGCCATGCCGGCCTTGGAGGAGCCGCGGGCCTGTCAGGCTGTCGGGTCGTCCGAGCCGGGGACGAAGGCGTCGAAGGCGGCGAGGAATTGTTCGCGGTAGAGATCGGCTTCCTGCAGGATCTCGTGCTTGGCGCCGTCGATCATCAACAGCGAACCCAGCCTTAGATTTCTCGCATATGCCTCCACCGCCCTGGTCGAGACGACCTGGTCGGCGCCAGCGGCAATGATCAGCAGAGGCACCTGAATGCGGGCCATGAAGTCGGGGTCGCTAATGGCTGCCGACGCCTTCGCCGCTGCCTGCAGCCAGCGGATCGTCGGGCCGCCGAGCGCCATTTGCGGATATTCTTCAAAAATCCGCGTGTTACGGCGATAGCGTTGCGGATCCGATGTCACCTTGTTGGCTTCGAAGGGCAGCGTGTGTCTCGGCCTTGGACCCCAGGCGGCATAGAGCCAGCCGAGCCCCAGGGCGCAGAAAACCGAACAGATCCGGCGCACCGTCCCTATCGAGACCGGCAGGTCGGGCAATGTCAGGAACGGCGCGATCAGCACCATGCGCCGCACGCGGTTCACCATCGACGGCGCGGCAAGCAGCGCGATCACAGCGCCGGCCGAATGGGCGAGGATATAGTACGGTCCGCGGCAGTCCGGCAGCACGATCTCTTCGAAGAACTGCTCCAGGTCAGCCGTATAGTCGCGGAACGACCTGACATAGCCACGCTGGCGATCGCGGATCAGCCTGTCGGAACCGCCCTGACCGCGCCAGTCTAGGATGGCGACACCAAAGCCGCGTGCGGCAAGGTCGCGGATGGTCTCGAAATATTTCTCGATGCACTCATTACGGCCGCCGAGCAGCACCACGGTGCCCCGCATCGGCCGCGCCACCGCCGCGAACAGGCCATAACGTATTTTCTTGCGGTCGCGCGTGGTGAAAAAGCCGCCCTTGGCGTTTTCCGGTCGCGGATTGCCCTCGGTTTCGTTGAAGAGCGGAGTGTCGTGGAAAAGATCCGTCATTCGGCGCTTTGTGCTCGGCGTCCTTGCGCGCCAGTCGGTCGCGGCTGGCATCGTTACGGTGATAGACGCCAACACATCAAAAGCAAAGCAAATCCGGGTTATGGAGGACTGCGACGGGGAAGGCCGGAAGCGGCTTTGAGCGCGCTTCCGGCCCCTGTCGATCCGGGAGGAAGGGACGTTAACACCCGGTTCGGCCTCGTTGCGGCATCCCGGTAAATCCGGCGCCGCCAATCCTTGATCTTGAAAGCCACTTTAGCGCTGGCTGTCTGAACGGACGCCGAAGCACCGGTTCATCTGCCGTTCATCGAAGGTTGGCCGCCTCGTTCTTTTTTGCCGTCAAACGAAACTTGAAATGCTTTCGAGCGCTCCCCAGATGTGGGTTGCGGTCGCCAATCGGGGCCGCTGGTCCTCCCGAAACGCCGCTCGCGGGTTTCGCACCGACCATACGCAAACCATGTTGCTCAACAGGAGAACACCTCATGCGTCACGTTGATTTTTCCCCGCTTTACCGTTCGACCGTCGGCTTCGACCGTCTCTTCACGATGCTGGATTCGCTTGCGCAGCCTGACGGCGCGCAGACCTATCCGCCCTATAACATCGAGCGCACCGGCGAGGATTCCTACCGGATTTCGATGGCCGTCGCTGGCTTCTCGGACGAGGAAATCTCGATCGAAGCTCACCGTAACGTGCTGACCGTGAAGGGCGAGCGCAAGGACGAGGGCACCGGCGGGGGTTCCGAACTGCTCTATCGCGGCATTGCCTCCAGGGCCTTCGAGCGCCGCTTCCAGCTTGCCGATCACGTTGAAGTCGTCGGCGCCGCGCTGAAGAACGGCCTGCTCTTCGTCGACCTCAAGCGCAACATTCCCGAAGAGCTGAAGCCGCGCAAGATCGCGATCACCTCGGCTCCGGCCAAGGCCAAGCAGATCGAGGCCAAGACGGCAGCCTGACAGCCGAATAAAAATCCAAAGTCTCCTCCCGAGACGGAAGCGGCGCCGCGAGGCGCCGCTTTTTTGTCCGAAGTTTGATTGTTATCCGGCGATCAGCTGGCCAAAGCGGTCGACTTCCTCAGTCGTCGTGGCAAAGCTGGTGACGAAGCGATAGAGCAGTTCGTCCTCGCCGATATGGCCGTCAAAACCATGCGGCCTGTGCCAGTCATAGAAGGCCGCGCCTGCCGCCTGCAGTCTGTCGGCTTCGGTTTTCTTAATCACCGCGAACACCTCATTAGCCTGCGGCAGCCAAGCGAGCTTGGCGGTGGCCGAATCCTCGATCGCCGCTGCGAGGCGCGCGGCCATGGCATTGGCATGCCTGGCGGTGTCGAGCCAAAGCCCGTCCTTGAAATAGGCTTCGAACTGCGCCGCGACGAAACGCGACTTCGAAAGCAGCTGTGCGGCACGCTTGCGCAGGAAGGCCAGTTCCTTGGCACGGTCGAGGTCGAACAGCACGATCGCCTCGGCGCACCAGCAACCGTTCTTGGTACCGCCGAAGGACAGGACATCGACCCCGCGTTTCCAGGTCATTTCGGCCGGCGTGGTGTCGAGCGCGGCCAGCGCATTGGCAAAGCGGGCGCCATCCATGTGCAGGGGCACGGAATGCTGTTTGGCGATGGCCGAGATCGCGTCAATGTCGTCCAGACCATAGACGGTGCCGACCTCGGTCGACTGGGTGATCGAGACGGCCATCGGCCGGCCCCAATGGACGATCTCGCTTGCGAAACGGCCGATCGCCCTGTCCAGATTGGGCGCATCGATCTTGCCCAGGGGACCGTCGACGGCGTGCAGCCGCGAGCCGCCGGAAAAATACTCCGGCGCGCCACATTCATCCTCGATGACATGCGATTCTCGGTGAGCGAAGGAAATGCCGCCCGGCTTGTTGAAGGTGGTCAACGACAGCGAATTGGCGGCGGTGCCGGTTGCCACGAAGAACACCGCGACCTCGCGTTCAAAAATTTCACTGAAGCGCTGATAAACCGTCTCGTCGAGGGCGCTGTCACCATAGGCAGTGGCAAAGCCACCGGCCGCGGCCGACAGGCCGGCAACGATATTGGGATGGGCGCCTGCCCAATTGTCGGAAGCGAAGAACATGTATCTGCCTGTGTTGGGGAATTCAGCCGGAGTTGAACGGTTTAACGCGCCGACCGCAAGGGCCAGGCGCCGGAAAACCGTTGAAGCCAGCCAACGTGGCGGCAAACGTGGACGACTTAAGCTTACGTTTTTCGGGAACTCCGCGTAATTTTATGTCGCGGATGCTCCAAGTTTTTTGTGAATCGGTCTTGTGCGCGTTTACGAATTCTGCCATAAAAATTTAGGACAGTAGTGCTGTCTTATTTTGTCGCACAAAACAGGCCGGATTGGCGTAACATATTGGCCTCTCCGGCTGTTGTCGCGAGCGACAGGTGGACGGCCGGACGCTGGCCTGTACGATACCAGATGCGAAGCATGCGAAAAGCCGCATGGTTCGAAAAGGATTTCGCAAGACGTGCCGCGAGGATCAGGGTGAGCCAAGCGCTTGCCGAGGCAAACCAGCGCCTGAAGGGCTGGAATGGAGGACAGGACAATGACGGAATTGACGCTCTCTGCGACGAACGGCCAGGCCGCGCAGACGAAAGCGGCTGCCGTCAAAAATACCTCCACCAAAAATCGCGCGACTGCCGGCGGCCTGACCGCCCAGGGTCTCTACGATCCGCGCAACGAGCATGACGCATGCGGCGTCGGCTTCATCGTCAACATGAAGGGCGTGAAGTCGCATCAGATCGTCAAGGACGGGCTTGCCGTGCTTGAGAACCTGACGCATCGCGGCGCCGTAGGCGCCGATCCGCTGGTCGGCGATGGCGCCGGCGTGCTGGTACAGCTTCCGGATCTTTTTTTCCGTGAGGAGATGGCGGCCCAAGGTATCGAACTGCCACCGGTAGGCCAGTACGGCGTTGGACACTGGTTCATGCCGAAGGATGCGGCCCTTCGTGCACATATCGAAGAGATCGTCGCCGAATCGGCGCAGTCCGAGGGGCTGCCGCTGCTCGGTTTCCGTGACGTGCCGGTCGACAATTCGTCGCTATCGAAGGCGCCCGACATCGTCGCATCCGAGCCGTTCCACCGCCAGGTCTTCATCGGCCGCACGGCCGACATCACCGACGACGAGGAATACGAGGCAAGACTTTATCTGCTGCGCAAGGTCATATCGGGCCGCATCTACGCCGAGAACGACAACAAGGACATCGGCGCCTACTGCGTGTCGCTGTCGGCGCGAACCATCGTCTACAAGGGCATGTTCCTGGCTTATCAGGTCGGGGCCTACTATAGGGACCTCAAGGACCCGCGTTTTGAGACCGCGCTGATCCTCGTCCACCAGCGCTTCTCGACCAACACCTTCCCGTCGTGGAAGCTGGCGCATCCCTACCGAATGGTCGCCCATAATGGCGAGATCAACACGGTGCGCGGCAACAACAACTGGATGGCGGCGCGCCAGGCGTCGGTCGATTCCGAACTGTTCGGCAACAACATCTCGAAGCTCTGGCCAATCTCCTATGACGGCCAGTCCGATACCGCCTGCTTCGACAATGCGCTCGAGTTTCTGTTCCAGGGCGGCTACAGCCTCAGCCACGCCATGATGATGCTGATCCCGGAAGCGTGGGCCGGCAACAAGCTCATGGATGCCGATCGCAAGGCCTTCTACGAATACCACGCCGCGTTGATGGAGCCTTGGGACGGGCCGGCGGCGGTCGCCTTCACCGACGGACGCCAGATCGGCGCCACGCTGGACCGCAACGGCTTGCGCCCGGCACGCTACATCGTCACCGATGACGACCGCGTCATCATGGCTTCCGAGGCCGGCGTGCTGCCGGTGCCGGAGGAGAAGATCGTCCAGAAGTGGCGGCTGCAGCCCGGCCGCATGCTTTTGATCGACCTTGCCAAGGGCCGCATCGTCCCCGACGAGGAAATCAAGTCGGAGATCGCGACCAAACACCCCTACAAGACCTGGCTCGCCAACACGCAGCTGATCCTCGAAGATCTGAAGCCGGTCGAGCCGCGCGAACTGCGCAGGGACGTCAGCCTGCTCGATCGCCAGCAGGCGTTCGGCTACACCCAGGAAGACACCAAGCTATTGATGTCGCCGATGGCGACCACCGGCCAGGAAGCCGTGGGCTCGATGGGCACCGACACGCCGATCTCGGCGATGTCGGACAAGTCGAAGCTGCTCTACACCTATTTCAAGCAGAATTTCGCCCAGGTCACCAACCCGCCGATCGACCCGATCCGCGAGGAGCTGGTGATGAGCCTGGTGTCGTTCATCGGGCCGCGACCGAACATCTTCGACCTGGTCGGCAATTCGCGCCGCAAGCGGCTCGAAGTGCGCCAGCCGATCCTGACCAATGGCGATCTCGAGAAGATCCGCTCGATCGGTCATACCGAGGACCGCTTCGACACCAAGACGATCGACATCACCTACGGGTCGAGCGAGGGTGCTGCCGGCATGCAGGGGGCCATCGACCGACTGTGCGAGCGGGCGGAGGCGGCAGTCGCCGGCGGCTACAACATCATCATCCTGTCCGATCGCCAGCTCGGACCGGACCGCATCGCCATTCCGGCGTTGCTGGCGACGGCCGCTGTGCACCACCATCTGATTCGCAAGGGGCTGCGCACCGCGGTCGGCCTGGTCGTCGAATCGGGCGAGCCGCGCGAGGTGCATCATTTCTGCTGCCTTGCCGGCTACGGCGCGGAAGCGATCAATCCCTATCTCGCCTTCGACACCTTGCTCGACATGCACAAGCGCGGCGAACTGCCCGAGGAGGTCGACGCCTACGAGGTGGTGTCGCGCTACATCAAGTCGATCGGCAAGGGCATCCTCAAGGTGATGTCCAAGATGGGCATCTCGACCTATCAGTCTTATTGCGGCGCGCAGATCTTCGATGCCATCGGGCTGAAGACCGATTTCGTGCAGCAATACTTCACCGGCACCGCGACACTGATCGAAGGCGTCGGACTGGATGAGGTCGCAGGCGAAACCGTCAGCCGTCACACGGACGGTTTCGGCAGTGATCCGGTGCTGCGCAACAGCCTCGAGGTCGGCGGCGAATATCTGTTCCGCATGCGCGGCGAGGCGCATATGTGGTCGCCCGACGCGGTCGCCACATTGCAGCACGCCGTGCGCCAGGGATCGTGGGAGACGTTCAAGGACTATTCGGCGCAGATCGACAGCGAGACGGCCCGCGCCCAGACCATACGCGGCCTGTTCAAGATCAAGCTGGCGGATGAGACCGGCCGCACCAAGGTCGCACTCGACGACGTCATGCCGGCGGCCGACATCGTCAAGCGCTTCTCGACCGGGGCGATGTCGTTCGGCTCGATTTCCAGGGAAGCGCACACCACGCTGGCCCGCGCCATGAACCAGATCGGCGGCAAGTCGAACACTGGCGAGGGTGGCGAAGAGGCTGATCGCTATCTGCCGCTGCCAGGTGGCGGCAAGAACCCCGAACGTTCGGCGATCAAGCAGGTCGCATCGGGACGGTTCGGCGTGACCGCGGAATATCTCGTCAACTCCGACATGATGCAGATCAAGGTCGCGCAAGGCGCCAAGCCTGGCGAGGGCGGCCAGTTGCCCGGCCACAAGGTCGACGCAACCATCGCCAAGGTTCGGCATTCGACGCCGGGCGTCGGCCTGATCTCGCCGCCGCCGCACCACGACATCTATTCGATCGAGGATCTGGCGCAGCTGATCTACGATCTGAAGAACGTCAATCCGGCGGCCGACGTCTCGGTCAAGCTGGTGTCGGAGGTTGGTGTAGGCACTGTCGCGGCCGGCGTTGCAAAGGCGCGCGCCGACCACATCACCATCTCTGGCTATGATGGCGGCACCGGTGCGTCGCCGCTGACCTCGCTCAAGCATGCCGGCAGCCCGTGGGAAATGGGTCTTGCCGAAACGCACCAGACGCTGGTGCTGAACGGCCTGCGCTCGCGCGTGGCGCTGCAGGTCGACGGCGGCCTGCGCACCGGCCGCGACGTCATCATCGGCGCGCTGCTCGGCGCCGACGAGTTCGGCTTTTCGACCGCGCCTTTGATCGCGGCCGGCTGCATCATGATGCGCAAATGCCATCTCAACACCTGCCCGGTCGGCGTCGCGACGCAGGATCCGGTGCTGCGCAAGCGCTTCAAGGGCACGCCCGAGCACGTCATCAACTTCTTCTTCTACGTGGCGGAAGAGGTGCGGGCGCTGCTCGCCGAAATGGGCTTCACCCATATCGACCAGATCATCGGCGACGCCGACCTTCTGGAAAAGCGCGACGTGATCCAGCACTGGAAGGCGCGCGGCCTCGATTTCTCGAAGATGTTCTACAAGCCCGATGCGCCGCATGAAGCGGTGCATTGGACCGAACGGCAGAAGCATCCGATCGACGAGGTGCTCGACCGCAAGCTGATCGATCTGGCCAAGCCCGCGCTGGAGACCAAGCAGCCGGTCAAGATCGAGGTCGACATCCGCAATGTCGACCGTTCGACGGGCGCCATGCTGTCGGGCGAGGTCGCCAAGCGCTTCAAGCACAAGGGCCTGCGCGAGGACACGATCCAGGTAAAACTCACCGGCACGGCCGGCCAGTCCTTCGCCGCCTTCCTGGCACGTGGCATCTCGTTCGAACTCGTCGGAGCCGCCAATGACTATGTCGGCAAGGGCCTGTCGGGCGGGCGCATCGTCATCCGGCCACCGGAAGAGGCAAGGATCGTCGCGGCCGACTCCATCATCGTCGGCAATACGGTGCTCTATGGCGCGACCGAGGGCGAGGCCTATTTCGCCGGCGTTGCCGGCGAGCGCTTCGCGGTGCGCAATTCGGGCGTGGCCGCCGTCGTCGAGGGCGTCGGCGACCATGGCTGCGAATACATGACGGGCGGCGTCGTCGTCGTCATCGGCAAAACCGGCCGCAACTTTGCCGCCGGCATGTCGGGCGGTGTCGCCTATGTGCTGGACGAAGCAGGTGATTTCGCCGAGCGCTGCAACATGGCCATGGTCGAGTTGGAGCCAGTCCCGGAAGAAGATGATCTGATGGAAAAGCTGCTGCACCATGGCGGCGATCTCGACCACAAGGGCCGCGTCGACGTGTCCGGCGATATGACCAGTCATGACGAAGAACGGCTCTACCAGCTGATCTCGAACCACGTGCACTATACGGGTTCGGTGCGCGGCCGCGAGATACTCGACGACTGGACGATTTTCCGGCCGAAATTCCGCAAGATCATGCCGGTCGAATACCGCCGCGCGCTGATCGAGATGGAACGCATGCGCATGGGCGTCGCGGCAGAATAGATTTGAGAATTGCCGGGGAGCCCAGGCTTCCCGGCCCCCTTCATCGACTGTTTGACCTCGGGCTCAAGGTTGCCACGGCTGCCTCAAGAGGTTAACGGGTGCGGCGAAAACCGCACCATCTGGACAGCAGGAACTGGACTATGGGCAAGGTAACAGGCTTTCTCGAAATCGACCGGCAGGTGCACAAGTACCAGCCGGCCTCCGACCGCATCCGGCATTTCCGTGAATTCACGCTGCCGATGTCGGACAAGGAGGTCGAGAAACAGGCCGCGCGCTGCATGGATTGCGGCATTCCGTTCTGCCATGGGCCAACGGGCTGCCCGATCCATAACCAGATCCCCGACTGGAACGACCTCGTCTACAACAGGGACTGGGACAACGCGATCCGCAACTTGCACTCGACCAACAATTTCCCGGAGTTCACCGGCCGCATCTGCCCCGCGCCTTGCGAGGAAGCCTGCACGCTGAACCTTGAGGACATTCCGGTCGCCATCAAGACGGTGGAGCAGGCGATCGCGGACAAGGCTTACGAGACCGGCCATATCAGGCCCTATCCGCCGGAGAAGAAGACCGGCAAGCGGGTCGCCATCATCGGCTCCGGCCCGGCCGGCATGGCGGCCGCCCAGCAGCTTGGCCGCGCCGGTCACGACGTCCACGTCTATGAGCGCGAGAGCCGCCCCGGCGGGTTGATGCGCTACGGCATTCCCGACTTTAAAATCGAGAAGCACTATATCGACCGGCGCATCGAACAGATGCAGGGCGAGGGCGTCAGCTTCCATTGCGGCGTCAATGTCGGCGTCGACAAGCCTGTGGCTGAACTCCTCGCCGAATATGACGCCGTGCTCTATTGCGGCGGTTCGGAAACGCCGCGCGCTGCCGGCATTCCCGGCGACGATCTTGGCGGCGTGCATGACGCGATGCCCTATCTGGTGCAGCAGAACCGCCGCGTCGGCGGCGAGCCGATCCAGTCGGTGGCATGGCCGTCGCATCCAATCATCGCCGGTGGCCAGCATGTCGTCGTCGTCGGTGGCGGCGACACCGCGTCCGACTGCGTCGGCACCGCCTTCCGCCAGGGCGCGGTGCGCGTCACCCAGCTCGACATCCGTCCGCAGCCGCCCGAGAAGGAAGACAAGCTCTCCGTCTGGCCCTACTGGGCGACCAAGATGCGCACCTCGTCCTCGCAGGCCGAGGGCGCCGAACGCGAATTCCAGGTGGCGACGCTCGAATTCATTGGCGAGGAAGGCCAGCTTACGGGCGTGAAGTGCTGCGAGGTCGACGACAAGCGCAAGCCGATCGCCGGCACCGAATTCGTCATCCGCGCGGATCTCGCCTTCATCGCCATCGGCTTTGCCGGCCCGGCGATGGCGGGCGTTGCGGCGGAACTCGAGGGTGAAATGAAGATCACCACCGACAGCCGCCGTTCCAGGAATGTCGAGGCCAATGACCGCGACTACAGTACGAGCGTCGACCGGCTCTACGCGGCGGGCGACGTTCGCCGCGGCCAGTCGCTGGTCGTCTGGGCGATCCGCGAAGGTCGCCAGGCGGCACGCTCGATCGACGAGGCGCTGATGGGGACGACCGTCCTGCCGCGTTAAGGGCTGATCGCCGTGGTGGTGTCGGACGCTGCCGCCGTCGCCGGACTTGCCTTGGGCGGCTGGGAAAAGTCGTCGGCGCGACCTGGGGAAGCCTCCGGCGCCTTGCCCTCGATCACCAGCCTTTCGCCAGGAAGAGCCGGGATTGGCCTTCGGCGGCGGGGCGGCGCCGAGCAATTCTGTGCCGCCGTCGAGCGCGGGATCGCTGAGCAGCATGGGTTGGGTGCGATCGATGACGATAGGCGCTGCCGCCGGAGCGGGGGTCTCGACCGGTGCGCCCGCCGGCGCCGTCGTCGGTGCCACGCTTCCCGGCGCGGCCAGTCCAAGGATCTTAAGCAGCGGCTTTTCGGTATAGAAGGCGAGCTTGCGCTTGCCGGCTTTGGACACGTTGATGCCGTCATCGGCGCGCAGTCGCACCGGCTGGCCGTTCATGTCGGGGCCAGAGGTGACGAAGGCGCCGTTCTCGTCGACGAAGCCGTCCCAGACATCGACGAATTCGCCGCCGTGGCTTTCGGCCGCCTTGTGGTAGATGTCGTTGAAGGCCAGCATGTCGGAGGTCATCTTCGGCACCCGGAAGGCCGGCATGCCGACCCACAGGAAAGGCACCTTGGCGGTGGCGATTGCCTTGCCGAGCTCATCGGTGCGGCGCTCGTATTCCTTGATCCAGTTTTCGGAGCGGGGCTGTTCGCGCACGTCGCCGACCTTCATTTGCTGGCGGTCGTTCGAACCCAGCATGACGACCACCACGGCGGGTTTTTCGGTGTCGATCAGCGATTTGATCTGTTCGGGCCAGTTGTAGAAATCATCGCGCACGAAGCCTGACGAGCCATTGCTGCGGACAACGATCCTGACGCCGGTATTCTCGGCGAAAGCTTCGTCCAGCCCCTCGGCGAGGCCAGCCGCCATGAAGTCGCCGACCACCAGGACGGTGCGGGCGTCCGGCGCTTTTTCGACCACGGGCGCTGCCGGCTCCTCGGTAAGGCGAGGCGCACGAGGTTTCTTCTTCGGCTTAGGTTTCGCCTTCTGGATGTCCTGCGGCGCCTCGACCCGCTCGCCGCGGCGCGGAAACAGAAGGTCGCGCAAAGACCAGCCCCGGCTCTGCTGCGGCTGTTCTTGCGCCATGGCTGGGGCATGGACGGCTCCGGCCACGGCAATCGCGAGCACGGCGATGGCCAGGATCAGCACCGGCATGCGACGAACAAACGTCCCGACGCGCGTATGCCAAACCAATCGCTCCCTCCCTACTCAACTTCGTCAGGCTCTATTTCTGCCTGAGCCATTTCAGCACTTCCAAGCTCGGATAGCCATCCTGGGTCAAGCCAACCTTGGCCTGATAAGCCATGATGGCGGTCTTCGAGCCGTCGCCGATCTTGCCGTCGAATTTGCCGTCATAAAGGCCGTGCTGGGAAAGCCGCTTCTGCAACTCCTGCCGTTCCTCGAAGCTGAGCTTGGTAAAAGGCCGGTTCCAATCCTGGACCAGGCCGCTGCCGCCGGCGATCTCATCGGCAAGCAGACCGACGGCGAGCGCGTATTTGTCGGCATTGTTGTAGGCCTTGATGACCGAAAAATTCCTGACCATCAGGAAGGCCGGCCCGCCACGACCGTCCGGCACTTTCAGCGTCGCCTTGTCGGTGAGGTTCTTGAACGGCTTGCCGCTGGCGCGGCCCACGCCGAGCGCCTGCCATTGCGCCAGCGTCTTCGACCCGGCGGGAAGTTTGCCGGCCGGCAAGGTGACTTCGTAGCCCCAGGTCTTGCCGGCCTGCCAGCCATTCTTCTTGAGCAAATTGGCTGATGTCGCCAGCGCATCGGGGACGGAATTCCAGATGTCGCGCTTGCCATTGCCGTCCATGTCGACGGCATAATGCTGGTAACTGGTCGGGATGAACTGGGTCTGGCCCATGGCGCCCGCCCAGGAGCCCATCAGGTGGCTCTCGTCGATATCGCCGGTTTGCAGGATCTTCAGCGCCGCGACCAGCTGGGTGCGGGCGTATTTCGACCGTTTCGCGTCGCCATAACCCAAAGTCGCCAGCGAACGGATGACGTTGCGCATGATGTCGTCGCGCTTGAGAATTTCGCCATAGTTCGATTCCATCGACCAGATGGCCAGGAGAACGTAGCGGTCGACGCCGAATCTTGCCTCGATCTTGTCCAGCCAAGGCTTCCATTTCTTCGCCATCTGCCGTCCGACGGCGACGGACTGGTCATGGACGCGGTTGTCGAAATAATCCCAGGCAGGCGCGGTGAATTCGGGCTGGGTGCGGGCCTTCTCCAGTACCACCGGATCGGGCTCGTTGATGCCCCGGAAAGCCTGGTCGTAGACGGCGCCGGAAACGCCACCCGCCACGGCGGTGGCACGGAAGCCCGCGACCCATTGCCGGAAACCGGCGTCGGCGAAGGCCGGCCCGGTGGGGACAAGCAAAGCGAGCGAAAGGCTGGCCGCCGTCATGACGCTGGCGAAACGTTTTGCGGCATTGCGAACGGACATCTTTTCCTCCTTCTCTGTCCTAGGAAAGACCATTCATCGCCGAACCGGGTTAGGAATTAGTTTACCATAGGCGTCGCCTGGAACGAAAAGACACCTCGATGCTTTAACCGGTGGGAGTTTCCCTCAGCCGCCCCACTAATCTTCAATCCCGGCGCGAAAATGTCGGGGGACGGGGATTGCGGAGCTGGCCAGCAAACGGATAATTGAAAGTATGAAGAGAGTTCGCAAGGCAGTTTTCCCGGTCGCCGGTCTCGGTACGCGGTTTCTCCCGGCCACCAAGGCTGTTCCCAAGGAGATGCTGACCGTCGTCGACAGGCCAGTCATCCAGTATGTCGTCGATGAGGCGCGCGAGGCTGGCATCGAGCATTTCATCTTCGTCACGGGCCGCAACAAGGCGGTCATCGAGGACCATTTCGATATCCAGTTCGAACTCTATGACACGCTGGCACAGCGCGGCAAGGACGAGCAGCTTGCCCGGCTGCAGCGGCTGCAGCCGGCACCGGGACAGACCAGCTTCACCCGCCAGCAGGTGCCGATGGGTCTTGGCCATGCGGTCTGGTGCGCGCGCGAACTGGTCGGCGACGAGCCGTTCGCCCTGTTATTGCCCGACATGATCATGCAGTCGGAAAAGAGCTGCACGAAGGCGATGGTCGAGCTCTACGAGGAGACCGGCAACAACATCATCGCCGTGCAGGAATGCGACCCGGCGGAGGCTCATAAATACGGCATCGTCGGACGCGGCGAAGACACGCATCACGGCTTCCGCATCACCGAAATGGTCGAGAAGCCGAAGTCGGGTACCGCGCCGTCCAATCTATACATCAACGGCCGCTACATCCTGCAGCCCGAGATCTTTGGAATTCTGGAAGGCCAGGAAAAGGGCGCCGGGAACGAGATCCAGCTCACCGACGCGATGCTGAAGCTGGAGAAGCAGCAGGCCTTCTACGGCTACCATTATAAGGGCCGCACCTTTGATTGCGGTTCGCCGGAAGGTTTCGTCGAGGCCAATGTCGCTTTCGCGCTGTGGCGCAGCGACATGAACCAGAGCATGGCCGGCGTCATCCGCACGCTGCTCGACGAGATGAAGCCATCAGAACGGCGCGGGGCAGCCATTTAGAGTATGCCGATATTCAGGTGATGCCGGCCTGCGAATGGCCGCTCGTACGATTCCCAGTTCTACTGCGTCGCAGTACAACTGTGCTCACGTACTCAAAGTACGCTCCGCTCCGGTTCTCGGTATCAGCCATTCTCGACTCGGCCTGACCTGAACCTCGACATGCCTTGGCGCACGCCTTCAACGCTGCACTTTCACCCCGACGAAGATGCTGTTGGCGGTGTAGTCGCGGCCGGGCAGATTGCTGGTCAGCTTTTCGGTCCTTACCCGGCTGGTGAGGCCCGCATAGCGGTTCAGCCACCAGGTCAGCCCGGCCTCGGCGCTCAAGATCCTGTCGTGGCCGTCAATGCCGACATAGTCGCGCCAATCCAGGCCCAAGGCCGCATTCGCGGTAAGATCGGATCGGATCACGCGCTCGCCCGTAAAGCGTCCGGAGTAGAGAATATCGCCGCTTTCGCCCGATGTGGTCGTGGTCTCGACGGTGGTCTTGCCGGTCAAGCCGATGGTGGTGCCGCGCTGCGGCGACCATTTGAGGTCGGCATTGAGAGTGGCCCCCGAAATCGCTTCCAGGCTGTTATCGTCGATCGCCTCCCTGAGCCAACCGGCCGAGAATTCGCCCGACAGCTTCTCACCCATATCGAGTTGAAGGCCGGCGCGGGCGCCAAGACGCGTCGAGGAGCGCTCGAAGCCTTCATTGTCGATGCGCTGGTCGTACGCCCGGCGGCCGACCTCGATCTCGGTGAAGGGCGTGAGCGCCGGGGAAATCTCGTAGCCGGTGCGCAAGGTTGCAGTGTAGAACGTGTTGTCCTGATCTTTCTGCGACAGCGAAGTGCCGTCAGAGAGCTTGGCGTCACCGTAGAAGTCGTGCGAGACCGCCCCGGTCAACGTGTACTGCATCTTGCCGACGGCTTTCTCGACGCCGATGCTGCCGTCGATGGTCTGCCGCAGCGGCTGGGTGCTGACGCCGGCGATGGCATCGGGCGAGGACGCGGATTCCGGCACGGCTTCGTAGCCGAGCTTGGCGATGGCGCGCAATTCATGGTCGAGGTCGAGATCGAGCTGGCCTTCGATGCGGCCCTGCGCATCGTGAACCGGGTAGCCCGACACGGTTTCACGGAAAATTCCGTAGCCGTCGATGGTCGCGGCGTTTTCACGCCAGTCGGAAGCGGCGGTAAAGCGCAGCGCCGTCTCGGACAGCAGCGCCGATGTGCCGGCACTGCTCGAATCGCCGTTCGTCGTCGCCGTCAGCCCCTGTTCGATGGTCGGCCGGATGATGAAGGAGCCCCATTTGACGCCGGTGGCAGCGAACGGATCGTCCTCGGGTTTCTTGTTCAGGCCCTCGATTGCGGCCGTGCGCTCGGCGCCAGCGTCGAGTTTCTGCTTGTCCACACTGTCGATGGTGAGTGCACGGCGATTGGCCGCTTCCTGATCCGCCGCGATATCGCCGGTGTCGTCCGTCGCGGCCGTCGTGGCGGTGGTGGTTGGGTCCGTAGCCGCCGTGGTGCTCTTTTTCTTCTTCTTTTTGTCGGCGACCTTGTCCTTTGCCTTGTCGGCCGCATTCTGCCTGGCGGCCGTAGCGCGGCGTGGCTTGGGTGGCGTGGGTGCGTCGGCGGAGGCGTCGTCGCTGGCCTGGGGCGGGTCGAAGACGCTGGTGGTCGAGTTCGCGGCGTCCGCGTCGTCAGGAACGGCGCCGGCGCTGGCCGGCAGATACGTTCGCGCCGGCGCATTGTCCTGCGCGGCAGCGTTGGCCGCCGCTTGCTGGGCAAGAACCAGGTTTCTCGCCTTGCGCTGCTGGTCGGACAGGATCGCCGATTCCGACACTTCTCCGCGCAGTTCCGTTTCCTGGGCATGGAGTGGCGCAGGGCGCAGCAAGGCAAGGACGCTGGTCGCCAGCAGCAAGGCGCAGATCGCGTTGCCCTGTCGCCCTCTCAATTTTTCTGGCTGGACCCCGGACATCGCCACCACTGCTTGCGCGGCGCACGCGCGCCATACTTACCGAACCGTAAATGGGGATGGTTAACGGAGGGTTGAGGCCGCGCGCGCCCACTGGCTCCAAACGCGTATTTCCGCGGGCGACAATGCGGGTCCGCATCCTGCCTTCTATTTTGATCCTTGTCGTCGTCCCCGACGACCGCGCACATCCGGCCGTCATGCAGAGGCCATTTCCGTTGGACAGGCGGGCGGCAAAGCGCTAATCGCATCATCCATGCATGCGAGATCTCTCGATAAGAAGCCTCTGGACAGGCAAGCGTCGATCGAATCGGCTCTGAGAACGGTAACAACCGAACAGGCGGGGATTGCGGCCCTTGCCGAGGCGCTTGAGAACGGACTGGCGGCACCCTTTGCCCAGGCCGTCGAGATGATCTCGAAGATCGAGGGCCGGCTCATCGTCACCGGTGTCGGCAAAAGCGGCCATATCGGTTCGAAGATCGCCGCGACGCTGGCCTCGACCGGCACGCCGGCCTTCTTCGTCCATCCCGTCGAGGCCAATCATGGCGATCTCGGCATGATCGCCAGGGACGACGCCATCATCGCGATCTCGTGGTCGGGCGAGAGCAAGGAGATGATGGGCATCGTCGCCTATTCCAGGCGCTTCTCCATTCCGCTCATTGCCATCACCTCCGGCGAAACCTCGGCGCTGGCGCGCGCGGCCGACGTCGTGCTGCTTTTGCCGCGCACCCCGGAAGCCTGCCCGCATGGCCTGGCGCCGACGACGTCGACGCTGCTGCAACTGGTCATCGGCGATGCACTGGCGATCGCGCTGCTCGAGGCGCGCGGCTTCACGCCGGACCATTTCCGCACCTTCCATCCCGGCGGCCAGCTCGGCGCCAACCTGACCATGGTCTCCGAGATCATGCGTGTCGGCGAGCAGATGCCGCTGGCTTCGCTCGGCACCAAGATGCCGGAAGCGGTGATGACACTGTCGCAGAAGAAGGTCGGCTGCGTGCTGATCGTCGACGCTAAAGGCGAACTGGCCGGGATCATCACCGACGGCGATGTCGCGCGTAACCTGCACCGCAACCTGGCCGACGTCATCGTCGACGAGGTGATGACCCGCACACCCAAGACCGTCGACCCGCAGACGCTTGCAGGCACTGCGATCGCGCTGCTCAACGAGTACAATGTCGGTGCGCTGGTGGTGACCAGGAACAACATGCCGCTGGGCGTGGTGCATTTTCACGACCTGCTGCGCATCGGCGCTGCCTAAGGTAGTGATCTTCAGGTGGGGCCGACCTGCGAACGAAGGCTTTCTGCGCTTCCGGCCTGCGCGGGCCGAAGCACTCATGAAGGATCGTGGTAGCGAAGGCTTCGGCCGGCGTAGCCCGGTGCTCAGGGACTCAATGTCCGCCCGCTAGTCGCAAGAGCGACCCCGAAATGCATCATTCTAGCCTCGGCCTGGCCTGAATCTCAACGCCTTGTGCGCTTGCGCCATCAGGAGGCTCGGACCTGTTCCACCGTCAGTTCCAGGTCCGTGTCCGCAGCGCTTGTCACACGCACCTGAGTGCCGGCGGGCAGATCGGGGCCGGAGACACGCCACAGCGTGTCGCCTAGCTTGATGCGGCCACGGCCGTCGCGGATCGGTTCGGCGAGCGTCGCCATCCTGCCGACCATCTGGGCGCCACGGCGATTGAGCAGCGGCTGATCGGTTGGCTGGTCGTGTCCGCCCATGAGTTTCTTGCCGACAAAGGCTGAAACCAGCGACAGCACGAGGAATAGCAACACCTGGACCTGCCATGTCCAGATAGCGACATCCCAGATCAGCAGCGACACCGCGCCGACGATCAGAGCGGCGATCCCGATCCAAAGCATGAAGAAACCCGGTGCGATGACCTCTACCACCAGGAGCACGAAGCCCAGAACCATCCAGTTCCACGGCCCGAGTTCAGAAACGATGCGGTCGATCATGAGAGTGGCCTATCTCAGTTGTCGGAGGGCCTGACGACAGGCGGACGTGCTGCCTGCCTTTGCGCGCCGGTCGTGCCTTCGCTGCGAAAGACTTCCTTGGCGATTTCGCCGATACCGCCGAGTGAGCCGATCAGCGACGACGCCTCGAAGGGCATCAGCACGATCTTGCTGTTGGTGGCGGTGCCGATCTTGCCCAGCGCTTCGGTATATTTCTGGGCGACGAAGTAGTTCAGTGCCTGGACGTCGCCCTTGGAGATCGCTTCCGACACCACCTGGGTGGCGCGGGCTTCCGCCTCGGCGGAGCGTTCGCGCGCCTCGGCGTCGCGGAAGGCGGCTTCCTTGCGGCCCTCGGCTTCGAGGATCTGCGACTGCTTGAGGCCTTCGGCGGCCAGGATCTGCGCGCGCTTGTTGCGCTCGGCGGTCATCTGGCGGCCCATCGATTCGATCAGGTTGGCGGGCGGGTTGATGTCCTTGATCTCGACGCGGGTGATCTTGATGCCCCACGGATGCGCGGCCTCGTCGACGACGCGCAGCAAGCGCTCGTTGATGGCGTCGCGGTTCGACAACAGCTCATCGAGGTCCATCGAACCCATGACGGTACGGATGTTGGTCATCGTCAGGTTGAGGATGGCGTTCTGCAGGCCGGCAACCTGATAGGCGGCCTGTGCCGCATTGAGGATCTGGTAGAAAGCGATGCCGTCGACACCGACAATGGCATTGTCGCGGGTGATGATCTCCTGGCTCGGAACGTCGAGCACCTGTTCCATCATGTTCATCTTGGCGCCGATGCGATCGACGAACGGAAAGATGAGGTTCAGGCCGGGGCTCAGTGTCTTGGTGTAACGACCAAAGCGTTCGACGGTATAGTTGTATCCTTGTGGGATTGTCTTGATGCCCTTGAACAGCACCAGTACGACAAGCGCCACCAGAACAACGACCGCAATATCGAAACCACTGAAATCCATCTGGCCCTCCCTCAGAAGCAGGCCGCGCGAGCCATTCCCGCGCAACCGGCTTCACCAAAGACTTAAGTGTGTTTCAGGAGCGTTACAATCAGGTGATGAGGGATTGTTTGTGGGTATGCACTCAGCGGTTGAAGGCAAATATGCTTGCATCCGTGTCTTCAAACCCGTGGATCGAAGCCGAGACGATCTCGGCGGCGATCCGCGAGAAGGTGATGCCATTGCCGCCATAACCCATCACGGCACGGATTCGCGGGTGCCTGGGAAGAGTGCCGATGTAGGGAAGGCCGGTGGTCGTGGTGCCGAAGGAGCCGGTCCAGGCAAATTCGGGCCTGACGTCGAGGTGCGGAAACATCAGGTCGAGTTTTGCGGCAATGCAGGCGCTCTTGTCGGCGATCAGTTTATCGCGCCTCGTCTCGTCGAGGAATTCCTCGTCCTCGCCGCCGCAGATGACCCGGCCATCGGCGGTTGCCCTGACATAGAGGTAGGGATCCGACGCCTCCCAGATGAACGCCGCGCCCGGCCAGAGCTTCCGTGGTTGTGGACATGTCGCAATCGCCCATGTCGAGATGACCCGGTGAGCGGCCGCCGGCACTATGTCGATCAGCTCGTAACCGGTGGCCAGGACAACATGCCGTGCCGTGATGGTGGGCCCGCCCGTGGTTGCCACGACCACCTCATCGGCGCTGCCCTCGATCGCCGTCGCTTCTACGGGAGCGTAAAAGCGTGCCTGGCGCTCCAGCGCCTTGAGCAGCAGCCCTGCCGTCAGCTTGCGCGGGTCGAGCGCGATGTTGCCATGGCTCAGGATGGCGCCACCGCGGTCGATGCCGAATGCTTCCGCCAGTGGCGCCGATGTAAGATAGGTCGCGCCGATGCCGGCCATCTGCCGCGCCTCGGCTTCGTCCCGGAGTTCCGATGGGCCGAGCACGGTGCCAGCCAGATAGAGCGATTGGGTGCGGCTCATGCCGCAGTTGATACCGAGTTCGGCGATGCGGGCGGCAAGATTGGAAACGGCCAGCCGCGAGCGTCGCCAGGCCTGCCGTGCCTGGCTCTTGCCGATCATCCCCGAGAGCGTTGAAAGCGGCTGGTCGATCTCGAATTGCACAAGCGCGGTGGTTGCCGCCGTCGATCCTTTCAGCGGCCCACGCCGGTCGATGCAGATCACCGCGTGAGCGTCGGCTGTCAGCGCCTCGGCCATCATGGCGCCGCTGATGCCCATGCCGACGATCAGCACATCGGTCTTGACGTCCCGGGTCAAACTGCCAGTCGGCACCGCGGGCGCCCGATAGGCGGACCAGACGGGCCGGCCAGTGCTGAGGTCAAGTTTGCGGAGCATCGGATTCCCCGGAGGCGCTGCTCAACGCTCCGGAGCTGGTGTTGTTCCGGTGTCAGACCCAGCCAGACAGTTCGCGCCGTACCATCGCTTCGATCACCGCCATGCCTTCCGGGCTGTCGTTGAGGCATGGTATGTGGGCGAAGTTCTTGCCGCCGGCGTGGTGGAAGGTCTCGGCCGCTTCGCGGCCAATCTCATCCAGCGTTTCGATGCAGTCGACGGAAAACCCCGGATTGACGATGGCGATCGACTTGACACCGTCCTTGGCCAGTTTCTCCACGGTCTTGTCGGTGTAGGGCTGCAGCCATTCTTGCGCCCCGAAGCGTGATTGGAAGGTGGTGATCAGTTTTCTTTCGTCCCAGCCGAGCCTGTCGCGCAGCAGCCGCGTCGTCTTCAGGCAATGGCAATGATAGGGATCGCCCTTCTCGAAATAGGGTTTTGGAATGCCGTGATAGGAGGCGATGATCACCTCCGGCTGGAAATCCAGGGCCGCCAGGTGCCGTTCGATCGAATTGGCCAGCGCCTCGATGTAGACAGGTTCATCATAATAGGGCGGCACGCCGCGGACGGCAGGTGCTGCCCGCATCTTCATCAAGGCGCGAAACAGCTGGTCGTTTGCGGTGGCGGTCGTCGTTGCCGAATATTGCGGATAGAGCGGGAACGAAAGGATGCGGTCGCAGCCTTGCGCGACCAGCCTTTCGGCGACGCTCGACGTCGAAGGGTTGCCGTAGCGCATCGCCCAGTCGACGACCACGTTGGGCAGATCGCGTAGTGCCTCGGCCAGTTTTTCGCCTTGTGCGCGGGTATAGGTTCGCAAAGGCGACTCGTTCTTCTCCCGATTCCAGATCCTGGCGTAGTTGGCGCCCGACTTCTTCGGTCGCGTGGTCAGCACGAGCCCATAGAGGATCGGATACCAGATCGCCTTGTTGAGCTCGATAACGCGTGGATCGGACAGGAACTCCCTGAGATAACGCCACATCGGCCTGAACTCGGTGCCGTCTGGTGTTCCAAGATTGACCAGCATGACCCCTACCTTGCCGGTCGTGACTGGCGGATGCCCGACCGGCCGTGGACCAGGGGCTTTCGCGGCTTTGGGATCGACAATAGTGGAAAGCGGCATATGGGTCTCCAAGACGTGAACCTAACCATCCTGCAGGAGCTTTCAATGCCGCGTCTGGCCGCACCTTGCAGCATGTCGCGGCGGATAGGATTCGCCCGGCCTGCCGTAAGCTTCTGATTTGTGCATATCGTGGTCCCGGAGGACACTTCCGGGCGACATGCATTAGGCCATAGAATATAAACCCGTCCGGTTCCCCCGGGCGGGCGATGTGGCGGAACTGGGCGAAATTACTTCGCCGGGATGTTCAGTGTCGCGCCCGGCATAAGCCGATGCGGTTTTTGCCCCTTGTTCGCCTCATAAATGAGCTTCCACTTGGTCGCATCGCCATAGGCCTTCTTCGCCAGAGCCCAGTACGTATCGCCAGTCACGACGACATGGCCGCCGGTAGCTGGCGCGGCTTCAGCGGGCTTTGCCGGCTCGGCGGGCGCGGGCGTCGCCGGGGCAGGAATGGCCGGCGCGGGAGCGGTCTCGGCAGGCTTCGCCGGTTCGTCAGGTGCCGGCGGAGCCGGTGGTGCAGGCGCGTTTTGCGTCGATATGGCCGGCGGCGTGTTGGCGATATCGCCTGAGTTGGCAGGCAATTCCGGCATGGCCGGTGCAGCCGGTTTAGCAGCCGGGGCCGGCGCCGGCGCTGCGGTCTGCGCGGGCTTTGCTGGTTCGGCAGGCTTGGTTGGTTCGGCGGGGGGAGCTGCCGCTGTCGTCGCGGCGATCTCGGTGATGCGGCCATCGAGCTTCGGCGTATAGGGCCGGTGCGCGCCGAGATAGTCGGCCACGACCTGTTCGAGGCCAGGGCCGTAATCATAGGCGTTCTTGGCCTTTTCGGCGAAGACCTTGTAGCCGTCGCCGCCCTGGCGGACATAGTTGTTGGTGGCGACCAGATAATCCTTGGTCGGATTGATCGGCGTCCAGACGCCGTTCTCCATCACCTGCACCGACTTGACGCGGCCGGCATTGGGCGCGACCGATCTGTCGAAGGAGTATTTGAGGCCCGCCACCTGCGGGAAGCGGCCGGCGCCGTCCTCGATCTGGCTGAGGCCGCCTTCGAGGCCGGCGACCAGGTCCTTGCCAGAAATCTGGAAGGTCGCCAGCGTGTTCTGGAACGGCAGCACGGTCAGCACCTCGCCCATGGTGACGGTGCCCTTGTCGATGGAGGCGCGCAGGCCGCCACCGTTGGAAATGACGACCTCGACGCCCTGTCCCTTGACCCGGTCGAGGATGGCGTCGGAGACGAGGTTGCCCATCGCACATTCCTTGGCGCGGCAGCTTTCGCGGCTGCCGTCGATGACGTCGGTGGTCTCGGCCACTTCCTTGTTCTTCAAGGCCTCGATCGGCGCGCCAAGCTCCTTGATACGGGCGAGCGCGGCTGGGTCCGGCGTGATCGATTTGTCGAGATAGATCGGGTCGCCGCTTGCCGATTTGACGACCCCATTGTCGTCGAACACCACCTTGAACTCGCCGAGATATTTCGAATAGGACGCCGCCTGCACCACCGGCACCTTGTAGCCGCCGGGGTTGTCGACCATGGTCGGGTAGGGGCCAGCCGCCTTCGGATCGGTATTGGACAGAAGCGTGTGGCTGTGGCCGCCGACCACGATGTCGATGCCAGGGATCTTGGCAATGACGTCGCGCTCCCTGTTGTACCCGATATGGGTCACGGCGATGATCTTGTTGACGCCTTCTCCCTTGAGTTTCTCGACCTCGGCCGTGATCGACTTGACGTCGTCCTCGATTTGGATGTTGGGGCCAGGGGAGGCGAGTTCGGGCGTGTCGTTGGTGACGGCGCCGATGATGCCGATCTTCTGTCCACCGACCTCGACGACGATCGACGGCTTGACGCGGTCGCCGAGCTTGGACTGCGCGTTGGCCTTGACGTTGGCGCCGAGCACCGGGAACTTGATCATGTCGAGAAACGGCGCCAGCGCCGCCTCGCCGTCGTCGAATTCATGGTTGCCGAGTGCCATGGCGTCGAACTTCATGTCATTGAGGAACTCGCCTTCGACCTTGCCCTTGTATGTCGTGTAGAACATCGAACCCTGGAAATTGTCGCCGGCGCTGAGCAGCAACACGTTCTGGCCCTCCAGCTTCTTGCGTTCCTGGGCAATGGCGGTGATCAGCCGGCCGGCGCCGCCGATGCATTCGCCCTTGGTCTCCTCCTCGGCCGAGCAGGTCGATTCGTATTTGTTGTTGCCTTCGATGCGGCTGTGCCAGTCATTGATGTGCAGGACGTTCAGTGTGTAGTCGGCAAAGGATGCGCCGGCCGACAGGCCAAGCGTCGACGCGGAAAGGGCGGCAATGGCGGCAAGCTTCTTCATCTTCGTCTCCCGGTAGGCTGATCAGAGGCGTCTGGCGCCCTTGCTCGACTGGTATTACAGCCAGCGTTTCGATCATGTTCCCATCGCGTTCGGGCCGACGCAAGCGGAAATGCGGCGGTATCTCCAGGCGCGAAACCCGGGCTATTGCCGGCACAAAAAAGAACGGCGACCGAGGGGCCGCCGTCCTTTGTGACTGGAATGTTCGCCGAGTTCAGGTGCGCCGCGTCAGCACGAAATTCTGGCCGGCGGAGCTGGTGCAGTTGAGCTGGCTGGTCGACACCATCAGGCAATTGAAGCTTACCGGGGTTTGGCGGATCAGTGAGGTGCCGTTGATCTGCACCGAAGTGGCGCCGGTCATCGTATAGCTGCCATCGGCAAGCTTCTGTCCCGTGTCGGTGGCGACGGTCGTGAAGGTGCCGCCGGTGAAGGTCGACAGGCCAGTGCCCTTGGCATCGATCCAGGAACCTTCGACCCCTTTCGGGGCGGCGGCCATGGGCGGCGTATCTGGGCCGCTGGTGGCACAGGCAGCAAGCATCGAGGCAAGGGCGCCCGCCAGGCCCGTCGAAAGAACTTTGCGCGCAATCGTCATATGAAATCCTCTCCAAACGCGCCGTCCCACAAATCGGGCCGATTTCTGGGAATTGACGCGAACGTCCAAAGTGCCGGGGTATGCCTTAAGCGTTCAACGGACGCACATCGCCACCCCAGGCCGCCTCCCTTCAATCGCCCGATTTCCGGGCGATTGCAAGGCAATGGCGCATGGTCCGGGTGCTGCTATCGGACGAGGATGTTGCGGAATTGCCACGGGTCGCTTCGGTCGAGGTCCTCCGGGAAGAGGCCCGGGCGTCTGTCGAGCGGCGTCCAGTCGGTATAATAGCCCTTGACCGGTCCGAGATAGGGCGACTGCACGTCCAGGCAGCGTTTGTAATCCATCTCGTCGGCCTCGACGATGCCGGCGGCGGGATTTTCCAGTGCCCAGACCATGCCGGCCAGGACAGCCGAGGTGACCTGCATGCCGGTGGCGTTCTGGTAGGGGGCCAGCTTGCGCGCTTCGGCGAGTGACAGCTGCGAACCGTACCAGTAGGCATTCTTGTCATGGCCGTAGAGCAGGACGCCGAGTTCGTCGACACCGTCGACCAGTTCGTTCTCGTCGAGCACGTGGTGCACCGGTTGCGGCTTGCCGGCCGCACCGAACATCTCGTCCAGCGACAGCATCGCATCGTTGCAGGGATGGTAGGCGTAGTGGCAGGTCGGGCGGTATTGAACCTTGCCCTTCTTGGAGCGCACGGTGAAGAAATCGGCGATCGAGATCGCCTCGTTGTGCGTCACCAGCAGGCCATATTGCGGTCCCGGCGTCGGGCACCAGGAGCGCACGCGGGTGTTGGCGCCGGGCTGCTCCAGGTAGATCGCGGCCTTGGAGCCATGCTTGTGCTTCTTGCCGTTCTTGGGCATCCAGGTCTCATGCGTGCCCCAGCCGAGCTCGGCTGGCTGCAACCCCTCGGAGATGAAGCCCTCGACCGACCAGGTGTTCCAAAACACATCCATCGGCTTGGGCTTCTTGGTGCGCTGGGTGTCGCGCTCGGCGATGTGGATGCCCTTGACGCCGGCCTTCTTCATCAGCTTGGCCCAGCCCTCGCGGTCGTCCTGCGCGGGCTCGGAGAATTCCATGCCAAGATCGGTAGCGAGGTTGACCAGCGCCTGCTTGACGAACCACGACACCATGCCGGGATTGGCGCCGCAGGTCGATATCGCGGTGGCGCCACCCGGCTTGTCGTGCTTTTCCTTGATCAGCGCCTCGCGCAACGCATAGTTGGTGCGGCTGGCATTATCGGCCTTGGCGTCGAAATAGAAGCCAAGCCAAGGCTCGACGACGGTGTCGATATAGAGCACTCCGAGCTTGCGGCAGAGCCGCATCAGGTCCACCGAGCCGGTATCGACCGACAGGTTGACGCAAAAGCCCTGGCCGCCGCCATTGGTCAGAAGCGGGGTCAAAAGCTTCTTGTAGTTCTTCTCGGTCACCGCTTCCTGGACGAAGGCGATGCCACGCTCGTCGAGCAGCTTGCGATCGGTATCGCGGGGGTCGAGGACTGTCATGCGCGACTTGTCGAACTTGAAATGGCGCTCGATGAGCGGCAGCGTTCCGCGTCCGATCGAGCCGAAGCCGATCATCACCACGGGGCCGGTGATCTCACCGTAAACGGGCCAGTTTTCATTCGCCATTTTATCGGGCACTCCTTCAACTCCGTCCAAAAGCTGGGCAACCGCCTGCAAAAGCTGGACAACTGCGTGCA
The DNA here is from genome assembly GCF_054059755.1 of Mesorhizobium sp. URHB0026. Classification (NCBI taxonomy): domain Bacteria; kingdom Pseudomonadati; phylum Pseudomonadota; class Alphaproteobacteria; order Hyphomicrobiales; family Phyllobacteriaceae; genus Mesorhizobium; species Mesorhizobium sp. URHB0026. The sequence continues at coordinate 508,124 of NZ_JBSSCN010000001.1, read as the reverse complement.
AAAGCCGGGCATTTTCGCCCAACGGCCATGCGCTACACCACAGATCATTGTCACAAACCAGCGAAAAGCGCCAACCAGCGACTACGCGTGCTTGGCCATGTGGTTAAGGACAGCGATCAGCCGATCGCGATCCGATGTCAGGCCCTTGTAGTCGAGCTGGGCGACATCGAGCGCTTCGAGCTGCGCGGCAAAGGACGCTGCCAGCGTTGCCCGGTCCGGGTGCCGCGCCAGCACGGCGAGCGGGTCAAGATGGATGCGGATGGTGAACAGGATGTCGCGTGAGGCGGGCAGTTTGCGCAGCGTCTGACGCTCGACCCGGATGAAGGCGTGCGTCTTCACGTCACCGTCGGGGAAACGCGTCGGCCGGCTGGTGGCCCGGTCGATGCGCTCGATATTGGACAGCGGATGGTAGAGTGCATCGCCTGATTGGATCGACCAATTGTAACGTTCGACAGCCTGGCCCTGCAGGCCATCGAACATCCGGTTGATCACATCGGCCGGCCTTGTGCCTGGGCCGAAGCCCGGCACCGGCTCGTGGATTTGCTGCAGCGGCTTGCCGAATTTTTCGACAAGCGACCAGGACGAGGGAAAGCACAGCGAACCCGCGGCGAGCCGCCAGCCGTCTTCGCCCCGCCGCATGAGGATCAGGTCTTCCTGGACCAGCAGCGAGGCCGCGACGAGGGGGGCGCCGGCGAGGCTGGAGGGGATCGTGGGACGGCTCGTCGCACCCACGACCGCAACGCCTGCATCGCTGCGCCGGTGGGTGTCGGGAAATCTTTCCGGCAGGTAAGCGCCGAGCAATTCGAGCACTTCCTGCTGGGCGTCGCGCGTACCGTCCTGCTCGACAAAGACTCGTTCAGGGACTTCGGCATAGAGCCGGCGCTTTTCGGCGAGGTAGGGCAGCAAATGGCCGTCTACCTCGATCCAGTCCGCGGGGTCGAGCGGCTTCAGCCCGATGGTGAAGAGTTTCGACGAGCCGTCGTACGGCGTGTGGGCGGGTAGGGACGTCATGCCTCAGATCAGTCTTGCCGGGATCAGCCCGCGCAGCGAATTGCCGACGAACAGCGCCTTGGCGGATTTCAGGTCATTCAAGCTGTAGATTGCTTCACTGGCGCGGCCTTCATCCAGAAGCGCGCCGCGCAGTACGCCAGGCAGCAGGCCGCAGTCGAGCCGGGGTGTTGCCAGCACCCCGTCGCCGAAATCGGCGAAGACATTGGTGATCGTGCCTTCGCAGATCTCGCCGCGCTCATTGGCCAGCAGCACCTCATCGGCCTGGGTGACGAGGTATTCGGAGCGGGCATGGGTGTAGAGCTGCCGCCGGCTGGTCTTGTGGCGCAGCAGCATGTTGCTCGAATCGAGCCTCGTCCGCGCCAGCCGCAGCGCCCATACCTTGTCTGCGGCAAGCGGTTCATAGGGCTGCGCCGAGGCGTTGGCCTGGCCATTGCGCGACAGGGAGAGCCGCGTGCGCATGGCGACGAGCGATCGATCGGCCGCGTTGCTCAGGACCTCGCCAACCCTTTGCGGATCATAGCTGAAGCCCAGTTCCGCCGCCGAGCCATAAAGGCGTGCAAGATGGCGATCGAGGCGCAGGAAGCCCGAGGCGGGCTCCCAGCGGATGGTCTCGATCAGCTCGAAACCGGCGGTGTCCCCGTCGCGAAGCGGGCTTTGAGCAGACATTCCTGGTACTCCTCTTCCGCGACCGAATCGAAGACGATGCCGCCGCCGACATTGTAGACGGCCTCGCCGCTGGCAAAGAGCGAGATGGTGCGGATCGCCACGGAAAAGCGCATCGTGCCGCCGGGTGCGATCCAGCCAATGGCGCCGCAATAGACATCGCGCGACGTGGCCTCCAGATCGTGCAGGATCTCCATGGCGCGGATCTTCGGCGCGCCGGTGATCGAGCCGCAGGGAAACAGCGCCGCGAACACCTGTCGTATCGAGAGCCCGGGCAGCAGCTTGGCCCTGACGTCGCTCACCATCTGGTGCACGGTCGGGTAGGTCTCGATGCGGAACAGTTCCGGCACCTCCAGCGTGCCGACCTCGCTGATCAGCGATATGTCGTTGCGCAGGAGGTCGACGATCATCCGGTTCTCGGCCTGGTTCTTCTCGTCATTGCGCAGGAAATTCTTCTGCCGCTCGTCCTCGTCCCTGGTTGCGCCGCGCGGTGCGGTACCCTTCATCGGATGCGTCTCGATCATCCCCGCCGCATCGATCTCGAAGAACAGTTCGGGCGAGCGCGACAAGACGATCGGATCGCCCAGCGCGATCAGGGCGCCATATTTCACCGGCTGACGCTCGGTCAGGGCGTCGAAGGCGGCGAGCGGATCGCCGGACCATTGCGCGTGCACCGGAAAGGTCAGGTTGCCCTGGTAGCAATCGCCTTGCCTGATGTGCCGATGCAACCGCGAGAACCGCTTCTCGTAGTCCTCGAACGACCACGTCGCCCTTGCGTCGAAGATCGGGCCGTTGGTCGGCGTGCTTGGCGGCGGCACCGCTTCTTCCTCAGGAGCATCGAAGACCCCGAGGCAGACCAGCGGGGCCCGGCGCCGGCCCGGCAGCAAGGGAACGAGTTTCGGTTCCAGCAGGTAACCGGCCTCGTAGGAGAAATAGCCGGCCAGCCATTTGCCGGCATCGTGCGCGGCCTGCGCCGCTTGCAGCGCCGCCGGGAAGTCCTTGGCCTCATGCGCGACGATGACATCGGCGGGCCGCTCGAAAACGAGCTGGCGCGCGCTTTCGTCGTTGCGGAAAATTGCGGCGGGCAGGGACATGGGAACCGGGATCGATGGAGCCGACGATCGCTCTATATGGGGGGCCGGGCGCGCGCAATCGAGGGAACGGCACCCTGTCCCTCAAAGCCGACCTTTGCCGGATCGAACCTTGCCGGCAAAAGAAAGCGGCGGCGCCCTTGGCGCCGCCGGTCACATGGCCTCTGTATCCGTCGTTCAGGTATTGCTGGCGGTTCCGGCCGTCGGAAACTGCTTGGCGAATTCGGCCTCGTTGCCAGCGGCGAGCAGCTTGGCCTGCTCGATCCAGCGTTCGCGCGCGATGCGGCCGTCGAAGTTCATCACGTCCTCGATCCGCTTGATGTCGGCTGATGTCCAGCCGGCGATCTGGGCGTATGTGGTGACGCCTTGCGCCTTGAGCAGCTTTTCGTTGACTGGGCCGATGCCGATCAGCCGGCGCAGATTATCAGGGTTGCCCGACGCCGGCTTGGCCGCCGGCGGTGCGGCCTTCTTGGCGGCTGCCGAACTCTTGGCCGCCGAAGCAGTGGCGGCCGCGGGTTTGCTCGCGGCGGGTTTGGCGGCGGCGGCTTTCGCCGGCGCGGCCCTTGCAACTGGTTTGGCAGGAGCAGCCTTGGCCGCCGCCGGAGCGGATTTGGCCGCGGCCGGCGTCGACATCAAGGCCGCCGGTGGCTGACTTGACGCCTTTGCTCCGCCGGCGCCCGACGAGGCCTGCGCCTCGCGCAGCTGACGCTCGAGGTCGGAGCGGGTCTTGCCGCATGCACCGAGTTCGCCGGTCAGGCGGTCGCTGTCGGCGCGCAACTTGTCGCGCTCGCTGCGGGTGCGATCGAGGTCGCCGCGAAGACTGTCGAGCTCACCGCGCAGGCGTCCCCAGATGAACCAGCCGACCAACACGCCTACCAACAACGCCAGGACCACGTAGAAAAAAGTGCCCATTGTCTCTCTCCAGTCAGATCCGTCTGCCGTGGGTCATGGCCTTCGGCGCAGGACTACTCGATGATGGTTCCGCGGTTCGCGGAACAGCCGGCTTCGGTCAAGCTGTCGGCGATCGGCTTTGCCTGCCCATGGCCAACGGCCGTTGTCGCGTTCGCCTGAGCGCCACGGCCGGGCTGAGATTCCCTCGCCGATCCGCATGCGCTCCGGCTTAGCTTAAAGGGAAAGCTATCATAGAGCTTGCGGAAAGCTATGGGAAAATGTCGATGTAGAGTTCTTCAAGAACAAATATTTAGGGCAAGAATAGCGCGGCCCAAACATGCATTCCGGCTAACTGTTCTTGCTGGCGAGAGGCGTCTCAGTCGTCGAGCGTTTCCAGCTCGTCGATCAGGCCGCCGATCACGCCGAGCCCGATCTGCCAGAAGGCCGGATCGGTGGCGTCGAGGCCGAAGGGTGCCAGAAGCTGCGAATGATGCTTGGTGCCGCCGGCACGCAGCATCTCGAAATATTTGTCCTGAAAGCCGCGTTCGGCATTCTGGTAGACGGCGTAGAGCGAGTTCACCAGGCAGTCGCCGAACGCATAGGCATAGACGTAGAAGGGCGAGTGGATGAAGTGCGGAATGTAGGTCCAGAACACCTCGTAGCCCTCGCGCAACTTGATCGCGGGCCCCAGGCTTTCGGCCTGCACCTCCAGCCAGAACTCGCCCAGCCTGTCTGATGTCAATTCGCCGTTGCGACGCTCGGCATGCACCTTGCGCTCGAATTCATAGAAGGCGACCTGGCGCACCACCGTGTTGATCATGTCCTCGACCTTCTGGGCGAGCATGGCTTTGCGCTCGCGCCGGTCGGTGGTCTGCTCGAGCAGCGAGCGGAAGGTCAGCATCTCGCCGAAGACGGATGCCGTCTCCGCCAGCGTCAGCGGCGTCGAGGCCATCAGCGCGCCCTGGCCGGCGGCCAGCACCTGATGCACGCCGTGTCCTAGTTCATGCGCCAACGTCATCACGTCGCGCGGCTTGCCCATGTAGTTGAGCAGCACATAGGGGTGAGCCGAGGGTACGGTCGGATGTGCGAAGGCGCCCGGCGACTTGCCCGGACGCACCGGCGCGTCGATCCAGTTGCGGTCGAAGAAGGTGCGCGCGATCTCGGCCATCTCGGGCGAGAAGCGGTGATAGGCCGACAGAACCGTGTTCCTGGCCTCATCCCAGCCGATCACCGCTTGCGGCGTCTCCGGCAAAGGCGCGTTGCGGTCCCAGTGGTTCATCACTTCCATGCCGAGCCAGCGCGCCTTCATCGCATAATAGCGGTGCGACAGGCGCGGATAGGCCTCGCGCACGGCGGTGGCGAGCGCATCGACCACGCCGCGTTCGACGCGGTTGGCGAGGTGGCGTGAATCGGCAATGTCCTTGAAGCCGCGCCAGCGGTCCGAAATTTCCTTGTCCTTGGCAAGCGTGTTGGTGATCAGCGTGAAGGTGCGCAGGTTCTTGCGGAAGGTCGTGGCCAACGCCTCCGAGGCGCGGCGGCGGACCTCGCCGTCGGCATCCTGCAGGCGATTGAGGGCCGGCTCCAGCGTCAGTTCCTCGCCGTCGATATCGAAGCGAAGATCGGTCATCGTCTCGTCGAAGAGGCGGTTCCAGGCGCCGCGCCCGGTTATCGATTTCTCGTGGAAAAGCTGCTCGACGCGGTCCTCGAGCTGATAGGGCTTGTCCATCCTGAGATCGAGCACCCACGGGCGGTAATGCCCGAAGGCGGGATCGGCGGCCAGCGCGCCCTCGATCGCCGCATCGTCGATCAGGTTCAGCTCAAGCGCGAAGAACAACAGATGCGCGCTGGCGTCGGTCATCTTCTCCTGGATGTCGCCATAGAGCTTGGCGCGCTGCGGATCGGCGGTGTTGCCGGCATAAACGAGGCCGGCATACGAGACGATACGGCCGATCAGTTCCTCAAGTGCCTCGTACGCGGCCAGTGCCTCCCCCAGCCTGCCGGTACTGCCGCGCCCGGCCTCGGCGGCGAGCGTGCCTTTCCAGCGGGCCTCGAATGCGACGGCGTCGGCGGCCGCCTTGGCAATGTCACGCTTCAGTTCCGGCGCGTCCATGCCGGCATAAAGGTCGGCGAGGTTCCATTCCGGCAGATCGCCAAGCCCGGCAGCGCCCTGACCGGACGCTGGCGCTGCAATCCGCCGATCAAACATCATGCGCATCGAGATACCTTCTTTGAATCAAGTGGCCTGGGTTGAATCACGTGGCCGCAATCACGGAGCCGGACTCAACGGGAATAGAGAAGCCCGTCAAATCCTAAGGAATTCGTTCACCGGGTTTTTTGAAACCTTATTTAGAACCCTGTGCCAAGATGATCCATGGGGTTTTCGGGCGCGGGCGAAGCAAGACAGTCATGACAGGTTCCATACTCATAGTCGATGACGATCCCGTGCAGCGCCGGCTGCTCGAGGCCGCGGTGACGCGGTTCGGCCATACCGCGATCGTTGTGGATGGCGGTACCGCCGGCCTCGAAGTTCTCGACGGGCCTGGCGCCCGCGATGTCTCGGTCGTGATCCTCGACCTTGTCATGCCCGGTCTCGACGGCATCGGCGTGCTGAAGGCGATGCGCGAGCGCGACATCAATACGCCGGTCATCGTGCAGACCGCGCAGGGCGGCATCGAAACCGTGGTTTCGGCGATGCGCCACGGCGCTTTCGATTTTGTCGTCAAGCCGGCTTCGCCCGACAGGCTACAGGCCTCGATCTCCAATGCGCTCAAGGTCGAGGCGGTAGAGGGCGAGGTCAAGCGCACGTCGCGCAAACGCGGCGGGCTGCTGACCTTCAGGGACATGATCACCCACAGTCCGGCCATGGACCGGGTGATACGTCTCGGCCAGAAAGCGGCGGCCTCTCACATCCCGATCCTGATCGAGGGCGAGTCCGGCGTCGGCAAGGAACTGGTGGCGCGTGCCATCCAGGGCAGCGGCGACCGCCGCTCGAAACCCTTCGTCACCGTCAATTGCGGCGCCATTCCCGACAATCTGGTGGAATCCATCCTGTTCGGCCATGAGAAAGGCTCGTTCACCGGCGCCACCGACAAGCACACCGGCAAATTCGTCGAGGCGCATTCCGGCACGCTGTTCCTCGACGAGATCGGCGACCTGCCGCTCGACGTTCAGGTCAAGCTGCTGCGCGCAGTCCAGGAAGGCGAGGTCGATCCGGTCGGCGGCCGCTCGACCGTCAAGGTCGACATCCGGCTCATCTCGGCGACGCACCGCAACCTCCTGCAACAGGTCAAGGACGGCAAATTCCGCGAGGATCTGTTCTACCGGCTGAACGTCTACCCGATCTTCGTGCCGCCGCTGCGCGACCGCCGCGACGACATTCCCCATCTGGTCACGCATTTCATGGAGAAGGTGGCGCCGGCCGACCCGCGCCATCGGCTGAAAGGCATTTCGGCGGCAGCACTTGCGGTGTCTGCAGGCTTATGACTGGCCCGGCAACATCCGGCAGCTCGAAAACGCCGTCTTCCGCGCCTCGGTGCTGTGCGAAGGCGATGTGTTGACCGCCGATGATTTCCCGCAGATCCGGGCGCAGGTGGAAGGCACCGTCAATCTCGACCGGGACGACACGTTGGCAGCAAGCAGCGCTGCGCCGCCGCCGTCGCTGGAGCCGCGCGACGAGGACGTTGTGCCCGACCGGATGGCTCCGGCGGCTGTGCTGCCGGCCGGGGTCCAGTCCCGATTCGGCATGCTGCGGGCGCTCGACGAGCGTGGCAATGTGCGTGCCCTGGCCGATGTCGAACTTGAAATGATCAAGCTCGCCATTGACCATTACAATGGCCAGATGAGCGAGGTCGCCCGCCGGCTCGGCATCGGTCGCTCGACGCTCTACCGCAAGCTCAAGGAATACGGCATCGACCCGGAAACCGGCCGCGTAGACAGGCTCGCTTCCTGAACCGCAAGGCCGGGGCCAGCTTCCTTCGCCATTATCTGGTCTGACAGAGCGCCGTCGCCGGATAATGGCGGCGCTCGACGGGGTATTGTTCACGCATTGAGGCCGGCGGTAACAGATCGTGTTCGACCAAAGCCGGAATCTTAATGTAAACCAGCGGTTTACCAACATACCTTGCGGACAATTTTTGACGGGATATCGCCATGGTCTTACCGCATTTTGGCTTCAATAAGCGATGATTAACCATTAGGATCGATATTCGGATGTGAAAATGACACGTCCGTTTGGGGAAATCCGGGGACAAACGGCAGCCTGCAAGGCCTTTTGATTTGAATAGAATCGAACGACTCACAAACGGGCGGCACTATCATTTGAGCGTCTGGCCGAGATGGTTGGCGGCGGTGATTGTCGCATTTGGTCTTGTTGCAGCGGCCGCTACGGGCGCCCAGGCCGAAGTTCGTTCGCTGAAGCTCTACCATCTCCACACGCATGAGAAGGCGGAGATCGTCTACAAGCGCAATGGTCGCTACGTTCCCGAAGGCCTGAGGAAGATCAACATCATTCTGCGCGACTGGCGTCGCAACGAGCCGACCAAGATGGACCCGCGTCTGCTGGACCTGGTCTGGGAGGCGTATCGGGAAAGCGGCGCCACCGATTATATCCAGGTCGTCTGCGGCTACCGTTCGCCGTCGACCAATTCGATGCTGCGCAGCCGCAGCCGCGGTGTCGCCGAAAAGAGCCAGCATATGCTTGGCAAGGCGATGGATTTCTACATTCCCGGCGTACCGCTGAGGAAATTGCGCAACATCGGCCTCAAGATGCAGGGCGGTGGCGTCGGCTATTATCCGACCTCCGGTTCGCCATTCGTCCACATGGATGTCGGCAATGTGCGCCACTGGCCCGGCATCAGCCGCCAGGAACTGGTCAGCCTGTTCCCCAATGGCAAGACGCTGCATGTGCCGAGCGATGGTCGGCCGCTGCCCGGCTATGAACAGGCGCTGGCCTCCTACAAGTCGCGCAAGGGTTCGGGCACACCGAATATCGAAGTGGCCAGCGCCGGCGGCAGCGGCAAGAAATCCGGCGGGTTCCTCGCTGCCTTCTTCGGCGGCGGCGGCGGCGACGAGGCCGACGACAGCGCCGACGTCGAGACCGCTTCGGCGGCACCTGCGCCCAAGGCTAGAAATCTGAAGCCGGCCGTGACAGCCAAGAGCGGCAACCTGCCTGGCATCGCCATCGTGGCCCCCGAGAATGCCCAGCGCGCCGATATTCCGCGGATTGCCGACGAGCAGGCTCCGGAACCGGAGAAGGACACGCCGGAGACAATCATCGCGGCGCTGCCGGCCAAGGAAATCCCGCTGCCCGATTTCGCGCCGCGGCCGAAGGCCGATGTCGGCGCACAGACGCCTGAAAACGTTCCCTTCGCCACGGCGGATGCGACGGCCACCACGGAACAGGCCGTGGCGACCGCGCAGGCGCCGGCGAACATGCCTTTCGGCAAGGCCGATCCGGCAGTGCTAGCAGCGGCCGCGGCCGCCGATCCGGCGCAGGTCGCCGTCAACAACATCCCCTTGCCGACATGGCGTCCCGAACGCACGCTGCCGGCGGATCTCGCGCCGCCGCCCAGCAAGGATGTGCTGATGGCGCTGGCCGAAACGGCTGACCAAGGCAAGACCGCGACGGATGCGTTCTCCGTGGTGCCGACGGCGCGTCCCGAGCCGGCCAAGCCGGATGCCGTCAAGGCCGTGCTCGACGAGGCCAATGCCAATGCCAAGGTCGGCGCCGCCGACGAATATCAGCTGGCCTCGCTATCCGTAGAACCGCGTTCGGCCTTCAACGATCCGTCTGGTATCGATGCGGCATCGCCGCGCCAGGCTGTTGCCGGCCGGCCGGCCGGTTCGGATCCGGCCGCCGCGATCGGCGCCGGTGTGAAGACGACCCGCAAGGAAGCCAGGGCCACCGCCCGCGATCAGAAGCCCGGCCCCAGGGCCGTGGTGGTTGCCGCGGCGCCGCAGGCCGCCCGCTGGGCACTGACCAGCGGCGAGAACGTCGCCACCGTTTCGAGTGCGACGACCGCGCCGGGTTACGCCTACAACATCGTGCATACGCCGCCGAGCGAGGTCTATACGGCCGGCTTCCAGCAGGACAATCAGGTCGCCGACGCCAATCGCTTTACCGGCAACGCCGTCAAATTCCTGTCCGTCGCCCGCTTCCAGACGAAGTAACGAGCAGGCCGCAACATGCTGAGGCCGCGCCGGGCGACCCGCGCGGACTTTTGCTAACCCAGAGTGCGATACAGGCGGTTTCCGATCCCTGAGGATCACGCGCGGCTGAACTTCTCGTGAAGCGGGAACGGCTCACTCATTTCCGGTTTGGTGCGGGTACGCTCCAACCCGACGATACTCATGAAAAAGATTCTACTGGCAGCAGTTGTGGCGTGGCGGCAGCATCGGCCGCGATCGCTCCGTCACAGGCGGAGACCGTTGTCGTCATGACCGACAATCATATGCACATGATGAAGAAGCATTGCCGCGCTGAGGTGGTGACGCACTGGCGGCACCATCGCAAGGAGACGGTGAAGGTCTGCAACTGATCGCAATCTGGATTAGCCAGTCAAGAAAACCCGGTCGACGCTGGTCGGCCGGGTTTTTTCATGCCGTCCGGAAAGACGCTATTTCCCGAGCTCGCTGGCAGCGCGTGCGAGCGCTTCGATCTCGTCCCACTTGCCGGCCTTGACCATGTCGTCGGGCGCCACCCACGAGCCGCCGACGCAGATGACATTGGACAGGCTGAGATAATCGGCCGCGTTCTTGCTGGTGATGCCGCCGGTCGGGCAAAATTTGACGTCCGCCAGCGGCGAGGCAAAAGCCTTGAGCGAAGCGATGCCGCCGGACTGTTCGGCCGGGAAGAATTTCAGGAAGCGCAGGCCGGCTTCGCGCGCGGCCATGATCTCGCCGGGCGTGATGGCGCCGGGCAGCAGCGGAACTTCGCTGTCGGAGGCGGCAGCCAGAAGCTCGCGGGTGATGCCGGGGCTGACGATGAAGCGCGAACCGGCCGCGGCCGCTTCGTCGAACTGGCTGGCATCCAGAATAGTGCCGGCGCCGACAATGGCTTCGCCGACTTCGCCCGCCACGCGACGGATCGCTTCGAGCGCATCCGCGGTCCTAAGCGTGATCTCGATCGCCGGCAAACCGCCGCGCGCCAGGGCACGGGCCAGCGGCACCGCATCGGCAACGTTGGCGATCTTCAACACCGGGATGACCGGCTGGCCATTGAGGAGCGACAGGAGGTTCTCGGTCTTGCTGGACATTCGGTCTCTCCTTGTCGGCGGCGTATCGATGGGATTTCAACCGATTAGCAGACCGGTATTGCCATGTCCACGGAACCGGTCGCGGCGCGATGTCACGCGTTGCCGCTCAGCTTAAAGGTTCTCGACATGGCCATGACAGACGGATCGAACCCGTTTCACTTGAATCGGCTTCTACTAGCGTCTAGTTGCTCTGGCAATGACAACACTGTCCGCGCCGTCCCAGCCAGTCCGCGTCGCCGCACTCTACCGTTTTGCCCGGCTCGATGCTTTCGAGGCGTTGCGCGCGCCGCTTGCTGCCTTCTGCTGCGGGCGCGGCATCAAGGGCACGCTGCTCCTGTCGCATGAGGGCATCAACGGCACCGTCGCCGGCAGCGACGAGGCGATCGCCGCGCTGATCGAACAGATCGAAGCGATCGACGGCCTGTCAGGTCTCGAGGTCAAGTACAGCAGTGCCGCGGCCATGCCATTCCATCGCATGAAGGTGCGGCTGAAGCGCGAGATCGTCACCATGGGCGTCGAGACCATCGACCCGGCCGCAAGTGCCGGCACCTATGTGGAGGCGGGCGACTGGAATGCGCTGATCTCGCAAGCCGACACGATCGTCATCGATACGCGCAATGCCTATGAGGTCTCTATCGGCAGCTTCAAGGGCGCCGTCGACCCGGCGACCGCGAGCTTTCGCGAATTCCCGGCCTGGGTCGAAGCGCACCGGGCGGATCTCGAAGGACGCAAGGTTGCGATGTTCTGCACCGGCGGCATTCGCTGCGAAAAGGCGACCGCCTATGTGAAGTCGCTCGGCTTCGAGGACGTGTTCCACCTCAAGGGGGGCATCCTCAAATACCTTGAGGAGGTTCCAGCGGAGCAGAGCCTGTGGCAAGGCGAGTGCTTCGTCTTCGACGAGCGGGTTTCGGTGTCGCACGGCCTCGCGGTGGGCACCGGGGAACTCTGCCGCGCATGCCGCCATCCCCTGATGGAGAGCGACCTGGTGTCGCCGAAATATGCCGTCGGGGTTTCCTGCCCGCGCTGCTTCGATGCCCGCTCGGACAAAGACCGGAAGCGCTACGCGGAGCGGCAGCGACAGGTCGAGCTCGCGCAAGCCCGGGGTAGGGGACCGCACATCGGGTCCTGATCGAGGGCACCGGAGCCCAGCAAACCGGGGCTCTGTCATTGCAATGGCAACCCTCGGGACCTACCTCTTCGGCGTTCGAAACCTGCCCGTTCGGCCGGGCAAATCCTGGAGGCGTTGATGTTCGATCCCAAGAAGCTTCTCGACGATCTGCTCGGCTCGCAAGTTCCCGGTGCCAGCGGCACGGTCCGCGACAAAGCCGGCCAGGCGGTGCAGATGGCCAAGGACAATCCGCTGGCCGCCGGCGCGCTGGCCGCCGTGCTGCTTGGGACCGGCGCCGGCCGGCAGGTGACGGGTGCCGCGGTGAAGCTCGGCGGCTTGGCCGCCATCGGCGGTCTCGCCTACAAGGCCTACCAGAACTACAAGGCCGGCAACGCACCGGAACAGGCGCCCGCCGCCAGCGAGCCGGAATTGCTGCCGCCGCCCAAGGACACCGCCTTCCACCCCTCGCAGGCGCCGCAAGGCGAGGACGAGTTCACGCTGACCCTGGTGCGGGCGATGATCTCGGCGGCTAAGGCCGACGGCCATGTCGACGACGAAGAACGCCGGAAGATCGCCGGCAAGCTCAGCCTCGCCGGGATCGGCACCGATGCGGAAAAATTCCTGATGGCGGAGTTAGAGAGCCCACTCGACCTCGACGCGCTGGTGGCGGGTGCTCATACCGATGCGCAGAAGCTCGAACTCTACACGGCGTCGCGCCTCACCATCGACCCCGACTCGCGCGCCGAGCGCGGCTATCTCGACCTGCTCGCCGGACGGCTTGGCCTGCCGGACGCGCTGGTCGACCATGTCGAGGCGACGGTTTTCGCGGCCAAGGTGCCGGCCAAGGCAGGAACTTCACCCAATCCGCGCTGGTAAGGTCAAATCGGCACAGGCGGGCCTTCCGGCGTTAGTCTTTCGTTAACTCAGGAAGCGCATGATTCTACACAGTCGGATCGGCTTTTCCTCCTCCCAAGCCCGGTCCAGATCAGGGCGGTCGCCAATGACCGCCCTTTTTGTCGGCCCATGCAGGCTGCCCTCCAACCAAATGGCTTCACTTTTCGAGGGCATGTCCCGGTGGCCGCGCTTGCCATCGCTGCCATCATTTGCGATGCCTTCTCCACTCGAACCAAATTTGTAGATCAGGCGAGCACGCACTGCGCTGCCGGAGGACATCAGCCATGACCGAGCAAAGAACCGCCATCGTCACTGGCGCCGGCACCGGGATCGGAAAGAGCGTAGCCACGGCATTGCTCAAGGCCGGCTGGAACACGGTGTTCTGCGGGCGCCGCAAGCCGGTGCTGGATGCCGCGATCGCCGAGGCCGGACCGACCGAGGCCAGGGCGTTGGCGGTTGCCTGCGACATCAGCAAGGCCAGTGAAGTCGACGATCTGTTCGAGACCGTGGCGGAGGCTTTCGGGCGGGTCGATCTGCTCTTCAACAATGCAGGCATGGGCTACAAGTCGACGCCGATCGACGAAATCCCGATCGAGGTCTGGAACGATGTCGTCAGCGTCAACCTCACCGGATCTTTCTTGTGCGCGCGCGCGGCGTTCGGCGCCATGCGCAAGCAGAAGCCGATGGGCGGCCGCATCATCAACAATGGTTCGGTGTCGGCCTATGCGCCGCGCCCGGGCTCGGTGCCCTATACGGCGACCAAGCACGCCATCACGGGCCTGACCAAGACACTGGCGCTCGATGGCCGCCCCTATGACATCGCCTGCGGACAGATCGACATCGGCAATGCATTGACCGACATGGCGCAGCCGATGACCGTCGGCGTGCCGCAGGCCAATGGCTCGATATCAGCCGAAGCGGTGATGGATGTCCAGCGCGTCGCCGACGCGGTCGTGCATATGGCCAGCCTGCCGCTCGACGCCAACGTGCTGTTCATGACCGTGATGGCGACCAAGATGCCGTTCGTGGGGCGCGGGTGAGCAGCGGGTGCTGGCGGCGCTTTTGCCCGTGTCTCATTTTTCCGCCAGCGGCACGCCGGGCTTGAAGAGCAGAATGGGCCTTATCTCGTAAACGGCGGTTGGATTAACACGACGAAGGTCGCGGGCGATCTCGATGGCGTCGTCCCTGGTGATGCAATCGACGACATAGAGGCCGAGCAACTGTTCCTTGGTCTCGGCAAAGGGCCCATCGATGATCACACCGTCGCCCGGGCCGCGCAAGGTGCAGGCATCCCGTGTCGTTCCCAGGCGCGCCGACGGCCCAAGCGTGCCTTCCGCATGAAGCCTGGTGTTGATCTTGAGCAACTCGGCCATCAGCGCCGCATCTTCCCGCGGCGTCAGCGCCTCGATCGCATCTTCCACGTGATAGGCAAGGATTGCATAGAACATCCGAGATCCCTCATTGGTCCTGATACCGGAGTTCGTAGCCGTTTTCGGTACGCCCGCACAGCCTCTGGCTACGCGCCTCCGGACGGCTCATGACACCGTCATGGAATGCGGTGGCAGGCTATCCGGCTCGCGCGGCGGACGCTGAAGCTCATCTGGCCAGGAATGCCCCGATCCGTTCCAGCGCGCGCAGGATGTTTTCCTCGGAATTGGCGTAGGAAAGCCTGACATAGCCTTCGCCAAGGATGCCGAAATCGGGACCGCCGATCAGCGCCACGCCGGCCTCGTCGAGCAAAGCGGAGGCGAGTTTCTTTGCCTTCCAGCCGGTCTTCGAGACATTGGGGAAGGCATAGAACGCACCTTTGGGCGTGATGCAGGAGATGTTTGGCAGGGCGTTCAGGCCTTCGACCACGATTTTCCGGCGGTTGTCGAAGGCGCGCATCATGGTGTCGACGTCGTCCTGCGGGCCGTCGATCGCCGCGATGCCGGCGAACTGGCTTGGCGCGTTGACGCAGGACCAGCAATTGACCGCCAGCTTGCGAACCTTGTCATAGAGGTGGGCGCCCTTGTCGCCGTTCGGCCAGATCGACCAGCCCATGCGCCAGCCGGTCATCGCCCAGGTCTTGGACCAGCCGTTGAGCACGATCAGCCGGTCGCGGATCTCGGGAAAGCCAAGCAGCGAGCAATGCGTCTCGCTATCATAAGTCATGACATCGTAGATTTCGTCGGAGAGAATGGCGACGTCTGGATGCTTATCAAGCCCCTTGACCAGCTTCTCGATCTCGGTGCGCGGGGTGACGCCGCCGGTCGGGTTGGCCGGCGAGTTGAGGATCAAGAGCCTGGTCTTCGGCGTGATCAGCCCCAGCGTCTCTTCGGCCGAGAAGGCGAAGCCGTTCTCCTCGCGCATCGGCACGGGAATGGGGGTTGCACCGGTGAACTCGATCATCGAGCGGTAGATGGGAAAGCCGGGGTCTGGATAGAGGATCTCGGCGCCGGGCTCGCCGAACATCAGGATGGCGGCGAACATGGTTGGCTTGCCGCCGGGCAGGATCATCACCGCCTCCGGCGAGACCTCGACGCCGGTGGTCGTCAGCGTGCGCCGCACCACCGCCTCGCGGGTCGCCAGCAAGCCATTGGCCGGCGTGTAGCCATGGTGGCCGTCACGCAGCGCCTTGATCGCCGCCTCGACGATGTGTTGCGGCGTCTTGAAGTCGGGCTGACCGATGCCGAGGTTGACGATGTCACGGCCCTGGCTCGCCAGCGCCGTCGCCCGGGCCAGCACGGCAAAAGCGTTTTCCTCGCCGAGCCGGTCGAAGGCCGAAATCGTGTGGAGCATTTTTCCCGTCCCTGTGGTTCTTACTGTTGGCGAGCGTTTTTGTGAGCGTCCGCCCGCAAAAGTCAAACGGATTGGAGTTTTCGGTGTCGGAAAA
Source organism: Mesorhizobium sp. URHB0026 (assembly GCF_054059755.1). Taxonomy (NCBI): domain Bacteria; kingdom Pseudomonadati; phylum Pseudomonadota; class Alphaproteobacteria; order Hyphomicrobiales; family Phyllobacteriaceae; genus Mesorhizobium; species Mesorhizobium sp. URHB0026. The sequence goes on along the minus strand of NZ_JBSSCN010000001.1, from coordinate 492,338 downwards.
TCTGAAAGACTGGCAGCCGCGCCCGCGCCCGGAGCGCAAGGTTCTGGAGGGCCGCTATGTCAGGCTCGAGCCATTGAGTGCCGCAACACATGGCGACGGCCTCTATGAAGCGTCTTCCGTGGCCGACGTCGACGGCCGCTTCGCCTGGCTGCCGGACTATCCGCCCGAAACCCGCGCCGCCTTCCAGCCCTGGCTGGACAAGGTGGAGGCGAGCGAGGATCCACTGTTCTTCGCCGTTGTCGACAAGCCAAGCGGCAAGGTCGCCGGCCGCCAGACGCTGATGCGCATCGATCCGACCTATGGCGTTATCGAGATCGGCAACATCTACTGGGGACCGCTCATCTCGCGCAAGCCGGCAGCGACGGAAGCGCAGTTCCTGTTCATGAAATACATCTTCGACGAACTCGGCTATCGCCGCTACGAATGGAAGTGCAACAACCGCAACGAGCCGTCGAAGCGCGCGGCGGAACGGTTCGGCTTCAAGTTCGAGGGTATTTTCCGCCAGCATCTCATCGTCAAGGGTGAAAACCGCGACACCGCGTGGTATTCGATCATCGACAAGGAATGGCCAGCTCTGCGCAAGGCTTATGAAGCCTGGCTCGATCCGGCCAACTTCGACGCCAATGGCCAGCAGAACCGCCGGCTCGAGGATTTTCGCGCGGAATTCGGCGCCTAACGGGAGTTTGCCATTTGGCGCATATCCACGATCACAGCGGGCACGATCACAGCGGCGGCCATGTGCATGGCTCGACGGACAAGAAGCGCGTGCTGATCGCGGCCTGCCTGACCGCCGGCTTCATGGTGGCCGAGGCGCTCGGCGGCCTGTTCACCGGGTCGCTGGCGCTGCTGGCCGATGCCGGCCACATGCTCGCCGACGCCATTGCGCTCGGCTTGGCCTGGTATGCCTTCCATCTGGCGGGCCGGCCGGCAACCGGCCAACTCACCTACGGCTTCGGCCGCGTCAAGACGCTGGTGGCCTACACCAATGGCATCGCCATTTTCGTCATCGCGCTGTGGATCGTATACGAGGCGTGGGATCGCCTGCTGACACCGGCGCCGGTCCTGGGCAGACCGATGCTGGTGGTGGCGATCCTCGGCCTGCTGGTCAATATCGGCTCCTTCCTGGTGCTGCATGGCGGCGATCGAGACAATCTCAACATGCGCGGCGCCATCCTGCATGTGCTCGGCGATCTGCTCGGCTCGGCAGCCGCGATCGTCGCGGCACTGGTCATCCTGGCGACCGGCTGGACGCCGATCGACCCGATCCTGTCCGTGCTGGTCTCGCTGCTGATCCTGTCCACCGCATGGTCGCTGATGCGCGCCGCCGCCCACGTCCTGCTCGAAGGCGTGCCGCCAAGCCTCGATCGCGACCTGATCGCGGGGGACATTCAGGCAACGGTCCAAGGCGTGCGCGAGGTGCACCATATGCATATCTGGTCGCTCGACGGGTCGAGCAGCATGGCGACGCTGCATGCCTGCCTCAACGAGGGCGTCGATGCCCATCAGGCGGTCAGCGCCATCAAGAAGCGGCTTGCCAGCGAGCACGGCATCAGCCATGCCACAGTGGAACCGGAATTCGGCCGGTGCGCCGACGATGGCGACGACCATCATCACGAGCATGAGCACGATGCGGCCGCGCATCACGGCCACTATCACTAGGTCCGATCGATGGCCATTGATCGGACCTGCCTCAGGAGTCCTCCAGCTTTGCAACTCAGCTCGATGAACGACCGCCGTTCCGGTGCGGCATGATGGACCGTGACACGCGCAATGCGGCCATTGCGGCGGTTTGGATCATGCTTCTGTTCGGCATTGCCGCTTTCTACTTGCCGACCGTGATGTTGGCACTCGGCAGTTATTCGACCGTGCTGGCAGGTATCTTCGGCACCGTCTTCGTGCTGGCGTTTTTCCTGGTGTTCTGGTTGCGCGCGCGCACCCAGCGCAAAAATCGGAAGTAAGGGATATCGGACATGCGCATTCTGATCACTGGCGCCGCGGGCATGGTCGGCCGCAAGCTCATCGCCCGGCTGGCCAAGGACGGCACGCTGCGCGGGGAGAAGATCACCGCGCTCGACCTGCACGACATCGTGCCGCCGCAGGCGCCAGCCATGGACGGCGTCAGCGTCGCGCTGCACACGGGTGACCTTGCCGAAGCAGGCGCCGCGGAAAGCCTGGTTGTGTCGCGCCCCGATGTCGTCTTCCACCTCGCCGGCATCGTGTCGGGTGAGGCGGAAGCGAATTTCGACCTCGGTTACCGCGTCAATCTCGACGGCACGCGCGCGCTGTTCGACGCCATCCGGCTGGCAGGGTTTGCGCCGCGCATCGTCTTCACCTCGTCGATCGCGGTGTTCGGCGCGCCATTCCCGGATGTCATACCGGACGAATTCCACCCGACGCCGCTGACCTCCTACGGCACGCAGAAGCAGATGAGCGAAGCGCTGCTGGCAGACTATTCCAGGCGCGGCTTCTTCGACGGCATCGGCATCCGGCTGCCGACGATCTGCGTGCGGCCCGGCAAGCCCAACAAGGCGGCCTCCGGCTTCTTCTCCGGCATCATCCGCGAGCCGTTGAGCGGGCAGGAGGCGATCCTGCCGGTGCCGCGCTCGGTCGTGCATACCCATGCCAGCCCGCGCTCGGCGGTGAATTTCCTGATCCACGGCGCGGAGATTGACGGCGATGCCGTCGGGCCGCGCCGCAACCTGACGATGCCGGGTGTCGCCGTCACGGTCGGCGAACAGATCGAGGCGCTGGAACGGGTGGCCGGATCGAAGACGACAAGCCTCATCCGAGAAGTTCCGGACGAGACGATCTGGGCGATCGTCAAGGGCTGGCCGACCCGCTTCGAGGCGCGCCGGTCAAGGGAACTTGGCTTCAGTGCCGAAAAGAGTTTTGACGAGATCATCCGCGCGCATATCGAGGATGAACTGGGCGGCAACATTCCCAGTTGGTAGCGCACGTTGCCTATCCCATTCCGACGGAATGGTAGGGTCTAAACGCTGCCCGTCAGGCTCGCAGACAGCAGCAGCAGTCCGAACAGAAAGACGAAGGCCGCGCCGCCGATCTCGACGATCGAGTGGATGCGGTTGCCCATGCGGCCGTCGCCGGCGAAATACACCGCCCAGTTCTTGGCGGTCACGGCAAGCGTCGCCAGCGCCGAGACGGTGATGGCGGTTCCGATCGACATCGCCAGCACCGACAGCAGGCCACCGAGCCAGAGCCCGTTGAGCAGCGCGAAGCTCAGCACGATCAGCGCGCCGGAGCAGGGGCGGATGCCGACGGCGGCCACCGCCGTCCAGGCCGTTCGCCAGTCGAACCGATCACCCGACAGCAGCGCCGGATCGGGCGCATGCGAGTGGCCGCAGGTTTCGCGGACCTCGCCGCCGGCGTGGCCGTGATGCGCATGATCGTGCGCGCCGTGGCCGTGATGATCGTGCGAATGGCCATGCCCCTGGTTGTGATCGTCATGCCCGTGCAGTGCGTGGGAATGAGCGTGCGCCGCATGGTCGTGAGCGCCATGCGAATGGCCGGCATGGGAATGACCGGCGTGAGCCGCCGACAGGCTGTAGGCCGGGCCCTTGCCAAACAGGCGCAGGACGGCTGGACCGAGCTTGCGCCATAAAAGCCAGGCGCCAAAGAGGGTGACGAAGACAAAGCTCATGATCTCCATGAACCAGGCCGCGTCGGTCATCGAGATCGCGGTGCCGCGCAGGACGAAATAGGCGACCGCCATCACCAGGATCGCCGTCAGGCCCTGCAGCAGCGCCGAGACGAAGGACAACAGGATGCCGCGCTTCAGCGCCACTTCGTTGGCCACCATATAAGACGAGATCACCGCCTTGCCGTGGCCGGGGCCGGCGGCGTGGAAAATGCCATAGGCGAAGGACAGGCCGATGAGTATCCAGATCTTGCTGTTGTCCTGGCGCATTGCCTTCATGGCTGTCGCCAGCGCGCGGTAGAATTCCTGCTGCCTGAGATTGATCCACATCAGGATATGGGCGAACGGACCGGTGGTGGGTGCCATGCCGTCATTGACGCCGATGCCGAGCGAACTCTGGGCGTGCGCGGCACTGGCGACATGCATCATGGCAAAGGTAAGGGCCAACAGGCCGACTGCCAAACGCGGGGACGGTTTCGAACAGTTGCCGATCAGGTTCACCGGATTTATCCTTCTGGCTGACAGGTCAGTTCGAGTTTGGTGGCAAAGATCTTGCTCATGTCGGTGCCTGTCGGATCGTTGAAGAAAGCATCCGTCAGGGTCTTCTGGTTTTCCTTGATCGCTTCGTCCGGGTCCGGCCGGATGACTTTGCTCGTGCAGTTCGACGGCAGGCCCTCGACGGCAATGTTGGAATCCTCGGTGAAGTCGATGGCCGTGTAGAAGGTCGGATCGTAGACGCCGATGTCGATCGTGCCGGACAGCTTGATCGGCACCTTAGGTTCGGACTCGAACAGGATGATCAATTGGTCGTTGTCGAAATTGGCCATCAGATGCGGCGGCGGCACCATCGTCACGTCCTTGCCGTTTTGCGTGACGAGCTGGAAATAATTGAACTCGGCCAGGGAGGCGTGGACGGTGTCGGCGACATCCTTCAGCTCCTTGTCGTCAAGCTTCAGGTCGGAGTTCTTGTCGAACTCCATCATCACCGTACTCGAAAACAGATCGTCGAAGCGCCACAGATGGCGCAACGCTTTCACACTTTGGTGATCCGGGGACAGGATCACGTCGAGGCGCGCCTCGGCGAAGACGTGCGGATGCACCTCGGCCGGCCCAACGGTGGCAAATGTCGCGGCCAAGGCCGAAGCCAGCATGATTGCGTGCCGTTTCAGATGCATTCGCGGTCGCGATTCCCCTGGCTTTCGTGAGCGTGGTCGAAGGTTACCAGAAAGGGGGCGAAATTGGGACTGCGGGCGCATGTCACCCAAAAGTGCGCGAGGCTTTGGGATAGCGCCACGTCTGCACGAGAGCTCAAAACGTGCGGTATCCAGGCTGGGGCAGGTCAGGCGCTTTCGCGCGTCCTGAACCACTGCACCAGGAAGTCGACGAAAACGCGCACCTTCGCCGGCAGATAGCGGCGGTGCGGATAGACGGCGAAGATGCCGCCGCCCGACAGGATGCGGTCGTCGAGCACCGCCACCAATTGGCCGCTCTTGAGGTCGGGCGCGGCGATGAAATCCGGCAGGATGCAAAATCCTAACCCCGACAGGGCCGCGGCCCGCGCCGCCATTGGGCTGTTAACCTCGATCGGGCCCGACACGGCGATGCTCACCGGATCGCCATTGTCGCCCTTGAACGGCCAGTTGTTCAGTCCGCGGCCATTGGTGTCGACGATGCAGGGCATATGGCCGAGATCCTGCGGTCGCGTCGGCATGCCGTGCTTGGCGATCAGCTCGGGAGAGCCGCAGAGCTTGATCGAAAACGGCGCCAGCCGCCTGGCGATCAGCGACGAGTTCTCCAGCCGCGAGATGCGCACCGCGAGGTCGAAGCCTTCCTCGACCAGATCGACGAAGCGGTCGTCGAGCTGGATGTCGAGCACGATGTCGGGATACTGCTTGGCGAAGTCGATCAGCGACTGGCCGATCGGCGCGTCGGCGAAGGTGCGCGGCGCCGACAGCTTGATGCGGCCACGCACGTCCCCGGAGGATTCGCGCACGGCGTCGGCCAGGCTGTCGACCTCGCGCACGATCTCCGAGGCGCGGCGGTAGTAGGTGTGGCCGGCCTCGGTCATCGAGAACTGGCGCGTGGTGCGGTTCAGCAGCAGCGCGCCGAGCTCGTCCTCCAGCTCGCGCACGTATTTCGACAGCAGCGCCTTGGAGCGGCCGATCTTGCGTGCCGCCGCCGAGAATCCCTCGGCCTCCACGACGTCGATGAAGGCGCGCATGCGGGTCAGTGTATCCATTGTTCAGGCTCTTTGTGCTGCGTCGAGAAGTTTTCGGCCGAGCCGTATCAGGGCAATGTCGCTGCCGGAAGGGCCAAGCAGCGAGAGACCGAACGGAGCGCCGGCGACCGAGCCGATCGGCAAGGTGATTTGCGGAAAGCCGGAGAGCCCGCCCAGGCACAGGAGATGGAGCGCGCGTTCGCGGTAGGCCTGGAATTGCTCCGGTGTGCTGTCGACATAGGGTGCCGGGCCCGGCACTGTCGGCAGGACAAGAAAGCCGTGCTTGCCGAGCATGGCGCTGAGTTCGCCGCGGAAGGTCAGCCGGCGCACCTTCTCGGCCTGTGCTGTCCGGTCGTCGACCGCACGGCCAAAGCCGAACCGCTCCTCGACGCCGGGCCCGAGCTCGCGCTCCCCGCTGGTGATCCATTCGCCATGCACCGCCCAGGCCTCCCTGGCCTGCAGGCGGCGAAAGCACCAGTAGAGTTCGTCCGGGGACGAGCTGAAGTGCGTCGTCGGCGTCGCCGGCGTGCCGAACACCGTGGCCACCAGCGCCTTCATTCCGGCATATTCGGCGGCCGCCGGCGGGGCGACCATCTCGTCCAGCCAGCCGAGCGCAATCGGGCGGTCCAGGGAATGCTGGTGCGGATCCCGGCCAAGCAGCAGCTTGCCGACAGTCTCATAGGTTTCGATGTCGTCGGCGAACCAGCCGAACGTGTCGAAACTCGGCGCCAGTTGCATGGTGCCGTCGAGGGAAATGCGGCCATGCGTGGTGCGCAGCCCGATCAACCCGCAGAAACTCGCCGGCGCGCGGATCGAACCGCCGGTGTCGGACCCCGTGGCAATGTCGGCCAGCCTGCCCGCCACCGCCGCCGCCGACCCCGACGACGAGCCTCCGGTGACGCGATCGGGAGCCGCGGGGTTCACCGGAAACGGAAAATGCGCGTTCTGGCCGAACAGAGCGAACGCGAGTTCGTCGGTCTGCGTCTTGCCGATGAAGCGCGCACCGGCGTCGAGAATCGCCTGCACGGCCGGCGCCGTGCGCGAAGCGGCGTGGCCATTGGCGAATTTCTGCAAATTGCCGCAACCGGTGCGGTAGCCGGCAACATCGTAAATGTCCTTGACCGCCAGCCGCAGGCCGGCCAGGGGCCCAAGCTCGGCGTGCGCCACGGGCATCTGGCGAAGGTCGAGAAAGGCGTTGAAAGGGCCGTGCGTGCCTGTCATCGTTCGATATCCGTATACGCTTGCGCCAACATTGTTCGATGCCAGAAATTTTACAACCGGCGATACGATTTTTATTGATTGTGAAATGCTTCGCTCTTATATCGCGCTTGCCCAAAGTCGCACGTGCCTGTGGGTGTCCGCCGATCCTCGAATGGTGAGGGAAATCGGTAAGGTAACTGGAGCTAACCCCTCCAGTCGGTTTAGCGGCCAACCGCCAGACCGAGGACACCTTGAAGCAACGACGGTGCGGGCCTTTCTGGTTCTCTGCCGGTTGTCCAAAGACCGGGGTTACTGAAGAGGCACACCTTCATTGCCGGCAGTGCGGAACGGGGTTCTCCCAATCCAAGCCAAGGCAGACAAAGCGAACCGAAGCCGGGCAAGGCTAAGGTTCATCGCCGCGAGACGGCGTTTCATGGTTCCGGGGTCTCCACCGGCTGGTTCCATGGATTTTCCGTCCCGCCTTTGTTTGACCGCGTGTTCGCGAGGCCGACAGCCCGCGCCCGCACCCTTGTGCGCGCCGAAAGGCGCGATGGAGAATCCCGATGGCCACACAGCGCATCCTCGACTTCCTCGCCACCCGACGTCCGTCCGGCCCCTGCCTCGTCGTCGACCTTGACGTCGTGCGCGACAATTTCCGCGCCTTCGAGAAGGCTCTGCCCGATTCCAAGATCTACTATGCGGTGAAAGCAAACCCGGCGCCCGAAATCCTGCGCCTGCTTGCTGCGATGGGCTCGTCCTTCGACACCGCTTCCGTTGCCGAAGTCGAGATGGCGATGGACGCCGGTGCGCCGGCGGACCGCATCTCGTTCGGCAACACCATCAAGAAGGAGCGTGACATCGCACGCGCCTACCAGCTCGGCATCAAGCTGTTCGCGGTCGATTGCGTCGAGGAAGTCGAGAAGATCGCGCGCGCCGCGCCAGGCTCCCGCGTGTTCTGTCGCGTGCTGACCGATGGCGAAGGCGCCGAATGGCCGCTGTCGCGCAAGTTCGGCTGCGTGCCCGACATGGCTGTCGACGTGCTGCGCCATGCCAAGGGCCTCGGTCTTGACGCCCATGGCGTGTCGTTTCATGTCGGCTCGCAGCAGACCGACCTCACCGCGTGGGACCGTGCTCTGGCCGACGCCAAGAAGGTGTTCGCGACGCTCGCGGAAGAAGGCATCGTGCTCAAGATGGTCAATATGGGCGGCGGCTTCCCGACGCGCTATTTGCGTGACGTGCCGGCGGCGCAGGCCTATGGCCAGGCGATCTTCTCGGCTCTGCGCAAGCATTTCGGCAACGCCATTCCCGAGACGATCATCGAGCCGGGCCGCGGCATGGTCGGCAATGCCGGCGTCATCAAGTCGGAAGTCGTGCTGATCTCGAAGAAGGCCGACAACGACAATGTGCGCTGGGTGTTCCTCGACATCGGCAAGTTCGGCGGTCTCGCCGAGACCATGGACGAGGCGATCCGCTATCCCCTCGTCACCCGCCATGACGGCAGCGAGACCGCGCCTTGCGTGCTCGCCGGCCCGACCTGCGATTCGGCTGACGTGATGTACGAGAAGACGCCCTATCCGCTGCCCTTGTCGCTGACCATCGGCGACGAGGTGCTGATCGAAGGCACCGGCGCCTACACGACCACCTACTCGGCGGTCGCGTTCAACGGCTTCGAGCCTCTCCGATCCTACGTGATCTGAGGGTTCGAAAGAACCGCTCGGATCACCCCAGGTGGGCGCCTGTCGCCCGCTTGGGCTCGCCTGTGGAACAGATCTCCGCTCGCCAGGGATTGCGGAAATGGAAATGTCAGTCGAATTCGTAGCTCATGCGCCGGCCTTCGCCACGGTCGCCGAAACCGCTACCGACGTGGCGGCGCGCGAAGCCTTGCTCGATCGCGCCATGGGGCCGAAGCGCAAGACCAAATCATCGGAGAAGCTGCGCCGCGGCCGCCGGCCCTCGGAGGGGCTTGCCTTCGTCGCACGCAATGCCTCGGGCGGCGTGGCCGGCACGGTGCGGCTGTGGGACGTCACGCTGGGCGAGGGCGGTCCGGCAGCGCTGCTGCTTGGCCCGCTCGCCGTCGACCCGTCGTCCAAGAATGCCGGCATAGGCTCGGCGCTGATGCGGCATGCCATCGCGGAAGCCGCGCGCCTCGGCCACACTGTGATCCTGCTGGTCGGAGACGAGCCTTACTATGGCCGCTTCGGCTTTTCGGCCGCGAGGACCGGGGCGCTCGCCATGCCGGGGCCTTACGAACGGCACCGTCTGCTGGCCTTGGAACTGGTGGAGGGCGTGCTCGACGGCGCCAAGGGCACGCTGAAGGCGTCCGGCCGCAAGCTCAAGGCACGGGCGTCGACCCTGGCGGCGTGAGGGCTTAAGCTCGACCGCCTTTCAAACGAAACGCCGCCTCAAAAGGCGGCGTTTCGTTTATCTCGAGGTCGCTTCTGGCGACCGTGCCTGTCAACCGATCAACTGGCTCAGCGCCATGGCGACGGTCATGTCGCCTTCGACCTTTATCTTGCCGGTCATGAACGCCATGGTCGGGTTCAGGTCGCCCGCGATCAGCGAATCCAGATCGTCGAGCGACAGCTTGATGGTGCAGTCGGCGGGAGCGTCCGTGGTCGAGACGGTCGCGCCGTCGATGACGATGACGCCGTCGCTGCCGGTGTCGAACTTCACGGAACGGTCGAAGCCGCTGCTTGCCACGCGCGACTTGATCTTCTCGGCTATATCCTGAACGCTCACGCTATTCTCCCTGTCTGTTGCATCTGTCACGCGACGCACTTCGGTCCAGCCGAAGTCCATGCGGCATCCCTGGCGATCATGATCGCTGCCGCATATAGCTTCGAATTGACGTTTACGTCAACGCGGATTGCAGGGATTGGTCCCAACGCCGACCGTTCTAGGGCCACCGGTACTGGGCCGATGGCTCAATGCGCGCTGACCGGCTTGGGAGTCTCGGTCGCCGGGGTGCTGGCATCCTGCCGCCGGCGCAGCCAGTTGTCGCGGATCTCATCCTTGCTCAGGAAATTGACTTGGTCGATCAGGACCTCATGGACCAGGGTTGCGCCGACACGCGTGTTGATCGTGTCGCGGATCGCGGCGCGAAAGGCATCGAGGTCGAGCGTCGCCTTCTTGGTGAAGTCGATCTGGGGGTTGGCGTAGAGATAGCTGTAGACCTGATCGGTAATGAGAGCCTCGGCCGGGATCGACAGCTTCTTTATCTGCTCCGGCTCCACGGTGTAGACGAGCTTGGCCAGGAAATAGCCGTCGATCTTGGAGTCGTGGATCAGCGGCACCGAAATGATGTCGGTCTTCACGTAGTCCAGCCCGCCCAACATCGGCTTGGGCTTCTCACCGACGCCCTGTTCACCGGCGGCCTGGAACGAATAGAACACCGCGCCGAGCGTGGCGGCGCAGATCCAGACCGCTATGGCGATGACCTTGATCATTTTGAACCCGAGCCCGGCATTGCCGCGCTCTAACCTTTCATCCTGCCGAACTCGCCGGCGGAGTAGGTGCCGTCGGTCTCGGCGCGCTGGATGGCACTGCGCAGCAGGCTGGCGACCTCGTTGACGGCGCTCAGATGCGCCAGGATAGCAGCTTCGTTCTTCGCCAGCTTCTGGCGCAGCCGGGTCAGGCCCTCGCGGTGCTGCTCGAGGAATTCGGCTTCGCTGCCGCCCTTCATGGCACGGGTCAGCTCGTAGAGATAGCGGCTCTTGCGGGCGTTCGACGCCTTGAGGTCATAACTTGTATCGCTGCGGATGCCGGCGGTCTCTTCCTCGACCACCTCCTCGATGCGGCCGATGATGGCGGCAAGGTTTCCGGGCCGCGCGAAAGGAGTCGGTGCGTCCGACGCGGTGGTGCGCGCCGGCAGCTTGGCGGTGAATTCCGAAGAGTCGGCCATGTGTTTCCCAGTCCTAGATCTTGATGTCTGTTTTTTTGGTTGTCTCGTCGCCGGTCATCGACTTGGCGGCCTTGCGCTGCAACTCCTGGACGAGCGAAGTGGACAGACGGGTCTGCTGATCGATCTCGGTTTTTTCCGGCCCATTCGAGACCGGGCCGATCGGAACCTTGCGCTTGCCGTCCATGTAATGGTCGGCGAGCAGCGACTTGGCGATGCCGATGCCGCCGCGGTCAGCCATGACGTCGGCGACGCGCTCGGCGAGCTGCGATTTCCACATGTCGCCAGCTAGACCCGTGCCATAGACGCCCTCGGTGTCCTTGGGCAGCATGTTCTGGATGAAGGTCTGCAGGACCATCGCCTCGAACTTCTTGAACTTCTTGGCCGGGTCGGCTGTCGCGGCGGCCTTGTCCGTCGTCGCGCGCGACAGGACCGAGCCGGCATCGACCGAAGCCGCGGTGTCGACCGAAAACGTGCCGGCGACGCTGCCGGCGCGCTTGGTCAGCGCGGCGCGGGCAGCCTCGATATCCATCGGATCGGCAGCTCGGGCGACATCCATCACGATGTCGCTGGGTGGAGAAATCGCCAAGAAGGTCCGCCTTTTGCCGGGTTTCCTTAGCCAGGACCATGCCTCAACAAGCTTGTGGCAGGCTTGCGGGGAGTGGGAGGCCTATTCACCTGCTTCGGGATGTCGCTTCTGCGCGATCAGGTCCAGCCGCTCGCGGTCTGATGTCTCGCGTTCGTGACGGTTGCGCAGGTCCTTGTAGGCGCGCTCGACCATGTTGGTGCGCGCGCTTGCCGCGGCGATCAGACCGGCTTCCTTCCTGGCGCTTTCCAGGCTTTCCTCCTGGCGCACGACGGCCTGGGCGATGCGGCGATGATAGAGATCGGGAAACAGGCTGGAGAGGGAATTGTCCTGGTCGAAATGGCCGATCAATTCGCGGGCTTCGGTCTCGGCGGCGCTTGCCTCGGCGACGAAGGTGGCGTGGCGGGTCTCGTGCAGGGCTTTCAGCTGTTCCTGCACCTTGATCAGTTTCCTCAGACGATCCTTGCGCGTGCTCATGTCACCTCGCCAACGTGAGGTCGACGAAGCCGTCGACGAACAGCGACAGCATGGTGCCGACGGCGAAATAGAAGATCAGCATGCCGCCGGCGATGACGAAGGGCTGCGAGATGAAATAGATCGGGATCTGCGGCGTCAGCTTGTTGACGAAGCCGATCGTCAGATTGACGAGAATGGCATAGGCGACGAACGGGCTGCCGAGGCGGATGACCAGGAAGAACGTGTCCGACACGGTGTCGGTGATGTCGACCAGCGCTGCCTGCGGGTTGAAGAAGACGTTGACTGGCGCGACCGTGTAGGACGCCACCAGGGCGCGGACGATCTCGTGATCGAAGTCGAAGACGAACAGCATCAGCAGCGCCGAGAATGAAATAATGGCGGCAAGGGCCGCCTGCGGCTCCGGTTCCTCGATCGCCGGTCCGCCGGAGCCGCCATAGCCGATCAGCATGGCGATGGCCGAGCCCATGAAGCGAAGCGCCTCCATGTAGAGCCTGGTCATGGCGCCGATCAGTCCGCCGACCAGCAACTCCGAGACGATCATCGGCACCAGGATCTGCGGACGCGGATCGACGAAGGGAAAGATCTTGTCCCACAGGAAGGCGAGCAGGCCGCCTGTGGCGGCGACCGCGACGAACAGCCTGACCTGCACCGGGACGCGGGCGCTGGACAGGCCCGGCATCAGCATGAAACAGGCACCGATGCGGCAGAAGGCGAGGAACGCCGCGATGACGACGGCCTGCGAGAGAATGCTCACGATATGGTCCCGAGCACCCTGATCTCGACGCCCTTGGCGATTTCGACATGGGAGAGCACCGGCAGCGTGGTGAACAGGCGCTCGATGATCATGCGCACATAGGGGCGGGCGTCGGGCGCGGTGACGAGGACAAAACGCTCGCCGGCTTCAAGGTGTTTCTTGATCGCCTTGGTGGCGTCCTGGCCGAATTCCTCCAACTGGCGCGGATCGATGTCGAATTCGCGCACCTCGCCCTTGGCGTCGCGCTTGAGGCTCTGGTGGAAGGCGAGATCCCAGCGGTTGCCGAGGCGCAGCACCTTGAGTACGCCACCTTCGGAGAGGTCGCCGCAGATCTGCTGGGCCATGCGGATGCGCACATGCTCGACGATCTGCTCGGTGCGGCGCACATGCGGCGCGATCTCCGCGATGGCCTCGATGATGAGATGCAGGTTGCGGATAGAGACGCGTTCGGCAAGCAGCAGCTTGAGCACCGCCTGCAGGCCGGGATAGGAGATGTGGGTGGTGCAGATCTCGTCGGCGAGCTTGCGGTATTCCTGATCTTGACGTTCGAGCAGCGCCTTCATGTCCTTGTAGGACAGGAGCTGCGGCAGATTATTGCGGATGACTTCCGAGAGATGGGTGAGCAGCACCGACATGTTGTCGGCGAAGGTGAAGTTCTCGCGCTTCAGATCTTCCGCGAAGGTCTCCATGACGGAGTAGGCGCGCATGCCGAAGGCGGGCTCGCGAATTTCCTCGCCTGGGATTTCGGGTATGTCGCGGTTGCCGAGCAGCACCATTATCTCGCCGACGCGCATCGAATATTCGGCGACCACGGTGCCGTGCACCTTGATCTGATAGCTTTTCGGCGGGATGGCGAAGTCGTCGGCGACGCGGACTTCCGGCACGACGAAGCCATACTGCTGGGCGAATTTCTTGCGCATCTTGGACATGCGGAAGACCAGTTCCTGATGCGAGACCAGGAGCCGCGTGGAAAGCTGCTTGCCGATAAGCAGTTCGATCTCGGCGGTGGCGAGCGAGGCCTTGACCGAGTTCTTCTCTTCCTCGGCCTTGCTCGCTTTTTCCTGGCTCTTCAGCGCCTCGGCCTCGACGATGGCCCGGTTATGGCGCATCGGAATGACATAGCCGAGGCCGGCCATACCGGCGGCGAGTGCGAAGAACGGGAACAGTGGCAGGCCGGGCATCAGGCCGAGCAGCACCAGTAGCGCGGCCGCCACGTAGAGCGCGCGCGGATGGGCGCCGAGCTGGCCGAACACGGCCTGGTTGGTCGAGCCGCGCGTGCCGCCTTTGGAGACCAGCAGGCCGGCGGCGAGCGAGACGATGAGCGCCGGGATCTGGGTAACGAGACCGTCGCCGACCGACAGCTTGATGAACACGTCGGCGGCCTCGCCCATACCCATGCCGTGCCTGATGTAGCCGATGGCGATGCCGCCAACGATGTTGATGGCGGTGATGATGAGGCCGGCGATGGCGTCGCCGCGGACGAATTTCGAGGCGCCGTCCATCGAGCCGAAGAAGGAGGATTCCTCTTCCAGTTCGCGGCGGCGCAGCTGTGCGGTCTTGTCGTCGATCATGCCGGCGGAGAGGTCGGCGTCGATCGACATCTGCTTGCCGGGGATGGCATCGAGGGTGAAGCGTGCGCCGACCTCGGCGATACGGGTGGCGCCCTTGGTGATGACGATGAAGTTCACCACGATCAGGATCATGAAAACGATCAGGCCGATAACGAAATCGCTGGCCATCACCAGCTTGGAGAAGCCGGCGATGACATAGCCGGCGGCGTGCGTGCCCTCATTGCCGTGCGACAGGATCATGCGCGTGGTGGCGATGTTGAGCGACAGGCGCAGCATGGTGGCAATGAGCAGCACGGTCGGGAAGGACGAGAAATCGAGCGGCCGCTGGATCCACAGCGCCACCATCAGGATCAGCACCGAAAGCGCAATCGAGAAGGCAAGCCCGATGTCGATGAGAAAGGCCGGGATCGGCAGGAACAGCACGGCCAGGATGACGACGATGCCGAGCGCGAAGAAGACGTCGCGGCCGTTCTTGGCCACCGCGCCGGGCTGGATGCTTTCGCTGATCGCCATTCTCGTCCTCGAACCACAGGGCTGCCGAGCATGCGACAGCCCGGCGAGGGTACCTGGCCAAGCTTGCGCGAGGGTGGGAGAGTGACGGGATCGACTCTCTCGCGAAGGACACTTCATGCTGCTGATCATCGGTACGATCCGCCTGCCGCCCGACAGGCTTGACGAGGCAAGGCCGGTGATGGAGCGCATGGTTCGCGCCAGCCGCGCCGAGGACGGCTGCCTTGAATATTCCTATGCGCAGGATGTGCTTGATCCCGGCTTGATCAGGATCACCAAGGTGTGGCGTGCCAGACCGGCACTGGATGCGCATTTCCGCTCTCCGCATCTTGCCGACTGGCGCGCGAGCTGGCCGGGGCTTGGTATCGGCGAGCGCAATCTCGTGCTCTACGAGGCCGGCGAAGCCATGCCGACCTGAGCGGCCGGCGGCTAGGTCCTCGCCGGCTCCGGCTCGGTGTACGCATTGTGCCGAAAGGGCATGGTGAGTTCGCAAGTGGCGGGCAGCCTCGTCGGCCCAAGGCGGGAAAGGCCGGATCGGGCGGTTTCGCGGCCATATGGCGCACTGATGTGGGCATTGTGGTTGTCACGACGTGGCGCCCGGCGTATCAGGCGGGTCTTCCTTTGCCTTGATATCGGCGAGCCGTCCCGGTGCTTTCCAGAAACCAACCCCAAGTCTACGCCCGCCGGCTGCGCGCGGTGCTTTTGAGGTCAGTCCCTCTGCTGGAGGCGCGCGGCATCGCCGTCGTCGTGCTGGCGGGCGTTGTCGGCGTCATGGCTGGCATTCTGGTCACCGCGATGAGCCAGATCGTACAGGACCTGCACGGGCTGCTGTTCGGCGTTCAGCCCGGCGGCCGGCTGTCGGGCATGTTCTCGCTTGCCAATCCGATACAGGCGCTGATCCCGGCGATCGGCGGCATCCTGCTCGGAATATCGGTGATCTGGCTGAGGCTCCGGAAATTCCGCACGCCGGTCGATCCGATCGAGGCCAACGCCCTCTATGGCGGGCGCATGTCGCTGACCGACACCTTCATCATCGTCGTCCAGACGATGATTTCCAGCGGCTTCGGCGCTTCGGTCGGCCTGGAGGCGGGCTATACACAGGTCGGTTCAGGCGTCGCCTCACGACTGGCGCGCGCCTTCCGGTTGCGCCGCAACGATGTGCGCATCCTCGTCGGCTGCGGTGCGGCCGGCGCCATCTCGGCCGCCTTCGATGCGCCGCTGACGGGCGCCTTCTACGGCTTCGAGCTGGTCATCGGCATCTACTCCGTCGCCAATGTCGCGCCCGTCATGACGGCCGCGATTTCGGCGTCGCTGACGGCGGAAGTGTTCGGCGGCGTGCCCTTTCCGCTCGAGCTTTCAGGGTTGCCGCAACTCACTGCCAGCCAATATGTGCCCTTCCTGTTGCTCGGCCTGCTTGGCGGTGCTGCCTCGATCGCCATCATGCAACTGGTGACGTTGATCGAGCGCGGGTTCAACAGGCTGTCGGTCGATGCCTCGCTCCGTCCCGTCGTCGGCGGTGTCCTGGTCGGCCTCCTCGGCCTGGTCACGCCGCAGGTCCTGTCCAGCGGCCACGGCGCGCTGCATCGCGAATTCGCCATGAATTACGGGCTGGCGGTGGTGGCGAGCGTCTTCGCGCTTAAGCTGGCGGCGTCGGCGATCTCACTGGGTTCGGGCTTTCGCGGCGGACTGTTCTTCGCCTCGCTGTTCCTTGGCGCGCTGCTCGGCAAGGCGTTCGCCGGTGTCATGGCGCTCGTGTCGCCGGCGACCGGTATCGACCCCTCCGTCGCCGCCGTCGTCGGCATGACGTCGCTTGCCGTCGGTGTCGTCGGCGGGCCGCTGACCATGACTTTCCTGGCGCTGGAATCGACCCGCGACCTGACGCTCACCGGCGTGGTGCTTGCCGCCTCGATCATGGCGGCGATCCTGGTGCGCGAGACCTTCGGCTATTCGTTCTCGACCTGGCGGTTCCACCTGCGCGGCGAGACGATCCGCAGCGCCCACGATGTCGGCTGGATGCGCAGCCTGACCGTCGGCTCGATGATGCGCGAGGACATCAGGACCATCGATGCATCGACGACGCTGGCCGCCTTCCGCAAGGAATTCCCGTTGGGTTCGGCCCAGCGCGTGATCGCGGTCGACCCAGGGGATGAATATGTCGGCGTGCTGATCGTGGCCGAACTGCACAGCGATCCTTCCGGGGGCGAGGCGCTGGTGCGCGACCTTGCCCAGTACAAGGATGCCGTCCTGGTGCCCAGCATGAACGTGCAGGCCGCCGCCGAGACCTTCCAGCGCGCCGGCGCGGAGGAACTGGCCGTGGTCGAGGACTTCGCCGACCACATCGTGCTCGGGCTTTTGACCGAGGGCCATTTGATGCGGCGCTATGCGGAAGAGCTCGAGAAGGCGCGCCGGGACCTGTCGGGCGAGGGGTAGGCGCCGCGAACCTTCGAATTCGTCAGTGCTCAATCGGCCCCTTGGCCATCACCAACGCGGTGCCGGCGGTCGTCGGACGCTCGATGACGCGGCGCACGCGCGGCGGCTCGTCGCCCGAGTGCAGCGCCCGCAAGCGTTCTCCGACCATGGCGTCGGCATGGGTGATGCGACCGTTATGCCTGACATATTCGAGCCAGGTCGGCGTGTGGTAGTGCTCGATCCAGATCGACGGATTTTCGAGATCGCGAGCCAGTGTCCAGTTGCGGGCGCCGTCGCGGCGGCGGATGCGGCCGCGCTCGGCCATTGTGGCGAGGAATTCCGCCTCGTCCTCATGCCTGATGATGTATTCGATCATAATGGCGATCGGACCGCTGCGCGGCTTCAGGTCGAGTGCCAGGTGCGGCTCCTTGAAGCGATTCAGCGGGTCGAGGTTGAGCACCTGCTGTTGCGGCAGCGGCAGCACGAGGCCGATGGCGCCGCCGGCCAGCATGGCGATGGCCGCGGCGATCAGCGACGTCTCGGCGCCATGCGCGTCGGCGACGACACCCCAGATCCAGCTGCCCAGTGCTATGCCGCCGAAGGTTGCGGTCTGGTAGACCGACAGAACCCTGCCGACCACCCAGCGCGGTGTCGCCATCTGCACGGTGACATTGAAATGCGAGAGCGCGATCACCCAGCAGGCACCGCCGACCAGCAGGCCGAGCGAGGTCTGCCAGGCATGCTGGCTGACGGCGGCGTTGAATGCGCAGGCCGCAAAGCCGGCGAAGGCACAGCGCACCATCGTCTCGCTGGAGAGCAGTTGGCGCAGCCGCACGCTGATCAGCGCCCCGCCGACGGCGCCGATGCCGAAGGCGCCCAGCATGATGCCGTAGGTCAGCGCATCGCCCTTGACGACGTCGCGCGCCACCAGCGGCAGCAGCGCCAGCACCGCGCCGGCGCTGAAGCCAAAAGCGGCGCCCCTGACCAGCACCTTGCCGATATTGGGCGACATGGCGACGTAGCGCAGGCCGGCGCCCATGGCCGCCCCCAACGACTCGCGCGGCAAGGTCGAGGCCGGTAGATCCGGCTTCCAGCGTGCCAGCACGACGATAAGACCGACATAGCTCACCGCGTTCGCCGCGAAGGCCGCGGCCGCGCCGGCGGCCGCGACGATGATGCCACCGATTGCCGGGCCGACGCTACGTGTCAGGTTGAAGCCCATGGAATTCAGCGCCACGGCGGCAGGCACCTTGTTGCGCGGAACGATGTCGCCGACGGAGGCCTGCCATGACGGACTGTTGAGCGCAGTGCCGCTATCGATCAGGAAGGTAAAGGCCAGCAGCGTCCACGGCGTGATCAGGTCCAGATAGGTGAACGCGGTCAAAAGCACCGAAACGACCAGCATGAAGGTCTGCGCGACCAGCATCACCTTGCGGCGGTCGAAGCTGTCGGCGATGGCGCCGGCGACAAGCGCGAACAGCATGATCGGCAAGGTGGTCGAGGCCTGGACCAGGGCGACCTGGTAGGGCGAGGTGGCTATGGTGGTCATCATCCAGGCGGCGCCGACGCCCTGGATCAAGCCGCCGAAATTGGAGACGAGGCTCGCACCCCATACGGCCCGGAAGATGCCATGCCGGAACGGCGCCAGCGCCGAGACGCTTTCGCTATCGGGCTTCTCGTCAGTCATGGATGGGTTCCTGCCACGGCGCGCTGATCCTTGCGGGGATCCGTTTCCCCGCATGATTGGCCGAAACTATGGCATCGCGGCGCAAAGGGCGAATGCGTTGCTGAGAAGCCCATGGTCCAACAAGGGGAGAGCGAAGGGCCACGGCGCGCCTTTGGCATCCAGCCTGCCGTTTCAACGCGCCTCGGCCACGGCCGCATGCAACGCTTCGCTCAGTTGGCCGGCGGACTGGCCGCCGGCATGGAGACGAAGGAAAAGCTCCATTCCCACCAGCCGAAGCCTCGACGGCTGGTCGCGCCTGGCCAGGTCGACCAGATCCGCGACCGAAGATGCCGGCCACTTCATCGCATCGCGCAGAAAGCCACCATTCAATAGGGTCTCGGTGCCGGTGGTAAAGTTCGCGGATATTTGGAAGCCGTTCTTCCTGGCCTTTACATTCTGAACCGGAATGTGTTTTTCCGCCACCCTCTTCAAAAGCCACTTTCCCTGCTTCTGGCGGTATTTGTGGCGCCGAGGCAGATGGATCGCGAAGTCGATCAGCCGGTTCTCGAGGAATGGCACCCTGAGTTCCACCGAGGCCGCCATGCTGAGACGGTCATGCCGGTTCAGCAGATCCTGCAGATGCGAATACATGTCGTGAAGGCAGCATCCCAGGAAGGCGCGGTCGCCAAGCGGCGTCACCGGCTCCAGCCGGTCGAAGATCCTTGCCTGAAGGAAATTCAATTCCGGCGAAAGCGCCCTGAGCACGGCGTTGCGGTCCCAGCCATGGGCAAAGCCGATCGCGGTCCGGAAGGGGGCATGGCGCTGGCGCTCGAATCTGCGGGCGAGCTTGTTCCTGGACCGAAACAGCCGACCCGGCCAGGACCATGGCCG
The DNA here is from genome assembly GCF_054059755.1 of Mesorhizobium sp. URHB0026. Taxonomy (NCBI): domain Bacteria; kingdom Pseudomonadati; phylum Pseudomonadota; class Alphaproteobacteria; order Hyphomicrobiales; family Phyllobacteriaceae; genus Mesorhizobium; species Mesorhizobium sp. URHB0026. Next base: position 472,503 of record NZ_JBSSCN010000001.1, on the reverse strand, counting down.
CCACAATTTCAGGCTGGCTTCCTGCCAGTCGTAGCCGCCAAAGAGTTCGTCGGCGCCTTCGCCGGTCAGCAGCACCTTGAAGCCATCGGCCCGGCATTGCTCGGCCAGCGCGAGCAGGCAGACATGGCTTGCATGCCAGCCGTCGCTTTCCAGATGCCAGATGGTCTTCGGCCACAGGTCGAGGAACCGGTCCTTGTCGACCGGGACCCTGTTCAGCGGTACATGGGCGTGGCTGGCGGTACGCTGCGCGTCATCCGCCTCGCTGTGGCCAATGCGGGGGTCGACGACATAGGCCGTCATCTCCGGCCTGAACCGTTTGGCCAGCGTGGTGACGAGGCCGGAATCGACGCCGCCGCTGCAGGCAGCGGCGAGGCTGGTGTCAGCGATGCAATGGAGCCCGACACTATCTTCGATCAACGCTTCCAGCGTTGCCATGTGCTCCGCGTCGGTGGCGGTATCGCCAACGATACGGGCGGCATCGAGCACGTCGAGGACATGCCAGAAACAGCGCTTCTCGACGCCCGCATCGCTGATCTTCCATAGAGCTGCCGGCGGCAGCCGCTCTATGCCCTGAAACAGGCTGGAACAGGAATCACGGCTTTGCCAAGCGAGGCGCAACGTGATTTCGCGCGCATCGATGGTTCGGGCGACGCCATCGCAGGCCAGGATCGCCTTATCCTCGGAGGCGAACAGGATCCGCTCACCCATTTCGGCAACCGACATCGGCTTGATGCCGAGACGGTCGCGCGCGAGCCACAGGGCGTCGGCACGGGCGTCGAAATAGGCGATGGCGAACATGCCGTCGAACATCGGGATGGCTTGGTCCGGCCCCCAATGGTGCAGCGCTTCGAGAACCACCTCGGTATCAGAGGCTGTCCGGAACCGCCTGCCTTCAGCCCGCAGCGTGTCCCGCAGCGAGCGATAGTTGTAGACCTCGCCATTGTAGACCAGCACGCCTTGGCCACAGGCGGTGAGCATCGGCTCGCGAGCCTGCGCCGACAGATCGATGATCGAGAGCCGGCGGTGACCGAGCGCCAGCCGGCCGTCGTTCCAACTGGCGTGGTCGTCTGGCCCGCGATGGACCAGCGCTTGCATCATGCGGGCGACGTCGGCAATGTCGCCGCCGCCGATCGGATCGCGTTTGCGCCAGACGCCGGCTATGCCGCACATGGAGTGCCGGGCTGGTTCAAGGGTGCGCGAGACCTCATCGAGACAATACCGCTATGTCAGGCCGACAAATCGCCGGATCATGGAACGGCACTCTAGCTGCAACCCGGCCGCCCGCAAGCCGTGCACCATCCGGCGCAATATAGACGGAAGGGTCGAGCACCCTTGCTGGAAATCGCTCAGAAACCGTTCTGGATTCGCTCGAAGATGACATTGGTGAAGGCCGATATCTGGCCACCGATGAAGGGACCCGTAAGTGCCACCACCAGCATGATGGCGACGATCTTGGGCACGAAGGTCAAGGTGATTTCCTGGATCTGTGTCAACGCCTGGATCAAGGCGATGCCAATGCCGACCGCCATGGCGACCAGCACCACCGGAGCGGATGCGGTCAGCACCGTCCACACCGCATACTGGACGATGTCGAGTGCGTCGGCCTCGTTCATGTCGGCGGTTGGCCTAGCTCGCCGGCTTGATCGACACGCCCGCGCCGACGGGGACCGTGGTGCCATCCTGCAGCACTGCGATCAGTCCGTTGCTGCCAAGCGTCACCGACGCCACGGTGCCCGTTGTCTTGCCATCGGCCGAGGTGATGTTGCGGCCTATGAGAGCGTCGGCCTGCGACAGCGCCGAGGACTGCATGATCTGGTCGAGCTTGGTGTTGGCCTGCACCGATTGCTCGACCTGGGAGAAGGTGGCGAGCTGGGCGACATACGCCGTCGAATCCATGGGCTTGGTCGGATCCTGGTTCTTCATCTCCGCGATCAGAAGCTTCAGGAAGGACTGATAGTCGACCGCCGTCTTCGAGGTCGACGTGGTGGTCTGGTTGGCGCCAACCGGCACCGTCGTCGTCATGTCCACGGTCATCAGTATAGTGCTCCCACGGCCAGCGGGCGCGCGGCGCCCGAAACATCGTCATTGCCGCCAAGCGCGCGGCGTTCCAGAGGATAAAGCGAACGGATCGCCTTCAAGGCCTCGTAAATGTGATCCTCGCCGACCATGCGGTCGACCTGTTTCAGCGCGCTGCCGATCTCGGCGTCTTCGAAACTTGCAATGAGCAGTGGCAGCGAGCGTCGGAACATCTCGCGCGCTTCGTCGGCACCAGTCGGGTTTATCAGCATGACCTGCACGATGAAATAAAGCTGCCGCAATGGCGTCGACGCGTCGTCTGCTTGCATCACATGACTCTCGAGCAGGAACTGCACGTCGTTCATCAGCTCGATGGTGACCTTGCGGTCGACGCGGATGACCGCGCCGTTGATGTAGATCTTCTCATTGGGCTTCAGCGATAACTTCAACGTGTTGGTCATTGAATGCCGTCGCGGATGATCTGGGATACTTCGATCAGCCCCTCGAAATTGTCGGTGCGGCCCTGGCGGATGTCCTCGGCCTCGCGCAGCAGCCACAGGCCGATGGAGATCAGGTTGGCGCGCAATTCCTTGGGGAGCGCATTTTCGCTGGAGCCGAGATCCTCGACGAAGGTGGTCCAGACGCGATTGGTGAAATGCAGCGCCTCCACTGCCTCCATCGAATGCTGGCCGGCCGCGGCAGCGGCCGACAGCATGTCGATCGAGCGGGTCAGGAGGTCCCGCTCGCGGTCCTTGGCGTCCGTGACGGAGGTGCTCTGAACGTCGGCGTAGGAGAATTGGTACATCGGTGGCTCTACCGTTCCGCTAGAGGTGTCAGGTCAGGTAATTCAACAGGCTGAGCTGCTGCAGGCGCGCCGTCAGGGCGAAAGAGGTCTCGATATGCTGCGTCAGATTGGCGACGCGGGTCGCCGCTTCCGCCGGATCGACTGCCTCGAGATCCAGAATGTGCCGTTCGAACAGGTCGATCTGCGTCTTCATGCGGTCGCTGGCATCGGAGACGCGCTTCTGCACGATGCCGGTCTGGGATTGGACCTGCGCGATGCCGCTCAGCGCCTCGCCGACCAATTTCTGCGAGTGGTCGATGATGATGTCTTTTGCCGGCTGGCTGATGCCGGTGGCCATCAGGCTGGAGACCAAGGCCGCCGCCATGGCGAGCTTCCTGATGCCGTCGCTGTTGGCGCCGGTCGAGGTCTCGGTGGTTTCGTTGAGCGCGATGCGGCTAACGATCTGCGGGTCGGTGGCATTCGACGTGTTGGTCTGCCAGCCCGAACCGACGAACTGCGGCGTGACATCGTTGGTGATGAAATCGTCCATCTGGGCCGCGGTGATGTTGGCCGCGGCCGGGTCATTGGGCGTGAAGCCGAATTTGGCGAGGAAGGAGGCGTCGAAGGCAGCCTTGGCGGGAGAGCCGGCGGCCGTGAAATCGTTGATCGGCTTGACGTCGGTGTTGGTGCCAGCGAACAGATATTCGCCGTTGACGCTGGTGTTGAGGATCGACGTAAGCTGCTGGATCGTTGTCTGGCCGGTCGATTGGGTCAGGCTGTCGGAGTTGTCGCCCGACGACGCGGTGGTCAGGCTGGACAGGAAAGTCTGCGCGACGTTGGAGAGCTGGCCGAGCGAGGTCTGGGTGGATGAGAGCCGGGCGGCCACCAGTCCGTTGGAATCGACAATGACGTTGAGCCGGTCGAGGTCGCGCGAAAAGGTAACGGATTGGGCGGTACGCCCACCAAGTGCCAGACCGACATCGGCGACCTTGCCGGTCGAGGACTCTTTCGTGGCTTTTACGAGATCGGCCTGCATGCGCATCTGCTGATAGCGCATTGCATTCGTAAGGGCAGCAGAGGAGACAAAGGTCATGGCTTATCCCACCGCGCTCAACAGCGCCGTCATCATGTCGTCGATGGTCTTCATCATCCGGGCGGATGCCTGATAGGTGTGCTCGAGATCGAGCATCAACGACATTTCCTGATCGACATTGACTCCGGTTGCGTTGGACAAGGCATCGGCACTGCGCTGAGCCAGGGCTTCCTTGGCGTCGGCGGCGGCCGAAGCCTGCTGACGAACGCCCTGCAACCAGCCGATCGAATTGGCGGTATAGTCGGCAACGCTGGAGGTTGCCGAAATCCCGGCCGACGGATCGAACGTCATCGGTTTGTCGAGCTGGTCGCCATAGGCGACCAGGAGGTTGGAGTATGAAGCCCCTCCAGTGGTGTTGGCGACGTAGGCGGCGCCGTTGGCGCCCCCATCGCGCAGCAATGTCGGGTTGCCGCCGGTGCTGGGATCCATCGCGGCATTGATCTTGATCGTTCCAGCAAGGCCGTCGACGAGCGTGCCCGCGGCTGGCACCGCCGGTGCGCCCGACCAGGTGAACAGGCCCGCCGCGTTGGGCATCGACGGCGCCGTTTCGGCAAAGGCGGTGATCAGGCCACGCGCGGTTTCGTCGAGCTGGCTCTGCATGGTCGAGGCGACGCCGTCGCGCAATTGCAGCAGGCCGGCAATCGTGCCGCTGGCTGTGGTGTTGCCGCCGCTGCCCGCCGAGACCGGTACGTTGTCGATATAGACCGTGTTGCCGGCCGCACCCGCGGCATAGCCCGAAGACGGAGCGAAGCTGACGGTGCGTGGGATCGTCTCGAACAATGTCGTGCCGTCACCCGTGGTGATGACCATGTCGTTGTCGCCACGCGTGAAGGTCGACACCGGAATGTAATTGGCGATCTTCTTCAACAATGCGTCGCGTTGGTCGAGCGCATCGGAAACGTCGGTGCCGGAACGGGTTCCGGACATGACCGCGATGTTGGCATCCTGGAACTGGTTGAGCAGCGAATTGAGATCCTTGACGGCGGTATCGATCTGGCCGTCGGTTTGGGTACGAAAGTCCTGAATGGCCTTGGAGCCTTCATTCAGGGACCGCACGACCTGTTTGGCCTCGTCGATCACGCTCGAGCCAAGATTCTGGTTGGACGGCGAGGTGGCGTATAGCTGCAGCGCCTGCTGCAGATTGCCGATCGCTGTCGAAGGCGAGGAGGCATTGTCGACGCCATTCACCGATACGTCGAGCTGATCCATGCCGTTGTAAAGCGCGCTCTGGCCGGCGTAGGCGGACAGAGCGCCGAGGTTCTGGCGAAACAGCAGATCGTTCGCCGCACGCTGGACATCAACCGAACGCGCGCCGGGCGTCGTGCTGGTGACCAGCGCGATGCGGCGCGAATAGTTCGGATTGTCGGCGTCCGCCACGTTGCGCGTGACGACGCTTGTCTGCCGCGAGGTGGCCAGAAGCGCCGATTGGGCGATGCTCAGTGCGGAGGAAAGCGACATGCTGGTCTTTCACGGGCGAAGCCCGGTTTATCTCTTCAGGTTGACAAGGACGTCCATCAGGTCGGAACCGGTCTGGAAGACTTTGGAATTGGCGGTGTAGCTGCGCTGGGCCGCGATCATGTCGGTCAATTCCTCCGCGATATCGACGTTGGAATTCTCGAGCGCGCCCGAGATGATCGAACCGGCCTTGCCTTCGTTGGCAAAGCCGACACGGACCGCACCGGAGTCGGTACCTTGCGCGTAGACATTGCCAGGCAGCGCCTTGAGTTGGTCGGGGCTCTGCACGTCGGCCAGCGGAATTTTGTAGAGCGGCTTGGAGGTGCCGTCCTTGTACTGGGCGTAGATGGTGCCGTCCTTGCTGATCTGCACCTTGTCGATGGTGCTCGGCGCGTTGCCGTTCACCTGGGCGTCGGTGACGGTGAAGCCGGTGCCGAGCTGGGTCAGCTTCGACAAGTCGAGGGCAAGGCTGGCGCCGCCCGGGACGGTGAATGAAATGCCGGTCGGGGTGCCGGTGAGCTTGCCGGTGGTGGTATCGAAGGTTAGGTTGGCCGTGCCCAAGGCGCCGCCGGCAGCGTAGGGGAAGCCAGTTCCGGCTGTCGCCTTCGACTGGTCGAAGACCGCCACCTCCCAGGTGCCGGCCCCGGTGTTGGTGAAATAGACGTCGAGCAACTTCTTGTTGCCGAGATTGTCATAGGCGACCATCGAGGATTTCGAAGTATACTGCGCTCCCGCCGAGTTCGTGCTGGGCAGGTTGCCGGCAGCGACGGGTGTCGCGCCTGCCGGCAGATTGCCGCTGAAATTGCCTTGGGTGCTCGGAGTTGCGGTCAGTCCCTGGTCGGCGATGACAACCGGCTCGAGACCTTCAAAGCCGTTCACCGTGGCCGCCGGCGTGCCATTGGCGTAGCTGTAGGCCATCAGCTGGAAACCGGCGGCATTGACCAACCGGCCCTGTGCGTCGGGAACGAAGGCGCCGGCGCGGGTCAGGAAAGGCGTGCCGCTTGGATCCTGGACGACGAAGAAACCATCGCCGCTGACGGCAAGGTCGGAGACCGAGGTCGTGTATTGAAGCACGCCCGGATCGCTGACCGCCTGGCGGATCGTGGTGGTGACGCCGCCGGAATTATAGGCGCCACCGGTCGACGGCATGATCAATGTCGAAAATTCGGCCGAGGACCGCTTGTAGCCGGTGGTATCGGAGTTGGCGATGTTGTCGGCTGTCGTCGACAGGCGGTTCGCCTGGGCGTTCATGCCCGAAACGCCGGTCCGCATCATTCCGTAGAGGCTCATCGAGATGTCTCCGCAATATCCATGCCACTGGCTTCGAGGCTACGCGTCCTGTCTTGCGCGAGGCTGGCGCGGTGCCGCATCAGAACACGAGCCGGTAGCCGAGGAAGCGCTTGGAATCGATCGGGTCGGTGCCCAGCTTCTCGCGCAGTTTCTTACGCAACTTGCTGATGTGGCTTTCCACCACGTTCTCTTCGACCTCCTCGTCGAAGATGCCGTAGATGGCGTTGAACACCTGGGTCTTGGTGACGCGGCGGCCACGGTTGCTCGCTAGATATTCCAGGATACGGCGCTCGCGGCGCGGCAAGGGCAGCGGCTGACCGTCGATCTCTGGATCGCGGCCGTCCATGAAGATGCGCATGGCGCCGATCTCGGTATAGGCGACGTCCTCGCTGGCGCGGCGGCGAATGGCGGTGATGCGGGCCAGGATTTCGCGGATGTGCACCGGCTTGCGGATGACGTCGTCGACGCCGCTCTCGAACAACCGCAGCGTGTTTTCAAGCGAATGCTGCTCACTGAGCGCAATGACCGGAGCTCCGGTGCGGTCGCGGATCTGGCGCGGCGAGATCGCGCCGTCGCGACAGTCGCCGATCAGGAAGGCCCGCACCGATCGCAGATCGGTGTCGGCGGCCGAGTTGACCCACTCGCCGAACTCGCCCGGCGCGAAACCGGCGCAGGCGATCCCCTCGCGGTCGAAAAGTGAATTGTAGCCCTCTGTCACGAGCTCTCGCTCGTCAACGATAACGATCATCGGCCCCGCCTCCGAATCAGCACATTTGCCCCGTGGAGAAAGGCGTATCCGCTGGCGGGAATCCTGAACAACCGTCATTTCTTGTAACTAGTTTCTTGGGAGTCTGGAACGTGTCGGTTGCATTAGCGTGCAGCCAGATATGCTTGCGGTCCAAGTCCCGGCCAAGTCGAATCGACCGCTCCGCAGCCGCGGGACTGATGTATTAGAAGTGGAGAATGCGCTTACGGGTTGCAGAAGGCGCGAGCGTTCGTCGTCCATTTGCCAAAGCCGGTGGCCACCATGTTGGCGATCACCCTGCAGACATAGACCTTCTGCGCCGGGTCGTTGTCGGGTCCGGCATGATAGCGGGCGACGGCCATGGACCAGGTCTCATGGCGGGCATGGAGGCTGGCCAGGAAGCGTGCCGCGTAGTCCACGTTCTGGCGCGGGTCGAGCATGTCCTTGACGCTTCGGAAATGCGAGGCATGATAGTGATGGTTGATCTGCATGCAGCCGAGATCGATCAGCGTCTTGCCCTCGCGCTGGGCGTCCGCGAAGGCTGCAAGAGCTTCGTCCCGGCTTCTCGGGAAGACTGCTTTTCCTCCTATATTCAATGCGTTGGGTTGAAGGCTGCCTTTGTTTCCGGTTTCCGTCAACCCGACCGCATAGAGGATGCCGGCAGGCACGCCATAGCGGTCGGCGGCACGCAGGATCTCGGGTTCGCAAGGATTGGTGGCGGCGCCTGCGCTGCTCGCTAGGCTAGATAAAAACATCGCCGCCAGCGCGCTCGCGAGAAGGCGAAGCGGCGCGGCCGTGTGCTTGCGCTTCATCATGATTACCCCTTGCGGATTGCTGACCTGGCTGCTGGCCGCCGGCTCCACTGTTGCCGCCGCTGGAATTTCCGGGCTGGAAGGATGACGGATCGCGGCCGGGTGCAGCGCTCACCGAGGCGGTTGCATCCGTGCGGATTGTGGAGGGTATTGCGACCGAAGGTTGCAGGATGGTGACCTTGTCGACCTCGAAGCCCAGCCCGCGCAGCGACTTAAGGATCGCCTCGCCGTCACTGGAAAGCCGGCGATAGGCATCGTGTGTTTCGGGCTTCAACTCAATCGACAGTTGTTCTCCGGAGAGCCGAAGGTGGGCAGTGACCATGCCCAGTTCGGCCGGGTGAAGTTCGATCTTCAACACATGTGTCGCAACGGCAACAGAGCCCGTCAGCTGAGCTGTCGCGGAAGCGGTGGAAAGCGCCTGGTTCGGACCGCCATCGGCTGAAATGGCGCCGATCACGTTGAGGGCTGCCTGGCTTATCGGTGCCTGCGGCGGCGCGGGGAAGCTGCGTTCGGAAACAACGTCGATGCGTGCCGCCGCCGACTGCTGTTTTCCCGGCTCGGACCGCAACGACGACTGGAGATCGGCGATCGATTTCAGCTGCGGCGCCGCCTGTTTCGTCTCCACGCCCGGCACTTCCGCAGGCACCTCGGGCAAGGGGCCGGCCGCGATCGTACTGTCATGTTTCGGCGTGCCGGCGGCATCGCGAATGAGCCGGCCGTCGAGTTTCGTCAGCGGTACGTCGACCAGTGATACCCGCTCGGGCTTGGCCATGGGCTCGAGACCGTCACGCCCGGCGGCGGATTTCTGCCGATAAGCCTTCGGCGGAAGCTGTCCAACGACCGTGGCGTCCTGTCCCGTTCCGGCCGCGCTCTGGTCGGCCGTTTTGGCCGATGTCGAGAAATGGCGCAGGTCATGAAACGCCATCAGCAGCGCTAGATGCTCGTCGAGCGGCGTCGCGCCCGGTTCGGCAGCCGGCGCGTCGGCATAGGCATCCTTGTCCGTCCCGGCGTCCTTGCCGTCCTTCATGGATTTCGCGGCAGACGATCCGCTCGGCGTGGTCCTTGCCTTGCTGGCCGGCCTGGGCCCGTCCTCGCCTGCCTTTGCCGCAAGCTCCGCGGCAAGCTTGCTCCACCGCGGATCGCGGGAGCCTGGCTCGGCCGGTGGCTGCTTCTCCGAATGGGCAGGGCTTGCGCCGCCGTGTACCATCTCTCCGAACCCGGTGTCGTCCTTCTTTCCGGACGCGGCCGGCTGCTCGGCCGTACGCGCGGTGGTAAATCCTGGCAGGGCCGGGCCGAGGCTGGGGGTCATTTCGGGGCGGCTCCAAGCATCTGGTCGATCAGGTCTAGCTGTCGACGGGTTTTCGTCATGGCGGCGTCGGTCGGGTCTGTCGTGTCGGCGCTGGCCGCGACCGCCGGGGCCGATGCCGGCAGGACGGTTGCCGCGTCGGTTGCCGGCGCGGATACGTTCGGCGCAGCGGGCGCCGCCGCCTGGGGCGCCATGGCCGGCTTCTCGGACACGGCACCCTCGACGGGTGGCAATCCGGCGGCATCCGTGGTCGATGCGGCCGCAATTTCGGGTTCTGGCGATGGTACGACCGACGCGGGCGCCGGATTGGCGACCGGAAGGGAAGCAGGCGGCGCCACCACTTCGCCGGCGATGGCCTGGGCCGCATCGAGCAAGGCCCGGTCGCCGTCCGATAATTTGCTGCGGTCGATCTTGCCAAGTTTGGTGCGCACGTCCTCGATGGTATCGGAGGTCACCGTGGACAGGCTGGAATAAAGCAGGGCGCGCGGATCGCCCTGGTTGGTGTTGCCGTCGCGACCCTGTTCGGCCCGCGCCGAGGCGAAGGCCGACAAGTCACTCATGCCGTCAATCGCGGCGCGGCGCGCGATACGCAGATAGATCACCTTCTCGCGCTCGGGGTCCATCATCGAGGTGATGTCGGCCAGCTTGTCCTGGCTGATCGACATATGCAGTGCGATGACGCCGGAGACGAAGGAGTCGGCGAACTGGCTGGCGTAAGGCGAATAGAGGTAGCGCTCGACATATTGGGTGGAGGCAAGCGCGAACCGCGCCGCGTCGCCCTGCGTCACGGCAATGCCGACCGATCGCCGCAAAGCCGCTTCCTCGACCAGAGTGCCGGGGCTGAGCAGCTTGGCCTCATCGAGCAGCGTGAGTGCGGCCGCCGGCTGATCCGTGGCAAGCAGTGACCCTTTGACCAAAGCGAGGAATGCGCCGAGATCGCCTGGCAGGGTCATCGGGTCGATCGGCCTCAGAGCTTCGATCGCTTCGCCTGGCCGGCCGTTCAGATAGTCGATTACCCCTTTGGCTATGGCAAGGTTCTGCGGATCGGAGGCGGCACGCGATACGGCCGCCTCGACGGTCACCGGATTGCCGCCGCTCATGCCGTAGACCAGCAGCGCGCGAAAATTCTTGGCATCCTTGAAATCCTCGGCGTCCGCCGCGCGTAACCGCGCATCGGTCATTTCGAGCAGCTTGGCCTGCATCGGCATCGCGGCGTGATCGCCGGCGGCGATGCGGTCCTGAACGAGCTGCAACGAGCGGACCAGCTGATAAGGCTGCAGCGCATCCTGGGCGAGGCCCGCGGACGGACTAGCCGTGGCTAGCAGCAGCAGCAGCGCCATCATGCGGCCGGTGAGCGCCGCCCGTTTCATCCGCCGGTCGCCATCAGGATTTCGATGCGGCGGTTGGCCGCCGACATTGGATCAGCGGAATCCTTGGGCTGGCGATCGGCGAAGCCGGCAACCTCGGTGATGCGGCGTTCATCGACGCCGCCACGCACGAGCATGTAGTAGGCCGAGTGCGCGCGCGCCGTCGACAGCCGCCAATTGTCGTAGCTGGCACCGCGGAAGGGACGCGCATCGGTGTGACCGTTGATGCTGATGGTGCCTTTCTGGCTGTTGACGATGCGGCCGATCTTTTCCATCGCCAGCACCAGTTCGCGGCTCGGCACCGCAGAGCCGACCTCGAACATGCCGAAGTCGAGCTGATCGGTGATGGAGATGACGACACCCTTGTCGGTGGCTTCCACCGAGACGCCGTCATGCAGCTTGTCGCCGGGCTTGAAGGCGTCGGCCAGCAGCTGCTTAACGTCCGCGGCGGCCTTCAGCGCGGCGGCGGTCGGAGCCTTGTCCACCTCGGATTTTGCGGCCTCCTGCTTCGCTGCGGCCGTGTCCGCCTTAGCCACATCCGCCTTGTTGTCCGTAGCTTTAGCGCTGCCCGCCTTGGCATCACCGATCTTGGCATCACCAGTCGTGACCATTTTCGGCGCGGTGTCATTGCCATCCCCGGCCAGGGGCTCCAGTGGTGCATCCTTGATCGGCGGCGCCGGCGGCACGGCCTTGACCTTGGCGATCTGTGTCTCGGCAGCCTTGTCGCCGGGCTTGAGCGGATCGCCCTCGACCCTGGGGCGCTGGGCACTCGCCTCGGCGCCGGGCGCGGCGACCTGCTGCGACCAGAAGTCCGGCTCGAAAGGATCGCGGTAGGACGCGCCGCCCGAGGCGCCCGTCGCGGGGCCGGAATTCTGCGCGCCGCCATCGCCCTTCTGGCTGACATTCTGCATGACGCCGGTATCCGTGGCGATCTCCGAAAGCACCGCATAGGGGTCGGCGAAAAGATGCTCGTCGGACTGTTGCGACTGCTGTGGCTCCTGCTTGTCCTGTTTGCGATTGGACGAGCCCGCGGCGCCGGTGCCGTCCTGTCCAGCCTTGGTGGTCGCTTCCTGAGGGTCGTCGGCCGTCGGCCCGGCCGCGCGCGGTCCATTGCCGAGATCCTTAAGGCCCTTGCGGCTAGACTCGCGGTCGACCAGCTTGACGGGATTGAAATAGCTGGCGACGGCCGTCTTGGTCTGTTCGTTGGCGGCATTGATCAGCCACATGACCAGGAAGAAGCACATCATCGCGGTCATGAAGTCGGCGAAGGCGATCTTCCAGACGCCCCCATGATGACCTTCGTCGTGGTCGTCATGGCCGCGCCGCACGATGATGATCTCGTGCCTGCCATGATCGGCTTCGGCGACGCTCATGACAGGACCTCGGACAGGGTTACCGACCACTCGGCCATGCGCGTTTCGAACACGGCCTCGTCGATGGTGACCATCAGGTCGAAGCCGGGCGCCTCGATGAAGTCGAGATTTGCGGCGCGGGAGCCAAGCGACGCCTTCAGCGTTTCGAACAGCGAGAGCGGCCCGCGAACGGCAATGCGCACCGCTTCGCCATCGCCAACGGCTTCGCGGATCGCGCCGGCGAGCGCTTCGAGCGAGCGCTCCCGCAGATCGTCGCTGACAACGCCGCCGATGATGCGGGCGACAGTGGCGCCGACAAGATCCGTCACGCGCGCCTCCATGGCGTCGATGCGCGACGAGACCGCCTTGCCGACATCGCCGCCGAAGCTGTCGAGAAAGGCCTTCGCTTCGTCGGCATTTGCCTGGCGTTCCGCTTGCAGCGCCGCTTCATGGGCCGCGGCAAGCCGTTCGCCGAGCGCCGCCTCCGCCTGGGCAACGGCTTCGGCGATCAGCGTGCCGATATCGGCCGTCGATGCTGCCGCCTCGGGCTTGTGCTCGGCGGTGGCCTGCGGCTGACTGGCGCGTTGCGCGCGCGTGCCGAAATCCGGGAGAAGATCAAAGAGGGCTGCGGAGGGCATGGTCTACGCCGCGACTTCCTGGGCCGCCCATTTGCGCAGGATCTGCGCGGTGCGTTCCTCGTTGATGTCGACCATGCGGGCAAGCCGCTCCTGCGGAGCCGGCCTGATCTTCTGGCGCAGATCGTCGAGCGGGGTGGCGCCGGCACGCGTGCCGGGCAGAGCGCCAATGGCGGCACCCGCATCGGCGGAAGCGGCCGCCTCCGGGGTGGGCAGGGAGCGCTGGACTTCATCGAAATTGGGGCCTGCTATAGCGAGCGTCGCCTTTGCCGTCAGCGCGGCCGCCATCGGCCGCAAGCCGAAGAAGGCGACCAGGAACACCACCACGATGAAGGCGCCGGCATTGATCAGCGTGCCGGCATGCTGGCCGATGGAATCGAGCATTCCCGCCTGTGGCACCGCCTCGCCGTCCAGCCCGTCGATGAACTCGACGGCCGAGACGTCGATGACGTCGCCGCGCTTGTCGTCGAAGCCGGTGGCGGAGCTGACCATCTTCTGGATTTCGGCGACGCGCTTGGCGATCTGGTCCGGTGTCGCATCCTTGCCCAGGATCGTCTTCAGCCGATCCTGGTTGACGACGACGGCGATCGACATCTTGGTGACGCTGTAGCCATTGGAGACGGTGGCGATCTTCTTGGAGTTGATCTCGTAGTTGGTGATCTCCTCCTTGCGGTCGTTGGCCGAGGAGGTCTGCGGACCCTCGGTGCTGGTCGCTTGGGTCTCCGGCAGGTTCTGCTCGACGCTGGCCGGGGTCGAGGCCTGTTTCTGGTTGCTGTTCTCGTTGGCGCGCACCGACTGCACCGAGCGCTCGACGCGGGACTCCGGATCGAAGATCGTCTCTTCGGTCTGGCGGGTGTCGGTGTTGACATCGGCTTTGACGCTGGCGCGGAAATTGTCGGGACCGAGATAGGGCGTAAGCGCGCGGCGGATGTTGTCGCCGATCTGCGCTTCCACGGTCTGCTCGACGCCGAGCGTGCGAGCGGCACTGGTGTTGGATGGGTCATCGCCCGCGGCCAGCAGATTGCCGTTGGAATCGAGCACCGTCACCTTGTCGGCCGACAGGCCAGGGACGGCGGCGGCGACGAGATGGCGGATCGACATGGCGCTCTTCTCCGCGTCGATGCCGGCGTAGCGGATGACGACCGAGGCCGAGGGCTGCTGTTCGTCGCGACGAAAATTGGCGCGCTCGGACATGACGATGTGGACCCGCGCCGCCTTGATACCCGATATTGACTGGATGGTGCGGGCGATCTCGCCTTCGAGCGCGCGCACCCGGGTGATCTGCTGCATGAAGGAGGTGAGGCCCATCGCGCCGACATTGTCGAACAGTTCGTAGCCGGCATTGGCGCTGGTCGGCAGGCCCTTTTCGGCAAGCAGCATGCGCGCCTGCGCCGTGGTGCCGGCCGGAACCAGCACGGAGGTTCCGTCGGCGCCGACGTCGAAGCCGATGCCGGCCTCGCCCAGCACCAGGCCGATCTGGTTCACGTCGGAGCGATCGAGCCCGACATAGAGCGTGTCGTAGGCCGGGCGGTTGAGGTAGACCGAGGCGATGCCGATGACGCCCATCACCAGGACGGCGATGCCCGCCAGCATGGCCAGGCGCCTGACGCCAAAGCCGCGGAGATTCGAGATGATGCTCTGGATCTGTTCCGGCACGATTGAGCGACTCCCAGCATGACTGTCCGCCGGAACACTAGCCCCCGAAGCTTGTGCGAAAATGAAATCGGGCCGCGCTTGCGGCGCGGCCCGTGAATTTCGGAGTATGCGTCAGCTAGCCGAGGTTAGCCGTTCTTGAACAGCGACAGGATCGACTGCGAGGAGCTGTTGGCGATCGACAGCGACTGGATGCCGAGCTGCTGCTGAACCTGCAGCGCCTGGAGGCGGGTCGATTCCTTGTTCATGTCGGCATCGACCAGCTGGCCGACGCCGCGATCGATTGAGTCCATCAGGCTCTGCGTGAAGGTCTTCTGCAGGTCGATGGAGCTCTTGGCCGCGCCGAGGATGGTGGCGGAGTCGGTCAACTGGCTCATGACCTTGTCGATCTTGCCGACCATCTGGGTGATGATGTCGTCGGTCACGCCGGCCGCGGTGATATCGAGATTGTAGGCGGAAACATTGTCGATCCTGGGAACCACCGCCCCGGCCGCGGTCTGGCCGGCGGTGTTGGCGGCAATGTCCGTGCCGCCGCCGGCGATTGCGGCTGCATAAGCGGTATCATACAGGTCCTGGGCCGCCGCCGTGGAATAGACCGAGGTCTGGCGGTCAAGCGTGCCCTGGTTCTTGACGGCGGTGGAGAGACCGGAATCGAACAGCTTGGTGCTCTCGACATCAATGTCGATCGTCCCGAGCGAGATGGCGCCCGACGATGAGCGATTGAAGGACGACACGATCTTGGCGTCTGCCTGGACGCCATCATTGGGGGCGGCGACCTGCGTAGATGTCACCGACAGATAATTCGAGCCCGAAAAGGTGGCGGCATCGGCAAAGGACTTCATCTGCGCCTGGAGCGCGGTGATTTCAGTCTGCGTCTTTGCCTTGGCGGCACCCGTCTGGCCAATGGTCGAAAGCAACTTGGTCTTGATCTTGCCGATCGTATCCAGCGCATTGTTCATGCCGGTATACGCAGTGTCGACTTTCGAGGCGCCGAGGCCGAGCGCGTCCTGGACTGTCGACAGCGCCTGGTTGTCGGAGCGCATCGTCGTGGCGATCGACCAATAGGCGGCGTTGTCGGAAGCCTCGGAGACCCTGTAGCCCGTCGAGATTCGGGCCTGCGTTTGCTCGAGCGACTTGTTGGTTGCGTTGAGGCTCTGAAGTGCGGTCAACGCCGCGGCGTTCGTCATGATGCTCGCCAAGAAACTCGCTCCTTTTCCAGACCGGTCTTTCTCAAACCGGCGTTGCCCTCGCGAGCCGCTCGACCCGCTCGTGGATTACCGTCACCCGATGGGGCCGATTCGGCAATCCGTTGTAAGTCATTGGTTAACCATGACTAGCGCGTTATGGTTAACGGCCTGTTAAAAGCCGGCCTTCGAGGGTTAAGAAACGGGGGTTGCGCGGAGCTGGAGCAAACGCAAAACGGGCCGCGCTTTTGGCGCGGCCCGTTTGCCTAGTTTGATCGGTCGAAAGGGATCAGCCGCGGAAGAGCGACAGGATCGACTGCGACGAGCCGTTGGCGATCGACAGCGCCTGGACGCCGAGCTGCTGCTGGACCTGCAGCGCCTGGAGGCGGGTCGATTCCTTGTTCATGTCGGCATCGACGAGCTGGCCGACGCCGCGATCGATGGAGTCCATCAGGCTCGAGGTGAAGGTCTTCTGCAGGTCGATCGAGCTCTTGGCGGCGCCGAGCTTGGTGGCGGCGGTCGTCATGTCCTTGAGCGCGGCGTCGACAACCGTCATCATCTGCGAGATTTGAGCGTCGCTGGCGGCCGTAGTGCCCGAGAAGATGGCCAGGCTGGCGACCGAATAGGTATCGCCGGCAACGATAGCGCCGCCAATGGTCGGGGCCTGTGCTGTGGTGGTTGCAGCGCCAGTGGTGCCAAGACGGGCTGTGTCGAGGATGCCCTTGGCTGTCGGCGCTGCGCCGGCGTCATAGAGCTTGATGCTTTCCACGTTGACGTCGATCGTCGAGATCGAAACCGCGCCTGTGGCGCTGCGGTTGAAGGCCGAAACGACCTTCACGTCGGCCGCCGTGCCCGAAGCGGTGGACACCGAAAGCATGTTGGTGCCGGAGAAAGTGGCGCCATCGGCGTAGGCCTTCAACTGATCCTGCAGGGCCTTGATTTCGACCTGTGTCTTTTCCTTGGAGGCGTCGGTCTGACCATAGGACGCGGTCAGCTTCTGCTGGATCGTGTTGATGGTTGTGATCGCGCTGCTCATGCCGGTGTAGGCGGTGTCGACCTTCGAGGCGCCGAGACCGAGCGAGTCCGAAACGGTGGACATGGCCTGGTTGTCGGAGCGCATGGTGGTCGCGATCGACCAGTAAGCAGCGTTGTCCGAAGCCTGGGAAACGCGATAGCCCGTCGAGATGCGGGCCTGGGTGGTTGCGAGGTTGTTCTGGGTGGCGTTAAGGCTCTGCAGCGCCGTCAACGCGGCAGTGTTCGTCATGATACTGGACATGGCTACTCGTACCTTGTTTTTACACGGTGTTTTTTTGCATACCGGCTTTCCCGGTATGACGGAGCGGCATCATGCCAATGATCGTTATTTCCAATCACCCGCCATCTGCGAGGACTATGGCGGCAAGTCCCTACCAAACGACTAAACCGCACGGTTAATCGAAAATATTCCGAGAAAAATAGAACGGGCGCGGGCGACGCGGGAAGGTCAGGTGAAAGAGCGCACCAGGCTGCCGACGAGCAGGTTCCAGCCGTCGATCAGGACAAAGAACAGGATCTTGAACGGCAACGACACAACCGTGGGCGGCAGCATCATCATGCCCATCGCCATGGTGATGGTGGCCACGATCAGGTCTATGACCAGGAATGGCAGCACGATCAGGAAGCCGATCTCAAAGCCGCGCCGGATTTCGGAGATCATGAAGGCAGGCACCAGGATGCGCAGGTCGACCGTCTCTTTTGCAACGGTCTGGCCGCGTTCGCGGGCGAGGTCGGCGAAAAGGTCGAAATCCTTGTCGCGCACATTGTGCAGCATGAAGGTGCGGAACGGATCGGAAATCTTCTCGAAGGCCTCTGTCTGGCTGATCTGATTGTCCATCAACGGCTTGACGCCGGTGTTCCACGCCTGATCGAAGGTCGGCGCCATGACATAGAAGGTCATGAACAGCGACAGCGAAATGAGGATGAGGTTCGCCGGCGTCGATTGCAGGCCGATGCCGGCACGCAGGATCGAGAAGGCGATGACGAAGCGGGTGAAGCTGGTCACCATGATCAGCAGCCCCGGCGCCACCGACAGCACGGTAAGCAGGCCGAACATCTGGATGATGTAGCCGACGGTGGCGCCATCGGCCTTGCCGATACCGCCAAGGTCCAGTTGCTGGGCCGCCGCGACGGAGGTGGCGGCACCGATCAGTGCCGCGGCAAGAAGGAGTTTTCTCATTCGAGCAGCAATGTCCTGACGAGAACCTGTTTGACGTGTCCCTGACTGCGGATCGAGGCGCGTTCGTCGAGATCGGCCTTCAGGTGCTGGTAGCCGCTGGCGCCCTCGATCTGGTGCATCTTGAGGGTACGCACGAAGGCCAGAAGATCCTGCTGGACGTCCTCCGCCATCGCCGGCGGCTGCGGAGCGTCGTAGACCACGGAGACTTCCATCCTGATCCAAGTGTCCGCGGGTGAGGCGATGTTGGTGGTGATCGGCGCCAGCGCGACGACCGTCGGCCCCGCGCCTGCTTGTTGCGCGGCTTCGGGCTGGGGTGGCTTGCCCTCGTTCTCAGGCGCGACTGGCACCGACGATGGCGCGCCGACGCCCTTGAGATAGCCGCCCGACATCCAGCCCATGCCGATGGCGGCGGCCGTCACCACGAGCAGCATGGCGCCCTGCACGGCAACAGAAGGAGCCTTGCGAGGCTGAACCTGATCGACATTGGCCATGGCGCTACGCTCTCCAACGCCTAGAACGGAAGAACCTGGTCGAGAACCTGCTGGCCATAGGCCGGCTGCTGGACCTCGCTGACGCGGCCACGGCCGCCATAAGAGATGCGCGCCTCGGCGATGCGTTCATAGGAGATGGTGTTTTCCGCGCCGATGTCCGACGGGCGCACCATGCCGGCGATGGTGAGCACCCTGAGCTCGTAGTTGACGCGCACCTCCTGGGACCCCCTGATCATCAGATTTCCGTTGGGCAGGACCTCGGTAACGACGGCGGCGACGTTGAGCTCCAGGTTTTCGGAGCGCTTGACTTCGCCGTCGGCGTTGGTTTCGGTGCTGGAACTCAAGCCGGCGTCGCCCTTGCCGCTGGTGCTGTTGCCTTCCCATCCGAGCGTGACGTCATAGCCCAGCTTGCGTGCGGCGGTGCGGCTCCGGTCGTTCTGGTTCTTGAAGTTGGCCTTGTCGTTGAGCTTGATCCTGACGGTCAGGATGTCGCCTTCGCGCAGCGCCCTGGGATCGGTGAAAAGCCGGCTCTGGCGGTCGTCCCACAAAGAGAACTTCTTGACCGGAGCGGCGGGCGGCTGGGGATAGCTGTAGGGTGCTGCCCCGTCGCCGGCGATGCCCGAACCGACCGGCGACAGCGATGGTTCCCTACCGATTTCCTTGAAGTTGGTTGCGCAGCCGGACAAGGCCGCGGCCGCGCACAGGATGAGCATTCTGCGGATCATGACGGATCTACCCTTCGGGCTGCGCTGGCCATGATGCCGGTGAGCGTCGCCGCCGCCTTCTGGTCCATTTCGTTAAGGATGACACCCGCCTTGCGTGAATCGAGCTTCATCAGGATAGCCGCGGCGAGGTCCGCATTGACGATCGCCAGGCGTTCGGCCGCCGCATCGGGCTTCATGCCGGCATAGATCTTGACGACGCCGTCCTCGGCCCGGGCCAGAAACACCTCGCGCCGCTTCAACCAGGTTTCGTATTCGGCTTTTTTTGCGTCCAGCGCCTTCATGCGCTCGTCGATGCCTGCCTGCAGCTGCTTCAACTCCTCCGCCTGCAAGGCGTAGCGGCGGTCGCGCGCGGCATCGGCGATGTTGGAACAGAAGCGCTCGATCTCGCTCTGGTCCGGCGCCTTTTCTCGTGTCAGTTGCTGCGGTGCGATCCCGGGCTGCGCTCCGGGCAGGATCTGACGAACGACATCCTCGCCGCGTGCGCCGCTGCTCGAAACGGACATGGCCGCGATGACCGCGGCGGCGAACACGATTGCGCGGGGAGAGCGTCCTTGATGGGATGAGATGGAGATGATCATCGGCATCGCTATTGGAGAACCAGATCGGCTTGCAAGGCGCCGGCCGACTTGATGCCTTGCAGGATGGCAATGATGCCGTCCGGCTTGACGCCGAGACGGTTGAGGCCGGAAACGAGAGTTTGCAGGTCGGGCCCGTCGAGCACGGCGACGCGGGCGTTGGGCCGGCTGGCATCGATGGCTGTGAACGGTTCGACGGCGGTTTCGCCCTTCGAGAAGGGTTCGGGCTGCACGACGCGCGGCGCTTCCGTAATGCGCACCGTCAGTGTGCCGTGGCTGATGGCGACACGTGAGATCTTGACGTCGTTGCCGATGACGATGGTACCGGTGCGCTCGTCGATGACGACGCGGGCCGGCGTGTCGGACTCGACCACCAGATTCTCGATCTCGGCATAGAAGCGGGCCGCCGAAACGCTCTTCGGCCGCCTGATCTGCACGGTGCGGGAATCGCGCTCTGCGGCCACGCGAATGCCAAAGCGCTGGGCGGTGTAGTCGTTGATCGCGTCTGCGATGCGGATGGCGGTCGAAAAATCGGGATTGCGCAATTGCAGCGTCAGCGTCGACTGGTCATCGAACTCAGCCTTCACCTGCCGCTCGACTATGGCCCCGTTCGGCACCCGGCCGGCGGTCGGTACGCCTTGCGTCAATTGCTGGGCCTGGCCCTGGGCAGTGAAGCCGGAGACGATCACCGCGCCCTGGCCGACCGCGTAAATCTCGCCGTCCGCCGCCTTCAGCGGCGTCATGATCAGCGTGCCGCCGGCAAGCGAGGTGGCGTCGCCCATCGAGGAGACGTCGATGTCGATGCGGGCGCCGGACTGCACATAGGGCGGCATATTGGCGGTGACGATGACGGCGGCGACGTTCCTGGCGCGTGCGCTGCCGCCTTCGGTGGCGATGCCGAGATTTTCGAGCATGGCGCGGATCGACTGTTCGGTGAATGGCGAATTGCGCAGGCTGTCGCCGGATCCGGCCAGCCCGATGACGAGGCCGTAGCCGACGAGCTGGTTGTCGCGCGAGCTCTGCAGCTGCGCGATGTCCTTGATGCGCGAGGCGACCTGGCCTGGCGGCAGTGAACTCGGCCCGGGCGATACGCGGAACATCCGCGTGGTGGTGGCGGGATCATATTCCGGATCGTCGTAGACACCGCCATTCCTGGCGGCGAGTTCGCGCTTGGCCTTGGGCGTCAAGCCATCGGCCAGCGCCGGCTGCAGGCCAAGGGCCGCCGCGAGCAGGAGGGCAAAAGGGCGCATCATGAAGCGCCGACCTGGATGGTGCCGTCGGCCATCACCGTGCCGGAGAGTATCTTGCCGCTGTCGCTGTTGCGGACCTTGATGAAATCGCCCGCCGAGCCCGGCTGCAAGGTCACGGCGGTGGCCGTGATCGTCAGCCCGCCGGCGACGAAGTAGACCTGCACGGCGGCACCCTGCTCGACCAGCCAGGCCTCACGAACCGCGGCTGAAGGAATGTAGCGGCCGGGAAGCAGCGTGCGCTTGGCGATCTTGCCCTGCAGTTCCTCGGAACGGGTCGCAACAGCATCGGGCTTGTGCTTGCCGGGGATCAGAGTGACCTGCTTCAGGGCGGCGAGTTCGATAGTCTCGCCGGGATAGATGACCCGGTTGGGGATCAGCACGACCTCGCCAGCAGGTTGGTTGCTGGCGATCTGGTTGGCCGAGTCCTGGGCGAAAGCCGGCATGCCGCCGGCCACCAGCGCAAGGAACAGCGCGGTGCGGCGGAATGCGGAGCAGGAGATCGGCATGGCCATCATCCGTTACCTGATGTTCTTGGAGACGACGGAGGCCATGTCGTCGGCGGCCTGGATCACCTTGGAATTCATCTCATAGGCGCGCTGCGCCGAGATCAGCTCGGTGATCTCCTTGACCGGATCGACGTTGGAAGCCTCGAGATAGCCTTGCTGGATGGTGGCGAAGCCGGGATCGCCGGGCACGCCGACATTTGCAGGGCCGGAGGCTGTCGTTTCCTGGAACAAATTGTCGCCGAGCGGTGCCAGGCCTGCCTCGTTGGCGAAGTTGGCGATCTGAAGCTGGCCGAGAGTCTGCAGGTTGGTCTGGCCGTCGATGCGGGCAAAGACCTGGCCGGTCTTGTTGACGATCACCTCGACCGCATTGGTCGGTACGGTGATGGCCGGAATGACACTGGCGCCGTCCACCGTCACCAACTGGCCGGTGGCGTTGGTGTTGAAGGCGCCGGCGCGGCTGTAGAGCGTGCCGCCATCGGCGCCCTCGATCTGGAACCAGCCCCTGCCGGTCAGCGCCATGTCGAAACTGTTGCCGGTGCTGGTCAGTTCGCCCTGGGTGTGGACGTTGCGCACGGCGGTCGTCTTGACACCGAGACCGATCGACACGCCTTCCGGCACCAGCGAGGCGTTGGAGCGGTTGGGAACGCCTTGCGTACGGTCGACCTGGTAGAGCAGGTCGGAGAATTCGGCGCGCGCGCGCTTGTAGCCGGTGGTGTTGATGTTGGCGATGTTGTTGGCGATGACCTCCAGATTGGTCTGCTGGGCATTCATGCCGGTGGCGGCGATGGCGAGTGCTTTCATGGCCTGCTCCTCAGATGCCCATGCGACTGACTTCGAGATAGGCCGAGACCACCTTGTCGCGGATGGCGACGGCGGTCTGCAGCGCCTGCTGGGCGCTCATCACGGCATCGACCACCTGGCGGGTGTCGGCGTCGCCCTTGAGCGCCTGCATCGACACCTGCTCGGCATTCTGCATGGTGCTGACGGTCTTGGAGGCAGCCTGGCTCACCGCTTCGGCGAAGGAGGTGCCAAGGTTGCCCGATGCCGCCGGCGCAACGCCACCCTGCAGCAGATCGGTGGCTGTATCGCCCAGCCCAGGCTTCAGGTTAAGCGCGCCTATGCCGTTGACGATCATTGATTCCTCATCAGGTCGATGGTCATTGAAATGAGATCACGCGCCTGCTTCACGACTTGCAGGTTGGCCTCGTAGGAGCGGTTGGCTTCGGTCATGTCGGCCATCTCGATCAGCACGTTCACATTGGGCATCTTGACGTAGCCCTTGTCGTCGGCGGCCTCGTTGCCCGGCTGGAATTCGACGGGAAAATTGCTCGGGTCGCGGTCGATCGAATTCACCTCCACCGTCGAGCTGCCGGAGGCCCGGTCGAGTTCGGAGACGAAGCTGATGGTCTTGCGGCGATACGGGTCGGCGCCCGGCGTCGTGCCTGTCGACTGGGCGTTGGCGAGGTTTTCCGAAACCACGCGCAGGCGCTCGGACTGAGCGCCAAGGCCTGATGCTGCGACTTTGAGGGCTGCGGTCAGTGCGTCCATGGTCAGCTCTTCACCGCCATCATCATCATTGAGTGGAATGCCTTGACGATGGCCGTGTTGAGTTCGAAGGAGCGGCGCACCTCGCCGGCCTTGAGAAGCTGGTCTTCAAGCACGACCGTGTTCTTGGAGGGCATGACCACCCCGTCGTCTTCCTGCGGCTTGATGGAGAAGCCGGCATTGGTCGCCGCGGTGCCAAGATGGCCGGGTTCGGTGATCTGGAGCGACACCGCGGTGCGGTCGAGCACCTTCTCGAACGGCTCGACATCGTTTGCCGTGTAGCCCGGCGTGTTGGCATTGGCGATGTTGCCGGCGACCGCCGACTGACGCACGGACAGCCACTGCGCTTGCTTGGCGGCAAGATCGAAAAGGGAAACAGGCTCCATGGGAATCTCCGGGCATGTGCCCAAAGACTAGGACGCCAGTCTTGCGCGGACCTTGCGATCGGTCGTGGCGGCTTATCTGGACAGCTCGATCACCTGGTTGGCGCTGGTGAGCATGACCCATTTGCCGTTGCGCTGCTCGATCGCCGATACCTTGCTGGAATCCGGCAGCGTCGAACCGCGCTGGACCATCCACAGGCCGGTGTCGTCCTCGATCATGGCGCGACCATTGGCGACATGGACCATGCGGAACTTCCCGATATCGGCGGGGAAGGGCTGCTCGCCGGGCGGCTGCGTTTTGGAATCGTCTTGCACCGTGCCGGTGGCAAGCAGATCAACATCGGTATTGGGAACGTCCCTGGCGGTTAGCGGCGCGCTGCGCTCGGCGACCACGCCACCCCCCGCACGTCCCGAATTGGTGCCGGTGCCGCCGAACTTGATCGCCTGCACGCCGAACTGGTCCTGGTTAAAGAAGATGTACCAGGGAAACAGGGCGCAGGTCAGGCCGAGCGTGATGCCGAGCGCGGCGATGACGATGTCGCTGCGAGGGTCCGCCTTCTTCTTGCCCAGTCTGGGGAATTGCGGCTTTGGCGGCTGCGGCCATTCGACGGCGGCAAACAGGCCGTCGATCAGCGAATCACGACTGGCTTGCGCCAAATCGGCAGCCTCGCGGGGAAGGGAATTCATACGGGGCTTGGCGGTCCGGGCCGGAAAAGGCTCGGATCTGGGGAGAGCCGGCTTCACGGCCCTGGCCAGAACAAGCGCGGTCCGGGCAGCCATGGCGCCGGCGGCGTTTGCCCTGGCGACCCTGGCCTCCTCCGCTCGAGCCTGCTCCGCGGCGTTCGCTTCGGCGATCATCTCGTTCAGGAGGCGCTCGGTGTATTCGCGTTCAGTCTCCTGGTTCGGCATTCTGCTTTCCCTTGAGATGGCGGGCAAGATCGGAGAACGGATCGGCGGACGGACGGTCCCTGGGCGATTGCGTCAGCGCCTCATAGATGACGGGCACCTGGCGCACGGCCATGTCGAGCTCAGCGTCGACGCCGCCCTGATAGGCGCCGAGCAGCCGGATGTCGCGCGTGTCCTCGAAGCGGGATATCATCGACTTCAGCCGCGTCACTAGGGCTCGCTGCTCGACGCTCCAGGCCTTGCCGGCCAGTCGCGAGATGGACGACAGCGGATTGACAGGCGGATAGCGGCCCTGTTCGGCGATCGCGCGGTCGAGCACGACATGGCCGTCGAGGATGCCGCGCACCGAATCGGCGACCGGATCGTTGTGATCATCGCCGTCGACCAGCACGGAAATGATGGCCGTGATCGATCCCTTGCCTTCCAATCCTGGGCCTTCGGTTCCAGGCCCGGCGCGCTCGAGCAACTTGGGCAGTTCGGTGAAGACCGAGGCGGGATAGCCGCGGGCAACCGGCGGCTCCCCTGTTCCCGTCGCCACCTCGCGCAGGGCGTGAGCGAAGCGGGTGATCGAATCAAGCACCAGCAGCACACGGTGGCCCTGGTCGCGAAAATGCTCGGCGACGCGCATGGCGGTGTCGGGCGCGCGCCGGCGCATCATGGCGCTCTCGTCGCTGGTGGCGACGACGGCCACTGTCTTGGCCATGCTGTCGCCGATCGTATCCTCGAGGAATTCGCGGACCTCGCGGCCGCGTTCGCCGATCAGCGACACGACGACGGTGTCGAACGCGTCGGCGCCGGCGAGCATGGCAAGCAGTGTCGACTTGCCGACGCCCGATCCGGCGAAGACCCCCATGCGCTGGCCGAAGCAGAGCGGCGTGAAGATGTCGATGACCTTGACGCCGGTCATGAAGGCGGTTCCGACGCGCTGCCGCGCCATGGCGCCGGGTGTCGCGGCGATAGCCGACATGTCGTCACCCCTCACCAAGGGCGGGCCACCGTCGATTGCCCGGGTGAGCGCGTCGATGGCGCGGCCGCGCCATGAGGCATGCGGCGCCACCGCGAGCGGACCCCTCCGGAACACGGCATCGCCGATGCCGGCGTCGGCGCTGCGTTCGAAGGGGGCGATCACAACCTCGTCACGGCTGATCTTGACGATCTCGCCGCAGCGCGAGCCGGACTGGCCGCGCTGCTCGACGATGTCACCCAGCCTGGTGAAATCGGAAAGGCCGCGCACCTTGTAATGCGTTGAAGTGACTTCGGTGACGAGCCCGCCGCGCTTGACCAGGCCGTCGCTGTCGCCAAAGCGCCTTATAATTCGTTCCAAAGCGGCAAGCCGATCCAGCGGCGCCGGCTGGAGCTGTCTTTCGGGTGCGCGGAGGGCTGGCTGCTCTGACGACATGCTACGACTTCGAGCCGAGCGTCTTTATCGCCTCCTCGGCGGAGGAATCGGTCTGCCGCATCAGCGCGGCAGTGTTCTCGAAGGCGCGCTGGACCATGATCAGCCGGGTCATTTCCAGCACGGGATTGACGTTGGATTCCTCGAGGAAACCCTGGGCGACGCCGATGTCGGAGCGGTCGGTGACCGGTTCGGGCGTGCGTGCGGGCACAATGCCGGAATTGCCGTAGCGCACGAAATTCTCGCCCGGGTCGAAATTGTAGAGGCCGATCGAGCCGACGAGCTGTTCGTTCTGGCGCAGCGAGCCGTCGGCACCGGCCTTGGGCGGACCGTTGCGGGGATCGAGCTGGATCGGCGCCCCGCCGGCGTCGAGAACGGGATGGCCCTCGACCGACATCAGCTCGCCATTCTCGTTCATCGAGAAACGGCCGTCGCGGGTCATGACGGTGCCCACTGGCGTGTCGATGGCGAACCAGGCGTCGCCCTGGATGGCGAAATCGAACGGGTTGCCGGTCTCCGTCATGGCGCCGTGAGCCCCCGACAGAAAGGTCTTGCCGGAGGAGGCGAACGAAACCGACTTCTGCCCTGCGCCAGACACCACGTCCTCGAACTTCACGCCGGTGGCGCGAAAGCCGACGGTGCTGGCGTTAGCGACGTTGTCGGCGATCGTGTCGAGCCGGCGCTCGAGGGCTATCTGCGCGGAGAGGGCGACGTAGAGACTGTCTCGCATGATCAGAACTTCAGTCTCTGCATGGCCATCATCAGGTCGGTGGAGATGCCCGATGTGACGGGTTGCGCGAACAGCACACTGACCGATGTCACGGCCGTCGATGTCGGGTTGTTGATCTCGTACATGCTGGTGAAGCGGGTCAGGAACTTGTTCAGTTTGACCGGGTCCCTGAAATCCGAGATGTCGAGCTTCTGCCCAAACAACTGCGCCTGCTTGTCGATGTCGGCGGTGGCGAAGGAATCGGGGAGCCCAAGCGCGGTACGCACCACGCTGGCAAGCGCCGTGTCGGCGAGTACGTCGTACCAACTGGTGATGTCGGGCGCCTTGCGCTGGAAGTAGAGCGCCAGCCGCACGCCCTCATTGGTCTGGCCGGCATCCTCTTCCAGCGTCTGGCGCATGTATTTGTCGACGGTCGGCTGCTGCGCCGGATTGATGGTGGTGGCGTTCTCGCCGTACTGCTCGAAGTTAAAGGCTGAGGCCAGTGCCGCGTAAGCCGGATCCGTCTGCTTGTTGGCGACGCTGTTGGGGTCGCGCACGCCACCTTGCAAGACCTGCTTGATGAGATCCTTGTTCTCCGTCGCCGAATCGAGACCGAACGCTGCCAGCGCGTAGGTGTAGAGCCGGCTGTTCGAGATCAGGTCGTCAACGGATTTCACCTTGGAAATGTTGGCGAGATAATATGTCGTCTCGCCCTTCACATAGTCCGAATTCGGGTCGAGGCCGGCGATCTGCGCCTGCGTGGCATAGTTCTTGGTCACCAACTGCTGCGCCTTGTTGTAGATCGTCGCATTGGGGCCGTTGGCGGCGAAATTGAAGGCGCTGACGAACGCGGCGTAGCGCTTGTCGGTCAGTTTGTTGGCAAAACTGTCGGGATCTGAGACGCCTTCCTTGAGCGCCTTCACCATGAACGCCTTGGCGTAGTCCATGTTCTCCAGGCCGTAGGCCTTCATGGCGTATTTGAACAGCCGATCATTTTTGACGAAATCGTCGATCGATTTCACCTTGGTGATGTTGGCGAGATAATATCGGGTATCGCGGTCGACCGTCGGCTGTTGCTCGATGCGGTCGATCGACTTGTTTATGTCTTTGGTGATCAACTGGTAGCTGGTATAGGTACTGAGCAAGGACGCGCCTCCGGCCGAAGCTATGCCAGCACAATAAGCTCACTTCCTTGCGCGAAACTGAATCGCCAACTTTCGTTCCATGGCGGCTCGAATTCAAGCCTCACACAAGGCACGGGGACTATCCCTTGTCGGACGTGAAATGCGGAAGGACCGGTCGTGGGCATTCTGATTGGACTTGTGGTGACGCTTGGCTGCGTCCTAGGCGGCTTCATGGCCATGGGCGGGCATCTGCACGTGCTGGTGCAGCCATGGGAAGCCGTGGTCATCTGCGGCGCCGCACTCGGCACCTTCCTGGTCGCCAATCCGATGAAGACGGTCAAGGATACCGGCAAGGGCATTCTGGAGGCCTTCAAACAGGCGGTTCCGAAGGAGCAGGACTATCTGGAAACGCTCGGCGTGCTGCACAGCCTGATGCGCGAGTTGCGCTCCAAGTCGCGCAGCGAGGTCGAGGCGCATATCGACAATCCGGAGGAGTCGGCGATCTTCCAGGCCTTTCCGACCGTGCTCAAGAATCACGATTTGATGAATTTCATCTGCGACTACTGCCGCATCATCATCATCGGCAATGCCCGCTCACACGAGATCGAGGCGCTGATGGACGAGGAAATCCAGACCATCAAATCCGACAAGATGAAGGCCTATCACGCGCTGGTCGCGGTCGGCGACGGCCTGCCGGCACTCGGCATCGTCGCTGCCGTGCTCGGTGTGGTCAAGGCGATGGGCGCGCTTGACCAGTCGCCGGAAATTCTCGGCGGCCTGATCGGCGCAGCGCTGGTCGGCACCTTTCTCGGCATCTTCCTGTCCTATGCGGTGGTCGGACCTGTCGCCACCAAGATCAAGACGGTGCGCGAGAAGAAGAACCGCCTCTACATCATCGTCAAGCAGACGCTGCTCGCCTACATGAACGGCGCGCTGCCGCAGGTGGCGATCGAGTTCGGCCGTAAGACCATCTCCTCCTATGAACGGCCGACCATCGACGCCGTCGAACAGAGCACCATGAACACCGGCAGCGCCGAGAAGAAGGCCGCCTGAGCGATGCGCGACAGATCGGTGCCAAAACTGTCATGACGAGTCCGGGCAGCCCCTCGCAGGCGCGTTCGTTGATCATCGAGCGTCTGGTCGGCGACAGCGGTGAGACCGATCAGGTCGTCGCCGCCGGCCGTGCCATGGCCGAACGCGCCGTGCCGCTGCTGCAGAAGGGGCTCTCGGGCGAGCTCGGCATTCCCGTGATTGTCGACCTCAAGGCCGTCGAGGTCAGCCGCGTCCCGGAGGCGCGCTCGCGCGCCGGTGACAATTTCGCGATGACCGTCGTTGGCTCGCCGGCGTCCTCGGACGCGATGACACTCGTCATGGATGCTCCCGCAATCGCGATCATGGTCTCCACCCTGTTCGGCGGCGACCCGGATATGCCGGTGTCGCCGATCGAGCGCGAACTGTCGTCGATCGAGGCCGACGTCTCGACCATGGTGCTCCAGGAAGTGGCGCAGGCGCTGAATGGATCGGGGCGGCGCTCGCTCGAACTGCGGCTGCCCGCACCGCGCGCCATGTCGGGGATCGAGGCCAGGCGGCACGTGTTGCGCGACGGTGCCGCGATCCGCATCGTCCTTGGCATCTCGACGCCGGTCGACAGCGGTTCGATCACCGTGACGATGCCGCAGCGCATCGTGCTGGCAGGCCGCGATGCCACGGCCAGCATCAGCGAGGACGATCATGGAACCAGTTGGCGGGCACGTTTTTCGGAAGAGGTGATGCGCTCGACCGTAGCGCTCGAAGCCAC
The DNA here is from genome assembly GCF_054059755.1 of Mesorhizobium sp. URHB0026. Classification (NCBI taxonomy): domain Bacteria; kingdom Pseudomonadati; phylum Pseudomonadota; class Alphaproteobacteria; order Hyphomicrobiales; family Phyllobacteriaceae; genus Mesorhizobium; species Mesorhizobium sp. URHB0026. The sequence continues at coordinate 443,188 of NZ_JBSSCN010000001.1, read as the reverse complement.
CATGCCGCTGGCGCGGCTGACGCTGGGCGACCTCGCCCACCTCGAAGTGGGCCAGGTCATCGACTTCGAAGAGACGGCACAATCGCGGGCTCGCCTCGGCGCACGCGGCCAGACGCTGTTCGTATGCGAGTTCGGCAAACTGGGGCAGAATTACACCGTCCGAATCAGGCATCCCTTCGATGCCGGGCAGGATTTCATCGATGGGCTCATGCCGGCTGGTGCCGGGCGCGCCTGAGCTTTTGGAGACGACGCATGGCCAAGACCAAGGTAGAAGCAGAGCTCGACCAGCCCGACGAGCAGCTCGATCGCGCCATCGAGGAATTGCGCGGGGTCCTGCACGAAGAAGAGCAGCGCCCCGATGCCGCGTTCCGGGCCGCCGCGGGAGCCAATTCGAGCGTCATCATGAACATCCCCGTCGATGTCCAGATCATCCTCGGCAGCACCGAGATGGCGGTTGCCGATCTGATGGCGCTGCAAAAGGGGTCGACGGTCGCGCTCAATCGCCGCATCGGCGAGCCGGTCGATGTCGTGGTGAACGGCCGCAAAATCGCGCGCGGCGAGATCACGGTGCTCGAAAGCGACCCTTCGCGCTTTGGCATCAGGCTGACCGAAATCATCGCCGGCACGAAAGGCGCCTAGACATGGATCGCGGAGCTCGCCGGTGGCAGCGGAGGCGAAAGGCATGACGACGCCGCTGACGACCCTGACGCGGGCGCAGAAGGCGGCAGCCATATTGGTGGCGATGGGCAAACCGTCCGCCAGCCGCCTGTTGAAATTCTTCAAGCAGGAAGAGCTGAAGGCGCTCATCGAGGGCGCGCGGCTGCTCAGGACCATACCGCAGAGCGATCTCGAGCGCATCGTCGCCGAATTCGAGGCCGAGTTCACCGAGGGCGCGGGCCTGCTCGATTCCGCCGACAGGATGGACACCATTCTCAACGAGTCTCTCTCGCCCGAAGAGATGAGCGCCATCATGGGCGACAAGAAAGTCGAAGTCGCGCCTGAAGGGCTGCCGCCGATCTGGCCCGATCTCGAAAAGCTGGAACCCTCGCGGCTGGGCGCCTTCCTGGCGGGCGAACACCCGCAGACGGCGGCCATGGTGCTGTCGAAACTGGCGCCGCAGGCGGCGGCGAGTGTGCTTTTGACGCTGACCAAGCCGATGCGCGGCGAGATCATCAAGCGCATGGTGACGATGGCCAATGTTCCGGCCGCCGCCACCAGGATCGTCGAGAACCGGCTGCGCGCCAGCGTGCTGTCGGATACCTCGACCAAGGACACTTCGGCCGGGCAGGCGCGCGTCGCCAGCGTGCTCAACGAGCTGGAAAAGCCCCTGCTTGAGGAGGTCATGCAGGATCTCGAAGCCGCCGGCACGCCCGACCTCGACGGTGTCCGTGCCAGGCTGTTCGCTTTCGACGACCTGCCGCTGCTCACCCAGAAGGCGCGCGTGCTTTTGTTCGACGGGCTGTCGACCGAGCTTGTCACGCTGGCGCTGCGCGGCACGTCGGCGGCACTGGCCGAGGCGGTGCTGTCGGCGATCGGCGCGCGCTCGCGGCGCATGATCGAGGCCGAACTCGGGCAAGGCTCGGAGGGTGTCCCGGCCGCCGACATCATGGCCGCGCGCAAGACGATCGTGACGACCACCATCCGCCTGTCGCGCGAAGGGGCTTTCGAACTTCCCTCGACGCAGAACGCCGCCTAAGGCATGTCCGACGCCGTCGACAAGGATTCGAAAACCGAAGAGGCGACCGAAAAGAAAATCCGCGACACCATCGAACAGGGCAAGCTGCCCCATTCGAGGGAAACCGCGATCCTCGCCTCCTTCGTCGCCATACTGGTGTTCACGGTCTTCTATGCCAAGGACGCGATTGTCGAGCTCGGCATGTTCCTGTCGATGTTCCTCGAGAAACCCGAGGCATGGCCGATGGACACCGAGACCGATGTCATCGCCCTCTACAAACTTGTCATGCTGGAGGTGGGCCGCGCCTTACTCAGCCTGCTGGTGCTGCTGACGGTTGCCGGCATCGGCGCCTCGGTGCTGCAGAACATGCCGCAATTCGTCGGCGAGCGGATCAGGCCGCAAATGTCACGCATCTCGATCGTCAAGGGCTGGAACCGGATGTTCGGCGCCCAGGGCTGGGTCGAGTTTTTGAAGTCGCTGGCAAAAGTCGGTTTTGCCACCACCGTGCTCATCTTCACGCTGTCGGAGGACCACCGCAAGCTGCTTGCCGGGATGATCACCAATCCCGTCACGTTTGGCCTCGTCATCCGCGGCATCGCCGTCGACATACTGGTGGCGATCGTCTTCGTCATGGGACTGATCGCGGCGATAGACATCGTCTGGTCGCGCTTTCACTGGAAGCAGGACCTGCGCATGAGCAAGCAGGAGGTCAAGGACGAGTTCAAGCAGTCGGAGGGCGACCCAATCGTCAAGTCGCGGCTGCGTTCGTTGGCGCGCGACCGCGCGCGCAAGCGGATGATGACGGCGGTGCCGCGCGCGACGCTTGTTATCGCCAACCCGACCCATTTCTCGATCGCGCTGAAATATGTGCGCGACGAAGATTCGGCGCCGCTGGTCGTAGCGAAGGGGCAGGATCTGGTGGCACTGAAAATCCGCGAAATCGCCAAGGAGCATAACATCCCGATCTTCGAGGACGTGGCGCTCGCCCGCTCCATGTACAAGCAAGTTTCGGTCGATAATGTGATCCCGTCACAATTCTACCAGGCCGTCGCCGAACTGGTGCGGATCGTCTACTCGAAAAAGGCTGAGCGCAGACAGATTTCATGAACCGGCAACCGCACGCAAAATCCCGCGAGATCATCGTCGCCAGCGCCATCGAACAGGTGGTGGTGGAGCTCAAACTGATCGACGTCGCCGACTATATCGCCTTCATCCGGCTGGAGCATTTCGCCTGCCTGTCGGATCTGGTCGATTCAGCGGCGGAGCTGTTCTTCATGCCGGGTACGCTTAGGCTCGGTCATGGCGGCGAGGCGCATGTCGACTGGAGCGGCAGCCCGCGCATCGTGCTCGATCTGGAACTCAGGCCGCCCGGCGTGACCGTCTATTTCCAGCTGACGCTGAGCGAGACCGGCAGCACGGTCCTGGTCAATTACGTGTCGTTCGAAAAGCCGGGCGAAGACCCCGGGCACAATACGGCGCTGCTGGAGGCGGTGATCGAACAGGCCCGCATCCGCAAGGTCGAACCGCTGGCGTCCTAAAGCGCTTCCTTCAGCCGAGACCGGCTACTCAATAAGCCCCAGCCGCAACGCCTTGGCGACCGCTTGGTTGCGGTTGACCGCATTGAGCTTTTGGGTCGACTGGGTGAGGTACTGGTTGGCGGTGTGCACCGACAGTTTCAGGAGCCGCGCGATCTCCTCGCTGGTGTTGCCGTTGGCGGTCAGCTTCAGGCATTCGAGCTCGCGCTTGGAGATCGAGCGCATTCTGCCGACGTCGCCCGGACGCATCCGCGCGACGGCGGCGAACAGCGAGAAGCAGCGGGCGTGAATTTCGTAGAGCGCATCCTGCGGCAGCGCGATCTCCGATCCCAGGAAGACGACAAGACCGCACTGACCGCGATCGGCATGGACGGGGAAGGCAATGCCGCTCGACCCGGGTGTCAGCGGCGCCATCTGTCCGGTCCAGGCGAGACTGCCGAACATGTCGGCCATGGCCGCCACGCCGTCATCCGTCCACCAGCGCGGCTCGGTCGAAATCCGGCTATGGCGAACGATGTCCTCGCCATTGGCGCCTGAAATGAACTTGGTCGCCACCGCGACGCCGGGATAATCTGAATCAAAGCACGGGACCAGCCGCGCTCGCTCCGGCGACGGGCTGACGAAGAACAGGCCGAAGGCGGAGGCATTGATGTCGACTGAGATCCAGCGGCAGCGGCGCACCGCATCGGGAATGGTGACGGCGTGATGTGTTTCGGATCCCAGCGAGAAGGCACCGAACGGGCTGCGCTGCTCGTTGAAAAGGGCCTCCGCGGCGTCCTTGATGTCGGCGTGTTTCAAATGATGCCACTCCTGATCGCCGTGGCGATGGCCATCGCACGGTTCGAGGCCGCGAACTTCTGGATGGCGTGGGTGATGTAGCTGTTGACCGTGTTGGACGAGACGCCAAGGATCACCGCCACCTCGTCGGTGGTCTTGCCTTCCGAGACCCAGAACAGGCATTCGCGCTCGCGGTCCGACAGCGGATCCTGCATCGCCGCGGCGGCGATCAACTGCGGGATGTGCGAAAGCGCGTAGCAGCATTTCAGCTGCGCCTTCATCAGCGCCGGCTGGTCGATCCGGCCGGTGGCCGCCGCCGAGAACAAGGCGAAGAGGCGCTGACGGCCGACATTCAGCCGCAGTGAATAGACCTCGGCATGGCCGAGCACGTCGAGGAGCCGAGCCTCTTCGCCCGAGACCAGTCCACCGGAATTCGGCGCCTGGGCCGCCACCAGCGGCGTCGGACGGATACCGGGTGCGGCGGTGAGCGGGCCCTGGGCAAGGCCGGCGATCAGCCGCTTGCCGATCAACTCGATGGCGTCGAAGATCCAGTTCGAAGAGACGATACGCGCATCGTTGCGGTCCTGGTCATGGACGATGGCGACCAGCATGTAGCTGTCGGCGCCGATCTCGGCGGTTAGCTCCATGAAGAAGGAGGTGAGATCACCGCGCGACGTCAGGCGCGAGCCCAATGTGTCGGATTGAAGAGGCGCGGCGGGACTGCTCATCTGCTGCTTTTGGTCGGAATCAATTCTGATGCCCGGCTGCTGGAGTGCCAGCCGCCGAACCCGAAAACGCGTTACTTTTACGAGACACACACGAGGCGCGGGGCCGCGCCCAACCAGACGGAATCCATTCAGGGAACGCGAGACATCCGCGTCTGGCGCCGGAAAAATTCCGGAACGTGAGACTTTGGGTGGTCGCCGTGCCCCCGAGGACCGGCTGATTCGGGTCTAATCTACCCGCAGATGAATCCGACATCAAACGCGATTTGACAAAATCGAATCCGGTGGACTCGGACTGCGACTCAGCGGCCAATTTCCTTGCATTTCCGGGGCCCGGAAATCGAGCCGCGCAGGCCGGTCATAATTCTTGCGATGGACTTACCCGGCGCCTCTGGATGCAAAAAAAGGGCGGCTGCCGCCCCCCTTGCTTTGTCCGTCCTCCCCGCAGACGCTGCGTGCTCAGGACGACCGCTCTACCGATCCTCGAACCCGGTCAGCACGCCGACGGCATTGATACCGATCTCCTCGACGGCATAGCCGCCTTCCTGGACGAACAGCGTCGGCAGGCCGAGCTTGGCGATGCGCTGGCCGATCTTCGGATAATCCGGGCTTTTCAGCTTGAACCGGCTGATCGGGTCCTTTTCGAAAGTGTCGACGCCGAGCGAGACGACAACGATGTCGGGAGCGTAGGCGGCGACCCTGGCGCAGGCGTCCTCCAGCGACACATTCCAGGCATCCCAACCGGTGCCGAAGGGCATGGGATAGTTGATGTTGAAGCCTTCGCCGGCCCCCGCGCCACGCTCATCGGCATGGCCGAGGAAGAACGGGTACTCGACCATCGGATCGCCGTGCAAGTTGAGAACCTGTACGTCGGCGCGGTCATAGAAGATCTCCTGCGTGCCGTTGCCGTGGTGATAGTCGACGTCGAGGATCGAGACACGTTTGGCGCCCTGGTCGCGGAACCATTGCGCGGCGACCGCCGCGTTGTTGACGTAGCAATAGCCGCCCATGAAGCCGGCCCCGGCATGGTGGCCGGGCGGACGGCAGAGCGCGAAGGCCGACCTCTCGCCGTCCTTGACGAGGCCGGCGGCGGTCAGCGCGACGTCAAAGGACGATTTGATCGCGGCCCAGGTGCCCTCGACGAAGGTGGCGCCGCCGTCGAAGGAATAATAGCCGAGCAGGGCGTCGATGCGCTTGGGCGGCACGTCGCCGCGCAGGCCGCGCGTCGGCCAGGTGAAGGGCATCGCCGTGCCCGCATGACCCTCGGCGATCCATTGCGGCCAGACGGTCGGCAGGAAGTCGATGAAGTCGGCCCTGTGAACACGCTTGGCGGCGGCAAGGTCATGCTCGACCGGCCCGAGGATCGGCCCGAGCTTCTCGCTTTCGACCCGCGCCTTGATGAACTCCGCCCGCGAGGGCTTTTCAAAACCGGGCACGATGGCCGAGGTGACCAGTTCCATCTGTCCGGCATGACCGGCATGAAGGGGCGAATAGACAGTCTTCATGAAATTCCTCTCGAAGTGCGAAGCTAAGGCAATTCCAGAAAGCGGTTTCCGTCCGGAATCTCATTGAAACTGGTCAGTCAAGGTTGAGGTAGGGGCTCACCAAAGCGAGCCACATGGTTTCGACATCGTCCTCGATGAGGTCGTACGTCCTGCGATCTCTTTTCATCCCGACAAGCCGGCAGGCGTGCCCGACTTCCATCATCACCAGGCCAAGCCGCTTGGCGATCTTGTCTTCGAGGGCCGGGTTCACATGCCGCAGCCATGCGGCATAGAGGGCGACGATCTCCTCGTCATATGCGTCCTGGATAGGCCTGAGATCGGCATTGCCGGATATCGCCTCGATCACCGGCATCAGGGTGGCGTTGTCGAGATAGATCCTGGACGTGTCGATGAAGAGCTTGCGCACTTCCCGCCGAAACTCTTCGCGGTTGGTAGGCGGCGCGACCTTGATGCGCCTCGCGATCACCTCGGGAAAGGATGACAGCCAGCGCCGGGCGAGATCCAGAAGAATGGCTTCCTTGTTGGGGAAGTACTGGTAGACCGAACCGACGGACAGGCCGGCGCGCTGCGCTATGGCGAGCGTCGTCGGCGCCTTGGTTCCTTGCTCGCGCGTCAAGGTCAGCGCCGCGTCGAGAATGCGGTCGACGACCTTGCTCGACCGCTGCTGCCGCGGCTGCTTGCGCGGTTCGAGCGCTATTTTGGTTTTGCGATCGAGACTGCGCTTCACTGCTTGATGTCCTCGTTCCCCGCCTGGTCCCAACACAAAGCGGGGCGTGCTGTCCACAATACATTCTAAATCCGGCATGTTGACAAACGCGAATAATCAGTCGCATTCTTTATCCCCGCTGTCCCAAGGGATAACAAGGGAAATTTCGAAGACAGCGTACTTGGCGCCATTCATTGTCCGATAGCGCCGCTCCGTAGCGGCGGGTCGTTGGACGCGGAGTTTTGCCCAGTCTCATTTCAGTCGTCAAAAGCGCGGAGTTGCGATGTCGGTCACGGATGCGGGGGATGATGCGGACCTGATTGTCATCAATGGTCGTGTGTTGACCATGGACGGCGACAATCCCGCCGCCGAGGCCGTTGCCGTCAAGGACGGCGCCATCATCGCCATTGGCAGCCGTGCTGCAATCGAAGAGCTCAAGGGACCGGGTACAAAGGTCATCGACGCCGAGGGCGGTTCGGTCCTGCCCGGATTCATCGAAGCCCATATGCATCTGTTCGGCGGCGCGGCTGAACTCGACAATCTGCATCTGGCTGGCGTGCATGGCTTCGAGGCGCTGCAAAAGGCGATCCGCGACTATTCATCGACACGGCCCAATGCCGCGATGCTGGTCGGGCAGGGCGTCGACTACACCGTGCTCGGAGGCGAGCGGGTGACGCGTCACCATCTCGATACCATCCTGCCCGATCGCCCGTTCTGCATGGCGGCACCCGATCATCACACGATGTGGGCCAACACCAGGGCGCTGGAGATGGCCGGCATCCTGCATGGGCGCGCGCTTGGTCCGGGCAATGAGATCGTCATGGGTGACGATGGCGTGGCAGCCGGCGAGCTGCGCGAGGGCGAGGCCTTCGGCCCGGTGCTCGACCTTGCCGGCGAAGGCCGCGTGCGGCTGGGCCTGGCGACCGGCGGTGAGCCGGACCCGATGCCGTCAGCCACCGAACGCGCCGCCGACCGCGACATCATGCGGCGCGGGCTTGCTTGGTGCGCGCGCCACGGCATTACCTCGATCCAGAACATGGATGGCAATCTCTACCAGCTCGAACTGCTGGCCGAGATCGAAGCCGAGGAAGGCCTGCCCTGCCGCGTCCAGATCCCCTTCCACTACAAGAATTTCATGACGCTCGACATGCTCGACAAGGCGTCTGTAATGGCCGAACGCTACAACAGCGAATGGTTGTCGTCGGGCATGGTCAAGGTGTTTTACGACGGCGTGCTGGACTCGTGGACGGCTGTCATGATCGAGCCTTATGCCGACCGTCCGGATTGGGTCGGCGAGCCATTATTCACGCCACGGCAGTTCATCGATCTGGCGGTCGCCATCGACAGGCGCGGGCTGCAGATCGCGGTACATTCGATCGGCGACGGGGCGGTGCGTGCCGTGCTCGATGGCTACGAGGCGGCGCAAAAGGCCAATGGCAAGCGTGACAGTCGGCATCGCGTCGAACATATCGAGGTCACCACCACATCGGATGTGCCGCGCTTCGCCGAACTCGGCGTCATCGCCTCGATGCAGCCGCCGCATCCGCCCGGCGCCATGGATTTCCCGTTGGAGCCGACCGTGTCGCGCATTGGGCGGGCCCGCTGGCCGCTGAGCTATGCCTGGCGCACCTTGAAGGACGCCGGCGCCCATGTCGTGTTCGCCTCGGACTGGCCAGTGTCGCCGATCGACCCGATCCTGGGCATTCAGGCGGCAGTGCTGCGCAAGCCATGGGCAGAAAGCGATCCCGACCAGAGCTTCTCGCTGCATGAATCGATCGCCGCCTACACGGTCGACGGCGCCTATGCGGAATTCGCCGAGCATCGCAAGGGCATGTTGAAATCCGGCTACATGGCGGATCTGGTGATGCTGTCGGCCGATATCGAGAAGACGGCGCCGGCCGATCTGCACAAGGTACGGCCGGTGACGACGATCTGCGGCGGCAAGGTCACCTATCAGGCCTGATAATGGCATGAGGCTTGCTGACTAAAGACGGACTGAACTGTGATTCAATGCCGGGCTTGCCAACCTACCGGCCATGTGGTCACATCCAACAGGGGACAAACTCCGCCAGCAAGAGCGGGGTCAACAGTGAGGCGTAATCGTGCCGGACAAACCGGATCGGAATGCGATTGAAGTAGTAAACGTCAGCAAAATTTTCGGATCGGGTGAGGGGCAGGTCGCTGCCCTCGACAAGGTCTCGGTGTCCATCCGCGAAAACGAGTTCTTCACGCTGCTTGGGCCGTCCGGCTGCGGCAAGACCACTCTTTTGCGGCTGATCGCCGGCTTCGACTTTCCAACCGCCGGGGAAATCCTGCTCTACAGCCAGGACATCGCGCCCTTGCCGCCGTTCAAGCGCCCGGTCAACACAGTCTTCCAGTCGTACGCGCTGTTCCCGCATATGACGGTGGCCGACAATATCGGCTTCGGCCTGGAGATGCTGGGCAAACCCAAGGCCGAGATCAAGGCGCGCGTCGCCGAGATGCTGAAGCTGGTCAAGATGGAAGAGCTGGCCGGCCGCCGCACAGCCCAGATTTCCGGTGGCCAGCAGCAGCGCGTGGCGCTGGCCAGGGCGCTGGCGCCGCAACCCAAGGTGCTGCTTCTCGACGAACCGCTATCGGCGCTCGACTACAAGCTGCGCAAGGAGATGCAGATCGAACTGAAACGGCTGCAGCACGAGACCGGCATCACCTTCATCTTCGTCACCCATGACCAGGAAGAAGCGCTGACCATGTCGGACCGCATCGCCGTGATGTCTTCGGGCAAGATCCTGCAGGTGGGTTCGCCCTGGGACATCTACGACAAGCCGGCGGAACGTTTCGTCGCCGACTTTATCGGCGAGACCAACTTTCTGACCGCCGCCATATCGGGCATCGGCGGCGGCAAGGCGCGCGCAACGCTCAAATCCGGCGCGACCGTCGAGGCGACCGTTGCCGAAGGTTTTCAGCCGAAGGACAACGCGACCGTGGTGGTAAGGCCCGAGCACGCCAAGCTGACGAAGGACAAGGGCGACGTGTCGGGCACGGTCGAGAACATCGTCTATTTCGGCACCGACACGCATATCCACGTCCATCTCGACAGCGGCGAAGCCTTCACCGTGCGCCAGCAGAACACGCGCAGCGCCGGCTGCGGTTTCGAGCGTGGCGACAAGGTCGGCATCATGATCGGCAACGACGCCGCGCAAGTGCTGAGGGACTAATAATGGCGACCGCGGAAGAAGTCGCCAAGGCAGCGGAACGGCGCGATGTCCGTGACCGCTGGCTTCTGTCAGCGCCAGCGCTGCTGGTCATCTTGTTCGCAGCGACCGGCCCGCTGCTGATCGTGCTGGTCTATTCGCTCCTGACCCCCGGCGCCTATGGCGATGTGAAATGGCAGTTCTCATCCGACGCCTGGACATCGGTCTTCCTGGAGCGCGATATTTTCGACGACACGCTGTCGCTGGCGGCGGCGCATGTCACCATCTTCTGGCGCTCCATCAAGCTTGCGGTGGTAACGACGCTCGCCACGCTGGTGCTCGGTTTCCCGACGGCCTACTTCATGGCGACGCGCAGTGAAAAAACCAGGGATCTCTGGCTGTTCCTGATCACCATCCCGTTCTGGACCAACCTGTTGATCCGCACTTTCGCCGTGCTGCAGATCATCCGCAACGAAGGCATCGTCAACACGATCCTGCTCAAGCTCGGCATCGTCTCGGCGCCGGTCCAGATCCTCTACACCGACACGGCGATCCTGATCGGTATGGCCTATGTCTACCTGCCTTTGATGGTTCTGCCGATCTACGCCAGCATGGAGAAGCTCGATTTCCGACTGGTCGAGGCGGGTTACGATCTTTACGCGACGCGTTTCAAAGTGCTGCGGAAGATCATTTTCCCGCTGGTCAAACCCGGCGTCATCGCCGGCTCGATCCTGGTCTTCATTCCCGCGCTCGGTGCCTATGTGACGCCGAGCGTGCTCGGCGGCGGCAAGAACATGATGCTGTCCAATTTGATCGAACTGCAGTTCGGACAGGGCCGCAACTGGCCGCTTGGCTCGGCACTGTCGATCACGGTGATGATCATCGTCATGGCGGCGCTGCTTGGCTATGTGCGCAATGCCGGGAGGTCGGGGGTGCGGCATGGTTAGCAATTTTTCCATCAAGCACCAGCCGGGTTTCACCGCGATCGCGGCGACTTGTTTCGTTGTCCTCTATCTGCCCATCATCGTGCTGGTCATCTACGCCTTCAACGCGGCGAGCTCGACATCCGAATGGGGGGGCTTTTCGCTGAAATGGTTCCAGTCGGCATACCAGAACACGCAGGTCATCGACGCGACGCTGCGCTCCTTCCAGATCGGCTCCATCGCGGCGGTGCTGTCGACCGTCTTTGCCACCATGGCGGCACTCGCCACCACGCGCACGGCGTCGTATCCGGGCCTTACCTTCAAATACGCGGCGATCAACCAGCCGCTGATGGTGCCCGAGATCGTCACCGGCGTGGCGCTGCTGATCTTCTTCTCGCGCATCAAGATCGTCACCGGCTATTCCGGCATCGGCTACCTGGTGGCGGCGCATACGGCGTTCTGCATTCCGTTCGCCTATCTGCCGATCCGGGCGCGGCTGGAGAATATGGACCTGACGCTGGAACGCGCCGCGGCCGACCTCTACGCGACGCCATGGAAGACCTTCCGCCGCATCACGCTGCCGCTCTTGTGGCCCGGCATCCTGGCCGGACTGATGCTGGCCTTCGTCATCTCGCTCGATGATGTGGTTATCACCGAGTTCGTCAAATCGGGCGGCCAGGACACGTTGCCCACCTACATGCTCGGCCAGATACGCCGCGGCATAACACCCGAGATCAACGCGATATCGACCGCTTTCCTGCTGCTTTCGGTCGCGATCGTCACGTTGTTTTTCTTCGTCAGCAGGAAACGAGACTGAAACCTGAAATGGGAGTTAGAAAGATGAACTGGAAGACAACAGCGACCGCCATGGGGTTGGCGTTGCTCGCATCGACGGGGCTTGCCCGCGCCGAGGGCGTGCTCAACATCTACAATTGGGGCAACTACACCAGCCCCGACGTGATCAAGAAGTTCGAGGGCAAATACAAGGTCAAGGTGACCATCACCGATTACGATTCCAACGACACCGCTCTGGCCAAGGTTCGCCAGGGTGGCACCGGTTTCGACATTGCGGTTCCGTCGCAGACCTACGTACCGATCTGGATCAAGGAAGGTCTCGTGCTAGAGACGGATCCGGGCAAGATGGAGAACTTCAAGAACGTGGCGCCGGAATGGGCCAATCCTGAATTCGACCCTGGCCGCAAATATTCCGTGCCGTGGGCCTGGGGGACGATCGGCGTCGTCGTCAACACCGATGCTTACAAGGGCCCGGCCGATACGTGGGGCATCGTCTTCAACACGCCGGACGAGTTGAAGGGCAAGGTCAATGTCGTCCCGGAGATGGGCGACGTCATCTTCGCAGCGATCAAGTATGTCGGGGGTCAGCAGTGCACCGACGACAAAGCGGTGCTGAAGAAGGTGCGCGACCTCCTGGTGGCGGCCAAGCCGAACTGGATCGCCATGGAATACAACACCATCGAGAAGATGGGCGCCGGCGACTTCAAGGCAACCAGCGACTGGAACGGCTCGGCGCTGCGCCAGCGGCTGGCCAACCCGGCAATCCACTACAATTATCCGAAAGAAGGCTTCGGCCTATGGAGCGACAACGTCGTCGTCCTTAAGGAAGCCAAGAACGTCGAGAATGCCAAGCTGTTCCAGAACTTCATCATGGATCCGGAAAACGCGGCCGGACTCTCGGCCTTCCACCGCTATGCCAACGCCATTAACGGCTCGGACAAGTATATGCCGGCTGACATGAAGGACGCGCCGGAAGTCATCATTCCGGCCGACGCCAAGCCGAAAGGCGAATTCCAGAAGATGTGCCCGCCGGAAACGCAGGAACTCTACACGAAGATCTGGACCGAACTGCAGAAGTGATCGCAGCGTGAAAGGCCCGGCGGCAAATGCTGCCGGGCCTATTGTTTTGGAAATGGCTTTATGACGTCCTATCGCAACAGCGATCCGCGGCCGCCGATCATGCAAGGCTCGCCGCCCGCCATGCTGCCGCCGAGGCTCGACTGGGACAGGCCGCCTTGGAACCGCTGGGCTTTCCAGCACATACGGGAAATTCTGCCGACCGCCGAAGTCTGGCGCGGCGCTGGCCATCGCCACCGTCTCGAACGCGCCGAGGTCGATCTCGACGGGCTGGCGGTCGAGGACAGCGAGGGCAGGCCTTCGACACTCGCCGGTCTGCTCGACGAGACCTATACGGACGGCTTCCTGGTGCTCAAGGACGGCAGGATAGTCTATGAGCACTATTTCAACGGCATGGACGAGCGCACGCTGCATCTGTCGCAGTCGATGGCCAAGTCGGTCACCGGCTCGGTGTTCGGCATATTGGCCGGGCGCGGCCTGATTGATCCGGTGAAGCCGGTGACGGACTACCTGCCGGAACTGAGCGCGACCGGCTGGGCCGGCGCCAGCGTCCAGCATGTGCTTGATATGACCACCGGCGTGCGGTTCTCGGAGGAATACACCGACCGCTATTCCGACATCGGCCAGGTCGATGTCGCCACCGGCTGGAAGCCGGTGCCACCGGGCAGCGATCCGGATTTCCGCTGGCCATCCCACATGTTCGAACTGATCCTGGGCTTGAAGGAAACGGTTCGCCCGCATGGAGCCGCGTTCGAATATCGATCGATAGAGACGGACGTGCTCGCCTTCATCATGGAACGGGTGACGGGCAAGCGGCTGGCGCAGCTGGTTTCGGAGGAACTCTGGCAAAAGCTCGGGGCCGACGAAAGCGCCTGCTTCACCGTCGACAGCGCCGGCTATGCGCTAGCCGATGGCGGCCTCAACGCGACGCTGCGCGACTACGCCCGCTTTGGCCAGCTGATCCTCGACAATGGCGGCGGCATCGTGCCGGCGGACTGGATCGAGGCGACGCGTACCGGCAAGCATGGTCCGGATTTCTCCGCAAGCCTGCCCGAGGGCAGCTATCGCAACCAGTTCTGGATCGAGAATCCCAGCTCGCGGGCACTGATGTGCCGTGGCGTGTTCGGACAGTTGATCCACATCGACTGGAACACAGGAATGGTCGTGGTGAAGCTGTCGACCTGGCCGGATTTCAGCAACATGGCCTATTCCAGGGCAACGCTGAAGGCCGTGCACGCCATCGCCGCGGCGCTTGCCTGAGCTTCAAGACCAATGGACTGGGAGGAAACGCCATGACCGGCAAGACCGCGTTCGAGACCCGATACGGATTCCGCCGCAACGAGGTGCTGCTTAGCAATTGGCGTGTGAGCCCGTTCAATCGGTGGTCGTTCCAGAATCTCGGCGAACTGGTGCCGACCGCCCGTGTGGCGGCAGCGCCCGGCGCCGTGGAAGCCCGTCAGCGGGACATGGACGGCTTGCTCGGGGAAAAGGTCACGGTCGCGACCGCACCGGAGACGGTGGCTGAATTCCTCCTGCGTTCCAGCACCGACGCAGTGACGGTGATGAAGGGCGGCAAGATCACTGGCGACTGGTTCGCGCCGCATATGGAGTTTGGCGCGCGCCACATCATCTTCTCGATCAGCAAATCGGTGACCGCGATCATCGCCGGCATACTGGAAGGCGAGGGGGTGTTCGATCCGGAAGCGCCGGTGACGGACTATATCCCTGAAGCAGCCGGCTCGGCCTATGGCGATGCAAGCGTTCGGCATGTGCTCGACATGAGCGTCAGCCTCGACTTCGAGGAGGCCTATCTCGATCCGGAAAGCGCCTTCGCCCGCTATCGCCGCGCGACGCTTTGGAATCCCGGCGGCGGCACCGAAAGCCTGCGTGAATTCATCCTGACCCTGCAGCGGCTTGCCGAGCCCCATGGCCAGACCTTCCGCTACCGCTCGCCCAATTCCGACCTGCTCGGGCTGCTGCTCGAGCGCGCCTCGGGCCAGCGCTTCACCGACCTCATGCGCGAGAAGCTATGGTTGCCGCTTGGCGCCGTCAGCGAGGCCTCTGTCGGGGTCGACATGGAAGGTACGGCGCGCGCCGCCGGCGGCATTTCGGTGACGCCGCGTGACCTGGCTCGCATCGGCGAGATGCTGCGGCAGGGCGGCACGGCCAATGGCCACCGCATCGTGCCCGAGGCCTGGGTGCGCGACACCACCAGCACCGGCGGCAGTAATGAGGCCTGGCGGCGGGGCACGATGGTTTCGCTGTTTCCCAACGGGCGCTACCGCAACAAATGGTACCAGACAGGACACGAGAACGGCGCCTATTGCGGCATCGGCATCCATGGCCAGTGGCTTTATGTCGATCCTAGCACCGAAGTGGTGATCGCCAAGATGTCGTCGCAGCCGGAACCGGTCGACGATCCGCTGGATATCGAGATCGTTGCGTTCCTCGAGGCGCTGAGCCGGATGGTCTAAGGCGTGCTGATATTCAGGTGATGCCGGCCTGCGAACGGCGACTTTCCGCGCTTCCGGCGCTCAAGGACGGAATGTCCGCTGCGCTCGTCGCAAGAGAGCGACACCGAAAGCCATCGTTCTCAGCTTGGCATGACCTGAATCTCAACACACCTTGCGCCGTGCCTGAGCGCTCAAATCGAGGCGCTTTCCTGTGGACCTCCGCCGCCGTTGAAAACGCGGCGGTTGGCGGACCTGATGTCTGCGCTTATGGTCGCCGCTCTTTTCGACGAGAGTGGGAACGACATGGCATCCGACATCAAGCGCATCGCAACCATTATCGCGGCCGAAATCAAGGCGCGGCCGGAACAGGCGGCCGCGGCGATCGGACTGCTCGATGAGGGTGCGACGGTGCCGTTCGTGGCACGCTACCGCAAGGAAGTGACCGGCGGGCTGGATGATACGCAATTGCGCGACCTTGCCGAGCGTCTTGTGTATCTGCGCGAACTCGACGCGCGCCGCGACACCATCCTGGGCTCGATCCGCGAGCAGGGCAAGCTGACCGAAGAGCTTGAAACCAAGATCGCGGGCGCCGCGACCAAGGCGGAACTCGAGGACATATACCTGCCCTACAAGCCGAAGCGCCGTACAAAGGCCGAGATCGCCCGCGAGCGTGGATTGGGGCCACTGGCCGAAGCCATTCTCAACAACCGTTCGCTGGTGCCCGCGGACGTCGCGCTCGCCTATGTTACCGCAGAGGTAGGCGATGCGAAGGCGGCGCTCGAGGGCGCGCGCGACATCCTGTCGGAGCAATTCGCCGAGAACGCCGACCTGGTCGGCAAGCTGCGCAGCTACATGAAGGAGCGCGCCTTCCTGCGCGCCAGGGTGGTCGAGGGCAAGCAGGAAGCCGGCGCGAAATTCTCCGACTATTTCGACCATGTCGAACGTTGGGCGACCGTGCCGAGCCACCGGGCGCTCGCCATGCTGCGCGGCCGCAACGAGGAGGTGCTGTCGCTCGACATCGAGGTGGATGCCGACGACACATCGTCGGTGAAGCCGGTCGAGCGGATGATCGCCAACGCCTACGCCATCGCTGCCAGCCTGCCCGGTGACCGCTGGCTGATGGAAGTGGCAGGCTGGACCTGGCGCATCAAACTGTCGCTGCACCTGACGCTCGACCTGATGCGCGACCTGCGCGAGCGGGCCGAGGAAGAAGCGATCCATGTCTTTGCCCGTAACCTCAAGGATTTGCTGCTGGCGGCTCCCGCCGGCTCGCGGCCGACGATGGGGCTCGATCCCGGCATCCGCACCGGCGTCAAGGTGGCGGTGGTCGATGGCACCGGCAAGCTGCTGGCGACGACGACGGTCTATCCGTTTCCGCCGAGGAACGATGTGCGTGGCACGCAGGCCGAACTTGCGGCGCTTATTCGCCAGCACAAGGTCGAGCTGATCTCGATCGGCAACGGCACCGGGAGCCGCGAGACGGAGAAGCTGGTCGCCGACATGCTGTCCGACATGCCTTCGGACGGCGGCCCGAAGCCGCTCAAGGTGATCGTCAGCGAGGCGGGAGCGTCGGTCTATTCGGCCTCGGCGACGGCTGCCGCCGAGTTTCCCGGCCTCGACGTGTCGCTGCGCGGCGCGGTGTCCATCGCGCGACGGCTGCAGGATCCGCTGGCCGAACTGGTCAAGATCGAACCGAAATCCATTGGCGTCGGACAATATCAGCACGATGTCGATCAGTATCGGCTTGGTCGCTCACTGGAGGCTGTCGTGGAGGACGCCGTCAACGCGGTCGGCGTCGACCTCAACACCGCCTCGGCGCCGCTGCTGGCGCGGGTTTCAGGCCTCGGCGCGTCGCTCGCCGACGCCATCGTCGCCCATCGCGATTCGACCGGCCCGTTCGCCAGCCGCAAGGACCTGCTGAAGGTGGCACGGCTTGGACCGCGCGCGTTCGAGCAGTCCGCCGGTTTCCTGCGCATCGCCAATGGCAGCGAGCCGCTCGATGCCTCGTCGGTGCATCCGGAGGCCTATGGCGTGGCCAAGAAGATCGTCGCCGCCTGCGGCCGCGACGTGCGTTCGCTTTTGGGCGACAGTGCCGCGCTCAAGGCGCTCGACCCGCGCGTCTTCGTCGACGAGCGTTTCGGCTTGCCGACGGTGCGCGACATTCTGGCGGAGCTGGAGAAGCCCGGCCGCGATCCGCGTCCCGGCTTCAAGACGGCGACCTTCGCCGATGGCATCGACGAGATCAAGGATTTGAAGCCAGGCATGCTGCTGGAAGGCACCGTCACCAATGTCGCCGCTTTCGGCGCCTTCGTCGATATAGGCGTGCACCAGGACGGGCTGGTGCATGTCTCACAGCTCGCCGACCGCTTCATCAAGGACGCGCATGAGGTGGTCAAGGCCGGCGACGTGGTCAAGGTGCGCGTCGTCGATGTCGACATCAAGCGCAAGCGCATCGCGCTCTCCATGCGCAGGGACGGTGGCGAAGGCGGCGCATCGAAGGGCGGGCCGCGCGACAATGGCGGCGGTAGGCCGGCGCCACGCGGGCCTACGCCGCAACGCCAGCCGGAGCGGCCGGCACAGCAAGGTGCGTTCGGCGCAGCGCTGGCGGACGCGCTGAAGCGAAAGTAGCTACCAAGCCAGAACAGCTGGCTCCTTCTCACGCTGGCCTAGCAGCCAGTCCCGGAAACTGGCAACCGGCGGATAGCCGCGCTTGTCGTGGGGAATGACGAGGTAATAGGCGCTGCGGCTCTGCATCGGCTGGCCGGGCGCGAGCACAAGCTGGCCGCGCTGCAGTTCGCCCTCGATGAGGATCTGCGGCAAGAGCGCCACGCCGAGCCCGGTCATGCAAGCCTGGGCGGCGGTGCCGAAATGCTCGAACTGCATGCCAGGCCCGGTCGGCGCGCTCAGGCCTTGATGCTCGAACCATTCGCTCCAGGCGCCTGGGCGCGTCGTCATGTGCAGCAGCGGCAAACGGCCGATATCGGCCGGCGTGGCGATGGCGCGGCCGGCGAGGAAGTCGGGTGACACCACCGGCGCCACCGTCTCGTGCACCAGAAGTGTCGAGTCGGCGTCCGGCCAGTCCGGCAGGCCGTAGTGGATGGCGGCATCCAACCGTTCGCGGGCGAAGTCGAAGCGCCCGACGCGGGTGACGAAATTGATGGTGATGTCGGGATTGTTCTCGACGAAATCGGGGATCATCGGCATCAGCCAACGTGTGCCGAAAGTCGGCAGAATGGCAAGATTCAGGATGCCACTATGCCGGTTGCTCATCAATCCAAGAGCTGCGTCACGCAACTGGCCAAGCGCCGAGCGTACCGCTTCGGCGTAGATTTCACCTGCCGTGGAGAGCCTTACATTGCGACTGTCGCGTTCGAACAGCGGCCGGCCGAACTGATCTTCCAAAAGCCTGATCTGGCGGCTGACCGCACCTTGGGTCAGGTCCAATTCCCGGGCGGCGGCGGTGAAGGAGCCAAGTCGCGCCACGGCCTCGAAGGCGGCAAGGGCGCTGATGTTGGGCAAAAGGCGGCGCTGGACACTCATGATCCATTCCTAACGCTCATTGATGGGTGAAGCAATTTCGTTTGATTTTTTCAGGCCACGAGCCGATAAGCCGGCTTCACCTGTCTCAAGGATCGAGAAGCCATGGCCGACAAGAATGCATTCGTGTGGGAAGACCCGTTCCTGATCGAGGACCAGCTTTCGGAGGACGAGCGCATGGTGCGCGATGGCGCTGCCGCCTTTGCCGCCGACAAGCTCGCGCCGCGTATCGAGGAAGCCTATCTCAACGAGACCTTCGACACGGCGATCTTCCGCGAGATGGGCGAGGCCGGCCTGCTCGGGATCAACATTCCGGAGGAGTTCGGTGGCCTCGCCGCCAGCTATGTCACCTACGGGCTGGTGGCGCGGGAAGTCGAACGCGTCGATTCCGGCTATCGCTCGATGATGTCGGTGCAGTCGTCGCTGGTGATGTACCCGATCTGCGCCTATGGCTCGGACGAACAGCGCAGGAAGTATCTGCCCAAGCTCGCCAGCGGCGAGTGGATCGGCTGCTTCGGGCTGACCGAGCCGAATGCCGGCTCCGACCCCGGCGGCATGAAGACCCGCGCCGAAAAGACCGCCGGCGGCTACAAGCTCTCCGGCTCCAAGATGTGGATTTCCAATTCGCCGGTCGCCGACGTGTTCGTCGTATGGGCGAAGTTGAAGGGCGAGAACGGCAAGGACGAGATCCGCGGTTTCGTGCTGGAGAAAGGCATGAGAGGGCTGTCGGCGCCGAAGATCGGCGGCAAGCTGTCGCTGCGGGCGTCGATCACCGGCGAGGTGGTGATGGAAGGCGTCGAGGTCGGCGAGGACGCGCTGTTGCCCAACGCCAAGGGCCTTGGCGGACCGTTCGGTTGCCTCAACCGAGCCCGCTATGGCATCTCCTGGGGTTCCATGGGAGCGGCGGAAGACTGCTGGCATCGCGCTCGCCAGTATGGCCTTGACCGCAAGCAGTTCGGCAAGCCGCTGGCCGGCACCCAGCTCTACCAGAAGAAGCTCGCCGACATGCAGACCGAGATCGCTCTGGGGCTCCAAGCTTCGTTGCGCGTCGGGCGCCTGCTCGATGAAGGCAAGATGGCGCCGGAAATGATCTCGATCGTCAAGCGCAACAATTGCGGCAAGGCGCTCGACATCGCCCGCCAGGCCCGCGACATGCATGGCGGCAACGGCATCCAGATCGGCTATCACGTCATGCGCCACGCGCAGAATCTGGAGACCGTCAACACCTACGAAGGCACGCATGACGTGCACGCGCTGATCCTGGGGCGGGCGCAGACCGGAATACAGGCGTTCTTTTGAGTGACTTTAAGGCGGCAAAGGGTTCTTTAATTTAGGTGCACCGCAACATCCGCTTGGAGAATGGCGGCCAGATGTGTCAGGGTTCGGCTGATGAAACGCCGATCTCCGGGGCCCCATGGCAATTCTGGCAGCCGTCTACCACCTGACCCACTATAAATACGACCGGCCGGTGGTTCTCGGCCCCCAAATCATCAGGCTGCAGCCTGCACCGCATTCCCGCACCAAGGTGTTGAGCCATTCGCTGAAGGTGGAGCCGGCGAACCACTTCGTCAATTTGCAGCAGGATCCTTACGGCAACTTCCTCGCCCGTTTCGTCTTTCCCGAGCCGGTGACGGAGCTGAAGATCGAGGTCGACCTCGTCGCCGACATGACCGTCTACAATCCGTTCGACTTCTTTGTCGAACCGTCGGCCGAGGCGTTCCCGTTCGACTATCCCGAGGAGATCCGCGACGATCTCACTATCTACCGGACGCCGGAGCCGGCCGGGCCGCTGCTCCAGGCGTTTCTGAAAACCGTCGACCGCAGCGCGCCCAACACGGTCAATTTCCTCGTCGATCTCAATGCGCGCTTGCAGCGCGAGATCGCCTATATCGTGCGCATGGAGACCGGCGTGTTCTCGCCGGAGGAAACGCTGGCGGCCGCCAAGGGCTCGTGCCGCGATTCGAGCTGGCTCTTGGTGCAGATCCTGCGCAATCTCGGCATCGCCGCGCGCTTCGTCTCGGGCTATCTGATCCAGCTCAGGCCCGACCTTGTCGCGCTGGATGGGCCGGCCGGCACAGCGGTCGATTTCACCGACCTGCATGCCTGGTGCGAGGTCTATCTTCCTGGTGCCGGCTGGATCGGCTTCGACCCGACCTCGGGCCTGCTCACCGGCGAAAGCCATGTGCCGCTGGCCGCCACACCGCATTTCCGCAATGCCGCACCTATTTCCGGCATGGGGAGCTTCGCCAATGTCGAGTTCGGCTTCGAGATGCGGGTCGACCGCATCGCCGAGCATCCGCGCATCACCAAGCCTTTCTCCGACGAGAGCTGGCAGGCGCTCGACGCGCTCGGCAACAAGGTCGATGCCGCGCTCGCGGCCGGGGATGTGCGGCTGACCATGGGGGGCGAGCCGACCTTCGTCTCGATAGACGATTTCGAGGCCGCCGAATGGAACACCGCCGCCGTTGGGCCAACCAAGCGCGAAAAGGCCGACGCGCTGATCAGAAAACTGCGCGAACGTTTCGCGCCAGGTGGTTTCCTCCACTACGGCCAAGGCAAATGGTATCCCGGTGAAAGCCTGCCGCGCTGGACGTTTTCGCTCTTTTGGCGCGCCGACGGAGAGCCGGTGTGGAGCGACCCGTCGCTGATCGCGCGGGAAGATAGTTCGGCTGATATCGGGCCGAAACAAGCCGAAAGCCTGCTGACGGCGATCGCCGGCGAACTCGGCATCGACACGTCCATGGTCAGCGAAGCCTATGAGGATCCAGCCGAATGGCTGCTCAAGGAAGGCAAGCTGCCCGAGAATGTCGACCCGGCCAATTCGAAGCTCGAAGATCCGGAGGAACGCAGCCGCATGGCGAGAGTGTTCGAGCGCGGGCTGACCAAGCCGTCCGGCTATGTGCTGCCGGTGCAGCGCTGGAACAGCCAGGCGTCGGATCCGCGCTGGCGTTCGGAAAAATGGACGACGCGGCGCGGCCGTCTGTTCCTAGTGCCCGGCGATTCACCGGTCGGCTATCGCCTGCCGCTGGGCACGCTGCCCTATGTGCCGCCGGCGCAGTTCCCCTACATCGTGCCCGTCGATCCGTCACTGCCGCGTGACCCGCTGCCCGTGCGCGAAGCGATCTTGCCAGCGGCCGCTCCGGCGGAACTCGAAGGCGCCGACGAAATGGCCCGCCGCCAGCACGCAGCTTCGTTCACGGCGACGAGCGGCCAGCAGGATCGCGTCGAGCAGGAGATCACCGAGATTGGTGGCGCGGTGCGCACGGCACTTTCGGTCGAACCGCGCGACGGGCGGCTGTGCGTGTTCATGCCGCCGGTCGAGGCGCTCGAGGATTATCTCGAACTCGTCGCCGCCGCCGAGAACGCGGCAAAGGCGATTGGCGTTCCCGTGCACATCGAGGGCTACGGTCCGCCGCATGACCCGCGCCTCAACGTCATCCGCGTGGCACCCGATCCCGGCGTCATCGAGGTCAACATCCACCCAGCTTCCAACTGGCGAGATTGCGTGGCCACCACAACGGCAATCTACGAGGAAGCGCGGCAGACGCGGCTTGGCGCCGACAAGTTCATGATCGACGGCCGCCACACCGGTACCGGAGGCGGCAACCATGTCGTCGTCGGCGGCGCGACGCCCAATGACAGCCCGTTCCTGCGCCGGCCCGACCTGCTGAAGAGCCTGGTGCTGCAATGGCAGCGGCATCCCTCGCTGTCCTATCTGTTCTCCGGCCTGTTCATCGGCCCGACCAGCCAGGCGCCGCGCTTCGACGAGGCGCGGCACGATTCGCTCTACGAGCTCGAAATCGCGATGGCGCAGGTGCCGCATCCCGAACAAGGTGCCGCACCCTTGCCGTGGCTGGTCGACCGGTTGTTCCGCAACCTGTTGACCGATGTCACCGGCAATACGCATCGCTCGGAAATCTGCATCGACAAGCTGTTTTCCCCGGATGGTCCAACCGGCCGGCTTGGCCTTGTCGAATTCCGCGGATTCGAGATGCCGCCCAATGCGCGCATGTCCCTGGCGCAGCAATTGCTGGTGCGGGCCATCATTGCCCGCGCGTGGAAAACTCCGCTCGACGGGCGCTTCGCGCGTTGGGGCACCTCGCTCCATGACCGCTTCATGCTGCCGCATTATGTCTGGGCGGACTTTCTCGACGTGCTCGACGACCTCAAGCTCAATGGGTTCGAATTCCGGCCCGAATGGTTCGATGCCCAGCTCGAGTTCCGCTTTCCCTTCTGCGGCGAGGTGCAGCATGCCGGCATCAAACTGGAACTGCGGCAGGCACTGGAACCGTGGCACGTGATGGGCGAGCAGGGCGCGATCGGCGGCACCGTGCGCTTCGTCGATTCCTCGGTCGAACGGCTGCAGGTCAGGACCGAAGGCCTCAATCCGGAGCGCCATGCGATCGTCTGCAACGGTCGTATCGTGCCGATGAGGGTTACCGACAACAGAGAGGTCGCGGTGGCTGGCGTGCGCTTCAAGGCCTGGCAGCCGGCCTCGGGCCTGCATCCGGCCCTTCCGGTCAACACGCCGCTGGTGTTCGATATGTATGACCGCTGGTCCGGCCGGGCGGTCGGCGGCTGCGTCTACCATGTCGCGCATCCCGGCGGGCGCAGCTACGACACTTTCCCGGTCAACGGCAACGAGGCGGAGGCACGGCGGCTCGCCCGCTTCGAACCGCGCGGCCACACACCTTCCGGCTATGTGTTGCGCGAGGAACAGCCGGCGGAAGATTTCCCGATGACCCTTGACCTCAGGCGTCCACCAAGACTGTGATCTGACATGGCAAAGGGGAATCACAAAAGGGTGCGCGGCAAGCCGCAGGCCCGTAGCCTGCTGGAGCACTACCAGCCGATCGACGGCGTCGTCGACGAGATGGTCGACGCGTCAGGTAATCCCCGTCCGGTCTGGAAGCATTTTGTCGAAGCGCTGGACGAACTCGGGGCCGAGAAGCTCGGCCAGCGCTTCGCCCGCGCCGACCAGTATCTGCGCGATGCGGGTGTCTACTACCGCGTCTACGACAAGGCGGGCGCCAACGAGCGGGAATGGCCGCTGGCGCATATCCCCGTGCTCATCGAGGACAGCGAGTGGCAGGCGGTCAGCGCCGGCTTGGTGCAGCGCGCCGAACTGTTCGAGGAAATTGTTGCCGATATCCACGGGCCGAACCGGCTGGTCGAAAAAGGCATCCTGCCAGCAGGACTGATCGCGGCGAGCCCTGAATATTTGCGGCCCCTGGTCGGCACCAGGCCGGCCGGAGGGCATTTCCTGCACTTCTGCGCCTTCGAACTCGGCCGCGGTCCGGACGGCCGCTGGTGGGTGCTGGGCGACCGCACCCAGGCGCCTTCGGGCGCCGGCTTCGCGCTGGAAAACCGGGTCGCCACCACGCGCGCTTTGTCCGACATCTATGGCGAGATGCATGTGCACCGGCTCGCCGGCTTCTTCCGACGCTTTCGCGATGCGCTGATCGGCATGGCAAAGGAGAGCGACGGGCGCGTCGCCATCCTGACCCCGGGGCCACTCAACGAGACCTATTACGAACACGCCTATATCGCCCGCTACCTCGGCATCATGCTGCTCGAAGGCGAGGACCTGACCGTTTCCGGCGGCAAGCTGATGGTGCGGACGGTGTCCGGTCTGATGCCGATCAGCGTGCTGTGGCGGCGGCTCGATGCCGCGTTCGCCGATCCGCTCGAGCTGCGCCCGGATTCGCAGATCGGTACGCCGGGCCTGGTCGAGGCGATCCGCCAAGGCACGGTGTCCACCGTCAATGCGCTGGGCTCGGGCCTGATGGAGACGCGCGCGCTGCTCGCCTTTCTGCCCAAGATCGCGCGCGAATTGTGGGGCGAGGAGCTGCTTTTGCCCAGTGTGGCGACATGGTGGTGCGGACAGGAGACGGAGCGCGCCCACGTGCTCGCCAATATCGACCGCATGGTGGTCGGCCCGGCGCTGTCGACAAGACTTGCCTTCGAAGATGACGGACAGACGAAGCTCGGCTCGGCTCTCTCGGTCGGTGAGCGGGCGGAACTGGTGGCGCGCATCGAACGCGACGGCAAGGCCTTCGTCGGCCAGGAGGCGGTGACGCTTTCGACGACGCCGGTCTATGTCGGCGGCTGGCTGGAACCGCGGCCGGCGAGCCTACGCGTCTACCTGGCGCGTACGCCCGAGGGCTGGACGGTGATGCCGGGCGGGTTTGCGCGCGTTGGCCTGTCGCTCGACCCAACGGCGATCGCCATGCAGCGCGGCGGCCAGGCGGCTGATGTCTGGGTGGTCAGCGACAGACCCGTGGAGCGCGAGACGCTGCTGCCGCAGGAGAGCGACAGCTTCAACCGTACCATGCCCGGCAGCCTGCCCAGCCGCGCGGCGGAAAACCTGACCTGGCTCGGCCGCTACATCGAACGCTCGGAAGACACGGTGCGTATCCTGCGCGCCTATCACGTGCGGCTCGCCGAAACGTCCGATCCGGACATGCCGCTGCTGGCCGATATCAGGGATTATCTCGAACCGTTCGGCATCGATGTCGAAACGGCAATCCCGCCAGGGCTGATCGGCACGCTCGACAGCGCGGTCTACAGCGCCGGCCAGATCCGCGATCGTTTCTCGCCGGATGGCTGGCTGGCGCTCAAGGATTTGTCAAAAACGATCCATCAGTTCGCCACCACCGTGGCGCCCGGCGACGATGCGACGCGGGCGATGACCGTGATCCTGCGCAAGCTGGCCGGATTCTCAGGCCTTTTGCATGAGAACATGTACCGCTTCGCTGGCTGGCGGTTCCTCGAGATCGGCCGGCGGCTGGAGCGCGGCATCCAGATCGCCAGCACGCTGGCCCGACTGACCAGCAGCAAGGCGCCGGACGGGGCGCTGGACATGATGCTGGAGATCGGCGACAGCGTGATGACCCATCGACGGCAATATCCGGTGCAGGCCGGCCGGCGCACGGTGATCGACCTCCTGGCGCTCGATCCACTCAATCCACGCTCCATCCTGTTCCAATTGGAACGGCTGAAAGCCGAGATAGGGCTATTGCCGGCAACCGGCGGCGAGGGGCACATGTCGGCGGCAGCCAAGGAAATCCTGCAGCTCAACACGTCCATCGCCATCAAGGAGCCGGCAGACATGACGGTGAAGGCGTTGAACGATCTCGCGGGCGAAATAGGCGGGCTCTACAGCAGCCTCGCCAAAGCCTATTTCGGCTAGAAAGAGATGGCCATGCTGTACGACATCAGGCTTCTGCTCCACTACGACTATGCTGCCGCGGCTGGTGGCGGACGGCATCAGGTGCGCGTGCTGCCGTCGACCATTGACGGTGTGCAGCGTGTCATCGCCGCTTCGCTTTCTTTTTCACCCGCACCCAACGAAAGGTCGGATTTTTCCGATTTCTTCGGCAACAATGTCACTTCGATCGCTTTTCGCGACGCCCATGACACGCTCGACATCAGGATGAGCGCGCGTGTGTCGGTGGCGCGGCCCGAGCCGGGGCTCGACGTGTCGCCGGATCTCGGCCGCCTTCGACAGGATCTGGCCGCCGTGCGGTCGCTTGCGCCTGCCTCGCCGCACCATTTCCTGGCCGCCAGCAGCCATGCGGGCATCGATGCGGCGATCACCGCATTCGCGCAAGACAGCATCGGAATCTCGGCCGCGGGGACGGCGATGAACCTGTGCAATCGCATCCATCGCGATTTCACATACGATGACGAGGCGACCACGGTGCGGACCCGGGCCAGCGACGCCTTCCAGCTGAAGCGGGGCGTCTGTCAGGATTTCTCCCACATCATGATCGCCGGCTTACGCGGGCTCGGCATTCCGGCCGGCTATGTCAGCGGCTTCCTGCGCACCATTCCGCCCAAAGGCAAGCCCCGGCTCGAAGGCGCGGATGCCATGCATGCCTGGGTCAAGGTCTGGTGCGGGCGTGATGCCGGCTGGCAGGAGTTCGATCCGACCAATGGCATGCGGGCCTCCAACGACCATATCACCGTTGGTTGCGGGCGCGACTATTCGGATGTGGCGCCCATCGTCGGCGTGCTGAAGACGACTGGCGGACAGGTCGGCGACCAGGCTGTCGACGTCATCCCGGTCGTGCTCGAAAAAGCGTGAAACGGGGCGCATTAACTTGCCCGGCGCTGCGAGTTCCCACAAGGATGGGGCAGACTTCTCAAAGATCGATACGGCCAGTAGAGCAGTTCACCGGTTCACGGAAAAGGCGAGCCGATCCAAGTCTTTGATTGCGCGCAATTCCGGCGGGAAAAGCCGTTTCACACTTTTCCTGTAAGTCCTTAGTCTGTATTCGTCTTAACGGAGAATAGTCTAGGCTGCCGCACAGGCATGAGGTTTGTCATTGAAAACCGTCAGCGTCGTCATACCCGCCTACAATGCGGCGGCAACGATCGCTAAAACGCTGGCGTCGCTTGGCGGAGAGGCCGGGTTTATCGGCGAGGTCCTGCTGGTCGACGACCAATCGACCGATGGCACGGCCGATGCGGCGCGGCAGGCCGCGGCGCAATCATCCCTGCCTTTGCGCGTGCTGCCCGCCAGTTGCCGCGACGCCGGCGGCGCCCGCAACCTGGCGCTCGACGAGGCAGCCCATCCGTGGGTCTACCTGATCGACGCCGACGACCTGCACCTGCAGGGCGGCTTAAGCTCCTTGCTGTCGCAGGCGGAAACCCAGCCCAAGGCCGACATGATCGTCGGCGCCTTCCGGCGCAGGGTGAACGGCCAGGACCGGCAGATCAAGGTGCCAAACGGCTATACCGCGGCCTGCCTCACCAACGCCTCGGCCTACGTGAAAGGGGATATACGCTCGGTGGCGGTGGGCAGCGTGCTGGCTTCCCGGCGTCTCATCGGCGAGACCCGGTTCCCCGTCGGGCTCGCCTTCGATGAGGACACGCTGTTCTGGGCGCGGCTGATGAGCAAGGCGTCGCTGGTCATGGTTCACCGCCCCGTCATGATCTACGAAGTTTCAGCGGAGCGCTCGGACGATCGCTTCACGGTCGACCCGGTGCGGCGCTTCCTGGACTGGCGCCGGGAGCTGCGTACGCTCACCGATTGCGGCATCCCGATTTCGGCACTGAAAGCCAGGGAGGGCCTCGTCGCGCTCAAGATCGCCCGTGTCCATTATGCGCGGGGCGACCTGGACATGGCCGCGCGCTTTCTCGCAATAGCCTCGGCGGCGCCGAAGCGGCGCTCGGAAGCTTGGCGATGCCTGCGCTACAAATTCAAGCTCGCGGCGCGCCGCCGGCTATCCCTTCCGCCGACACAGATGCAGCGCGCATTGTAGGCCTGACCGCCGCCACGGGGATTGCCTTCTTTCCAGACGGGTGTGGAACCGGCGGTCAACCCGCAGCTTATCTACGCATATTTCGTGTGGAGCTTACATGCTGCAGAGAACCGGATCGTCGCGCAGCCGATTGGCCGATGCTGATAGCGTAGCCAAGAATGGAGCACAGATTTCCGCCAGGGGTGCCGCGCTGACCTATGTCAGCGATGCCGAGCCCGGCATCCGTCGGCTGAAGGCAGGCAAGGGATTCGCTTACAAGCTAGCGGACGGGAAAGCGGTCTCCGGTGCCGACAGAGCGCGCATCGCGGCGATCGTCATTCCGCCGGCCTGGACCGATGTCTGGATTTCGCCCGATCCGAACGGGCATATCCAGGCGACCGGAAGGGATCAGCGGGGGCGCAAGCAGTATCGCTATCATCCGCAATGGGCCGAGGAGCGCGACGGCGCCAAATATTCGAGCTTGGTGGCTTTCGCCGAAAGCCTGCCGGACCTTCGGCGCAGGATCGACAGCGACCTGCGCCGTCACGGCCTGCCGCTCGAACGCGTCGCCGCCGCGGTGGTCTGGCTGCTCGACAACACGATGATCCGCGTCGGCAATGCAGCCTATGCTCGCGACAACAAGAGCTTCGGCCTGACGACATTGCGGGACCGGCATGTCGATATCAAGGGATCGAGCCTGCGCTTCGCCTTCAAGGGCAAGTCCGGCAAGGAATGGAGATTGAAGCTGGTTGACCGCCGGATCGCGGGGATTGTTCGGAGCGCGCAGGACCTGCCGGGCCAAAAACTGTTCCAGTATCTCGACGAGGACGGCAACAGACGCCCTGTCCGCTCCGATGACGTGAACCACTATATCCGCCAAGCGGTCGGCGACGCGTTCAGTTCGAAGCACTTCCGCACATGGGGCGGCACCATCCACGCCGCGTCCCTGTTTGCGCAGACGGAACTGCCTGAGAGCCAGGCACAGCAAAAACGGGTGATGAACAACCTCATCGACAAGGTGGCCGAACGGCTGGGCAATACGCGCGCGGTCTGCCGCAAATGCTATATCCATCCGCGGGTCTTCGAGGCATGGGGCGAAGGACGACTGCTTGCCGAAATGGCGGAAGCCAACAAGCGCAAGCGGTCCATCGAAGGCCTTGATGACGAGGAAGCGCTCGTGTTGAGATGGTTGAAAACGCAGGAGGACCGATCGGCGGCAATCAGCGGCCGCTGAATCCGAGACGTCTCGATTTTTTTATCGACGCCATGTCGGGATCGGCCCTACTGTTTCGTCCTTTGCTACAGAAAGGACCGCCCATGCTCTATGCCATCCTCTGCTACGCCTGCGAAGACGTCGTCTGTTCCTGGAGCAAGGAACAGGACGACAAGGTCATGGCCGACCTGCTCGGCGTTCAGGAGAAGTATGCCAACGCCGGCCGGCTTGGGCCCGTGGCGCGGCTTTTGCCGACGACGGCGGCAACGACGCTGCGGAAAGTGAAAGGTGAATCGCTGGTCATCGACGGGCCGTTCGCCGAGACCAAGGAACAGTTCCTCGGTTTCTACACGCTCGATTGCGCCGACCTCGACGAGGCCGTCGAATTCGCCCGCGAACTCTCCGAGGTCAACCCAAGCGGCGGTTCCTACGAAATCCGCCCGGTATCGGTGTTCAATCCGACCAGGGTTCCGGCATGACCGAACTCGCCTGGATAAGCTCCGCGATCAGCGCTGCCCGCCCACAGGCGATGGGCGCGCTGCTGCGCTATTTCCGCGATCTCGACACGGCGGAGGAAGCTTTCCAGGATGCCTGCCTCAAGGCGCTGAAGAACTGGCCGCAGAACGGGCCGCCTCGCGATCCGGCGGCCTGGTTGATATTCGTCGGCCGCAACAGCGGCATCGACGCGGTGCGCAAGCGTGCCAAGCAGGCGCCGATGCCGGAAGAGGACCAAGTTTCCGATCTGGAGGACGCCGAAAGCGACATCGCCGAGAGGCTGGACGGAGCGCATTATCGCGACGACATATTGCGGCTGCTGTTCATCTGCTGTCACCCTGATTTGCCCGCAACGCAGCAGGTCGCGGTGGCGCTGCGCGTCGTCTCCGGCCTCACCGTCAAGCAGATCGCGCGCGCCTTCCTGGTCGGCGAGAGCGCGATGGAGCAGCGCATCACCCGCGCCAAGGCGCGCATCGCGGACGCCGGCGTCCCGTTCGAGACGCCGGGCGCGATCGAGCGCTCCGAGCGGCTCGCGGCGGTCGCGTCCATGGTCTACCTGATCTTCAACGAGGGCTATTCGACCAACAGCGGCGAGGCGCCGGCTCGCGCGCCATTGTGCGAGGAAGCGATCCGGCTTGCCCGGCTGCTGCTGCGGCTGTTCCAGACCGAGCCGGAGATCATGGGGCTGACGGCGCTGCTTCTGCTGCAGCACGCACGCGCACCGGCACGTTTTGACAATGACGGCGAGATCGTGCTGCTCGAGGACCAGGATCGAAGCCTGTGGAGCCGCAAGATGATCGACGAAGGGCTGGCGCTCGTCGACAAGGCGCTGCGCCATCGCAAGCCAGGTCCCTATCAAGTCCAGGCGGCGATCGCAGCGCTCCACGCGCGGGCCGAGAAAGCCGAGGACACCGACTGGGTGGAGATCGACCTGCTCTACGGCCTGCTCGAGCAGATGCAGCCGTCGCCGGTCATCACGCTCAACCGTGCGGTCGCGGTCGCCAAGGTGCGCGGACCGGAAGCGGCCCTGGCGATGATCGAGCCGCTCGAGCAGAGGCTTTCGGGCTATTTCCATTTCTTCGGCCTCAAAGGCGGGCTGTTGATGCAACTCGACCGGGGCGAGGAGGCACGCATTGCCTTCGACCGCGCCATCGCGCTCGCCAACACGGCGGCGGAAGCAGCCCATATCCGTATGCATATCGACCGTCTGATCAAGGACGGCGCCGTACGCACGCCGGCGAAAAAGGCAAACTGAGCCCCTACGCCCGTTCTGCTCAAGCGTCCGCCTGGCTCAATCGTGCAGCCCGGGCTTGGACCATGCCGGGGTGGCGATTTCCCCCTGAAACAGGTAATGGCACGCCATGACAGCCCCTTCCAGCCGTGACGGCGCCGGAAGGCATGGCAAGGCGTTGAGCCGCGCCCTACGAGCGGCGGGATTCTGAAAGGGACAGAAATGACGATAGCGAAGGAAACGGCCGAGCTTCTGGCGAAACTGGGCGTGGCCAAGGAGGCGCTTGACGGCGGCGACCTGGTCGTGCGCAGTCCGGTGACGGGTGAGCCGATCGCGGCGCTGAAGACGATCTCGCCGGCCGACGCGGCAAAGACCATCGATGCAGCCCACAAGGCGTTCCAGTCCTGGCGGCTGGTGCCGGGTCCCAAGCGCGGCGAACTGGTGCGGCTGCTGGGCGAGGAACTGCGCAAGCACAAGACCGAGCTTGGCCGGCTGGTGTCGATCGAGGTCGGCAAGATCCCGTCCGAAGGGCTCGGCGAAGTGCAGGAGATGATCGACATCTGCGATTTCGCCGTTGGTCTGTCCCGGCAATTGTACGGCCTGACCATCGCCACCGAGCGCCCGGGCCACCGCATGATGGAAACCTGGCATCCGCTTGGCGTCGTCGGTGTCATCTCCGCATTCAACTTCCCGGTCGCGGTGTGGTCGTGGAACGCAGCACTTGCGCTGGTTTGCGGCGATGCAGTGGTATGGAAGCCGTCGGAGAAGACGCCGCTGACCGCGCTTGCCTGCGAGGCGATCTTCAAGCGTGCGGTCAAGCGCTTCGGTACCGACGCACCGCAAGGCCTGGCACCGGTTCTGATCGGCGACCGTGCGGTCGGCGAAATCCTGGTTGACCATCCCAGGGTGCCGCTGGTTTCGGCCACCGGTTCGACGCGTATGGGCCGGGATGTCGGTCCGCGCCTGGCCAAGCGTTTCGCCCGCGCCGTGCTGGAACTGGGCGGCAACAATGCCGGCATCGTCTGCCCGACGGCCGATCTCGACATGGCGCTGCGCGCCATCGCTTTCGGCGCCATGGGCACCGCGGGCCAGCGCTGCACGACGCTGCGCCGCCTGTTCGTCCATGACAGCGTCTATGATGCCTTGGTGCCGCGGCTGAAGAAGGCTTATCAGAGTGTCTCGGTCGGCAATCCGCTGGAGACCTCGTCACTGGTCGGTCCGCTGATCGACAAGGCCGCCTTCGATGCCATGCAGAAGGCGCTGACGGAAGCGGCCGCGCATGGGGGCAAGGTGACTGGCGGCAGCCGAGTCGAGAACGGTCATCCCGATGCCTATTATGTGCACCCGGCACTAGTCGAAATGCCGAAGCAGGTTGCACCGGTGACGGAAGAGACCTTCGCGCCGATCCTCTATGTGATGAAGTATTCCGATTTCGACGCTGTGCTCGACGAGCACAATGCGGTCGGCGCCGGCCTGTCGTCGTCGATCTTCACCCGCGACCTGCAGGAATCCGAGCGCTTCCTCGGTGTCGACGGTTCGGATTGCGGCATTGCCAACGTCAATATCGGTACTTCCGGCGCCGAGATCGGGGGCGCTTTCGGTGGGGAAAAGGAAACCGGTGGCGGCCGCGAGAGCGGCTCCGATGCGTGGAAAGCCTATATGCGGCGCGCCACCAACACCGTGAATTATTCCAAGGCGCTGCCGCTTGCACAGGGCGTCTCGTTCGACATCGATTGAGAACGCCGGCCCGGTTCGGGTGTCTTTGCGCACCCGAACATCTTTCACATGGTGCCGAGATGCGCCGAAGAGGCGCAACCAGTCTGACCAGCGCCGCGCCCGCGCGATTCGACGCTTTAAATAAGCCTGTATCACCTTCACAAGTTGGGAGGTGGCGGGACTCGGCGGTCGGTGGAAAAACACGCTGCGAAGGCGCTGTCGACGACGGCCAGCTTGGCGGCCTGGACGATCATGTATTCGTCATAGAATCCGTGCGACACCCACATCACCGAATTGCCGCGCTGACCAAGCCAGCCAATGCTGCCGAGTTCCTCCGCCGTGCGCAGTTTACGGCCGAGATGGGTCCGCGACAGCTTGAGCCATTTGGCGAAGTCGCCGATCGAAACCACGCCGGTCGGAATTCGCTCTAGCCCGGCATGGTCAGGGTTGATGCCTGACATCAGCCAGTCCATGACGATGCCGCCATTGTTGAGCCAGATGAACAGGGAAAAGGTCTGGTTGGGTTCGCGCACCGGCTTTGAGGCTAGCAAGCCGTCAGCCACCAGGGGCTGCAGCGTGGCAAGCATGTCGGGCCGCTCAAGAAACCTGGCCAGCCGGTTGCCGCCATCGATATGGTCGAGCGTGCGCAGATGGGCTGTAACCCAGCCGGTGAATCGCTCAATCGTCGCCGCCGTCGGTTGCAGGGGATGCGTGCGGCCGTCCCCACCAGCCACATACTCGGCGATGTTGTAGTGCAGCATCTCCTTGATGAAGGCGTCCGCCGTGTTGCGGCTGGCCACCGCGTTCTTGTGCACGACCTCGATGAAACGCGATACCGTCAGGTCCTTGCGGCGGTCGTTGGGGGCGCGCCTGAAGTGCATGGCAAGGCCGACATGGCCCAACAGCCAGCGTTGCTGCGTGGCAAAGATGGAAGCCAGTCGCGGGCTTTCCTCATAGATGCGGATCAGGGACTGCGACTGTTCCTGAACGTAGCGGTGCAAGGCTGGATGGCCGGCTATGTCTTGCAGATTCAGCACTGATCTCCCGATGCCTTGGATCAACTCGCATGGCGAGATTGCGTTCCCCATTTTCCAGTCTTCAACATCTATGTCCAGACGGATCAACTACGAAGAACAGGGCCAGCAGAGACACAGATCCACGGCAACGGTTATGCGTCTCGTTTGCTATGGCTTGAGAAGCCCTTCCCGAATTGTTAGCCGAACGGCGAGATCCAGCCGCAGCGTGGCGCAACGGTCGTCAAGGGCGTCTCCAGTTTCTGGTCCATGGCGCCATCTTTCACTCCCATGAACCAATATGAGGAACCCCGGCCAGGTCGAATTAGCTGTTGGACAGGTTGGAGCCCTTGCGGGTTTCGCCGATTTCGTAGGCCGTGCCACTTGCCAGGTGGGACGGACGCCTTCACTCAGCCGCCTGCACCCGACCGGTTTTTATGATCGCGCGTATTTCCGACCGGCAGGAACCGCAATTGGTGCCTGCCTTCAGCGCGGCGCCGATGGCTTCGACGCTGGCGCAGCCGGCCGCCACTGCGGCCACGATCTGGTTGGCCCCGACGCTGAAGCACGAGCAAACGGTCGCGCCGGCATCGGGTCTATCGGCACCGGCGCGGCCAGCGACGATTCTGAAGCGTTCGCGCTGGCTGGCGTGAACCTCGCCGAGCTGCTCGGCGGCCCAGCCGCGCGACACCGCGACTGGACCGGGGGCGACGAACAAGGCGCCCGCCAGCTGCTCGCCTTGGAAAGCGGCGATGCGGTGCTGGCCGGCGTCGCGGTCGTGGTAGGCGAGCATTTCGGCATCCGCGGCATCGAAGAGCGAGCCGGCGAAGGCTGGCCAGTCGGCATCGTCATTGGCAAAGGCCAACTCGACCCGCCAGCCGCCCCGGCACCTGGCGATCGCCCAGTAGTCGGCGGCCATCGTCACGGGCCTTTTGCGTGTCACGGCAAAGCCGAAGGCCCCAGCGGTGAATTTCTCGATGCGGGCAGCGACATGCTTTAGCGCCGGCTGCCCCGACACGGGATCGGCAAGCGATGCCGTCAACGTGTCGAGGCGGCCCCTGGCGGCGAACTGGTCGGTCCAGTGCATCGGCGCGAACAGGCTGCCCGGGCGCTGGCGCGTGGTCACCAGCACGCGGACCAGCACCTCGCCGCGTGGAGTCCAAACGCGCGCGATGTCGGCGTCGCCAATGCCGTAACGCTGTGCATCCTCGGGATGGATTTCGACGAAGGGCTCGGCGATGTGCTGGGACAGGCGCGGGCTTTTGCCGGTACGCGTCATGGTGTGCCAGTGGTCGCGGATACGGCCGGTGTTGAGGACGAGCGGGAAGGCGGCGGTGATGCGGGTTTCGACGGTTGGGCGCAGAGCGATGAAGCGGGCCTTGCGGTCGGGCGTGTAGAAGTTGCCGTCGGCGAAGAAGCGGGTGGTGATTGGGGCGTGCCCAGATTGAGTATTCTTCCGCGGTTGAGGGTCAGCTTGAACGTCATTCTCTGACTGACGTCGAGCGTGACCACCCCTCTCGGCAGGCCGGAGGGGGGTGCCCGGGCTCGGCGCTGGCCAATGGAACGGAGCCAATCCTTCGTAATCCTCAACATCGATCGCAGCATAAGCGCCAATGTCGAAATCCCGCTCGCCGTCGTTCTCGAACCCCGACAGCGCGGCGTGCTCGGCAAAGATCCCCGCCGCGCTCTCACGCGCAAACGCCTCGCCAAAGCCCATCCGCCTTGCCACTTCCGCAATGATCCACCAGTCGGGCCGCGCCTCGCCGGGGGCCGGCAAGAACGCGCGCTGGCGCGAGATGCGGCGCTCGGAATTGGTGACCGTGCCGTCCTTCTCGCCCCAGGCAGTGGCCGGCAGCCGGACATGGGCGTGGCGGATTGTGTCGGTCTTGGCAAGAACGTCCGACACCACGACGAAGGGGCAGGCCTTGATCGCCGCCTCGACTGCACCTGCATCCGGCATGGAATCGACCGGGTTGGTGGCCATGATCCACATCGCCTTGATGCGCCCATCGGCCACCGCCTTGAACATCTCGACCGCCTTGAGGCCGGGCTTTCCGGCAATCGCCGGTGCCTTCCAGAAGCGCTGCACGCGTTCACGGTGCCCGGGGTTTTCGATCTCCATGTGGGCGGCGAGCATGTTGGCCATGCCGCCGACCTCGCGGCCGCCCATGGCGTTGGGCTGGCCGGTGACCGAGAACGGGCCGGCGCCCGGTTTTCCTATGCGACCGGTGGCGAGATGGCAGTTGATGATGGCATTGACCTTGTCGGTACCCTGGGACGACTGGTTGGCGCCCTGGCTGTAGACGGTGACGGTCTTTTCGGTCCTGGCGAACAGGCTGTAGAAACGGCTAAGTTCGTCTTCGCTGAGGCCCGTGGCGGCAGCGACGCCGGCAAGATCGAGCGTCGAAGCGGCGAACAGGGCTTGTCCGAATCCGGCCGTATGCGCCGTGATATAGGCACGATCGAGCGCATTGTACTGGCCGAGCCAGGCGAGCAGGCCGGTGAACAGGGCGACGTCGCCATCCGGCGCGATCGCCAGATGCACGTCTGCGATGTCAGATGTCATGGTGCGGCGCGGATCAACGAGCACGATCTTCATCTCGGGTCGCTTTTCCCGGGCAGCCGCGATGCGCTGATAGAGCACGGGATGGCACCAGGCGAGATTGGACCCGACCAGCACGATCAGGTCGGCCAGTTCCAGATCCTCGTAGGTTCCCGGCACGGTGTCCGAACCAAACGCGCGGCGATGGCCGGCAACCGACGAAGCCATGCAGAGCCGCGAATTGGTGTCGATGTTGGCCGAGCCGATGAATCCCTTCATCAGCTTGTTGGCGAGATAGTAATCCTCGGTCAGCAACTGGCCGGAGACGTAGAAGGCGACCGCGTCGGGGCCATGTTCGGCGATGGTGTGCTGGAAGGTCGAGGCGACGAGGTCGAGCGCCTCGTTCCAGCCGGCGGGCCGGTCGTGGATTTGTGGATGGAGCAGCCGGCCGTCCAGGTCGATGGTCTCGGCCAGTGCGGAGCCCTTGGAACAGAGCCGGCCGAAATTCGCGGGATGATCGGGATCGCCACGGACGGATACCTGCCCGTCCGCGGCGATCTTCGCCAGCACGCCGCAGCCGACCCCGCAATAAGGGCAGGTGGTCCTCACCTCGCGCGCTGCATCAATCTCCATGTTTTCAGGCCGCGCGGCTGGCCAGCGCTTCCAGCGCTAGGAACAGGTGCTCGCCCTCCCGCTTCACGGGAATCGTGCGCACGGCGCCTTCGTCGGCGCCAAGCGCCTTGCCCGTCTCAAGCGAGATGACCCAATTGTGCAAGGGGCATGTCACGGCCGCGCCATGAACGATGCCCTGGCTCAGCGGCCCGCCTCTGTGCGGGCAGTGGTCCTCAATGGCGAAGATATCGTCGTCCGCTGTGCGGAAGACGGCGATCTTGCCTTGCGGAGTGACCACACAGCGCGCGCCGCGCCGGGGAATATCGGAGACGGTGCCGATAGATATCCAGTTCATAGCGCTGCCTTTGCTTGATAGGAACGCGCCCAGGGGGTGCCTCGCACCGACATCTCCATCATTCCGCCGCCTGCGCAAATCCGACCGAGGCCATCGGCCGAAACTCGTGCTTGTCCTTGCCGGACACGCGCTCGGACCATGGATCGACCTGGGCGAACTTCTGCGAAAAGATGAAGCGGTCGTAATAGGCCTTGCGCTTCTCACCATCGTCCATGATCTGACGCTTTATTTCGGCGATGCCGATGCGCTTGGCCCATTTGTAGATGCGTTCGAGATAGCGGCCCTGCTCGCGGTACATCTGCGTCAGCGCTACGATATGCTCCAACGCCTCGTCCTCGGTCCTGACCAGGCCGAGCACTTCCGTGCCCTTGATGTCGAGACCGGCGGCACCGGCGAAGTGGATCTCGTAGCCGCTATCGACGCAGATGACGCCGACATCCTTGCAGGTTGCCTCGGCGCAATTCCTCGGGCAGCCCGACACCGCCATCTTGACCTTAGCCGGCGTCCACGAGCCCCACATGAACTTCTCGATGCGGATGCCGAGGCCCGTCGAATCCTGCGTGCCGAAGCGGCACCAGTCCGAACCGACGCAGGTTTTCACCGTGCGCAGCCCCTTGGCATAGGCATGGCCGGAAACGAAGCCGGCCTGGCCGAGGTCGGCCCACACCGCCGGCAGGTCCTCCTTGCGGATGCCCAGCATGTCGATACGCTGACCGCCGGTGACCTTGACCATCGGAATCTCGAATTTGTCGACGACGTCGGCGATGGCTCGCAGTTCGGCCGCATTGGTGACGCCGCCCCACATGCGCGGCACCACCGAATAGGTGCCGTCCTTCTGGATGTTGGCGTGAACGCGCTCGTTGATGAAGCGCGACTGGTAATCGTCGGCATACTCGTCCGGCCAATCGCAGACGAGGTAGTAGTTAAGTGCCGGCCGGCATTTGGCGCAGCCGCAGGAAGTCTTCCACTCCAGCTCCTGCATGACCGCCGGAATGGTCTTCAGCCCCTTGGCCTTGATCAGCCTGCGCACGTCGTCATGGCCGAAAATGGTGCAGGAGCACATGGGCTGCACGGCGGCCGGGTTGTAGGTGTCGCCGAGGGTCAGCACCATCAGCTTTTCGACCAGCCCGGTGCAGGAGCCGCAAGACGCCGACGCCTTGGTGTGGGCGCGCACGTCGTCCAGCGAAGTCAGGCCCTTGGCCGTGATCGCGCCGGTGATCTTCCCCTTGCAGACGCCGTTGCAGCCGCAGATTTCCGCATCATCCGGCAAGGCTGCAACGGCCGCCATAGGGTCCAGCGGGGCACCCCCCTGGTAGGACTGGCCGAAGATCAACGTATCGCGCATCCGCGATATGTCGGTCTGTTTCTTCTTCAGGTCGTTGAACCAGGCGCCGTCCGATGTCTCGCCATAGAGCACGGTGCCGATGATGCGGTCATCCCTGAGCACCAGCCGCTTGTAGACGCCGGCCGAGGCGTCGCGCAGCACGATCTCCTGGCGGTCGTCGCCATCGGCGAAGTCGCCGAGCGAGAAGAGGTCGATGCCGGTGACTTTCAGCTTGGTCGGCGTGTCCATGTGGACGAAGGCGGCGGTTTCGTCGCCGGCAAGCTGATGAGCGGCGACACGCGCCATCTCATAGAGCGGTGCCACCAGCCCGTAGACCATGCCGCCCACCTCGGCGCATTCGCCGAGTGCGTAGATATCCGGGTCGTTGCTGCGCATGCCGGCATCGACGACGATGCCTCTGTTGACGGCAATGCCTGCATCCTTGGCAAGAGCGGCGTTCGGCCTGATGCCCACCGCCATGACGACCAGCGTCGCCGGGATGATTGTGCCGTCGGCGAGTTCCACCTGCTCGACCTTGCCATTGCCGGCGATTGCCTGCGTGTTGGCCTTGGTGATGACCTTGATGCCGCGCTGCTCCACCGCGCGCTGCAGGAGGTAGCCGGCGGCCGGATCGAGCTGGCGCTCCATCAGCGTCGGCATGACGTGCAGCACGGTGACATCCATGCCTTGCGCGTTAAGGCCGGCCGCCGCCTCCAATCCGAGCAGGCCGCCGCCGATGACGACGGCCTTGGCGCGCGACTGAGCGGCGAGCATCATCGCCTGAACGTCGTCCAGATCGCGATAGGTCAGCACGCCCGGCAGATTGTGGCCGGGCACCGGGATGATGAACGGCACCGAGCCGGTGGCGATGACAAGCTTGTCGTAAGGCTCGGTGACGCCGTGGTCGGAGGTGACGGTCTTCGCCTGCCGGTCGATGGCTATGATCTTGTGGCCCTTGTAGAGGGTGATGTCGTTGGCGATGTACCAGCCGTCGCCGTGGATGATGATCTCCTCATAGGCCTTCTCGCCGGAGAGCACTGGCGACAGCATGATGCGGTCGTAATTGACCCTGGGCTCGGCGTTGAAGATGGTGACGGCGTAGCGGCCCGGCGCCTGTTCCAGCAGATGCTCCAGCATGCGCCCGGGCGCCATGCCATTGCCGATGATGACGAGTTTTTCGGTCATGGGGTTACTCCGCGGCTTCGACGAAGCGGTGGCGTTCGTAGAGGAACTTCAGCACCGCCTCGCGGCAACGCAGGAAAGTCCGGTCGGAGGCAAGTTCGATGCGTCGGCGCGGCCGCGCCAGAGGCACCGGCAGCACCTCGCCGATGGTCGCCGCCGGGCCGTTGGTCATCATGACGATGCGGTCGGACAGCAGTACCGCCTCGTCGACGTCATGGGTGATCATGATCGTCGTCGAACCCAGCCTGGAATGGATGTCCATCACCGCATCCTGCAGATGGGCGCGGGTCAAGGCGTCGAGCGCGCCGAACGGCTCGTCGAGCAGCAGGATCTTGGGTTCCATGGCGAGCGCGCGAGCAATACCGACGCGCTGTTTCATGCCGCCGGAGATTTCCGCCGGCCGCTTGTCGCTCGCATGCGCCATCTGCACGAGGTCGAGATTGCGCATGATCCAGTCATGCCGCTCGGCCTTGCTCTTCGAGCGGCCGAAGACTTTCGACACCGCCAAATTGATGTTCTCGTAGACGGTCAGCCACGGCAGCAGCGAGTGGTTCTGGAACACCACGGCGCGCTCGGGGCCGGGGCTGTCGACCTCCTTGTCCTCCAGCAACACCGCGCCGGCGGAAACCTTGGTCAGGCCGGCGATCAGGTTGAGCAAGGTCGACTTGCCGCAACCGGAATGGCCGATGATGGAGACGAATTCGCCCTTGTCGATGGTCAGTCGGATGTCCCTCAGCACATCGCTGACCTGGCTGCCACGAGCGAAGTATTTGTCGATATGGTCGAGCTTGAGATAGGCGGTCATGGCGCTCTCCTCACTTTGCCGTCGTGCCGCGGGTGACAAAGGCGCCGACAGCCGCGACCAGGCGGTCGAGGCAGAAACCGGTGACGCCGATATAGGCGAGCGCGACGATGATGTCGGGCAGCCGTGACGAATTCCACGCGTCCCAGATGAAGAAGCCGATGCCGACGCCGCCGGTCAGCATCTCGGCCGCGACGATGGCGAGCCAGGACAGGCCGATGCCGATGCGCAGGCCGGTGAAGATGTAAGGCGCAGCGGCCGGCACCATGATCTTGATGAAGAATTCGAGCTGGTTCAGCCGCAGGATACGGGCGACATTGCGATAGTCCTGCGGGATGTTGCGCACGCCGACGGCGGTGTTGATGATGACCGGCCAGATCGAAGTGATGAAGATCACGAACAGAGCCGACGGGTTGGAGTCGCGGAAGGCGGCGAGCGACAGCGGCAGCCAGGCGAGCGGCGGCACGGTTCGCAGGATCTGGAAGACTGGATCGAGGCCGCGCATCGCCCAGATCGACTGGCCGACCAGCGCGCCGAGCGCCACACCGACGACCGCCGCCATGCCGAAGCCGATAGCGACGCGCTGCAGCGAGATCAGCACGCGCCAGGCAAGACCGATATCCTGCGGGCCGTTGTCGAAGAATGGATGCGCGATCAGGTCATAGGCCTCGTTCCACACCTGGCTCGGCGGCGGCAGGCTTGCCGTCGGCGACGAGCAGGCGACCTGCCAGACGACAAGCAGAAGGGCCATGACGATGGCGGGCGGGACGAGAGCGCTGGCCACCTTGGTGGCGACCCCCACCGGATCGATACGGCGCCGCGCTTTGGCGGTGAAGGCGACCACCTCGGCTGGCTTGGCCGGGAATGCTTTCACCTTGGTGTCCTCGACGGCTTGGATGGACATGTCCTTAGGATACTCCGTGGCGTGCTGGTGCGGTACTGAGCGACGAACGGCGCTGGCGCCGTTTGCGTTGGGTACAAACGGCCTGACTAAGCCGATGCCTTGATGGTCAGGCTGTCGAGATAGGCCGAGGGGTTGGCCGGATCGAAAGTCTTGCCATCGAAGAAGGTCTCGACGCCGCGCGAGGACGAGGCTGGGATGTCGCTCGCGGCGACACCGAGCTCCTTGGCCGCCTCGCGCCAGATATCCTCGCGGTTGACCTGGTCGACCAGCGCCTTGATGTCGGTAGTCGGCGCGAACTTGCCCCAGCGGATGTTTTCGGCGAGGAACCAGCTGTCGTGGCTCTTGAACGGGTAGGAGGCGCCGCCCTTCCAGAATTTCATGTAGAGGTCGGTGGCGGTGGCGACCCGGCCATTGCCGTAGTTGATGTCACCCTTGAGACGGCCGATGATGTCGGCGACGGGCACATTCATCCATTGACGCTTGCCGATGATGGTGGCCATCTCGTCCTTGTTTTCCTTGGTGTCGCACCATTGCTGTGCCGCCATCACCGCCATGACGATCGCCTTGGTGGCGTTGGGGTATTTTTCGATGAAGGCGGCGCGCAGGCCGAGCGCCTTTTCCGGATGGCCCTTCCAGAGTTCGCCGGTCGTGGCGGCGGTGAAGCCGACGCCCTGATGGACAAGCTGTTCGTTCCACGGCTCGCCGACGCAGAACACGTCCATATTGCCCACCTTCATGTTGGCCACCATCTGCGGCGGCGGCACGACGATGGTCGAGACGTCCTTGTCCGGGTTGATGCCGCCGGCCGCCAGCCAGTAGCGCAGCCACAGATCATGGGTGCCGCCCGGGAAGGTCATGGCGGCCTTGACCTCCTTGCCTTCGGCCTTCTTGGCGGCAAAGGCGTCCTTCAGCTTGGCGGCATCGAGGCCGACGCCGGTGGCGGCATATTCCTGGGCGACCGAAATGCCCTGGCAGTCGTAGTTGAGACGGGCGACGATCGCCATCGGAAGCGGCTGGTTGTTCTGCGTCACCTTGCCGGTGTGCATGAGGTAAGGCATCGGCGTCAGGATGTGGGCGCCGTCGATGCCGTTGGCTTCGCCGCCGAGCATCAGATTGTCCCGCGTCGCGCCCCACGAGGCCTGTTTGAGGACCTCGACATCAGGCATGCCGAATTTCGCGAACAGGCCTTTCTCCTTGGCGATGATCAGGGGCGCGGCATCGGTCAGCGCAATGAAGCCGAGCTTGGCGCCGGTTACTTCGGGGCCCTTCCCTTCGGCATGAGCGCCAGCGGGAAACAATGTCTTCGCGGCGAGGAACAGTCCCGCCGTCAGCGCGCTGCTGGCCAGAAAATCGCGGCGGGTGAAATCCTTGAGGGACGTGCCAGTTCCGATCCGTTTCGTCATCGTCGTCTCCGGTTGGGCGCCTTGGAAGCGCCGTCGATTGCGTGTTCGGCCAAAAACAAAAAAGCCGCCGTCCAGGCCTTCGCGCATCCCTGGGATTGCGCAGTGACCTGAGCGGCAGCTTTGCCTGTAGCGCCCGCCATTGGACGCCTGTTCAGTTGCCCGTGAAGGGCTTTGTTTATTTCAAAGCAGGAAATGTGCCAGTTTACCTCTGGAAGAAAATTCCAAACGGATTCAAGATGATCGGAGCATTATGCGGCGACCCCATCCGTGGCGATTGAGGTCAAACATTGGTCAGCTCACCTTCCGGGCGCATAATTTTTGTGCAATGCACAAGCATGGCGCTGAAATGATCAGGCTTCCCCGAGAGCTGATTTTTGCCCCTCGATATAGGCGTCGATCTCGTCTGGATCGAAGATCTGGCCATCGAAGAAGCCGTCCGGTCCGAGCATGAGGCCGGCTCCTGTCGCGCCTACCGCGGTCGCGGCCTTGAGTGCGCCCTCGACCTTGGCATTGGCGCCGGGCAGCGCCACCCCGAGTGGCTTCAGTGCCGAGCGGTAGAGATCCGGCCGGTAGCAGTCGCGTGCAATGGCGAGATTGTCGGGCGTGTGCGCGACGTGGCCCCAGCGGACCATCTGCGTGTAGAACCATAGCGAATGGCTTTTCCAGGGAAAGTTCGCGGCCTTATCGAACGGCACGAAGAAATCGTCGATGTCCAGCTCCGCCCCGCCGCCCAGCCGAAGATGGCCGGTCAGGATCGGCATCTGCACGGCCGGTGGCAGCCCAAGGAAGCCACGCTGCGCCATCACCGCGGCCAATTCGTCGCGGTTCGCCGGATCCTGGCACCAGCGCGCCGAGTGATGCAATGCGCGCAAGAGGGCCGCCAGCGCCTCGGGGACCTGCTCGGCCCAAGCCTTGCGCACGCCAATCACCTTCTCCGGACTATTTCGCCATATCTGCGCCTTGACGGTGACGATATGGCCGGTGCCGGCCGCCACCGCGGCGCTGTTCCAGGGCTCGCCGACGCAATAGCCGTCGATCCGGCCGGCGGCCAGCGCGTCGGCCATGAACGGCGGCGGCACGATGACGATGTCGATCTCGCGCGATGGATCGACGCCGCAGGCAGCAAGCCAGTAGCGCAGTTCGTAATTGTGCCCGGAATGCGGATGCACGACGGCAAAACGCAGTGGGTCGCGGCCCGCGTCGGCCCGCTCGCGGATGAAGGCGCCAAGTGCCGCGCCGGCACGGGCCGGATCGAGATCGGGTACGGCACCGTGCGCCGCCATGCCGGTCCAGACGGCCTTGGAGACGGTCACGCAGTTGCCGCCGAGCCCCAGCGAAAAGGGCACGATGGTCTCGGAGGCGAGGGGGGTGAGGCCCAGATTACAGGCGAGCGGCATCGGTCCGAGCATGTGAGCGAGGTCGAAATGGCCGATGGCGA
Organism: Mesorhizobium sp. URHB0026; assembly: GCF_054059755.1. Lineage (NCBI taxonomy): Bacteria > Pseudomonadati > Pseudomonadota > Alphaproteobacteria > Hyphomicrobiales > Phyllobacteriaceae > Mesorhizobium > Mesorhizobium sp. URHB0026. Next base: position 398,829 of record NZ_JBSSCN010000001.1, on the reverse strand, counting down.
TGCGGTCGCGGATGTTGGCCCAGGAGGTCTCGCGGTGCAGGGTGAGATCGATGCCTTCGCGCGCGGCAAAGCCCAGTTCGCCGGCCGCGACCAGCACGGCGCTATCGAAAAGCGGCATGAAGCCGGCGGTGATCTGGTGCTCGGCGCCCATGCTCATTCGTCCTCCGCCGGTCCGAGAAGCCCGGCGGCAGTCACCAGGCTTTGGGCAATGTCGCCGATCTTGCGATTCTGGTTCATCGCGGTCTTGCGCAGCAGCGTGTAGGCGGCCTCTTCGGTCAGGCCGCGCGACTTCATCAAGATGCCCTTGGCGCGGTCGATCACCTTGCGGCTCTCGAGTTCGCTGCGCGCCTCTTCCAGTTCACGTGCCATTCGCGAGAAAGCGTTGAAGCGGCTCACCGCCATGTCGAGGATCGGCTTGACGCGCTCCTGCCTCAACCCGTCGACGACATAGGCCGAAACGCCGGCATCGACCGCGGCCTCGATCGAGGCCTGGTCCGAGCGGTCGACGAACATGGCGATCGGGCGCTTTACGGCCCGCGACAGCTGGAACATGTTTTCCAGCATGTCGCGGTTGGGATTTCCAAGGTCGATGACGATGACGTCGGGTTCGATCTCGGCAATGCGGCGCGCAATGCCCGAGACGTCATGGATGACGGTGACCCGCTCATGGCCGGCCTCGCGCAATCCGGCTTCGATTATCGAAGCGCGGATGCGGTTTTCGTCGATCACCAGGACGGCGAGGGAAGTTCGGACCATGCCCGCATTATGAGCAAGGCCGCAAATTTGTGCAATGCAGCATAGCCACCGACCTTAGAAGGTCGGGGGCTATGCCAGAATGCCTAGCGGCGAAAAGTATAGCCTGGCAGGAGACGCCGATCAGCCGCAGACGCGAACGTCTTCCACCACCCTGTGGTGGTGGCGCCAATGCACGACCGTCTCGATGTGGCAGCGGTGATAGCGGTGATAGCGGTGGTGACGCCGGTATTCACCGTCATACTGAACGCTCTGGTCGCCATCATACTCGTTGTCATAGCGGCGCTCGTGATGACGGCGCACGATAATTCCCGAATCGTCGTCCGAGGAATATTGGTTGCCGTCGTCGGACTGGATAGTCACACTGGCGGCCTGCGTGGGCGCAATCGCCGCGGCGGTCGCGGCAAACGCCAGCACCGAAGCCAAAATCAACTTTTTCATTCCATCCTCCTGGTTGTTCAACACACATAAACTCGCGGAAGAACCGGGTGTTCCGCTCACATCCACACGCTTTGCGACGCTGGCGACATCAAGCCGTTATCGGTCACATACTACAAGTGGACGAAGGCGGTCAGCGGCAGATGGTCGGAGGCCACGCGCGACAGCGGTGTGTCATGCGCCTCGACGGTCGCGATCATGCCGTGCCGGTTGGCCATGATCCGGTCGAGCGCCAGCAGCGGCAAATTGGAGGGAAAGGTAGGGACCGCAGGTGGCTGCGGGCCGAAGCTCGCGTGCAGCGTATTCAGCGCGGAGCGGTTGCCGAGCCGCCATTCGTTCAGGTCGCCGAGCAGGAGCGTCGGCTTCTCGTCGGGACTGTTCATGATATCCAGCACGACCTGGGCCTGCTGCGAGCGGGAGCGGCGCAGCAGGCCCAGATGGGCCGCGATGATGCGCAAGGACTGATTTCCGTCGAGATCGATTTCCGCGACCACCGCGCCGCGCGGTTCGAGACCCGGGAGCCTGATCTGATGCACGTCGCGAACGACGCCCCTTTTGAACAGCAGGACATTGCCGTGCCAGCCATGGCCTTTGCCCGTTGCGGAAATGGGCACCGGCACGAGGCCGGTTTCGAGTTCGAGACGGTGCAGGTCGAGAAGCCCGTCACGGTCGCCGAAACGATTGTCGGCCTCCTGCAGGGCGATGACGTCGGGGGCGATCTCGCGGATGACGCGGCTGGTGCGGTCGGGATCGAACTTGCGGTCGACGCCGATGCATTTGTGGACGTTGTAGGAGGCGACTAGCGTCCCGGTGACGCCGTCCTTCTTCGCCGAGAAGGCGTTGGCCCTGCGCATCCGCCGGTCGCGAATGGACAGGAGCATGTTGGCCGGCAGGCTGCGCCCGTTCATTCGCATCGCGCGCCGATCGTCCTTGCTGTTCTCACCATGCACCTAGAAATAGAGTCTTTCGGCCGATGTTCCATGGTTGGCGACACGCTATCCGGTAAACACGTCGTTTTCTTAAAGACAGATTTTTTCCCAGAAATGGTTTTCCTAGAGATAGGGCGATCCCAGCCAGAGCATGCGATCGAAAAGCCGGATGATGAAGGGACGCGCCCGCAAGGAGGCCAGCGTGACTGGGACCGCCGTTTCGATCGCCGATCCGATCCGGGTCTCGATCTCGGTGGCAAAACCGGCGTCGAGGACCTCAAGATCGATCTCGAAGTTGAGCCGCAGCGAGCGGGCGTCGAGGTTGGAGGACCCCACAAAGGCCCACACGCCGTCGATCGCAAGCAGCTTGGAATGGTCGAAGGGCCCTTCCGTGCGCCATATGCGGCAATAATTCTTCAGGATCTGGTCGAATTGCGCGGTCATGGCGCGGTCGACAAGGAAGAGGTTGTTCACCGCCGGCACCACGACATCGATCTCGACGCCGCGCCTAGCCGCGGTGATCAAGGCACTGATCAGTTCCCGGTCCGGCAGGAAATAGGGCGACATCAGCCGTATCGACTTGCGCGCGACCGAGAAGGCGCCGATCAGCAGTTTGTGGTTGGTTTCGTTGCTTGCATCCGGTCCGGACGCGACCGCACGCACCAGCATCGGCTGGCCGGCGGGTGGCGAAACCGGTGTGATCCGCCAGGTATCGCCCTTCAGCGCCTCTTTGGTGGCAAAGCGCCAGTCTTCAGCGGCTACCGAGAAGAGATCGGCGACAACGGGGCCGGTGACCTGGAAATGCGTATCCCTGGCGCTTTTCGACCCGGCGAACTCCGCCGAAAAACCCTTGCGGATGTTCATGCCGCCGGTAAAGGCAACGGTGCCGTCGACCACCAGGATCTTGCGGTGGGTCCGCAGGTTGGCATAGGGCAAGCGCAGGCCCATGACGATGTTGCCGTTGAAGACGTCCGCCGTGATGTTGGCGCGGCGAAGGTGGCCCAGGATGCTGGGGACGGAGTAGCGGGCGCCAACGGCGTCGATCAGCACACGGACTGTGACGCCGCGCTGGACAGCGCCGGCCAGCGCTTCGACGAAAAGCAGGCCGACGGCGTCGTTGTCGAAAATATAGGTCTCGAGCAGAACGCTGCGCTCGGCCCCATCGATCGCCGCGCACATCGCCGGATAGGCCTCGCCGCCGCTTTCCAGCACCTCGATTGCATTTCCCGGGTTGAGCGTCCGCCGCGCCACCCTGTCGCCCAGCGTCCTAAGGCCGGTGAACCGCTGTCCATAGCGCTCGATGATCAACGCCTCTTCAAGGGCGACGTCGCGCTCATGCTTGGCCGACACCAGCCCATCGGCGAGCGGGCGCTGGGCGCTGATCGTGGCGCGGCGGATGCGATTGATGCCGGCCACGGCATAGATCAGCACGCCGACGATCGGCGACAGCACCATGATGCCGACCCAGCCGGTGGCGGCGCGGACGTCCTCCTTGGTCATGACAGCATGGGCAATGCCGATGGTCGCCATCACCACCGAGATGATCGCCAGTATTTGGGGCCAGTGAATCGCCAGGGTCTCGAACATTGCCGGGACTATCCAGCGAGCGCCCGCGGAAGGCAATGCAGCCGGCCAAATCCACGTCTCTGCAAGCGCGAGAACGGCCGGCGCACGGCTATTTGAGATGTTCTCGGAGCCCGCCGCCCGATAGATGGAGAAATGAAAGGCGTAGTTGGCGCGCGGGTGGGATTTGACGTCTCCCGCCGCGTTGGCCTGTTCGAGTGGCCGCCAGGTGCCGGCCAAGCTGCGCGATGCCGCGCTTTCCGGGCGACGGCGTCCTGCGCGGCAGCCTGTTCGCGATCACCGGTCTTGACATCGAGGGCATCGCCGAACCGCGGTTTGGCGGTTGATCGAAAAGCATCGGCGACGGCACCGGACCGTAACCAACCGTCACGAGGCGGCGCAGGGCAGGCCGCCGCTGATCGCGAGAGCCGCCAAGCGTGGCTCTTCCGCTGGTGGGAACGTTCGTTTCAGGATTGAGCCGTTGGCTCGATCAATCCGCGATAAATCCCACCTGAGAGAGCCCAGCCCGACCGCGCGGGAAAGCATAGAGCCGGTGCGATCCGGCGTCGTCCCGTGCTGCTTTGGTCCTCGAGGGCTTCCTGTACTTTGGTGCCGCATCCATTGTATATCAGAGGGAATGAAATTAGCGATGTAACACTTCGATTGCTGGCGAGGGGGGCGCCGAATGATGACGTTCAACTTCGAGGGTCCACCAGTGGGCGACGGCGATGCGCCGGCCGATTGCCAGGACCAGTTGCTGCCTCTCGTCAATGAGATTGTCCAGGCTGCGGTGGCGGCCGGCTGGAACCGGGACGATGTTCTTCTGGCTTTCGTGGAACTCGCCTGGGATCTGTACGAGAACCCGCGCGGTGATCTGTAGCCATGGCTGCCATCACCGGCTCCGAGCGGCGGCTCCCATGCTCGACTTCGCCGGCAAGCTATGGATCATCGCAGGCTGCGCCAGGCACTTGCCATCACTGGTTGACGAGAATACAGAATCGCGCTCGACCGGGCGTGTCAGCACCCGATTGGCGAACTCCTGGATGGCGAAAACCTTGCGCCGAGCGAAAATGAAACGCTCGTCAACTCCCATTCATCGCCATTCTTTCTTTCTTGTCTCGAATAAAGGTTTTTCTTTGCGCGTGGAACTTCTTCCCAAGCGAAGGTGGCTGCGTTACGCTGTCTCCGGGCCGGGAAAGAGGATTTGAGGCGTCGTCGAGACGGCTGAGGCAGTGCGAATGAAAAATGCGGACGAGGCACGGGAAAGCGGCGTTTTCCGAGGCATCGATCGAGAGCGGACAACTCGATACGTCCTAAACATCATTCCTGAAAGTGCAGGTCCGCTCAGGGCCACAGCGCAAGAAAACGTGATTTGTTCCGTTCGCGGGCTCGGCTCCCAGACATTCCTTGCCAAGGAATACTCGGTAGGAATCGTGCTTGCGCCCATGCAGCCTGCGCATCGTTCGCCGTCCGGACGGACCGATCACAGAAACGGGCCCAACGAAGACGCAGGCCCGCATCGGGCAATCACGAATTGTTTTTGGGGGGAACGGGCAGGGAGGCCTCGGGTTGAACTTTGTCTGGGACTTATCAGGAGGCCGAAGAATGCCGGGCGATGATGGTTTCCCCGGGTCGGTTACCCGAATCAATGCGGCACGGCAGCCGGCGCTCACTGCAAAAGGCGGGCTTTCTCCCCGGGCCGCACGCAAGGTGCAGGATTTCCTGCACGAGAACTTCACCCGCAAGCTGGCGCTTGCCGAGATGGCTTCGGTGTGCGGGCTTTCGCCCTCTCATTTCGTGCGGGCGTTTGCCAGGACCTTCGGTGTGCCGCCGCATCAATACATTCTCGACCTGCGGCTGGACCTCGCCGAAAGGCTGCTTGCCGACAGCCGTATGACGATCGCCGACATCGCTCACTCCAGCGGATTTTCAAGCCAGAGCCATTTTACCACCGTGATGAAGAAATACCGGCAGGTGACCCCATTGCAGGCGCGGGTGCGGAAGCTTAACGCCAACATTAGATGAGGCGTGGCTCACATCTCTTCTTGATTACTTTGTTTTAAAGCATCAGCTAAAGTAACTAGCCGTTAACCTCCCCCGGGTTGCTCGGCTCTTTGCTGACAAGGCAGCAATTTCGTGAAATACGGCTGAGAGGAATCATGTCTTTCTGATGGCATTGGAATTGATTTTCGTGCCGGCCAGCGGAGGGACCCATGACCGACAATCGCATTTCGAGCGGCTCGCTTCCTGTTCGGCATCGCGCGGCGCACTTCGCCAGTCAGTGGATCGCGAACGCCGATCCCCGCTCTCGCTCGGCTCGCCGCCGCCTGATGGCGGTGCTGCGGATGGCCCATTGCGTGCTCGGCATGCGGCGCAAGCGCCTGGGGCTGGGAACGCTGGGCGTCGGCGGGATGCTCGGGGTGCAGATTGCCGTGGTGGGGATCATGATCCCGCAATCAGCTTTCGCGCAGGTCGCCATTGGCAACGGTGTTGTGACCAACGTCGCGAACTGCACGACTCCCTCCGGAGGGGGGCAAAGCATTGCTATCGGTTGCGCTAGCACCGCTCCCGGCGCCGCCTCAACCGCCATAGGTTCTAACGCCCACGTGAATGGCAACAACGGCGTGGCGTTGGGCACCGCTATCACCGCTACCGGCGATGCTTCGATCGCGATCGGCTATTCGATGGGTGTCAATGGCCTCAACGCCATAGGCATCGGTGTCTTCGCGAACGCGACCGGTGTCAACGCGCTCGCGGTGGGCGGGAACGCCCGCGCGCTGGTGGACGGAGCGTCAGCCTTTGGTGTCAACAGCACCGCAAACGGCGCGAACGCCGTCGCTCTCGGTTCAACGGCCAGCGCTTCGGGTGGGGCCTCGGTGGCGATTGGGTTGTCGTCCAACGCTTCATCTTCAAATGGTGCGGCCATAGCCATGGGGGTCGGCGCCAAGGCAAACGCCGGAACTGGCGGCGGTTCTCCCGTTGCCATTGGCACGAATGCAAATGCGAGCGGCACCGCTCCTGTCGGCTTCACGTTCGAGGCCGTTGCGCTCGGCACAGCCGCAGCCTCGACGGGGGCATGGTCCGCCGCCGTAGGTTCGAGCGCGTCTGCAACGGCGACCGGAGCCAGCGCCTTCGGCACATCTGCCACGGCGTCGGCCAATCAGTCCACAGCGATTGGCAACGGAGCGGCCGCCTCGGCGACGGGGGCCGTATCCATGGGGTACCTCGCCAAAGCCAGCGCCGTTAATGCAATCGCCTTGGGCCAGGGCGCGGTCGCGAACCAGGTAAACGGTCTGGCTTTGGGTGAGGCCTCCACTGCCAAAGGTGTGAACAGCACAGCAATTGGCGGTGGGTCGGTCTCCAGCGGGCTTCAAGCGGTCTCTCTGGGCATCAACGCGAACGGGGGAGCCGACAACGCAGTTGCGATCGGAACAGCGGCCCAAGCCACCGGTACCTATGGCTTTGCAGGAGGTTGGTCCTCCGTCGCCAGTGCGGACAGTGCCACTGCCCTCGGCAAGTCAGCCGCTGCATCGGCGATTAACTCTGTCGCCGTCGGCTCCAGCACCGTTGCGTCGGGAGCCTTCGGCGTCGCCTTGGGCAACCAGGCACAGGCGCTCGCTGCCGGTGGTGGTGTTGCGGTAGGCTCGGGCGCAATCGTTGCCAGCACCGCGACCTCGGGCGTCGCCGTTGGCAACAACGCAAATTCCAGCGGCGTCAGTTCGGTTGCTACCGGCGCCGGTGCCAACTCCAGCGGCGATTATTCGGTCGCCACGGGTTCCGCAGCCAAGGCCACCGGTGCCCGTGCCTTCGCGGGCGGCCGTTCGGTCACGGCCGCAGGCGACGATTCCATCGCCATCGGCACGACTTCCGTCTCTTCAGGGGCAGCCTCGACGGCAGTTGGAGCGGGCGCGGTGGCACAAGACGTAAACGCGGTCGCCATGGGCACCGCCGCCAGCGCGATCACCGCCGATTCCGTCGCCATCGGCACGGGCGCGGTGGCCGACGGCGGCAAGGCGGTCGCCATCGGTGCCGGCAACGAAGCCTATGGTGACGGTGCGGTCGCCATCGGTGATCCCAGCTACGCCAGCGGCACGGGCGCCTTCACCGGCGGCGCGAACAACATCGCCAACAGCGACGGCACGGCGAGCGCCACCGCCGCCAACATGGCCGCTGGCGCGGTTGCCGTCGGCAACAACAACAAGGCCATTGGGCAAGGTTCGGTGGCGCTTGGCAACGGCTCGACGGCGGGCGCCGCCGGTCTCGCCGGCAATGTCGCGCTAGGCAATGGCGCGACGGCGGCGGCAAGCTCCGGCGACGTGGCGCTTGGCTCCGGCTCGGTGACCGCGGTGGCGGTCGGCACGCCTAATGCGGTCATCAACGGCACGACCTACGTCTTCCAGGGCACCACCCCAACTTCGACGGTCAGCGTCGGCGCACCCGGCGCCGAACGCACGCTCACCAACGTCGCCGCGGGGCGGATCAGCGCGCTCTCGACCGATGCGATCAACGGCTCGCAGCTCGCCGCAACCAACCAGGCCGTCGACGCCATCGGTGCCGCCATCACCAACATCAATGTCGGCGGCGGCATCAAATATTTCCATGCCAACTCGACCCTGGCGGACTCCCAGGCGCTGGGCACCGATTCCGTCGCGGTTGGCCCCAATGCGGTGGCCAACAATGCCGGCGATGTGGCGATCGGCCTGAATTCGACGTCTGGCGCTACCACCGCGACCGGCGGCGCGACCATCGGCGGCGTCAACTATGCCTTCGCCGGCGGCTCGCCGGCCGGCGCCTTCTCGGTCGGCTCGACCGGCGCCGAACGCCAGATCCAGAATGTCGCGGCTGGGCAGTTGAACGGCGGTTCAACCGATGCCGTCAACGGCTCGCAGCTCTTCGCCACCAACCAGCAGGTGACGCAGAACACCACCGACATCGCCAATATCGGCAGTGGCGTGACCAATCTCGGCAACATCATCGACAACATCGCCGGCGACACTTCGACCGCCTACACCGATGCCAATGGCATCGGCATCCGCTACGCCCGCACCAACGAGGCCGGGCTGGCGCAGACGGACTCCTTCGCACAAGGCGTCGGCTCCTCCGCCGTCGGCTACGCGGCGACCGCAACCGGGGACAGCGCGCTGTCGCTTGGCCGCGGCACCCTGGCCAGCATCGACGACAGCGTGGCGCTCGGTTCCGGTTCGGTCTCGGATCGCGCGATCGCTCCCGCTTCCGGGCAGATCGCGGCCGGCCCATCGAACTTCATCCAGTACAACACCACCGACAAGACGCTGCTCGGCGCCGTGTCGGTCGGCACCAGCACTTCGTACCGCCAGATCACCAATGTCGCCGACGGCACGCAGGATCAGGATGCGGTGACGGTGCGCCAGCTCGCCGGCGCCATCGCTGCCGTGTCGGCCACCTCGACCAAATACTTCCATGCAAATTCGACGGCGGGCGATTCGCTTGCGGTGGGCGCGGAGTCGGTCGCGGTCGGCCCGACCACCGTCGTCAACGGCGACAATGGCGTTGGGATCGGCAATGGCGCTATCGTCGATCAGACGGCGCCCGGCGGAACGGCCATCGGCCAGAACGCCCATGTCATGCTGGCCGACGGTATCGCGCTCGGCACCGATTCTCTCGCGGCGGGCGTCCAATCGGTGGCACTCGGCGCTGGCGCGCAAAGCACCTTCGCCAACAGCGTGGCGCTGGGCGCCTCGTCCATCACGACGGTTGGCGCGCAGGCCGGCTATACGGCCTTTGCCCTGACCGCCGCGCAGACCTCGGCCGGCGAGGTGTCGTTCGGCGCCGCCGGGGCCGAACGCAAGCTCACCAATGTCGCGGCCGGCTCGGCCGATACCGACGGCGTCAACGTCTCGCAGCTGCGCGGCGTGTCGCAGAACGTGACCAACCTGTTCGGCGGCGGCACCGCGATCAATCCCGACGGCTCGATCACCGGCCCGACCTACAATATCCAGGGCAACAACTACTCGACCGTCTATGACGGCTTCACCGCCGTCAACAATGCGCTGACCACCATCAACAATGGCGGCGGCATCAAATACTTCCACGCCAATTCGACGCTGGCCGACAGCATCGCCGGCGGCACCGACGCCGTGGCGATCGGGCCGGAGAGCGTGGCGAGCGGCACCGACAGCCTGGCCGCTGGGCATGGCTCGACGGCTACCGGGCAGGGCGCGGTCGCGCTAGGCCAAGGCGCCAAGGCCAACAACACCAAAGATGTGGCGCTCGGCTCCGGCTCGGTGTCGCAGACCGCCGTCGGCACTCCCAGCACCACAATCAACGGCAAGACCTACGCCTTTGCCGGCACGGCCCCGGTCGGCACCGTCAGCGTCGGCGATGCCGGCGCGGAGAGGACGATCACCAATGTCGCCGCCGGAAGCATTTCCTCCGGCAGCACCGACGCCATCAACGGTTCGCAGCTCTACGCCACCAACACGGCGATCGAAGACCTGACCAAAACGATCGGCGGCATCGGCGGCACCGTCCAAAACACCGTGCAATACGACACCGTCACCAATCCGGACGGATCGACGACCAAGACCAACAAGATCACGCTGCAGGGCGGCGATCCGAATGCGCCTGTCGTCATCTCTAATGTCGGCCCCGGTGTTGCCGGCACCGACGCGGTTAATGTCAACCAGCTGAACCTGAACCTGGCTCAGAGCAAGACCTATACCGACCAGGTGGCTGTCACGACGTTGCAACAGGCCAACACTTATACCGACCAGAAATTCAGCCAGCTCAATTCCGACATAAGCGGCATCAGGGACGAAGCACGGCAGGCGGCGGCAATCGGACTGGCGGCGGCCTCGCTGCGCTATGACGACCGTCCGGGCAAGCTGAGCGTGGCGGCCGGCGGTGGCTTCTGGCGGGACTCGAGCGCCTTTGCCTTCGGCGCCGGCTACACCAGCGAGGACGGCCGCATCCGTGGCAATGTGTCCGGCACGGCGGCGGGTGGAAATGTCGGTGTCGGCGCCGGGCTGAGCTTCACCTTGAATTGAGGGGGGACCCGGGGCGGGAATGAACAGGCGAACCGGCCATGACAGGCCAGGCGCGAATCCGGGAAACCCGTTTGGTTTTCCCGGACTAGCCATGGCATTCCTGACCTGCTTGGCGCTTGCCGGCGGGCTGGCGCCGGCTGCCGCGCAGGCGGCTTCGCCCTATAGGGTCAAGCCGTCCGACGTGGTGGTGCCGCCGGGCGTGAAGCTCGGACAATACCAGCGCACCATCCGTCCCTTCGAGAACTGGACGCTGATCTGCGACGAGAACCTCAAGGCGCGCAAGAAGGTCTGCAACGTCTCGCAGGTGATCGAGGACGGGGCGGGCAAGATGGCGTTCAGCTGGTCGCTCGCCGCCACCCAGGACGGCAAACCCTACATGATCCTGCGCACCGCCCCAAACGCCAGGAGCGATGGGCTGGTATCGCTGAAGTTCGAGGGGCGCGCCGAATCCATCGACGTGCATTTGAACGGCTGCAACGAAATGGTCTGTGTCGGCATGCTGCCGGTGGGACCCCTGATGCGCCAGGAGATAGCGCAGAAGGCGACCCCGGCGATTTCCTATCCGACCGTCGATGGCCAGACCATTACCGTAACCGCAACGCTCAAGGGGCTGTCCGAGGCCCTTGCGCCAGTCAAATAACCGAGGCAGCACCGTGAGCCAGCAAGACCCGTTCATCTCCGCTACGCGCAGCAACCCGACCGTCGAACCGGACCGCAAGAGGACCGTCGAGTCCGCCGCGGCGTTGGCCGCGCATCGTCGGATTGTCGCTGTTGGGGCTGATCATGATCGGCATCGGTTTTGCCGGCGCGAACTATGCCGCGATCGCCGGTCTGGTCGGCAGTCCGACGGCCGCACAGGCCGAGGTTGCCGCCGCTCCCGCGCTGCCGGACTCGCCCTTCCTCCAGCACGTGAAGCAGGCTGGCGTGCAGGCCTGCTCGACCGTCTTTCCGGTGCTCGGGCAGCTTTTGACGACCGGCACGAAGTATAGCGTCAAATCCCTGTGGAACGACCAGGCCGCCGACAAGCACGCTGTCCAGGCTTTTGTCGGCATGGACTATGCCACGGATCGTTACAGCGGGCCGGCCGCCGGCGTGGTCTTCGCTTCGCCAACCGCTTCGGGCTGCGAGGGGGCGATGGTGCGGGTGGCGCCATTCGCCAGCCCGTGCGCGGACATTCCGTCGGTTCTTCCGCAGGGCAGCAAGATCACGGATCATCTCGGACAGGTCGAAGTGTACGAGCTTGGTGGCAACACGGGCGAAGCCCTTCTGCTGCCGACGGGCAACACATGCGTGGTGATTTCCATCGCATCGGCGGCCAAGTGAGAATGTCAGGCGAATGGGCGAGGCGCCCTGGAAAGGATTGCGGACCATGAAATCGCGACGGTTGACAGTCTTGTGCATGGCCTTGCTGTGGAGCGGACAGGTCGTCTCGGCCGATCTGGCGGAGCCGTCCGAGCCACCGCAGGAGGAGAAAGGCATCTGGGCGGCAATCGCCTACTCCCAAACCGATACCAAACACGGCTTCTTCTGGGGCGCCGACAAACGGCAGGAAGCGAAGGACATAGCGCAGAAATATTGCGAGAATGCTGGTGGAAAGGCCTGCAACGTCGTTACGGTGTTCCGCAATCACCGCCACTGGAAGGACGATGACAGGACCGGATTCCCCTACAAGCATTGCGGCGCGCTCGCCGTGGCCGAAAAGGTGGAGAATCGGTTCACCCCCTGGGGCGTCAACTCAGCCGAAACCCGCCGGGAAGCGGAGGATCTCGCCCTGCAAGCCTGCGAGGCAGGGGGGACCCAATGCAAGATCCGCGAATGGGTCTGTACGTGACGGTAAACACGGCCCTGGAAGCCGCAACTTCGGGGCACTGCACTTGCCCGGCACCCAAGAGAAGGCAGCATTTATTGGTTCGTAGACAGCTTTTCCTGAAGGCAGCCGTGATCTGCGCGGCTGCCTTCTCAGCTTGGGTGCCGGCCGTTTTCGCGCAACAGCAGCAGGCGTCGCTTCCAAATGGCGCATCGTCGCTCCAGGAAACCTATCAGGACTGGCAGCTGGCCTGCGGCATGCAGGACAATGCCCGGGTCTGCACGGTCACGCAGGACCAGACGCAGAAAAACGGCCAGAGGCTTCTGGCCGTGGAACTCCGCGTGGGGCAGAAGGGCGGGCTGATCGGAACCTTGCTGCTGCCCTTCGGCATCCTATTCGAGCCCGGCGTGACGCCCCAGATCGACGACCAGCCGCCCCTCGGGCCGTTGAAGTTCAGGACCTGCCTGCCGAACGGCTGCGTGGCGCTGTTTCCGATCGACCGGGCGCTGATGCAGAAGCTCAAGGCGGGCAGCGAGCTGAAACTCGACGTCACCACCGCGGCCGACACCAAGCTGAGTTTTCCGGTGTCGCTGAAAGGCCTTGGCGCCGCCCTCGATCGCATGGTCGCGCTGAGCGCACGTTGACGAGAAGATGCTCAGCGGCCCGTCACCGACGATGGTGCCGGTACGCTACTGCCGGCCGATACCCAAGGTCCTGGTTCCCCGCAGGCGCTCAGCATCATACCGGAGCCTGATCCGATCGCGTCATTTCAAAAGATCCATTGCAGCGCGAGGCCGATAACGGACAGTCCCATTGCTGTTGTCGCGAGCCAGCCGAGCAAGCGCAGCCAGCCCTCAACGGGGAATTCGCCCATGATGTCGGAACGCCCGGTCATCAGCATCATGACGACCATTACGGGGACCGCGCATATGCCGTTGATGACGGCGCTCCAGTATAGCGCCTTGATGGGATCGATCGGCGTCAGCATGATCCCCATTCCCAGCGCTACGGCGGCGGCCAAGGTGGCATAGAATGCCATCGCTTGCTTCGGCTTGCGCTCCAGTCCCACTGGCCAGCGGCGCGCCTCGCCGACGGCGAAGGCGGCCGAGCCGGCGAGAACCGGCACGGCAAGAAGGCCAGTGCCGATAATCCCCATCGCAAAAATCACAAAGGCGAATTTGCCCGCGACCGGCTCCAGGGCCTTGGCTGCGTCGGTGGAGGAAGCGATATCGGTCACCCCCGCCTTATGCAGGGTGGCGGCCGTCGTGACGATGATCGCAAGGGCGATCAGGTTCGAAAAGGCCATGCCCACCAGGGTGTCGGCGCGAATGCGCTGGAACGCGCGCGGCGCCTGCCACGGCGCCCATTTCAGCGGCTTGGCCTTTGGGTCGATCTTCTCCTCTTCGACCTCTTGCGATGCTTGCCAGAAGAACAGGTAGGGAGAAATCGTGGTGCCGAGTATGGCCAGAAGCGTCGTGAAGAACGCCCGGCTCCATTCCACGTGAGGAACAAAGATTCCCTTGAACGCCTCGGCCCATGGAATATCAGCCAGAAACGCGGCCACCACGTAGGCAAAGAGGCTCAGCGTTGTCCATTTCAGGACCGTCACGTAGCGGCTGTAGTCGAGAAAGACGATGGCCAAAACGCATGCCACGCCAAACGCAACGACATAGAGCGAGCTTGGGCCGCCCACCAGCAATCGCAGTGCGTCAGCCATCGCGCTCAGGTCCGCCCCGATGTTGATCACGTTGGCGGCGAACAAAAGCAAGGCTACAAAATACATCAGCGGAGACGGGTAGTGCCGGGCGAGGTTGCCGGAAATACCTCGACCTGTCGTCCGGCCTATTCGCGCTGCTATCTCCTGGATCGCGACCATGAGCGGAAATGTGAAGACCATGGTCCAGCCGACATTGAAGCCCAGCTGGGCGCCCGCCTGACTGTAGGTGCCGATGCCCGAAGGATCGTCGTCCGAAGCGCCAGTGATGAAACCGGGCCCGATTGTGCGCAACAATCGCTGGAACGGCCCCTTTGCCCGAAGGTTGCTCTGTTTCCCAGAGACTTCGGCGCTTATGTTGCTCATGCAGGTGCTCCAGAAACGAGGTCCCTTCCGTAATCCGCATGAAGCAAAATTCAACGATCGCCATTCGGTTCCGTTAGCAATCGCTGAAATGCCGTTGTGCCGTGTCGCCAGGTGGTTCTTGCTTTGCCGGCCATATGATATTTCTCAGGCGCGGGATCGCGCGAAGGTCTCGGCGATCGCGAGAACCGCGGCGTGTATAGGTCCGGCGGTGAGACTGGGCATGATCGAAGCGTCGACGACAAAAAGATTGTCGAGCGCCTTGAGCCGCAGATCCGCATCGACGACGGCGTCCGGGTCCTTGCCCGTCCTGCAAGTGCCACAGGGATGATGGTGCGTGATGGCCGACTGCGCGATGAAGTCGTCCATGTCAGCCGCACTGTTCAGGCTGCCTGGCAGGAGTTCGCGCTCGCGCCAGCCGGCGAGTTCATCCCGATGTCCGATCGTCCGGGCTGCCTCGAGCGCCTGGCGAAACAAGACGCGGTCCCGGCCGCTTTGCAAATATGCGGGGTTGATGATCAACCGATCATCGAGCTCCGGTCCGCTTATGCGCACGCTGCCGCGGCTCGCTGGATGGGTGATCCCGAACAGCAGCGTATATGCCGTACCGGCGGCAGGCGCCTGAAAGCTTTCGGAGACGATCGGCGCGACGCCGCAACCAACGACAATTTCGGGCTGACCGGTACCGGTGAACCCGTCGGCGCGCATATAGGCCATCGATTCCGAGTGCTGGAGCCGCGATGGAGGAACGGGCCTGCGGGCCGCATAAAGGTTGCCGGCGCCAAGCAGGTGATCCTGAAGGTTTCGACCGACTTGCGGCATATCGATCAGGCAGCCAACGCCGGCGGCATCGAGCATGTCGTGCGGACCGATGCCCGAGCGCATCAGCAAAGCGGGACTTTCCAGCGCGCCGGCGCAAAGCACAATTTGATCCGCGAGGATTTCGACGGGACCCTGTCGCCCCACGACTTCGAGACCGCGGACCCGATTGCTCGCCAGCTTAAGCCGCCGCACTCGCGTTGCCGTGAGGATGGTGAGGTTCTTGCGGCCTCTAACAGCCGGCGTGAGCCAGGCGTCCGCCACCGTAACCCGCCGCCCATCCCGAATGTTCAGGGAGTTCGGGGTGACGCCGATCATCTCTCCGCTGTTGTGACCTTCAAGACGCGGCAGGCCGAGCGAAGCGCCGGCTTCGATGAACGCGCGCGCGACCGGACTCACCTCGTCGGTCGGCAAATGGACGGGCATTGGTCCGCCCTTGCCGTAAAGGCCGTTACCGCCGAGCGGGTGATCCTCGATAGCCCGAAACACAGGCAGCAATTCATCCCAGCTCCATCTGTTATCGCCAGTCGCGTCGACCCATGCCTGGAAGTCCCGGGGATGACCGCGCATGTAGCCCATCGCGTGCAGGCAACTCGAACCGCCGATCACCCGCCCGCGCGCCCAGCGATGCACCCGGCCCGCGGTCCCAGCCTGCGGCTCCGTGCGATAGTCCCAATCGTAGCCGCGACCCTGAAGTGCCGGCCATGCGGCGGGGTTCCAGATATCGGGATCCGCCGCTTCTTCGCCTGCCTCGATCAGCAGAACGCGGCTGTCCGGCTTTTCGCTCAGTCGCGCTGCAAGCAATGCGCCCGCCGACCCGCCGCCGACGATGACGATATCGGCATCCCGTTCGCGCTCAAAACTCGCCCAGGTCATCATCACTCCAACTGACGCTTGCGTATTTGGATGGTCGGCAAGGGTGGCGCCTGACACGAGGTGGGCCCCCGTATCGAGCTGTTCGCGGACAGTCGTTCCGCGACCTCGTCAAAGGCTTCGGGTCTCAGGCGGAGCAACTGTCTTTCGCAAAACTCAAGTCGCGCTGTCCATGGACATCTTCGCTGCCGCTTTGGCCTTCAACAGGTGATTTTTGGAGGCTTTGCGGGCGGCCTTCTCGTCGCCGGCAGCGATGGATTCGTATATCTCCTTCATCTCCGCCAGGCTGCTCTGTGCCCTGCCATCCAATGACATCGATCGTCCGCGAAAGAAGCTGATCCTGGCCACCAGGCCCCGATGGACCTCCTCCAGGATCGGGTTGCCGCAATTGGCCAGTATGATCGAATAGAAGTCCGCGGCGGTCATGACCTGCGCCAGGCTGTCATTGCTGGACGCGGCCGCTTCGAATGCGGAAAGAGATTTCTCGAGTTCGCGCAACTGCTCCGGGGAAATTCTCGACGCGCATCGTCCCGCGGCCTCGACTTCCAGCAGCTCTCGAACCTCGTAGATGGCGGTTGCCACCTCCCACGTAAGCGACGGTATCGACGGCCCGCGGTTGGGGACGATTTCGATCAGGCGCTCGGCCTCGAGACTGCGCAAGGCCTCACGCAACGAAGGGCGACTGATTCCGAGTTGCGTGCACAGCTGACTTTCGATGAGGCGGCTTCCCGGCTGGAACAAACCGGAGAAGATGGCGAGCCGTAACTTGTCGACGGTCTCTCGTTGAACTGTTCGTGGGGAAATTCGCAAATTCAAATCTGAAGGCATCTCTAACGTCTCATCGGTTTGAGTCGCAATCTCCCAAGCAGCATACGTCACGCCGTGGGAAATAGCCAGATTGTCAAATCTGAAGATTGCAAGAATGTCAGACAATCCGCTTGACGTCCTTCTGGCTGTATGGTCCTTTTGACCGAGACGGGCAGTGACGGTGAGGATCATGCACATTGCGGCGGAGATAGCTTGCGACGAATACGGTTCGCGACGCATCGACACCGGCCGTATTGCCCTGAATGTGCGCGAGGCGGGCAACGGCCCGTTGATGCTGTTTTTCCATGGCATTACCTCCAATTCCGCGGTCTTCACGCCGTTGATGGCTCGGCTTTTGGATCGCTTCACGACCGTGGCCGTCGACCAGAGGGGGCACGGCCTCAGCGACAAGCCGGAAGGCGGTTACGAGGCGAATGACTACGCCGACGACATTGCCGGCTTGATCCGTACCCTCGACCGGGGTCCTGCAATCCTCGTCGGACATTCGCTTGGCGCGAGAAACTCCGTCACGGCCGCCGTGCGACATCCAGATCTGGTGCGGTCGGTCATCGCAATCGACTTCACGCCCTACATCGAGACCGAAGCGTTGGATGCATTGGAAGCCCGGGTCAACGCGGGAAGCCAGCTTTTCGAGGATACCGAGGCCGTAGAAGCCTATCTTGCCGGCCGTTATCCGAACATTCCCGGCGACGCCATCAGGATCCGAGCCGAGAGCGGCTATCATCGGGTCGACGGCGGGCTGCGGCCATTGGCGTCACCCGCGGCCATGGCCCAGACGGCCAAGGGCCTGCGATCAGACCTAGTGCCCGCCTATCGGGATGTGGCGAAGCCCGTCCTCATCGTTCGAGGCGAGGCGAGCAAATTGGTTTCGGCGGCGGCGCTGGCGAAAACAAGCCGGCTGCGGCCCGATCTGCCCGTGGTCGTCGTTCCGGGCGCCGACCATTACGTCAATGAGGTATCTCCCGAGATCACGCTGAAAGCGATCACGAATTTCATCGACGCCTGACGGCGCAGCATGCCGTCTTCTTGTACGCAGCATCAGGATAGAAAATGGCCAATGTAAATAAAACCCAGGGTAAGGCGCGCCGTGCCGAGGTCGCTGGCGGCGGCTTTGCCGGCCTGACGGCCGCCATCGCTCTGAGGCAGAAGGGTTGGGATGTCAGGCTGCACGAAAAGAGCTCGGAGCTGCGGGCATTCGGGGCGGGCATCTATCTCTGGCACAATGGTCTTCGCGTGCTCGAAGGACTGGGCGCCCTGGATGATGTTCTCCAAGGTTCGCACACGCCCCCGACCTACGAGACCTGGATGCATAACAAGTCGGTTTCCAAGGAGACGTTCAACGGTCTCCCTTGGCGCATCATGACCCGGAGCCACCTGCATGATGCCCTGGTCAACCGCGCCCGCGCGCTGGGCGTCGACATATCGGTCAACTCGGAAGCGGTCGCCGCCGATCCGGAAGGCCGCATGACGCTTCAGAGCGGAGAGGTCCTCGAAGCCGACCTGATCGTCGGTGCCGACGGCGTTGGCTCCAAGGTCAGGGACTCCATAGGTTTCAAGCAGGACCGATGGGTTTCCAAGGACGGCCTCATCCGGCTGATCGTGCCTCGCAAGAAGAAGGAACTCGGTCACGGCGAGTGGGACAACACAATAGACATGTGGAACTTCTGGCCGCGCGTTCAGCGGATACTCTACTCGCCCTGCAACGAGAATGAACTTTATCTCGGCCTCATGGCGCCAGCCGCCGATCCGCGGGGATCGCAGGTGCCGATCGACCTTGAGGTCTGGGTCGAGATGTTCCCT
The DNA here is from genome assembly GCF_054059755.1 of Mesorhizobium sp. URHB0026. Taxonomy (NCBI): domain Bacteria; kingdom Pseudomonadati; phylum Pseudomonadota; class Alphaproteobacteria; order Hyphomicrobiales; family Phyllobacteriaceae; genus Mesorhizobium; species Mesorhizobium sp. URHB0026. The sequence goes on along the minus strand of NZ_JBSSCN010000001.1, from coordinate 379,917 downwards.
TTCCTGGAGCCGTGCCTGATCGAGGCGGCGAAGCTGAAAACCGCCAGGTACGACAAGTACGAAACGACCAAGCTTGACAGCTGGACAAGAGGCAAGGTCGCCCTGGTGGGAGATGCCGCCCATGCGATGTGTCCGGCTCTTGCCCAGGGCGCCGGTTGCGCGATGGTCAATGCCTTCAGCCTGTCGCAAGATTTGGAGACTGGCTCTTCGGTCGAGGACGCGCTCGTCGCGTGGGAAAAGCGCATTCGCCCGATCACCGATCGCTGCCAGGCCCTGTCCGGCGACTATGCGGCGAACCGCTCGCTCTCGAAGGGAAACATGTTCACGCCGGCGGCATTGGAAGCAGCCCGCTACGACCCGCTGCGCGGCGTCTTCTCATGGCCGCAGTAGCATCGGACGAGCCGCTCAACGAATTAATCGGCGCGCGCGCAAGCTGCGCTCCCTTCAGGAGACCAAGATGAACTATTCCAGTGAAGTCGAACGGGATTACGATGTCAGGGGTTGGTACGCCTCGGTCCAGGAAAGCCGGCATGATGGCGGCGAGCCTGGCGAGACTCTCGTCAAAGTCGCGACTGGCGTGGTCATCCGCAATCCGTTCGCCGGAAAGTTCGTCGCCGAACTGTCCGACCTTACCAATCCCAGTTCAGCCATCGGTCATGCGCTCGGCGAGCGGGCCGTGGCGCTGCTCGGCAACAGGCCGGTCGAAAGCTATGGCAAGGGTGGTATTGCTGGCACATCCGGCGAGCAGGAACATGTCGTGGCCTGCATCACCACGGTGTTCGGAGATCCGCTTCGCCAGCAAGTGGGCGGCGGCAAGGCCTGGATCTCGTCGGTCAGCAAGGTCGCCGCAGCCGGCACATCCATCGATATCCCGCTTGCCCATAAGGACGAGCTCTACATCCGTTCCCACTATGATGCTGTCACATTTTCCGTGCCGGATGGCCCGCGCCCCGATGAGCTTTTGATCTGCGTGGCCGTCGCATCGGGTCCGCGCGTTCATCAGCGCGTAGGGGGCAAATCCGTCGCCGACCTCAAGGCCGGTGTCTAGTTCGATCGAAATTGGCGAAGGACGAATTCCATGCCCCTGAACATCAAGGACCTCAAGATTACGTCGGCGGATTTCAAGCCGCTCGGGAAGTTGCGCGACGAGCATGCCGGCGACAAAGGTAATGTGTTGCCCAGGCTTACGGTCAGCGGCGTCCCCGCAGGCACGAAGGAACTCGCGGTCATCTGCCATGATCCCGACGCTCCCTTGCCCAACGGCTTCACGCATTGGGTCGTCTACGGCATCGATCCGTCGACGACCGATCTTTCGGACGCGCAGGAGAAATTTCGCGTCGGGCCAAACGGCGCCGGCGGCAAGCAGTATTACGGGCCCCAGCCGCCTGCAGGCCATGGAGAACATCACTATTACTTCTGGGTCTATGCCCTAGACACCAAGGTCGAAGGGACGCCTACCAGGGAGGAGTTCCTGCAGAAATATGCCGGAAACATCATCGAGCAAAATCGGATCGTCGGCCTCTACGAAAACAAGTGAAGTCCGCGGCATCGGCGACCGATAACAAGAATAAAAATGGTCGCCAGCGCCGCGCAATGGGAGAATTTGGATATGAAAGACAACAGCCCAGCGCACCAGACGGTCTTCGAAGAGCTGGTCACGGCGACGAAGATCCTTCTGAACGAAGGCATCATGGATACGTTCGGGCATATCAGTGCCCGTGCCCCCCAGGATCCCCAAAGCTTCTTCCTGGCGCAGAAGCTTGCTCCGAGCCTGATAACGGTCGACGACATCCAGTGTTTCAATCTCGACGGCGAGACGTCGGACAATCGCCCGTCCTATCTTGAGCGCTACATTCACAGCGAGATCTACAAGGCGCGGCCCGACGTTCAGTGTGTGCTCCACACCCATTCTCCGGCTGTCCTGCCGTACTGCTTCGTCGATACGCCGCTTCGGCCGGTCACCCACATGGGAGCTTTCATCGGCGAGAAAGTCCCGGTCTACGAGATTCGCGACAAGAATGGCGACGAGACGGATCTCTTCGGCGGCAGCCCTGGGATTTGCGCGGATATCGCCGAAAGTCTCGGCAACCAGACAGTGGTGCTCATGGCTCGGCATGGCGTGGTCAATGTCGGCAACTCCGTGCGTGAGGTCGTCTTCCGGGCGTTCTATCTCGAGCAGGAAGCGGCAGCGCTCACGGCCGGCCTGCGGATCGGCAATGTCAAATATCTATCGCCGGGCGAGATAAAGACGGCAGGAAAACTCGTCGGCGCCCAGATCGATCGAGGATGGAATCACTGGTCGCAGCGTCTGAGAGAGGCCGGCCTGGCCTAGTGCCGGCCGCCTTGAGGAATACCTAGTCCATCCGGCCGTGGCCGGGATGGTCCAGGCTCGGCTTCAATAGTTCCCGGGCGCAGGAGCGCCGGACCAAGGCAATGAAACGCACCATGCCGCACACGGAAAGTTACGACTACATCATCATTGGCGCCGGATCGGCCGGTTGCGTGCTCGCCAACCGGCTGAGCGCCGACCCCGGATGTTCGGTGCTGCTGCTCGAGGCCGGCGGCTGGGATCGCGACCCCATGATCCACATACCGCTTGGCTGGGGCAAGATCCTGACCGAGCGCCGCCACGACTGGATGTATTTCTGCGAACCGGAAGACAATGTCGGCGGACGCAGGGTCGAGTGCGCCCGCGGCAAGGTGATCGGCGGGTCTTCATCGACCAACGCCATGGCCTATGTGCGGGGAAATCGCGGCGATTACGACCGTTGGGCGGCCAGCGGGCTCCGTGATTGGTCATACGACATGGTGCTGCCCTATTTCCGCAAGCAGGAAAGCTGGGAAGGAGGCGCGAACCACTTTCGCGGCGGCACTGGCCCGGTCAGCACCCAGTTCTGCCGTTACAAGGACCCGCTGATCGACGCCTTTGCGCAAGCGAGCGTGCAGGCAGGATATCCACAGACGGACGACTACAATGGTGAGCGACAGGAAGGTTTCGGCCGCCTCCAGATGACGATCTCGAACGGTCGGCGCAGCTCGACCGCGTCCGCTTATCTGCGGCCGGCGCTGAAGCGGCCCAATTTGACTGTCCTGACCGGAGCGATGGCGACAAAGATCACGCTGGAGGGCACGCGCGCCGCCGGGGTGGTTGTGAACCATGGCGGCGGCCAACGGTCGGTCGTCGCCCGCAAGGAAGTCCTGCTCTCGGGCGGCGTCGTCAACACGCCGCAACTTCTGATGCTGTCCGGCATAGGGGCGCCAGAGGAACTCGCGGCGCACGGTATCCAGACGCGGGTTAACCTGCCGGCTGTCGGCAAGAACCTGCAGGATCACGTCTCGGTCATCCTCATGTACCGGCGCCGCGGGCCGGTCGGCCCTTTCCTTCGCAACATGCGTGCCGATCGGATCGGGTTCGATTTCGCCAAGACCTACTTCACGGGACGAGGGTTCTCGGGAGATGTGCCAGGCGGGGTGGTCGCGTTCCTGAAAAGCGGCCCGGAGCGTCCGTTGCCGGATGTGCAACTGCTGTTCACGGCCGCCCCGCTCGCCGCGTGGCCGTATTTCGAGCCGTTCAAGGCGCCATTTCCGGACGGGTTCGCCACACGGATCGTGGCGACACAGCCTGAAAGCCGGGGCGCGGTGAAATTGGCCTCGGCCGATCCTCTCGCGGCGCCGTTGATCCACCAGAATTTCCTCGCCTCGCCGAAGGATTGGGAGTCGCTTCGGGCCGGCTTCCGAGTGGCGAGGGACCTCGCGTCGCAGCCCTCCATGCAGCCCTTCATCGAGGCGGAGTTTTTCCCTGGCCCGAAGTGCCAGAGCGACGACGAGATCGATGAGCATATCCGCAAGACCTCCATCACCGTGCATCACCCGGCGGGAACCTGCCGGATGGGCGCCGACGCGGCCTCGGTCGTCGATCCGCAATTGCGGCTTCGCGGCGTCGAGGGCCTGAGGGTGGTGGACGCGTCCGTCATGCCCGACCTGGTCTGCGGAAACATCAATGCGGCGGTGATCATGATCGCCGAGAAAGCGGCCGATCTCATCGCGGCATCAAAAGCAGCAACGCAAAGCAGGGCAGCATAATGATCCAGCGTATCGCCATCATCGGTCTGGGTACGATGGGGCCTGGCATGGCCGCTCGGCTCGCCAGGGGCGGCCTGCAGGTCGTCGCCTACGATGTTGCCCCGGGCGCGATCGAGCGCGCGGGGTCCATGCTGGGCGTGGCCGAGGGCGTTCTCGACGCCCTGGGTATCGCGGTGCCTCCGGCCGGCGCCGGAACGGTCCGCTTCACGGATGACATTGCAGACGCGGTATCGGGCGCCGACCTCGTCATCGAGAACGTTCCTGAAAACATTTCGATCAAGGCCGATGTCTATCGCACGATCGACAGCCTGATCGCATCGGACACGATCGTGGCGTCCGACACGTCGGGCATCCCGATCACCAAGCTGCAGGCGCACATCTCCCATCCCGAGCGGATGGTGGGCATGCACTGGTCGAACCCGCCGCATATCATCCCGATGATCGAGGTGATCGCCGGTGAAAAGACCGCGCCGCATATCGTGACGACGATACGCGACCTGATCCGCTCGATCGGCCTCTTGCCGGTGGTGGTGAAGAAGGATGTTCCGGGCTTCGTCGAAAACCGCGTGCTCTATGCGCTGCTGCGCGAGGCGGTCGACCTTGTCGAGCGCGGTGTCATCGAGCCGGAAGATCTCGACACCTGCGTGTCCTGGGGCATCGGCTACAAGATCGCCGTGATCGGGCCGATGGCGCTGCTCGATATGGCGGGCCTCGATATCTACAAGTCCGTCTCGTCCTTCCTCAACGCCGATCTCTCCAATCGCGACGATGTCGCGCCGATGGTGTTGGAAAAGACGAACGCGTCGAAGCTCGGCATCAAGTCGGGGGAGGGCATGTTCTCCTACACGCCCGAGCAGACAAAGGCGCTGCAAGGCGAACGGGCGCGCAAGCTCGTCGCGGTGCGGCGCATCCTGGAGGGCCGGGAGTAGCCATGGCACATCGTGCTCACAAGGCCGGTCGGGCTGGGGCGCCGCATGGAGGGCCAAGCCATGCGTGTTGAAACCATTCGGGCAGCCGGCGGCCGGCCGGCCCATATACGTCACGACGACCTGATCTCCGCCAAAGGCGTTTCGGTTGTCATGGCCAGGCAATTGGTGCTGCAGAACATCGATCTTTCGGTACCGAAGGGCTCGTTTGTTTCTCTCATTGGGCCTTCCGGTTGTGGCAAGAGCACCTTGCTCAAGGTGCTGGCCGGACTTGTAACTCCGACAAGCGGCAGCGTTTCGATCGCCGGGCTTGCGCCGGTCGAGGCGGCGCGCAAGCGCATGATCGGCCTCGTCTTCCAGGACGCCAACCTTTTGCCGTGGAAGAACGCCGTCGACAACGCTTCCATGCTGCTCGGAATCGCCGACAAGTCGCTTTCGCGCGCGCAACTACGGGCGCGCGGCCAGGAGATGCTTGAGCTGGTGGGCCTGGGAGACAGCGCCCACAAGCGACCAAACGAATTGTCGGGCGGCATGCGCCAGCGCGTCGCGATCGCGCGGGCGCTGGCGCTCGATCCGGCGGTGCTGCTGATGGACGAACCGTTCGGCGCGCTCGACGCCATCACCCGCGACCAGATGGGTCAGTCGCTGCTGGAGATCTGGCAGCGCACCGGCAAGACCATCGTTCTTGTCACCCACTCCATCGACGAGGCCATTCACCTGTCTCGCCATGTTCATGTGCTGGGGATCAAGCCAGGCCGGATCACCGAAAGCCTCGACATTGGACTGCCCTATCCGCGCGATCTGTCGGTGACGGAAGATCCGGAGTTCGTCAGGCTGGTGCTTCAACTGCGCACGATGCTGCGCGCCAGCCACCAACCTGGAGGCGCGTCATGAGCGATCAACCCCTCACCCACCCCTCCGACTCGCGGCGCGCCCCCGGCTGGGTGGCCGCGACCGGGAGCTGGCTGCCGGCGGTCATACTTTTGCTGGCGACGATCGTCGTATGGGAGGCCGTGGTGCGGATTTTCGCTATCTCCGCCTTCATCATTCCCGCCCCGTCAGAGATCGCGCAATCGCTGGTCGCGCAATGGGCTACGCTGATGCAGGCGACACTGGTGACGGCCGGCGAGATCCTGTTCGGGTTCCTTGTCTCCGTCGTGGTCGGCGTCGCCATTGCGCTGGTCATCGTGCGCTTCGACTGGCTGGGGCGAGCGCTTTATCCGCTGGTGGTGCTGTTCCAAAACGTGCCGAAGGTGGCGCTCGCGCCGATCTTCATTCTCTGGTTCGGCTATGGGCTCGCGCCCAAGATCGGGCTGATCCTGGTCATCGCCTTCTTCCCGGTGACATTGTCGATGCTGGCGGGCATGCAGTCGGTTGACCGTTCGCTGCTGTCGCTGATGAATTCGGTCGGCGCCAGCCCGACGCAGATCCTGTTCAGGATCCGCGTCCCGCATTCGCTGCCCAACCTGATGGCGGGAACCAAGATCGCGGCCACGCTGAGCGTGATCGGCGCCATTGTCGGCGAATTCGCCGGCGCCTCGGACGGCTTGGGCTACGTCATCCAGTTCGCCTCGACCCAGCTCGACACCGCGCTGGTCTTCGCGGCGCTGCTGCTCGTCTCCGTGCTCGGCATCGCCTTCTACTACGCCGCCGAAATCCTCGAACGCATCGTGGTGCCATGGGCACCGAAATTCAGCCAGGCTTAGGCCGATCAACCACCGTCAATAAAAGGGAACAAAAATGCTGAGACGCTCACTTATCAAGGTAGCAACGCTCGCGGCCTTTGCCGGCGCGCTTGGCTTCTCGAACGCGGCGCTGGCGGCTGACAAGGTCACCGTCCAGCTCGATTGGGTCGTGCGCGGCAACCACGCCATGTTCTTCGTCGGCAAGGAAAAAGGCTTCTTCGCCAAGAACGACATCGACGTCGCCGAAATCCGCAAGGGTTCGGGTTCGCCGGATGCCATGCGGTTGGTGGGCAACGGGAACGCGGATTTCGGTTTCGGCGATCTTCCCACGCTCGCCGTCGCCCGCTCGCAGAGCGTTCCGGTGGTGGCCGTGGCCGCCGTCAACCAGCACTCGCCGCTGGCAATCATGTCGCTCGCCAAGACGGTGAAGCTCACCAAGCCGGCCGATCTCAAGGGCCTGACCATCGGCATTCATCCAGCTGGCTCGACCTACATCTTCTTCAAGGGTTTCCTGGCGGCCAACGGCCTGACCGAAAAGGACATGACGCTGAACAGTGTCTCGCCGCCCTATGAAAGCTATCTGCTTCTCGGCCGGGTCCAGACGGTGGTCGGCTATGTCGACGCCGAGGTTCCCGAACTGGAGGCCAAGGCGGGTGGTCCCGGTTCGCTCAGCATCATGATGGGCGCCGACCATGGCTGGAAGGCTTATGGCTCCGGCCTGTTCACCTCGGAGACAATGATCAAGGACAAGCCGGACGTCGTTGCGCGTTTCGTCAAGGCTTATAGGGAAGCCTTCGACTATGTCGTCGCCCATCCGGAAGAAGCCGCCGAGATCACGGCAAAGGCTGCTCCAGGCTATGCCGACAAGAAAGATGTGCTGCTGGCGCAGATCAACGCCGATATCGCCTCCACCTTCACCAGCCCCGACACCAAGGACCATGGCCTCGGCTGGATGACGAAGACGCAGTGGGAGGAAACGCTGAAGACGCTCACGGCCCAGGGCGTGCTCAAAGCGGCGCTGTCGGCCGACGGTGTCTTCACCGACAAGTTCCTGGCGAAGGAATAGGGCACGATGGCGCGGACCGACCGATCGATGAGCCCCTACCGGCATGCCAGGCTGTCCTGCTCCATGCCGCAGGACACCTCGCGCTCGCCTTTGGCGGCGTCTGTTCGGTCGAGCGCGATCTGCACGCGCGTGGCATATGCGCGACCCGCCAGGCCACACCACAGGCGCTCGACCGGCAGGTTTTCGCGCTTGTCGTTGAGAATGGTGAAGGTGCCGGTCTTGGGATCGAACCAGAGTTCGAGGCGAGCGCTCATGCCCGGCTCTATCGTGGCGATCCCTTCTGAATACCAGTGGGCAAAATCGGCGTTGCAGGACACGCCTTCCTTGCCGGCATTCGAAATCGTCAACGGCACCATGTCGAGCCCATCGGTGCCCTTGCGGACGATCACCTGGTGCAACTCAACCGCGTTGGCAAGCGATGTGAAGGCCAACATCACGGGGAGAACGTAACGGATTTTCACTTTGCCTGAGCTCCATGGGTAGTTTTCTCAGGCAGTCTATCTCGCTCGTGCGCAATAACAATAAAAATATTGATTGGAAAGGCAAACAGAGAGGGTAACATGTTAAAGATCCTGAAGAGCAGCGTAAGTGCATTAATACTGTCTGGTATCTTGATGGGCGCCGCGCTTGCCGGTGAAGTCAAGTCGATCGCCATCCTCACGCCCGAAGAAGGCACCGACTATGGCTGGAACCAGCAAGGCATCGATGCTGCAAAAGCAGCCGGCAAGGCAGCCGGCGTCGAGGTGGTCGTGGCCCAGGGCCTCGGCTATGGCGATGTCCGTCCGACGCTGCGCGAACTCGCATCCGACGGCGCCAGCCTGCTGATCGCGCATGCCAGCGGCTACAACACCTCGGCGCCCGAGATCGCCAAGGAACTGAAGGTTCCGGTAGCGATCGTCGACACGCCGAACGGGTTGGAGAAAGGCCTCGTCGCCGACTACACGCTGAGCGGTCACCAGGGTGCCTATCTGGCCGGCCGTCTCGCCGCCAAGATGTCGCGCTCGAAGTCGGTCGGCATCGTCGTCTCCGGCGAACCGCCATCGTGGAACTCGCAGTCAGCGGCTTTCGCGCAAGGGGTGAAGGCGGAGAACCCGGACGTCAAGATCACCTATGCGGTGATCGGGCCGGCCGCCTACAGCGACGCTGCCGGCGGCAAGCGCGTCACCGAAAGCGTTATCGCCTCGGGCGCCGACATCATTTTCGGCCAGGGCAACGGCTCCAGCTTCGGCATGCTGCAGGCGGTGGAGACGACCAAGGCAGCGGATGGCGGCAAGGTCTATTTCATCGACGTCATCGGCGACAAGTCGCCAATCGACAAGGGCTTCCTGCTGTCGTCGGTGGTGTGGAACATCGAACCGGTCTACGCGGCGATGATCGCCGACCTGAAGGCCGACACGTTCGGTACCAAGCATTATTCGATCGGCCTCAAGGACGATTCCGTGCAGCTCCTGAAGACCGCCGCCATCCCCGACAAGGTCTGGAGCGAAATCCAGGCGCTGCGCGAGGACGTCATCTCCGGCAAGATCAAGGTCGAGCCAGTCTTTGACGCGGCCGCCGTCAGGGCGCTGATGACAAGCGTCGCCCAGTAGGGCGATCAGAAGTCGGCTGCCGGAGGGGCGATCGGTCCGCCCCTCCGGACCATTCCCGTTTCCAGTGCTGGGCTTTCATGAGCAGTCATTCTTCATCGTCCCTCGACAGCCGCGACATCGTCGCGCTTGAAGGCGTGACCAAACGCTTTCCCGGCATTATCGCCAACGACAGCATCGACCTATCGATCCGCCCTGGCGAGGTGCATGTGCTGCTCGGTGAGAACGGCGCGGGGAAATCCACCTTGATCGGCATGCTGTCTGGCCTGCAGCAGCCGGACGAGGGGCGCATCCTTGTCGACAGCAAACCGACGCCGATCACGTCGCCGCGCCATGCGCTGGCGCTTGGCATCGGAACGGTGTTCCAGCACATGATGCTGGTGCCCACCCTGACGGTCGCCGAGAACCTGCTTCTTGGCGGGCCCTGGTGGCAGCGTCCCAGGACCGAAGAGCTTGCGGCCCGCGTCGCCGAGATCACCAGCAGCCTCGGCATCACGGTAAAACTGCATGCCAAGGTTTCGGAACTTTCGCTGGGTGAGCAGCAGCAGGTCGAAATCCTGCGCGCCATGGTGCGCAACAGCCGACTGCTGATCCTCGACGAGTCCACCTCGATGCTGACGCCGAAGGGGATCGAGGAACTTGGCGCGCTGATGCGCCGCCTCGTCGAACAGGGTTTGGCTATCGTCTTCATCACCCATAAGCTCAAGGAGGCGGCCGCTTTCGGCGACCGCATCTCGGTTCTCAAGCTCGGCCGCAAGGTGGGCGAGATCCCGCCCGAGCGGTTTCGCGCACACGACGAGCAGGAGATCATTTCCGAGATCGTGGAGTTGATGTTCGGCAAGCAGGAGGACGATCCCGAAGCGGTCGAACGTCCGCCCCGCGCGGTCGATGCCAGTGCCGCGCCTCTGCTTCAGGTCGCGGATCTTACGGTCGCGGCGACCGACAATGCACCCGGCCTGTCGTCGATCTCCTTCGACATTCGCCCGGGCGAGATACTCGGCATCGCGGGAATTGATGGCAACGGCCAGAAACAACTGGCGGAAGCCTTGGCCGGTCAACGGGCGGCGACCAGCGGCTCGGTCCGGCTGGAGGGCATCGCCATCGAAGCGCTGAGTGTCGGCGAACGCCGCCAGCGCGGCCTTCGCTACCTGACCGACGACCGGCTGGGCGAGGGCACCGTCGGCACGTTCCCGGTCTCCATCAACTTCTTCCTGAAGCAGGTCGGGGCGGCGCCCTTCTGGCACAGCGGCGTCGAGCAGCGCGCCGAGATCGACAGGCGTGCCGCCGAGCTCGTGCGCGAATACGATGTGCGCACGCCAAGCTTGAAGACGCCCGTTGCGCGGCTCTCCGGCGGCAATATCCAGAAGGTGCTGCTGGCGCGGGAACTGGCTGAAGGCGCGAAGGTGGTGATCTTCAACAAGCCGACCTATGGGCTCGATCTTGCCAACACACTGGCTTCGCGCCAGCGCATCCGCGACACGGCGGCGCGGGGCCTCGCCGTACTCTTGATCTCCACCGACCTCGAGGAACTGCTCAGCATGTGCGACCGTATCGCCGTCATCGCCAATGGCGCGCTGGTCGGCACCGTGGCGAATGCCGACGACGTCCGTACCAGGGTCGGCCGCCTGATGATCGGACTTGCCGCATGAGCATCGACACAGCACCCACCGGCGGCGCCACCGCACTCGATGCCACAAGCGCCGCCGCCACGCGGCGAGACATAGTGCGCCGGCTGCTGATGACGCTTGGGCCGATCCTTGCCGCTCTCGTCATCGCCGGCTGCATCCTGCTCGCCGTCGGTGTCGACCCGCTCGCTTACTATGGCTACGTGCTGGAAAAAGGCCTGTTCTCGCCGCTCGGCATCCAGCAGACGCTGACGCGCATGGCGCCACTGCTGTTTCTCGCCGCCGGCCTGATCGTGGCCTTCCGTGCGGGCATGTGGAATCTCGGCGGGGACGGCCAGTTCCTGCTCGGCGCGGTCACGGCGGCGGCCAGTGCTCCGGTGCTGGTGCAGGTCATGCCAGCCTGGCTGGCGTTGTTCTGCGCGTTCCTGATCGCAATGGTGGTCGCCATGATCTGGTCGCTGGTGCCGGCGCTGCTGCGCGCCTATCAGGGTGTCAACGAGATCATCACCACGCTGATGATGACGTTCCTCGGCACGTCGCTCGCCAACGTGCTGGTCAAGCTGGTGTTTCGCGATCCCGGCACGACCGTGCCGCAGACCCGCACGCTGCCGGTGGAAGACCGGCTTCCGCGCCTGTTCGAAACCACCATTACCAGTGGCCTGCTGCTCGGCCTGGCGGCAATCATCATCGTGCACCTGGTGATGACGCGAACGGCATTTGGGCTGAAATTGCGGATCGTCGGCGCCAATCCGCGCGCCGCGGTTCATGCGGGGCTGGGCGTGCCCGGCCTGACGATTGCCGTCTTTGCCATTTCCGCCGGGCTCGCCGGCCTTGCCGGCGCCGTCGACATCATCGGCGTGCAAGGCAATGTTCGCGCCGACTGGAATCCAGCCTATGGGCTGGCGGTCATTCCGGCCGTGTTTCTCGCCCGCATGAACGGCTTTGCCGCGATTGGCTTCGTGTTTCTGCTTTCCGTGCTGTCGATCGGCGGCGAGAGCGCAGCGCGGCGGCTTGGCGTGCCCAATCACTTCACGCTGGTGCTGGTCTCCATCGTGCTGATCGTGCTCGCCTTGGCCGAATATGTCGATCACCGCTATCATCAGTCGAGAAAGGCGTAGGGCATGACCGGGCTCTTCAGCGAAGTTTTTCTCAGCGCATTGCTGTTTGGCGCCGTCACGGCCGCTATCCCGCTGCTGCTTGCCGGGCTTGGCGAGCAGATGTCGGAAAAGGCTGGCGTGCTCAACATCGGCATCGAGGGCATGATGCTGGCCGGCGCCTATCTCGGCTTCGTCGGCGCGTTCTATTCGGGATCGCTGTGGCTGGGCTTCCTCACTGGCGCTGCGGGTGGCATCGCGGTAGCGCTGATCATGGCGCTGCTTTGCGTGCGCATCGGGCTGAACCAGATCGTCATCGGCATCGCGCTGACGCTTGGTCTCGAAGGCCTGACGGCGCTGCTCCATCATTTCCAGTTCTCGCGCAGCTATCCCCGCCTGCCGGCGGCGGACGCAACCGTCATTCCGCTGCTGTCCGACATTCCGGTGATCGGCCCGGCCTTGTTCAGGCATCACCTGATCGTCTACCTGGCGGTCGCCCTGGTGTTCGCCATGAGCTACCTTTACCGCCGCACGCAGCTCGGTCTCAATCTGCAGGCAGCGGGCGACAAGCCGGCCGCCCTCGATGTCGCCGGCATCGACGTCATCAGGACACGCACCGCCGCCGTGCTGACGACCGGCGCGCTGGCTGGGCTTGGCGGCGCCTATCTCGCCAATGTCGGAGCTGGCCTGTTCATTCCGTTCATCACCAACGGCGCCGGCTTCCTCGGCATCGTGCTGGCCATGCTGGCGCGGGGACGGCCGATCTGGGTGCTGTTCGGCGCTCTTCTGTTCGGCGTGTGTCTGTCGCTGACGACGGCCATGCAGGTGGCCGGCATCAACATACCGACCGATGTCATCCAGATGCTGCCCTTCCTGGCGGTGATGATCATGCTGGTGCTGTTCGGGCGGCGAGCCAGCCTGCCTGCGGCACTGGGCATTCCATACGAGCGCGGCGCGCGCTGAGAAAAACCAGACGCGCGGATGAACCCGCGCCGGAAAAAGGAGGCAACAATGTCGGATACCAAGGTCTACCTGCTCGACGGCGGCTCGCTTGTCCTCGACGGCTATCATGTGTTCTGGAACCGCGGCCCAGGCGGCGAAGTGCGCTTCCCTGTCTATTCGATCCTGATCGAGCATGCCGAGGGCCGCTTCCTCATCGATACCGGCTATGACTACGACCACGTCATGAAGGTGCTGCCCTTCGAGAAGCCGATCCAGGAAAAGCACCAGACCATTCCCGGCGCGCTGGCGCTGCTCGGGCTGGAGCCGAAGGACATTGACGTCGTCGTCAACTCGCACTTCCATTTCGACCATTGCGGCGGCAACAAGTATTTTCCGCATGCCAAGAAGATCTGCCACCGTTCGGAGGTGCCGCAGGCCTGCAATCCGCAGCCCTTCGAACATCTCGGCTATTCGGACCTCAGCTTCTCGGCCGAGGCCGCCGAAGCGCGCGGCGCGACCGCCCAGCTGCTGGAAGGCACGACACGCGCCAACTCAACTTTCGAGGGGATAGACGGCGACGTCGAGCTTGCCAAAGGGGTCAGGCTGATCTCGACCCCCGGCCACTCGATCGGCCATTACAGCCTTCTGGTCGAGTTTCCCAAGCGCAAGCCGATCATGTTCACGATCGACGCCGCCTACACGCAGAAGAGCCTGGAAACGCTTTGCCAGGCGGCCTTCCATATCGACCCGGTCGCGGGCGTCAATTCGATGCGCAGGGTGAAGAAACTTGCCGAGGATCACGGCGCCGAGCTGATGTACTCGCACGACATGGACAACTTCAAGACCTACAAAACCGGCACACAGTTCTACGGCTGATCGCCGCCAATCCCGGAGACCAAGACCATGCGCTATCCCGATCACGCGGATCCGGTCCTCACGCTGACGGCGGGGCCAGTCAATGCCTATGCCGAGGTGCTGCGGGGCCTCGGCCGCACGGTGCTCTACGACTATGACCCGGCCTTCCAGCTCTTCTACGAGAGGGTCGTCGACAAGGCTCAAAAAGCGATGCGGCTTTCCAACAAGCCGGTCATCCTGCACGGAGAGCCGGTGCTGGGTCTCGAGGCGGCGGCGGCGTCGCTGATCACATCGGACGACGTCGTGCTCAACCTTGCCTCGGGCGTCTACGGCAAGGGGTTCGGCTATTGGGCGAAGCGCTATTCACCGCATCTCCTCGAAATCGAAGTGCCCTACAATGAGGCGATCGACCCACAGGCGGTTGCCGCCATGCTGAAGGCGCATCCGGAAATCACTGTCGTCTCCGTCTGCCATCATGACACCCCGTCGGGCACGATCAACCCGATCGATGCCATCGGCGCGCTGGTGTCGGCGCATGGCGGCTACCTGATCGTCGATGCCGTCTCGTCTTTCGGTGGCATGAAGACGCATCCGGAGGACTGCAAGGCGGATATCTATGTGACCGGCCCGGGCAAATGTCTTGGCGCGCCGCCGGCGCTTACGATCATGGGCGTCAGCGACCGCGCCTGGGCCAAGATGAAGGCCAACAAGGCGGCGCCCCGGGCCTCGATGCTGAGCATCGTCGACTGGGAGAACGCCTGGTCGCGTGACAAGCCATTCCCCTTCACGCCCTCGGTGGCCGAAGTGAACGGCCTCGATGTGGCGCTCGATCTTTATCTCAACGAGGGGCCGGAAGCGGTTTGGGCGCGCCATGCACTGACGGCCAAGGCCATGCGGGCCGGCGTCGTCGCCATGGGTCTGTCGATCTGGGCCGCCAGCGATGCAATCGCCTCGCCGAGCACCACGGCCGTTCGCACACCCGATGGTGTCGACGAGAAAGCACTTCGCCAGGCAGCGCGCGCCCGCTACGGCGTGGTGTTTTCGTCGGGTCGCGGCGAAACTTTGGGGAAGCTTACACGCATCGGCCATATGGGCCCGACGGCACAGCCGATCTATGCGATCGCGGCGCTGACGGCGCTTGGCGGCGCCATGAACGCGGCTGGCCAGAAGCTTGCGGTCGGCAAGGGCATAGACGCGGCGCTGGCGGTGATCGACGCCGACGCCTGAACAGACATCAACAGACTACGCATCGAGGGAGAAATTTCATGACTGAACGGCTTGCGGGAAAGACGGCGCTGGTGACGGGGGCGGCACAGGGCATCGGCAAGGCGATCGCGGCGCGGCTGGCGGCCGACGGCGCGACCGTCATCGTCAGCGACATCAATGCCGAGGGCGCCAAGGCCGCGGCCGCCGAAATCGGCGGCAAGGCGAAGGCGATTGCAGCCGATATCGCCGATCCGGCCTCGGTGAAAGCGCTGTTTGGCGAGATACAGTCGCTCACCGGCGGCGTCGACATCGTGGTCAACAATGCCAGCATCGTGCCGTTCGTCGCCTGGGACGATGTCGACCTCGACCATTGGCGCAAGATCATCGACGTCAACCTGACGGGAACCTTCATCGTCACCCGCGCGGCGACCGACCAGATGCGGGCGGCGGGAAAGGCCGGACGCGTGATCAGCATCGCCTCCAACACCTTCTTCGCCGGCACGCCGAACATGGCGGCCTATGTCGCGGCCAAGGGCGGCGTCATCGGCTTCACCCGGGCGCTGGCCACCGAGCTTGGCAAGTACAACATCACGGCCAATGCGGTGACACCCGGCCTGATCGAGAGCGATGGCGTCAAGGCGAGCCCGCACAACGAGGCGTTCGGCTTCGTCGAGATGCTGCAGGCGATGAAGGGCAAGGGCCAGCCCGAACATATCGCCGATGTCGTGTCGTTCCTGGCCAGCGAGGACGCCCGCTGGATCACCGGCCAGACGTTGAATGTCGACGCCGGGATGATCAGGCACTAAGGGCAATCGTCAGATTTAGCGATGTTTCGGTAGCGAGATCGCGTTACCGCCCTTCCCACCCTCATCGAACCGTCCGTTCCGGCTTCGCTGCTACCGCCTGAGCGCCCACAACCACGCCTGCGGCTGCACCAAAATGCTGGAAGCCGAAGGTGCTGTATTCTCGGTGACGGCGGTCGCCGGCACCGGCGATGTCACCGACACCGAGAGAGGCGACAAGCTCACGCGGCAGGCTGAGGACGATCGGGCTGGAGCCTTATGACTGCCTCAATCCGGGCCTGATGGACTACATCGCCACCTGGACGGCCAAGAAGTCGGCGCCCTGCCGGCCTAGAATGGCCGGCCATCGAAACGTCTGGCTTTTCGTTGGCCCCCAGCCTCCCGGCTAGGTCAGCGTGTCCCAAAGCCTTGCGTCTACCGGCGGCGTTATCAGGGTGCACCTCGATAACGCCGCCGGGACTGATTAGCGGCGCGCGGTTGCGAGCGATGCATCCGGCCGCTATGCCGGGCCGGGATTTCTTGACGAGAAGGCAGAGCTGATGAAAGTTGTTTCCACGTCCAAGTCGCATGGCGGCGTGCAAGGTGTTTATTCGCACGCTTCCGAAGCCTGCGCCTGCGACATGACCTTTGCCGTCTTCGTGCCGCCGCAGGCCAAGGATGGGCCGCTGCCGGTGCTTTGGTATCTGTCGGGCCTAACCTGCACTCATGCCAATGTCATGGACAAGGGCGAATACCGGGGCATGGCGGCCGAGCTCGGACTGATCGTGGTCTGCCCGGACACAAGCCCACGCGGCGAGGGCGTGGCCGACGAAAAGGATAATTGGCAGTTCGGCTCGGGCGCCGGCTTCTATGTCGACGCGACGCAGCAGCCATTCGCCGGGAACTACCGGATGTACTCCTATATCGTCGACGAGCTGCCGGCCCTGATCGCCAGCCAGTTCCCCGCCGACATGGAGCGCCAGTCGATTTTTGGCCACTCCATGGGCGGGCATGGCGCGCTGACCATCGCGCTGAAGAACTCCGAGCACTTCAGAAGTTGCTCGGCGTTCGCGCCGATCGTTCAGCCGATGACGGCAGACTGGTCGCGACCGGCTCTGGAAAAATATCTCGGCAAGGACGAGAAATCCTGGCGCGCCTACGACGCAACAGCGCTGATCGAAGACGGGCACCGCTTCGGCGAATTCCTGGTCGATCAGGGCACCGCCGATGGCTTCCTCAAGGACGGCCTGCGGCCATGGCTTCTCGAAGTCGTCTGCAAGAAGTCCGGCATCGCGCTCACCTTGCGCATGCAGGAAGGCTACGATCACTCCTATAATTTCATCTCGACCTTCATGGACGACCATTTGAAATGGCACGCCGCGCGCCTTGCCAAGTAGGAGCACGCCAGGGGCCATCACTCCGTCAGGATCGAGTTCGAGTCCGGCAAACCATACGCGGTGTCGGCCGCGCCATCGGCTACGTCGCTGGACAGCCTGTAGCCTTTGTTAGCGCGCACGCCGCGCGGCGACATGCCGAACTGTTCGGATATCTGCCGCTGGGTGGCGAGGTGATGCGGTCGCTGGCGCGGGATCCGCAGGGCAAGAGCCTGAGCACGCCGATGCTGACGCGGCGGCGCGGAAAATGGCCGCGAACTCGATCGTTAGGCGCTCAAACGGGTATGGCTGCGTGGATGGCAAACCTTCCGCCCAAGCTCATTAGATATTTGAGAACATTGTAGAAATTGGTGGCGGGAGAGGCGGCCGGTTCTTCAGCGGCCGGCTGCTGGCCAACGTTCGGCATGACCTTGGTCGGCCCGCGCTTTTCTGCCGAGGGGGCGGGGCTTCCCGGGTCGCAGGGCGCGCGCTCAAACCGAGCGCGGCAACTGGCAATCCTGGGCATGGATGGCCAGCACGTCTAGGCGCTTGAGCGCCTCACTCGGCTGATCTGAAACAACCATGTCCTGATCTCTCGCGGCTTTGACAAAGGCTGCAAACGCGACGGATTGCCGGCAGGTTCCGGCCTGAGCCTCCTCCAGCAAACGCAATGCCTGTCGATAAGAATGCAAGTTCTTGTTCTTCCATTCGCCATTCATTGCCGCTCTGGCTTCGGCCACCGACGAGATGGCCGTCGTCGTTTGGAGGTTCATAAATGCAATCCGCACAGGCAGGAAAGCGCTCAATGTCAATCCTCCTTGACGGCGATAGGCCCTGCAAACTTTTCAGGCCGAGATTGGTTGCAGTAGCCGCTCTTTTTTGTTGCAGACCGGCTGTCGCTCGCCTCCGAGATGGTGATTGCCCACAGTTGACAGGACTGGCTCTCGCAAGGCGATTTGCCGCCGCCTTCGCTGTGAATCTCATTAAGAGTTTAGCGGTCGCCTTCACTGCTGATAAGCTGTGTTCCCAGTAAACACGGCTGTGTTGCACCCGAATTGCTCTCTGCATCGTTGCTAATGCACAGTCAACATTCCGACTGTCGAGGCAACGCAACAGGAGAGTATCATGAAGCCTTTCATGAAGACCTTCGCCAGAACTCTGGCTAGCAGTGCTTTCATTATTTCCTTGTCGCTTCCAGTGACCGCCGGCGGCCTAAGCGTCGGTGCAGGTGCTTCCGTGGGTGGTAGCGGCGGTGTGAATGCGGGTGTCGGAGCATCGGTTGGTGGCTCGGGCGGCGTCAACGCTGGTTTGGGTGCTTCAGTCGGCGGGGCGAGTGGCGTCAACGCTGGCGTTGGAGCATCGGTGGGCGGCAGCAATGGCATTGCTGCTGGCGCTGGCGCGACGGTGGGCGGCCCAAAGGTCTTAAAGGCCCGACTTGGCGCAACAGTGGGAGGTCCCACCACCCTGAGGGCTGGTGCAGGTGCGTCGGTTGGCGGCGCGAGTGGCGTCAGAGCCGGTCTTGGAGCATCGGTCGGTGGCAATAGTGGTGTCAGTGCCGGCGCGGGTGCCAACGTTGGCGGTGCTGGTGGCGTGACTGCCGGGCTCGGCGCAGATGTCGGCGGAACCAGCGGCATCGGCACCGGCATAGGCCTGGGGGTCGGTGGGGTCACCACTCCAAGCAATCCGTCCAATCCGTCGAACCCGAGCAACCCTTCCACCCCAACCACGCACCTGACAGCCGTCGTGGCTCAAATGTCGGATAGCAAGGTTGCTCGTATGAAAAAGCGCTGCGCTGACGTACTCAGCAGCGAAAGCACCTATGACCGCGACCTGCGCCAGCTCTGTCTGTTGATCGCTCGCCGATAGGCACACCACACGCAGGGCCTTATCAGCACTCTCCAAAGCCTTGCGAAGAGCCCGCTGCCGAAAGGTGGCGGGCTTTTTGTTTCGGGCGTGGTAACCAGGAACGCATGTCATGCGGATCGTTCTGTTCGCAATAGCGGTGCTGCTCTTTATGGCGAGCGGCTTTTGGTGGCGGTTGAACTCCTGATCGCTGGCGGTTGACAGACAGCGCAGACGCAAGGCATTTTCTCTCCCGAGGAAAACGCGGGGAGCACCATTTGAAAAGGCAATACGAAAGCCAGAACTGAAGAAGCGGGAGCGCTTGGGCAGCATCGCAGCAGCCCTGGTCATCCTATCCGGCCCGAGCACGGTCTGACCCGATCGATAATGCATCAATTAAGCCCGCTAGCTCCGGTCAGCGGGCTTTTTCACGTGCGGGAACATTGTCCCGTAGGGAAGGTTAAACCATACGGTGGTCGATTCCCTCCGGGATGTAGCCACTCCATAAGGAGGCCCTTCGCCGGAGCGCGCGCGGCGGGCTTTCTTAATGCTGTTTCATCGCGGCGCACGCAACCCGGATTCATGGATAGCTAATTTAGCTGCGGAACATATATCAGAGACCAAGGTTCGGGAGCGGGCCGTCCCTCTCCAGCGGCCTTCCCAAGTCACCTGCCCGCTGGCCGAGCCAGCGGGCTTTTTCGGACGGGTCTCGTAGGCCAACCATTCTATTCGAAATCGTGGTGCTGCTGTTCTAGGCGAGCGGCGCTAGGCGCACGCCGCTGGCAGCGGTGCTGGAACAGGGCATAGGCGCTTCCCGAACGGGCGCGACAAACGAGAGAACGGGCTGGAGGGTCAACCCGCGCGATTGCTGTAAGTCTTCCTTACGGAGCGGCCCGCGGCCTCGACTACGGTTCGCATCCTGTTGCGCAGGGCGATATTGTCGGCCAGCATTTTTTCAGAGCGTTCGATTGCGAGCTCAGTCCGGCTAATGCGCTGTTCCAACGCCAATGTGTCGACTTTGTCGGGTTTCGTGCTGTTCATCATTAGGTGTTAACTCACTGCATACCGGTTCGTTCCGAGTTTCAGGCTGCGGCGACTCGCTTGCCGCCGAACTGGTGACGCAGTTTCATCGCGGCACAGTTTCGAGTGCACCGAATTGCATCCTATCCTCGGCCCGGGTCACCAATGCCCGGGCAGTCCCTTGATTCATCCCTAGGGACGCCCGCCGCTGCCGTGAATGGGGCGGCGGGCAATTTGCCGCGAAGGTCACGTCGTCAATCTCATTGCTCGGCGTCCAACCTCGCATTGACACGGAGAAGAACTTGAGATTTTCAGGTTGGGTGCCGGTCCGCGCGACACTGGGGACTAACCTCCCGTACTTTGTTATTTCCGCTTTGGGAATTCGATCACCTTCGCCTCAGGCTGCGGCTCCAGCGGCTCGTGCCCCGGCTCTTCATGCCAGATAACTTGCCGCAGATCGCGCATGTCGACCTTTTGACCGCAACTCGGGCAAGCATAGAAATGGCCTCGCTCATCCCGCACCGGGCGCCGTGCAGTTTGCCGGGGAGTGGCGGGCCAAGGTCGGTGAGCTCATTCCGTTCCAAGAGGTCTAGGCGCTGATCGGGTCCGGCCAAGCTGTACTCGTATACGGCGGCTTGCTCTTCATCGATCACCCGGAACCAATGGTCCTGCAGTGCCCTCGGCGAGACCCTTTGGCTCTGGCGTCGCTTCGGCGGCCTTCATGGGATCGTTCTCCACCACGATGCCCAATGACACGACCGTGTCGCCGTAGATCTCTTCCACCTGATACTTCGCCATTTGGGTGCTCAGCGACCCCTGAGGTTCTTCGCCTCACGTTCCAGGGTGTCGCGGTCGTTGCCGTACTTCGCGATCCATCCGAGAACGGCTGTGGAAGCGTGTGCAGGAGCGTGCCGGGCCGCCTCCGAAAGGGATGAAGCGACCCCCGACGCAATGGGTGAAGCCGGGCCTTATCGGCCGTGTGAAGCACTTGCGCGGCGAGGAGGACCTACGCCATGCGTCAATGCAGGATTTTCGAGAGGAAGAGGATGGCGGTCGGTAAGGAGTATCGCGCCTGCGCACAGGCGGGCAAGCATGCGCCATATCGCGACGAACACTCACGCAAGGGATCACAAAAAGAAAAAGCCCCGGCGGTGTGCCGGGGCCATCTATCGTGCTTGCCGACGTACTAGAACTTGTAGTTCAGACCGACGCGAACGGTGTGGAAGGGGACTTTGACGTCAACACCACCCAAACCGCCGGGGTTGAACGTCTCTTTACCCAGGTCCGTGTAAAGATACTCAGACTTGAACGACCAATTGTTGGTGATGGCGTATTCAGCGCCCGCGCCAACGGTCCAGCCGACCCTGGTCTTGGACAAGTCGAGCCCAGGGGCAGAAATCTTTTCGTGACCGTAGGCCAAGCCGCCAGTGCCATAGACCATGAAACGATCGACGGGCGTGTAGCCAAGGCGAGCACGCACCGTGCCGAACCAGTCAACCTTTGTTTCGAGACCACCGGGGCCGCCGAAAGATAGGTCGGCCTTAATGTCGGAACCCTGGAAGTCGGCTTCGACGCCGTAGACGAATTGGCCAACCTGCCAGTTGTAACCGGCCTGAACGCCGCCCAGGAAGCCGCTCGCATCAATGTCGATCGAGCCAGGGGCGCCGCCAGAAGGAGCAAGATTAAACGTGCCAAAACCGCCGCCTGCGTTCACGCCGATGTAAGCGCCAGTCCAGTCAAAAGAGGCAGCAACCGGTACAGGCTCCGAGACTATGGCATCGGCCGCATAAGCGCTGCCGGACACTACGGCCAGAATGGTGGTCGCAAGCAGAATGGTTTTCATAGAAAAGCCCCTTCGATCGAATGCAGTTAGCAGCCTAGTACCTTCCTTCAGAGGCGTAGCCAACCCGGATTCTGGTAGCGTTCGGCAAACAGTCCGGCGCGTTGCAGCTGCGCAACACTCTACAACTTGCAACTGCGCCAATCGCAACCCCCGCTAGGTCTGCCGCTATCCTCCTCACAGGTACCGCTCAACGTCTGCCTTGTGCTCGAAACAGAACCAGTGCTGTTCTTGACGCGGCCGGGCAAAGCCAAAGCCGGCATGCCTGCCGCATCCATCATGCTCGCAGCCATGACCGAGTACCCTGGCGCTCGCGCGGTGCCGCCGTTGTGCCTTCGGCAAGCTTTATCGGTTCGTCACTCATCCGCGGATAGACTCCACAGGACGGCTTGACGAACAAGGAATTTGTTCCCTTTCTGTTCTCATGGCGCACGATCCGATCGACACGCTGGGTAAGGCGGCCCGGCACAATATGCTTGTGAAAGTGGAATGCAGCTGCGGCAATGTCCGCTACTGCGGATCAGCCGATCTCATGATGGTCTATGGCGGCGGCATCGATCCCATGAAGCTGAAATTCGACTGCAACCGGTGCAAGCCATCGATCAAGATCACGCTCCTCGAGGTCCATCCCGAGCACCTTCCCAAGAGGCTGATGATCCACAAGCCGATGAAGGTAGATGGCAAGATCACCTGGTACACCGAAAGGTTCCGGGGATGAGCGAGCGCCTGAAGGTTCGTCTCGCATATCAACGCGGCTGGTAGGTGGTCGACGGCAGCACCATCGTGGATACCTTCGAGACCAAGGAAGACGCGTTCCGCTACATGGTCGACCGCGGCGCTTGCGTGTGTCTGACTTGGCGGGGCACCGGGCTTTATCGGAAACCGTCAGGGGAGAACATGTCAAAACACCTTGCTACGCTTTTAGCAAGGCAACGCTACGGTATGCTTAAATCAAGGCGGGACAGAACGGCAGCAAACCGGCCCAAACGCCGGAAAGGCCGGGCTTGTAGGGCAGGCGATGGTACAAAGCGGGACGGCCACAAGCGAATTTCAAGACCGGTGCCTTAACCGCTCGGCCCAACCGGGTCTGCTGCCGGCCTTTGCGCCTTCAAGGCCTCATCGGCTGCGAGTGTAGCTGACGTTGGAGCGGATCCAGCGCAGATGTCTGGATGATCCTGATGCACTGGTGCGAGCGACGGAGGGACCGGCCTTTCAGCCGATCAGGCCATTCGCGCAATCAACTCCTCGACGCCGGTCGATTGCGTTTCACATTGTTCCTCGCCATGTGTCGCGTTTCGTGTCGCGTCGACTTGCCGAGAGTCGTAGGAAACCCTTGGAAATCACCGGTAACCGATTGCAACATGACGCCACATGAAAGCGGCCAGCTAAGAAGACCAGCGCTCTGTCAAATCGTTGGGTTCGTTGCAGAAAGTAATGGTAGAGGAAAGGGAACTCCCAGCTAACCTTCTCCAAGTTCGGAAGGCAGTTCCAGAGTCTCGGCATTACTCGCAGCAAGGGCGCTTAGGCACGTGGCGCCCGGCCACTTCGCTCGATCGGGCTCAAGGGTAGGTAGGTTTTCCAAGAAGGTAGTGGCTCACGCCAACGCTGTGGCGCTTCACTTCATGTACTACAATTTTGTTCGCATCCATGCCACGCTGCGCATGACGCCTGCGATGGCCGCTGGTGTGACTGGCAGGCTTTGGGAGATTGGCGACATCGTAGCGCTGATCGAAGCGAAGGAGGCAGAGCAGCCAACCGCTCGCGGACCTTACAAGAAGAGATAATATGGCTAGGCACTTGGTTGATAAATTGATTGGACGCCGTATCGAGCGCATCGAAAATTCAGAGCCTGGCTATGGGACTGGAATAATCCTAAGCGGCAACGCTTCGTTCAACGTCAACACCGAAGTGACAGCGCGCCTGCCCGAAGAATCTACGAAGCAGATTGAAAGCGCAACAATCGCGGACGGGCAGTTGACCATGCACCTGACAGGTAACGGCTTCGTCGCAGTATCGCTTGACCGGGAGCGCTTCGCAGACGCGGTAGAGTTATACGTCTACCTCGACGAAGAGGGATATGTCGTCGAGAATTAGGTCGTGAACTCATAAATGCGGAATGGCCGAGATGGGTGGAGTGCCGCCATCGTCGGGCTCAGTCCATCGAACGGCGGTTTTCCCCATAGACAGGATGTCGCCACGGAAGTCCGCCTTCACCCTGATCGATTTCGCGTCGTCAACCTTCAGGGCGGCCTCGACGACTGTGGCTAGCTCTTCGTAGCGCTTCCTGTCCTTTGCGAGAGTCGGGTGATGGTCTTCTGGCTGCAGAGTGCCATCGTCCTGCGCCGATCGCCACCGCAACCAGAGATGCCATTGCTCTTTGACGGCAGACATTTGTTCGTCACTGATGGGGCTTAATAGGAGCGTATCCGCCCAGTCATCCTGATCTATATCCCATTCGCGCATATAGGCATGCGGGAACCCTTTATAGTCGGCGGTCCCCTTCAAGGGTCGATCGTAGAAGTCATGAACAGTGTGAACGGCGTCCCACTCGTCGGCTCTAACGGAATTCATCTACCGGCCTTATAGCTATGCCTTCCTCGGCAATGGATCATTCTTTCACTTGACGCTTTCATATCACCCCAGGTTCTGATTCAGAATCATCATGAGCCGATATGACCTTAGCGACTTCGAACGGCGCGTGATCAAGCCGCTTCTCCCCAACAAACCGCGTTGTGTGTCGCGTGTAGACGACCGACGTGTAATGAATGGCATCTTCTGGGTTCTGCGCTCCGGTGCGCCGTGGCGCGATCTGCCCGAGCGCTACGGCCCACGAACCACCTGCTACAACTGCTTCGTGCGATGGCGGAAGGCGGGCGTGTGGGACCGGCTGATGGGCGCCATCACCTCCGCGCTTGACGGTGACATCCAGATGATCGACAGCACCTCCGTTCGCGCCCACCAGCAGGCCGCGACGGCAAAAAGGGGGGCCAGATCACTGTCTCGGTCGATCGCGCGGCGGGCTCACGACGAAAATCCACGTCGTTGTCGATGCGCAAGGGCTTCCCATCCGGCTCGGCCTGACCGCCGGACAGGCGCATGACCAGTCAGATCGCAGATCAACTGCTCAACCACCTCAGCCCCCGCACCATCGTGCTGGGCGACAAGGCCTACGATGCGGATCGCATCCGCTCCTTGATCGAGGAGCAAGGTGCAACCAACATCCCACCTAAAAGCAATCGGCGCGTGCTTCAGCAAACGGCTCTACCGCGAGCTAATCTGATCGAGCGCTTCTTCTTCAAGCTGAAACACTTCCGCCGCATCGCCACCCGCTACGACAAGCTCGCCGCCAACTTCCTCGCTATGGTCCAGCTCGCCTCAACGCGCCTGTGGCTGCGTGCTTATGAGTCTACGGCCTAGTCGCGGCCGGAGGCGCTTCCATCGCCAGCCCCGGTATCTCTGCCGCACAAGTCATGACCCGACAACGGCTCGTGCTACAGATCAAAACCCTTCGCCAAACCTACGGTGAGCTTGGCAATCAAGATGCTCCAAATCCGCTCAACTTTATGGTCAAAATGGCTGCTCACCACTCGGATCAGTGTTTCAGTGCGCTCACGGAAAGAAGTATTGGACAATGCGGGCATCTGCGCTACAGACTTCGGTGTGCTGTTCGGCAGCAGCGGCTATGACCTAGTAAGATCATCAGGACAATTTGGTTCGAAATGGAACTGATCTGCAGGCTGCTGGCGCTCCCGACCGTGAGGTACACGCGAGAGCCAATGCTACCGCCCGGCTTGCGGGAGAAGAGATCAACCGCGCCAGCCTCACTTCCCGAGGAGCAGAATCGTCAAACGTTCGAGGTTTAAGTGCCATCCATCGAACCAGAACATCCCGCAGTCCCTCGTACCGGCATCCGCCGTAACACTGCCCAAGTCATTTCTCGCGTGATAACATTGCGAGGCTTGGCTCTCGTCCACGATGGCTTAATGGGGGCAATCGCACTGCTCCTGTCGTTCGCATTGCGGTTGGACATGGGAGGCCTTTCACAGAACTTGTGGATGTACCTCGCTGCTTCAACGCTCTTCGGATTCATCGTGAGCATTACGGGCTTCTTCCTTGGACTAAATCGCGGCATCTGGCGCTATGCGTCGTTATCTGATTTTTTAGCGATTGCGGGCGTAGCGACCGCATCTCTCGCGGTTTTTACGGTTGCCGAATTCCTGGTTGCACGGCTGAACTCAATTCCGCGTTCCTCGATCATCATCGCATGGGCTTTCACCATCGTGCTTTTGGCCGGGCCTCGCGCCGCATATCGGGCATATCGAAATAGACATGATGTTAGCAGAGGCAAGGCAGCCCAAGGCAGTGGCAAAAAAGTCCTCTTAATCGGAGCGACCGACAATGCGGAGGCATTCATAAGGACGACCAAAGAGAGAGAAGGCGCAGCTGTCGAGGTGCTTGCAGTTGTTGACGAGCGCGGCCGTCGAACAGGAAGAGCCATCCGGGGCGTTCCGGTAATAGGTCCGCTAGACAAACTCCCTCAAATATTGGACCGGTTCGAGGCGCGGGGGCGCCGAGCCGACGCGATAATCCTGACTCGGTCACGTGAGGAGTACCAACGATACGCTAGTCTGGAAGAACTGGTGGACGTGGCGGCGCAGCACAAGGTTGAGTTGGCGACGATCCCAAACCTTCTCGATATGAAAGGCATTGATGCGAAGATCGAACTTAGACCCATAAAGCTGGAGGATCTTCTCCAGCGTGCGCCCGTGAGATTAGACATGGGCAGAATTGCCTCGATGGTTGTCGGCAGAAATGTGATGATCACTGGAGCCGGCGGTTCAATAGGGTCAGAGTTGGCGAGGCAGGTTGCCGAATTGAACCCGATGAACCTCGTTCTGGTGGACGCCAACGAATACGCGCTCTACTGCATCAAGTCCGAGATGACCCAGATGCGCCCAGGCGCATCCATCGATGCCGTGCTTTGCAACGTCCGTGAGAGGGACGCGATTAGCAACGTGGTGGAAACTTATGCGCCGAATCTTATCTTCCACGCAGCTGCTCTGAAGCACGTTCCTATGGTTGAGGCTCAACCAATTGAAGGCATTTTCACCAATGTGATTGGCACCCGGAATGTAGCCGACGCGGCGCTCCGCTCTAGGGTCTCGAAGATGATCATGGTGTCGACCGACAAAGCCGTTAACCCGGCAAACGTTATGGGAGCCACGAAACGCATGGCGGAGATGTATTGCCAGGCGATGGACATCGACCAGACTACGTGCACCACGCGATTTATGACGGTCCGGTTTGGAAACGTCTTGGGATCGGCCGGCTCAGTAGTTCCTCTTTTCGAGCAGCAGATAAAGACCGGAGGTCCCGTGACGGTAACTCATCCGGACATAGTTCGCTTCTTCATGACCATCCCTGAAGCGTGCCTTTTGGTCCTGCAGGCAGCGGCTCATGATACGGACGAGGTCAAAGAGCGGGGCCGAATTTTTGTTCTGGACATGGGTTCCCCCGTTAAGATCGTCGACCTCGCGCGCAATCTTATCCGGCTCTCAGGCCGACGGCCTGATAAGGACATTCAGATCGTGTACACTGGGCTGCGTCCCGGAGAGAAGCTCTACGAGGAGCTGTTCGATCTGAACGAGCCGCTGACCGGCACCACATCGCCGGGGGTGCTGGCCGCGTCAGCACGATCAATTGAGCGCTCGGTAATCGTGCGCATCTTTGATGAGATGCAGCGCATGATTAATGCGCAGGATGTCGAAGGCGCGCTAAGGCTTCTCCAGTCGACGGTGCCTGAGTTTATGCTGGGGGCCGATATTCTCACGACTATGGGCAGAGCGCGCGCTCTACAGCAATGAATCTCATTAGCCCGGCACCGGAGGACAGCCTGGAAGGCGGCGACTTAGCCGGTGAGAGATTGCGGGTGCTCGTAATCAGTCAGCACTTTTGGCCCGAGAGCTTCAGAATTAACGAGGTTGTTGAGTCGCTGCGGCTAGAAGGTTGCGATGTCGAGGTCCTATCTGGTCAGCCAAACTACCCGGTCGGCAAGGTTTTCGGCGGATACAGCGCTTTCAACTTTGGAACCGAATGGCATCCTTCAGGGTATGCGATTCATCGGGTGCCGGTGGTGCCGCGTGGTGGCGGCGGAGGAATCCGGCGAATCTTCAATTACTTTTCCTTCGTAATCCTGGGAGGAATACTTGGCCCATACCTAACACGGTCGAAGCGATATGATGTCGTTTTCGTGTACGCGATCTCACCCATACTGCAGGGCCTGGTGGGCGCCGTTTTCCGGCACATCAAAGGTGCCGCTCATGTCATTTGGGTGCAAGATTTGTGGCCAGAGAGTCTCGAGGAGACGGGATTCATCAAGAACGGATGGGCGCTGGCAGCGGTCGGACGGCTGACACTTTTCATTTACAGGCGAGCCGACCTTCTGTTGACGCAGTCTCGCGGCTTTATCGAAAAAATTAGACTAGTCGTTGGTGACAGTGTGCCGATCGCCTATCATCCAAACCCGGGTGACATGTTGCTCGGCGAAAACGTTTCCCACGAGAGTTCGTCACTAAAACTCCCTGCGGGCTTCAACGTCGTGTTCGCCGGGAACTTGGGAACAGCTCAAGCCTTGGAAACCGTTTTAGACGCAGCAAGCCGTATCCACGATTCCGAGATACGAATTATCCTTGTCGGCAGCGGCAGCCGATCCGAGTGGCTTCGACAACAAATCGAGCGCCGGCGTTTGACCAATGTGATGTTGGCCGGGCGATTTCCACCTGAGGCGATGCCGAAAATCTTCGAACAATCATCGGCACTCCTCGTGACCCTGAAACGGTCGTCGGCCCTCAGCCTAACCATACCTAGCAAAATTCCTAGTTATCTTGCGGCGGGGCGCCCGATCGTCGCCTGTCTAGATGGCGAAGCTGCAGATATTATTCGAGACGCTAGCGTTGGGATAACGACTCCCGCAGAAGATCCAGTGCGTCTGGCCGACGCCATAACGAGCCTAAAGAACATGTCTCAAGAGTCGAGGGATCGCATGGGGAAGGCGGGGCGAGAGTACTTCAATTCGCATTTCGCGCCCGCGCCCTTGGCACGGGAACTTATCAACCATTTTCGAAACGCCCTCGCCAGGCACGGGCGTACCCGCCGGTGACGTAGGAAGATTGAACAATGAAAAGTCACACTCGGAACAACCTGCTAGTGCTCGGCGCCACCGGCATGCTGGGCAATGCGGTTTTCAGAGTGTTCTCGGGCAGCCCTCAATACCTCACTTTCGGCTCAACCCGCTCGTCATCACATCACCAGCTATTTTCGGAGCAAGTGCGCGGAAATTTGTTCAGTCTAACCGACGCGGAGAACGCCGACGCACTCGCCAAACTTTTTGCTGAGGTGGCGCCCGATATCGTCATAAATTGCA
Organism: Mesorhizobium sp. URHB0026; assembly: GCF_054059755.1. Lineage (NCBI taxonomy): Bacteria > Pseudomonadati > Pseudomonadota > Alphaproteobacteria > Hyphomicrobiales > Phyllobacteriaceae > Mesorhizobium > Mesorhizobium sp. URHB0026. The sequence goes on along the minus strand of NZ_JBSSCN010000001.1, from coordinate 350,569 downwards.
TAGGCGTCGTCAAACAACTTTCGTCAGCAAACGATCCCCTTGCCGCAATCCCCATCAACTCGATATTGCCGCATAGACTAGCACGTCTCTGCCGCATCGCGAACGCCCGGCTCATTCACATAAGCACCGATTGCGTCTTCGATGGCGTGGAGGGCAATTACAGTGAGATCGCTCGCCCCAATGCACATGATCTCTACGGAAGGAGCAAGTTGCTTGGCGAGGTTGACTACGAGAACGCGATCACCTTGCGCACTTCGATCATCGGTCGCGAGTTGAACAGCTCCCATAGCTTAATCGACTGGTTTTTGCGTCAAAACGGGAGTGTCAAGGGCTTCACGCGGGCAATCTTTTCCGGTTTGCCTACGGTCGAGCTAGCCGGGATCATTCGCGACTTCGTACTTCCAAACCCTTCCCTCAAGGGGCTCTATCACGTGTCGGCCGACCCAATCAGCAAATTCGATCTCCTCACGATGGTCGCGGAAAGCTACAGGAAAGAGATCAGGATTGAGCCCGACAACGAACTGACTATCGATCGATCACTGGATTCGTCGCGCTTTCGCCAAGCTACCGGCTACGACCCCCCGAAGTGGCCTGATCTCGTTCGTGCAATGCGTGATTTCGGCTAATTAAAGAGTCAAACCAATGTTTTCTAATAAGACGCTTCTCATAACGGGAGGCACTGGGTCGTTCGGGAATGCTGTTCTCGCCAGGCTATTGCAGAGCAATTTTGCAGAGATCAGGATTTTCAGTCGTGACGAGAAAAAGCAAGAGGATATGCGCCTTCTTTTGCGGGATGACCGCCTAAAGTTCTATATTGGCGACGTTCGGGATTATAGCGCAGTTGATGATGCCGTTCGGGGATCGCACTACATCTTCCACGCCGCAGCGCTAAAGCAGGTCCCGTCTTGCGAATTTTATCCCATGGAAGCGATCAAGACTAATGTGCTTGGGGCGGAAAATGTGCTGCGTGCAGCGATCAGCCACGGTGTTCAGCGGTGCGTGGTTCTTAGCACGGACAAGGCGGTGTACCCAGTAAACGCGATGGGCATGTCCAAAGCACTTATGGAAAAGGTGATGATCGCCAAATCACGCCTAAGCGATTCCGTGAAGACGGTGGTCTGCGCGACTCGTTATGGCAACGTCATGGCTTCCCGGGGCTCGGTGATCCCGCTCTTTCTCGATCAGCTTTTGCATGGCCAGCCGTTGACGGTGACTGACCCCAACATGACGCGGTTCCTCATGTCCCTAGATGAATCCGTGGATTTGGTCCTGTATGCATTCGAGCACGCGCAACCGGGCGATATTTTCGTTCAAAAGGCGCCGGCGTCGACGGTTGGAGTTCTGGCAGAAGCGATGCGTGAGCTGCTCGGCCGTCACAACCCAATAAAAATCATTGGTACCCGGCACGGCGAAAAGCTGTTTGAATCGTTGGTCTCTCGCGAGGAAATGGTTCGTGCAGAGGACCTCGGAAATTACTATCGAATTCCGGCCGACTCTAGGGATCTAAACTATGACAAGTATTTTGTAGAGGGGGAGCGGGAGGTTTCAGAACTCGAAGACTACACGTCTCACAACACGGTTCGACTCGGCATCCCGGAAGTCAAAGAGCTCCTGATGCGCCTCAACCTGATCAAAGAGGCCGCCCGTGCTTAAGGTGATGACAATCGTCGGCACACGACCTGAGATCATACGGCTGTCCCGGGTCATCGCCAAGTTCGATGAACACTTTGAGCACACCCTGGTGCACACGGGGCAAAATTTTGACTATGAGCTAAACGAGATTTTCTTCTCCGAACTTGGGATCCGTTCGCCTGACGTTTTCCTCGATGCTGCGGGAAAATCTGCGGCCGAAACAATTGGGCAGGTGATCATATCGTCCGACGGAGCTTTCGAAACACATCGCCCAGATGCGGTGTTGATTCTGGGAGACACGAATAGCTGCCTGGCGGCCATCCCGGCAAAGAGACGTAAGATACCCATCTTTCACATGGAAGCTGGGAATCGCTGCTTCGATTTCCGTGTGCCCGAGGAGATAAACCGCCGGATCGTCGATCATACGTCCGACATCAACCTCACTTACAGCCAGATTGCTCGCGACTACCTGCTCCGGGAAGGCTTGCCACCCGATCAGATAATAGTGACGGGTAGCCCGATGCGCGAGGTGCTCGAGTACTATCGCGGCGCAATCGATGCCTCGGATGTGCTGAAGCTCCTTGGGCTTTCCAAGGGGAAATTCTTTGTCGTCAGCGCACACCGTGAAGAGAATGTTGATGCGCCTGACCGATTGAAAAAATTACTCGGTATCATCAACGGGATCGCTGAAAGGTACGACGTGCCCGTGATTGTATCGACCCACCCCCGGACCCGAAAGCGCTTGGACGCTCTCGCGGCCCAAAGCAACCCGAATGTGCACTTCGAGAAGCCTTTCGGCTTTCTCGACTATGTGAAACTTCAGAGTTCCGCCCGAGCGGTGCTGTCTGACAGCGGGACAATCACGGAAGAGAGCGCAATCCTCAACTTTCCTGCTCTAAATTTACGCGAGACCCATGAACGTCCCGAAGGGTTCGAAGAAGCTTCGGTGATGATGGTGGGGCTAGAACTTGAACGCGTGCTTGATGGGCTTAAAATCCTTGAAGGCCAACCGCACGGCGTGGACAGATTGCTTCATCTGCCAAGCGACTATCGCCCGGTCAACGTGTCCGAGAAGGTGGTGCGAATTGTCCTAAGCTATACCGATTTCGTGAATAGGCGGACCTGGCGGAAGCAGTAGGAAGCGGCGCGATAAAGGCGGCTTCCGCCTACGCAGCCCGCTCGCCTCTTGCCGTCAGCCGTTTCGTTAACCACCAAATCGCGCCGAGGAAGAGGACTGAAAGGACCAGCTCGATCGCGTAAATCAGCAAAGTCCACGGGAATCCCATTTGAACTGTGAGATAAGCTAACGAGACCCCCGCCACCGCAGCGGTGGCGAGGTTCTGGGTTGCGCGCGATGCCACCCACTCTATTGAATGGCCCACCAAAGTCACGGCAAACATGAAGGCAGCTACAACCGGCAGGGAACCGGAAAGGCTGGCTATGCCGACGGGGCCTGGCAGAGTTAGGAAGGTGTAGTACTCCACGTTGCCATAGCGATCACCAGACATTTTCTGGTAGATCGCGTGAGAGCCTTCTGCAGGATCTTCCGACAGCACCTTGAAAAAGAGATCGGTGCTGAGCTGGTTGGAGTTGGCGGCCGCTGTCATGACGCCCTCCATCCCGACCCATCGCATGATTGCCAGGTTTCGGAGTTGGCGGAACAGACCTTCAAGAGCAAAACGGTCATGTGTCACTGTTTCAACCTTGTCGGCTAAAGATGTTGCTTTGGGGGCAGGCGGCGTGATGGTCGATGATGGAGGAGCAGCGGGGGCCGGCAGTTGCATTGGATCGGAAGCGGTCTGGGGGGTGTGTTGTACCGGAGGCGTGGCGACTGGAGGCGCATTTAATGAGAAGTCGAATGTCCGTTCGAAACTGACGACTGCCAGCGACCCCGCGAAAACCAGGGCGGCTAGACCCATCGCGATCGCAACAGCAATCCAGCTCTGCACTTGCCTGTGCCGCAGCATAACAACTGCGCACGCTGCCAAGACATAGAGAAGGAGTTGGATACGGCTTCCCATTGAAAGAGAAGCCAGCGCACCTAGGAACGTAGCCATGTAAATAAGCGCTGCGTATGGCCATCCCCGAAGCTCTATCAGCCAGAGCATCGCCGTTAGCCCGCCCAAGAGGGCACCCCATGAGATTACAAAAGCCGCGACTGCATAGATGCGGCCATCCATCGGAATTCCAAGTGGAAACCCGATTCGAATGATATGAAACGAGTAATTGCCCCAATACAGCGCGACTGAGACAATTGTCAGAAGCGCAAGCGCCCCGAGAGCGGAGTGGGCGAGACGTGGGGGGCCAGATGCCCTCCGAGTGTTGCGGAAGGAGGGGTAAAAACCAGCAACGAAATTTGCCAAACACACACCGAACAGACCGCTTGCCGCGAACAGTAGCGCTTGGTCCCATTCCGATGTGAATCCGCTGATCGGCTCGATCAGCTTCACGTCAAACACGAGGTTAGCGACCGCCTTGGCGATAAACCCCACGAAAAGGAAGGAGGATAAAAAGAAAACGAAGAAGGAGGACGGATATACAAGCGAGAGTGCTACGGCAATGCAGCCGGAAGCGTAAAAACACAGGAGAGCCAAAGGCGAAGCGCCAGGGTAGGCAACCAGGAGTGCTGCGCCGGTCGGCAAGGCCAACACACCCCCCACAAATAGCGCGAGGTCTAAAAAACCCTTCGACCGGGCGTCGGAATCTGTGGAGATCATCTCAGTCATAGCGCGCCTATACGCCAAAAAAAGGTGAGTTACCAAGAGAGACTTATACATTCCCCAGCAGAACTTACCCTGCCGGCTCTCTCGTTGCGCGAGGGATGAGCCTCGTGTTATAGCGAATTGATCACGAATCGTCTTGGTTCGCTGATCTTCCCATCATAGTGCCACTCGCTGCTAAACCAAAGAAGCCATTGATGCCAGACGAGCATTTCCGAGAGCCACGCATTGTCGTGCTCGGAGGGACTGGTTTCGTCGGCCAAGCCTTTGCCAGGGGTTGGGCGAATGCCTCGGCTCGGCCGAGCCGTTATCTCCTGCATAGGTCGCGTCCACGATGGCTCAATTCAGGCGAGACAGAGATCCAGCACGTCGATATCAATGATGCAGCTCAAGTGCTGGATGCTCTCCGCGGGCATGACGTCTTAATCAATTTGCTGCGACCAGACGGCAGCGGTTGGTACCGGAGCGTAGTGGAAAATCTTCGGCCTAGTTTTCAGGAATCCGGAATCACTCGCTGCATCCACGCTAGTAGCATTGACGTCTATTCCGGCGTTGAAGAACGGCACGTTCGCGAGGATACGCGCCCGCAGCCACTCGCAGCTTACGAGCGCGAACATCTTGCCGTGGAATCGCTGATAAGAGATTCGTTTCCCGAAACGATCGTGTTGCGATTCGGCGCTGTGTTCGGGCCAGGTGGACGCAATCTCGTCAGCTTGGCGGAGGAGATGAGGCACGCGCCATCGTGGAAGATCGCACTCCGTCGTTCGCTGTACGGAGCTAGGCGAATGCATCTTGTCAGCGTTGAGACTGCTGCAGGGTCACTCGTCCACCTAGCGCTCCATCGCAATCCTCTCGGCTCCCAACTGGTGCTTGTGACGGATGACCACGACCCGAATAACAATTTCGCCTTTGTTCAGGACCGCCTTGCTGCCGCGTTCGGTCGGAGCATACAGGGTCTTGGCGGCACGGCACCTAAGTCGCTGCTAAAATTCTTGCTTCGTTCAAGAGGATTGCCGAGCCAGAGCATCGACCGGCGTTTCTCTCACGAAAGGGCCGTTGAACTAGGGCTACCTTCTGAGGCCTTTCCCGATCGGCTTGAGAAATACGCCGTACAGCTGGCCGAGACGATCGGGAGGTACGGTGAATGAACACCCTCCTGACCACTGTATCTCTCGATGCCCAAAAGGGGGGTGGTACTGCCGAACGAACACGGCGCCTTGCGGCTCATCTGGCGTCGAAAGGCCATCAATGTGAAATCGCGACGATAGAGGACGGCGAACTGGCTCAGAAACTACGCCAGTGCGGAGTGCATGTGTACGCAACGGGCTTCTTTCGGCTCCGCTTTACGGTGCCGTTTATCAATCCGTTCCGACTTGCCCAAAGCGTGCGCAGGGCTGACGTGATCCACATCTTGGGCTACTGGAATCTTCTTTCGGTCGCCACAGCGTTGCTCGCGGTTTGGCTGGGCAAACCTTACGCATTCAGCGCCGCTGGCGAGTTCGTGGGGCTCAATCGCCCGCGGCCGAGCGCGCGTCTTTTCCATTTTCTTCTCGGCAAACGTGTCATTCGCAATGCAAGCTTGCTGATCGGGGTTACTCCACTTGAACAACGTCAAATCCTCGAGCGGTTTCAGCTTGCGGCAGGGCGTGTCGTAGTCGTCCCCAATGGGGTGGAGGAACACGTCGAGATCATCTCTGATCACATTGAATCGGATGTGCCTTACGTCCTGTTCGTGGGACGCCTTGCTGAGGTCAAAGGCCCCGACCTACTCGTGGAAGCATTCGCTGACGTTGCCGGCGAATACCCGGATCTGCAGTTGGTCGTCGCAGGACCTGACTTCGGAATGCGCTCCAGTTTGGAAAAGTTCGTCACAGAAAGGCAACTCGGTCATCGCGTGGTCTTTACGGGTCATTTGGGGGAAAGAGAGCGGAGCAGCGCGTATGAGCAAGCTCTGTTTCTTGCCGTCCCATCACGAGCCGAGGCTATGTCGCTTGTCGCCTTGGAAGCTGGCCTTGCCGGAACGCCAGTGTTGCTGACTGATCAGTGCGGGTTCGACGATGTTGAAAGGATCGGCGGCGGACTTGTTGTTCCCGCGACCGTGGAGGGGCTACGCAGTGGCCTCAGGACGCTGCTTGCAGAACGGCAATCGCTGGCTGCCAAGGGGAAAGCTCTTCAGACCTACGTTCGCGGAAAGTTTACATGGCCCTCGATCGTGGATGGCTTAGTTTCACACTTCAACAGCATGGTGGCGACTCAGCGGACTAGGGAACCTTCCCGATAGGCGAGCCTCCCGGGAGAAGCATCGAAGATGCAGCATCTGACAATGAACACCTTAGGAAAGAAATTGGCTGGCCTGCCGCGGGTTTCTTTGGTGGTGCCCGCCTTCAACGCGGCCGAATATATTGGGGAGACGATCGGAAGCCTGCTGGCTCAGGACTATCAAGATTTGGAGATCACCGTTGTGGATGATGGATCCACCGATGGAACCAGCGAGATTGCTGCCAACTTCGGCGGTAAAGTCAGACTGCACCGGCAAGCCAACGCTGGTCAGAGTGCGGCTATGACGGCCGGTTGGGCAATGAGCACAGGGGCGGTGCTCGGTTATATCAGCGCCGACGACCGTCTCCGTCCTACCGCTATCCGGCGATGCGTCGAGGAGCTAATGGCCCGTCCAGAAGTCGTCCTAGTTTATCCCGACTTCAACATCATAGATGAGCACTCGGTCCTCCGGTCGACGCTTCGACCGCCGGACTATTCCCGCCGCGCTCTCTACGCCAATCTTCATTGTTTGCCAGGACCTGGCGCACTCTTTCGGCGCTGCGCATACGAAAGGGCTGGCAGCTGGTGTTCGGATCTGCGGCAAATTCCTGATCTCGATTTCTTTCTTCGGATGGGGTTGGAGGGGAATTTCTACCATCTTCCGGAGGTGCTGGCAGAGTTTCGGATGCACAGCGGATCCACGACCTACAGGGCTGTGCCATACGAACGAGGCGAGGAGCCGCAGCGAATGGTTGAAATGTTCTTTGCGCGGCAGGATCTGCCGGATGACATTCGTAAGTGGGAGCGCGAAACTCGGGCAAATGCCAGCCTACTTTCGGCTGCGATTCACGGACGTTCCGGCCGAACCGTTGTCGCGATGCGCCGGCTCACCGCAGCCGCCTTGCATCTGCCCACGTTGACCTCACTCAAAGCGCTAAAACACACCGTCCTTATAGCCAAAGGCATATTCACTATGCCTGGGCCACGATAACTTTTTAGTCCGGATCGAGGAACAGCCGTTCGCGGCCTTTACCGAGGTATTCGCAAAGCGCTGTGACCGCGCAGTGGTGATCGGAGCGTTGGCTCAGGCCCGAAATGCTAACCGCACCGATCACGCCCACTCCCTGGACCCGAATGGGAAACGCTCCCCCAGCCAAGACGTAGTCTGCTGGGTTGAGCCCATATCCCGGCGGGAAGGTCCTATCCTCACGTTGCTGCTCAAGAGCGAGTCTATAGCTGCTTTTCTGAAACATCCTGACGGAGTTGAGCTTACGCCGTGCCGATTCCGCAGTGGCCGCCGTTGCGCCTGCGAGAGCAGCGTGAAATAGCTGCCGGTCCCACAGACGGATGTCGATCACGAGGCTGTGCGCCCGAATAAGAGCACTAGAACGGATGGCGCAGCCGATCTCGAACGCAGACTGTTCGTCGAAGCCGGTGAAAACCAGAGCCGCTTCTTGCTCAATAGTTCGCCTTAAATCCTCTTTTTGCCTTGCGGCTGCTGCCCCTGTAACCGGAATTTTGTGCCTCCTTAAAATGCACTCGTGATTTTAGACGCTTCCACCCCGGATCCGGCTCCATGGGACCGTGATCCGTCTAGCTATGACAATGGACCAGACTGCTAGGCTCGCAACGTTTTGTCGAGCCACTCTTTCCACCCGGTCCCCTAAAGCTTGGAGCCGTTAGCAAAGAGCCAAGGTTGGGTATGGCTGCCGCTAGGCCTGTCAAATCCCAGAAAGGATTGATAGAGGTTGTTACTCCAGCCGCACAGGTCGCGCAGTCACACGTCAATGGGCAACCGAACATTTTTTGCGATAGTTTTCGTAGGCAGGCAGGGGTCCAGCTACCTCCAAGGCTTGTTGAACTCTCATCCAGACGCAACTTGTGAAGGTGAGTTGTTCTCGCCAACAGCTCGCTTGCTCGCAGACGTGATCAGGAGGAGGACGATATCGTTCAGAAACTCTCGGCACAGCACTGTCGGCAGTTACCTCCTAAAAAAACTGCACAAGAAAAACAGCAAAGCGGTGGGCTTCAAGATGCCTTATCTCTCGTTGGTTGAACACCCCGACGCTATCGATGCATTCAAGACCTTTCGATATAGGATTATTCGCCTTTCGCGCGACAATCTCTTGGATCAGTTCATTTCTTTCAGACTTGCAACACTTAACGATGCGTGGAGATCGGATCGCGGTTCGACGACGGTGACCCGCTTCAGCGCGGAGCCTAGGGATGTCGAGGACGCATTCAGAAATTGGACGAGGTGGGACGCGGAGCTCTCGGCCATGACAGAGACTCTCCCAAACCTGCATGTTACCTATGAGGAATTGGTCGGCGGACCAGGTGTGTCTCGCTCGCTGGAGTTCCTTGAATTACCCTCAATTCCCCTCCACAGTCCGTTCAAGAGACAGCGGTCCGGCACTCAATCCGAGATCATTGAAAATTATTTCGACCTGAAGGAGCGTTTTGCCGATACAGAATGGGCAAGGCATTTTATTGAATGATCGCTTTTCAAACTCGGGTTCCCACGGTGTCAGGTACTAAATGCTTAGCATCCGAGCCTCGGTTCTCGATCGTGGCTCAGCTTGTACTTTCGCAAGCCTTCATGCGATCCGGCACCGGCCAGTTGGCTGTATGATCGTCCGCCGATGAGCAAATCGATTTCTAGCGCGCTGAGGAGAGCAACGCTCCCTTCTCTAGGAAAAGCCAGCGGAGCCGCTGCTGCTGGTCGCATCGCCATACTAGCAGCAGGGCTCGGCAGCTCGCTTCTTCTCCCACTGGCCCTGCTCCAAGACCGGGTGGGCATCTACTTCATCGCTCAGATCCTTACGTCTGGGTTCGCCATCCTTGCGATGATGGGTCTTACATTCACATCGCCTGCGCTCGTTTCCGCCGCTGTAGCACAAGGTGATTTCGGACGTGCACGCGACGTCATCATGAGGATACAAGCCATTGTGGGCGGTTTTGGCTTCATTGTCGGCTGCGTGTTTTGGCTCGCAGATCGGTGGATCGAAATTGGGGACAGTGCCACAGCGTGGAGCGGCGTGCTAGCTATAGTCGCCCTGCAAATCCCCTGCGCCGCCCTGGCGGCCGTTCAAGTAGAGTTGCTCAGAGCAATTCATTCCGTCAGGAGTTCGGCGTTTTTGATGGCATTTCCGAGCACAGTAGTCGCTCTCTTTTTGACTTTCGCCCTGACCACTCGAATTCAAGCAAATTTGCATCAGGTGCTGTTCTGCAGTTTTGCTGGGTATGCGATCGCTGCGGTGGTTGGGGCCATCATTCTCTCCTCGTCTTGCCGACGCTGGAGTGAATCGACAAAGGAACCTATCGGCCCTCGAGCAATCATTCGCCGAACTCTACCCAACCTAGCAACAACATTAGTCTTGTTTGGCCTTTCTCAGGTGGACATGATTCTGTTGACGCTTTTCAGCAGTTTGCAGGAAATTGCGCAGTACGGCATCGCTTTGCGCGTTGCCACCGTACTGATAATGCCGCTGAGTATCGCAAATTCTGCGTTCGCTCCATCAGCGGTACACCTCTGGACGCTTGCCGACCGAGCGGGACTTCAGAAGGCGCTTCGGACTTTGGTTTCGATCGCTACTGTGCTCACGTTCTTGATGTATGTCGGTCTTGCGACTCTAGGGTATACGCTGGTCCATCTCTGGAACCCTCGTTACGAAAACTCTTTTTGGTTGGCGCTGATCTTAGGAGCCGGCCAACTTGGGCATGTACTCGGTGGTTCGTCGGGTATCTTGCTGATGGTGTTAGGAGATGAAAAAGCGGCGTTTCGCATTACGCTTGCCACAGGTGTCGCTACGGTCCTTTTGTGCTGCGCCGGTATCGTGATGGGAGGCCCTCCCTGGCTAGCTGCCGCGGTAGCAACGTGCAACGTTTTGCAGGTTTTCTTCTTCGCCAAGCGAGTTCGGGACAGGTTCGATGTGGACGCTACGGTCTTGGCAATTCTGCCTACATCCGCCCCAACGCGGGCCAAACAGAACCCGTGAGTTTGCCGTCGGAAAGATGGCTATTCAACGTTACGCCGGTGCTTGGTAAACCGATGAGCGCCCGGTTCATCCCCTATTTGGCTTAAGCCTGCAAGGCTAACTGCCAATCCCCCAACGGCAACCACAACGCCTAGAATGAGCCAGATCATTTCCCACACCCTAGGGAATATTAGCTGGAGATGAACCAAGTGGCAAGCCGATCCGTTCAGCACTCGGCGCGCTTGGGTGACCGACGACCCATCCTCGAATATGGGTTAAGCAGACGAAGAACTGGGGGAGTAAGCGCTGGCGGACGCTACGCGCGCCAGAGCCGACCTTGCGACCCATGGACGTTCAACAAACCTGTAAGTAAGGGAGGCTAGGACGATTGTCATCGAAGCAATCAGGACACCCATCCAGAGACGAGAGCCTACACTGGCCAGCGCAGGAGATGTGTAAATCATCTGAACGCTAGGATACAGGACCAGATACTGAATCAGGTAAATGCTATAGCTTATGACACCAAGGGTCTGGAGCGGTGGCCAGCCTAACCACCTGGGTTTACCGAACGTCACAGCAAAGAAAACGGGCGTCACCAACGCGAGTTTCACTGGTGTCCAGAACCCCGGAAGCCAAATGACGAGAAACACCGACGGTAGGGCGAGCGAAAGATAAACGCGCCCGAGCCGTTCTGGCAGCAGATACTTGGAAAAGGCGGCAGCCACTCCGGGCAGAAAGAAGGGCCAGATCACCTGCTCGCTGGAGAGGTAAAAGTCACGGATAAAAATGGCGCCCACGATGGCAGCTATGCAAACCCGCACCACAATGCCACAGCGCCAGAGGAAGTTTCCTGGCACGAGCAACACATAAAAGGCCCACTCGTAGCTGAGCGTCCAGGCTACTCCGATTAACGAGAGCATGTTTATGCCGCGGAACCACAACTGGTCGGTTTTCCATAGTCCGAAAGTCACCACATCCAAGGACTCGTTCAATGTTTGGCGGATTGGCATGACGGCGGGCCACGAATAGCAGAGCGCGATCGCCAAGGCCGCGACAACCGCAAAAATGTATAATGGTAGTATTCGGCGCACGCGGTTTGCAAAAAAGTGGGCTGGATCGATTGACCCTTTCAAAGCCTTGTCCGTAAAAAGATAGGCCGTAAGACAGAAGAAAAGTTGAACGGCTAGGATTCCGAGATGATCACCTACGAAGGGATTGGAAACGCCAATAAAGGCGCACATATACTGATTTATGTGACAAGCAACCACCGCGACGGCGGCCGTGCCTCTCAGCCCGTTGAGGCATTCATCGCGTCCGATATCCTGATCGCTCCCGGCAATGGCTTCTGCTAGGCGCGTCCAAAAGATCGCCACACCGTAGACCGCCGCGATCACTCCCAACTGTATGAATATTGAACCCATGTAGTTTCGCCACCGTTTTCGGTCGTTACCACCCGCGCATCTTCCTCGTGAGAGGTCAACGCAAATTCTACCTTGTTCACACTAGCAGCGCGGCCCGGTCGAGCCCGAGCAACCCAAAGGCCAGGAGGCCGCTGCCGGATTTTGAAATTGGGCCTCCCCCTTAGTCCTGAACCAGCGCCATCAACAAGCGTTCACTAATATGGTCAAGAAGATCGCCTTTGCTGCGGTGCTGCTCCAAGTAGGCGCCTTCTCGGCCCTCCTGACGCAAACATTCCTTCTGGATCTACGGCTACACAAGCGGCCGTGCGAGGCGAAGCCGTGGGTGGCGGTCACGGACAGGGTATACGCAAGGCTACCTGGCCGATATACCAGCCCGGTGCCTGGAGAGGGTTCAAGCTCGGAAGCTACATGACAGCGCAATAAAGCGAGCGCTGGAAGGTCGACATCGCCAGTCAAGGCGCTCGCCGCCGCGATCGAGGGCTACACCTTGGAAGCCATCGCCCATCGTGTTGACGCCGAGAAACAGCGACAGGTCGGCTACTGCGTCATCGAAGTTGCCAATCGCGCGGTCTATATAGCCGTAGAAATTGCCAACCTGCAAACATCGATGGTAAACATCATCATATTTGGTGAGTTTGCTTATAATACCGAAACCTTGGCGTCCTCTTCGGCTGTGAGTAGCGTGGTCGCCGGAGCCTCGATGCTTACCAATCCGTAAGTCGCTCAGTCCAATCATGGTGGCTATGAATGCGGTGAGCGGCTGGTTTTTTGCGGAAATTGCGAAGTGATAATCGCAGTAGACGGTGGCGATCCACTGCAACCCGCATTCTCGCCCTGTATCGCTTGGCAATTTTCTGGGGAGGAAGCCGGTGGGACTACTAAGAGGGCTTCGCATAAAACTGGGGCTGAAGAAAAATCCTTTGCCGCCACTGCCCGGTGTCGAGATCGGTCGTCATACCTACGGGCTCGTGAAAAACTCCTTTTGGGGTTCGCACGAGAAATCACCAATACGAATAGGTTCGTTCTGCTCGGTTGGCCCGGGTGTACTCTTTCTCGGCGCGGCCGAGCATCGCGTCGACACGGTGACCAGCTATCCGCTTCGAATCGTTGACGGAAAGATCCGCAATGGCGCTGAAGCATTCAGCAAAGGACCTACCACAGTCGGCCATGACGTATGGTTTGGCGCTCGCTGCATCATCCTCGGCGGCGTCACGATCGGCAACGGAGCGGTACTGGGTGCCGGCAGCATCATCAGCAGGGACATTCCACCTTACGCCGTCGCGGTCGGCAATCCCGCTCGCGTCATCCGATATCGATTCACGCCAGATATCATCGAGCGGTTGCAGTCATCGCAATGGTGGAACTGGAGCGATGATCTGATCCGCGAACGCCTCGCCATTTTGACGGCGATGGATGCCGAACATTTCCTAGACGCACTGGAACTGGAGTAACTGCTGGTTCGCTGGCGGTTGACGGACAGCACAGACGCAAGGCCGCAAAACGCGGGGAGCACCATTATGAAAAAGCCATACGAAAAGCCAGAATTGCAGAAGCGGGAGCGCTTGGGCAGCATCGCAGCCCAGGTGATCATCATTAGCAAGGGGTGAGCACCGGCGGTATGAAGAAAACCTACCAGAAGCCAGCGCTGATCAAGCGAGAGAAGCTTGCGTCAATCGCTGCTCAGATCGTCCCTGTATCCGGCCCGAGCACGGTCTGACTCGATCGATGCATCAATCAAGCCCGCTGGCTCTGGTCAGCGGGCTTTTTCACGTGCGGGAACATTGTCCCGTAGGGGAGGTTAACCATACGGTGGTCGATTCCCTCCGGGATGTAGCCACTCCATAAGGAGGCCCGTCGCCGGAGCGCGCGCGGCGGGCCTTCTCGATGCTGCTTCATCGCGGCGCAATTTCGCTTCAATGGCACCGAATTTGCAACCTATTCTCTTGCTTCCGGCCGGGAACCGATTCTATCTGCCCAAGTTCACTCCCCAGCGCCCCTCGACGCCCCCCGGACAGAGGCGCGCCCGAGAGTTGTTCGGACAGCTTTCAAACAAAGCCCGCCACCGTTCCCTCAGTGGCGGGCTTTGGTGTGTTAGCGCGGCGAGGTGGACTTGACTACCTACGTGAGACAGAGGCTCGCTGAAATCAAAGCTGATCCCGACCTTTGCAGGCGCCCTAAGGGTCGGCTTTCGCCGAGCCGGGTCTCCGCTGCCTCGCAGCTATTCGCGGCTATGGGCTTCAGCAAGCGATTGCTGATCCTTCTGCATCTGATGGATGGTGAGAGATCGGTGTCGGAGCTGGTCTCTCTAATTCGTGGGTCACGGACCACCCTTTCACAGCATTTGAGCGGAATGGCCAAACTCGGTATTGTCAAATCCCGCACCCAAGGCAAGCGGCGGTTCTATTCCTGTACGTCGGAGCAGGCGAAGATGGTCGTCAGCTTCCTCAGCGACCTCGCGGACCGCGGCGAGCTTCCGATCGGGAAACGATCGGGCAAGGGGTCTTCCTCCTGGCGTTGAATGATCGTTGTCCGCTGGCTCACGCTGGCGGGCTTCTCTTTTGGGGCTGGGTTTGTCAAGCAAAGAGGGTCCTCACCGTGCATACCATGCTCGGCGTTGGTCTTGTTGACGGCTGATGCGTAAACGGTTTCGATGCGCCGGAGGTGATGAGTGCCCGCCAGGGGTCTGGCTTCTCTTCGAAGTCGGCGCGTGACCGCTTCATGATCGGGTCGGATGGAGAGGCATCTCAATCTTTTTTGCGAACTATCAGTCCGAGCTGACGTCCAAGCCCGCCTCGAGATTGCCTACCCACTCGTCCCTGAACGGGACCTCTATCCACGCGGCGACGTGGAACCCTTTAATTCGATCTCTCAGGCGGCGTTGGCCTCCCAGCGATAGGGTATGTTGTCGACCCACATCCGATGCAGGATGATCGCCAGACGCCGTGCCACCGCCACGGTAGCCTTCGCCATACCTCGCCGGCGAGCGACGGAGAGACCCCACGCCTTCAGTGGCGAACTCCGCTTCGAGATACGTAGTAGAATGCCGGCGGCTTCAACCAATGCCCATCGAATCCCGGCATCGCCGCACTTCGAAATGCCCTTATCCTGGTCGATCTCGCCGGATTGGTAACGCGAGGGCGTCAATCCGAAGTGGGCTGGAACGGAGCGCGATCGGCTGAACCGCGCCGGTTCGTCGACGCCGGCTCGGAAACTCAGGGCAACCATCGGTCCGACACCGGGGGCAGTCATGAGCAGTTTGCAGGTGTCGTCGCTCTCGGCCAGACGTTCCATTGCCGTGTGTAGGCGCTGGAACTGCTCTCTCAAAACACGGCGGACTTCCAGGAGGGGGTCGATCACCAACTGCAGATGCGGGGATTGTTCGAGCAACTCGATAATACGTCGCTCGAACTGCAGCCGGGTTACGGCTCCGACCTTCAGGCCAAAGTTGCGCAGCAGGCCTCGCAGGTTGTTCTCCGCATCGAGAATCTTCGTCTGCACGAACTTCCGCGCAGTGAGCAGCATCCGGATCTCCTGGCTCCGGACGGTCTTGACATGAACCGGCTTGTAGAGGCCGACGCGCATCATCTGCGCGATGCCGCGGGCATCGTTGCGATCGGTTTTGTTGATCTGAGCCGAGAGCGCGGCCTTCATGTGCCGCGTCTCGACGCAGATCACCGGATAGCCTGCGGCCGACAGGCCACTGTAGAGCCATTGCGAAAGCGGACCGGCTTCAAGGCCGACGCGCTTGTAGGGACCGCCAATCGCATGAAGTAGGGCGCTGATCGCCTCCGGCTCGGTCTCCACCTTGCTCTCTCGAATAAGTTTACCACCAGTGTCCATCACACACGCGCTGGTGGTGCGAACGGAAACATCAAGACCCACGAACAGTTCCATGGCAGACCTCCTGACCGGTTGAACCGTTGGAGCTTGCCCGGAAGACCGACCTCCCGCTACTCCCATGCAGGGAGGTCGCCGGAGCCCCAATCATCCGATCTTTTTTATTTGTTTCACTGGGGCAGATAGTCGCTCTATGCGGCTGCAACATCGAGCCCTGTGGGAAGCTCCGGAACTATTTTAGCTCGAACTAATTGAATCGCGGTTGGGTAGCAATCGCGGGGGCGTAAATGTTCGAGTATCAAGTGGAGACAATGGCCGGCGGCTCGGTTGTGTCCTCACAGGTGGTCATGGCCCAGGCGCCATTCAAAGCGGCAGAAGCACACGTTGGCCGGCCGGTCACATTGAGGCATCAGGAAGCAAACTGGGTTCGTGTCACCCAAATCAGGGGCGGCAAGCGAACCTTCGCTTACGTTTGTCGTATGAGGGCGGCATGAGCACACGCGGTGCCGATTTCCTCGACCGGTGGATGGCAGAGCATCTGCCAAATGCGGCGACCGACGACCCGGCCGCGATAAACGATCTAGCGGACCAGGCGATGGAAGCTGCAGACCGAGAGGGTATTGCGGTGAGCGAGATTTATGAGGAAGTCGGCAGCGTCTTCGAAGTGATCGCGAAGGCGATGCAGCACCGCGATGGCAGCTTGGACGACTGACTCGCGGCTATCATGGATTTCCGTCCTCGCCGGATTTCCGCTTTGGGAATTCGATCACCTTCGCCTCAGGCTGCGGCTCCATCGGCTCGTGCCCCGGCTCTTCATGCCAGATAACTTGCCGCAGATCGCGCATGTCGACCTTTTGACCGCAACTCGGGCAAGCATAGAAATGGCCTCTCTCATCCCGCACCGGGCGCCGTGCAGTTTGCCGGGGAGTGGCGGGCCAAGGTCGGTGAGCTCATTCCGTTCCAAGAGGTCTAGGCGCTGATCGGGTCCGGCCAAGCTGTACTCGTATACGGCGGCTTGCTCTTCATCGATCACCCGGAACCAATGGTCCTGCAGTGCCCTCGGCGAGACCCTTTGGCTCTGGCGTCGCTTCGGCGGCCTTCATGGGATCGTTCTCCACCACGATGCCCAATGACACGACCGTGTCGCCGTAGATCTCTTCCACCTGATACTTCGCCATTTGGGTGCTCAGCGACCCCTGAGGTTCTTCGCCTCACGTTCCAGGGTGTCGCGGTCGTTGCCGTACTTCGCGATCAACTCCCGGACCTGCGGGATCGACAGGCCGAATTTGCTCGCGACATAGCCTACTTCGTGTTCCTCATCGCCGCTCACGCGGCTTCGATCTTGGTATTCCGAGCTTGTTCTTGTCGTCAGTCATGATCGTGCCTCCACCCGATGGATGGCAACGTGGTTCCCCGGGCTTTGTTGCATCGCGCCCGCGATTTGCGGTTTCGGAACTATTTTAGCTAAAACTAATTGAATGGACAGTTTCGCGAGTGAGTTGATGCGTCTGAAGTTCATTAAGCCGATGGAGCCCGAACTGGTCGACACCCCGCCCCAAGGCGATGAGTGGATCCACGAGATCAAGTTCGATGGGTACAGGACCCAGGTCATCAAGGATGACGACGGGATTCGGTTGATCACCAAGAACGGCTACGACTGGACCGGCCGCTATATCCAGCTTGCCGGCGAAGCAGAGGCGATCGAAGCCAAAGACTTCATCATCGACGGCGAGGCGATCAGCATCAACGAAGCCGGCCTGTCGGACTTCCACGCCCTGCAAACAGCCGTTACCAGCCGCAATCCGTCGCGCGACCTGTATCTGGTGGCGTTCGATCTCCTGCACCTCAACGGCCACGATTTACGCGACATGCCGGTGGAAGACCGCCGCGACATTCTCCAGGCATTGATCCCGACTGGTGGCCGCATCCAGTTCAGCGAAGCAATGCCGGGAACCGGCGACGCCGTTTATCACCTTGTCGACAAAGCCGGCCTTGAGGGCATGGTTTCAAAGCGCAAGGGCAGTACCTATCGCAGCGGGCCGACCATGAACTGGCGCAAGATCAAGTGCTATGCCGAAAAGGAAATGGACATCATTGGCGTGCAGCGTGAGGCCGGGAAACCCGCGATGGTCCTGATGGCCGACAAGGGCCGCTATGCCGGTGGCGCCTTCGTCACGTTTAAGGCTCACAAACGGCAAGCGCTATGGGACCGCGTGCAGGGGAAAGTCGGCGGACCTGTTCCGATAGGCTTGGCCAAGGCAAAGGCAGAATGGCTAAAGCCTGGTCTGGTCGGCCGCGTGCGGTTCCTGAAGGGCGAGGAGAAGCTGCGTCACGCCAAGCTGCTCGATTTCCGGGATAGGCAATAGTCACGCTTACCCAGGGTACGGCGTAGTCCACATCTTTGTAGAAATCTCGAGGGGCGAGGCACCGGCAACACGATCCGCGCGATGGCCATGCACAATTGTGGTATGATTCGTGACATGGGCAAGAAGGCGAAGCACAAAGCAAGGCAGGCGATCATCGCGCCGCAGTTGGATGACGAGGTGCAAACAGAAGCCGCTTACTATGCCCGCAAGTGTGGGATTACACCGGAAGAAGCGTTGCGCAGGATCGAAGATGCCAACCGTTCGAAGTCGGCAAAGGGTCTCACGGTTGTGCCAATCTCAGGCCGGTAGGGCAAACCGTAGTGCCACTCCAAGAGGAAAGCGAATTGCGTTACTCGACCTTCAAGTTGATCGTAACGCTGTAGGATACGCCATCATATGTGTGTACCGACAGGTCGATCTGGTCCTGGCCTTTGAACCCTGGCTGCGACCGGTATAGCACCTTTATGCCGTCCACCTTCCGGAAATCGCATTTCCATCGAATGTTGCTTTTGGTGAAGTGGGGAAACGTCTTCGCATTGACGATCGAAATTCTCCCGTGGCTCGGTCCGGAAACCGCCTTCAGATCGACCGGGCCCGCGTTCGAGCAGTCGGGGTTAACGCTAGCCCCGTCGTAAACGCTGATTTCCTTTCCCGAAAGCGCTGTCCTTTTAAGGGTTTTCGAGTTCCCCCATGCGGCAGCCTGGCCTGCGCTAAGTCCCACAAAAACAAACGCGATCACGACAGCAGTAACGCGGTGAACCATTTTTGTTGCCCCTTCCTTGAAGTAGATCTCCCGGATGTTTTTAGAGGCGCCATGGCGAAACGCCATGTGTCGTGCAATCAAATGATTGTTATTGGCAAAGAGCTGATGGAAAGCTGGTACGAGTTTTCGGCGATGAGCGGTTTCACACATGCTATCACCGAGTGAGCGCTAATGCGGATCAGCCCGCTCAGCGTGCCCTAGGCGATATAGGCCGATTGCGAAGCGAACCGATTGCAGCCGACGCGTCTTTGCATGGCGGAGGCTGTCAGCAATCAGGAGGGTGGCGCGATCGAATAGCCGTCCCAAAGTAGACTCTTGCTTTCCGGGTCCTTATCTCTCGTGCATGTGCGGACGTGTTTTCGTAAAGACTACATCCCCGACATGGTTCGTCGGTTCGAATTCGTCCACCCAGGCGAGGTCGAACGGCTGGGCAACAGCTTTCCTCTCTGGAACGGCGCGCCCAGCCTGACCTATCCGATCATCATCCGCGAAGAGCTGTCGACCAGCATGGCCGGCTTCGTATCGGCGCGCTGGGGCCTGGTTCCCGGATGGGGATATCGGATTTGCTCTGCTAAAAGACTGGGCCAAAGCCAAGGTCGGACTTGGGTGGCGGCTGATATTCCCATCAAGCCTTTGCAGGCTGAATGGCGTCGAGGGTCATCGTGACACCAATCCTAGAGTAGGCGTTCATCAAAGCATACGTATAATCCTTGTGAGGCTCTAGCATCAAAACGGACCGGAGTTCTCGGCCTATGGGGGTAAGCGAGATGACGCCAACCCCATCATAAACCCCGCCGGGACAGGATTTGTCCATCAAGGTGGGCTGTCCTCCCGGCAAATTCGACGTGCAAGTGCGATCTATATAATTTGTGTAGTTGAGGGTACTCCTGTTCGCCAGAACTCCTGGTCAATCCGATCGACTGGAGATCAAGCAAATCCTCTCTAGTTATCCCGAATTCATCGATATATTCACCTATCCTACCTGACGGTTTCGTCCCAAGTTGATTCAGAGGACCTTTCTCGTGCTTAGGCAGAGAAACGATAACAAACGACAGGTCGGGAATATTGAAAGTCATCCGACACAGCTCCTCAAATTTTTGAGCGTTGCGCGGGTGAAGCGTCGCAAGGAGATTCAAGGTCGACGCAGAGAAGTTGTCCGGACTGACGATTTCACGAGCTAGAATTCGAGCGAATATTTCTCGCAGTTCTGATCGTGACAGTCGATCCGCCGTATCCCAAAAATGTTGAAGAAAATCAGGTGATATGTCTTCCTTTGCACGCCGAGTGGCCGGGGGGCCTCGATCGCCAAAAGATCAGCGGTCAGGTCTAAGATTTCGGCGCGAGACTCCGCCTTTTGTGCCTCAGATATCCAGTTTCTGCGGAGCAGCGCCGCTGCAAGCACACGATCATCCGGATTCTCGATTGCTCGGCACATTTGGTCGACCATGGTCGAATCTAGCCGTGACTGCAGCGTTCCATTTACCGCACGTCTGTATTGCGCGGGAGCGAAACCAGCAAAAGCCATCTCAACCGCCCTCGCAAGGTTGCGACCAGTCATGGCAGCAAGCTTGCCGGGAAGGCGAAGATTGAATTTGCCGCTGGTAGGATCAACCTCAACCACGGTGTCTAAACCACCGGTGTCTCGTCTTCTTTTAGTCAAGGTTTTTACCCCCGTGCCTGAATCAAATGATGCCGGCTTCGCCCCTGCCGATTGCCGATTCTATCTCTTTGAAACGAGGCGTGCGGCAAGCCAAGCCTTGGTTTCAGGGCATGCCAAAATGTTTGCGGACACGGGCTGTAGCCTCTTCGCGCTCATGCTCCTCCTCGGCGGTATACTTGCCCAAAAAAAGGCGGGAGCTACGCTGGCCACACCCAATAGCCGTCAGCAAAAGAACACCTATGGACGCCACTGTAATCCCAACGGCGACCAGCAGATCGATCTCGAAGTAGAGCGCAATCGGAAGGCTGAACAGCAGCACCCCCGTCATAATGAGGGTTGGCGTCCTAGTAAGCCACCAAGCAAGCAGGAACGCGCAATGGAGAAGGACAAGCCACCAAGGATAATAGACATAGATCCACATGGTCCTTCCCCTTCATCTTTCGCCCTTGTTCGGCCAGTCGCCGCGATCGATGATCTTTTCCCGCGAGACGGTTTTGATCCGCTCCTGATAGACCCCCCCCGGCGAGGAGCACTAACACGATCGCATAGGCCCACCATGGCAAGCCTGGAATGAAATACCAGAGGATGCCCGTCACGATGCCGGACGCCACAAGGCTTCCGCCATCAATTTATCAGTCGGTCTCATTGAAATTGCCCTGCACTTCCCCAATACAGCATCGCGCAACCGGCCCACCGGCGCAAGCCGGCTTCCCATAGGGAGCGCCAAGGCGAAAGACGGCAACCACCACCGCCATCGCCCGTTGACCCATGCTGGTTGATCCCAGCATTTCCTGTCATTGCCCGTCGCCGAAAGGTGGGGGCTTTTTGTGTCCTGCGGAACATACTTCAGCGGCCAGGGTTCGGGAACTGGCCGCACGCTTCCCCTGCGGTCTTCCCAAGTGACCCTGCCCGCTGCCGAGAGGTGGCGGGCTTTTTCGCGATGCGCCCTTGGAACAGGCCGATCGAATGCAAGTTCGGGCGAACGCAGCGCACTCCGACGTCCCTTCGCGCTGCTGGCCAAGGGCAAACTTGGTCGGCCCGCGCTTTTCTGCCGAGGGGCGCGGGCTTCCAGGTCGCGGCTGGAAGCGCGGTGAACTTGTTGCTCAAACCGAGCGCGGTATCTGGCGAGCCTGCTCATAGATCGAGCTTGCCAGCGCGTCTAGGCGCTTGAGGCCCTCGCTCGGCTGATCTGAAACAACCATGTCCTGGTCTCTTGCGGCTTTGACAAAGGCCGCGAATGCGATGGACTGCCGGCAAGTTCCTGCCTGAGCCTCCTCCAGCAAACGCAGCGCCTGTCGATAGGATTGCAAGCCCTTGTTCTTCCATGCCGCATCCATTGCCGCTCTGGCTTCGGCCACCGACGAGATGGCCGTCGTCGTTTGGAGGTTCATAAATCTAATCTTCACAGGCAGGAAAGCGCTCAAGGTCAGACCCTCCTCGACGGTGATAGGCCCTGCAACTTTTCAGGCCGCCATTGGTTGCAGTAGCCGCTCCTTTTTTGTTGCAGACCGGCTCTCGCTCGCCTCCGAGATGGTGATTGCCCGGCCCCGGTACATCACTACCGCCGCCGCCGCCGGCCTGACTCTGGGGAAATGCTTAAAAGCCCGCTGGCTCACACCGGCGGGCTTTTTGCGTTTTGGGGCTATGCCTTGATGCTCGGCGCCGGCGGCTTCACGGTCGACCGCAACTGCAATCTCTCGACCGTTGCGACAACTACGGCGGAAATCGCCTCCGCCTCGCCATAAAGCGTTGGGCCATAGATGCAGTTCACTGCTTCCTCGCTGATGAGCACGCCCGGCGGGCAATGGTCCTCGATCGTCTCCCTGATCATTTGCAGGGCGGCTCTGCCGTGGGGATCGTTCTTCATGGGGCATCGAACCCGGCGCCACAGTAAAATTTCCGGAACCATTTTGGCTAAAGCTTATTGAATCGACGCTTTCGTTTTCTCCATGCAAAATTCGGCCCCGATGACAGTGATGAGGCCCCTACGGCTGAGTAGCGCCTACAGCCGCATGTAGCTATCCAGCCCTAGACGTATCCGCTGGCCTTCTGCAAACGACAGCGCGTAGGGTTCTCTCGTAAATGATTGGGACGTTTCTTGGCCGTCTTCCACCACCACGACAATCCATTCACGACAGCCTTCTAAGACCTTAACCGCCTTGTGGCGGGCATCTTCTTTTTGGACGTAAACCAGAGCTGCTCTCCTACAGTAGCAATGGGAAACGTCTGTTTTTCTAAAACCGCTCCGGCTCCGTTTTCAATAAAAACCCTGGTCCGAATCCGTACGAAGGACGGCAGAACGCCTTAAGGCTGGGTGTCGTCCGGCTCTCCAGTGATCTGGCTAACCGCCACCTCCTACGGCACTATAGCGCCTGGCTTGGCGGCAAGCCGATCTAGCAGCTTGCGGGATTTCTGGATTACGCGGCGCGTCTCGTCGATAGTCGAGCGAAGATCGGCGACCTGTGCCTCCGCCCGTCTCTGGTATAGGCGGGCTTGCTCATGAACAAGGTGGTCCAGTTCCCACGGTCCCATCTTAATCAGGTCCGTTGCGGATTAGTTCGAACGTAACCTTCACCACAAATATGGCTTCCCTCGAACCGTCATGCACATGCAAGGCGACCTCTCGGAAAGTGCCATCCGGCATCTTGTCTTTAGCAATTTCTAGGAGTGCTTTTGCCGCCTCGTCTTCAGCCGATTCCAAGCTTGGAAGGTCAGTTCCTTCAGTGTCCGGGTATGCGGTTCCGTTGTCGGTTAGGTCGAAATAGTAGAGCGCCATCGACGGCGAACGCGAGGGTTCAACGTTTGTTCCGCGTCAACCCTTACGCGTACGGTTTAATACGAAGAGGCCTTGCCTACCGGGTAGAAACGAGGAATATAATCCTCTCGTTGCGGCGAACTTCTCAAACGGAGATCCGCCAATGGCCAGGTCCAAACCATCAAAGCAGCTCTCGCAGGCTGAAATCGAGCGCTTCCTGACGGCCGCAGAGGCTCTGCACAAGAGCATCATCAAGCCGTTCATCTCGCCGCATTCCGACCATTACCGCGCCACGCGAACCCTGCATGAGGCGCTGTTGAAGTCTGTGCGGGAAGTGACGGGGAAGGAAGTCGAGTTCATCCAGTGGAATACCACTGGGCCGGTGCTGCCGCCTTTTGGTGGATAGCAGAGAGACCCACAAAGAAGGTATTTGCGCGGCGGCGGCTTTGTGACAATCCAAGCTAGGGTTTGTGACACGCACTTTCCGAGACGTCCAAATCCGCCAAAAACACCTCGCGAAGGGCAGGTGCGATTCGGTATCCTTCCGAACGCAGGTTTTCGATTATGCCGTCGTCAAACAGGACAACGCCCTGCTCGACAGCGAGCCGCTCGGTGGTTTCTTCTCGTACCCGCACAACCTGCTTGCGAACCGATTGCTCCGACACTCCAAGTACGTCGGCAAGTTTCCACGAGACAATGTAGGGGACGTCGCGCTTGGTCGACTTCGCTTCCCGAAAGCAGGCGAGCAATGCGTGGAACAAATTGAAATTCGCACCGTCGAGAACGAGACCACCTCGAAACACAATACGTTTGTTCGTGACATCGACGGCGAATTCGCAGACCGGCTGCTGCAGTCGGTCAATGAAGTCTGACATGCGATCCAACTCGTCCGCCAGCGGCGGCGCCTCTATCCTGTCTCGACTAAAGCACAGTGCGAGCAGCGCTCCTCGCGGCAACGTGTGATCAACAAGCGACGAGGCATGTGTGCCGACAGCGGCCTTGATCACCGACGTGACCGCCTCTGCATGGCGCAGGTGCATAGCCCAAGCCTCATCAAGGGCCTGAGCGGACGAGAGGCCTGGAACGTGAGGAACAGCCGCATAGATGTCCGGGTTCTCGACCGGGAACCGCTGACGTGTGGAGTTCACGATCTTCTGGCTGAATCTTACGTAACTCACGGCCAGCTGGATCTCCTTGTCAGGATCTCTCGGCCCTGTAAGCAAATCTGTCCCATAGCTTTCGGCCGGATCAAAGTCTTCCGCCCCCGCCGATAGGACAGCAAACCGGCGGTCAATGCATTGCGAGCAATGACCGCAGTGCCTCACATCGATCGTCCAAAGGATGGGATGGACGCAACTCACTGTGCGTGAGAGAAGATGGCCGAACCCGTGATTGACAATCTGCTCAACGATTTCCTTTTTGGTCCGCCAGAGAAAGGGAGTCAGAATCGTGACCGATTTGCTGACGAGAAGCGCAAATATGCGCTCGAAACCGCGCATCACTTTTGGGTGGGTCGTCTTTGTAGCGCGGGACCCAAGCACGTCACCGGCGATAGGTAAATTCAGGCTGACGACCCCATTTTCGTAGAATGTGAACTGATCGACGTTAAACATTTGAGCTATGACGAAGGCCATGCTTGCAAAAAGAAATGAGCGCGAGCGCTGTGTCGGCTCAACAGGATCGACATTCGTGTTGGTTACGCTGACCGGTACGTAGAACAGTCGATCGCGATGCCCAGTTCTCTTCAACGCGCTGACAAGCTCCTTCTGAACTGCAAACACTTTCGGAGCGGAGTGATGACCCACAAGCACGGTTTTGCGCCGTTCCCCGACAATGCTGTCGAGAGCGCCGGCCAAGCTGTCCAGACCGCCTGAAAATAGCGCCACCTCATCGGGAATGAACATGCTGTCCGACATGTCGTCGAAGTACATGGCCCTTTCAAAAGCGGGCGTTGTGGCCGGTCTGAATTCGAATTCGTAGGTGTCGTCGGAGAGAAAGCCGAGCGTCTGTTGCAGTTCTTCGCCGAGCTTCGCGCCGGTCCATAGCCCCGGACATCTAACCGGAATAACGAACCGCATTCCCCGACGCCAATCACTGCCAGCTTTGGCAAGCATCACGCTTCCGCGGCTGGCACGTTGGTCTCCGCAGTAGATGTATGCCGCTACCTCAAGGACATCGAGTAGGTGATCGGGGATGTTCCTAACCATCACGCGGCTGATGTCGGCAATGCGCAGATTGACAGTGCGGTTTCCTTGGACGTCCATTTCGACGCGAGTGACATCCGGCTGAGCCGCCGGGGCCTCGACGCCCCCGCAGATGAATTCAAACTGCCGCATTCTGGATACCGCTACGGCTAGAAAGTTCCTTTCGAACCTTCGTGAAGGCGACTGCGGCAAAACGGACCGCGTCCAGCCGGGTCAGGTCTTTGCCTAAATGAAACCGGTGCTTGCCTAGCCAATCTCGCGCGAACGCCCGCATTATTACTGTAGCCTCGCGACAGTGACGGTGGACGGCACTTTCAAAGTAAGTCGTGTCTCCGACCGACCTGATCATGCCGCCATTCCCGATGTGGCGGGGTATCTCGCGGTCAAGGAAATACTGAAGGTGCCCCTCAACCAAATTGGTGAAGAAGCGCTGCGCCAGCTCACCGAACTGCTCGGTTGCGGCGAAGCTGGCGATTGTTGTGCGTTCGTCGATCGCGGATGGTTTCCAAAGTGAAGGCGATCTGTCCAGCGTAAGGCTTTCTAGTGCGGCCATGGCAGCGTTTCGGGCTATCAAGCTGAAGTCCGTCACCGCTAGGGCAGCCCGGTAACGGGCGCGATCGATGACGTCGACAAAGGCGCCCAGGATGTCGACCAGCATCGGATCTGGAGGCACGAGTATTCCCAGTGCTGCCAGTTCTGCTCGGAAGTCAGCCTGCTTGGCCGCGATAGGAATCTTGAGCAGGAGCCAAAGTGCCTCGACAAAGGCGGGGTCGTCCACTGCACGCGCCAAAGACCTGTCCGATGCCCGTACTATGGCGTTCGCGATGTCGGCGATGCGAAACTTGCTCTCGTCCAGAAGTGCCACGACATCCTGCCACCTGCGTGTGGCCGGTAGTACGCCAAGCCGAATGTGACCCATGCCTGATACCTTCTGTTGGCATTAGCGCGCATCTAGGAAATTGGCGGAAGCCGAGTCTGTTCGACTGGTTAATTGCCGACTGCGGAAAACTGTCTAGTTTTCGCGTTCCTACGTACCCGGCAGTTTGCTTTCGCTTCGCTCCGAGCCGTTTCGCTTGGTAGTAGCCATAAAGGTTTTGGCGGTTGAAGCTCCTTACCAAGAGCCGCTGGAATCGGAACAATGCCAGGACCCAACCCCCTACATCCTGATCTGATGAGCGCCGCCGAGCGCCTTGGCGGACTCGCCACCATCCTCGCCGCAGGCGTGACGCGTCTGCGGGCGCGACAGTCAAGCAGACTATCTGGTGAGCGGGAGAATAGTTCCGTGGACTTCATTGCCCACCAGAGCGGTCATGCAGCCGAATTCAAAGTGGAAGGGGATGTGGCATGACTGAGCAGGTGATCGGCAGGCTGGCAGCGATTAAGACCATGGACATATTTGCGCTAAAGGGGATGTGGCGCGACCTCTTTGCCGCCGAGCCCCCGCCCTACAACCGCAAGTTTCTGGAGAGCAGGCTGGCCTATCGTATCCAGGAACTCGCCTATGGTGGACTGAAGCCTGAAACGCTGAAACGTCTCGCTGCACTGGCTGAGGACCTGGAGCCACGGGGACCACGCGTTAGGCAGTCAAGCATGCCGGTCGCCGGCACGCGGCTGATGCGCGAATGGCAGGGTGTTGAGCATTGCGCCACGGTGCTGGCCGACAGCTACGAATATGATGGCAGGCCCTATAAATCGCTTTCGGCAATTGCCCGGGCGATCACCGGCACACGCTGGAACGGCTGGCTGTTTTTCGGACTGCGCAGTCAGAAGGGAGCACGCTGATGAAAGCCGCGGCACTTGCCTCGAAGCCGATCGTGCGAAAGCTGCGATGCGCCGTCTATACGCGCAAATCCTCGGAAGAGGGTCTCGACATGGAGTTCAACTCACTGGATGCCCAGCGCGAGTCCTGTGAGGCCTATGTTGTAAGCCAGCGGGCGGAAGGCTGGGTTCTGGTGCCAGACCACTACGACGACGGCGGGATCTCCGGCGCCACGCTGGAGAGGCCCGGCTTGAAGCGGCTGCTGCGCGACGTGGAGTTGGGACTGGTCGACGTGGTGGTGGTCTACAAGATCGACCGGTTGTCCCGCTCGCTTATGGATTTTTCCAAGCTGGTCGATGTGTTCGATGCCAACGATGTGACCTTCGTCTCGATCACCCAGTCGTTCAGCACAACGACCTCCATGGGCAGACTGACGTTGAACATCCTGCTTTCCTTCGCGCAGTTCGAGCGCGAGGTGATTGGCGAGCGCATCAGGGACAAGTTCGCGGCCTCAAGGCGCAAGGGCATGTGGATGGGTGGCAACGTGCCTTTCGGCTACCGGGTCGAGAACCGGAAGCTTCTCGTTCATGATGAAGAGGCTGCCACGGTCCGCATGATCTTCGAGCGGTTCCTGCAGATCGGTTCGGCGACCATTCTGGCGCGGACTCTCAACGCTGAAGGGTTTAGCCGCAAGAAGGGGAAGGCCTTCGATAAGGGCCTGCTCTACAAGTTGCTGAGCAACCGGGTGTACGTTGGCGAGGCCGTCCACAAGGGGACCAGCTTCCCCGGCGAGCACCAGGCGATCATCAGCCGCGAACTCTGGGACAAGGTCCGCTCGATCATTGCGGAGAGCCCGAGCAAGCGGGCAGGGCAGAGCCGCCGGCAAACGCCGGCATTGCTCAAGGGCCTGATCTTCGCCCCGAACGGCTATGCCATGACACGGCCCACACGCGCAAGAAGGGCCGGCTATACAGATACTACGTCACCACCAGCGTGCAGAAGCTCGGGCCAGAAACCTGCCCGGTACGGCGCCTGCCTGCCGGCGAAATCGAAGCCGCTGTGATCGATCAGGTTCGTGTCCTGCTGCGATCGCCAGAGATGATCGTGAAGACCTGGTCGGCTGCTCGAAACGGCGGAGACGAGATCAGCGAGACCGAGGTGCGCCAGGCCCTCATTCAGTTCGATGCTCTTTGGGAGGAGCTTTTTCCTGCCGAGCAGGCGCGCATCATCCAGTTGCTGGTCGAGCGTATCGACGTCAATGTCGACGGCATCAGCATACGGCTTCGTACCGAGGGCATAGCCAGCGTCATCGCCGAGCTTCGGGAACGACCGAGCCTGGACAGGGCAGCATGAAGAACAACCACGAGATCAGCCGCGACGGTAAGTTGCTGACCGTCTGCATTCCGATGGCAATCCGCAAGCGCGGTGGCCGCAAGGTTGTCGTCTCGCCAGGCGGTTCAGAGCCTTGGGCACCGTCGCGAATGCGGATCGACAATACGCTATTGCGAGCCGTTGTTCAGGCATTCAGCTGGCAGCAGAAGCTGGAATCGGGGGAGTACGCGACGATCAGCGAACTCGCAGCGGCTTTGAAACTTGACCGGTCGTTCGTCTCCCACCTGCTTCGACTGACGCTCTTGGCGCCGGAACTGGTTGAGGCAATCCTCAACGGGCGCCAGCCCCCGACAATGCAATTGCAGCCGCTGGTGCGAGGGTTTCCCGCTGAGTGGGAGCGCCAACGGCGCAATGCCTGCAAGTGACCTAAGTCCGTCTTCCGACGGCCGCGTGTCCGGATGTCCGCTTTGCGCCCAATATCGGCCGTTAAGGTCGGCTTTTCCGCGTCTTGAAAGCGGACCTTGCGGGTGACACAAAGTCCGCAGCAGGCGATGCAACCGCAGCAATCCCCAGGTAATACTCACCGCGCCTCTGTTCTCAGATCAGTGAGGACGGCGAAGCAATGGATATGGTGACGACGCCCTCCTGCTCGGCGAAGAACCGCTTTCGCAGTTCCTCATACCAGGCCTGGAGGTCACCGGTTTGCTGATGCCATCAGCCTGAGGACCTTGGCATTGGCGCTCCTGTCCGCGCTCTGGCCGTTGCGGTCGATAACCGCAATGCTGCTCTCGGTCGGCAGGATTGCCCGACCGTGACGGATTAATTCCACCCAGTCGCTGCCGTCGAGCCAGTCCTTCACGCTCCAGCCGATATTGACGTTCGGCTTAAGCGACGTCGCCTTGAGCCCGAGGCTAGGAATTCGGAAGTCCGGCTCTCGCCAGCATTTCAAGGAATCGCGCGTGATGGTCGTCCTTCACATAGCGTGGCACAAAGCCGGGGCAGACATTGCCCAGATTGAGATGCGGAAGTTGCGACAGGCAGTGATGAATGGCCCGGGACGCCTCTTCCTTGTTGCCTGTCGCCGAAGCCGCAGCAGCCCAATACAGAGCGCCCCGAACGAAGCCCGGCTTTGTCCTGACCACCTTGCGGGCGTGTTCGAGCGCCCGTTGATCGTCTCCGCCAGCGAACAGTGCCACAACCATGCTATGATGACGCCAGAAGTCGATGACATCATGCGTTCCGAGCCGGATCGCCTCGTTGGCCTCGCGCACCGCCTCGCTGACCTGTCCGCGCAGGGCGAAGAGCATCGCAATATCGCCATGGCCGCTGGGATAGCTTGGGTTGAGGCTGATCGCGTGGCGGCATTCGACGATTGCCTCGTCGATACGGCCGGAACTTTCGAGAGCGAATGACAAGATGCACCGGGCAATTTCGTCGTCCGGCACCGCCCTTACTGCGTCTTCCGCAAGCGCCAACGCATGCTCGATCTGCCCCTGCTCCCGAGGCAGCGCGCCAAAAGCTACTCCCATGGAAATTACTATTGAGAGCGTCCGCTTGGCACGGGCGTTGTCGGGGCTCAGCGAAAGGGCCTGCGCAGCAAGTTCTATCCCGACCAACAGTGAGCCTCGGGTCATCTCAAAATACTTCATCAGAGCTTCGTTCACCAACCTGCGCACTTCAGGCGTGCCCGGTGGGCTCTTGTCGCGAACTTTCCAGTTCGTCAGTTGCCGTTCGAGGAGCACGGCCAGCACAACCGCCTGTGCGATCCTGTCCTGGAATTCGAGTGCGTTCTCGGAGTGGCCGTCGAACTTCTGGGCCCAGACATTGTGACCACCGGCAGCTGCATCGACAAGCTGGATGTTTACCCTGAGTTCGTTGCCCGATCTCTGCACGCTGCCGCTGAGCGTGTAACGGGCTCGCACCTTCCCTGGCGTTCTGGGCTCATCACCATTCTTCTCGAGCGGCTGCAGCCCGGACAGCACGACATAGTCGGACACCTCGGAAAAGGCCGTGGTGATATCCTGGACGAGCCCCCTGGCGAAAAAATCATCGCCCCGCTCTCCCGTCAGATTGACGAAGTCGGCGACGCTGATGGATGGACGCCCGGAGAGCTGGCTGGCCGAAACGCGATTTGTCGACTGCAGATTTGACGCCATATCGGCACCCGACAGCAGGGATTTCCAAAATGCCCGCGTCTCCTGGCTGACGTCGACACCAAACTCCTTCTTCAGCACGCTCCTGCAAGTCTCGTATGTCCGCACGGCCTGGTCTCGCTGGCCACCGGCAATGAGCAACTCCATCTTCAGGCGATAGGATGCCTCCCGCGTCGGTTCCATGGCCAGAAACCGATCGGCAAGGGCAAGGCCGGCTTCCCCGTCAACGAGCCGAGCGAGTTTTTCGAAGGACTCGAGGGCGCGGCCCAGCAGCCTGTCGCGCTCCGACACCGCCCACTCATCAAAGGCGTCGCTGCCGAGATAAAACCCATCGAGAAACGGCGCCGTGTAGTGCGCCAGAGCCGTTTCGAGATCCTGTGCGGAGCGGGCGGAGAGCCCGGATTCAAACTCCTCGACGTCAACCCGGATCGCGTCCGCCCTGAGGCCGATCGACTCCCTGCCGGAATGGATGAGATCGACACCAGCTCGTGACAAATCCCGACGCAGGACGCTGAGGGTTTGCCGCAGGCTGTTGCGCGAGTGCTCGCTATCGCTTTCGCCCCACAGAAGGTCGGCCAACCTTTCCCTTGTCACCGCCATACCTGGACACCGGGTCAAATAGGCAATGATTGCGGGACCTCGCTTTCCGGTCAGCCAGATGCGGCCGACAGTCTCCTTTTCAATCCGGAAACCGCCGAAGAGTAAGATCTTACTCGCAGCGACGTTTTCCTCACCTCGCATTTGCTTATTCCCGCCTGACGAAATCCTAACTCAAAACTAACGCTTGGCAAACAGTGGAGCTAAGCCCTCAAGCGCTGTCGTGACGGCATGCCAGTTAGGATATGCTTAATAAGGGGCGGCTGATAGATATGCCGACTGTGGCGGATCCACCGCTGCAGCCTCCCCGATGCGGTTAGAGCCAGTGCACGCCTGCGAATGCAGTGGCTTGGGGGATGCGGCGGATGTCGATGCTCAAGGCCAATTTGCTGCTGCTGATTGCCGCCGCCTTGTGGGGCTTCGGCAATGTCGCGCAAAAGACAGTGCTGGCCCACCTCGATGCCCTCAGTGCGGTCGGCCTGCCATGCCTGATCGGCGGGTTGCTTGTACTGCCCTTTGTCTTGACCGAAAGGCGACTGCCTGTCGGGCCAGCGCATCTTTCCAGCCCGGCGAGAGTGGGCGTCCTGTTTGCCGAGGCGGCCTGCTGTCGCGGGAAGGTGCGGACGATACAAGGAGACAGGCTTCTCGTGCCGAGGGGCCGGCAAGCCGCGCGGCCGGCAAGGCGACTAAGCTCAATTCCGACACTGGCGAGGGTCCTTGCCGCTTCACTGTTTTACGGGGGTGCGGCACATGCGGCCAATGTCGATGTTGCGGTCGTATTCGCCGTCGATTTCTCGTCCTCGATCGATCCGAAGATTGCCGACATGCAGCGCGAAGGGCATGCCGCGGCACTCACTTCGCCCGAGATCATTGCGGCCATCTCCCGGAATTATCTCGGCTGCATCAGCGTGGCCTATTTCGAGTGGTCGAGTCCCGGACACGTACGTAATGTCCTGCCGTGGACAAGCATCTGCGGGCTCGAAGATGCCAAGGCGGCTGCGTCGGCGATCCGCAAGAGCGGCGATACCGGCAATATCCGCAGAGGTCGAGGGGGAACATCCGTTTCCTCAGCCATTGACGTCGGAAGTCTTCTGCTCGACCAGTTTCCCGGAGAGGCGGCCAGGAAAGTGATCGACATCTCTGGCAACGGCGAGAATAACGACGGGCTTCCCGTTCAGCCGAGCAGGCAGAACGCCATTGCCAAGGGATACACCATCAATGCGATCGCCATTCCACCCGAAGGTGAGAATCCAGATCAGCCATTGGCATCCTATTTTGCCAAATCAGTCATTGGCGGCTCGCAAGCATTCGTCATAACGCCCAAGGGGCCAAACGACTACGCTATGGCCCTGCGCCGGAAGCTGGTGACTGAAGTCGGCATGAATGTCGATCCACAATTCCCGCCACAGGCGGAGGTGGCCAATTCGCTTTCGGCCCTGGGTAGATAGTGTTGAAGAAGTCCGGGTTGATAGTCGTGGATCAGCTCGCCCAAGGTGTAGCGATTGAGGTCGAGGCGGCCTCCTCGCCCCAAGGAGACTGAATCAGCACTTCAGACTTTTTCAACATTATCGGTCGTGAACGGAACAGCTGCTCTTGGCATCAGCCGTTGCCTCGCTGTAGCAGCCATTGCCTACGTCCTACGGATCGCGGACCCGGCTCGAGATCGAGCAGGTGCTTTGCCACAGGCGCCCCAATCGGAGCACCCCGCGACGAGTTGGGATCAGTGACCCACCTCTGACATGACGCGGGATCGCTTGTAGGGCTCTCTACGGCGATTTGTGCCGGGCCGACGCCACTCACGGTGCGGTCTTTGCGATCGCGGTGCGTTCCCAACTCGCGATCGATGCGCCAGCCCGGCAGTGCTATTCTGGCAGCCCCGCCTTTCGCAAACCTGCTGCAAGCAGAGCCATATCGGCCGGACGGCTGGTTGGCATGACATCGGCGAGATTGGAAATTCGTTGGCCGGGATCGAGGGCGAGCATTCGGCTCACCACCTTTTGCGCATCCTCGGTTCGGCCAACGTAGGCATAGCTTGCAGCCGCATAGCGCAACGACCCCAAATAGTCCGGCTTTTCACGCAACGACCTTTCAGCCCAAGATGATGCCTCCTCAAATCGACCAGCAAAGAGATGGGCCACTGCAACCGCATTCTGCATATCGAACATGAGCGGGTCGACTGGGCTCATGCGTATCGCAGTCGCCAGGTGCCGGAGTGAGGTTTCCGTATCGCCGAGGTCGGCTCTGACCCAACCGCTGAATAGCCACGCGGTAGCCAAGTTCGGATTGAGCGCAAGCGCGCGATCAATGAACGCTGCCCCGCTATTGTTGTCGCCCACGACGAAGGCGAGCGCGTTCCCGCCGCGAGAAAGCGCGATCGCGTCGTCCCTGCCCAAATCCACTGCCTTCAGAGCCAGGCGTTCCGTCTCGGCGGTTTCTTGCTTGCGATCCGTCATCCAACCGTTCGCCTTGCGCATGACGGCACACCAGGCGGCCATGCCGTATGCCGAGGCAAATTCAGGATCGAGTTCGATCGCTTTGTAAAAAAACTGGAGGGCGTTTGCGTTGGATTCCCTAGTCAACTGATGGAGGCTTGCTACCCCGCGCAGATAGTAGTCGTAAGCGTCTAGGTGCTCGGTCGGCTTGCGCTTGGCCCGCTCGATCTCTGCCTGTTCCAGCTTCGGAGCGATCGCTCCGACGACGCTCCGGGTCACCTGCTCCTGCAGCTCAAAAACCTCCTCCAGCCCGCCGTCGAAACGGTCGGCCCATAGATGTGCACCCGTTGCCGCGTCGATGAGCTGCCCGGTGATGCGCACCCTGCTCGCCGCCTTGCGCACGCTCCCTTCAAGCACGTAGCGTACACCAAGCTCGCGTCCGACCTGCTTAATGTCCACTGCCCGGCCCTTATAGGTAAAGCTCGAGTTGCGCGCGATGACGAACAGCCAGCGCGTCCGGGACAACGCGGTGATGATCTCCTCAACCATGCCGTCAGCGAAGTAACCCTGCTCTGGGTCGCCACTCATGTTGTCGAATGGCAAGACCGCGATGGACGGTTTTTCGGGAAGTGCCAGCGTATCCCTTGTGGACAATACCGAAGTGGGTTTTGCTCGACTGACCCGATAGGCGCGCACCGCCTCCACGATGTTGTGAACCTGATGGCTACCGAGGTCGGTGTAGGCATAGTCTAATTTGCCTTTGACCTGCTCGTAAACGTTGCTCGCGACGCAGACGCCGCCAGGTTCTGCAAGCTTCTCAAGCCGGGCGGCGATGTTCACGCCATCACCGTAGATCGTATCGTCCTGTGCAATCACGTCGCCCAAATTCACGCCCATGCGGAAAGTCATGCGCTTGTTTTCGGGCAAACTTGCGTTGTGAGCGCCTAATCCCTCCTGGGCTTCGACCGCACACTGCACCGCGTGGAACGCGCTGGCGAATTCGACAAGAAGACTGTCGCCAGCGGAACCGACGATGCGTCCGTGCGACTCTGTGATCTTGGGCTCGATCACTTCGTCGCGAAGCCTCTTCAGATGCGCCAGCGTGCCAACCTCGTCGGCTCCCATGAGGCGGCTGTAGCCGACGACGTCGGCAGCAAGAATTGCGGCGAGGCGTCGCTCCATGCTTGTGTCCTGCCTCTTCTGTAGGTCGAAGCTCCCGGCGGCGAGCGTATTCTAGTCCCACCTCGAATGCGAGCGTGCAGTGCCGGCGCCGACAGTTGCAGAACCAGTGCGGATGGGGCCGCACAAACTCTTCGGGACGAGGCAAGATAGCCAGTTATTCTGAAACTTACGCAACGCCTCGTCTCACCACGGACAAGGAGCCGCTTGTGGCCCCCACCGCTCGGCATGAGATGGCGCCGAACCGTCGGCCGCCGCATTGATCACCTCGGCGGCTTCGCGATAGAACAACGCCGATCGCGGCGGGTGTGCTATGCAAAGTGCCTTGCTTACCTCGGTTCAATTTCGACGGAACTCTGCGCCGGCACCTTCTTTCATCAGACCCAGGATGACATCGAGGGTCACCGACCAGGACTCTTCGATCTCGCGCGTCAGGCCCGCCCCCATGACGTCGCTGATCGTCTTTAGCATCGCGGCCCCGAATGTGCGGTAGTGATCCAGCTCGACACCGTATCCGACGTGCTTCCGACCCATTGTCTGCAGACCGATGGTCACATGCTTGCGCGTCTCGAGGCCCGACACCACGCTACGCAACATGTGGGAAAGCATCGCTCCCTGAGCACCAGTACCATTGACGAAGAGCCCCTCCAGCTCGGGTCGCATGGCGAACATGTTCGCGTAGAATTGCGCGGTAAACGTAGAATGGTCATCGAGGAGCCGGCCGACCGAGCGTTGCGCCAGTGTGAGCGGGCTGGGGTCGGCGAAGCCGTCGACGGCTAGAAGCTCGATGTCGTTCCGCTTTCCGCGCAGCCGGGTCATCTTGGTCGCGGTGACCGAGAGCGACCGATGTCGGCCATCCAACGCTCCGCAGGTTAACGGTTATCGGCGACGACGTGAACACTGCGAGCCGGATCGAGTCGATGACGAGCGAGCGGGGGGCCACAATCCTCGTCTCGCGCGCCGTCGCTGAAAGGCTCGCCCAAGGGTGTTTCACATCGTCTATTGATAAGCGTCAGCCCTTGAGGCTGATCGGGTAAACTGTCTCAGTCCGCCTTATCGCCCAAAGCCAATGCAGAGATGTCCATCCACATCGCTCCTCGTTGAGGGGAAATCGTTGTCGGTC
Organism: Mesorhizobium sp. URHB0026; assembly: GCF_054059755.1. Classification (NCBI taxonomy): domain Bacteria; kingdom Pseudomonadati; phylum Pseudomonadota; class Alphaproteobacteria; order Hyphomicrobiales; family Phyllobacteriaceae; genus Mesorhizobium; species Mesorhizobium sp. URHB0026. The sequence goes on along the minus strand of NZ_JBSSCN010000001.1, from coordinate 314,400 downwards.
CGGTCCGAAAACGGCGTCGGGGCTGGGATAGGCGCACGATATCGCGGCTCTTAATGAAGATCGCACGGTGACATCGGGCGGCATCCTGAAGTCGAACTCCCTTCCTTCGGGGGTTTGATGTAGTTTGGGCGGCTGGTCGCCGACAGCCATGGAGTTGGATACGATGACGTACTTCGATCTAGGCACCTTCTCCCGCCGGCTGGACAACACGCCTTCCGAGGCGCAGATGTGGTTCGACCGGGGGCTGGTCTGGCAATACGGGTTTAACCACGAAGAGGCCATTGCCTGTTACGAGCGAGTGCTCGAAGTGACGCCTTCGAACGTCATGGCGCGGTGGGGAATTGCCCACTGTCTGGGTCCAAACTACAACAAGCTATGGACCTCCTTCGGGCCTGAAGAGCGTATTGTCGCTTTGACGCGGGCGCATGTATTGCTGACGGAGGCGTGCGATCTGTCTGCAATCGAAGTCGAGCGCGCATTGCTTGATGCGCTGACGTCGCGGTTCCCTACTGATCCAGAGATTGCGGATTATGGCCCTTGGAATGACGATTTCGCTGCAGCAATGCGCACAGTGTACGAGAGGTTCCCTGACGATCTGGATGTGACCGCGATCTTTGTCGAGGCACTGATCAACCGCACGCCTTGGGCGCTGTGGGATACTCGGACCGGGCAGCCTGCGGCTGGCACCTCGACGGTGGAAGCGCGCGCGGCCTTGGACCGCGCCTTCACGACCCAGTCAGCAGCCTGGGGACATCCGGGGTTGTTGCATTTCTACATTCATCTGATGGAGATGTCGTCGACGCCGGAAAAAGCCTTGCCGCATGCAGATCGGCTGGTGCGCCTAGTGCCAGACTCTGGGCATCTTGTGCATATGGCGACGCATATTGACGTGCTTTGCGGCGACTACCACAAAGTCGTGGTGCGCAATCGGCAGGCGGCTCAGGTGGATCGTTCATATTTCGCTCATGCAGGCGGTGAGAACTTTTACACTGTCTACCGCATCCACAACCTTCACTTTCAAATCTACGGGGCCATGTTTCTTGGTCGCCCTTCGGATGCCTTCGAGGCCGCGAGGGCACTGGCGGAAAACCTGCCGGAGCCGGTGGTGCGTTACATGCCAGAGATGTTTGAAGCCTTCGCGCCGATGAAGTTGCACGTACTTATCCGCTTTGGCCGCTGGTCCTGCATCCTGGAAGAGGCCTTCCCTGACGATGCTGAGCTCTACTCGTTCAGCACCGTCCTGTTGCATTATGCCCGCACCGTAGCTCTGGCCAATCTCGGTAAAATCCCCCAGGCAGAGGAAAGCGCTAGCCTTTTCGCGGCCGCGCGCGATGCAGTGCAACCCGAGCGCATGCTGTTCAACAACCCATGCGCCGATATCCTCGAGGTTGCCGAAGCGATGATGCTGGGGGAGTTGCACTACAAGTCCGGTCGCGTCCATGAAGGCCTGGACTTCCTGCGGCGTGCGGTCGATCTCGACGACAATTTGCTCTATGATGAGCCATGGGGTTGGATGCAGCCGACGAGACACGCGCTTGGCGCATTGCTGATGGATGCCGGACTATATGGCGAAGCTGAGGCTGTCTATCGCGCCGACCTTGGGCTTGATGCGACGTTGCCGCGTCCTTGCCAACACCCACGCAACGTCTGGAGCCTACACGGCCTGCTTGAATGCCTTAGCCGACGTGGTGACGCGGTAGAAATCATCGAGGTCCGACAGCAGTTGAATCAGGCTCTGGCGCATGCAGAGGTGCCGATCATGGCATCATGTGCCTGCCGGAGCGCATCGCAATAAGTGGCAAGCATCCGCTCGCCACGTTGCAGCCTACTCAGCGCCATAAGAGCCAGCATCGAACAGCGTCTCGCACGCGTCCATTGCGCGCGCGAATCCGGCCGTCACTCTGGGGCTCAGTAGCGAGGCAGAGCTTACCCGCATGGGGCACTGGAGCAGCATCTGGCCTAGCGGATGCTCGAGATCGCGGACCTGCACTGCCACGGTTCGACAAGGACTTCGTGCAGGGCATCTCTGCCCTGCAGCCCCGGGTCATCCGTATGCATGCAACCCGCCTCACCGTCCGCTCAGAGGTCGTCTGCCGAATGGCGGCTATCCGCCGAGCTCGCCCCGATAGCGGACCGACGGGTTCCGGCCAGAAGAGGACGCCGAAAGTAGGCGAAGCGCCTCATTGATCGTGCATGACTCGACGTTTCGATCCTTAATGCTCGACGTGCCGCATGCCAGGTTCCGGCTCCTTGACCGCGCATATGGTCTTGCAATGGAGCTTTCCCTATAGTCATGCGCTGTGGAGCAGGCCCAACATCTTGAACGGAAGCTAGTCGCTATCCTCGCCGCCGACGTGGTGGGGTACAGCCGGCTGATGGGGCTGGACGAGACGGGCACCCTCTCGCGGCTCAAGGCGCTCCGGCGCGAACTCATCGAACCGTCGATCGAAGGGTACCATGGCCGCATCGTAAAGCTGATGGGCGACGGTGCTCTGGTCGCGTTCGAGAGCGTCGTCGATGCGGTAGCCTGCGCCGTCGAAATCCAACGGGTTACCGCGCAGCAGAACCTCGGCCTTCCCGAAGATATTCAGCTAGTGTTCCGTATCGGGATCAACCTTGGTGACGTCATCATCGACAAGGACGATTTCTACGGCGACGGCGTCAACATCGCGGCCCGGCTGGAAGGACTGAGCGATCCTGGCGGCATCATCATCTCGGGAACGGCCTACGATCAGGCTCACAACAAGCTCGGCCTGACCTTCAAGTCGCTCGGCGAACGGCGTCTCAAGAACATTCCAGAGCGGGTCCGCGCCTATCGGGTTCTGCTGGAACAGACCGCAGGAGCCAATAAATCGCGCTCTCGGCGATGGCCTGTGATCGGCGCCACGGTGCTCGTTCTGACTCTGATAGCGGGGATTGCGGTGATGCTCTGGCCGCAAGCGATTGCCCTGCTGCCCGGTCACGGTTCCCCCCCGGTCGGTTCGTCGCTCGGCAAGCCCTCCATCGCCGTGCTACCGTTTACCGATCTTAGCGAGAAGGCAGGCCAGGATTATTTTGCGGAAGGGCTCGCAGACGATCTCATCACCGATCTCTCGAAGATCTCGGGGCTCCTCGTCATCGCACGCAACTCCGCGTTCTCCTTCAACGATCGATCCCTCGATATCGGCAAGATCGCGGAACAGTTGAACGTCCGCTACGTGGTCGAGGGCAGTGTCCGCCGGGAGGGCGACGCAGTCCGGATCAATGTTCAGCTCATCGATGCCAAAACGGGGAGCAACATCTGGGCCGAGCGCTATGACCGCGATTACTCCAAGATATTTGCCCTTCAGGACGAAGTGATCGGGCGCATCGTCGAAGCTCTCTCGGTGCGCCTGACGGAAGGCGAAAAGGACCAGATCAACCGCCTGCCGACGCGAAATCTCGAAGCGTATGATTTCTACACCCGCGCCGAGCAGAAAGCATACGCGGTCGACTTCACGTCTCTCGGTGAGGCTCTGTCCCTCTATAAAAAGGCCATCAAGCTCGATCCTGTGTTCGCGGACGCCTATTCTGGCTATGCTCGGGCCACCGTGGACGTGCTCGGCTTCGATTTTCAGACGGTCATGCTCAGCGCCGTCGCCCGCCAGCGCGCCTATGAAGCAGCGGGGCGGGCACTGGAGCTCAATCCGCAGTCCTCGCGCGCCTATGCAGTTCTCGGCATCCTGCAGATGCTGGATGGCGAAATCGACCAGGCGCTCGCGTCCGTCAAGAAAGCCGTCGGGCTCGACCCGAACGGAGCGCAGGCGGAGCTCAACCTGGCGATCGTGCTGACCTACGCGGGACAGAACCCCGAGGCGCTGGCGGCGATGGGACGTGTGTTGCAGCTCGACCCAAAGCCACGCGCCCAGGTCTTCGACTATTACGGCTTCGTGCTCTACATGAACCATCAATACGAGAAGGCACTGCAGGCGCTGAGCGAAGTTCCGTCGGAGGAGCGTAGCGATATCGGCCTCGAGACGCTTGCCATGGCAAATGCACGGCTTGGACGCATGGCCGAGGCGCACGATGCGGCAGCAGCAATCCTGAACAAGGTACCCGAGCAGAACCTCGCTGCTTATCGTGTCGTTTACGCCCACCATCGGCGCGAAGAGGATCTCGATCATCGGCTGGACGCCCTTCGCGCCGCCGGGATTCCCGAGCGAAGTTTCGATTTTCGCGGGCGGGCGGAGGACCGTCTGGATGCCTCCGCGATACGAGCCCTAACAGGTGATCGGACATGGGTCGGACGTCAACACAATGGTGCGACGTTCGTCATGGAGCTGAGTGCAGATGGAGATTTCGCCCTGAGCTCGCAAAGCAGCATCATCAGCGGCGCGGTCAGCGTGGATGGCAACCTTTTCTGCACGCAATCCACCGCAACCTTGCTCGGCCGCAAGTTCTGCGCCCCGGTCTATCGCAATCCCCAAGGGAGCAGCGAGACGCAGGACGAGTATGTTTGGCCGGACTCCGTTTCCGTCTGGTATTTCTCGTCTCGGTGACGGGCTCCATACAACTCGCGGGCTCGCAACCTCGCGCCTGAGCTAGTTGGCTGCCTCTCGGGCCTTGAATTCATTCGCCTCCACCGCCGGCCATTCGGCTTCCGCCTTCGCAATGACAGTGGCCGGGTTGGCATCGAAATCCTCCTCCAGGCCCTCCTTCCCAGAGAAAAGGAAGAGCTTGCCATCGACGATGCGGAAGGCTTCTGGGTCAAGGTTCGCAGATGCCTCCTTCGCGGACATTCCGCCCGTGCAGAAGCCGCCGAACTGAGGAGCGTAGCGCACCGGCTCGGAAATGAAGGCATCACGATGTTGGGCGCTGGCGAAATACCAGGTCGCTCCGAGCCACTTCTTCGAGATCTTGGGCGAACCCATCGTCGCGCGACCATCTGTGAAATATGCCACCGGATCGTAGCCAAGTATGGCGACGTTGCCGAAGTATCCGGTGTTCACTTCGTCGCCAGCGTAGGATACGCCAGTGCCGAAGATCAGGAGGGACGCGGCGGCCAGTCCCGCGCAAAGCATGCTGTCGAACGTCTTGGAACGGTTCTCTGTCATGTTCTTCTCCCGTAAACTCTTCTCGATGTCAGTTGCCGAGCGCGATGCACACCTTATACGACGACCCCATCGTCTCCCTAGGTTGGCATTTTGCGCCGTGCTTCTTGAGCAAGACCATCACGTCGGCGCTCTGAAAAAATGTCGCGCGGCTGAGAGGCGTGTACCCGTATTCCTGGATTGCCTCTAGCTGTGCGCCGTGCGCGAGCAACAGTTCCGCAATGGCCGTCTGGTTCTCCTCTGCTGCCACATGCAGCGGCGTGATCTTGTGCGTGCTCAACGCGTCGACCTCGGCCCCGTGGTCGAGCAGCAATTTTGCGATGTCCAGGCTTCCTGAGTAGGCTGCCGCATGTAGCGCGGTAAAGCCGCGATCGTTGCGGGCTTCGATGTCCGCCTTGGCCCCGATCAACGAAATGGCGACCTCGGTCTTGCCGGCAAGCGCCGCATCGATCAGCGGGGTCTGACGGCTCTCGTCGCGATCGTTCACATTGGCGCCTTGTGCCAGGAGCTCGGCAACCTTTGCGGCGTCGCCCTCCCGAGCAGCGTCGTTGAGCGGCCCGGCCGTCACTGCACCGACGGCAAACCAAGAAATGAAAGCAACGACCAGAGCCCCACTGACAAGCAGAAGCCAACCGGTTTCGAAAAGCCTGACCCGGATCGGGAAGGCCCTCGGCAGCAACAATCGCCTGTAGACCGTCATCGTCTAACCCTCTGGGCGCGCCCGCCCGCGGATGGACTTGTATGAGATCAGTCTAATACATTTGGCGCAGCGGAGCCATAGGGTTCCAGGTGTGCGCGAGTCGAAGTCGCGAGCCACGGGCCCGGCGGCGCACGAAATTCCCCACATTCGAAACCTCCCACCTGTCCGCCTCAGGTCTTTCGAACGCCTAGATTGTTGGGTCTAATGGCCAGGCCGCGCAGGCTGGTGATGCCTGAGCGATGGATGCGATGATCGGCAGGCGCGAGGCTGGACGGTTTGGTCCGCTTCTCGACCCAGCTTCCCGAAAGCCGACAGTCTGTTCTCGGCGCCATTGCCGCCGTCCAAAATCCGCAAGCACGGAATTATTGCGCTCGCAACTCACTTACCAAGCGACACACAAACTGCCCGCCATCCGCACGGTGCCATGTTGTTGAAATTGCTGACATCGCAAGCTGGGGTTACAACGGAAGACTCCCCAGCTTTGGAGATTGTTGGCCAATTCGGAGAACAATTCGCACTTCGTCAGGGAGCGGCAATCCCTAGCTTTCAGCTGCAACCCGCGCCAACGCTGGGCTCCAGCGAGGCGGTATTCGCGACAGAGAATTGTTCGTGTTGAGGACTGGTAGCGGGAGAGGGACTTGAACCCCCGACCCCAGGATTATGATTCCCGTGCTCTAACCAACTGAGCTACCCCGCCAGGGCGGCGACAGACCCGAAAATCCGCCTTAAATCGAAAGGCATTTCGAGGCGTTCGCCAAGGTCGCGCGGATATAAGGTTGGGAGGGCGAGCCTGTCAAGCTTCGATGCATTCGACATCGGGGCTATTCTCGATGGGGAAAAGCTTTGCCGCACGAACAGCTGGTTGGCGCCGCCGGGGTTGAGTTCGACGGGGCACGTCGCTATGTCTCGGCCACGAGTTTTTAGAGTTTGAAACAGATGAAGCCGCGCATTGCAGTCCTCGGTTGCGGATACTGGGGCTCCAACCACATCCGCACCCTCAAGGCGCTCGGCGCATTGCTCGCGGTTTCCGACACCAATCGGGCTCGCGCCGAAGGCTTCGCCAGCGAACAGGACTGCCTGGCGATCGAGCCGGACCAACTGTTCGTTCGCGATGACATCGACGCCATCATCATGGCCTTGCCGCCGCAGTTCCATGCCGATCTTGCCGTGCGCGCCGTCGAGAACGGCAAGGACGTGCTGGTGGAAAAGCCGATCGCGCTGACGGTGGCCGATGCCGAGCGTTCGGTTCAGGCGGCCAAGGACAATAGGCGCGTGTTCATGGTCGGCCATGTCCTGCGTTTCCATCCTGCCTTCGAGACGTTGAAAGGGCTGATCGACAAGGGCGAGCTCGGCGAGGTCCGCTACATCCATTCGCACCGGCTGGGGCTCGGCAAGTTCCATACCGAGAACGATGCGCTATGGGACCTGGCGCCGCACGATCTGTCGATGATCCTGGCCATCACTGGCACCGAGCCGATCGAGGTGCGCGGCGAGGGAGCGGCACTCCTCGACAATCTCAGCGATTTCGCGCATCTGCACATGCGCTTTCCCAACGGACTGCGCAGCCATCTTTTCACGTCGCGGCTCAACCCCTATCGCGAGCGGCGGCTGACCGTGGTCGGCACCAAGGCGATGGCGGTGTTCGACGATGTCGAGCCATGGGAGCGCAAGCTTGCGGTCTACCGCCACGCCGTGTGGCAGGACAGCGGCCAGTGGGCATTCACCACCAATGAGCCGTCCTATGTCGCGGTTGCCCAGGGCATGCCGCTGACGCGCGAGCTGGAGCACTTCATCCACTGTATCGAAACGCGTGCCGAACCGCGCACCAGCGGCGAGGAAGCGATCAGGGTGCTGCGCATCCTGACGGCCGGCACCGTCACCCACACCAAATCCACGGCCTGAGGGAAGGCTAGGTCGTACTCCTGGTACGTCGCACTCCTGGCACGGCGGGCCGGGGAGAGCTACTCGGCGGGAACTTGCGCCGGCTTCGCGGCCAGCCGGCTCAGCATCGCTTCGGCTTCGGCGCCGCGCTCGGAGCGCACGATGAAGCCGCCGCCGAAGACACGGGCCTCGTTGCCGTCGTCCGAATAGAGCACGCAGGCCTGTCCAGGCGCGATGCCGGATTCACCGTCGGCCAATTCGACCGAGGCCACACCTGCCTCGTGACGCAGCACGGCCGGCCGTGGCGGCCTGGTCGAGCGCACCTTGGCGAACAGCTCGATACCGCTGGCGGGCACATCGGCGAGGCCTCCGTCTCCCAGCCAGTTCATGTTGCGCAGATAGATCTTGTGCGTCTCCAGCGCTTCGCGCGGGCCGACCACGACACGGGCGCGCTCGGCGTCGAGATGGACGACATAGAGCGGTTCGCCGGACGCGATGCCGATGCCACGGCGCTGGCCGATCGTGTAGCGCAAAATGCCCTCGTGGCGACCGAGCACGCGGCCGTCGATATGAACGATGTCGCCCGGGTTAGCTGCGGCCGGTTTCAGCCTGGCGATGATGTCGGAATATTTGCCCTGCGGCACGAAGCAGATGTCCTGGCTGTCCTGCTTGGCGGCGACCGTCAGCCCCATCTCCTCGGCGATGGCGCGAACCTGGGGCTTCGACAAGCCGCCGAGCGGAAAGCGCAGATAGTCGATCTGCGCCTGCGTGGTGGCGAACAGGAAGTAGCTCTGGTCGCGGTCGGCATCGACCGGCCGGTAAAGCGCCCGGTGGGCGCCATTGGCGCCGGAGCGGGTGTAGTGGCCAGTGGCCAGCGCGTCGGCGCCGAGATCCTTGGCTGTGGCCAGGAGATCGGCGAACTTGACCGTCTGGTTGCAGGAAACGCAAGGAATGGGGGTTTCGCCGGCGACATAGCTCTCGGCGAAGGGATCGATGACCGCCTTGCGGAACCGCTCCTCGTAATCGAGCACATAATGGGGAATACCCAGCGTCTCGGAAACGCGGCGGGCATCGTCGATGTCCTGGCCGGCGCAGCATGAGCCGGCCCGATGCGTTGCCGCACCATGGTCGTAGAGCTGCAAGGTGACGCCGACGACATCGTAGCCCTCGCGCTTCAACAAGCCGGCGACCACCGATGAATCGACGCCGCCCGACATGGCGACGACGACGCGGGTCTCTTCGGGACGTCTGGGAAGGTCGAGACTGTTCATGGTGCTTTCATTTCGCGGCAGCTCAAATGCCAATGTCGAGAATATAGGTCAAGCTTTCATGCGGCGCCAGCTTGCAGGACGACACCGGCGTGGCGGACGCTGTGAGGGACACATTTCTCCCGGCTAAAACAGGGCTTCCGGCCGTATATTTCAAATGCCCGCTAAAAGACTAACGCGGCGTTCACGATCCTTACCTAGTCATTAGGGTCTGCTTAGGCAATTTTTAAAGCTGTGGCGGTAACGTGGCGGGGATTGGGTCTTTGAGTTTTTTGTAGAGAGTACGATGACCGATCTGGTTAGACCTAGAGTCAAATATGTTATCGGGCCTGACGGCAGCCCTCTCACGATTGCCGATCTGCCGCCGACGAACACGCGTCGCTGGGTTATCCGGCGCAAGGCGGAGGTGGTTGCAGCGGTGCGCGGCGGGCTTTTGAGCCTTGAAGAGGCATGCCAGCGCTACAAGCTGACCACGGAGGAATTCCTGTCCTGGCAGGCGTCGATCGACGAATATGGCCTTGCCGGGCTGCGCACGACGCGTATCCAGCAATACCGGCACTAGCCCGGTCTCACCACAAGCAAAGGGCGCGGCATGCCGCGCCCTTTGCTGTCAGTGTCGCCGCTCAGACCGTCAGCGCTACCTTGCCGATCGGCTTGGTGGCGAGAAAGGCGTGGGCGGCTCCCGCCTGGTCGAGCGGAAAGGTCCTGGCCACATGGACGACAAGCTTTTGCGCCTCGATCAAACGGGCGAGCGCCAGCAGGCCCTCGCGGTCGGGCACCGCCCACATGCGTTCGACCCTGATATTACGCGAGCTGGCCTCGGCGCGCGTGGCGGCGCGAAATCTATCCGGTCATTCCGCCACGCGTCCAATATGAACTGACCGAACTCGGCCATAACCTGGCCGGACTGCTTACCCAGATCAGATCATGGGCGGAGCAGCATGCGCCTGGTATCAGGGATGCCCGGGCAAGGGCGAGCGCCAGAAATGAGGAGGATTGGGCGGCCTAGGTCTTGCGTGCCAGCAACGCTTTCGCGGCGGCTTGCTGTTGCCGGTTCAGGCTGTCGCCCGACAGGGCTCGCTTGTGCGCCAGATAGCGCCGATGTCGGCCGACTCAGCCGATCATGGCGCTGCGGCCGCCTGTTTCGGCCTCGCGGACCTTGGTATCGCGTGATTCCAGCATCTCAGCCTTGGAAAGCTCCGCTTCAGCTTCGCCGAGTAATGATTCGGCGGCGCTTCGCTGCTGGGCGAGGTCGCCTTGCGAGTTCCTGAGATTGTCGCGGCGCAGGCGCGCCGCCTTGGCGAAGGTCGGATAGGCGAAATGATTGATATCCGTGATGCCGGCTTTCTTTTCCTCGGCGGTGATCTGAAGCTCCAATTCGACGGCCATGCGCTCGAACTCGGCGATCATCATGTCGAGCTGCAACAGCTGGCGCCGCTTCTCATTCACCTGAAATTGCTTCAGCCGAACGAGGTTTTCACGTGACTTCATGATTCGGTACTCCCGGAAACGCACATCCGCACATATCGTCCAAACCACCTGGAAAGGTCCAAGCGCTGCCCGTATCCACCGGCTTTCCCCGCACTATGGGAAACAAAACCCTAAAGTTTTTTGCCGACGGTAACCATTCGTTTACGGGCATTGTTAATCATACGGGTCAGGGCTTAAGGCCGGGTAAAAATTCCGGCCGCCGAAGCGAAGCCGCGTCGATGAGTCCCTGGAGTCACTTAGTCCAGGTAATTAATGTGCTGCATTAGGAATTTGGTCTGTGATTCGTTATTGGATTCAAGAGGGTGTAGAAAGGGGTTAAAAAATCTGATACCGTATTGGACGGGAAATTAGGTTTTGTTAACCATTCGATGGCAGCCTCTGCACAAGGCAACCACTGCTCCGGGACAGGACGGGTCGTGAAATGGTCCGGCGGCAGAAAAGGGGAATTAAATGCGTGTTCTGCTGATAGAAGATGACAGTGCAACCGCACAAAGCATCGAGCTGATGCTGAAATCGGAAAGTTTCAACGTCTATACGACAGACCTCGGCGAAGAGGGTGTCGATCTAGGCAAGCTGTACGACTACGACATCATCCTTCTCGATCTCAACCTGCCCGACATGTCCGGCTACGAGGTCCTGAGAACGCTTCGCCTCTCCAAGGTAAAGACGCCCATCCTCATCCTCTCCGGCATGGCCGGCATCGAGGACAAGGTACGCGGCCTAGGCTTCGGCGCTGACGACTACATGACCAAGCCGTTCCACAAGGACGAGCTGGTCGCGCGCATCCACGCCATCGTGCGCCGCTCGAAGGGACACGCCCAGTCGGTGATCACCACGGGCGACCTGGTGGTCAACCTCGATGCCAAGACCGTCGAAGTCGGCGGCCAGCGCGTGCACCTCACCGGCAAGGAATACCAGATGCTGGAGCTGCTCTCGCTGCGCAAGGGCACCACGCTCACCAAGGAGATGTTCCTCAACCACCTCTATGGCGGCATGGATGAGCCGGAATTGAAGATCATCGACGTTTTCATCTGCAAGCTGCGCAAGAAGCTCGACGCCGCGTCCGGGGGCCAGAACTACATCGAGACTGTCTGGGGTCGCGGCTATGTGCTGCGCGAACCGGAAGATATCCGCGTCAGCGCCTGAGCGCAGTCGGCAGCGCACTTCTAAAAAACCCGGCTTGGCCGGGTTTTTTGTAGGCGGACCATTATTTGTTCTTGCGTGCCGACGACAGACCTCCGCGCGGTTTGCCTGGAACGGCTTCCGTTCAGGCAGCGATTTTCAAGGCGCGAAAACGTTCGAGCAGCTGCGGGCGATTGAAGGGCTTCAACAGATAGCCCTGGGCGCCGGCGCGCTTGGCTCGCATGATCGACGCGATATCGAGTTCGACCAGCGAGATCAGGATCTGTGGCCTGATCGGGCTCTCCATGGCGCGCACGCGCCGGATGAGGTCGACCGCCTGCACGTCCGGCAAGGCGCCGTCGATGACGATGATGTCGGGCATGTCGGCGGCGCACATCTCCAGTGCGTCAAGCCCGCTGGCCGCCTCGATGACAGTCATGTCGGAACCGCCCAGGATGCGTTTTGCAACCTTCCTGATGACGCTTGAATCGTCGACAAACATGCAGCGCTTCATTTCCGCGTCCTCTTTGCCGTTGGGCGATCCGGTCGTGCGGGGCATCTACGGCGCAGCCTAGACCGATCTGGTAAAGAAGCCGAAAAGCCGTTAGGTAAAATTTTTGCAAAGATGCCGTTCGGCGGGTTTTTCCTTGCGGATGTTTCGGTGTTGACGAGCGGGCAAAGGTCACCGCGCCGCGATTGCGTCGTCAATGAGTATTTCAGACTGAAATACTTTATTCGGTCGCGCTGCCGGCTCCGATTTTCAGGCCACTGAGAGGACGATTTCTTCAGGCGTAGCGTGGATCGAAATCGTCATGTTGGCCTCGCGGGCCAACAGCAGCGTGTAATAAGGTTGCACCGAATGCGCGTCGATCGGCTCTTCCGGCTTGTGGCCGGAATGCAGTTCGAGGAATTTCGGCGGAACACGCAGCATCGGACCGCTTGCGGAAAGCGAAAAACGCGGCTCGGTTTCGAGATTCTCAAGCGTCACGACCAGTTTGCCGCCGCGCGGAATGGCGGCATTGGCGACCAGCAGCAGGTTGAGCAGCAGCTTGACCTTGTTCTTGGGCAGCAGCGCGCGGGTTCCCTTCCAGACCAATTCCGGCTTTTCGTTCTTGAGGAAGGCAATGGCGACGGCCTCGGCATCTCCGGTGTCGATCATCATGCCCGCAGAGCCGGCCGCACCGAAGGCGATTCGGGCAAATTGCAAACGGGCCGAAGCGTTTTTTGCACTCTGACGGATGAGCCGCATGGCGTCTTCGTCGGCACCGCCCTCGTCGAGCAGTTCAAGCCCGTTGTTGATCGCGCCGACCGGCGAGATGATGTCGTGGCAGACCCGACTGCACAAAAGCGCCGCCAGGTCGGGAGCGGTAAGGGTGAACAGATCGGCCATCGGCGAAATCCCTGCAAAATCTTCAAGTTGACGGCCGAGCGGTCGATCTTCGCGCCTGCCCACACGAATCACGCTTCAACCCAAGGCTTTCTGAATACACAGCGCCCGCGCGTGCAGCAACAAATCCAAAATTGTCGTCATGGCATATGGCGCGTTCACGCAGGCTGCGTGTCCCTCGAGCGGCCAGGAGCCTTCGAACCGCCATCTTCATGTGGGAATTTAATGGTTGAAAAAGGATTACGGCATAATTTGCCCCTAACAGTCATCCTTAACGGCCGCCTAAAAAGAGCCGCACGGATGCGAGGCGTCGGCGAAAGTGCTTCATGACGGAGATTGGAAGCATGTTTTCCCGAATCTATGACCGGAGTTTTTTCCGTGTCCTCTCAATGGCGATCGCGCTCATGGGCGTTCTCGTCTTCTCGACATCGCCCCTGCGGGCGCAGGAGTACACCGCTCAGGAGATTGTCGATTCCGGCCACAAGTTCTTCGGCGCGACGTCGGGCGGGTTGGCCACCGTCGTGGAGAAGATTTTCGCCTCCTACGGTCTGCCCAATGGCTACCTGCTTGGGGAGGAGGGATCCGGTGCGCTGATCGGCGGCCTGACCTATGGGGAAGGTACGCTCTACACCAAGAATGCCGGCGATCACAAAGTGTTCTGGCAAGGCCCGTCGCTGGGCTGGGATTTCGGCGGCGAGGGGTCACGCGTGATGATGCTGGTCTACAATCTCGACGATGTCGGTAACCTTTATAATCGCTATGGCGGCGTCGCCGGATCGGCCTATGTGGTGGCGGGCGTCGGCTTCAACGTGCTGAAGAACAACAATGTGCTGCTGGTGCCGATCCGTACCGGCGTCGGCGCCCGGCTCGGCGTCAATCTGGGCTACCTGAAACTGACCGAGCGGGCGACCTGGAACCCGTTCTGATCCGGCCGACATGAGCGAGCCACGGACGGTTCGATCGGATTCCTCAACCTACGACCCGAATCGGCCGCGGCAAGCCCTTGCCGCGGTGCCGGATTTCCGCCATGCCAAGATGGCACGGTCCAGCCTTCCAAGTTGTCGTCGATAACGGGTAGTCCTTTGGTTCAGTCGGTCCTGTTCTTTGCCCTCGGCTTTCTCTGTGCCGGCTTTCTGGCGCTGATGGTGGCTCCCGCCGTCTGGCGGCGTGCTGTCGCCCTGACCCGCAGGCGCATCGAAGCCTCCATTCCACTGACGCAAGCCGAGATTCAGGCCGACAAGGACCGGATCCGGGCCGAATACGCCATGACGACCCGGCGCCTCGAAATCAACGTCAAGACTTTGCGCGAGAAGGCGGCCGAACAACTCGTCGAGATCAATCGCGGCCGCGAGGCGCTGAAGGCGCTGGCGGTGGAGCGCACGGACAAGAACCACGCGCTCGCCGAACTCGGCGCCAAGAACGAAGCTCTTCGACAGCGCGAAGAGGAACTGCATGAGCTTTCGGAGCGGCTCAAGGAAACCGAACGAAAGCTGGAAAGGCGGGCGCTCGATCTCGAGAAGCTGGAGCACATGTATGACGACGCCAGTTTTGCCTCTAGCAGCCGCCAGATCGAACTCGTGGCCCGCGAATCCGAATTGCAGAAGCTTGCCAGCGACATCTCGCTGCTGCGCGGCCAGCGTAAGGAAGCGGATCGGCGCAGCCAGGAGATCGCGGCCGAAAGCAAGGCCGCGCGCGATGCCTTGAAGGCCGAGAAGAAAAGGGCCGCCGAACGCGACAAGAAGGTCGAGCGGCTGCTGGCAGCGCTCGCTGACCGTGAGGACAAGCTTGATCGGCGAGAAAAGGAATTGGCGCGGTTGCGGGAAAAATCGAAAACCGAGGACGGCGCACCGGCCCTGCGGCTGGTCGGCAAGCCCGATGAGCCGGGCCGGCACGAGGAGGCCGGCAGGCGCGACGCCGTGGACCGGGCGATTGCCAAGCTTGACGGCGACCGCGAACGGCTGGAGGCCAGGCTGACGGCACTGGCGCGCGAGAACAAGCGCCTCAAGGCGGATCTCGGCGCCGCGGCATCGTCGGGTTTGACGAACGGCAATGGTGCCGCGCTCCGTGAGCAGATGAATGAGCTGGCGGCGGAGGTGGTCCACCTGACGGCCAAGCTCGAGGGGCCCGATTCACCAATCGCCAAGGTGCTCGCCGCACCTCAGGACAACCGCTCCACCGGCCACGACCGCAGCCTCGCCGATCGCGTGCGCGCCTTGCAGAAAGCAGAAGTCAACTGACGCGGTGCAGGCTGACGCGTTCGCCATGGCCTGGCTCACATGATCGTCAGCGCGAGAAATGATGCAGGGCAATGGCTGAGGCAGCAGCGACGTTCAAGCTGTCGAAGCCTTTCGACATGGTGATCCGCACCGTTTGCAAGCGGGCAAGCAGGCTTTCGGGCAGGCCTTCGCCTTCGGCGCCGAGATAGAGTGCCAGCCGCTCGCCGCGCCGTGCATCGCGTATGTCGATCCGGCCGCGCGGTGACAATGCGAACTGGTGATAACCCCGGCGGTCGAGCTCCGCGGTGAAGCCCGCGGTGTCCGTGAAGGACGCAAAAGGGATCTTGAGCGCGGCGCCGACCGAAACTCGGATCGCCTTGCGGTACAGCGGATCGCAGCATGTCCCGTCCATCAGCACCGCATCGGCCCCGAAAGCGGCGGCGTTGCGGAAGATCGAACCCATATTGTCGTGGTTGGCGATGCCGACAGGCACGACGATCAGGGCTTGAGCGGGCAAGGCATCCAGCAATGACCCGGCCGGATGCGGCGTCTCCTTGCGGCCGATGGCCAGGACGCCGCGATGCATGTGGAATCCGGCAATCGCGTCCATCACCCCACTGGCGACGACGTAGACCGGTAGGTCCGCTTGTGCCTTGCGCAGAACCACTTCCAGGCCGCCAAGCCTGTTTTCCAAGATCAGGACGGATTCCGCGCTGAAGCGGCTCGACGACAAAAGCAGGTCGAGCACCACTTTGCCTTCGGCGACGAAGCGGCCTTGCCGGCCCGCCAGATCGCGCTCGCGGATATCGAGATAGGCTGCGACACGCGGATCGCGTGGATCGTCGATGCGAATTGGGTCCATGTCCCGCTCAACAATCGAAAGCGTGGTTGGTGCGCCGGGAAAGACACACCAACCACGCTCCGGAAATCGTCAGCGAGGTAAATGGCCGCGGCAGCCCCCGGTCAGGTCCCGGCGCGGCGCAACCTCTGCGCCATTTGGGACAGATCCTCCTTACCGCCACCGAAAATGCCTTCCAGCATGGCAAGCAGTTCGCGTACAGCATCGGATTTGCAGGAATAGTAGATCATCTGGCGATCGCGGCGGGTATCCACGAGGTCGAGCGCCCGCAACTTGGCCAAGTGCTGCGAGAGGGCGGATTGGCTGAGCATCACCTTTTCGGCGATGGCGCCGACCGACATTTCGCCGTCGATCAGATAGCTCATGATCAACAACCGTTTTTCGTTGCCCATCAGCATCAGAAATTCGGGCAGCTGATTCGGCTTTGGCGATTAGCTTTGTCGAGACCATTGATGCCCCATGCTTTTTGCTCATCGAGGCGCCATGGGGGCGATGGTGCCTGAATCCATAAATTCACTGTGAAGATGCTAACGAGTCAGCACCACACCTAAAGCCTAGAACATTTCTTTCAAATCTCAAGCGTTGCTTTTGATCAAATGCAATTTAAATCTCCCTTTGCGCCTAGGATGCCGCCCTGGCGGCCATCGCCATTTCAACCAGAGCGGGACGCAATTCATTCGCGTCCACCAGTGGTTGCGGGAAGAACACTCGGCAAACATCGTTCCCAGACACCAGGTCCATGCCATCGGCATCCAACCCGGCGATGGTCCAGCCATCACCTGGCGCCTTGGCAAAGTGATGGGCGTAGTTGGCGATCGCGTCGAGATGGTCCGCATTCATGTGCTCGACAGCCGACTGTTCGCTCGCCGCGAGCTCTTCGACAATCGGCCCGGCGGTGACCAGATCGGACCGGTCGAGCAGATAAGCCCTGCCGAAGCCGCCGTTGAGGCTGGCGCGCTGCGGGTCGAGGCGGAAGATCGAAAAGTCGCCGAGCCCGGCATAGAGGCTCGCCTCGGGATTGCGGTTGAGATAGCGGCGCTCGGCGCGGGCATGCGCCTGCGAGCCGCGCTCCAGCCGCGATGCCTGGCAGACCAGCGTCAGCCGCGGATGCGCCAGCGGATCGCCTTTGCCGGGCTCCCCGAGCAGAAGGGAACAGCGCCGATCGGCAAGCAGGGCTGGCGTGTGCGCCGCGAGCATCGACACCAGGATGAGCGGTGCGCCGTCAATGTCGGTGGCGGCGCCGACCCGGCTCACCAGCGGCGCCCCGGTCCCCGGTTCCAGCACCGCCAGGGCGCCGAAACGGGCACTGCGCAGAAGCGTTTTCGCCAAGCGGACCGCCTCGGCGTCGGTCTCGCGGATGACATCCTTCTTTCCATCGTCCAAGTTCTCGCCCTGCCAAGTTGATTTCCTATTCCGCTTGTCAGCCGATGATGCCGGACTTGGCAAGGGGAGGCACCCGCGCAAACCGCTTCGCAGCTTGGGGCGACACGCCTTACCTCGGCGCCATGCGGATGGCGCCGTCGAGGCGGATGGTCTCGCCGTTCAGCATCTGGTTCTCGATGATGTGCAAAGCAAGCGCGGCATATTCGGATGGTTCGCCGAGCCGTGACGGGAAAGGCACGGCGGCGCCCAGCGAATCCTGCACGTCCTGCGGCATGCCGGCCATCATCGGCGTCTTGAAGATGCCGGGCGCGATGGTGCAGACCCGAATGCCGGAACGGGCGAGATCGCGCGCCACCGGCAGCGTCATGCCGACGACGCCGCCCTTCGAAGCCGAATAGGCCGCCTGGCCGATCTGGCCGTCATAGGCGGCGACCGAAGCGGTGTTGACGATGACGCCGCGCTCGCCGCCCCGCAGCGGCTCGAGTTTCGCGGCGCGGTCGGCGACTAGGCGGATCATGTTGAACGTGCCGATCAGATTGACCTCGATCACCCTGCGGTACTGGTCGAGCGGATGCGGTCCATCCTTGCCGATGGTCTTCACGCCGATGGCGATGCCGGCGCAATTGACCAGGATGCGCGGCTCGCCCAGCTTGGCGGCAACCTCGGCCAGGGCGGCGACGCCACTGTCGGCACTCGCGACGTCGCACTGGACGGCGATGCCGCCGCTCTCGGCCGCGACCTTAGCCGCGCGCTCGATGCCAATGTCGAAGATGGCGACGCGGGCTCCCTTGGCGGCGAGCGCACGAGCAGTTGCCTCGCCAAGGCCGGAGCCGCCGCCGGTCACGATTGCTATCTGGCCGCTGGGGTTCATGGCGTCATCCTTCCCGCGAGAATGGGCTTGCTATCAAATAGGACGGATCAGGCCCGGATCGACGGGCCAGGTCAAGCCATCGCCTAGATGTGCTCGGCGGCCCTGGCCTGGCTGGCGTGACCAACCTCGCCGGAAAGCCTGGCAACCGCGCCCGGCGTGATCTCGTGCGACAAAAGGCGGTCGAGGTCGACAGGCCTTGGCATCGAAATCTGACCACGGGGGATGCGCTTGAAGCCGAGCGGCCCGTAGTAAGGTTCGTCGCCAACCAGGATGACGGCCGGCGCGCCAGCCTTGCCGGCCGCCTCCAGCGCGATCGCTACCAGCCGGCGGCCGATGCCGAGGTTCTTGAAGGCGGGCCGTACCGCGAGTGGCCCAAGCATCAGCGCCCGGCCGGCCCCGGCCGCTATGCGCGTCATGCGCACAGAGGCGACGACGAGGTCGCCGTCGACCGCGACAAAGGACAGGGCGCGCTCGTGGCCGCCGGCCTCGCGGATCTTGTAGGCGGCCAGCACGAAACGGCCGGGGCCGAAGGCCTCGTCGTTAATGGCTTCGATTTGAGGGTCATGCGCCGGGGTTTCCGGCAGGTATTTCACGTCGGCAAGGCTCATGGTCTTTGCGTTCCGGTAGAGGAGGAAAGATTGCTGCAAACGGCAGCATTCGCCAGTCAGCGCTTCATCAAGCGCGGGCGCCCTTTCGTCGTCGGTCAAACCGGATCAAGGCAAAGTCGAACATGCGGAGTGTCCGCTAGCATCAATTTTGCGCCGCCGCAATCGACCCGTTCGCCGGCACTACCGATTGACGATCTGTTCAGCCCTGGATGATTTCCGCCTTACCGTAGCGCGCCCTACATGACGGGAAACGCGAAAGGACAATTCATGGGATTGCTCGTCGATGGCAAATGGCAGGACCGCTGGTACGACACGAAGAACAGTGGCGGCAAGTTCGTGCGGGCGCAGTCGCAATGGCGCGACTGGATCACGCACGACGGCAAACCCGCCGAAGGCCGCAGCCGCGGCTTCAAGGCGGAGCCCGGCCGCTATCACCTTTACGTCTCACTCGCCTGTCCCTGGGCGCACCGGACGCTAATTTTTCGCGCACTGAAGAGGCTGGAAGGCATCATTTCCGTCTCGGTGGTTCACCATTTCATGGGTGCGAACGGTTGGACGTTTCTCGCCGAGGACGGCGCCACCGGCGACACGCTCTATGGTCTCGACTTTCTGCACCAGATTTACACCGAGGCCGATCCTGCCTATTCAGGCCGGGTGACGGTGCCGGTGCTGTGGGACAAGAAGGAACAGACGATCGTCTCCAACGAATCCTCCGAGATCATCCGGATGCTCAATTCGGCCTTCGACGAATGGGGCAACGCCAGCTTCGACTTCTACCCCGAGGCCCTGCGCGGCGAGATCGACGCGATCAACGCGCTGGTCTATCCCGCCGTCAACAATGGCGTCTATCGTGCCGGTTTTGCCACCACGCAAGCGGCCTATGAGGAGGCGTTCGGCGCGCTGTTTTCGGCGCTCGATACTCTGGAACATCGCCTTTCCAGGCAACGCTACCTGGTGGGTGATCGCATCACCGAGGCCGACTGGCGGCTGTTCACCACCCTGGTGCGCTTCGATCCGGTCTATGTCGGTCACTTCAAGTGCAACCTGCGCCGCATCGCCGATCATCCGAACCTCTCGAACTATCTGCGCGACCTCTATAGCGTGCCTGGCGTCGCCGGGACCGTGAACCTGCGCCACATCAAGGCGCATTATTACGGCAGCCACGAGACCATCAACCCGACCCGGATCGTGCCGGTCGGGCCGGCGCTCGACTATGGCGCGCCGCATGATCGGGCGCGTTTTGGAAGGGCTGCCGCCTGACTACCAATAGGGCGATGCCGGCACGTTTGCGAAAATTTCGGCGATCCGCCGCAGCGTTGCCGGCGTCGTGCCCTCCGGCAGGCGATCGAGCGGGAAAAAGCCGGCCTCGGCGATTTCATGGTCGGGCAGTTTCGGTGCGGTCTGGCTGAACTGTTCGACGAGATAGAAGCCGACATGGTCGCGCCGGCTGGCACGGCGGTTGAAATGCATCGATTTGAGAACCGGCGCGTCCGTGATCTGGATGTTGCCTTCCTCGTAAAGTTCGCGCGCCAGCGCCTCGGCCATCGTCTCGCCAACCTCGACGCCGCCGCCGGGAAGCTGCCAACCGGGCACATAGGTATGGCGGATGAGGAAGACGGAATTGGTGCCGGCATCGTGGATCAGGCCGCGCACACCGAGCGTCATCGGCCGCCGCAGCACGAAATAGAGATGGAACAGCCAGGCCCTCAAACCCGCCCAGCCGGTCTGGCGGAAAGGAGCCTCCTCGTCGCTCGCCATCAGTAGCGAAACCGTGGGTGGAAAGGGGCGCGCACGTCGCCTATGAAGGAGGGATGTTCAGGCTCGCGCATATTTCCGATGTCCATCTGGGGCCGCTGCCCGATGTATCCTATCGCGATCTCGCCTCCAAGCGCGTGCTCGGCTACGTCAACTGGCAGCGCAACCGCCGCCGCCACATGCACGATGCCGTCATCGACGCCATCGTCGCCGATATCAAGGCGCAAAACCCCGACCATCTCGCCATCACCGGCGACCTCGTCAACCTCGCCCTCGACGGTGAGATCGAGATGGCCAAACACTGGCTCGAGACGCTGGGGCCACCGCATGACGTTTCGGTCGTGCCGGGAAACCATGATGCCTATGTGCCCGGCGCCTTCGACAAGGTCTGCCGGTCGTGGGCGGCGTGGATGAGCGGCGACGGTGTCAACACGCCGGTCGACCGCAATGCCTTCCCATATCTGCGCGTGCGCGGCAACATCGCGCTGATCGGGGTCTCGACGGCGCGCGCCACGGCGCCCTTCATGGCCAATGGTTTCTTCATGGAGGGACAGGCGGCTCGGCTCGGCAAGATCCTCGAGAGCACGGCGAAGCAAGGGCTTTTCCGCGCGATCATGATCCATCATCCGCCATTACGGGGCGCCGTCTCCCAGCACAAGCGGCTGTTCGGCATCGCCCGCTTCCACAAAATCGTCCGTCGCCATGGCGCGGAGCTTGTGTTGCACGGCCATTCGCATCTGCCGTCGTTGTTCCAGATTGGGCTTCGCGGTGCAAAGATCCCGGTCGTCGGGGTCGCCGCCGCCGGCCAGGCGCCGGGCGGCAATCACCCGGCAGCACAGTACAATCTGTTCGACATCGACGGCGAAAAGGGTAACTGGCGTATCCACCTGACGCGACGCGGTCTGACCGGACCGTCGATACCGCCTTCCGATCTGCAGAGCCTGGAACTCGGGGTCGAGCCCGGCGAGGCTATGGTCGCCAGTTGAGAACCATGGCCGAGATGCGGTCCCACAGCAGCGCGGCCGACAACGCCAGACCAACCAGCGCGCCGGCGGCGACCAGCCCAAGCCCGGACAGGAAGGCCCACCAGCCCTTGCCTTGCGTCGATGCTCGCAGCGGTGGCTCGGCTTCCGCGACCTCGGCGCGTTTCAAACCGGCGACCGCCGGCTCGACGCCACCTTCCATCATCCTCTGGCGCTCGACGATGCGCTCGGCCACATAACGCGTCACGGAATCGGCGACCGGCTTCATCTCGGTCGACTCGGCAAGCACGACCCGGCCAATGCGTGTATCCTTGAGGAAACGGTAGGTGCGACGGTCGCGTCCCATCGCGACATGGCTGACGGCATCGATCCACAGGCGCGGCTGCAGCCCCGAGGAGACGACAAAGTCGAAATTGTCCATGTCGGCTGGAACGTCGGCAAAGATGGGCGCGAGGTCCGCGGCCAGCAGGTCCAGGCGCATGCGGTGCGCCTCGCGCATGTCGACAACGACATCGTCGCGGTCAGCGAAGGCATTCTTCACATCACGGATGGCATCGGACAGTTTCTTTGACGGATCGATCTTCTCGCCTGCGTCCTTCATCGGCGTGGCCTCACGGGTTTGGTTAACAGGCAGTTAACACAGCCGAAGCCAAAATGCACTGGCGAGATCAAAATGGCAGGGCGCCCGCTCGGTGCCGCGCGGGACGTCTCACCCGGTGGCGGCGAGTTTCGGGCGCAAGGGCCTGGCGCGGCGGTTCATGTTCCGCTGTATGATCATGGCGACCAGATCGGGCGCCTCCTCGATCAGCATATGGCCAGCCTCCAGCACGTGGTGCACGTGAAATCGCGCGGGCAGACTATCCATTTGGGTAACGGGTAGCATCGGGTCATCGCTCCCCCATACCACCGTCACCGGCATGGTCAGTGTGTCCAACCGGTCGCGCGGGATGACGCCCTGCCGGTCGTCGCTGGTCATGGCGGCAGCAATCTCGATCAGTTTCTCCACCTGGCCGGGTCGCCCGCGCATGTCGCGGAGGGCGTCCACGGTGTCATCGACAGGGCGCGTCAGCGGTCCCGACATCGCGCTTAGGCACGCCCGGATGTCGGAGGAATCCCTTGCGGCGGCAAAGCGGCGCAACCGGGCCGTTGATCTCGGGGCCGAAGCCGCCCGGCGCCAGAAGTGTTAGCGAGGCCACCCTCTCGGGTTCCGCCAGTGCCATCAGCGTCGCCACCGCGCCGCCCATCGAGTGGCCCACCAGATGAACGCGCTTCACCGATCGCGCGGTGAGATCGGCCAGGACGGCCCTTGCCGCCCCCTTGGCCGGGCCGGCGCCGGGCAGATCGAGCGACAGCCCGTGCCCCGGCAAATCATAAGCGAGTGTGCGCACCGCAGGCGACAGCGACGGGATCACTTCGTGCCAGACACCATGGCAGCCGCCAAAACCATGCAGCAAGGCGATGGCCTTCGAGCCAGTACCCTGTTCGGTGGCGTGAAGCGATGCGATCATGAAATGTGAAAGCTTATGACGGGACGGCAAGATGGGAATGCGGCTGGATTGCTCCTTGTCCAGCACGATGGCCAGTAAAATTTTCGCGACGGCTGGCGGTTGCGAGCTCTCGACCTCGCGAAGTCGTCTGACAAAGGCGGCAAATCAGTCGAATCGGGGTTTGCCACCTGCTTTCGGCGGCCAACAATTCGGTTGGTCCAAACAACCCGTTGGTGGGACGTCAGCTCGCGTTGCCGAGGCCCGCCGCGCGCAGGGCCCCAACCAGCCGCTCGGTCAGATCGGGCGGATATTTTCGTTCGACGAAGGTCGCGCGCGGATCGGCGGCGAATTTCGGAAATTTGGCGGTCAGCTCGTCGAGCAGCTTGCGCGCCAGATTGTCCCGGCCGGCGATCTTGGCGCCGATCAGCCGGGCGGCAAGATAGTGCGACTTGGTTGCGGTTGTTCTCAAAGAGGAACTGGCGATGGCGGCCTTGTTCGTGTCGCCAAGCATGAGTTCGCCGGCGAAAAGTCCGAAATCCCACCATGTCGGATGACCGCTGGAGGCGTCCACCGCCTGGGCCAGGATCGGCGTCCCCTCGGCATACCGGCCGGCGAAAATCAGCCCATAGCCGTAAGCGGCGGCCATGGCGAGATCGTAGGGATTGAGGTCATAGGCCTTGCGCATCCAGCGCAGGGCCTCGTCAGCGTTGCCAAGACGCGAATTGATGTAGCCGTAGGAGCGATGCGCATAAGGACTGGTCGGTCCCATTTGTACGGCGCGATGGGCAAATGTCATCGCCTTCTCGATCGTGGCATCCGGCGGATAGGCGTAGTGGTCGTTCACGGCCTCCAGGTGCAGCGAGGCGAGTTCCGAATAGACCAGTGGTGACTTGGCGCCGCGTTCGGCGAGGGTTTCGAGGCAGCGATAGGCGGCTTCGTGGGTCCTGGCGTTCTGGTCGAGATAATATTTGTCGTTGAGCGTCAGGCATTGCGTGAGGACGGTCTGAATGCCGCTCTGTTCGAGATAGCTGTAGATTGTGCCGGAAGCGGGAAGAGTGGACGTCAAGATGCCGGCTATACGGTTCTCGACGGCGGCCGGTGCGCTGTCGGCGGCGGTCAGGTTGCGCGACAAAAGCACCCGTCCGGTCGCCACGCTCTGCAGTTCAATCGTGATTTCGCCCGTATCCGGCCCAGGCAGAATATCGAAGATGAAGCTCGTGGCATTGGTGGCCGGATCGGTTGTGGCGACCGCGTCGCGACCGATGAAATCGATCGTATCGAAACCGCTCAGGCCGGCGCGCAGCGATGCGGCGACACGGCTGGCATCCGTGCCACTGGCCTTGTCGGCGATGTAGACGATTGGCAAGGCCTCGCTGGCGGGAGACGGCGCGACGCCGCTGGCCAGGCCCGCGGTCTCGAGCGTGGCCGCAAAGTCGCCGCCTGCCAGCAGCGCACCGCCGCCCTGACGCAGGATCAAAACACCAAGCATGGCGATGACGACAGCGATCGCCATCCAGAAGAATCGGAGGTGACGTGCCACCGACGGCGCGGGCGCGACAATCGGCGCCAATAAGGCAGGGGCCGGAGTGGTGCTCTCGGCAGTGCCGCGTTGCGCCGATGGAGCCGCCGCCGCTCCCGTCTGGGTGGCGAGTTCGGCCGTCTCCGGCAAGCGGATCGCGTTGAGCTCGTAGGCCGGGACGTAGCCGCCGCGCGGAATGGCTATGCGGACAGGCTCCGCAACACCTTCATTGGCGAAATATTGCTGCAGCAAGTCACGCAGCCGGCCGGCCTGAACCCGCACCACCGCATCAGTCGAAGGATCGAAATCGCCGTCCTTGCCGAAGACATCCATGGCGATGGAAAAGCCCTTGAGCCTGTCGGCTTCGCCCGCCTGTTCGCGCTCGACAAGATAGCGCAACAGCTTGCGTGCCCGCTCGGATCTTCCGAACGTTTCGCTGGCAAGCAGTCGCTCCAATGTTTCGCGCACTGCGGGGGCGGCAGGCGTGGCATGCTGCAAGTGTCGATCCTCTCGAAGTCGGCACAGGTTAAGGCGCTGATCATATAATGCCCGCACCGCCATACAAGTATACACCCATTATGCGATCGCCTACCCCACCGGATATTTTGCCGGTGGTTAATGAGCAGCGCGCGACAGGATGGCCAGGAAGCCGGAGCAGTCCTTATCGAATCCCATGGATGCCAAGACCTTGTTCAGGCCGAAGAATGGCGGCGCGAGAGCAATCCCGGCTCTCGCGCCGACGGCGAACTATCGCGCGTTGCGGCCGACGATACGATTGGCCGCTGACGTTACCGCTTCCAGAGAGGCGGCGACGATGTTGGTGTTGATGCCGGCGCCGAACAGCTTGCCGCCGGGATATTCCATCTCGACATAGGAGATGGCCGACGCATTCGAGCCCCGCTGCATCGAATGCTCGGAATAATCGAGCACCGACATCTCGACGCCGACATGGCGTGACAGCGCATCGACGAAGCCGTCGATCGGGCCGGTGCCGGTGCCTGATATCGTCACTTCCTTGCCGTGGTCGAGGATGACCGCCTCGACCACGCGCCGGCCCTTCACCTCGGTGGCCGGATAAGTGTGATGATCGAGGAATTTCAGGCGGGCGCCAGGCTGGTCGACATAGGTTTCGAGGAAGCGGTCATGAATACGCTTTGCCGGCACTTCCTTGCCTTCGGCGTCGGTGATCGCCTGGATAGCCTGGCTGAATTCGATCTGCAGGTTGCGCGGCAAATTGAGGCCGTAATCGGCCTGCAACACATAGGCAATACCGCCCTTGCCCGACTGCGAGTTGATGCGGATGATGGCCTCATAGCTGCGGCCGACATCGGCCGGATCGATTGGCAGGTATGGCACTTCCCAGTGCGGCGTGTTGGCCTTCTTCAAGGCCTTCATGCCCTTGTTGATGGCGTCCTGGTGCGAGCCGGAAAAAGCAGTGTAGACGAGTTCGCCGACGTAGGGGTGACGCTCGGGAATCTTCAGCTGGTTCGAATACTCGTAGACATCCTTCATCCGGTTGATGTCGGAGCAGTCGATGCCCGGATCGACGCCTTGCGTGTACATGTTGAGCGCCAAGGTGACGATGTCGACATTGCCGGTGCGCTCGCCATTGCCGAACAGAGTGCCCTCGACCCGGTCGGCACCAGCCATCAGGCCGAGTTCGGTGGTGGCGATGCCGGTGCCACGATCATTGTGCGGATGCAGCGAGATGATCAGGTTTTCGCGGTTGTCGAGATTGCGGCACATCCACTCGATGCGGTCGGCATAGATGTTGGGCGTCGACATCTCGACCGTCGACGGCAGGTTGATGATCAGCTTGTTGTCGGGCGTCGGCCTGACGATTTCGGTGACGGCGTTGCAGATCTCCAGAGCGACCTCGAGTTCGGTGCCGGTGAAGCTCTCCGGCGAATATTCGAAGCGATAGCCGCCGCCAGCCCTGGCAGCCATGTCGGTGATCATCTTGGCCGCGTCGGTCGCGATGCGCTTGATGCCGCCGACATCTTTCTCGAAGACGACGCGACGCTGCAACTCGCTGGTCGAGTTGTAGAAATGCACGATCGGGTTGGTGGCGCCCTTCAGCGCCTCGAAGGTGCGGCTGATCAGTTCGGGCCGGCACTGCACCAGCACCTGCAACGACACATCGGCCGGCACATTGCCTTGCTCGATGCACCAGCGCGCGAAGTCGAAATCGGTCTGCGAGGCGGACGGGAAGCCGATCTCGATTTCCTTGAAGCCCATGTCGAGCAGCAGGCCGAACATGCGCGCCTTGCGCTCGTGGCCCATAGGATCGATCAGCGCCTGGTTGCCGTCGCGCAAATCCACCGAGCACCAGATCGGCGCCTTGTCGATCACCTTCGAGGGCCAGGTCCGGTCGGTGAGGCCGACGGTCGGGTAGGGCTGATATTTTCGGGCTGCGTCCGGCATGCCCCGGCCAATTTGCTTGCCGGTCGCGGCCTCGCTGGCGCGGATGTCTTCTCGTGCGTTCATCGTCGTTTCTCCCGGCGGCTGGCGGGTCCACCTTTCAGGCGGATGTGGAGCCAAGCGGCGCCTTTACCAGAATTTCGTTCGCTTGATATGATCTGCCAAGGAGCATGCGCTTGCGCGGCGGTTCGACCGCCGGGCGCTCCTTCAGCGAACCCGGCGATCGCCGATAAGGCCGAGAAGAAGCAGGGTCGAGGCAAGCGCGCGCACGGTCTCGCCGGCAAAGCCGGTCTGACGGGAAGCGGTGGTGGCGCGCATGTTCATGGCCGCTCTCATACAGGAGCGGCCCTTGGGAGGCAAGCGGTGCCGACCCTGTCGAACATCATCCCTGGCGCGGATGCTCTTCCCCGCGCGCCGCAAATGGGCCAGACTTGCGAACCGGCGGGTGTCGTCGGCAGGGGGCGTTCATGAATTTCGTGTTCTTCTCGCCGCATTTTCCCGCCAATGGCGCCGATTTCTGCGACCGGCTGAAGAAGGCCGGCGCGACCGTGCTCGGCATTGGCGATGCGCCCTATGATGCGCTCGACGGCAAGCTGAAGCAGGCGCTTTCGGAATACTACCGCGTTGCCGACATGGAGGATTACGAGCCGGTGTTCCGGGCGATAGGCCATTTCATCCAAAAATGGGGCCGCATCGATCGGTTCGAATCGCTCAACGAGCACTGGCTGGAACTGGAAGCCAACATCCGCACCGACTTCAACATCTACGGCACCAAGCTCGATTTCGTGAAGAATCTGAAGCGCAAGAGCCGCATGCGCGCCTTCTTCCGCAAGAGCGGGGTCGAGACGATCGCGCAGCGCAAATGCTCCGACCGGGCCGGCGCCATGACCTTCATCCGCCGCGTCGGCTACCCCGTGGTGGTGAAGCCGGATTCGGGCTCCGGCGCGTCGAACACGTTCAAGATCTCCAATGCGAAGGAGCTCGACCAGTTCTTCCGGGACAAGCCGGAGGACGTGACCTTCGTCATGGAGCAGTTCATCGAAGGGCTGGTGGTGACCTATGACGGGTTGATCAACCGCGACGGCGAAGTGGTACTGGCGGCCAGCCATCGCTACGACCAGAGTGTCATGGACGTGGTCAACAAGGACCGCCACATGAGCTACACCTGCTTTCCCCGGATCAGGCCCGTCGTCGAGGAGGCGGGCCGCAAGATCCTGAAGGCGTTCGACGTGCGCGAACGCTTTTTCCATATCGAACTGTTCGAGACCAGGGACGACCGCATCATCGCGCTGGAGGTCAACATGCGGCCGCCCGGCGCCTGGATGACCGACGCGATCAACTACACCTTCGACATCGATGTCTACGCGGCATGGGCAGACATGGTGGTCAAGGATGCTGCCGGCGGCCCTTATGAGGGCAAGTATTTCACCGCCTATGCCAGCCGCAAGCGCCACATCGACTATTTGCACAGCCATGGGGACGTGCTAGCCGCCCACCGCGACAAGATCGTCCATCATCAGCCGATAGAAGAGGTTTTCAGCCGGGCCATGGGAAATTACGCCTACCAGATGCGCTCGAAGGATCAGGCTGATCTGCGCGAAGCGGTGGCCTATATCCACGCCGAAAAGGCTTGAGGCATGGACATTTCCTATCACAAGGTTTTCGCCCGTAATCTCGGCCGCGACATGGAGTACAAGCGCTACGGGCATGCCGGCCGGCCGGTCGTGGTGTTCCCGACCTCTCAGGGCCGCTTCTACCAGTTCGAGGATTCCGGCGGAGTGGGGGCGCTCGCCGAGTTCGTCGATACCGGCCGCATCCAGCTGTTCACCGTCGACGGCATCGATACAGAATCCTTCTTCGCCAGGGATGTCGATGCCGTGCATCGCATCGACCGGCACGAGGCCTATTTCCGCTATCTGCGCGAGGAGGCGCTGCCGGAATTTCTGGAAACCGCCGCGCAAGCCAATGGCGGACGGCGGCTGAAACCGCTCTTCTCGGGCTGTTCGATGGGCGGCTACCATTCCTCGAACTTCGTCTTCCGTTTTCCCGAGCTCGCCAGCGGCGTCATCTCGCTGTCGGGGGTCTATTCGGCCCGCGATTTTTTCGGCAAGGCGCTCGACGGGGACATCTTCTACAACTCGCCGCTGGATTATCTGCCAGGGATCGTCGACCCGAAACTGCTGGCACGGCTGAAGGCGCTCAGGCTGATCTTCTGCTGCGGGCAGGGCGCATGGGAGGAGCGCATGCTGGTCGAGACGCGCCAGCTGGAACAGATCCTGCGCGACAAATCCATTCCGGCCTGGGTCGACTATTGGGGCGGCGACGTCAGCCATGACTGGCCGTGGTGGCACAAGCAGCTGGCTTATTTCTTCGGCCGCTGGCTGGATGACGATCTGATGCACAGGCTGGACTAAGGTGCATTGATATTCAGCTGGCCTGAGAATGGCTGACGCCTACCCTTCCTGGCAGGCCGGCAGCGGTTCGGTGTCGTGCTCCGCCGCCGATCCGCGGCGCAGGCCGAGAAAGACGACGAGGGCGGTGACGATGGTGATTGCCGCCAGCACGACCAGCAGCCTGTCGAACGCGGTTTCGTAGGCCTCGACCAGCACGACGGAGCCGGCCGCCGGCAAATGGTGCGCGGCTCCACCGACATTGCCGGTCACCAGCAATTGCGCCGCGCCGCCCGCGTCGCTGGAAGACGCAGCGCCTCGACCGGTGAGTTGCGCGGCGGTGAAGCCTGACAGCGTCGCCATGACGATGGCCAGCGCCACACCTTCGCAAGCGACACGGGTGGTGTTGAAGATGCCGACCGCCATCCCGGCCCGCTCCGTCGGCACGACGCTGACGGCGAGCCCGTCCATCAACCCCCAAGGCAAGGCGATGCCGACGCCGATCAGGGTCAGCGGCGCGACCAGCGCAACGTCAACCGGTGGCGTCAGGCTCAGCCAGACAAGGCCGGCCGCCGCGACGAGCAAGCCGACGCCGCAGATCGTGGCCGGAGCGATCCAGCGCGCCAGCTGGCCGGCGAGCAAGGGCAGGAACAGCAACGGCCCGGAGAGGCAGATCATCAATTGCCCGGCCTTGATCTCGCTCATCCCCTCGATGCCGATGAAGCGGATTGGTAAAAGTACGAGCAGGACGACGAAGCCATAGGCGGGCGCGGCCGCAAGAAACTGGACGCCGACAAAGCGAGGAAAGCGAAACAGGGTGAGATCGAGCATCGGCCGGCGCGCGCGCCTCTCGGCGACGACAAACAGCACAAAGCAAAGGACGGCGACGACGAGAAGCGTTGCCACCAGCGGATCGGCCCAGCGGCTCTGGGGCGCCTGGAGC
Organism: Mesorhizobium sp. URHB0026; assembly: GCF_054059755.1. Taxonomy (NCBI): domain Bacteria; kingdom Pseudomonadati; phylum Pseudomonadota; class Alphaproteobacteria; order Hyphomicrobiales; family Phyllobacteriaceae; genus Mesorhizobium; species Mesorhizobium sp. URHB0026. Next base: position 284,047 of record NZ_JBSSCN010000001.1, on the reverse strand, counting down.
ACGCCATAGGTCAGCGAGGCCAGCGCGAAGGTGAACGTGGCGGCGCCCGCCCAGTCGAGGCCGGTCGCATCCGGATCACGCGATTCCCTGATGGTGCGCAGGCCGAGGGTTGCCGAGGCAGCCGCAAGTGCCATGACCAGAACAAAGATCGACCGCCAGCCGAAGGCGGAGATGAGCAGGCCGGAGGCGATCGGGCCGAAGGCCAGCCCGATGCCGAAACTGGTGCCGAGAAAGGAGAAGGCGCGCAGCCGCGATGGTCCCTCGAATTCCTGGGCAAGCGCGGAGGCGCCGCCGGCGAAGGCCAAGGCACTGCCGAGCCCTTGCGCGGCCCTGAAGATGTCGAACCAGGCGATGTCGGACGCCAGCATCGCGCCGAGCGAGGCGAGAATGTAGAGGGCGAGACCGACGAGGAAGATTCGCTTGCGGCCATGATTATCGGCGAGCGCTCCGGCTGCCATCAGGCTGGCGGCGAAGGTCAGCATAAAGGCGTTGGTCACCCAGTTGAGCGCGATCGGGCTGCCGCCGAGATCGGCCGCGATCCGGGAGAGCGCGACGGCCGGGCCGGTGAAGGTCAGAGGCATCGTCATAGCGGCAAGGCATACCGACAAGAGCACGAGCCATCTATCGGCCGGGCCGGTTATGGTCTTCAAGGTCATGGGTTTTCCCATCTGAGCGGTCCGCGCCGGCATGCGCGAAACCGCGGCGCCGATCATGCGGACCAAGATAGGTCAGAGACAGATCAGGAATAATCCTATTAAATATCCTGATATAACGGACTGAAACGCTCGAATGGAGCAGCATGGTGGATGGCCTCAGCGGCCTTCTGGCTTTCGCCCGCACCGCCGAGTTCGGCAGCTTCGTCGCCGCCGGCCGGGCGCTCGGCATCTCTGCTTCGGCCGTCGGCAAAAGCGTCGCGCGGCTCGAACAGGAACTCGGCGTTCGGCTGCTGCAGCGCTCCACGCGGCGGATCGGACTGACGGAGGAGGGCAAGCTGTTCAACGAGCGCGTGCGGCGCATCCTCGACGACATCGACGATGCCGAGGCGATGCTGTCGCGGACAAGGGAGACGCCGCGTGGACGGTTGCGCGTCTCGACCCCGATCGTCACCTACCATCTTTTGCTGCCGGTGCTGTCGGAGTTCATGGCCCGCTATCCCGAGATCGAGCTCGATATCGATTTCAACGACCGGATCGTCGACGTCATCGAGGAAGGCATCGATGTCGCCATCCGCAGCGGCGAGCTGCCCGATTCACGATTGGTGTCAAGACCTATTGCGCCCTTCCGCATGCTGCTGTGCGCGGCACCCTCCTATATCGAGCGCCATGGCACTCCCAGCGTGCCGGCGGATCTCATCAGGCATTTCGGCATAAACTTCCGCTATCTCAACAGCGGCAGGCTGCTGGACTGGCCGTTCATTACCGGGAGCGCCCAACCGCTGATCCGTTCGATGCTGACCTGCAACAACATGGAAGCTTTGAAAGGCGCCACGATCGCCGGACTCGGCATCGCCTGCATGCCCGATTTCCTGGTGCGGGATGCGCTGCGCGAGGACCGGTTGCGCACCGTGCTTGACGATCATGTCGACGGCCGCGGCCAGTTCCGGATGCTATGGCCCTCCAATCGCCATCTGTCGCCAAAGGTGCGCGTCTTCGTCGACTTTCTTCCCTAACGCCTTGCAGCCGAGCGATAGCGGTGCCCTGGTGGCAGCCCTCATCATTCCCTGATGCTTCTGGCTACCAGCCGGGCAATGCTCGGGCCGACAAGCAGCACGATCAGGAAGCGCGCCGACTGCAGTGCCATGACAAAGGAGATGTCTACGTTCCGCGCGGCGGCGGCGATGATGGCGACGCTGTCCATGCCGCCAGGGCTGGTCGCCAGGTAGGCGGTCAGCGGGTCGACGCCGGCGAGCCGGCTGATGAGGAAGGCAAGGCCGCCGCAAAACGCGATCAGCGCGACGATCGAAGCGATGATCTGCGGCAAAGCGCGTGCCGCGTGGCGCAAGATCGGCCTGGTGAAGTTCAGGCCGATCGCCCAGCCGACCATCGCGTAACTGGCCGCCAGCAGCCATTGCGGCAATTGCATCGGCACCCCGAGGCCGAGATGGATGACTGTGCCGAAGATGAAGCTGCCGAGGAAGAAGGGCGAAGGCAGCCGGCAAAGCCTGCCCGCGAGGCCGCCGACGAGCGCCATGCCGATGGTGGCGGCGAAGGGTTGCGGATCGATCTCTGGGAACCAGACGACGGGCGGGACCTCGATGCCCGAGGTGTCGACCCACATCTTGGCGACGAGGGCTGCCGTCATCGAGACGAGGATGACGCGCAGATACTGCATGAAGGCGACAAGGCGCTGATCGGCGCCGAAGGCGCCGGCCATCAGCACCATGGCGGTGGCGGCCCCCGGCGAAGAGCCCCAAACGGCGGTGGTGCCCGGCAGGATGCGCCAGCGGCTGATCAGCCAGCCAAGCAGGCTTGAGGCCGCGACGGTGGCGATCACCACGCCGAGGAACAGCGGCCATTCCTTGTAGAAGACCGGAAAGATATCGGCCGAGATCGAAGCCGCGACGAGGCAGCCGACGACAGCCTGGGCGGCGCCGAACAGAAGCCGCGGCACACGCACCGTGGCGCCGTTGGTGCCCGCGACGATGGCCGCTAGCATCGGTCCGATCAGCAGCGCCGCCGGCAAAGCGGCGAGTTCCAGCGCGCCGGCGAAGAGCGCGGAGATGACCAGCAGGAAGAGCCACTGCCAAGGCTTGCTCAGCCGCTTCATGCGCTCGATGGCGGGGTGGTCGGAAGATGGCTGCTCGGCCTCGGAATCCATGTTCTGGTCTTAACCCCAGACGCGAAAAACGCGAACGCAAGTGCGCCTGAAAAGCATGTTTCCGCCTCGGGCGCCTGCCTTAGCCCGTTTTGGCTTCAGCCAAGCCGAAGCCGCCCACCGGATGCGTTTCCACCTGGAATTCGAAGCCGCCGATGAAGGGGCGTGCCTTGGCGATCGCCGCCTGGACTTCGGGAAGCTGCAGCGAGGCCTTGTGGCTTGCCTGATCGGTCCACACCTCGGTCACCCAGATCGCGTCGGCGTCGGCCGGGTCGGTGGCGATGATATAGCTCAGGCAGCCGGGCAGGGCGCCAGTGCTCTCACGCAGCACGGTCATGACAGCGTCGCGTTGGCCACGCGCCGCCCGCATCTTGCCGATCAGTCCATACATGTCCTCGTCTCCCCCTTGGTTGGCGCGAAAGGAGTGTGTCCAGTATGCCGGTCGCCGGTCAAGGCATCAACTGGCCGCCATTGACCTCGATCACCTGGCCGGTGACGTAGCCGCTCAACAGATCCGATGAGAGGAACAGATAGGCACCAACGCAATCTTGCGCCGTGCCGGCGCGGCCCTGCGGAATGGTGGCGACCATGCCCTTCATCTGCTCGTCGGTCGAATAGCGTTCGTGGAATGGTGTGAGGATGGTGCCCGGCGCCACGGCGTTGACACGGATGCCGAAGCCGATCAGTTCCTTGGCCATGCCGCGCGTCACGTTGGAGACGAAGGCCTTGGCCGAGCCGTAAAGGCCGGCGCCGCCGCCCGCCCCGTTGCGCGCGGCGATCGACGAGGTGTTGACGATGAAGCCGCCCTGTTTCTTCAGCCACGGGATCGCCTTGCGCGAGGCGGTCAGCACCGAGCGTGCGTTGAGGTCCATCACCGCGTCGTAGTGCGCCTCGGTCTGCTCGGCATAGGGCACGCGGCCAAGCATGCCGCCGGCATTGTTGACCAGCCCGTCGAGCCGGCCGAACTGCCGCGCGCTGTCCTCGACGACGCGTTCGACATCGGCGGGGAGAGAAAAGTCGCCTTGGACGAGGAAGACCTCGCCGCCGCCGCCGCGAATGGTCTGGCCGAGTTTCTCGGCGGCGTCGCGGCTGGAATTATAGTGCAGCGCCACCTTGCATTTCTGCTCGGCATAAGCGAGCGCGAGCGCCGCGCCGATGCCGGTCGAGGCGCCGGTGACCAGCACCGCCTTGCCGGCGAGATCGGGGATGACAAGACCAAGGGCTGTCTCTGACACTGCTGTTCCTCCGGGGAATTTCCGAGATTCTTGGCGGGTGTTGCCACCCTTGCATTCAAGTCAGTGCCGCTTCAAGGCCTGAGATAGACATGGCCCTGGCTTTGCAGTTCGGCGAGCTTGACGACGCCGCCCCTGTCGGCGGCATGGAAGCCGCCGAGCAAATCGGCGAGCGTGATATCCATGCCGTGCATGGTGTTGCCGCAGGCGTGCGGTTCGAGCCCTTGCTGGACAAGACCGGCAAAGCGCCCCGAAATCGCCGCCGATATGCCCTTCGACTTGAAGCCGGCAAGTGCCGGACCATGCACGACCAGCGCGATATCGACGTTGCCGCCGGTGCCCTCATAGTGGTTCTTGATGTTGCCGAGCACGAAATTGGCCTTGTCGAGGTCGCTGAGGTGATAGGCGACCTTCAGCCTGGCAGGCTCGGCGGTTGCCGCCTGCACCGCCCGCAGGCCGAGAAGCGTCCCGGCTCCGGCGAGAGCCGCGTGGAACATGTCACGTCGGCGCATGGCGTGCCTCCCTGGCTTGCCGGCTCAGCGCGATTTGCGTGGCCGCGACCGCAATACTAGCATAAATTGACGTTACGTCTTGTCGATGCGGAGGGGGGCACATGGCGTCCAGGGAATGGAAGACGTTTGCCAGCGCCGGATTCGGCGCCGCACTGATTGTCGGACTTATGGGTTCTGCTTTTGCCGACAATATGCTCAAACTCACCGAACTCAGCCCTAACGGGGCGGACGCCTGTTTCGGCCGGGTCTATGACGCGGCGCACCTCAAGGCACATCCGAAGCAGAAGGTGACGCGGATTTTCTTCTACTACGGCCATGATCCGGTCAGCCGCCCGAATGAGGAACCGAACGCGAATTCCGATACTTCCTACAATGGATTCCTCACCACCACGGTGCGTGGCGCCAAGGCGCCGGAATGGGCCGGAGGCTGGTGCAATCACGAGTCCGAGGATGGCAAATCGGGCCCGATCCGTTGCGGCATGGACTGCGACCGTACCCTGGCGTCGCTGAAGGTCGACGGCAAGGGCCGGTTGATCCTGTCGGACCTGTCGTCCGATATCTACCTCGACGCCGGTTCGGAAGAAGAACTCGGCGCGGCTGAATACGACAGGCAGGCGCTTGGCAAGGAAGACGACAATTTCCGCCTCGATCCGATGCCGGCGGCGACCTGCGAGGCGGAATTCGCGCACATCGATCCGATCGACCCGGCGCTCGGGCCGCCGCTGCGCGAGCGGCTGAAGCCTGACCAGGCCTTCTGCTACGGGCGCGACTATGACGCAGCGCATATGAGTTCGCATCCCGACCAACTGACGCAGTCGATCCGGGTGTTTCGAGGACCGGTGGAACTGGCGTCCTTCGCCTCGGCAGGCGACGACGCGAACTGGCCCGACGGCGCCGACATCGCGGTCTCGGTCACGACGCGGCAGAAGGGGGCCAAGGTCACGCAGACTTATTCGTGCCAGGGCGAGGCCGACCAGTGGCGTTGTGCCGCGAGTTCAAAGACGAGCAATTATTCCTGCGACATCGCGCAAAAGGAGATCTTCCTCAAGCGTGGTGCCAACGGCGCCATCACGCTTGCGAACCCCAACAGCAGCCTGGCGATCTTCGACCTGTGCTCGAAGGCCGCCGACGGCAAGACGACGTCCGACGACAAGGTCTATCGGCTGGAGCCAATGCCACAATCCGCCTGCGCGCCGTGAGCAGCGTTTCGTCTCCTGCCATGGCGGAGCAAGGAGCGAAGCGACGCAGCGCGGACCATGGGATCCATGCCGTGACTTCGAGGCGCTGCGACGGTGCAAAGTTCTGCTCCGCCACACTTCATGGCGATCCTTGGGTCTCCGCTACGGAGCTGCGCTCCTGCTTCGCCCAAGGATGACGAAGTCGAGAAACTCCGGTTAGCTCTTTGTCTTACGCACTTCCGGACGGAAAAACGCTCACGCTTTTCCTGGAGTTGCTCTCCAAGGTCGCGACAGTGACCCGCCTCAGGCGAACGGCACCGCGGTCGTGCCCTTGGGCAGCTTAGCTTCGTCGTCGGGCTCGACATGGATGGTCACCCGGACCGAGGGGAGTTCGGCCTTCAGCGCGTCTTCGATGCGATCGCAGATGACATGGCTGGCACCGACCGACATGTCGGCGTCGACGACCAGATGGAACTCGATGAAGGTGGCGCGGCCGGCGATGCGGGTCTTGAGATCGTGCACCTCCATGGCGCCCTTGCAATTGGCCGAGATGATGTCGCGGATGCGCATGTGCTCCGCCGTGTCGACGGCCCGGTCCATCAGGCCGTTCATCGACGAGCCGATCACATGCCAGCCCTGCCACAGGATGTTGAGCGCGACGATGACAGCCAATGCCGGGTCGAGGATCTGCCAGCCGGTCAGGATTGCTCCGACCAAGCCGCCGAAGACGCCGATCGAGGTCACCACATCGGTCATGATGTGATTGCCGTCGGCGACCAGCGCCGGCGATTTCTCGGCCCGGCCCGTGCGGATCAGCATCCAGGCCCAGAAGGCGTTGATGGCGGTGGCGACGCCGTTGACGGCAAGGCCTTTCCAAGGCTGTTCGAGCGGCGCCGGGGCCTGCCAGGAGCGCCAGACTTCGTTGAGAATCAAAAGCGCGGCGAGCACGATCAGCACGCCTTCCAGCACGGCGGAGAAATACTCGGCCTTGTGATGGCCGAAGGGGTGATCCTGGTCGGCCGGCTTGTGGCTGACTTGGATCGCCCAGAAAGCGGCAATCGAGGCGATGACGTTGACGATCGATTCCAGCGCGTCCGAATAAAGCGCGACGGAACCGGTCACGTACCAGGCGGCGGCTTTCAGCGCGAGCACGACAAAAGCGACCACGATCGACCAGAAGGCAAGGTTGGCGACCTTGCGCTTCGCGGCCGCCCTGGCTGCGATCGCCATCGTGTTCTCGGCTTCGGCCATTGGCGTCAGGCTGCCTTTTCCTTGGCCTTTCGCGGCAAATGCGCGACGATATTCTCGATGATGCGCATGCCGGCATTGTGGCCGAGCGTCATGATCGATTCCGGGTGGAACTGCACCGCTGCGATCGGCTCCTTGCGGTGCTCGAAGGCCATGATGACGCCGTCTTCCGTCTCGGCCGTAACCATGAAATCGTCGGGCAGGCGTACCGGATCGGCGAAGATCGAGTGGTAGCGGCCGACGGTGACTTCCTTGGGCAGGCCGGAGAAGATGATGCCCGGCTTCGAGACGCGGATACGCGACGGCTTGCCGTGCATGGGAATGTGCAACTGCCTGAGTTCTCCGCCATAGGCTTCCGCCAGTGCCTGCAGGCCGAGGCACACGCCGAAGATCGGCAGGTCGCGCGCGCGAGCCTTTTTGATGGTCGCCGCGCAGTCGAAGTCCTTCGGCGTGCCGGGTCCGGGTGACAGCACGACGAGGTCGGGCTTCAGCCGGTCGAAGACTTCCTCCGGCACCGGCGAGCGCACGGTCGAGACATTGGCGCCGGTCTGGCGGAAGTAGTTGGCCAGCGTGTGGACGAAGGAATCCTCGTGGTCGACCAAAAGGATGTTGACGCCGTCGCCGACGCGCGCCGTGGTGCGCTCGGTGCTGGTCGAATTGCCCGTCTTGGCGTCGCGGATCGCGGAGAGCATGGCGGATGCCTTCAGTTCGGTTTCAGCTTCTTCTTCCTCTGGAATGCTGTCGAAGAGCAATGTAGCGCCGGCACGTACCTCGGCGATGCCGTCCTTGATGCGGATGGTGCGCAAGGTAAGGCCGGTATTCATGTCGCCGTTGAAGTTGACCATGCCGATCGCGCCGCCATACCAGGCGCGCGGACTTTTCTCGTTCTGCTCGATGAAGCGCATGGCCCACAGTTTCGGCGCGCCGGTTACGGTGACCGCCCAGGCGTGCGAGAGAAACGCGTCGAAAGCGTCCATGCCTTCACGCAAGCGGCCCTCGATGTGGTCGACGGTGTGGATCAGGCGCGAATACATCTCGATCTGGCGGCGGCCGATGACGCGTACGGAGCCCGGCTCGCAGACCCTGGACTTGTCGTTGCGATCGACGTCCGAGCACATTGTGAGCTCGGATTCGTCCTTCTTCGAATTGAGCAGCTTCAGGATCTGCTCGCTATCGGAGATGGCGTCGTCGCCGCGTTTGATGGTGCCGGAGATCGGACAGGTCTCGACGCGGCGGCCGTTGACGCGCACGAACATCTCCGGTGACGCACCGATCAGGTATTCGTTCTCGCCCAGGTTGATGAAGAAGGAATAGGGCGACGGGTTGATGGACTTCAGCTTGCGCGAAATCTCGGAGGGCTGGGTCTCGCAACGCTCGTAGAACATCTGGCCGGGGACGACCTCGAACAGGTCGCCACGCTTGAACGAGTCCATCGCGCGGCGCACCAGATTGGCATATTCGCCGGGCTCATGGTCACCGCGTGGCGGGATGCGGTCGGCGGTCTTGAACGGTTCGGCGATTTGGTCGCGTGGCAGGCCTTCGGTCGAAAAACCTTCGCCCGCATAGTCGTAGCGGTCGGTCCAGGCCTTGGCCGAGTAGTGGTCGACGACCAGGATCTCGTCGGGCAGGAACAACACCAGGTCGCGCTGGCTTTGCTTGCGCACGAGCGTGTGGTCGACCGGGTCGAACTGGAAGGCAAGGTCGTAGCCGAAGGCGCCGTAGAGGCCCAGATTGGCGTCTTCGGCCGTCTTGAACAGGGCGGTGATAGCGCGCAGCACGGTGAAGACGGAGGGAACGCGGCTGCGTTCCTCCTCGGTGAAGACCCTTCCAGGCTGGGCGACGTCGAGACGGATCAGCTTTTTCGAGGTCTCGGCGATCGTGACCTCCGTGAGGCCGCCCAATGTCCTGCCGATGACCGGCAACAGCGCCTCGCCACGGCTGTTCAGCGCCTCGATACGCATGGCGCGGCCGCGTGCCGAGATGACCAGCGGCGGATCGATGATGGCCGTATCCCAGCGCGTGTAGCGGCCAGGATATTCGTAGTTCGAGGAAAATACCGCGCCCCGGCGCGAGTTCAGCCCCTCGACATAAGCGTCGATCGCGCCTTCATAGGGGCGGTCGTGGCGCTCGCGGGTGATGGTGATGCCACCCGCCGTCACGAAGCTTTCAGCGCCGTTTTCCAGAACCTTCAACGTCATTGCCGTCTCCATCAGCTACTTGGGCAACGGACCCGGGAATGGCCTTAAAAAACAAATGGCCGCCCGGACATTCCGTTGCGGCCACCCTCTATTTTCACGCGCACGCGTTCGAACAGGCCGCTGTCAGCAGGCCCACCACCAAATGGTCTTGATCGAACGCATGTTCATGGCGATTCCCTTAGCGGCGATTGGGCGGCCGCGCAACTGGATTCGACGCAGGCTCAATCCTCCAGCGTACCCGACCTTGCATCGGCGCTCTTGCTGTCGCCGACCAGTTTCAACAGGTCTTCGCCGGAGCGGATGATGCGGCGCGAGCGACGGGTCAGGATGATGCCGTCCTGCGGCGCGAACACTTCCGTGCGGCCATCAACTTCGCCTGGCGAGTGGACGATGGTAGCGAGCCGCGCGCCCCTGGTGACGCGGTCACCGGGCTTGACGTCGTAGAGGACCGCACCGCCACGGGGGGCCGGCATCATGTCGATATTTTCCAGAGGTGCCGCGACGCCCTTGAAGGGGCCGGGCGCGGGCAGGTCGGTGTCGGATATCACGCCGCGCGCCGCCAGCAGCCGGTAAAGGCCTTCGGCGTCGGACTTGGCCAGCGCGCCGTCGACATCGAGAATGCCGCGATATTCGACAGTGGTGGCAACGCGCCTGTCGAACTTCGCCACATCGGCCGATGCGTTCTGGTAAGGCATGATCGAAGCGCCCTCGAAGGTGCCGTCGGTGTCCTCGCTCCACAGCACCACGGCCTCGACGCCCATGGCGGCGGCGCAATCAGCCATCTCAGGCCACAGGCTGGTATGGACGTAGAGATAGGCAAGGCCCTCATCGTCGCAGTGCAGGTCGAGCACGATGTCATGGCCGAGCGAAAGCTGCACCAGGCGCGACTTCAGCCGCTGGTCGGCGCCACCAAAGGTGGCGTCCGGCAAGAGCTTGGCGTCGGGCGCGGCCAGCAGCGGAATGCCGCGGTTGAAGTTGGTGCGGGTGCCCAGATGAAAGCGACCCTGGTGCTCGCCGAAATGGTATTGCGCGCGGCCGATCGGGTTGGCCCAGGGCACGATGGTGATGTTGCCCCTGATGCGACCCTCGGCCTCGGCCTTGTTCAGCATCGGCATCAATGCATCGATGGCGACGACGCCAGGCAATTCGCCGGCATGGAGCGCCGCCTGCAGGTAGGCCGAAGGCGCTGTCTTGTCGGCGCCGGCCAAGCGGAGCACCGGGAATTCGTAGGAAACGCCGTCGCTGTCGCCGGCGATGCGTTCGATCGATTTCTGCATGACATTCTCCATGAATGCGAGAAGACATGCCCATTGGAAGGTGCCGATGTCGATTGGTCCAGCCCGCCGCGCTATGGGCGCAAGGGCCTATTCCGCGGCAGCGTGAAGCGGGACAGGCGCGCGCCTGTCCAGCGCCGCCGACAGTACCGCAACGGCGACCGCCACCAGGGCTAGCACGGCGCCGACGAGCGGCAAATCGGCGTAGGAAACGCCTGATGACAGCGCCACGCCGCCGATCCATGCGCCGCCGGCATTGCCGACATTGAAGGCGCCCTGATTGAGCGTGGCTGCAAGGTTCGGTCCCTCGGAAGCCGCCTCGACGACCCGGATCTGCAGAGGTGCCACGACGACGAAGATGAGCAGGCCCCAGAGAAAGACGATGCCGATGGCAATGCTGGCGATCGCCCCGAACTGCATGAAGCCGACGAACAGCAGGGCCATCAGCAGCAAGGTGGCGATCACTGTCGGCATCAGTTTCCAGTCGGCAAGCCTGCCGCCGATGATGTTGCCGATGGTCATGCCGGCGCCGAACAGCAAAAGCACCCAGGTGACGGCCGCGCTCGACAGACCCGACACGTCGGTGAGGTATGGCTTTATGTATGTGAAAACGGCGAACAGGCTGGCCGAGGTCAGCGCCGCGATCAGCATCGCCAGCCATACCTGCAGATTGCCGAGCACGCGGACTTCGGCGCGCAGACCGCCGCCGCTCGGTTCCGTGACGTCGGACGGCACCAGCCACGCGATGGCCGCGACCGAGATCAGGCCGATGCCGACCACTGCCAGAAAGGTGGCGCGCCAGCCGAAGGCTTCGCCGAGTGCGGTGCCTGCGGGAACCCCGAGGATGTTGGCGAGCGTCAGGCCCGCGAACATCAGCGCGATGGCGCTGGCGCGCTTGTTGCGCGGCACAAGGCTTGCCGCGACGACCGAGCCGATGCCGAAGAAGGCGCCATGGCCGAAAGCGGTGAAGACGCGCGCGGCCATCAGCAGCCAGTAATTGGGCGCGATGGCACAGAAGAGGTTGCCGACGACGAACAGGGCCGCAAGTCCCACGAGCACGGGCTTGCGCGGCAGATGCGCGGTGGCCATGGCCACGACAGGCGCGCCGAAGACGACCCCCAGCGCATAGCCGGTGACCAGCAGGCCGGCGGCGGGGATCGTCACGCCGAGATCGGCGGCGACCTCGGGCAGCAGGCCCATGATGAAGAATTCGGTGGTGCCGATGCAGAAGGACGCAATGGCAAGCGCAAGGATCGGCAAAGGCATGGGAGGTCCAGACTGAATCGGTTCAATTCCAGACTGCGCGAGGACCCCTGCCGGGGGCAACAGACATTGCCGCAATGCAGCAATGCAGAAAGCGTGGAGCGGACGCCAAGAGGCGGAGCAATGACGGCCGCCGCGGATGGGGCCGCCGGTCGAACCAGCCATCAGACGGGTTTTGGCGGGGTACCCATGCGGCGGTAGAGGAAGGCGTTTCCTCCACCGGGAGAGGCGGCAGCGTGGCGAGCCTCATCGATGAGTGCCGCCATACGATCATGAACCGGCGACTTCGCGCATGCGGGGTCCGTGGCGGCGGCATCTCCCGCGATCGCCATGGCCTGGCAGCGGCAACCGCCCCAGTCGATCTCGCGCCGGTCACAGCCGCGGCAAGGTTCCTGCATCCAGTCCGTGCCACGGAACGCATTGAATGACGGCGAATCTGTCCAGATTTCCGAAAGCGAGCGCTCGCCGAACCGCTCGAAACGGAGAGAGGAAATTGTCTGCGCGGCGTGGCACGGCAGGACCGCGCCATCGGGCGCCACCATGAAGGCGTCACGCGCCCACCCGCCCATGCACGGCTTCGGATAGTGGGCGAAATAGTCTGGCGTGACGAAATCGATGTTCATGATTCCCTTCAGCCGTTGGCTTGCCGCCTCGACGATGTCGGCCTGCCGGTCGACCGCCGACCGGTCGGGCATCAGCATGTCCCGGTTGGCCAACGCCCAGCCGCCATATTGTACGTTGGCAATTTCCAGCCGCTCCGCGCCCAGCGAAAGTGCCAGCTCGATGAGTTCCGGAACCTCCGCGATGTTGTGGCGATGGATCGGCGCGTTGATGGTCAGCGGTAGCCCTGCCGCCCGGGCGCGTCTTGCCGTTTCCAGTTTCTGTTCATGGCTGCCGCGGTGATGGCCGATGAGTTCCGTGGTCGCCGCTCGCGCGCCCTGAAAGCTCAGCTGCAGATGGTCGAGCCCTGCTTCGGCGAAAGCCTCGATGCGGCCGTCCGCGATGCCGACGCCGGCCGTGATCAGGTTAGTGTAGACATTGCGATCCGCCAGTCCGGCAATCAGCTGTTCGAGATCGCGGCGCAATGTCGGCTCGCCGCCGGACAAATGCACCTGCAACACGCCAAGATCCGCGGCTTGACCAAACAGGTCGAGCCAAGCCCGGGTGTCGAGCTCACGATTGGCTTTCAGCAATGCGAGCGGGTTGGAGCAATAGGGGCATTGCAGCGGGCAGCGATGGGTGAGTTCCGCCAGGATGCCGATCGGTGGAAGATGCGGCACGGTCATGACCTCACCAGCAGCCTGTCGGACCATTCCTGCAGGAAGGAGACGACGTCGCCGGCAATAGCCTCGGGACCAGCATCATATTCGGCGGAGAGGCCGGCGATGATCTGGGCGACCGTCGAGTTTCCGTCGCAGTGCCGCAAGATGTCGAGACTGATTTCGTTTGGCCAGAAGATCTTTTCGGGAGAAAGCACCGCAAAGGCCTGGCGTACGGGATCGTACTGGATGCGAACGTGCTTCGGCAGCGAAGGCACCGAATGCGGCGAGACGATCGTCCTTTCGCGCAACGCCGTCATTGCACGTGCTCCGGCCGGAAAGCGCCGGGCGGTATGTTGCCATCCTCGCCATAGGCATGCTGAAGCACGTCGAGCATCGTCCACAGGATGTCGCACTTGAACACCAGCGCGTCGATGGCAGCCTGCTGTCGCTCAGCCGTGTCGGCCTGGTCGAGCACATAGGCGAGGGCGAAATCGGCATCGCGCGACGCTTGTTTCGGGCGATGCTTGAAGTAGGCCAGCGTGTCTTCGGTGACGTAATCGTATCTGGCCAGCATCGCGGACATGCGCTCGCCGATGATGGCGGGCGAGAACATTTCGGTCAGAGAGGACGCGACCGCTTCCAGCAAGGTCTTGTCGGTACAGAAGGTGAGATACGCACCGACGGCAAAACGCGTGGCTGGCAGCGCCAGCCTTTCGCTCTTCACACTGTCCGTATCGAGGCCGAGCGACGTTGCCAGGTGCAGCCAGCGCGCAATGCCGCCGCTCCAGCCATCGTCGCCGTCATGGTCCTCGATGCGCATTCGCCACGCGGCGCGAAACGCCGGGTCGGTTGCACGCGCCAGGATCATGGCGTCCTTGCGCGGCACCATCGCCTGGTAGCAATAGCGGTTCAGCGCCCACGCCTGCATTTCCGTCTTCGACAATGCCCCTTCGACCATCCTGTGGTGATAGGGATGCAGGTGATGGTAGCGCTCCACGCCGACCTGTCGCAATACCGCTTCCAGATCGCCTTTGGAGAGGCCGTCCTTGGCCGCATCGCGGAAGGTGCTCAAAGTTCCAACTCCATGCCGTCATGGGCAACTTCCCAACCGGCTGCCCTGACCTCAGCGTGTTCAGCCGAGTTCTCGTCAAGAACCGGGTTGGTGTTGTTGATGTGAACGAAGACGCGGCGGGCAATGTTCGCGTTCGCCAGGCCGGCGATCGAGCCCGCATCCCCGGTCATCGCCAGATGACCCATGCGCGCCCCGGTCTTTTCACCGACGCCGGCGGCGATCATCTCGTCATCGGTGTAGACGGTGCCGTCGAACAAGAGGCAGTCGGCGCCCTCGACACGAGCGCGCAGCAGCGCATCGATCCGTGCGCAACCGGGGATGTAGAAAACCGACTTGCCTGTCGCCCCACTGATGCGAACGCCGATCGTGTCTCCTCTGTCGGAGCCGAAATTGGCCTCCGGACGGCTTTTGTCCTCGAGGTACAGTGCCACTTTGCCGGGGACTGGGAAATTCTCCACTGTCACGCCGGCCTCTCGCCCCTGCGCGTCGCAAATCTCCGTTTCGCCTGCTAGAGGCAGTGTCCGTCGCGGCACGATCTCGGGATCCAGAACGTTGAAAACCGAATTCGCCTCCAGCGTCGCCAATGCCTCCTTGGTCGCATAGAGGGCAAAGGGCTGTCGCTCGCGCAGGCTGAGCAAGCCCGCAATGTGGTCGACATCGGCGTTCGTCAGCACCACGGCGCGGATAGGGGTGCAGCGCACGGGTCCATCCGGCGGTGGCTGTAGCTCCGGTGTCTGCGCGATCTGCTGGCGAATGTCAGGCGAAGCGTTGAAAAGGATCCAACCCACCCCATCCGACGAGACCGCGAGGCTCGACTGGGTCCGAGGTCGCAGACCGCTTGATCCTGTCCGCGCGGCGCTGCTCAGTCGATAATTGCAGTTCCACTGCGGAAAACCGCCGCCCGCCGCCGATCCGATGATCTTCAAGCGCATGCGATTTCTGCTCCAAAGGCGCTTCACAACGAGCCACGCGGCATACGCTTGGCCCTGGCTTTCACCTGATCGACAAAGGTGCATGCCGGTGTCGCCAAGGGCATGCACCTTCGGGAACTACTTCTTGCGCGTAATTTCAGCCGGCAGATAGCGCGAAATCTCGAAGCTCGCGGCGACCTGGCACATTGTTGGCTTCGTCCAGTTCTTCTTCATCGTGCTCTTCTCCTCTTACACCAGCCCGACGCAGGCCGATCCTTCAAGGGCTGAAACGATGTCGCTTCGTCTCAGTTCCGTTTGCTGCCGACACGATATCTTGAAGCCGGCCGAGGCCCCAGCGATAATCGCGTGATGACGACCGTGAAATCACGGTGCCTTCGGCAGGCATAGGCGAGGACTGAAGAGCAGGAAGTCGGCTGACAGTCTCACGCCAGCGGCTTCAACTCCTGGGCGATGGTGGGCAGAAGCTCCGAGACGGTGGGATGGATGTGCACGGCGCGCGCCAGTGTGTCGACCGGCGCCTTGGCGTACATCAGGTCGAGCACGCAATGCACCGCCTCGTCACCGCCGGGACCGAGCACCGAGCAGCCGAGGATCTCCCTGGTGTCGGCATCGACGAGGATCTTCATGAATCCCTGCGTCTCGCCCTTCTCGATGGCGCGGCCGACACGGGTCATCGGCCGCTGGCCGACCAGGGCGCGACGTCCGGATTTCCTCACCGCCGTCTCGGTCATGCCGCAGCGGCCGAGCGGCGGATCGATGTAGAGCGCGTACGCCTCGATGCGGTCGCTGATCCTGCGCGTATCCTTGTCGAGCAGATTGGCGGCGACGATCTCATAGTCGTTGTAGGAGGTGTGGGTGAAGGCGCCCTTGCCGTTGCAGTCGCCCATCGCCCAGATGCCTGGCACGCTGGTGCGCAGCTGGTCATCGACGACAACCGCGCCGCGCCCGTCGACCTCGACGCCCGCCTTGTCGAGACCGAGATCGTCGGTATTGAGCGTTCGGCCCAGCGCCAGCAGCACATGCGAGCCGACCGCGGGCGGCTGGCCCGCGGAGAAACTCACGGCAATGTCCCCACCCTGCTTGGCGAAGCCGATATCATCGGCGCCGACATGAACGGCGATCCCTTCATTTTCCAGGATCGAGAGGATGGCGGCCGAGACGTCCTCGTCCTCGCGGCCGGTCAGGCGCGGGCTCTTTTCGATGACGGTGACTTCCGAGCCGAAGCGGCGGAACATCTGCGCGAACTCGAGCGAGATGTAGCTGCCGCCGACGACGATCAGGTGGCGCGGTAAAACGTCAAGATCCATCATCGACGAATTGGTCAGATAGTCGATGTCGTGGATGCCGGGCAGGTCCGGCACCGAAGCGCGGCCGCCGGTGTTGAGGAAGATCTTTTCGGCGCTCAACAGGTCGTCGCCGACACGCACCGTGTTGGCGGATTCGAAGCGCGCATGTCCTCGATAGAGCGTGCAGCGCTCCATTCCGGCGATCCAGGCCTCCAGATTGCCACGGGCGTCGTCGGTGACCTTGTCCTTGCGTGCCTTGATCCTGCTATAATCGACCCCGACGGGGCCCGGGAACGTCACGCCATAGTCGGCGGCGCGCCGCGCCAGATGCGCGGCATAGGCGCTGGCGACCATGGTCTTGGTCGGCATGCAGCCGGTGTTGACGCAGGTGCCGCCGACCAGCTTGCGCTCGATCAGCGCCACGCTCATGCCGGCGGCGGTCAGGCGGCCCGCCAGGGGCGATCCCGCCTGGCCAGCGCCGATGATGATGGCGTCGAAGGTCTTTGCGCTTAAGGTCTTTGCGTTTAAGGTCTGGGCCGTCATACGACCGCCGCCACGATCAGCAAGCCGCCGATGATCGCCACCGCATCCTCGATGAAGGCCGCGGGCGGATCCTTACCGAAAACGGCCGCCAGCCGGCCTCGCGCTTCGGCACCACCCAGCGTGCCGATGACGGCGCCGATCGCTCCGGCGATCAGGCACACGATGGTGGCGCCGCTGGTCGCGCCGATCACCGCGCCGCTGAAGGCGCCGAGCAGGATCCGGGCGCCGAACTGCTGCGGCACTTTGCGGCTTGGCGTCGACGGCAGCTGGTCGGTGACCAGTTCGACGATGGCCAGGATGGTGAAGATGCCGACAGCCGCCCAATGGCTCATGAAGCTCGCCCAGGTGCCAGCAACCGGCAGCCAGCCGAGATAGGCGCCCCAGGCAACGGCGGCAGGTGCCGTCATGGCGCGCAGTCCGGCAATGACGCCGATCAGAAGTGCAAGAACGTAGAGCATGGTCGATCCCCCTCGAAGGCCGGTACAGCCTTGAAACGGCAAGCTACCATAGGCCGGATATTTGGCTAGGCCGCAGACTCACAAGCGCACAGCCACAGCGGATCGAGGCGAGTCAGTTGGCTGATGGAGCGTTGATCGCGAATTGCGCGGCGAAAGCCCTGATATAAGCGGGCCGAGCTTCTCCGCGCGCCACGTAGGCGGCCAGGTTTCTGTATTCGTCCAGAATGCCTGACATTCTCAGTCGCAGCAGCACTGACAACATCAACAGATCGCCGGCGCTGAACGCATCATCGAGCCAATCCGCGACGCCCAAATGAGCCGAGAGGCGGTCGAGCCGGGCGCGAACACGATCCTTTACCAACGGCAAGCGCGCCTCGCTCCAGGGCTTGTCGGCTTCGAAAATTCTTGCCGTGGTCAGTTCGAGGATCGGCGGCTCGATCGTGTTCAGCGCGGCAAACATCCACGTGATCGCTCGCGCGCGGGCGTCGCGCTCCTTCGGCAGCAGGCCCGCATGCTGCTCGGCAAGGTGAAAGACGATCGAGCCGGTCTCGAACAGCGAGAGAGAACCGTCCTCATAGGTGGGGATCTGGCCGAAAGGATGGATGGCCAGATGGTCAGGCGCCTTCATGCCGGCGAAGGAAACAAAACGGACCGCGTAAGGCTGCCCCACTTCTTCCAGCGCCCAGCGAACACGCGTATCGCGGGCCAGTCCCTTGCCGCCATCGGGCGATCGTTCAAATGCCGTGATGGTGATTGTCATCGCATTTGTTCCTTGCGTGGGCGAATTTCTTTCAGCTTCCTACCGAGGACGAATGAGCTTCCCGGAAATCGACATCGGTCTTGAACTATTTTCATTGCTGGAGCAGATCGCGAATGGCCGCCAATCAGCAAGGCCGCGTATCCTGGTTTATGGATTTGACGTTAGTCCTCGCCTTGGCGCTGTTCGCAATGATGTAAAAAACGAAGGCACTGCCATGGTTCAAAGCGAACGCGCTAAAATGGCTGATGGTGAATGGTATGCGTGCCTGGACGACGATCTTGGCGCGTTGCGCGGCGTGGCAGCGGATGCGGTGTTCGAGCACAATACGCTGCCGCCTCGTCAACGCGGGAACCTCGGGCCGGCCCTGCGGGCGCTGCTGGGCGGCGTGGGCGAGGGTGCCCGCATCGAGGCGCCGTTCCATTGCGCCTACGGCTTCAACATCTTTCTCGGCCCCGGCACCTTCCTCAATGCCGGCTGCATCATTCTTGACACCGCACCGGTGCGCCTCGGCAAGGGGACGCTGCTTGGCCCCAATGTGCAGATCTATTGCGCCGAGCACCATAAGGAGGCGGCAGGGCGGCAGGCGGGACTGGAGATCGCCAGGCCGGTCACGATCGGCGACAATGCCTGGATCGGCGGCAGCGCGGTCATCCTTGGCGGCGTCAGCATCGGCGAGGGCGCCATCGTCGGCGCCGGGGCGGTGGTGACGCACGACGTGGCGGCACACACGACCGTGGTCGGCAATCCGGCGCGGGTGGTCAGCCGGGGCTGAGCGCGCTTGCGTGCCCAATCGATTCAGCCGGCAGGCGCGCCCTGCGCTCGCCGACACCGGCCAGCCTGGAAAACTCGCGCCTGTATTGCACCGGCGATGTCCTTAGCCTCGCGGCGAAATGTTGGCGCAAGGATGTTGCGCTGCCGAAGCCGGCCTCGAAGGCGACCATGTCCACCGGCTTGTCCGTCGTCTCCAGCAGCCTCTGCGCCAGCGTGATGCGCTGGTCGGCCAGCCAGTCGCCGAAGCTGGTACCTGTCGTCTTCTGGAAACGGCGGGTAAAGGTACGGCGGGTGAGACCGGCTGCGTCAGCGACGCTATCGAGACCGTGCGGTTCGTCGAGGGTCGCGCGCACCTTATCGAGAGCCTGGGTAAAGCGGTCGGCGGCCGGGCTCGGCGCCACCGGGCGCTCGATGAACTGCGCCTGCCCGCCCTGCCGGTGCGGTGAAAGCACAATGTGCCGGGCGAGCCGCAGTGCCGCCTCGGCGCCATAGCGGGCGCGCACGATGTGCAGGCAGCAGTCGAGCCCCGCGGCGACGCCGGCGGAGGTGATGATGTCGCCGCCGTCGACGTAGAGCACGTCCGCATCGACCGAAATGTCGGGATGGAGAGCCTGTAGCTGATCCGTATAGGCCCAATGCGTGGTCGCCTTCCGTCCCGAAAGCAGGCCGGCGGCGGCGATGGCAAAGGTGCCGAGGCAGAGCCCCACGATCAGCGCGCCGCGCCGGTGGGCTCGGCCGAGCGCATCCTCGAGCGGTTTGGCAAGAGGCGCTCCGAGATCCTTCCAACTCGGGATGATGACGATATCGGCGTCTTGGAGCGCGGCAAGCCCATGCGGGACCAGGACGCTCAATCCGGCGTCGGTCTGGATCAACCCTTCTTCCAGCCCGCAGACTCGGAAGTCGAAGCGCGGCAGGCCGAGCCTGGTGCGGTCGGCGCCGAACACCAGGCACGGGACGGAGAGATGGAACGGGCTGATGCCGTCGAAGGCGAGGACGGCGATGATGGGGGCGGTCATGAGGCGTTTCCAGTGTGTAAGAGGATTGTCCCAATTCTTTCGGATGATGTCAATCGGGCCACTGTCGGCGCCTAGGCCAGCAAGCTATTTTCGGCCCATCGCTTTCAAGCCTGAAAGGAAACATCATGTCTGCCCCAGCCAACACCGCGGCACGCCGCGCGCTGATCGTCGTCGACGTCCAGAATGACTATGACGGCGGTAACCTGGCCATCCAGCATCCGCCGTTCCGCGACAGCGTCGTCAACGTGACGCGCGCCATGGATGCCGCATCGGCAGCAGGCATCAAGGTCGTGGTCGTCAAGCAGATGGCGCCCGAGATGTCGCCGATCTTCGCCCTGGGCAGCCATGGAGGCGAACTGCATCCCGAGATCGCCAGGCGTGGCCGCAACCATTATGTCGAGAAGAATTTGCCGAGCGCGTTCACCGGCACCGACCTCGAGGACTGGTTGCGCGCCAACGCCATCGATACGATCGCGGTCGTCGGCTACATGACGCATAATTGCGACCTGTCGACCATCATCCATGCCGTGCACATGGGCTTCGCGGTCGAGTTCCTGTCCGACGCGACCGGTTCGGTGCCTTATGCCAACAGCGCCGGCTACGCCTCCGCGGAGGAGATCCATCGCGTGGTGAGCATTATCCTGCAGTCGCGCTTCGCCGCGGTGCTCAAGACCGCCGAATGGATCGACTGCCTGAAGACCGGCGCGCTGCCGGAACGCGACACGATCCATGCGTCCAACCAGCGGGCGCTGTCGCGCAGCGCCGCGTAGCACGATCCGCGCAAAGGGCGCCGCAGCGGTGCGGCGCCCTTCTTGTTTTGTCGAGATAAAAGATCAGAACAGGCCTTCGATCTGGCCGGCCTCGTTGAGGAAGATCTTTTCCGACGACGGCTTGCTCGGCAAGCCAGGCATGGTCATGACCTCGCCGCAGATGATGACGACGAAGCCGGCGCCGGCGGACAGCCTGACCTCGCGCACCGGCACGGTGTGGCCGGTCGGCGCACCGCGCAGGTTCGGGTCGGTCGAGAACGAGTACTGTGTCTTGGCCATGCAGACCGGAAGGTTACCGTAACCGGCATCCTCCCAGGCCTTCAACTGGTCGCGCACCGATTTGTCGGCGATGGCTTCCGAGCCGCGATAGATGCGCTGAACGATAGTGTTGATTTTCTCGAACAGCGGCATGGAGTCGGGATAGAGCGGCGCGAACTGCGAGGCGCCGGATTCGGCGAGCGCCACCACCTTCTTGGCAAGCTCCTCGATGCCGGCGGAGCCGTTGGCCCAGTGCTTGCACAGGATCGCTTCCTCGCCCATCGAGGCGACATAGTCCTTGAGAGCCTGGATCTCGGCATCGGTGTCGGAATAGAAGTGATTGATGGCAACGACCGCCGGGACGCCGAACTGCCTGATGTTCTCGATGTGGCGCCCAAGGTTCGGGCAGCCCTTCCTGACGGCTTCGACATTCTCCTTGCCAAGGTCTTCCTTCTTGACGCCACCATTCATCTTCATGGCGCGCACGGTGGCCACGATGACGGTGGCGGCCGGCTTCAGTCCGGCCTTGCGGCACTTGATGTCGAAGAACTTTTCGGCACCCAGATCAGCACCAAAACCGGCTTCGGTGACGACGTAGTCGGCAAGCTTGAGCGCCGTCGTGGTGGCGACGACCGAATTGCAGCCATGCGCGATGTTGGCGAACGGGCCGCCATGCACGAAGGCCGGGTTGTTCTCCAGCGTCTGCACCAGATTGGGCTGCATGGCGTCCTTGAGCAGGACGGCCATGGCGCCGTCGGCCTTGAGGTCGCGGGCATAGACCGCCGACTTGTCGCGGCGATAGGCGACGATGATGTCGCCGAGGCGCTTTTCCAGATCCTTCAGGTCGGTGGAGAGGCAGAGGATCGCCATCACTTCCGAGGCGACGGTGATGTCGAAGCCGGCTTCGCGCGGAAAGCCGTTGGCAACGCCGCCGAGCGAGCAGATGATCTCGCGCAGCGCCCGGTCGTTCATGTCCATGACGCGGCGCCACACCACGCGGCGGGTGTCGATGCCGAGTTCATTGCCCCAGTAGATGTGGTTGTCGATCAGAGCCGACAAAAGGTTGTGCGCCGTGGTGATGGCGTGGAAGTCGCCGGTGAAGTGGAGGTTCATGTCCTCCATCGGCACGACCTGCGCGTAACCGCCGCCGGCGGCACCGCCCTTGACGCCGAAATTCGGGCCGAGCGAAGCTTCACGGATGCAGACGATCGCCTTCTTGCCGATGCGGTTGAGGCCGTCACCGAGGCCGACGGTGGTGGTGGTCTTGCCCTCGCCGGCCGGAGTCGGGTTGATGGCGGTGACGAGGATCAGCCTGCCGTCCTTGTTGCCCTTCACCGACTTGATGAACTCGGCCGAAATCTTGGCCTTGTCGTGGCCGTAGGGCAGCAGATGTTCGGTCGGGATGCCGATCTTCTGGCCGATCTCCTGGATCTGCTTTTTCCTGGCGCCACGCGCGATCTCGATGTCGGACTTCACTTCGGCCATGACGGCGTTCCTCTGGATTGGACGGTGGAGGGGACGGGGTTGATCTTACTCGCAAGAAGGCTGGAGCCGGACGCGCGGGGCATCTAACCCTGTCGCTGCGGCGGCGTCAACTTTCATGCAACTATGTTTCCTATAGAGAAAATTCCTCTGCGGCGGGCCGACCTATCCCCGGTTCTTTATGGCTCCGCTTGCCGCGCCGTATAGAAGCCAGAGCAGGGGCGCTTCCGCCGTCTCAAAACAGCCGCACAATGCACGGAATGCGACAGACGCGACGACGCAAATCCGCCATCGCGAGTGTTGCTGTGGGACAGCGCTACTGCGTCAGCACGTTGCTGATTTCGACCATGTTCGAGCGCACCCGAAGCACGTAGAAGCCCATCGTTGTCAGATGGGTGGGCAGCAGCCAGCCGTCCTCGCGGCCATTGGCGATGATGAAGGGCTGGATGCGCAAGGCCGACACGAACTGCGCGTCCATCGTGTCCCACAGGCTCTGCAGGTGCTTTTCCTTGATGACGTCCTCGAAGTCGGCCTGGGCACCCTTCATCAGGCCGTAATAGGCATAGAGCTGGCCATAGGCGAACCAGTAGCGGTCGTCGGCGCGAGTATCGAACCAGCCATTGTTGTGGTTCTCGGCACGCTCCTTGAGGATGGCGGAGGTCGAGCCGATGTCACTGGCAATGCGATCGATATACTGCTTCAGATTGTCGGCGCGGGCATCGAAAGTGGCCTGGCAGGTGGCGAGCCGGGCATTGAACGAACGCAGCTTGCGCACGGCGTCGCGATAGTAGCTCGGCGTCGGTGTCTTCGGTCCAAACGGGCTCACGCCGAAATACCAAGTATACTCGTCGAACTGCAGATTGCCGCGCGCGTCCTGCAGGTCGGCATCGATCTGCGAGGTGGTGCGCACGCGGCCGAGATTGTCGGCAAGCTCGGTCGCCGTGCGTCGCACCGCCTGGTTGATGCCGCGCTGGAAAGAGGCCTTGTTGTCCATCCACGGGGTGTTGTCCCAGTCGATGCCGAACAGGCCGAGCTTGTAGAGGATCATCGACGAGATCCAGGCATTCTGGTTGACGTTGAAGTCAGTCAGGTCCGCCGCCACCTGGGCGATGCCGGAGTTGCCGCAAGTCTTGGCCGTGTCGGTGCCGGCGCCGGCGGACACCTGCTCACCGGCGGAAACGTTGCGCTTCTCGAACGTGTAGGTGTCGGGATAGTTCGGATTGAACTTGTTCCACCACTGGGTGGCGTAGAAGAAGTTGGCGTAAAGGCCGATCAGCACCAAAAGAGCCAGCCCGACCACGGCCTTCAGGATCCAGCCGCGTTGCGTGTACCAGCGGCCGGCCCACATGAAGGGCCACAGGATCACGCCGATCAGAAGGCCGATGCCGCGGCCGATCCACTGGAACAGCCTGACGAAGAAGTTCACGATCGGGTCGAGCATGGCTGTATCACCCCCTCGGCACGATGCCAAAAAGTTGCAGACTTTTTGGATAACATCATGCACCAAAACAACAAGTTAGAACGGAATGACGGTTCATATCGTTCTAGTCGGTCAGGCCGTAGAGGCGTGTGCGAAACGCCGCCTTTTCCTTCAAATATGTGGTTTTCAGAACGTCCACAACATGAGATCGCCAGGCGTCGCTGAAGCCGTCATAGTCCTTGTAGAAGCCGTCCTTGTTGAAGATATAGCGGGACACGAAGTCCGACGGCACGAAATCCGAGATCAGCCGGTTGGTCAGCCAGGCGTCGGGATGGTCAGGCTTGGCGCGGACCACCAGGAAGCGCTGTTGCGGGAAGACGTCCTCGATCTTGAGATGGCCGAGCTGGGCAATCTCGCGCTTGGCGGCGTTGAGGAAGGGAAAATTGCCGTCCCTGGTGATCAGGTCGGCATGGCTCTGGATCCAGGTCTGCAGCCAGACCTTGTCGACATCGGTCAAATTGCGGTTCGGCTCGGCGTCGCGGATCAGCGCGCGCACCACCATTTCGGCGCGGTGCTCGAGATAGCCCGAGGTTTCGATCCAGGAGGCGCGCGGCAGTTCGATGCGGCCGGTGGCGGCGAGGAATTTGAACACCTTGTCGGCGTCCTTGATGGAGAGATAGCTCACCTGCCAGGGCCGCGAGCGGCGGAAACCGGGGGCGGCCGGATCGCTGATCACCGTCGTCATGTCGGGATCGACGAACACGTAGAGGCCGCCGAAATGGCTGGTCCAGTAGGCGTTGTGGCGGAAGATCACCTGGTCGGGCACCAGCGCGTTCTCTCTGATGTCGCCGCAGATCTTGGCAAGTTCCACCATGCGGGTCAGCATGGCATTGTCGCGCCAGGCGTCGGGCTCCTGCTTCAGCCGGTCGACGAGCTTGCCGAGTTCAGCAGCCTTGCCCAACACGTCCTCGGCCGACAGCACCTTGAACTCGACCTGGCTGATCGACAGCAGGTCCTCGATGTCGTTCACCTTGGGAACGGAATCCTCGATCTCGCCGTAGATCACGTCCTTGATGGTCAGCGCGTCTATGGCGCGCTGGTTCGTGGACATGAATTCGAACATCAACTGCGAGGTGTTCGAGAAGGCCGTGTGCACCACCGGCAGGTTGATCTGCGAAGGCGTCAGGATGATGAAGCGGCGGTTGACCTCGTTGGGATCGAGGTAATCGTGGTCGCCGCATTCCTCCGCAACTTCAGGAGAAAAGCCGGTGCGGTCGATCTGGAAGCTCTTCAACTTTGTCGGCTTGAGACCGAAAGCCGTCAGCGCCTTGTTGTAGCGCTGGATGAGATGCGGCTCGTCGACCGTGAGCAGCCGCCCATAGATGAGCTCGTTGTCACGGAGAAGGTCGGGTTTGCGGACGGTCATGTCAAAGAATCCGAAAGGCTTTGCCTGACAAGGCGAAGCGCCAACGTTGACGTCCCCCTCTCCCCGTGAAGGACGGGGAGAGGGGGGCATCGACGTTGGAGCCACACTTTTCGGCACCCGTGGGCAACGAAGCAAATTCACGCATTCCACAGACCCTTCTTCTTCATCTCCTCCATCTCACGCGCCGCGCGTTCGCGCAGCCTTGCGTCGCGCAGCAGCTTCTCCACCGCGGCATCGTCGGACTTGTCGGAATAGCGGAACTCGGAATCGGCGTAACGGTTGATCTCCTGCATGACCATGTCCATCGAGAACGGCCCGCGCAATTCCTCGATCATCGCTTTCTTGTCGTCGTAGCCCTTGTGCATGAAGGCTTCCGGCTTTTCGAACCAGTCGTCGGGAAGCTCGATGTCCATGGCACGCATCTTGATGGCGTCGGTGACGTTCTTGATGGCGCGGCCGGTGAAGCGCGGCTCGGCATCCTTGATCAGGTGCAGGTAGGTGCCAATGTCGGCCATGGTCTTGGGCGCGCCATTTTCCTTCATATAGCGCTCGTAGACCCTCACCAGTCCGTCCTCCCGCGGCTTTTCATGCTCTTCATAGGCCTCGGTCACGGCGCGCTGGATCTCCTGCGCGGCGTAGAGCTCGTGCTTGCCCAGGGGGATTTCGTGATTCTTGCCGGCGAGCAGCACAAAAATGTCGATATAGTCGTCGCGGGTCTGCGGCCCGTCGACCAGCCAGCGGGCGGCGGCGCGCTGGCGCAGGGCATCGTCGACATTCTCGGGATAGTTGGAAAACATGCCGAACGAGCAATTGCCGCGCACCACGGTGGCAGCACCGGCGAAGGCGTCCATCAGCACGCCGGTGATCTCCTGCTGGCCGGCCGAGGCGCGATCGTCGGAACGGCGGGCGGCCACCTGGTCGATGTCGTCGATGGTACCGAAGCCGATGACGCGCGGGTTCAGGACATTGTTGATGAACTGGCGGCAGTTCTGGCCCGACTTGCCCTGGTAGGACGAAATCTGGTCGACGCCGAAATTTTCATAGGCAAAAGGGTAGCCGGCGACCTGGCAATAGCCGTTGACGAGGCCGGCGATCATCTGGATCAGCGTCGTCTTGCCGGTGCCGGGCGCGCCGTCGCCGATGAAGGTGAACAGGAAGCCGCCGAGCTCGACGAACGGGTTCAGTTCACGCTCGAAATCATAGGCCATCAGCATCTTGGCGAGCTTGACCGACTGGTATTTGGCGATGTGGTTGCCGACCACCTCTTCCGGCTTCTTGAAGGTCATCACCAGCGGCTTGGAGCGCTTGCCGGGCGCGACGTCGAAGCCGTCGAGGGTGAAGTCGTCGGCGTCGATGCGGATATGGGCGTTCTCGAATGGGCCGATGCCGTCGAAGCGGCTTTTGCGCGCCAAAAGCCCGTCGATGGCGACGCGGGCGAAGGCGCGCGACCTGGTCATTAGGTCGGTGTCGTCGGATGCGCCGGTAACCGCCTTGTCGAGACCGGCCAGGATCGACTTCACCGCATCCTGTGGCGTGTCGAAGAGAAAATCCGGCTCGGGGATGTCGTTGGGCGCCTCGCCATCGCTGTCGATGAGCTGGAACAGATAGGACACCAGGCTGAAGGCCGAGATGTAAGCCGAAGCCGACAGAAGCTTCTTGAAGGTGGACGCGTCATCGCCCTCAAGTGGCGCGCGGACATTCCTGGCCTGAAGGCTTTCGAGATCGGAGCCTTCGGCGAAGACGTCCGATACCGCCAGCGCAATTGCCGTGCCGCGCCTGGCGCGAAACAAAAGCGTGTGCTGCGGGATGGTCAGCAACTGGTCGTCGGGATGAACGGCGCCGACCGTCTTCGACAGCTCGACCTCGCGGGTGCGGCGCACCGAACCGACCGAAACGGTGGAGACGAAGCGGCGGTTGGTGCCGGCCAATGCCGTGCCGGATTCGCGTGATGGATCCTCCAGCACGACGATGCGGGTGATGAAGCTCTGCGCGGTGGCGCGGTGTTTTTCGATAGCCGCTTCCGGGATGGTGGTCAGGCCGGTGTCCATGAAGGGTGCTCCGTGGTGTGACGGTCAGACGTCTGAGATGACCTGCCCATTCGACAGGATGTGAACCTTGTAGCCGCCAAAGATCTTCTGTGCTTCGCCGGCGGCGTAAAGCGCCTGGTAGGCTTCGTGCGGGATCAGCGCGTGGTTTTCATAGCTCGACACGCCCTGGCGCGCGGCTTCCAGGTCGTCGGTGTTGATGAAGAATTCCTGCGTCGTCTTCTCGCTGGAGAACAGGCCCTTGCGGCCGGGCTTCTCGCCCTTGGAATAGACTTCCTGGATGGTCCAGGTCAAAAGCCAGGCATTTTCGGGCTTGCGCACCTTGGCCAGCACTTCCGTCACCGTCGAATTGTTGTCGGTGATGCCTGCCGAGTAGAAGGGGCCAAGTACCACCCGCCTCAGCTGCTTGGGGTGCAATGGCTCGAAATCCTTGTCGAGATTGACCGCGATGGTCGCCGGCGACAACGTATAGGCCGAATTCTTCTCGGTGAAATCGTCGAAGCGGTGGGCAAGCTCGGGGTTGAGCAGGCCGTCGACGGGCAGCGGAATGTCGACCTTCTCATTGAGCTTGCCGCTCCGGTCGACAAGCTGGCGGACCATGCTTTCCGAGGAATCCTCCACCGTCACCATGTAGACCAGCGGCAGGTTGGCGCTGCCGTCGAAAGTTGCCCAGTGGACGAGATAATAAGGCCGCGCCGTCTTCGGATTGACCGACACCTTGGCCGTCTGCGCCAGCGTGAACGGACCGAAGGTCTGCTCGCTCTTGACGTCTTCGAGATAGAGTCGCTCGGCCATCGATTTCTGCAGCGCCTCGGGGAACTCCTTGTGGCGCAGGATGAAGTCGGCCATCTCCTCACGCAGCTCGCCGGCCTGGGGGATGTTGGCGAGCCGCGCGTCGGCCTGCAGGCGGTCGTTTTCCAGTTCAAGCAGGTTCTGGAACACCGGGTAGCCGCTCTCGGCGCGCGAAATGCGGAATGTGTCCATGAAGCCCAGCCGGTTGCGCCAGCAGGAAAAGGACTTGTCGAGCCGAGCGATGTACTCGGCAACGATCTTGGCGACGATGCCGTGCCGGTAAAGCGGCGAGCGGTCGTCGCGCATGAACACTTCAAGGCCGCTGAGCGCGGCCGTGATTGCCGAGAAATACCGGGCCGCGGCGTCGTTTTCGGGGGTCATGCTATCAGTCCTGGGATTGTCGCACGGGTGCGCGCGGCAATTATGACTGCACGTAGTTGGCCGAATTGTGCTTCTTCAGCACCTCGTCGAAGCGGCGGGCAAAGGCATCGTCGGCCAGCTTCTTGCGGCGCTGGATGTCGGCGCTGGCGACCATGTTCTTTTCGTGCATCTCCAAGAGATCGCCGATGTGCTTCTGCGAGGCGGCGCCGATGCCGGCCATGGTTTCCTCGGCCGTGTTGTCGACCTGGCTGCCCAGCGTGTTGATCTTGTGGGCAACGTCCTGCTGGGCGGCGGTCTTCAGCGAGTCCTCGAGCGCCTTGTAGAGCACGATGCGCTGTTCGGTATCGATGGTCAGCTTGTTGATCAGCGTCGACTGCGCGGCGATCTGGTTGTTGAGCGAATCGACGAAGGTCTGGAACATCGAGGTATAGCGCTCCAGCGTCTGGCTTTCGGCCAGCAGTTCCTGTTCCTTGGCCTGCTTTTCATTGTATTCGGTGGCGAGCTTGGAACGCTCGCCCTCGAGCTGCGTGCGGTCCTTCTGGCTGGTCGAGGCGGCGATCCTGTTTTCGATGTCGAGCAGCATCGGATTGAGCTCCTCGATGCGCTTCTGCACGGTTTCGAGGTTGGTCATGGTGGTCTTGCGGCGCTCGATCACCTGCGACAGGCTGGCCTCGGAGGTCTTGTAGCGCTGGTCGAGAATTTCCTTCTGCGCCTTCAATATGCCGACGATGGTATCGGACTTGGCCAGCAGCTCCTGCAGGTTGCCGGCGAGCGACATGTTGCGGACGCGATCGGTGCGCATGCGCTGCTTGCGCTGCGCCGAAAAAACGCCGACGAAGTTTTCCCAGCCGGTATAGTTCTTCATGCTCTCGAACTCGGCGCCGAAGACGTTGGTGGCGTCCTCCAGCCCGATGATGAGGTCGGCGATGTTGCCTTCCATCACCTTCTGCTGTTTCAGTACATCCTCGATGCGGGCGTTCTCGATGTCGAAATTGGCGTCGCCGATCTTCTTGTCGGCGGTTGCGAGCGTGTCGAGCACGGTTCCGGATTGCTCGATCTTGGTGCGCATGTCCTGGACGACCTGCTTGGTCTTGGCAATTTCGGCATCGAAATTCTGCAATGTCGCCATAGGGGCCTCCCGCTTCGGCTTCCGCTCGCTGGTTGCGAACAGCGGCGAATATATGTGGGGTATCCGGGGATTGAAAGACGTGAAGACAGTGCACGACGCGAAAACAAATATCCGGCCGAACCCTTGAAAGCCAATGGAGCCGTGGTCATGGCGTGATCAACTGGCAGGCCCAACCTTGTTCAGCTGATTTTGAACTTTGATGCCGGCAAAGCAATCAGTCCACGCGGAAGCGAATGGCTCCTAACCCCGACAACAACTGGCCATTTGCAGCCCCACACGGCGGCGCAAGTCCGCCCGTCCGACGACGAACGGCGTCGGCTCAGGGCTTGGGGTCGGCCTTCAGATAGGCGATGACGTTGGCGATGTCGTCGTCATTGTTGAGGCCACCAAAGGCCATCCTGTTGCCGGGCACCTTCAGCTTTGGCGATCTGAGGTATTCGGCAAGATTTGCCTCGTCCCAGACGAGACCGGCAGCCCCCGCGCTTTTCATGGCGTCCGAATAATGGCCGAGGAAGCTTTCGGCGGTTCCCGCCTTGCGGCCGACGACACCCATCAGATGCGGGCCGACCTTGTCGCGGTCGGTCGCCGCCTCATGGCAGGCCATGCATCGGTTAAAAACATGTTTGCCCAGCACAGGGTCGCCCCCGGCCTGGGCGGTAACGGAGGTGGCAAGCAGAAGAAGGCTGGCGGACAAGACGGCTCGAAGCATGGCTGACCCCGGGAAGCTCTGACTGAGGACGGGAAAATAGGGCGCTGACCTTAACAAAGGCACCATAGAACGGCGCGACTGCAAGGGGTGGCAGCCGGCTACCAGACGCCGACGCCCCAGCGAGCCACTTCAGCGGCTGATAAAGCCGATGAAGTCGTCGGGGGCCGCGCGGCCCATTTCCTCTTCCCAATGCCGGCGGCAGAGCGAGACGTAGACATCCTTGCCGATCGCCACCTGTTCGCCCTGCCGGGCCACCTTGCCGTCGGGACCGAGGCGCACGACCATCGTCGCCTTGCGGCCGCAGCGGCAGATGGTGCGCACTTCGCGCAGATCGTCGGCGATCGCCAGCAGCGCGCGCGAGCCGGGAAACAGCTTGCCCTGAAAATCGGTGCGCAGGCCATAGCACATGACCGGGATGTTGAGCCGGTCGGCGATGCGGGCAAGCTGCCAGACCTGCTCCTCCTCCAGGAACTGCGCCTCGTCGACAAAGACGCAATGTACCGCCGTGTGCTGGTGATGCTCGGCGACGCGGGCGAACAGGTCGTCGCCGTCGCGGAACATCTCGGCTTCCGTTTCCAGACCGATGCGCGACGAGATCAGGCCGGTGTCACCTTTGCGGTAGTGGCCGGCGACGAACAGCATCGTCGTCATGCCGCGCTCGCGGTAATTGTACGACGCCTGCAACAGCATGGTCGTCTTGCCGGCATTCATCGTCGCGTAGTGGAAGTAAAGCTTGGCCATGCCGCCCTTTTAAGCCGACTTGCCACGCCTCGGGGAGGGGCCGGCGCCGCATTCCCCTGAAAAAGCCGCCGTTGCCGAGCCAGATTGGGCTTGGGCTCGGCACGGAAAGCGTCAGCGGTGTCGCTGATGGGCCAGCCAGCGCCGTTGATCGTGATTGTCTTAGCGCTTGAAACCACTCCAGAATGGTGTTTGGCTGACGAAACAAGGCGGGCACAAAAAACGTAACTTCGCTTCGCCAAAGAATCGCAATGGGAGAATACAGATGTCGCGTATGAATTCCTTCGTCGCCGGCCTAGGCTTGGCGGCTTTCCTGTCCACGAGCGCCGCCTTCGCGGGCGATCCGGCAAGCTGCAAGGCGGTTCGCCTCTCCGATGTCGGCTGGACCGACATCCAGGCCACCACCGGGCTGGCCTCGGTGCTGCTCACCGCGCTCGGCTACGAGCCGCAGGTGATCCAGCTCTCTGTTCCGGTGACCTATGCGTCGCTGAAGAACAAGGACCTCGACGTCTTCCTCGGCAACTGGATGCCGTCGATGACCAATGACATCAAGGACTATACGGCCGACGGTTCGGTCGAGACCGTCAGCCAGAACCTGGCCGGCGCCGGTTACGGCATCGTCGTGCCGACCTATGTCGCGGATGCCGGCGTCAAGTCGCTGACCGACCTCGGCAAGTTCAAGGACAAGTTCAATGGCAAGATCTACGGCATCGAGGCCGGCAATGACGGCAATCGCATCATCCTCGACATGATCAAGAACCCGAAGGACAACCTCGACGGGTTCGAACTGGTCGAATCCTCGGAGGCCGGCATGCTGACGCAGGCCGAGCAGTCGATGAAGAGCAATGAGTGGATCGCCTTCCTCGGCTGGACGCCGCATCCGGTGATGGGCGCCATGAAGATCACCTATCTCGACGGCATGGGCGACAGCGGCTTCGGCGCGGCCACCGTCTCGACCAATGTGCGCAAGGGCTACATGACCGAGTGCCCGAATGTCGGCAAGTTCATCGCCAACCTGAAGTTCAATCTGGATATGGAAGGCCAGATGATGGACGCCATCCTGAAGGGCAGCGATGCCAACAAGGTCGCAACCGACTGGTTGAAGAAAAACCCGGATGCGGTCAAGCCCTGGATCGCCGGCGTGACCACCTTCGACGGCGGCGACGCGGCGGCGGCGGTCAAGACCGCGCTCGGAAGCTGAGCCGACTTTTGATTTCGGCGTGACCGAAACAGAGGGCAGCCTTTGTGGAAAAGGCTGCCCTTTTTCGTATCCTGTGACAAGATGACGTCGCGACAGTACGGGGCCGAAGGCAGAGCTCTGGCAAACGAGGGGTGAGATGGATCCGATTTCCAAGTTCATGGTCGATCACAAGATCCCGATCGGCGCCTGGGGAAAGGCGTTCTTCGGCTTCCTTACCGACAATTTCGACACGGTCTTCAGGGCTTTCTCGAATGGCCTCAATTTCCTGCTCGACGGGCTGGTCAACATTCTGCTGATGGTGCCGCCGGTGGTGCTCGCTTTGGTGATTGCCGTCATCGCCTGGCTGCTGCAGCGTTCGCGGCCGCTCGCCATCGGCGTTTTCCTCGGGCTGATCTTCATCATCAACCAGAACCTTTGGAAACAGACGGTGCAGACGCTGGTGCTGGTTGTCGCGGCGGCGGCGGCGGCGATGGCGATCGGCGTGCCGCTCGGCATCTGGGCCGCGCACAAGCCGAAGGTCTATCGCATCATGCTGCCGGTGCTCGATCTGATGCAGACGCTGCCGACCTTCGTCTACCTGATCCCGGTGCTGACGCTGTTCGGTCTTGGCAACGCGCCCGGCCTGATCGTCACCATCATCTTCGTCATCCCGACCGCGGTCCGGCTCACCCATCTCGGCGTCGTCTCGGTACCGAAGTCGATCATCGAGGCCGGCGAGGCCTTCGGCGCCACCAAGAGCCAGCTGTTGTGGAAGGTCGAGCTGCCCTCGGCGCTGCCCACCATCATGGCGGGTTTGACGCAGTCGATCATGCTGTCGCTGTCGATGGTGGTGTTCGCGGCCCTGATCGGCGCCGGCGGGCTCGGCACGGAAATCAACCGGGCGCTCGGTTCGCGCCGCATCGATCTGGGCCTTGAGGCCGGTCTCGCCATCGTCGTGCTCGCCATCGTGCTCGACCGGATGACCCGCATTGGCGTTGGAGGCAAGAAATGACCGTCGCCGTCGATTTCAGGAATGTCGATATCGTCTTCGGCGCCGACCAGGCCGGCTCGCTGGCGATGATCGACAACGGCGCCACCCGGGCCGAAATACTCGAGAAGACTGGCAATGTGCTCGGCTGCGCCGGCGCCAGCCTCACCGTGCATGAAGGCGAGATCTCGGTGCTGATGGGCCTGTCCGGTTCGGGCAAGTCGACGCTGCTTCGCGCGGTCAACCGGCTCAACGTGGTGTCGCGCGGCCAGGTGCTGGTCAAGGACGGTGACCGCACGGTCGATGTCGTCACCTGCGACGAGCCGACCTTGCGGCGGCTGCGGCAGAAGCAGGTGGCGATGGTGTTCCAGCAGTTCGGCCTGCTGCCATGGCGCACGGTGGAGGAGAATGTCGGCCTCGGCCTCGAACTCGCCGGGGTGCCGGATGCAGAGCGCAAGGAGCGGGTGCATCGCCAGCTCAAGCTGGTCAATCTCGACCAATGGTCGAACAAATACGCTCATGAGCTGTCGGGCGGCATGCAGCAGCGCGTCGGCCTGGCACGTGCCTTCGCCACCGAGGCGCCTATCCTGTTGATGGACGAGCCGTTCTCGGCCCTCGACCCGCTGATCCGCACCAAGCTGCAGGACGAACTCTTGCAGCTGCAGGCGGAATTGAAGAAGACCATCATCTTCGTCAGCCACGACCTCGAGGAGGCGCTGAAGATCGGCAGCCACATCACCATCATGGAGGGCGGCCGTATTGTCCAGACCGGCGCGCCGGAAGACATCGTGCTGCGCCCAGCCAACGACTATGTCCGCGACTTTATCGCCAATGTGAACCCGCTCTCGGTGCTGACCGCCTGGAACGTGATGCGCGACCGCCGCGATCTCGAACAGGGCAAGGACGGCTGGGTGTGGCTCGACCGGCGCAAGACGACGCGCTTCAAGATCGACGAGCACGGGCTGGTGGCGGCGGCCGAGCGCGATGGCAAGCCGGCCGTATGGGTGTCCTGCGCCGATGTCGAGAGCCAGCCGGAGGAGTTGGCGCAGGTGTTCTGGGCCAATCCGGGCACCTCGCTCAAGACCGTGATGCTGGCCATGCACCGGTCGCAGACCGCACCCGTGGCGCTGTTCGACGACCAGTCGCGCTTCGTCGGCGCGATCGGCATTCGCGATGTGCTGAGCGCGGTGCTGCGGCGCTGATGCATGTCGCCCAACCGTAACCTCGGTTTGGGAAGACATGCACAAAAACAAAGACTAAAGCGCGTCGCCTGATCCGTTTCGGCGCGCTTAGGCGGCTACGTCCTAAGCCGCCATCGGCAGGCGCAACTCCGTCAGCAGGCCGCCGTCCGGATGGTTGGACAGGCGCACTTCACCGCCCGCCGCGCGCGCGATGTTGCGGGCAATGGTCAGCCCAAGCCCGAGGCCGCCGGTCTGGCGGTTGCGGGACTGTTCGAGGCGGACGAAGGAGCCAAAGACGGCGTCGATCTGGGCCTGGGGAATGCCCGGTCCCTCGTCACGGATGGCGAGCGTGATCGTGCCGTCCAAGCGGCTGAGGCTGAGATGCGCCTGCTTGCCGTAGGTGACGGCATTCTGCACCAGATTGGTGACACAGCGCTTGAGCGCCACAGGCCGCGCCATGCAGATCAGGCCGCGCGGGCGGATGTCGTCATTGTCGAAGGACACCGTCTCGTAGCTGTCGGCGACCGATTCAACGAGCGACCAGAAATCGATCCGTTCGGCCTTCTCTTCCGTGACCTCGAATTTGGCGAAGTCTATCACCGAACTCGCGATGCTTTCGATGTCGGCGAGATCGTGGGCGAGGGCCTGGCGCGCCGGTGATCTGCGCAACAGCTCCAGGCGCAGCCGCATCCTGGTCATCGGCGTGCGCAGGTCGTGCGCGAGGGCCGCCGCCAGGTGCTCACGATCCTCGACATATTCGCGCAGCCTCCCCTGCATGGCGTTGATCGCCTTGGCGGCGGCGCGCACCTCGCGGCTGCCGCTCTCGGCGATCGGCGGGCTCTTGAGGTCGTTGCCGATCCGGTTGACGGCGGTTTCCATCATCCGGTAGGGCGCGGTCAGCCGGCGCAGCGACCAGATCGACATGATCACCACCAGCCCCGCGATCAGCGAATAGAGCGGCAGGCTATCGACGCTCAAGATCGGGCCGACGGGCGTGATCGGTTCGGTGAAATTCAGCCATTGGCCGTCGGCGAAGCGCAGCGAAGCCGTCAGCTTGTCGCTCTGGGCGAAATCGGCGGCCAGCACCAGAAGATCTCGCTCGACCTGGCCGATCTCGGGTCCCGGTGCCGCGCCGCCGGCATCGTCGGCTTCGCGCGTCGCCGGATCGCGCCGCACGCGCGCGTCGGTGATGCCGAACTTGGACAGTCGGCCGACGAGGATGTCTTCGAGTTCGGCCAGTTCGTCGTCGCCGGCGATCGAGGAGGTGACGGCGGGCGTGTCCGAGACGGTGAGCGCGTAGGTGGAGTTGAAAAGCCCGGTCGCCGTCGCCTTGCGCTCGTCCGGCGTGGCGTCGTGCATCAGCTGCACGAGCGAGAAGGCGCGGTCGTTGAGGCGGTAAAGGTCGACCACGTCATTGGCGGCGGCGCGGTCGCGCGATACGATATACAGCGTCGCGACCTGACTGATCAGCAGGCCGGCAATGACGATCAGCAGCACCCAGACAGGCAAGGTCTGCGGCAGGAAACGTCTCATTCGGAGGTCGTCTCGGGCAGGAACTGATAGCCGCCGCTGCGCACGGTGAGGATCAGTTTGGGCGTCTTGGGATCATCTTCCATCTTGCGCCGCAGCCTGGAGACAAGGATGTCGATGCTGCGATCGAAGGAATAGTCACTGTCGCCGCCGGAGAGTTCAATGAGCTGATCGCGGGTCAGCACGCGCTGGGCGCTCTTGACGAAGGTCTGCAGGAGGTTGAACTCAGCCATGGTCAGTTCGACCCTGACGTCGTCAGGCGCGGTCAGCCGCCGCCGCGAGCAGTCCATCGTCCAGCCGGCGAAGTGGTAAATCTGCTTGGTGGTGGCGCGCTTGGGCTCGGCGGCGCCATTGCGCCGCAGCACGGCGCGGATGCGGGCCAGCAATTCGCGCGGGTCGAAGGGTTTGGGCACATAGTCGTCGGCGCCCATCTCGAGCCCGACGACGCGGTCAGTCGTCTCGGTGACGGCGGTCAGCATGATGATCGGCGTCGAATACTGGGCGCGGATGTCGCGGCACAGTTCCAGCCCGCTCCTGCCGGGCAGCATCACGTCGAGCACGATCAGATCCACCTGCGTGCGGCGCAGGATGGTTTCCATCTCGGTGCCGTCGGCGGCAACCGAGGTGTGCAGGCCCCGCTTCTGGAAGAACTCCTGAAGCAGGTCGCGGATGCCCTTGTCGTCGTCGACGATGAGTATGTGTGTCTCGGATTTCACAGCTGCCCTGTCTGGTTTGCCGGCCACGCCATTCTTGGCTGGTGAGCCACACGATAGAATTCGGGCCGTATGTTGGCCAGTGCCTTGCTTTTCAAGGAAAAATGAATACCGCCTTCTCCACATGAAGCAACGGCCAGATTGGCGTGGCTTGGCCAGACACAATCCAGAAACAAAATTCTACAATCCGGAAAAACTCCTGAAAAGGTAGGCCGGCATAACGGTGCCGTGGCGGTCAGGTCATCGGCTGCGACGCTAGTCTCCGGGTTAACGGATAAACCGATGCCAAGATTGTCGATCAGTTCGTTGGGAGTTTTGCTGGGCCTTGGCCTGCTCACTGCCGCTGTCGGCCAATCCGATGCAAAGGCGCCGCTGACCCGGAGCGAACGGTGCGCCAATCTCAGCCACCAATTTGATGAAGCCCTCGAAACCCATGCCACGGCAACGCAGGTCACCGCGGCAAAGGCACTTCAGAGAAAGGGTAACCGGTACTGCGCCGCCAAGAAACAGGCGCAGGGCATCCGGATGCTCGCCAATGCTTTGAAGCTGCTTGGAGTGACACCGAACGACCCGGTCCAGTGACACTCAAAACGACCCGTACAAAAAAGGAAAACGAAGCCATGAAGAAATCCCTCCTGTCCGCCCTTGGTCTCGCCGTCGCTCTCGCCTTCTCGATGCCCGTTCTCGGCAACGCTGCCGCGACCACGACCGCTGCCCCGGCCGCTGCCACCACGACCACCGCTCCGGCTGCTGCCGCGACGACCACCGCTCCGGCCATGGCTGCTCCGAAGAAGGACGCCAAGAAGACCGTCTGCAAGGTGACCAAGAAGCACAAGTGCCCGGTCAAGAAGGCCCCCGCGATGGCGGCTCCCGCGAAGGCGGCCCCCGCGAAGGCTGCTGCCAAGAAGCCCTGATCAGCTTCGAGGTTAGTTCTAGCAAGGCCGCCCCAGCCGCAAACCGGCTGGGGCGGCCTTCTGCCAAGGGCACTGTCGGTCGATGAGCTGACGCCGGCGGCTTCCAGCCACGTATCTCGATCGTGCTTAACCCGTTTGCAATGCCGGCCCTGTAGGACCAATCCGCATGAAGAAGCGGCTTTCGTCCATTTTTCGCTCCATGGTGATCGGCGGCCTGGTTGCCACCGGCGCCGCCAGGGTGCTGATTCTGCTCACCGCCAGCCCCGTGCCGGACCCTGCAAGCGGGCGCACCGAGCCTTCGCTGTTCGCACCGGCGATTTCCAGCAACTGGGATTACATCACGCCGGTGCAGGCCTGGCTTTTGATCGTGCTCGCCGGCGTGACGCTGATCTGTGTTGCCGGATGGCCGATCGCGGCATGGCTGGAACGCCGGGCCGATGCGGACGAAACGCGCCGCGTCTTCCGCCGTCAGGGCCGTTGAACCGCGACCGATAATTCTCCACATGATCCTGAAGGACCGGGCCCGCCCGCCGACGGTCCGTAAATGGACGATCACTGCCGCCTGCGGCAAAATGCGGACTTAAGCTGATCGCGAAAACAGTCGGTTCGAATGCCTGAAATCACCACAAAACCGCGCACCAAGGTCAAGCCACGGACAGAGCGGCCGAAGCTCTACAAGGTCATTCTCGTCAATGACGATTTCACGCCGCGCGAATTCGTGGTGACGGTGCTGAAAGGCGAGTTCAAGCTCTCAGAGGACCAGGCGCACCGGGTCATGATCACCGCGCACCAGCGTGGCGTCTGCGTGGTCGCGGTCTTCACCAGGGATGTCGCCGAGACCAAGGCGACGCGGGCCACCGACGCCGGCAAGGCCAAGGGCTACCCACTGCTGTTCACGACGGAACCGGAGGAGTGAGGAGGGGCTCGTCATAGTCTTGGTTTCGACAATTGGCGAACCATTCGCGACAGCGTCTTTCTCCCCGTATACGGGGAGAAAGAAAGAGCGCACCGCTCTACCGTCCCTCGCGGTACCACATCGAACCCATCGCTAGGAGCAACAGGCCGAGGCCGAGGAAGCCGCCGAACAGCGGCACGCGCGACACGGCCTTGAGCACACTGTCGTCGGTGGTGCGCAGGCCGATCCAGTCGCTGCCCGACGCCTCGCCGGCCGAGCGCACCGGCACGATGGAAGGCAGCGTCACGTCGCTGGCCGTGGCAGACGCCAGCCGGCGCACGCTGCCGCCGGTGGCTTCCGCCGGCGCCTTCAGCCGCTCCTGCGTGGAGACGACGTCGGCGAATTCCGGAGCGTTGACCGGTCCGACATGGGCAAGCGCGGTGAGATCGCCATTGGCAACCTGGAAGAGGCCGATCTCGCTGGTCTGGACGCTGCCGAGGAAGACGCCGGGCTCGGACTTGTCGAGCTTGACGGTGAGCGTCTTGCCGGAGGGGGTGATGATCTGCGCCGGGCCCGGATCGTCGGCCATGGTTTGGCGGCGGATCTCCAGCACCATGCCGCGTCCTTCGGCGGTCAGCCGCTCTTCTTCGAGCTCGGGCTCCTTCATCAGCCAGTGGGCGATGCGCCGGTAGAGCTGGACATGCGGGCCACCGCCCTCGAAGCCGCGCGCCCACAGCCAGCCCTGGTCGGACAGAAGCATGCCGACGCGGCCTTCACCCTTGCGGTCGAGCAAAAGCAGCGGCCGGTTATCGGCGCCCTTCATCACCACTTCGCCCTGCGGATTCTGCACGCCGATGGTGCGGAACCAGCGGCTCCAGTGCGGCGGCTCGGTGGCCGAACCGTCGAGGCCACGCGTCACCGGGTGACGCTGACCGAGTTCGGTGAGGCGGGGATAAAAGGCCTTGTCGACAACCTCGCCGGTCGGCATGGCCGGCAGCGCCGACATTAGCGGCGTGCGTGCGATCGAAGCCTCGCCGGCATATTCGGGACCGGCGGCGATCAGCAGCGCGCCGCCCTTTTCGACATATTCGGAGATGTAGTCGTAATAGAGGATCGGCAGCACGTCGCGGTGCTGGTAGCGGTCGAAGATAATCAGGTCGAAATCCTTGATCTTTTCGACGAACAGCTCGCGGGTCGGGAAGGCAATCAGCGACAATTCGTTGATCGGCGTGCCGTCCTGCTTCTCCGGCGGCCGCAGGATGGTGAAATGGACGAGATCGACCGAGGCGTCGGATTTCAACAGATTGCGCCAGGTGCGCTCGCCCGCGTGCGGTTCGCCCGAAACGAGCAGAACGCGCAGGTTCTCGCGGATGCCGTCGACCAGCGCGATGGCGCGGTTGTTGGTGTCGGTCAGTTCGCCCGGTTCGCGGTCGATGGCCAGTTCGACGATATTGCGCCCAGCACCCGGGATGGTCACCTGCAGCGGCATGGCCTGGCCGACCGTGGCATGCTCGACCGAAACCTGCTCGCCATTGACCGAGACGCGCACATCGACCGGTCCGGTCTCGTTTTCGGTCGAGATGACGCGATAGCTCATGTCGAGCGGCTTGCCGACAAGGCCGAAACGCGGCGCGTTCTCGAAACGTATGCGGCGGTCCTTCTCATGGTCGTTGCCGGTGATCAGGGCATGCAGCGGGGCGTTGAACTCGGGCGTGCCCGACGGCGTGTCATGCACCTCGCCGTCGGTGATCATGATAGCGCCGCCAATGCGCGAGGGCGGCACGTCGCGGAAGGCGCCTTCCAGCGCGCCGAACAGCCGCGTTTCCGTGCGCTCCTCGGCGGCGTCGGATTTGCCGGCCTCGACGACACGGACGTCGAACTGCTTGAAGCGGCCAAGACGCTGCTGCAGCCCGGCCACGGCCTCGTCGGTCTGCCTGGTGCGGTCGCCAATGTCCTGGCTCTGGCTGCGGTCGACGACCAGCGCGACGACGCTTCTCAGCGGCTCGCGCTCCTCGTTGAGGAATACGGGGTTGAAGAGGGCGGCGGCGAGCGCCAGCAGGGCAACCAGGCGCAGGACCGCGCCGCGCTGGCGAAACCACAGGCCGACGAGCGCCAGCAGCGCCAAGGGTACCAGCACCAGGGCCAGCAGCGGCCAGGATAGAAGCGGTTCGAAGGAGATCGACCAGTTCATGCTTCATCCCCTCCGTTGTGGAGAGAGTTGACCGCCGTGGGGGGCAAGAACGTCATCCTACTGCCCCAGCCGTTCGAGCAGGATGGGAACATGCACCTGGTCGGATTTGTAGTTGCCGGTCAGCATGTACATCATGATGTTGACGCCGGCGCGCAGCGCGTAGACCCGCTGCATCGGATCGTTCGGTATGGTCGGCAGCAGCGGGTCGCCATTCTCGTCGACCGCCCAGGCACCGGCGAAATCATTGGCGGTGATCATGATCGGCGATACGCCGTCGCCGGTGCGCACCGGCCGGTTGTCGGCATTGCTGGCATCGAGCGATGCCTCGACCCAGAGCGGGCTGCCGGCGAAGCGGCCGGGAAACTCGGGCAGGATGAAGAAGGATTTGGTCAGCACATGGTCCGACGGCACCGGCTCCAGTGGCGGCACGTTGAGGTTGCCGAGGATGTCGCGCAGCCGCTCGGTCGCCGGGCTGGTGGAATCGGCGCCGATGCCGTTGGCGAACTGGTCGCGGGTGTCGAACAGCACGGTGCCGCCCTGCTGCATATAGGCGTCGATGCGGGCGATCGCGGCCGGGCTCGGCATCGGTGCCGCCGGATCGACCGGCCAATAGATCAGGGGATAGAAGGACAGTTCGTCCTTCGAAATGTCGACGCCGGCCGGTGCGCCCGGTTCGAGTGCCGTCTTCTCGATAAGGAAGCGGGTCAGACCCTCGAGCCCGGCGCGGCTGATCGAATCGACACCCGGGACGCCGGTCAGCACATAGGCGATGCGGGTTTTTGAAATCGCCTCGATAGCAACCTGATCGCCCGGCTTGGCATCATCGGCGCGCGCGATATCGGCATGGCCGAACAATGCGCCAAGCGCGATCAGCACGGCGGCCGTGGTCGCGGCCGCACCGGCACGGCGCGGCCGGCGCGAAAACAGGCCGCCCATCCACAACACCGCCAGCGTGTCGAGCAGCATCAGCAACAGAGCCGCCGCGACCAGCGCGCCCTTCAGGTTGCGCGATTCATCGAAGGCGTACTGGACGGTGGTAACAGGCACCGTCACTTGCGGGCGCGCCAGCGGGGCGAAGGTGCTTGAGGCGTCGAGCAGATTGTGGGCGAAGACGCCGGTCTCCGAGCCATAGAGGCCAGGCGGGTTCTCGAAGGTGACCGGCAGTGGTCCCGCGCCCGGCACCAGCGGCCTTGCATCCGGTGTCGGCGGCACCAGCGAGCCGTCGGCCGCGATCATCCGATAGGGTGCCAGCGACGTCGCGGCGGCTTCGGCATTGGCGATCGCCGCGCCCTGGTTGCGCGACAATTGCACGATGCGGCGCAGCATCTCCACGAAGCTGCCCGAGATCGGCAGGTTCGACCACGTCGCCTCGGGCGTGACATGGAACAGCACCAGCGTGCCCTTGCCCTTCTTCAGCCCGGTCACCAGTGGCGTGCCGTCGGCAAGGGCCGCCCAGGTGCGCTCAACGATGTCGGGTGTCGGTTCGGCCAGCACCTGCCTGGTCACCGTGACCTCGGTCGGCGGCGCCAGGTCGGCGAAGGGGCCGGCCTTGGGAAATTCGGTGACTGGCTGCGGCGAGGTCCATGACAGCGCGCCGCCGAGCGAACGCTCGCCGGTGCGCAGGCGGACCGGCAGCAAATCGTCGTCATTGCCGGCGGCGGCCAGCCGCGAGCCGGCGAAACGCACGAGCGTGCCGCCATTGTCGACCCAGTCGACCAGTCTTTGCCGGACCTGTGCGGGAATGGTGCCGATATCGGCCATGACGATCATCGCCGGCTTCTGGTCGAGGATCTGCGGGATGGCGTCGGCGAGATCGGCGCTGGAGGGCTCGACCAGATCGGCGAAGGGCTGCAGCGCGCGCCTGATGTAGTAGAGCGGCGACAGAAGCGGCTGCGCCTGGTCGGCTTCGGCTTGCGACAACAGCCCGACGCGGCGGCGTTTGGAGCTTTCGTCGAGCACGCGCACGGCACCCGCATGCCGTTCGCCATCGAGCGCGATCGAGGCGAAGTCGTTGCGCAATTCGAACGGCACCGCCATGGTGCCGGTGGCCGTGGCTTCGCCCGGCGCGAAGGTCAGGGTCGCATCGGCGATGCGGCGGCCCTTGTTGTCGAATGCGCCGGCGGTGACCTGCGCCGGGGCGGGGTCGCCGGGCGCGCGGATAGCGGTCAAACCAAAGCCATCAACCTGGTTTTCGGCTAATGTCAGGCCAGTCAGCGACAGCCGGTCGGCCACCGCCCAGACGATGCGGGCGGCATTCTTCGACAACAGCGTGTTGAAGGCGGCCTCGTCGCCCTTTGCCGCTAGGCCATCGGCCAGCACGGCGACGCTGGCGCCGGGCAAGGTTTCCAGCATGCCGGCGACGCGGGCATAGACGGCGGGCCGGTCGGTGGGGATCGGCCGCGGCTTGGCGGCGCGCAGCCGGTCGAGCGCGGCGGCGGCATCGAAGGGGCCGATCTCGGCATTGGGCTTTTCGGCGGTGAAGGCGACGACAACAGGCACGCCGTTCGAGCCGGCGTCGTTGATCAGCCGCTCGGCGGTGGCGACGCGCTTGTTCCAGTCGGCGGCGCTTGCCCAATCATTGTCGATGACCAGGGCAAGGGCGGCACCCTCGGCCGGCAGCTTTTCGCGCGGGTTGAACACCGGTTCGGCCAATGCCGCGACGACGAGGGCGGCCATCAGCAGCCTGAGCAGCGTCAGCCACCAGGGGCTGCGCCGCAGGGTTTCCTCACGCCTGAGCACACGGGCCAGGATCTTGAGCGGCGGGAACACCTCGGTCCGCGGCTTTGGCGGGGTGAGCCTCAGCAGCCACCAGATCACCGGCAGCGCCAGCAGCCCCCACAGCACCATGGGGGCGCCGAAGGAGAGCGGCAGCCAGCTCATGCGACCGCCTTTCCAGGCTGATCGCCCTTGGCGATCAGCCTGGGCTGATCGCCGGCAATCATCCCGGTATGCCCGCCATCGGCGGTCATCGCCATGTGCAGGCGCACCAACGCGTCGGACGCGAGTCGGTCGGTGTGGTTGACGGTAAAGCTCCAGCCAAGCCGCTTGCACCAGCCGGCCAGCTCCTGGCGGCGAGCGGTATAGAGCAGGCGGTATTCATCGGCCAACATCTCGGCGCGGCCGGCGGTCAGCTTGTCGCCGGTCTCGGGATCGGTGAACTCGGTGCGGCCGGCATAGGGGAAGGTTTCCTCGGCAGGGTCGGCGACTTCGATCAGATGGGCGCGCACGCCATGGCGGGCGAGCACGTCGAGCCAGGCCATGGTTTCCTCGACAGGGTCGAGGAAATCGCTGACGATGAC
This sequence comes from Mesorhizobium sp. URHB0026, assembly GCF_054059755.1. NCBI lineage: Bacteria > Pseudomonadati > Pseudomonadota > Alphaproteobacteria > Hyphomicrobiales > Phyllobacteriaceae > Mesorhizobium > Mesorhizobium sp. URHB0026. Next base: position 240,187 of record NZ_JBSSCN010000001.1, on the reverse strand, counting down.
GATGTCGCAGAAGCGCCTGATGTCGGAGAGATCGGGTTTTGCCGGCAGTTCGCCGGCATGCATGAGCTGGGCGGCGATGCGCTCGGCGCCGTTGCGGGCGGTGAATGGATCGGTCAGATCAGGCCAGGCGATGCGTTCGCCGCTGCGTGACAAAAGCTCGGCCATGGCCAAGGCCAGCACCAGCGCGCGCGATTGCTTGGAAACGCCGGCTCCCGTCGATTTGTAGAGCATGGACGGCGAGGGGTCGGCCCACAGCCAGACGGTGTGGGCGGCTTCCCATTCGCGGTCGCGCACATAGGTGTGGTCGTCGCGGGCCGAGCGGCGCCAGTCGATGCGCGAGGCGTCGCCTTCGACATAGGGCCGGAACTGCCAGAAATTCTCGCCGATGCCGCGCTTGCGGCGGCCATGCCAGCCGGCGATCACGGTGTTGACGATACGGCGTGCCTCGACCAGCAGGTCGGGAACCAGCGAAGCCCGCAACCGGCCTCGGGCGAGCGCATCGCGCGTCGCTGCCGGGGCCTGGACTTCGCCGATAGGCGCCATCAAATGCCTTTCACAAGCTTTGCCACCACGTCGCGCACGCTGGTGCCCTCCGCGCGGGCGGCGAAGGTCAGCGCCATGCGATGCTGCAGCACCGGTTCGGCCAGCGCCCTGACATCGTCGACCGAGGGGGCCAGTCGTCCGTCGTAGAGCGCGCGGGCCCTGGTGCACAGCATCAGGGCCTGGCTGGCGCGCGGGCCCGGGCCCCAGGCGACATGCTTGTCTGTGTCGGCATTGCCCTGGCCCGGACGCGCCGAGCGCACCAGGGTAAGGATCGCCTCGACGACGCTTTCGGGTACCGGCATGCGGCGGATCAGCGTCTGGATCTCCTTCAGCCGCGCTGGCTGCAGCACGTTCTGGGCTTTCGCGTCCTCGACGCCGGTGGTTTCCAGCAGGATACGGCGCTCCGCCTCGATTTCGGGGTAGAGGATGTCGACCTGCATCAGGAAGCGGTCGAGCTGGGCTTCGGGCAGCGGGTAGGTGCCTTCCTGCTCCAGCGGGTTCTGCGTCGCAAGCACATGGAAGGGGGAAGGCAGGTCGTAGCGCGCGCCGGCAATGGTGACATGATATTCCTGCATCGCCTGCAGCAGCGCCGACTGCGTGCGGGGCGAGGCGCGGTTGATCTCGTCCGCCATCAGCAGCTGGGCGAAGATCGGCCCGGAAATGAAGCGGAACGAGCGCTTGCCGGTCTCGTCCTGCTCCATGACCTCGGAGCCGAGGATGTCGGACGGCATCAGGTCGGGCGTGAACTGGATGCGGCGCGAATCGAGCCCGAGCACGACGCCCAGCGTCTCCACCAGCTTGGTCTTGGCGAGGCCCGGCACACCGACCAGAAGCGCATGGCCGCCGGCCAGCAGCGCCACCAGCGTACGCTCGACGACGTTCTCCTGGCCAAAGATCACCCGGCCAACCCCGTCGCGGATCCTGGAGATGTCGGCAAGCGCCTTCTCGGCCTCGGCGACCATGTCCGTTTCGCTGATCGGGCTTTCCTTGACCATCACGCTCATGCCGCATCGATCCCTTCGGTTGGAAATGCCATGGTTTGGAAATGCTGGCCCGCACCATACCATAGGCTGCCGCGATTCGGCCTCGCGGGGCGCCTATGGTTGAACTTAAATCACAGACTTAGGCTGACAAGCGGAACAACAGTGACTATTTCGTGACGATGAGCGAACACCACGAACATCGCCAACAAAGCCTTACGCAGGCCACCGAGGCTCGGGGCCTCGAGGCGTTGATCTCGCGCGCGGCCCGCGCAGGCAAGGGCGCGGCGCCGGTCGAGCGCTGGAATCCCGACTTTTGCGGCGATCTCGACATGGAAATCAAGGCCGACGGCACCTGGTTCTACCTGGGCACGCCGATCGGCCGGATGCCGCTGGTGCAGCTTTTCTCCTCCGTGCTGCGCAAGGACGCCGACGGCAGGACCTATCTGGTGACGCCGGTAGAAAAAGTCGGCATCCGCGTCGCCGATGCGCCTTTCGTCGCCGTCGAGATCGATGTTTCGGGCGAAGGCGAGGATCAGGTCATCACCTTCCGCACCAATGTCGGCGACGTGATCGAGGCCGGACCGGAGCGGCCGCTGCGCTTCGTCGACGAGAACGGGACCGGCGGTTTGAAGCCCTATGTGCTGGTGCGCGGCAGGCTGGAGGCGCTTGTGGCGCGGCCGGTCATGTACGAGTTGGTCGGGCATGGCGAGGAGATCGAAATCGACGGCAGGACGATGTTTTCGGTGCGCTCCAAGAACGCCGTGTTTCCGATCATGCCGGCCGATCAGTTGAAGCGGTTGAGCGCATGATGGACCAGGTCTCTCCGGCGCCGTTTTCGTCGGCGGATTTTCGCGCGCGCTTTGCCGCGCAGCCGGAGGCGCATGCCGGGGGCGACTATGGCGATCACCGCTTCAATCCCGGCCATCCGCGCCTTAACCCTGGCAAGCCGCTGCGCAACGCTGCCGTGCTGGTTCCGGTGGTCGACCATGACGGCGAGGCGACGGTTCTGCTGACCAAACGAGCCGAAAAACTCCGCAATCATTCCGGGCAAGTGGCTTTCCCGGGCGGCACGATCGATGCGACCGACGCAAGCCCGGAGGCGGCGGCGCTGCGCGAGACCTTCGAGGAGATCGGCCTTGGCAAGGATCGCATCGAGATCATCGGCCGGATGCCCGATTACGTCGCCGGCAGCGGCTATCGCATCGCGCCGGTGCTTGGCATCGTGCGGCCACATTTCCAGCTGACCCTGAACGCCGATGAGGTCGACGCCGCCTTTGAAGTGCCGCTGCGCTTCCTGATGGACGCGGCCAACCACAAGCGCGACAGCCGCATGTGGAACGATCTCGAATGGTTCTTCTATGACATGCCCTATGGCGACCAGCGCATCTGGGGTGTCACCGCCGGGATCATTCGTACGCTTTATGAAAGGCTCTATGCGTGAGTGTTTCGATCGCGGGCAGGGCGGACTGGCTCTTCGACAAGCATCTGCAGCGCCTGCTTGGCGCGCTCACCGAAGGCGGTGAAGAGGCGCGCATCGCCGGCGGCGCCGTACGCAACGTGCTGATGGGCCAGCCTGTCACCGACATCGACATAGCAACCTCTTGCCTGCCGCGGGAAACCATCCGCCGCGCCGAGGCGGAAGGGTTCAAGGCGGTGCCGACCGGTATCGAGCATGGCACCATCACCGTGGTTGCCGATGGTAAACCCTATGAAATCACCACCTTGCGCGCCGATGTCGAGACCGATGGCCGTCGCGCCAAGGTGTCGTTCGGGCGCGACTGGAAGCTCGACGCCGAGCGGCGCGACTTCACCATCAACGCGCTTTATGCTGAGGCCGATGGCCGCGTTGTCGACCTTGTCGGCGGCATCGCCGACATCGAGGCACACCGGCTGCGCTTCATCGGCGACCCGGAGGCGCGCATCCGCGAGGATTATCTGCGCATCCTGCGCTTTTTCCGCTTCTTCGCCTGGTATGGCCAAGGCCGGCCCGACGCCGAGGGGCTGAAGGCCTGCGCCCGGCTGAAGGAAGGCCTCGCCCAACTCTCGGCGGAGCGCATCTGGTCCGAACTGAAAAAGCTTTTGTCCGCACCCGATCCCTCGCGGGCGCTGCTCTGGATGCGGCAGGCTGGTGTCTTGACCGCCGCGCTGTCGGAAAGCGAGAAATGGGGCATCGATGCGATCCACGGATTGACCAGGGCCGAGAAGGACCTCGGCTGGGTAGTGGATCCGATGCTGCGGCTGGAGGCGATGGTGCCGCCGGATACGGCCCGCATGAAGGCGCTTGCGGAGCGGCTGAAATTCTCGACCGCTGAAGCGGATCGCCTGCGCCATTGGTCGACGGCAACGGCAGTCGAGCCGAAGACGACCGAGGGCGAATTGGCGAAGAGGCTCTATCGCGGTGACCGCCAAGGATTTGTCGACCGCCTGCGGCTTGCGCTTGCCGCGGCGCGGGTGCGGGCCGTCGAGGACAATGAAGCGCTGCTCGAAGCTGGCGGTTTTTCGCGCCTGCTTTCCTTTGTGCTCAAATGGAAAAAGCCCGAATTTCCCTTGCGAGGCGCCGATCTGACCGCGCTCGGCGCAACGCCAGGGCCGAAGCTCGGCGAAATCCTCAAGAACCTGGAAGCGGAATGGGTCGATGCGAGTTTTACGCCCGATCGCGACGCACTGATCAAGCGCGCCGCGGAGGCACTTGAAACGTAGGCCAGAACTGCTGGTCTTCGTCGCCGGTGTTGCCCGGCGGGCCGTGCCGCTACTTGATCGACAGCGGAGCGAGGGCACGCGAAAGGCTTGCCTCGCCCTTGCCATAGACGGAGGCGCTATAGTTGGCCAGCGTGTCGGTACGGGCCGTATTCAGCAACTGGTTGGTGATCTGAGTCGGCGTTGCCTTGGTGAACTTGCTGCCCACGATGGCAGCGTAGCCGGCAACGATCGGCGCGGCGAAAGAGGTGCCGTAAAGGCCGGTCTTGTCCCCGGTGACACCCACGACCAGGAAATGGCTCTGCACAGCCTGGTTGGAGCCGGCGACGTTGGAGTACCAGGCCATGCTGGCCTTGTTCGACGGCGTGCCGTTGCTGTTGAGCGCGCCGACGAAAATCGCGGATGCCTTTCCGACCAGGGCAAGGTCAAGGTAATCCTGCTGGCCGCTGGTGACGCCGCCCACGGCAACCGCGTCGTTGCCGGCAGCCTTCGAAACCACGGCCGTTCCCCTGGTGGCATAGGAGATGATGGAGGCTTCCTCGGCGCTCCATCCGATCTGGTTGGGGCTATAACCCGCGTTGGCGTACATGCCATAGCTCAGATTGAGCACGTTCAGGCCCGGCGACAGCGCGACCGATGAACTGGTGGAAAAGTCTTTCGATCTGATGGTTGCCGAGGGCGCAACCATGCTGGCTTCTTCGCGGGTCCATTCGCCGTGGCGCTGGGTCTGCGTGCCGATGCCGAAATTGCCGCTGAACTTCGATGTGCTGGAGAAATCGTCCACGATCGTGATTGTGACGCCTTGGCCTTTGTAGCCCGCACGCCATGCGGCTCCGACATCCGGGCTCATCCAACTCTGCAAGGTCTGCAATGTGGCCGCCGGCAAGGTTGCGCTCAAGCATATGGAAGCGTTCGACTGACCGCCCCTGCAGAGCGCGGATAGCGGATCCGGACCGCCAGCTTCTTGAGCCGCCGCCATGGAAGCCGGCAGAATGGCGAGGGCCGTGGCGATACCGAACTTCCAACGTGCATTTGACATGATCTTACCCCGGTTCAAACAGAAGCTACGATGGACGACCGCGAGTCTCCGAAGGCAACGCCACATCTCGTGCCTCGCCCTCGCGATCAGAAAGTAACACGGTAATTCAGCCAGAGATGCTGGCTCTCCGGTTTAGCGTTAACCAGAAATTTCAAGGTTTCCTCGGGCGCCATCTCGCCGGCGGCGAGCCGGCAATTGACGCCGTAGGTGCCCAGATCGCCATAATCGGCCTGGCAGGGCTTTTCGGTGAGCTTACCGCCGAAAGTAGTGGTGAACGACAGGGACAGTATGCTGTTCGCACTCGGATGTATCTGTGTGAGGAAACCAAGCTTGAGGCTGGGCTCGATCCGATACTTCTCGCCTTGTTCCCCGGTGCCGAACCCCCAAAGGATACCGGTGTCCTCCGTGATCTGCGTCATTAGGTCCACATGCGTGTCGACCCAGTTTGTCTGATACCACCGGTTGAACGATACCCGGCTTCCGGACTGCAACTCATATCCGCCGTCACTCAGGCCTCTTGCCTTGTCGCTGAGCGGCGAGCCTTGGTGGATGTCGATGAACGATGTCGTCATTTCCTGGGCAACCGCCTGTGGCGCGCCGAGGAGCGCCCACGGCAGGAGCGCCGTTGCGCACAAACTCGCGCGATTGCCGGACTTTTCGCGCATCCGCGAAACACCTCGCCCTATCGATTCCGGACCAGTGCCTGACGGCGACGGGCTTCTCTGGCAGCCCCTGTAGTCTGGATATCAATCTGACGATCGCACGGGTTCGGTTACCGCACAGTTTATTTAGCTGAAGCAAATATGATTTTTTGAGGCGCGGGCCGCATGTGTCGAAATAAGCCAGGTACGACGCGCGTTACCCGCGTGCCACCGCGGTTCTTTTGCTGATATCGACAGCCCGCGCGCGCGCCCTACGCCGCGTCGCGGGCCTTCTCAATTCGGGAGCGGATAGCCTCGATCATCGTCTCGCGGATGGTCGTTTCGCCATGTGTCTCGCGCATATGCTCGACGGCACGGCGCATCACTTCGGCCTCCTCACCGGCACGGGTATGCCACTCACAGCCGGGAACCAGCGACCCGCAGTGAAATTCCTTCATCGGATTTCTCCTTTTCCTCCGTGGAGCCTGCGAGGCCCCGGTACTTTTTTGGCCCATGATCCAACTTTTCCGATCATGCGCGGGGTGAAAACCATAACACAGATGGCGGGATATTGGTTGCGGTCAACGGTGAAAAGGCGGAGCAGCACTGCTCCGCCCTCTTACGCTAGCCCAGCGGGCAGGCCGTCACTTCACGATCTTGACTGCCTCGGCAACTTTGTCCTTGCCGCTCATGTCCCAAGAAATTCTGACCTTCTCGCCGACCTTCAGGCCAGGATCCTTGAAGGTTTGGGGAAGCGTAAAAGACGATCCATTGTCGAGAACCAGGCTCTTGGCCGTCGCATCGAAGCTCTTGACCGTTCCGGTGGTGTGCTTGACGGCGGCGAACGCCACCGAACCGGAAGCAAGAAGGGCAGCCGCGGCAGCGGAAACAATGATCTTTCTCATGCTGATATACTCCTGGGAAAGCGGCCATCCTTTGACGAAGATGATCCGCATCGTCTTCGGGCCGTCCGGTCGCGTCGAGTCGCGGTTCGCCTGTTCCGACGCAATTCCGAAGGGAAAACCGCATTTTCCTGGAATTGCCCTCAGGCAAACCACCGGCGCTTCCCGACCCGAATGCGACAAATAACCCAGTTTTTTCAGATGGATATTAGACGAAAAAGATATTCATTGTGTCACATTCCGCGCCCAGATTCGAACAATCGGACATCAATGCGGCCTCACATCGCGCTCACAATTTTTTTATGGCCAACGCACCTCGGGCGGCAGGCTGGACAGGATCGAGGCGACATTGCCGCCGGTCTTGAGCCCGAAGATGGTGCCGCGATCGTGAAGAAGGTTGAATTCGACATAGCGGCCGCGGCGAACGAGCTGTTCGTCGCGGTCGCCATCGGTCCAGTTCTCGTTGAAGTTGGCGCGCACCAGGTGACCGTAGACCACGAGAAAAGAACGCCCGACATCCTGGACGAAGTTGAAATTGGCATTCCAGCCACCCTTCTCTTCTTCCGGATGCAGGTAGTCGAAGAAGATGCCGCCTGTGCCGCGCGGCTCGTTGCGGTGCGGCAGGAAGAAGTACTCGTCGCACCAGGCCTTGAATTTCGGATAGTCGGCGACGGCGGCATTCTTTTCGCAAGCGAATTGCATGGCACGCTGGAAGGCTATCGTGTCGGGATCGTCCTGCGTGCGGCGGCGGTCGAGCACCGGCGTCAGGTCGGCGCCGCCGCCGAACCACTGGCGCGAGGTCACCACCATGCGGGTGTTCATATGCACGGCCGGAACGTTGGGGTTCCATGGATGCGCGATCAGTGAAATGCCCGATGCCCAGAAGCGCGGGTCTTCCTCGGCGCCGGGCATCTGCTTCCTGAATTCGGGTGAGAACTCGCCATAAACGGTCGAAGTGTGGACGCCGACCTTCTCGAAGACGCGGCCGTGCATCATCGACATGGTGCCGCCGCCGCCCTTGCCGTGATCGCGCTCCCAGGGAGTCTTTTCGAAACGGCCCGGTGACCACGAAGCCAGCGGCCCGCCGAGATCCTGCTCGATATGCTCGAAAGCGCCGCAGATGCGCTCGCGCAGCGCCTCGAACCAAAGCCGGGCCTTCATCTTCTTTTCTTCGATGTCGGCGGGCAGCCCCGCCGGTATTTCAGGTCGTTCCAAGTGCCGTCTCCGGTTGCGGGGCGGTGAGTCGACAAAAGACTCGTCTTTTCCGGGCGCGATCCCTAATCTCTTAAGGGACAGGGTCAAGTCACTTTGGTTTCGCGCATGATCCTTTCTGAAACCCGATTCCGATTTCGGGGTCATGCGCCAGGTGCAAGGAGTTGGTTCGTGCGCACCCCGGCAAGACCGCCGCTGGATGGCCTGAAGAAAAGGCTCGATCAAAGCCGGGCCGAGCGCGCACGCATGCCGCGCGACGGCTTTTTGCGCGAGACCTTCGTCCTGCCGCGCTCGGACGCCCGTCTCAAGGCCAAGGAATGGTTCGAGCGCTTCCCCAAGCAAGCCTACTGGACCGAGATCGAGAGCTGGTTCGAACGCCCGGGCGATCTGATCGAGTTCACGATAAGGCGGCTGCCGGCTGCGGATTAGCGCTCGACCAACAGGCGCCTCGCGCCCGTTCCCTCCCTTGCCAGCCGATCCCCCTTATTGCGAAGCGGGCATTTGTCGATCGACATGCAGCCGCAGCCTATGCAGTCGGTCAGGCCGTCGCGCAGCTTCTTTAGCTGGCTGATTTTCTGATCGAGGCTATCGCGCCAAGCCGTTGAAAGCAGATTCCAATCCTCGCGCGTCGGCGTGCGGCCTTCAGGTAATGATTCAAGCGCGGCACCGATTTCCGCGAGCGAGATGCCGACCTCCTGCGCAATCCGGATTATGGCCACCCGGCGCAGCACGTCACGGCCGTAGCGCCGCTGGTTGCCTGCCGTGCGATGGCTGCGGATCAGACCGCGGGCCTCGTAGAAATGCAGTGCCGACACAGCCACGCCGCTGCGCGCGGCCACCTGGCCGACCGTCAATTCCGTTACCGGCGGCATTTTTGAACTTTCCGCTTGACCTCAAGTTAAGTTGAGCTTGTAGCCAAGAAAGCCTGACTGTGCAAACCAAGGAGAAGGCGGATGTGCGCCTGGGAAAAAATCACCGCGGACGGCGCTGCCGGCGATCCCCTATCGGAGTTGCCGGACGGCTTCGCCCGCCACCATGGCCACGGAAAGGGCGACGTTGATGCTGCGCGCGCCGGGCTGCATCGGGATGGTCAGGCGCGCATCCGCCGCTTGATGGACTGGATCCGGCACGCCCGCGGATTCGCGGCCGAACAGGAGGATGTCGCGGCTGGTGAAGCTGAAGTCGGTGTAGGGGGTCGCAGCCTTGGTCGACAGCAGCACCAGCCGATCCGCGCGGGCCTTGCGCCACTCCTCGAAGGCGTGCCAGTCGACATGCCGGGTCAGGGCAGCCATTTCGAGGTAGTCCATGCCCGCGCGCTTGAGCGCTTTGTCGGAGAGCGGAAAGCCGGCCGGCTCGATGATGTCGACGCCGAGACCGAGGCAAGCGGCGAAGCGCAGGATTGTCCCGGTATTGCCGGCAATGTCAGGTTGGTAGAGCGCGATGCGGAGACCAGGGTTCACTTCCGCGTCCTTCTAATAAGTGGCAGATCGGCCACAGCAGCTTCCTGGTTTTGGAAATTCCTGGACCTGCGGGTGGCCATTTTTTTGGAAGTCGGGTATACGAACAACATTGTCAACCCGAACCGATGGAGGGGTAATTCATGATGGCCATGTACATCCAGCGCCCCACCTGTGGGCTTATTTGCGCCCTGGCGGTTTCGGTACGACGTTTCTCCTGATCTTTTAGACACTTCCGCACCGATTTTCCGCCGAAACCTTACCCGGGTCTTCGAAGGAATCCTGCGATGTTTTTCAAGCTGCCGAAGGGGCCGATGGCCCCGTCCCAACGCGTTCCGACTGATCCGCCGCCGATCCCGCGGCACGATGTCGATCATCCTTTTTATCTCTATTTCAACACGGAGGACCGACCGATGTTCGATCCCTATAGAATACCCGGATCGAGGAGCCTGCATATTCACCGGCTGCCGACCTGGGCGCTGTTGATCGGCGACACCTATTCGTCGGCGGTTCATGCCGAAGTACGCCGGCGTCCACATCGCGGCATGCTGCCGGACGTCGATTTCTCGCGCGCGGTACCCGATCCGAGCCGTCCGTCGCTGGTGCGCCGGATCATCCGGCTGATCCGGCCGGGCGCGAAAAACCGGACCGGTGGCGTCGTGTCGTCAGGATCGACAAAGATGCCTGTCGGCGAAAAGCCGGCGAACTCCTATATAGCGCGAAGCAGGGCCGACGCTCCGGATGATTCCGGAGCGTCGGCCCTCGATGCCATGCGGTCCGAGGACTTCGTACACCGCCAAGCCGCGTAAGCGGAAAACAGATTTCACAGGCATGACCTATGTTGTTGTTTAGTTGGTTTGAAAGAAGGCTCGATCCGTTTCCGGTAGCGGAACCGGTCGAGCCGCCCAGGACGCTGGTTGCCTTCTGCCTGCATTATACGCGCGGGGCATGGCCCTATATTCTTGTCGATGCGGTGCTGGTCGCGGCCATCGCCATCGCGGAAGTGTGGATGTTCGGCTTCCTCGGCCGCATCGTCGACTGGCTGTCGGGGCAGAACCGCGAGACCTTCCTGCAGACGGAAGGCTGGAAGCTCGCCGGCATGGCCTTCATCGTATTGTTTGCGCTGCCCGGCACGGTTTGGCTGCATTCGCTGCTCAACCAGCAGACGCTGATGGGCAATTACCCCATGCGCATCCGCTGGCAGGTGCACCGCTACCTGCTCAAGCAATCGATGAGCTTCTACCAGGACGAGTTCGCCGGCCGCATCGCCACCAAGCTGATGCAGACCGCGCTTGCCGTGCGCGAATGCGTCATCAAGGTGATCGACGTCCTGAACTACGTCGTCGTCTATTTCCTCGGGATGCTGTTGATTGTCGGTTCGGCCGACTGGCGGCTGGCGGCGCCGCTTGGCGTCTGGATGGTCGGATATATCCTGTTGCTGCGCTTCTTCATCCCGCGACTGGGCAAGGTCGGGGAGGAGCAGGCGAATGCGCGCTCGACCATGACCGGCCGCGTCGTCGACAGCTACACCAACATCCAGACGGTCAAGCTGTTTTCCCATTCACGCCGCGAGGCCGCCTTCGCCAGGGAAGGCATGATGGGCTTCCTCGATACGGTCTACCGGTCGATGCGGCTGGTGACGTTGCTGTTCGGCTCGCTCTACATACTGAACGCGCTGCTGCTGTTCTCGGTCACCGCCATCTCGTTGTGGCTGTGGATGGGGCAAGTGGTGACGATCGGTGCGGTCGCCGTGGTCATCGGTCTGGTGCTCCGGATGTGGGGCATGTCGCAGTGGATCATGTGGGAAATGTCGAGCCTGTTCGAGAATATCGGCACGGTGCAGGACGGCATTGCCTCGATTTCGTTGCCGCGCCTTGTCGAGGACAGGCCGGATGCCAAGGAGATCATCGTTTCCAAAGGCGATATCCGCTTCGAGGATATCCGCTTCCATTACGGCAAGCAGAAGGGCGTCATCGAAAACCTGTCGCTGGTGGTCAAGCCGGGCGAGAAGGTCGGCATTGTCGGCCGTTCGGGCGCCGGCAAGTCGACGCTGGTCAATCTCCTCCTGCGCTTCTACGACCTGGAAAGCGGCCGGATCCTGATCGACGGCCAGGAGATCGCCGGCGTGAAACAGGATTCGCTGCGCGCGCAGATCGGGATGGTCACGCAGGATACCTCGCTGCTGCATCGTTCGGTGCGCGAAAATATTCTCTATGGCCGGCCCGATGCCACCGACGAGATGCTGCTCGAGGCGGCGCGGCGGGCCGAGGCGATGGATTTCATATCAGGACTTTCGGACCATCATGGACGCAAGGGGTTCGACGCCTATGTGGGCGACCGCGGCGTCAAACTGTCCGGCGGTCAACGGCAACGCATCGCCATTGCTCGCGTTATGTTGAAGGACGCGCCCATACTTATCCTTGACGAGGCGACGTCGGCGCTCGATTCCGAGGCGGAAGCCGCCATCCAGGAGAACCTCTACAAGCTCATGCAAGGCAAGACCGTCATCGCCATCGCGCACCGGCTGTCGACCATCGCGGCGATGGACAGGCTCGTCGTGATGGACCAGGGTCGCGTCATCGAGGAGGGCTCGCACGAGGAACTGGTCGCCAGAGGCGGACTCTACGCGCAGCTCTGGCAGCGCCAGTCGGGTGGGTTCCTGCTCGATGACGTCCCAGTCGAAGCCGCCAATGACGCAATAGGTAAGGGGCAAGCCGCAGAATGATGGCCGCCGCATGATGACAGCCGTCTACCGCTGGTTCGAGACCTGGGTCTACCCGTTCAGGGAGCCGGCGAATCTTCGGCCACCGGCCAGCGTCACGGGCTTCCTCTGGCACTATGTTGGGCAAGCGAAGTTCGCCTTCTTCGCCATGCTGGTCATCGGCGGCATCGCGCCGCTGGTCGAGGCCGGCCTGTTCTATTTCGTCGGTCGGCTGGTCGATATTCTCGACCAATTGCCCGGCGAACGGAGCTGGCACGCGCTGTGGACCGCCGCCGGACCCGAACTGGTGTTCATGGTCGCGGTGGTGCTGGTCATCCGCACCGTGGTCGTCGCCTTGTCGGCGCTGGTCGACGAACAGACGATCACGCCCGGCTTCTACAATCTGGTGCGCTGGCAGGCGCACCGGCACGTCTCGCGCCAGTCCTACGCCTTCTTCCAGAACGATTTTGCCGGCCGCATCGCGACGAAAGTCTGGCAGGCCGGGCAGGCGACGGGCGACCTGATGGAAAGCTTCATCGAGGTCGTCTGGTTCATGGTCGTCTATACCGTGACGACGCTGGCGCTGGTCGCCGGGCTTGACCTCAGGCTGGCGGCACTCGTGGTGGTCTGGATCACCGCCTTCGGCTTTCTGGCGAAACTCTATTTGCCGGCAATCCGCAAGCACGCCGAAGCGACGGCGGAGGCGGGCTCCATGATCAATGGCCGCATTGTCGATTCCTACTCCAACGTGCAGACGCTGAAACTGTTCGCGGCTGACGGCGACGATCGTTACATCAGGAACGGCTTCGACATCTATCTCGACGCATTGCGGCCCTTCACGCGAAGACTGACCGGCGTGCGCATGGCGCTGACGACGCTGTCGGGCATCATGATCTCGGCGATCGGCTGCTTTGCAGTTTATCTGTGGGTCGAGGGCTCGATCACGGTCGGGGCGGTCGCCTTCACGCTCAGCCTGGTGCTGCGGCTCAACATGCTGCTCGGCCGGCTGATGATGCAGATGAACAGTATCTTGCGGAATCTCGGCGTGCTGGAGAACTCCAAGGCGCTGATCTCGCAGCCGCTCGGCCTGACGGATGCACCGGACGCAAAGGAACTGGTCGTGGCGGGCGGGCGCATCGACGTAAAAAATGTCGAGTTCCACTACGGCAAGGGGTTTGGGGTGCTGAACGGCATCAACCTTGTCGTCAAGCCGGGCGAGAAGGTCGGGCTGGTCGGGCCTTCGGGCGCCGGCAAGACGACGCTGGCCAACCTTATCCTGCGCCTCTACGATCTCGAAAGCGGCCAGATCACCATCGACGGTCAGGACGTCTCAGGTGTAACGCAGGATTCGCTGCGCGCCAATATCGGCGTCGTCAGCCAGGACACGGCCCTGTTCCACCGTTCGCTGCGCGACAACATCAAGCTCGGCATGCCCGACGCAACCAACGCGCAGGTCATCGCGGCGGCGAAAAAAGCCGAGGCCCACGAATTCATCTTGACCTTGCGCGACAATAGGGACCGCCAGGGCTACGAAGCCTTCGTCGGCGAGCGCGGCGTGAAACTGTCGGGCGGCCAGCGCCAGCGCGTGGCGATCGCCCGCGTCTTCCTCAAGGACGCGCCTATCCTGATCCTCGACGAAGCGACGTCGGCGCTCGATTCCGACATTGAGGCGGCGATCCAGGAGAATCTGACGCGGCTAATGGAGAACAAGACCGTGATCGCGATAGCGCACCGGCTGTCGACGATCGCGGCACTTGACCGCCTAGTGGTGCTCGACGGCGGCCGCATCGTCGAGCAAGGCACGCATGACGAACTGGTGGCGCTAGACGGGCTCTATGCCCGGCTGTGGAAGCGCCAATCCGGCGGCTTCCTCTATCACGAAGAGAGCGTGCTGGAAGAGACGCGGCCGGCGGAGTAGGCGCATGGGTGGATCGGCAAAGATCGACTATGGGATCAAGCGGCTCCGGCCAGTCACGCCGGCTTTCGACATGCTGAAGGACGAGAGCCGGCTGGAAGGTTACTGGATGCTGGTGCGCCTGGGCGATGGCTGGGCAAGCGGCCGCAACAAGTTCCTGAAGCGGGGCGAGGCGCTGTTCGGAGCATGGCACGGCGCGGAGCTCGCCGGTGTCTGCGGGTTGAATATCGATCCCTATTTCGAGGGCAGGGACCACGGCCGGGTCCGCCACCTGTTCGTCAGCGGGCGTCACCGTCGCGCCGGCCTTGGCCGAACGCTGGTCGAGACCGTGATCGACCGAGCCCGCCGGTATTTCACCGTGTTGAACACCCGCGCGCCGCCGGAAGCTTTCGGTTTCTATGAACGGCTTGGTTTTCAGCGCGTGGAGGACGAAGAATTCGTCACCCATCGCATGGTGTTCGGGAAAGGGAACTGAAATGTCCTTGCGTCCGCCATCCCATCTTGCCGGCACGTCGGCTGCCGACGCGGCCTTCGACGCACTCGGCCATGAAATACTGGCCGAGAAGGCGGCGGCGCTCGGCCGCGCCGGACAGCGCGTGGAAGAAACCTTGGCCCGGTTGCGCGACAACGGGGACGATGAGTTGCGCCACCGTCTGCTCAAGGATGCTGCCGTGGCCGTTCACGCCTATTTCATCCAGCGCGAACTGTGCGGCCTTCGCAAGCACGACGCCGTCATCCGCGAATACAATATTCCGAAAGCCGTGCTGGTCAGGCTCGGCGCCGCGTAATTCAGTTTTTAGGAATCACTCCAGCCACTCGGTGATGAAGCTGCCGTTTTCGTGAATATCGGTCGTTTCCAGCGGACCCGGACCGAGATTGGTGAATTTGTGCGGCGTGTTTGGCGGCACGATCAGGATCTGTCCCGCCGAAGCCTCGATTTCCTGGTCGCCGACCGTGAAGAGGCCGGTTCCCTGGCGGATGATGAAGATCTCCGCATAGGGATGGGCGTGCAGCCGCGGGCCGCCGCCGACGTCGGGCAAGTGATTGAAGATCAGGCAGGAGTTTGAGCCGTAGGCACCGCACTGCAGTTCGCCCTTCCAGTGGTCGGAACGAACAGCCCATTGCTCGCGATCGATGACGTGCGCCATGCGAAGGAGGATAGATCACACCGGCGCCCTGTGTCGAGGCAAGCTGGAGCCTGGGATTTTGCTGATATTTCCCGGTTGTTTAGCCGCCTGTTGCAGCCATTCGCCGTCCCGCCGGATACTAGGGGATTTTGTCCCCGCGACAATCTGCCCTTGTGCCTTCACCCGTCTGGACAAAAACGGGCTTCACGCATAAACCGAAGTCCAAATGCCGGAGGAATTCGCTAGCCTGTTCGCCATGCGCTGTCGGGTTGGCGTGATTGAGCGGGGAACAAGGCTCGGCCCCCGGCGCGGAAGAGGCGAAAGGATCAGGCACCCGTGAGCGCAACCGACATCCACGATCCCAATCGTCGAGATTTTCTCTATGTCGCCACCGGCATGGCCGCGGTGGTCGGCGCCGGTGCCGTGGCCTGGCCGTTCATCGACCAGATGCGCCCCGACGCCTCGACGCTGGCGCTCGCTTCGGTCGAGGTCGACGTCTCCTCGCTGACGCCTGGAAGCTCGCTGATCGTCAAGTGGCGCGGCAAGCCGGTCGTGGTGCGCAACCGCACCGAGAAGGAAATGAAGGACGGCGAGGCCGTCAGCCTCTCCGATCTCAAGGATCCGATCGCCCGCAACGCCAATTTGGCGTCCGATGCGCCGGCGACCGACGCCAACCGCACCACGCCCGGCAAGGAGGCCTGGATGGTCATGGTTCAGGTCTGCACCCATCTGGGCTGCATCCCGCTCGGCCAGGAAGGCGATTTCGGCGGCTGGTTCTGCCCGTGCCACGGCTCGCAATACGACACGGCCGGCCGCATCCGCAAAGGCCCGGCGCCCGAGAACATGGCGATTCCGGTATTCAAATTCATTTCCGACACCAAACTCCTTATCGGTTGAGGCAGGGGATATTTCGATGAGCGAGGGACACTCGACCTACACGCCGAAGACCGGTATCGAACGCTGGTTCGACGCCCGCATGCCGCTGCCCAGGATGGTCTATGACAGCTTCATCGCCTATCCGGTGCCGCGCAACCTGAACTATATGTGGACCTTCGGCGGCATCCTGGCGATCATGCTGGTGGCGCAGATCCTGACCGGCATCGTGCTGGCCATGCACTATACGGCCGACACCAATCTCGCCTTCGGTTCGGTCGAAAAGATCATGCGCGACGTGAATTCCGGATGGCTGCTGCGCTACATGCACGCCAACGGCGCCTCGTTCTTCTTCATCGCCGTCTACCTGCACATCTTCCGCGGTCTTTATTACGGCTCCTACAAGGCGCCGCGCGAGCTGCTGTGGATCCTCGGCTGCATCATCTACCTGCTGATGATGGCGACCGGTTTCATGGGCTATGTGCTGCCATGGGGGCAGATGAGCTTCTGGGGCGCCACTGTCATCACCGGCTTCTTCAGCGCCATTCCGCTGGTTGGCGACTGGATCCAGCAGCTCCTGCTCGGCGGCTTCGCCGTCGACAATCCGACGCTGAACCGCTTCTTCGCGCTGCATTACCTGCTGCCGTTCATGATTGCAGGCGTCGTCGTGCTGCATGTCTGGGCGCTGCACGTCGTCGGCCAGTCGAACCCTACCGGCATCGAGGTCAAGTCGAAGACAGATACCGTGGCCTTCACGCCCTACGCGACCATCAAGGACGCGTTCGGCATGATCGTATTCCTGTTCGTCTTCGCCTACTTCGTCTTCTACCTGCCGAACTATCTCGGCCATCCGGACAACTACACGGTCGCCAACCCGCTTAAGACGCCGGCCCATATCGTCCCGGAATGGTACTTCCTGCCGTTCTACGCGATCCTGCGCGCCATCACCTTCAACATCGGGCCGATCAATTCCAAGCTCGGCGGCGTGCTGTGCATGTTCGGCGCCATCGTCATGCTGTTCCTGGTGCCGTGGCTCGACACCTCCAAGGTGCGCTCGGCGGTCTACCGGCCCTGGTACAAGCTGTTTTTCTGGCTGTTCGTGGCCGATGCCATCCTGCTGGGCTGGCTGGGCTCGCAGCCGGCGGAAGGCAGCTATGTGTTCATGGCGCAGATGGCGACGCTGTTCTACTTCGCCTTCTTCCTGATCGCGCTGCCGGTGCTCGGCTTGATCGAGACACCCCGCAGGCTGCCGAACTCGATCACCGAGGCGGTGCTCGAAATGAACAAGGGTGGCAGCGGGCATCCGGCGGGCGCCACGGCAGCACCTGAGACCAAGGGCTGAGCGGTAGAGAATCTAAGGGGATTTGGCATGAAAAAGATTCTCACCTCGCTTGCGCTGATCGGCCTCGTGGCCGCCTGCACCGGAGTTGCAGGCACCTGGGCGTTCGCGGCCGAAGAGGCGCACAACGCGGCGGCGCCGACGCATTTCCCGATCAACGAGCCGAAGGAAATGAGCTGGAGCTTCACCGGCCCGTTCGGCACCTATGACAAGGCGCAGCTGCAGCGCGGGCTGAAGGTCTACAAGGAAGTCTGCTCGGCCTGCCATTCGATGAACCTGGTGGCGTTCCGCACGCTTTCGGACCTCGGCTACAGCGACGCGCAGATCAAGACGCTGTCAGCCGAATACACGATCCATGACGGCCCCAACGATGCCGGCGACATGTTCGACCGTCCCGGCAAGCCGTCCGACCATTTCCCGGCACCATTCGCCAATGAGGAAGCCGCCGCTGCCTCCAATGGTGGTGCGGCGCCGCCGGATATGTCGTTGCTGGCCAAGGCGCGCGGCGTCGAGCGCGGCTTCCCGCAGTTCGTTTTCGATATCTTCACCCAGTATGATGCGGGTGGTCCCGACTACATCCATTCGCTCTTGACCGGCTACGACCAGACGCCGCCCGCCGGCATGGTCATCCCCGAAGGCACGCACTACAACCCGTACTTCATGTCCGGCGTGTCGCTGAAGATGCCCAAGCCGCTCTCCGACGGCCAGGTCACCTATGACGACGGTTCGCCGCAGACCATCGACCAGTATTCCCGCGACGTGGCTGCCTTCCTGACATGGGCTGCCGAGCCGCACATGGAAGACCGCAAGAAGATGGGCTTCCGCGTGCTGGTGTTCCTGCTTCTGTTCGGCGCCCTAGTCTACCTGACCAAGCGCAAGGTGTGGGAAGCCGTCGCGCACTGAGCGATGCCGCATTCTGGAATTCGCAAAAGGGCGCCGCGAGGTGCCCTTTCTGCTTTTTGAGTGGATTGCGCCCTCCATGTCGCGGCGGTGTCACATGGCCGTCACCACACATCGCGATCCTGCGGCGCTCTCATCAAAGGATCACGCCCATGAAAAGATACGCATCGCTTGCGGCAGGCCTGTTGCTGCTCGTCGTTGGTTCCACGGCCCGTGCCGAAGACGCAAAACCATTCATCACGAACAAGGATGTCGACCTGACGATGATCCTGCCGCCGCCGCCAGCCAATGATTCGGCTGAGACCAAGGCCGAGCTTGGCGAGGTGCTGACCATGCAGGTCACGCGCACGCCCGAGATGGAAGCCCGCGCCATCGCCGACGCCGAGGAAAACGTCTGGCGTTTCGCCGATGTCATGGGACCGAATTTCAACAAGGACAAGCTGCCGAAATTCAGCGCCTTCTTCGATCGCGTGGTGGAGACCGAAGGCGCCGTCGTCGATCCGGCCAAGGATGTCTGGAAGCGCCCGCGTCCGCACCAGCTCAGCGATCTCGTCAAGCCGGTGGTCAAGCTGTCGAGCTCCGGTTCCTGGCCGTCCGGCCATGCGACCGTCGGCACGATGATGGGCATCATCCTGTCCGACATGGTTCCGGAAAGGCGTGCTGAGATCATGGCGCGCGCGGCCGAGTTCGGCCACAACCGCATCGTCGGCGGTATACACTATCCGTCCGACGTCGAGATGGGCAAGATTTCCGGCAGCGTCATCGCCGCCGTCCTGCTCAACCGGGATGACTTCAAGGCCGAATACGACGTGGCCAGGGCGGAGCTTCGTTCCGATCTCGGCATGTAGCCTTCCGCGGGAAATCGGCTGGAACGGAAGGGGCGCTCGATGCGCCCCTTTTTCATGCGGACTGCCTCCGCTCGGCGCGCGAGCCGCAATTAGCCCGTTGGCATGGGGGCACCGGATTGATATTCGACGCCTGAACGGCGGCGAGGCCCGTCCCGATACAGTGTTTGGAATTCTATGGTGCGGCTGCAGGACTGTCATAACTTTTCCGATTTCCGCCGCATGGCGCAGCGCCGCCTGCCGGGGCCGATCTTCAATTATATCGACGGCGCGGCGGACGATGAAGTCACCTATCGCCGCAACACGGAAGCCTTCGAGCGTTGCGACCTGGTCCCGAACGTCCTGCGGGGCGTGAGCGAGGTCGACATGTCGGTGACGGTGATGGGCCAGAAGCTGGCGATGCCGTTCTATTGCTCGCCGACCGCCTTGCAGCGACTGTTTCACCATCAGGGCGAGCGGGCCGTCGCCAAGGCGGCGGCCAAATATGGCACCATGTTCGGCGTCTCCTCGCTCGGCACCGTCAGCCTCGAGGAGGCGCGGGCAATCAGCAGCAGCCCTCAAGTCTACCAGTTCTATTTCCATCGCGATCGCGGTCTCGATGATGCAACGCGCCAGGGATATCGGCGTCGAGGTGTTGATGCTGACCGTCGACAGCATCACGGGCGGCAACCGCGAGCGTGACAAGCGCACCGGCTTTGCCATCCCCTTCAAGCTCAACCTTGCCGGGATGATGCAGTTCGCACTCAAGCCGGCCTGGGCGATCAACTACTTTACCCATGAGGGGTTCAAGCTGCCGCAGCTCGACGAGCATGTCGACATGGGTGGCGGCACCATGTCGATCAGCCGCTACTTCACCGAGATGCTCGATCCGTCGATGACATGGGACGACGTCGCCGAGATGGTCAAGCTGTGGCCGGGGCCGTTCTGCCTCAAGGGCATCATGTCGGTGGAAGATGCCAAACGCGCCGTCGAGATCGGCTGCAAGGGCATCATCCTGTCGAACCATGGCGGGCGCCAACTGGATGGCTCGCGGGCGGCCTTCGACCAGCTTGCCGAGATCGTCGATGCCGTCGGCGATCGGATCGACGTGGTCATGGATGGCGGCGTGCAGCGTGGCACGCATGTGCTGAAGGCGCTGTCGCTCGGCGCCAAGGCGGTCGGTGTCGGGCGCTACTACCTGTTCCCGCTGGCGGCGGCCGGACAGGCGGGCGTCGAACGGGCGCTTGAACAGATGCGCATCGAGATCGAACGCGGCATGAAGCTGATGGGCTGCACCTCGATAGAACAATTGACGCGCCAAAATCTCCGTTTCAGATAGTCTTCTGGGAAGCTGGCCGATGTCCGGCCATCGACAAGGCAGTTGGTCTGGCTCTTCGCGGCAAGACAGCAGACGCAAGCGTGGAGCGCAAACCATGAAATCCTCTCTCGAAGACACGCTGCTGGCATCGATCCGTACCATCCCGGACTATCCCAAGCCCGGCATCCTGTTTCGCGACATCACCACGCTGCTCGGCAATGCGCGCGCTTTCCGACGCGCCATCGACGAGCTCGTGCATCCCTATGCCGGGCAGAAGATCGACAAGATCGCCGGCATCGAAGCGCGCGGCTTCATCCTGGGCGGCGCCGTCGCCCACCAGCTCTCGGCCGGATTCGTGCCGATCCGCAAGAAGGGCAAGCTGCCTTATGAGACCGTGCGCGTCGCCTACAGCCTAGAATACGGGCTGGACGAGATGGAGATGCACAAGGACGGCGTCGCGCCCGGCGAGAAGGTGATCCTGGTCGACGATCTGATCGCCACCGGCGGCACGGCGGAAGCGGCGGTCAAGCTGCTGCGCCAGATCGGCGCCGACATTCTCGCCGCCTGTTTCGTCATCGACCTGCCGGATTTGGGCGGGCGCGCCAAGCTCGAATCGCTCGGCGTGCCGGTGCGAACGCTGATCGGGTTCGAGGGGGTTTGAGACCGGTTTGCCGAAGCAAATTGAAAGGTCCAGTGGACCTTTCAAAGGGCTCGAACGCCCGGAGCGATGGCGAAGGGCCGGGAGGCAACGCGAGAACACCATCGCCGGCGCCGCCCCTCATCCGCCCTTCGGGCACCTTCTCCCCGTAAACGGGGAGAAGGAAGAAACCTACTCCACCTTCACCAGCACCGCGCTTTCGAACTCCAGCACCTTGCCGCCGGTCGAATCGGTGGCCTCGCAGAGCAGCGCCAGCAACCGCCAGCCGGGGCGGGACGCGACGGGGCGATGGGACAGCGCCGTGCGCGTGAAGGTGATGGTTTGCCCGGCAAAGACGGGCTTCAGCCACTTCAGGTTTTTGAATCCGGGCGAGGGGCCGAATTCGGGCACCGGGCCATCCCAGCCTTCGGCGTCCAGGCGGGTTTCCAGGTTCAGCTTCATCCAGGTGGCGGCGGTATGCCAGCCGGAGGCGCAGAGGCCGCCGAGCACGCTCTTCTTCGCGGCCTCTTCGTCGATGTGAAAGATCTGCGGGTCGTATTTGCGGGCGAACGCTTTGATCGCCTCGGGCTCGAATCTGTGCGAGCCCAGCGTCACCGTGGTGCCGATTCGGAAGAATTCATCCAGTGTCATGGGAAGTTCCCCCCGACATCGCGCGTCAGGAACATGACTGAGTTCTCGAGCTCGAAGACGCTTTCGCCGCGTTGGTTGACCAGTTCGCTGCGCATGGTCACGAAGCCGAGTTGCGGCTTCGATTTCGACAAGCGCCTGGCCACAACCACCAGACTGCCCCGCAGCGTATCACCGGCGAGCACCGGCTTCTTCCATTTGACCTGATCGACTCCTGGTGCGCCCTGGCAGGTGGAGTCCAGCAGGAAGGCATCGCACAGCATGCGCATGAACATGGCGCAGGTGTGCCAGCCCGAGGCCGACAAGCCGCCCAGGATGCTGGCCTTGCCGGCCGCCTCGTCGAGGTGCATCGGCTGGGCGTCGAATTCGCTGGCGAACTCGATGATTTCGGCCGCGCTCACCTGTTTGGTGCCGAGATCGAACGAGGCACCCTCGACGAAGTCCTCATAGGCCCATGTCTTGCCGGTCATGGTCTGGCATCCCTGCAGAACGCGCGATCCGCATGGATCGGCGAACCCGGATGCAGGGAGCGCGCGATTTGGTCAAGTCCTTTCTGGTGAGCCAGCCGGCGCGATCGGGCCCGCGGCGGCCGTAGGGGCCAGCCGCGGCGCCTCCGATCGCCTAACGGGCGTTCGGCAGGATCTGGTGCAGGACGATCGCCCAGACGGCGCCGAAGGCGATGGATGAGCCCAGAATGTACTGCACGAAATCGGGCAGCGTCTTGACGAAATCCGGCGGTACCAGCGTGGCGAAGAGCGCCATCAGGATGGGCAGGCCGATGACCAGCATGTTGCGTCCGGTCAGCGGCGTCGCGCGCACCGCCCGAAAACCGTTCATGGCGATGATGACGCACAGCACACCGAAGACGCCGCCGATGACCGGCCCGGGGATTGAGGCGATGACCGCCGAAAGCTTGCCGATCAGCCCGAACAGCACCAGGAAGATGCCGGCCGCTCCAAAGGCGGCACGGCTGGCGATGCCGGTGATGGCGATGATACCAGCGTTCGACGAATAGCCGGTGACCGGCGTGCTGCACAGCAGCGCGCTGATCAGACAGCCAAAGCCTTCGCCCGTGGCGCCGGCAGTTTTCGTGTCGGACACGAACTCGACGCGCTGCTGATCGACACCAAAGCGAGCGCCTCGAATATCCATGTCAACGTTGCCGACGATACGCTCGACGACGTCTTTCAGAAGATCGTGCTCAACGCGGTACGGGCCAATATTGCCAAGGTGTGGGTGAATGGTCGGATGGTGGCCGGTAGCTGAACCGGCTTGTGGCCGCACTGGGAGAGCGAACTTCACGGCACCGTCGCGGCGCGACTTCCGTCACATCAGGTGTTGAATTTGAACAGCATGACGTCGCCGTCCTGGACGACGTACTCCTTGCCTTCGTCGCGTGCCTTGCCGGCTTCCTTGGCGGCCACTTCGCCGCCGAGGGTGACGAAATCGTTGTAGGCGATGGTCTGGGCGCGGATGAAGCCGCGCTCGAAATCGGTGTGGATGACGCCGGCGGCCTGCGGGGCCTTGTCGCCCTTGTGGATGGTCCAGGCGCGCGTTTCCTTCGGACCGGCGGTGAAATAGGTGATCAGATGCAACAGGTCGTAGCCGGCGCGGATGACCTTGTTGAGGCCCGGCTCGTCTAGCCCAAGCGAGGACAGGAATTCCATCTCTTCCTCGTCCGAGAGCTGGGCGACTTCGGCCTCGATCGCGGCCGAGATCACCACTATGCCGGCGCCTTGCGCGGTGGCCATCTTTTCCACGGCGTTGGTGTGCTCGTTGCCGGTCGCGGCATCGGCCTCCGCGACGTTGCAGACATAGAGCACGGGATGCGAGGTCAGGAGGTTCAGCCCCTGAAGGATGCGCAGGTCCTCCGCCGAAATGCCCTTGAGCAGGATGCGGGTCGGGCGGCCCTCCTGCAGCAGCTCGAGCGCGGCCTCCATCATCGGCAGTACGGTCGTCGCTTCCTTGTCCTTGCTGGCGGCGCGCTTGCGGAACTGGACGATGCGGCGCTCGAGGCTGTCGAGGTCGGCGAGCATCAGCTCGGTCTCGACCGTCTCGGCGTCGGCGACCGGGTCGATGCGGCCCTCGACATGGGTGATGTCGTCATCCTCGAAGCAGCGCAGCACATGCACGATGGCGTCGACCTCGCGGATGTTGGCGAGGAACTGGTTGCCTAGGCCTTCGCCCTTGGAGGCGCCACGCACCAGGCCGGCAATGTCGACGAAGGAGATGCGGGTCGGGATGATCTCCTTCGACTTGGCGATTGCCGCGATCTTCCGCAGGCGCGGATCGGGCACCGCCACCTCGCCGGTGTTCGGTTCGATGGTGCAGAAGGGATAGTTGGCGGCCTGCGCGGCGGCCGTCCTCGTCAGCGCGTTGAAGAGCGTCGACTTGCCGACGTTGGGCAAGCCAACGATGCCGCATTTGAAACCCATTTTATCAAGTCCTATCGGGAAAAGCGAAATTTGGTGAGGCTATGGGCGATAGGGGTTGGGAACGTCAAGCCCCGTGACGCCGCATGAGCCAACGCCTCAGTCCTTGTTGCCGAAGAGTTTCTTCAGCATGGCGGCCATGGGGCCGCTTTCCGGCAGCTTGGCGACCGGCTGCTGAGGGCGGGCCTGGCGGACATGACTTTGCTGTTTCGGGCTCGACTGCTTCCGCGCCGGGTTTTCCGGTTCTGCGCCCGTCTTGCCCTGGACGGCGAGGGCGGCCTTGTTCATGAAACCGGATTCGTCGCCCTTGACGAGCATAGCCGCATTGTCGGCGATCGCGTCGAGCAGCGGGTCGAGCCAGTCGCGGTCGGCCTTGGCGAAATCGCCCAGCACATGATGCTGGACCATTTCCTTGACGCCGGGATGGCCGACGCCGATGCGCACGCGGCGATACGCATTGCCGACATGGCCGTCGATCGAGCGGATGCCGTTATGGCCGCCGGCCCCACCGCCGGTCTTGATGCGCAGCTTGCCTTCGGCAAGGTCGATCTCGTCATAGAAGACGGTGAGGGCGGAAAGGTCGAGCTTGTAGAAGCGCAGCGTTTCGCCGACCGACTGGCCGGACAGGTTCATGAAGGTCCGCGGCTTGATCAGGATGATCTTTTCGCCACCGAGCGTGCCTTCGGAAACCAGGCCCTGGAACTTCTTCGACCAGGGCGAAAAGGAATGGCGGCGGGCGATAGCGTCCGCCGCCATGAAGCCGACATTATGTCGGTTTTCAGCGTATTTCGCGCCCGGATTGCCGAGGCCGGCAAAGACAAGCGCTGTCTTTTCTGGCATCGTCGCCTCCGGGCGTGAAAAGAGTTACTTCTCTTCGGCGGCGGGAGCCGCTTCGGGAGCGGCGGCCTCAGCCGTCTCTTCCGTCTCCGGCTTCATCGCCGACGAACCGGCAACGGTCGCGATGGTGAAGTCGCGGTCGGAGATGACCGGCTTGACGCCGGCCGGCAACTTGACCGCCGAGATGTGGATCGAATCGCCGATGTCGGCGCCGGTGAGATCGACGGTGATGAATTCCGGGATCGCATTGGCCGGGCAGTGGAACTCGACTTCGTGACGCACGATGTTGAGCACGCCGCCGCGCTTGATACCGGGCGACTTGTCTTCATTGATGAAGTGCACGGGAACATCGACGTTGACTTCGGTGTCCTTGCCGATGCGCAGGAAGTCGACATGGACAGGGAAATCCTTGACCGGGTCGAGCTGGAAGTCCTTCGGCAGGACCTGGATCTTCTTGCCGTCGACATCGATCGTGGCGATCGTGGTCAGGAACCCGCCGCCATGGATCTTGTAGTAGATGTCCTTGTAGGTGAGCGCGATCGCCAGGGGAGGCTGTCTGTCACCATAAATTACCGCAGGCACTTTACCGTTGCGGCGAACTGCACGGGCGGACCCCTTACCGACCTGTTCGCGCGCTTCGGCCTTGAGCTCGTAAGTATCGTGGCTCATGGCTTTTCCTTTTCGCGTGTTATGGAGCGCCTACGGTTGGCAATGTGCCAGGCCGTAAACGTCGAAAGCCGCCAGACCTCGATGTCCGAATGCCGGAAACCGCAGCGAGCGGATCTTTGTTCGGGACCACAAGGGGAAGGCAGCCTTCCGCCGCGTTGCCTCCAAGGGTGTCTACGCGGGTGGCGGCTCTATAGCGGAAGGCGGGCAGGCGTGCAAGCGGCGGTGGGAAGCTACCGGTCGCCGCTCAACGCATCGCGCAACGCCTGGACCTGCCGGTTCAGCCTGTCCAGTTCGGCCAGCGTCATGCCCGAGCGTTCGACCAGGGTCTCGTTCAAGCAGTTGCACTGGACGAGCAGCTTGCGGCCGGCCGGTGTCAGGTCGACCTGGACCTGCCGCTCGTCGGTCTGGCTGCGCTGGCGGGTAACCAGGCCGGCCTGCTCCATCCGCTTTACCAGCGGCGTGACCGTGCTCGATTCCAGGGCGAGCCTGTGCGCGATCGTGCCGATAGACATGCCGTCGGCCTCGCCCAGCGCGTTGAGCACGAGATATTGCGGATAGGTGATCCCCATCTTGTCCAACATTGGCTTGTAGGTGCGATTGATTGCCATGCTGGTGGCGTAGAGCGTGAAGCAGAGCTGATTGTCCAGCGGGAGAGGCACGGTGGATTCCTTTGCCGATTAAGTGCTCGCATTATGTACCACGAAAAAAAATATCGCGATACATATTTCTATGGAAAAGAACCTCGATCTGGGTTAACGACATTGATATCGTGATATTGTTTATCGCGACAGAAATCAGACGGAGATTGAGATGACCTCGCAGACCAAACCAGGCTCAGGCAGCGGCACGATCACCACCAAGGACGGCACGCAGATATATTACAAGGACTGGGGAACCGGTCAGCCCATCGTGTTCCATCACGGCTGGCCGCTGAGCAGCGATGACTGGGATGCGCAGATGCTGTTCTTCCTGGGCCAAGGCTACCGCGTCATCGCCCATGACCGTCGCGGCCACGGCCGTTCGACGCAGACGGATATCGGCAACGAGATGGACACCTATGCAGCCGATGTGGCTGAACTTGTCGCCCATCTCGACCTCAGGGACGCCATCCATGTCGGCCATTCGACGGGTGGCGGCGAGGTGGCGCGCTATGTCGCCCAGTATGGGGCGGGCGGCCGTGTCGCCAAGGCAGCGTTGCTCGGCGCGGTGCCGCCGATCATGCTCAAGACCCCAGCCAATCCCGGCGGCCTGCCGATCGAGGTCTTCGACGGGTTCCGCTCGGGCGTGGCCGCCAACCGCGCGCAGCTATACGTGGATGTTCCCGCTGGCCCGTTCTACGGGTTCAACCGTCCGGGCGCCGTGGTCTCGCAGGGCGTTATCGACAACTGGTACCGCCAGGGCATGATGGGCGGCACCAAGGCGCATTACGACTGCATCAAGGCCTTCTCGGAGACCGACTTCACCGAAGATCTCAAGACGATCGACGTGCCGGTGCTGGTCATGCATGGCGACGACGACCAGATCGTTCCCATTGCTGACTCGGCGCTGCTGAGCATCAAGCTGCTCAAGAAGGGCGAGCTCAAGGTCTATAAAGGCTTTCCGCACGGCATGGCCACGACCCACGCCGACATCATCAACGCCGACCTTCTGGCCTTCTTCAAGGCCTGAAGCCCTCCCACCGGAATGGCAAAAGACACCCGCCATATGGCGGGTGCCTTTGCCGGGATACAGATGATTCAAGCGGCGGCCTGCGCCTTGCGCGCGTCCCTCATGTTGGGCAGGAACACCGTCAGCAGCCCCAGGAACGGCAGGTACGAGCAGATCTGGAAGACGAAGTCGATGCCTTTCATGTCGGCGACGACACCAAGCACCGCGGCCGCGATGCCGCCCACTCCGAAGGCGAAACCGAAGAAGATGCCGGCGATCGTGCCGACGCGGCCCGGCACCAGTTCCTGCGCGAAGACGACGATGTTGGAGAAGGCCGACGAGAGGATGAGGCCGATCAGCACGGTCAGCACCATCGTCCATTCCATATTGGCGTAAGGCAGCGCCAGCGTGAAGGGCAGGACGCCGACGATCGAAAACCAGATCATCGCCTTTTGTCCATAGCGGTCGCCGAACGGACCGCCGAGCAGGATGCCCAACGCCGAAGAGCCGAGGAATAGGAACAGCATGACCTGCGACATCTGCACCGAAACGCCGAACTTATGGATGGAATAGAAGGTGTAGTAGCTGGCCAGGCTGGCGATGTAGGCGTTCTTGGTCAGCACCAGCAAGGTCAGTACCGCCAGGGCCCACATCACCTTGCGGCGTGGGAAGGGCGACACGAAGCTTGCCGCCTTGCGATTGCCTTGCGCGGCGCGCAGGCGGCTGTACCAGCCACCGACCTGCCACAGGATGACGATGCCGATCAGCGAGCCGACGGCGAACCAGGCGATGCTGGTCTGGCCGAAGGGCACGACGATGAAGGCGGCCAGCAAAGGACCCATGGACTGACCGAAATTGCCGCCGACCTGGAACAGCGACTGCGCCAGGCCAAACCGGCCGCCGGATGCGAAGCGGGCGATGCGCGAGGATTCCGGATGGAAGATCGCCGAACCGATGCCGATCAGCGATGCGCCGATCAGCAGCAGGTAGTAGTGCCCGGCATAAGCCAGCACGACCAGGCCGATCAGCGAGGATGCCATGCCCCAGGGCAGCGAGTAAGGCATCGGCCGCTTGTCGGTGACCGCGCCGATGATCGGCTGCAGCAGGGATGCCGTTACCTGGAAGGTGAAGGTCAACAGCCCGATCTGCCAGAAGTCGAGGCCGTAATTGTCTTTCAGAAGCGGATAGATGGCCGATAGCAGCGACTGCATGATGTCGTTGATGGAGTGGCAGAGGCTCACCGCCAGGATGACGGTGAAGGCCGTCGCCTGGGCTGACGCGTGACTGGCGGTCGCAGGCGGCGCGACCCTGGTGGCTGTCGTATCGGTCAAAATAGGCTCCGTAGTCTTTTTGGCGGGTCGTTCCCACAGGCGACGTGGCGGGCGCTTCCCGCAGGCAGCCTTATAGTCCGGTTGCCAGGCGACTTCTTTCGTGGTTTGGTCCAATAGTTTCGCAAGTGGGCCATACCTAATGCCAAAAACCAGGGAAATTTTCGGCGCCGGCCACACCGACCTCGAGCAATTGCACGGGCTGCGCTGGCAGTGGCTCGAGCAGGCGGTCGGGCCGGCGGTGGTGTTGCCGACCGAATATCCGGATGGCTACCACGTGCCTCACCACCACCACAGCCGCAGCCAGTTGCTGCATGCGCTGGTCGGCGTCGTGCTGGTGACGACGCGGCATGGGCGCTGGATGGTGCCGCCGGACCATGCGATGTGGATTCCGGCCGGCATCGAACATTCCGTCGAGATGCTCGGCGACGTCTCGATGCGCTCGGTCTATGTCATGCCGAAGGCGATTCCAGGCTTGCCGGAGGGCATGCGCGTCGTCGGCGTCACCGACCTGATGCACAGTCTTATCGTGGAATCCGAGAAGCTGCCGCAAGGCGGCGAACTGGAAGGGCGCGGTGGCCTGATCATGAACCTGCTCCTGCACGAGATCCCGCAATTGCCGGAGCGGCCGCTCGGCCTGCCGTTCCCGTCGGATCCCAAACTGGCGGCGCTCTGCCGGCGTTTCGTCGCCGCACCCTCACCGCATGCGACGATCGATGAATGGGCCGATACCGTCGGCATGAGCCGGCGCTCCTTCACGCGCGCGTTCCAGCGGCAGACCGGCCTGTCCCTGTCGACATGGCGCCAGCAGGCCTGCCTGTTCGCGGCGCTGCCGAGGCTCGCCGATGGCGAGCCGATCACGCGGGTGGCGCTCGATCTCGGCTATGACAGCGTGCCGGCCTTCATCACGATGTTCAAGCGCATGCTCGGCTCCTCGCCGCGCGGCTATATGCGCGGCGCGCGTGATGCCGGCGAAGGCATGCGCCGAGGCCCGGCCCGGTTGGAGGCGCCGACGCCATCGGCCGTGCCGCGGGACTAGCCCGGCCGCAGGGGGAACTGGCTTTCAGTCGAACAGGCTCGAGACCGATTCCTCGGTCGCTGTGCGCGAAATGGCTTCGCCCATCAGGTCGGCGATCGAAATGACGCGGATGTTGGGCGCGTCGAGAACGCCTTGCGTGGGCTGGATGGAATCGGTGATCACCAGTTCCTGCAGCTTCGAGCTGCTGATGCGAGCGACCGCGCCGCCCGACAGCACGCCGTGGGTGATATAGGCGGTGACGCTGGTCGCGCCGTTGGCCAGCAGCGCGTCGGCGGCGTTGCACAGCGTGCCGCCGGAATCGACGATGTCGTCGATCAAAAGACAATCCTTGCCGGCGACCGCGCCGATGATGTTCATGACTTCCGATTCGCCGGGACGCTCACGGCGCTTATCGACAATGGCGAGTTGCGCGTCGAAGCGCTTGGCAAGCGCACGCGCACGCACCACGCCACCAATATCGGGCGACACGACGACGACATTGCCGAGTTGCTTGTACTTCGCCTTGACGTCGCGGGCCATCACCGGCACCGAGAACAGATTGTCGGTGGGGATGTCGAAAAAGCCCTGGATCTGGCCGGCATGGAGATCCAGCGTCAAAACCCGGTCGACACCTGCACGGGTGATCATGTTGGCGACCAGCTTGGCAGAAATCGGCGTGCGCCCGGAAGCGCGGCGATCCTGCCTGGCGTAGCCGAAATAGGGAATAACCGCCGTGATGCGCTTGGCCGATGAGCGCATGAAGGCGTCGATCATGATGAGCAGTTCCATCAAGTGATCGTTGGTCGGGAACGAGGTCGACTGCAGGATGAACACATCCTCGCCGCGCACATTTTCCTGGATCTCGACGAAGATTTCCTGGTCGGCGAAGCGCCTGACACTGGCCTTGCCCAGCGGGACGTTGAGATAGCGGGCGACCGCTTCGGCCAGCACCCTGTTGGAATTGCCCGCGAAGAGTTTCATGCACCGTTCCTGGTGGAGGACGGAGAGGCCTGACGGACTCTCCCGCACCTTTTAACCGGGCTTTTAGCGGCCCGCGCGGCTATTGCAAGCGCCGACATCGTGAATCCGCCGGCTAAGCCTAAGAAAGCTGTTCGCCATCACCGGCTGGCAACACCTCAGCTCCCCTTGCCGCTGAGAAAGGCCGCAAATTGATCGATCGTTTGGTCGGCGATCGCCTGCATGGTGGCTGGCGAGACCGACTTCCAGCTGTCGGCGCCCGCGCTGTCGCCGGAACCGGTGGAAGGCGCTTTCATCTGGCCGTTGATGCGGTGCAGCCGGTTGCCGGAGGGGTCGTAGACATCCCAGACATAGATGACCGTGGTGTCCTTGCCCTCCGTCATCGCCGAGAAGTAGCCCTTGAGCACATGGGTCGCGGTCTGGTCCTGGCTGCCGGCCAGCGTGATGCCGCGCTGCCTGGCGCGTGTCTGCAGTTCCGCCGTCAGCGGCGTGGCGGCTTCCACCGAAGCGCCGACGATCGGCGCGATCTGCAGTCGGGTCTTCGACAGGATGGCGGCGGCCTGGGCCGAAGTGACGGGCGCGGGCGCACCCGCTGTCGTGGTGGCCGTCGCGGCCGTGGATGGCGCCGGGGCGGGAACGGTGGCAGCAGCGCTGCCTTGCGTGGCCGGTGCGGGCAGCGCCGATGCGACCGGCGGGGTGATGGCGGAAGGTTCGAGGACGTCCTTTGCGTTGGTGCAGGCGGTCAAAGCCAATGCCACAAGCAATGACACGGTCGTCACATGCGATCGTCTCATTTGCCTTCTAACTCCTTGGCGAAGAACGCCTCCATTATGGATTCACTGCACGATCAAGTCGAGATCATGGCGGGACAGCGGCTTCGGCTGGGATTCGGTGGTCAGGTAGGTGCGGCCAAGCGTCATTGCCGTCTCGGTCTCGGAGTCCATGATGATCATGTGGGCAAACAGCGTCATGTTCGGCGCGATCGGCTCGGGATTGCCCTGGTAGAACATCGGCATGTCCATCCAGGACGGCGTGAAGCGGGCGCCGACCGAATAGCCGCAGGCGTTCAGCCGGTGCTTGGTCAGCCCGTGCGCTTCCATGGTGCGGGCGTGGGCATCGAACACGTCGCCGAAGGTGTTTGCGGGCGTCATCGCCTTTTCGACGGCCAGAAGTGCCGCGCGTGCGGCGTCGAACAGTTCCTGATGACGCTTGGAGACCTTGCCGGTCAGCACCGTGCGCATCATCGGCGCATGATAGTGATGGAAGACGCCGGCCCATTCGAGCGTCAACTGGTCGTTCTTGGTGAGCTTGCGGCGGCCGGCCTTGTAGCGGCACAGCAGCGCATCGACGCCGGAGCCGATGATGAATTCGTTGGCCGGATAGTCGCCGCCGCCGGCGAAGACCGCGCCCTGCATGGCGGCCAGGATCAGCGCCTCGTCGCCGCCCTGCTTGATCAACGGCAGGGCCGCGTCCAGCGCGTCGTCGGAGAGATTGGCCGCCTTTTCAGCCTTGGCGACCTCGGCCGGGCTCTTGAACAGGCGCAGCCTCCCGACGATGCCGGAGGCATCGGCGATCTGGCCGAAGGTCTGCAACTGCTCGTCCAGGCGGCGGCCATTATAGGCGGTCAGGCCGTGAGTGTCGTATTCGACCCCGATGCGGGCGCCGAGCAGGTCGAGTTCGTTGAGCAGGTTGCGCAGGTCGACCGCGGGATTGGCGCCGTCGCGGTCGGTCCACAGCACGACGTTGTCGATGATCGAGGTTTGGCGCGCCTGGCGCAGATCGGCCGAACGGGTCAGCAGCACCATCGAGCCGTCGGCCTTGACCACCAGGCACTGGAAGAAGCAGAAGCCGAACGTGTCGTAGCCGGTGAGCCAGTACATGCTTTCCTGGGCGAACAGCAGGATGGCGTCGAGCTTCTTCTCGGCCATCTCGATCATCAGCCGGTCGCGCCGCGCGTCGAATTCGGATCGTTCAAAATGCAGCGCCATTATACCTTCTCCAAAACGATTGCCGAAACCTGCCGGCCATAATCGGGCTCCCCGCGGTGCGTGGTGCGCCGGTAGGAGTAAAACAGATCTTCCTCGGCATAGGTGCAGCGGCCAAGGCCATCGGCCGTCACGCCGGCCCTGGCCAGCCTGTCGATCGTGTAGCGGTTGAGGTCGAACATGGCGTGGCCGGCATGGGCCGAAGGTACGAAATAACCGATATTTTCCGCATCGGCCCCGACGAAGCGGGCGACGAATTCGGGCCCGACCTCGTAATTTGCGGGACCAATCGAAGGGCCAAGCACGGCGACGATGTTTTCGCGCCGGGCGCCGAGGCTCTCCATGGCGGCAACGGTGTTTTCGAGCACGCCGGTGAAAGCGCCTTTCCAGCCGGCATGCGCCGCGCCGATGATGCGCGCGCCGGCATCCGCGAACAGAACCGGACCGCAATCGGCGGTCGAGGCGCCGATGGCAATGCCCGGCCGGTCCGTGACAATGGCGTCGGCCTTCGGCCGCTCGCCGGCAAAGGGGTCCCTGGCGACAATGACGTCGGGCGAATGGACCTGCCACGCGGTCAGCAGATGATTTGCGGGCACCCCCATCCAGGCGGCGACACGGGCGCGGTTCTCGGTCACCAGCGTTTGGTCGTCATCCGACCCGGTGCCGATGTTGAGGCCGCGGTAGATGCCCGCGGAGACGCCGCCGATGCGGGTGAAATAGCCGTGGCGGATGCCTTGTGCCTGCGCCTTGTCCAGCAGCGGCGACCGAACGGGATCCGGTTTGGTCTGATTGAGCATGCGGGCGTTGTTGTCCGTGTGGGCGGTTTCGTCAAGGAAAAGCGCCGGCAGTCCGGCGGCTCTTTTACCGGACGGGAGATTGGGAGGGGTAGCGACGAAAAGTCAATCCGCCGTGGCGAAGGGCCTGACGGGGACGGCGCGTGGGACGACGGCGAGGACCTTGAAGAGTTCGCCCATCGCTTGCGGCCCGGCGAGCCGTTCGACGGCATCCGATATCTTGTCGCGTGCCGCCTGGCCGGCATCGGCGCCCAGCTGGCCGGCGCGCTCCAGAATGCCCATGCCGAGCAGGAAATTGCCCTGCGTCGACAGATGGGCATCGAAACCATGCGCGCGCGCAATCGCTGCAAGAGCGGCGAAATCGACATGGGAGGTAAGGTCGGCCTCGCCAGGATTGGCCAGCACACCTTCGTGATTGTGCCGGCGCAGGGCCTGCAGCGTGTCGCCGACACCGGGCCGCAGATGGCCGTAGTCGAGGAATAGCCCGGCGCCGCCATGAGCGGCCATGCGCTCGGCGATCGCCGCCATCAGGGCGGTGCGGGCAGGTGCGATTTCGACGATCGCGCCTTGCGGCGCGTCGGCCGCATCCCTGGGCAGCAGCGTCGGGTCGACCGAGCCGGCGCCGGCGAAGAAGCAAAGATTGGCCGCGTCGTCCAGGCCGACCATGCGCTCGCGCCACTCGGCGCCGGCGCGGACGAACTGGCGGATGGGCAGGGCATCGAACAATTCGTTGCCGACGATCAACAGCGGTTGAAGGGGCAGGGTCTCGATCGTTTCATGCCAGCCTATCACGAAGGGTGTCGCTCCAAGCGTCTGCTTCTGGATATCGGTCAAGCGCGGACTGCTCTCGATCATGGCGAAGACGGCGCCATTGGCCAAGGCCGGATCGAGCCGCGACAGGGTGCGCAGCATGTCCTTCATCAAAGTGCCACGGCCGGGGCCGATCTCGGCGACAGTGACCGGCATCGGCCGGCCGATCGCTGCCCAAGCCTGGTAAAGCCAGACGGCTACGAGTTCGCCGAACATCTGGCTGATCTCCGGTGCGGTGATAAAATCGCCGGCCGCGCCGAACGGCTCGCGTGTCGTGTAATAGCCATCGCGCGGATCGAACAGGCACAGCGCCATGTATTCGTTGACGGGCATCGGACCCACCGCCTCGATCAGCTTGACGATACGAGCCTTCAGCCGCGTCATGTCGCCTGCGGCTGCGCTTGCGTCACCGGCTTGGCCGTCGCCATCGCCCAGATGCCGGCCAGCACCATCGGCGTCGACAGGATCATGCCCATGGTCAGCCAGTTGGTGCCGAGGAGATAGCCGAGCTGCTGGTCGGGCTCGCGGAAGAACTCCACGAAAATTCGTGACAGGCCGTAGCCGCAGATGAAGGCGCCGCCGACAAAGCGCGGTGTCTTCAGCTTGAAGCGCGAATGGGTAAGAATGCGCAGCACGACAAACAGCACCAGCCCTTCGAGCAAGGCCTCGTAGAGCTGGCTCGGATGGCGGGTGAACGGACCGCCATTGGGGAATTCGATCGCCCAGGGCACATCGGTGGGCCGCCCCCAGAGCTCGGAGTTGATGAAGTTGGCGACGCGCACGAGGCCGAGACCGACCGGCACGCCAGCTGCCACGACATCGAACAGCGACCATGTGCGGATACCGCGCTTTATGGAAAACAGCGTCATGGCTAGGATGACGCCGAGCAGGCCGCCATGGAAGGACATGCCGCCTTGCCAGACAGCGAAGATGTCGAGCGGATGGGCGATGTAGCGCGCCAGGTCGTAGAACAGGACATAACCGGTGCGGCCGCCCAGAACCACGCCAATGGCCGCCCAGACGATGAAATCGTCGAGATCCTCAGGCTTCATCGGCAGGACGCCGTCAGGCCAGAGTTTAGGATTGGCGGCGAGCCGCTTGGCATACCACCAGGCAAACAGGATGCCGACGATGTAACCGATGCCGTACCAGTGCACCGCCAGCGGCCCGATCTGGACGAGAATCGGGTTGATATTGGGAAAAGGCAGCGAAGCCAGCGGCAGCAGGAAATATTCGTTCAACGGGGAGCTCTCGGTTGCGATCGGCGCGGACCATGCGGCAGGGTTTTGGCAGGGTCAAGGCAAGGTCACGGACGTCAATGGTCCGGGAACAGATTCGGGTCGGGGAACAGATTAGGGTCCGGGAACAGATTCGCCTCCAGCTCCGTCGCCGGGGTGGGCGTGCTCATCCCCTGGACTTGGCGGCCACCACTTCGCGCAAGGCGTCGTTGATCCTGTCCTGCCAGCCGGGACCATCTTCCTGGAAATGATCAAGCACGGCCCGGTCGATCCTGATCGAGACAAGCTCGCGGACATTCGGGGCGGTGGAGGGTTCGCGAGGCGGGGCCGCTGCCGGTTTCTTGATCGGCTTGAACACAGCTTCGGCGGCTTCCATCGGATTTGTCGGTCTGCGCGGGGGCGTTGCCATTGCTTATCCTGATTGAAACGTGCCTGAAGGGAGACGAGGGCCTTACAATAGGCGACTTGCCACCATCAAGTACAGCTTCGGAGCCGTTCGAGAGGCTCCCGCAGGACCCGCGCCCATCATGCGGGGGGTGCGCCATAGCAACGCGGAGGCCGCATCGGGCCCCAACGTTTCTTGCATTCGTCGCGCCACGTCACTAATTCAAATCAAGCAAGCGAGGATTTGCCATGTCGACCGGACCGAACCGCATTCTCGACGAATTCGCCAAGCTGATGACCGATGCCGCCGGTGCCGCTCAAGGTGTGCGGCGCGAGGTGGAGACGGCCTTCAAGGGCCAGGCGGAACGCATCCTCAACTCCATGGATGTCGTGCAGCGCGAGGAGTTCGAGGCCGCGCGCGAGATGGCCGCCAAGGCGAGGGAAGAAAACGGCAGGCTCGCCTCGCGCATCGAGACGCTCGAGGCCAGGATCGCCGAGCTGACCGGTCAGGCCACACCCGCGGCTCCGGCGAAGCCCAAGCCGAAAAAATAATTCGTTAAACTTTTCCACAAAGCACCAGCCTGAAAATCGCTTTGCCGTGAATCGCTTACCGGCATTGCGTGACTCTTTGTGACAGGCACCTTTCCACATGCGAATGACGCAGTGCGAAAAATTGGGCTGTTCACGCGACTCCCGATCAATAGACTGAATTTGTTGCATGATTCGGAGCAGGGTTATGCAACCGGGCGGTGGGGTTCGGTCTGGGTCTTTGCGTTGATAAGTCCCGGCCGTCCGAGTTCTAGACAAGATTGTTCGTCGTGTGTGCCCCGCGGAGCGTGTGGCGCTCCCCCTGAACACAGGAAGCATTCCATGGAACTTCTCGAACTCGAATTTTCCCGCGAAATCCATCCGGTGGATGTGATTGAGCAGGTGGCCCACAACAATGACTGGTCCTTCGAACGGGCCGGCGACGACGAAATCTCGATCTCGGTTGCCGGCAGCTGGACCGACTATCACGTCTCCTTCTCTTGGATGGAGGATTTCGAAGCGCTGCACCTTGCCTGCGCCTTCGATATCAAGGTGCCGGAAGCCCGCACGCTGGAAGTGATGCGGCTGTTGTCGCTGATCAACGAACAGATGCTGTTCGGCCATTTCGACCTCTGGGAGCAAGAAGGCGCGATCATGTTCCGCCAGTC
The DNA here is from genome assembly GCF_054059755.1 of Mesorhizobium sp. URHB0026. Taxonomy (NCBI): domain Bacteria; kingdom Pseudomonadati; phylum Pseudomonadota; class Alphaproteobacteria; order Hyphomicrobiales; family Phyllobacteriaceae; genus Mesorhizobium; species Mesorhizobium sp. URHB0026. Next base: position 203,115 of record NZ_JBSSCN010000001.1, on the reverse strand, counting down.
GCTGCTGCTCGCCGGCGGGGTCGAACCATCGAGCCAGCAGGTCGAAGTGCTGTTGTCCTCGGCGCTGGAAGCCTGCGAGTGCTATTTCCAGGCTTTCCAATTCGTCGTCTGGTCGGGAACCTCGGCCAAGGACGCGCTGGCCGGCGTGCTGTTCGAGACCTTCGGCAACGCCTGACAGAAGCGTTCGACATGAGTTCAAACAACGAGCGCAAGCCTGAAATCAGCTTCGCCGATTTCGATCGTGTCGACATCCGTGCCGGCACGATCGTCGAGGCCGAACCGTTTCCGGAGGCGCGCAAGCCGGCCTTCAAGCTGAAGATCGATTTTGGGCCTGGGATCGGAGTGAAAAAGTCCTCGGCGCAGATCACCAAATATTATACGCCCGAGACCTTGATCGGCCGCCAGGTGTTCGCGGTGGTCAATTTTCCGCCGCGCCAAATCGGGCCGTTCATGTCGGAAGTGCTGACGCTCGGCTTTCCCGATGAAGAGGGCGCCGTGGTGTTGGGCGCCATCGAACGCAAGGTGCCGGATGGCGGCAGGCTATTCTAGGCGTTCCGAGGCCAAACAGAATACCGCCTCGTTCCTTGGCGCTGCCGCCGGCCTATCGGATCAAGCCGCCAGCTTGCGCGTCGTTCCCAGTGCTCCCTCGACCGCGTCGAGGAACATTTCCGCGCAGGCCTTCCAGCTGTAGCGCATGGCACGCTCGCGGGCCTGGTCGCGGCTGACGTCGAGCGCGGCGAGCGCGGCCTCGCGCAAATCGGGGGAAACAGCACCGCCGACACCATCACCAACGATGTCGATGGGTCCGGTTACCGGATAGGCGGCGACCGGCGTGCCACTGGCCAGCGCCTCGATGATGACATTACCGAAAGTGTCGGTGCGGCTGGGGAAGACGAAGACATCGGCCGAGGCATAGATTTCGGCCAGTTCGTCATTGGGGCGATGGCCGAGGAAATGCGCCTTCGGATATTTCGCCTTCAGCTTGGCAAGCTCGGGCCCTTCACCGACGATCACCTTGCTGCCGGGCAGGTCGAGGTCGAGGAAGGCCGGCAGGTTCTTTTCGATGGCGACGCGGCCGACACACAGGAAGACCGGGCCGGGGAAGCCAAGGTCCTTGCGCTTGTCGGGCCGGAAATGCTCGGTGTCGACGCCGCGCGTCCAGGGCCTCAGCTTGTTGAAGCCGCGCGCCGTGAGATCGTCGGCGAGCGACTGGGTGGCGACCAGCGTGCCTTGGCCCGAATTGTGGAAATCGCGCAGCCAGCGATAGGCCCAGCTCTCCGGCACCGGCAGGCGGGCGCTGAGATATTCGGGAAAGCGGGTGTGGTAGCTGGTGGTGAACGGCCGGCCGGCATTGCGGCAATGGCGCCGCGCCATGATGCCTAGCGGTCCCTCGGTGACGATGTGGATGTGGTCGGCCTTGTAGCCGTCGATCAGGCGCGCGACATGGCCGGGCGTGGTCAGCGCCAGGCGGATGTCGGGGTAGGTCGGCAAGGGCAGGGTGCGAAAGATGTTGGGGGTCAGGAATTCGACCGCGACCTCGAAGGATTTCAGGGTCTCGGTGAGCCGCTCCAGCGTGTGAACGACGCCGTTAACCTGCGGGCGCCAGGCGTCGGTGACCATCACTATGCGCATGGCGGCCCTTTGCTCCGAAGGTCGGCGGTTGCCTTGAAACGATGCCGGAACGGCGACCATGCGGCCGCCCTCGCTTCGCTCCAGCGCACCCTGACGGGCACGGGGTGGAAGTGAGGCGGCAAGGACGAATCAAGTGCGGTCGCGCGCTTCATGCGCGCTCTTGACCATGGTTTCATGACGGGCGGATGAACCAGACCGTGATCCCAAAAAGTCGAAAGCGGTTTTCAGGCAAGATCATGCCAAATAGAAATCAGGCCGGAACCTTGATCACCGCGCGCAGGCCACCCATCGGACTGTTGTCGAGCGTGATGTCGCCGCCATGGCTGCGGGCGATGTCGCGGGCGATCGACAGGCCGAGCCCGGTGCCGCTGGCGTCGAGGTTTCGGGCCTCGTCGAGCCGCACGAAGGGCTTGAACACGTCTTCGCGCCTGTCGGCCGGAATGCCTGGCCCGTCATCGTCGATGGTGACCAGAAGCGAGCCGCGGCCATGGTCGGCGGTGACCTCGACGGTGCGGGCATAGCGGAAGGCATTGCCGATAACGTTGGACAGCAGCCGCGCAAAGGCGTTCGGCCTGACATGCACGGTCGGATCGCCGGAAAGCGTCGTCGACAGTCTGCATTTGCGCAAGTTCGCTTCTTCGCCGAGCTTCTGAAAATAGGCTTCGAGATCGAAACGTCCCGGGTCCTCCGAGGCCTCGCCCTTGGCAAAGGCTAGATAGCCTTCCAGCATCGACTGCATGTCCTCGATGTCCTGGTCGAGAGCCGCCTTGGTCTCGGCCTTGCCGCCGGCCAGCGCCAGCTGCAGCTTGAAGCGGGTGAGGATGGTCCTGAGATCATGGCTGACACCGGTCAGCATGGCCGTGCGCTGCTCGATCTGGCGCTCGATGCGCTCGCGCATCTGGATGAAGGCAAAGCCGGCGCGGCGAACCTCTTCGGCCCCCCGCGGGCGGAAATCGCGCGGCATCGGCCGCCCCTTGCCGAAGCTTTCGGCTGCCTCGGCAAGCGCCAGGATCGGCCGGATCTGGTTGCGCAGGAAGGGGATGGCGATCATCAGGAGCACCAGCGAGGTGCCGACCATCCAGATGAGGAAAATGTGGGTGTTGGAGGCATAGGCCTGGCTGCGGCGCACGAAGACGCGCAGCACCTTGTTCTCGAGCTGGACGCGCACTTCGATGATGTTGGAATTGCCGACAGTGTCGATCCAGAACGGGCGGTTGATCTGCCGGGTAATCTCGGCGGAGAGAACATCGTCGAGGATCGAGAAGAACGGCTTTGGACCGGGCGGCGGCAGCGGATCGGGCGGCAGAAGATCGACCTTCAGCTGCATGCGATCCTGCGCGGTGCGGATGATGTTGGCGTAGTCGGCGTCGTGCGGATAAGTCTCGATCAGGTCGATGATGGCGGCGATGTCGCGCACCGTGGCCTGCGACAGGCGTTGCGTCACGGTTGCCCAGTGGCGCTCCATGAAATCGAAGGCGACGACCGACTGCAAAAGGATCATCGGCGCGATGACGATGATCAGCGAGCGCGCATAGAGGCGCTTGGGCATGTAAAGCGAAACGAGGCGCCAGAACCGGTTCCAGATGCGCGGCACCGCCTTGAGCGACCGTGTAGCGCGCGCACTCAAGCCGTCATTGTCCGGCTGTTCCAGTTCCGTGGTCGCCATTGCTCTTTTCATCTCGGCGGTATTGGATCAGGACGACGTTTGGCTGAATCGTCATCCTGATCCAACTCTTTGTTGGAGCATGATCTTTTCCGAAAACCGGTTCCCACTTGTCGGGATCATGCATTTGGACCGCCGGCATTCTATTCCACGCTGAGCCGTTCTGGAACAGCCGCTTGAGTTCAACTGGTTAGGCTGTCAAACGTGTGCTCATCGCTCGTTGATAACAAAGGCTCTATCCCTAAATTGTCAAACCGCGGGAGCGTATGCCTTTGAGCGCGGCGCCGCTTCGTTTGGTAGGTATTTGACCTCATATAAGCCATTCTATCAAACTCATTAGGGCTGAGTTGGCTCCCCGACGGTGACGTTCGGCACCGCGTCAAGTGTGGCGAGGCCGGCAGGACGCTTGGCGCCGTCCAGGGCCATGCAGGACGAACTGCGGGCGACCACCATGGGGAGTGACGATCACTGCGAAGGCATCCGGGATTGCGCGGCTACCGCGGTATGGATTTCTAGGCACGCTCTTCAGCGGCCCCGGTTGACCGAAGTCCGAAGCCGCTGTTCGAGGGAAAGGCGGGTGAAATCGCGGCGCACCGCCGATTTCGATTTGGCAGGTTTTTCCCACCAAAAACTCCACCCCGCTGGCGTATGCGGGCTAAAAGGATCGCTTGCCGTCCTAGGTTCGATGCGATCACATGTTGAAAAAGACCTAATAACTTGGTCCGTGTAGACCCAGCTCCAGCATCCTCATTCACCCTCAGGACGCCGACCATCCTGCAGTCTTGTCGGCCGAGGGCGTGAGGGGTTCAGTCGCGGCTCTTGAAATCGAATGCGAAACTCGGAAGTCGTTGGCCTTAATGGATCTCCGCCAAGCCACGAAGCGTCGCTTGGACTTCTCTGGCGTCAGCAACGCAACCTGATGACAGCTTGACAGTCCAGTCCATTTAGCTCGCGCACGAGACCGCTGAGCATTTTGCTCGTTACCTTTGGGCGGCAAGCCTCGAGAGGCTACCCAGCAACATTATTCTGTCCTTGCCGATCATCAGCACGCCGCTGTCAGGGGCCAGCAGCGCGGAGAACGGCAACATGGCCGCGCCGATCGGTGACGCCTCAGGGCCGAATTGTCCCGACACGATTTCCGGCGCCACGATGCCGAGGGCGCTAGTCCGGTTAAACTGGGTCTGCACCCTCGCCAGTAGCTCGAGATGGATAGGCCGCGGCAGGATGCTGTCGAGAACGATCGCCTCGATGTCGATGACAGAGGTGATGGCGATGATCGCCTCAACCAGCGCGTTGGCGCAATCTTCGACCCATTCGAACAACGGCTCGCGCGCCCCAGGCGGCAGCGGATCCAGTTCCCGCACGCGATTGATCTCGATGCCGCGAGACTTGAGATGATTGACCAGCACATAGATGGAGGCGCGGTGCAGCAGACTCTGGTAGCGCGCCGGCTTGGCCGCCACCGAATCGAGGCCTGAAGGAGAGACCGGCAACGGGCCAAGCGCAGCCGTGTTGCCATGCGGGCCGGTATGGACCTTGCCGCCTTGCACAAGCCCGCCGCCTACGAAAGTGTCGATCGAGATATGCATGAAGTCGCGGAACCGCGCGCCGGCCCCCTGGATGAGTTCGGCCAACGCTGCCGACGACGCGTCGTTTTCCACGAAGACTGGCGTCTTGGGCCTCGGGGCGAAGAATGTCGTCAGGTCGATTGCCTCCCACCGGCTGCCAAGGTCGTCGGGAAAGCCTAGCTCCTCGCTCCAGCCGCCGAGGAAATAAGGCGAAGCGATTCCGACGCCGACAATGCTGGCATCGCCAAGCCCGGCGACCACCTTGTCGAAACTGGCAAGCGACATATTTCCGGCTCTGAGCACCAGATCGGGATCCGGAAACCGATATTCGTGCGACTCGCGCGCGCGGACCTCGCCGGCAAAGTCGACAAGCACGGCCTCCAGCGCACGCCGGCCGATCTTGATGCCGACGCTGTAGATGCGCTCCGGCGTAAGCCTGTAGAGTGTGGAAGGAGAACCGCGCTGTCCGAACCTTTTTCCCACTTGCTTTACGAAACCAGACGACTCCAACCCGTCGACAATGGTTGCCACAGCGGCCGGTGTCAGGTTTGCCGCGCGCGCCAGGTCAGACTTGGAAGCCTCCTTCAGTCGGCGAATGGCATCAAGCACGAATCGCTCGTTGTAATGCCGAACCTTCACGGAATTACTGCCTTTTCCAGACAAAACCGGCGCCTCCATTCATCTCTTGCGAAGCCACTCTGGCCGCCTGCAGCTCCCAATCTGCTGCGATCGTGGCACCCCATCCGCACCCGTGCGCAACGCGACAGTGCCTCCCAGGGCAACGGAAGTCAATTTTCTGGTTGCGGGCGTGGCGCATTTAATATAGCAAATTGAAAAAATAACAACTGCTGGGGAGGAGAGGTGCTGCACTCAGGCATACATGGCCAAGCCGATGCTACGGCAAATGGGAACGTGGCTGTCCCCATCGCCCTGGTTCAGGCGACAAAGGCCTTTGGCGGCACGATCGCCCTCAAGGATGCGTCCTTCGAATTGCGCTCCGGCGAGGTGCTGGCATTACTTGGCGAAAACGGCGCCGGCAAGAGCACGTGCGTGAAGCTGCTGGCCGGTGTGCATGCCCCAACCGGCGGCCATGTCGAGATCGATGGCAAGCCTGTTGTTCTGCATTCGCCACAGGACGCCCAGGCTGCCGGCATCGCGGTTATGCACCAGCATCCCGGCCTGTTCCCCGATCTACCGGTCGCGGAAAACATTTATCTCGGCCACATGCCGCGCGACCGTTTTGGTGGCATCGACAACGCCGCCATGATAGCCGGCGCGCGCAAGGTATTGGCGACGGTCGGTCTCGACGTGCCGGCCGAAATGCGGTTAGGCGCGCTGCGCACCTCCGAACAGCAATTGGTCGAGATCGCCCGCGCGCTATCGCTCGACGCGCGCGTGCTGATCATGGACGAGCCCACGGCGGCCCTATCGCAGCGCGAAGTCGAGCGGCTGTTCACTGTCGTTGCCGATCTCAGGCTGCACGGCGTGGCGATGATGTTCGTAGGTCACCGCATGGACGAAATCTTCCGCATCGCCGACCGCATGGCGGTGCTGCGGGACGGACGCCTTATCGGCGTCAAGCCGAAGGCTGAGCTTGGTCGCGCCGCGGCCATCAGCATGATGGTCGGCCGCGAAGTGACCGACCTCTACCCGGAACGAAACCACGCCACCGGCGCATTGGTGCTGGAGGCGAGGGGGCTTTCGCGCGCCGGCGGCTTCTCCAACATTGATTTGAAGCTCCGCGCCGGGGAGGTGCTTGGACTTGGCGGCCTCGTGGGCAGCGGGCGAACCGAGATCGCGCGCGTGTTGTTCGGCATCGACCAGCCTGACGCTGGCGAAATCCTGATCGACGACCTAGTCGTGCGCTTCGCCTCGGCGCGTGACGCCATGGATGCGCACATCGCCTATGTCTCGGAAGACCGTATGGGCCAGAGCTTGGTGATGGATTTCTCGATCCTCGACAATGCGGTGCTGCCGGTCCTCGACAAGGCCGCGCCGGCCGGTTTTTACGGCACGGATCGTGCGATCGATCTGGTTGCGGACTGGCTGAAACGCATGAAGCTGCGCTTCTCCAGTTACGGGCAGCCGGTCAAGGAATTGTCCGGTGGCAACCAGCAGAAGGTGGTGCTGGCTAAATGGCTGCGCACCGAGCCGCGCGTACTCATCCTCGACGAGCCGACGCAAGGCATCGATGTTGGCACCAAGGCGGAAGTGCATGCCATGATCGCCGACCTTGCCGCGCAAGGCATGGCGATCCTCCTAATTTCTTCCGAGATGCCCGAACTGATCGGCATGTGCGACCGCATCGTCGTCCTGCGCGAAGGTCACCAAACGGCCGAATTCGCGCGCGGCGAAGCCACCCAGAAAAGGGTGCTGGAAGCGGCGACGAAGACCAGCGAGCACGTCGATCCGGCAGCGCAGGCTGCGCGTGCCGCCTTCAAGGAGAAGAGAAAAGGAATGCTCGATTTCCTGAAGCGGCGAGAGTTCGGGCTCCTCGCCGCGATGCTAGCGGTCGCCATTCCGGTCACCATCATCAACCCGCGCATGGTAAGCGCGGCAAACCTGACCGCCGTGTCGATGGACGCGGCACTGCTGGTCGTCGCCGCACTCGCCCAGATGCTGGTGCTGATTACCCGCAATATCGACCTTTCGATCGCCGCGGTGATCGGTCTTTCCGCCTATATGGCCGCCAGCATGGTTCAGGCCTATCCCGGGCTCGACATCGGCATCGGCCTGGTGACCGCATGCGCGGTCGGCGGCATCGCCGGTCTGATCAACGGCCTTGTCGTCACCCGGGGAAGGATCCCGGCCATCGTCGTCACGCTGGCCTCGATGTCGATCTTTCGCGGGTTCAACTCGATCTGGGCGGCCGGCGACCAGGTCAGTGCGGACGAGGTCACGCAGGCCTGGCTCGACATGACCGGCCTGAAGATCGCCGGCGTGCCGCTGATCGTCGTCATCGCTATTCTCATCTTATGCGCTGGCTACGTCCTGCTCTATCGCACTTCCGTCGGGCGCGAACTGTTTGCTACCGGCTCCAACCCCGACGGCGCGCGGCTCATCGGCATCCCGGTCGACCGCCGCATCCTGCTTGCCTTTGGCATGGCGGGCTTGCTCGGTGGCCTTTGCGGGGCGCTGTGGGCCTCCCGCTATGCCACCATCGATGCCCGCGTCGCGCTTGGCTTCGAACTCACCGTGATCGCTTCGGCGGTGGTCGGCGGGGTCGCCATCCGCGGTGGTTCGGGCACACTGCTCGGCATCATCCTCGGCGCGCTCACCCTTTTGGTCATCAAGAACGGGCTGACCCTTGTGCGCGTCGACCCGCTGTGGCTGCAAGGCGTCTACGGGCTGGTGATCCTGGTCGCCATCGGCATCGATACCTTCATCGTGCGGCGCGCGGAGCAGGCAAGACAGGCAAGGGCGCGATGAACAAGTTCCTGCGCTCGATCGATTTCTGGGACCTGCTGCTGGCGACCTCTTGTCTGGCCGCCTTCCTCTACGCGGCGATCTTCGTGCCGAATTTCGTCTCTGGCTTCAATCTCTCGCAGCTGGCGGCGAGTGCCTCGGAAAAGGCGTTGCTGATCCTGCCGATGACGCTGCTCATCATCATCCGCGAGATCGACCTGTCGATTGCCTCGGTGCTGGCGCTGACGTCCGTGGTGTTCGGCCTGCTCGTCCAAGCGGGCGCGCCTACGCTGGCGGCAATCCCGCTGACGCTCTTGGCCGGCGGCCTGCTCGGCGCCTTCAACGGCTATCTGGTCTCGGGCCTGGGACTGCAGTCGCTGGTGGTGACGCTCGGCACCATGGCGCTCTATCGCGGTATCGGCTACATCCTGCTCGGCACCGGTTCGGTCAACATCCTGCCGCCAGCCGTCGTCGATTTCGGGATCAACAACCTGCCGGGCACTGAGATACCGTGGACCATCGTGCCTTTCCTGGTGCTGGCGCCAGTGTTTGCCGTCATCCTTCAGAAGACGCCGAGCGGCAAGCGCATCCATGCGCTCGGCGGCAGCCCCGAAGTGGCGCGCTATTCCGGCATCAACACGCGCCGGATGATCCTGAATCTATTCATCGTCTCGGGCGTGGTCGCGGCCATCGCCGGCATCGTCTATACCGCGCGGCTCTCCAACGCCCGCGCCAACAACGCGCTCGGCATGGAACTCGACGTCATCACCATCGTGCTGCTCGGCGGCGTTAGCGTGTTTGGCGGCAAGGGCCGCCTGACCGGTGTCATGCTGGCACTGCTCCTGATCGCCGTGATCCGAAACGTGCTGGCGCTCAACCAGGTCGGCGGCGACGCGCAGGGTATGATCATCGGCCTGCTTCTGATCGGCTCGCTGCTGGTCGGCAATTACTGGCGCTCCGCACAGGAGAGGCTCAGCAGATCGCGCGTCTTGCGCGAGACCAAGGGGTGATCTCGAGCCCCTTCCTTCAAGCCCGATGTTTTTGACGGAGGAGTCACAATGAAAGCGTTTAGATTAGCCCTGATCGCATCCGCGGTTCTGCTCTCGCCGGCCTCGCTGGCCTTCAGCCAGGAATGCGCCAAGGAACCCGTGACGGTCGGCTTCCTGCCCAAGCTCGACACAGACCCCTACTTCAAGGTGGCCTTTGGAGGCGCCGAAGAGGCGGCGAAGGAAATTGGCGGCACTGCTACCCAGGTCGCCCCATCGCAGGCGACGGCCGAGGCGCAGATCGAATTCATCAACAGCCTCGTGTCGCAGAAGGTCGGGGTCATCGCAATTGCCGGCAACGACGCCAATGCCGTTGCGCCTGCTCTGAAGCGCGCCGTTCAGCAGGGCGTCAGGGTGATCTCGTATGACTCCGACGTGGCGGCCGATGCCCGCGCGGTATTCGTGAACCAGGTGAAGGGCGACAGTCTCGCCGAGATGATGCTGGAAAGTGCATTCGATCTCAGCGGCGGTGAAGGCGAATTCGCAATCCTATCGTCGACACCCACGGCGACCAACCAGAACGCCTGGATCGACTTCATCAAAGCGAAGATGGCGGCCGAGCCGAAGTTCGCCAAGATGAAGTTGGTGCAGGTCGCCTATGGCGAAGAGAGCGAACAGGTCAACCAGCAACAGGCGTTGGCGTTGGTCCAGGCGTTTCCGAATCTCAAGGTGATCATCGTTCCGGCAGGCATTGGCCTTCCGGCGGCCGCGCGTGCACTCGAGGAAGCCGGCATGATCGGCAAGGTCAAGCTGACCGGTCTCGCGCCGGCCACTCTGATCTCGAAGTACATCAAGGACGGCGCCGCACAGGATATCTGGTGGAATGTCACCGATCTTGGCTATCTTGCCTATCAAGCAGCCCAGGCGCTTGCACAATGCAAGATCACCGGCAAGGAAGGTGAGAAGTTCACGGCAGGCAGGCTCGGCGAATACACGATCGGGGCCAGCGGCGAATTGATCCTTGGGCCGGCGAAAATCGTGACCCCTGAAAACCTGGCCGAGTTCAAGTTCTGATCCTCCAGGTCTAGACATAGCGGGCGCCGGCTGAAACCGGCGCCCGTTTTCCCAACTTCTTGATCGAACAGTGTGGGGACGGCAATGAAACTGTTGCTTGCAGGTGAACCTTCGTAGCGACGACGTCGGCCGCCGTTGGCGGCGACGCGCTGACAAGTGCGACCTCGACCAATGGCGCAACGGCCTTCAACGCCGCGCTGGCCGCCGAGGGCATCACCGTGCCTCAACGCCTCCATCCTGCAGTCGTCCCACCCGATCTTCGCCGGCGTGGAGGGGCCGTTGCCGACCATCCTGGGCATGAACAAGCTGGATTTCAGGAACGACGGTTCATCCCGTCTGCTTGCGACCTGAATATCGGGGGCTCGGACTGGCCGCTGCTCGCGGCTCGCAACCACGGTCGCGCCCGCACGCTCGCCTGGGCGACCGACATCGGGCCGCATTGGCTGTCGCAGGATTTTCTCGGTGGCCGGTCTACGGCAAACTGATGGCGAACATGGTGCGGTGGCTCGCCGGCATCGAGTAAGCAAGACGAATACCTGGGTCAACTCCGTTGCCGGTTCTCGCTGTAGAACTAGCTATTCCACGCTGAGCCGATACCCAATACCGCGCACGGTCTGCAGCCAGACCGGATTTGACGGATCGCGCTCGATCTTGCGGCGCAGCCGGTTGATCTGGACGTCGATGGTGCGCTCGCCGACTTCCGAATCGTCGCCGACCAGTTCGTGGCGGGGGATGGTTTCGCCGGCGCGCGCTGCGAAGATCGCCAGGATCTCCTGTTCGCGGTCGGTCAGCTTCAGCGCCTCGCCGCCGCGCTTCAGTTCGCGCCTGGCGATCTGGAAGGTGTAGGGGCCGAACACCAGCTGCTCGACCTTGGGCGTCGCCGCCGGGCCGCCCCGGCGCAGGATGTTGTTGATACGCAGGATCAGCTCGCGCGGGTCGAAGGGTTTTGGCAGGTAGTCGTCGGCGCCGGCTTCGAGCCCCGAGATGCGGCTGTCGGTTTCCGACAAGGCCGTCAGCATCAGGATCGGCACGTTCTTCTCGGCGCGCAGAGCCTTGGTGAGATCGACGCCGCTTTCTCCCGGCATCATCACGTCGAGCACGAGGAGGTCGAAATCGAGGCCGGCGAGCTTGCGGCGGGCCTCGCCGGCATTGCCGGCGACGGTGACGCGAAAGCCGTTTTCGGTCAGATACTGCTTGAGAAGATTGCGAATGCGGGTGTCGTCGTCGACCACGAGCAGATGCGGTGCGTCGTCATCCGGTGCGGCCGCGGTGTCGACCCTCTCAGTGCTCTCCATGGCTTTTCCCTGACATTTTTGCGGACCCAACGTCGATCTGAGCTCTCAGTTCCGGATTGACCATCGCTTCGAGGAAGCGTTCCACCAAGGTCCGTTCGGTGGCGCCGGAATCTTCCAATGCAGCACGGATGCGGCGTGACTGTGGCCGCGCCAGCGCCAGCGCCAGCGCCCGGCCCTTGGCCGTCGGATAGAGTTCGCGCTGGCGACGGTCGCGCGGGCCTTGCAACTGCACGACGTGATCGGTGTCGATCAATTGCTTCAGCACACGCGCCAGGCTCTGCTTGGTTATCTTCAGCACGTCGAGCAGTTCGGCGACGGTCAGGCCCGGCCGGCGGTTGACGAAGTGCAGCACGCGGTGGTGGGCGCGGCCGAAGCCGTAGTCGGCCAGGATCTGATCGGGATCGGAGGTGAAGTCGCGATAGGCGAAGAAGAAGAGTTCGATGAGGGCGAAGTCGATGCCGTCCTCGCTGGTGATCGCGGTCCTGATCGGTTTTCCGGCAGCTGGGCTTTTATCCGTCATCATTTCTCCATGGGAACGGGAGATTATGTCAGTACTATTGACGTAATTTCCCTGCAATGGTAATTTTTGACAAGCTTTTGAGCGGATTGCGAACGAAAAGGCGAGGCAGGCCGGTTTTTCCGGAACTTCCTGAGTTTGCCAGGGCGCGATTATCCGCTTACGCTTCCAGACACCGGCCGGCGTTTCCAACCATATGGCGCTGCCAAAAAAGAACACGCAACGACACTAGGATATGCGGGTCGCGACCCGCGGGAGGTTACCATGGCATCCGTTCCCTTCGATCAACTGGACGGCTTCATCTGGATGAATGGCGAGATCGTCCCGTGGGGGGACGCCAAGATTCATGTGCTGACCCACGGCCTGCATTACGCCAGCGCGGTCTTCGAGGGTGAGCGCGCCTATGGCGGCGAGATCTTCAAGCTCAACGAGCATACGGAACGCCTGCATGAATCGGCGCGCCTGCTCGGCTTCAAGATACCCTATTCGGTGGCCGAGCTCAACGACGCGTCGACCACGCTCGTGAAGAAGCAGGGCTTCCAGGACGCCTATGTCAGGCCGATCGCCTGGCGCGGCAGCGAGCAGATGGGTGTTTCGGCGCAAAACAACCGCATCAACGTCGCCATCGCCATCTGGCAATGGCCGAGCTATTTCGACCCGGCGCAGAAGCTGAAGGGCATCCGTCTCGATGTGGCGGAATGGCGCCGGCCCGATCCGCGCACGGCGCCGTCGCGGTCTAAGGCCGCCGGCCTCTACATGATCTGCACCATGTCCAAGCATGCCGCCGAGGCCAAGGGCTTTGCCGACGCCATGATGCTCGACTGGCGGGGCCAGGTCGCCGAAGCAACCGGCGCCAACATCTTTTTCGTCAAGGACGGCAAGATCCACACTCCCAAGCCCGATTGCTTCCTCGACGGCATTACCCGCCGCACGGTCATCGGTCTCGCCAGGGATCGCGGCCTTGAGATCATCGAACGCGCCATCCTGCCGGAAGAATTGGAAGGGTTCGAGCAGTGCTTCCTGACCGGAACGGCAGCGGAAGTAACTCCGGTTTCGGAGATCGGCCCTTACCGATTCGAAGTCGGCGAGATCGCCAAGAATCTCATGAACGACTATTCTATCGCCGTTCAACCCAAGCATGCTATCGCCGCAGAATAACGATAGTCACAGCTTTTCGTGCAAGCAGGGGCGGTTTTCGGGCCGCCCCTTTTATTTCAGCGTTTCTGCATTTGACTTTCATCCAATTCGGCGTCTCATCATGGTGTCGGCCCGGGAGGCTGGCAGCTATGGAGGGACTAATCATATGGACATGAACACGCTTCTTCCGATCATTATTCAGATCATTACAGGCATTATTGGTGGTCAGGCGGTCAGTGTGGCGATCAAGACGGCGGCAATGGGCCAGCTTACCAAAATCCTGGGCGGAGCCATCGGCGGTGTCGGCGGCGCGGCGATCCTCGGCAGCCTGCTTGGCGGCGGTACGATCAGTCCTGACGCGGCCGCGGCGGCGACCAGCGGCCTGGGCAGCGCGCTCAACCTGCAGAACATCCTCGGTGGCGCCGGCGGTGGCGCGATCCTGACCGCCATTCTCGGCGCGGTCATGGGCGCCATGAAGAAATAAGCCCGCCGATCTCGGGCTTCGCAGAATGGGCGGCTTCGGCCGCCCATTCTTTTGGAGACGCACTGTTTGGCCTTCGGCATGTGGACGGTTTTGACCGATGCCTCTACATGATCGCTGACACAGCGAAAGGACGATCATGGGTCAGCTCAATGCCGGCATCGTGCCGGTCACACCGTTCCAGCAGAACTGCACCATCCTGTTCGACATGGACGACAAGCATGGCGTCGTCGTGGATCCGGGTGGCGACATCGACAAGGTGCTGGCAACGTTGAAGGACAACGCGATCACGGCCGAGGCGATCTGGATCACGCACGGCCATATCGATCATGCCGGCGGCGCCATGGAACTGAAGGAAGCACTCGGCGTCGAGATCATCGGCCCGCATGAAGCCGACAAGATGCTGCTCGACAATCTGGAAAACCAGGGCAGGCGCTACGGCATCGGCGGTGTGCGAAACTGCGTGCCCGACCGGTTCCTCACCGAGGGCGAGACGGTGTCGTTCGGCGGCCATGTGTTCGAGGTGCTGCATTGCCCCGGCCACGCGCCGGGCCATGTCGTCTATTATAACCGCGCCGCCAAATTCGCCCATGTCGGCGACGTTTTGTTTCGCGGTTCGGTCGGCCGCACCGATCTGCCGGGCGGCGACCATGCGGCCCTCATCGCCTCGATCAAGGACAAGCTGTTGCCGCTCGGCGACGACATCGGGTTCATCTGCGGCCATGGCCCCGGCGGGCGTTTTGGCGAGGAACGGCGAACCAATCCGTTTTTGACCTGAATGAGATAGGGACCGCTGCCGGAAGCCTAACTAGCTCACAACAAAAAAGCGCTGGCCTTGCGGTCAGCGCTTTTCTGTTTGGGGGAGGGAAGCCTCAGTTGGCTGTGCAGAAATGCTGTTCACCATCGCTGCCGGTGAAGGTGCCGGTACGGGAATTGAAGGTGCGGTAGCGGTCCGAGCAGTATTCGTACCAGCCGCGCGTCCACGGTTCGGCGTAACGGTCGGCATAGACCACCTGCGGTTCCGCGTAGTAGCGGCGGACCGGGGCAGGGCGCACCCGCACCTCACGATCGTAGTAACCGTCATCGTAATAGCGGTCGGAATCGGGTGGCGGCCTGTCATTGGCCAATGCGCCACCGATCAATGCGCCGGCGGCAAGGCCGAGAACGCCGGCTGCTACAGCGTCGCCATTGCCATGGCCATGGCCGTGATGGTGCCAACGGCGCCAGTCATCGGCATTGGCCGCCGAAGAGGTCCCCAGCGTGGTGGCGACCACGGCTGCGGACAGCACGGCTGTCTTGAAAATGCGGTTCATCTTGGTCTCCTTCGTACCGGACCGTGCAGTTTCTTGCAGGGGATGCAGTCCGGCTTTACCGATGACTAATATGGGACCGTGGCTGAACGGGGGCTGAACGAAAATTTGGCCGCACGCATTCTTTCACGCCCTCAAAACCGCACCTTCGGCGCGGACCTGACTGCCGGAGCCGGTCCGAAGCCGGCTCAGCCGACCGACAGGTTGACGGCCTTGGGTCCCTTGCCGCGCTTGTCCGGCTCGGTGTCGAATGTCACTTTCTGCCCATCTTCGAGACCGGGGAGACCCGACGCCTGCACGGCCGAAATATGGACGAAGACATCCTTCGCGCCATCATCCGGTGTGATGAAGCCGAAGCCTTTGGCATGGTTGAAGAATTTGACGGTGCCGGTCTGCGGCATGGGAAGCTCCTTTGATCCCATAAATTCCAGTCTCGGGCCGGCAAATGCCCGAATGGAAATTTGTCCTTTATTTTAGCGCTATCGGCAAGTGAAAGTTTGCAGGCACTTAAAGCACGTCGCTTTAAATGCTTGTTATGATGCGCGTCATTGGCCCGCACCCGGGATGAACTTCCGGATGAGATGAGTCTATGCTGTGCGGCGGACATGAAAAAGGCGCGGCGAAAACCGCCGCGCCTTTCAAAAATCCGTCTGCCTGCCCACGTCCTGGTCAAGCTCCTCGTTGGCCCATCCGCTTGGGATGCGCGCGCGCCGACCGCTCAGGCTGCGCGCAGGTTGACCGCCTTCGGGCCCTTGCCCATCCGGTCCGGCTCGACATCGAAAGTGACCTTCTGGCCATCGACGAGCGTGCGCAGGCCAGAGGCCTCGATCGCTGAAATGTGGACGAACACGTCCTTGGCGCCGCCGTCGGGCGTGATGAAACCGAAGCCTTTGGTCGCATTGAAGAATTTAACGGTGCCGGTCTGGGCCATTGGGGAAACTCCTTCACCCGTTCAGTCTTGGTGGTCCTGCCCGCCACCTGGCGTCGAGGGCAGTTCCTGGTGGTTGCTTTCGGCAGTCATGCATTGGCGCATGGTCAAACCCCCCGCCGAAAAACGGGGCCGTCAGAGATTCACAGTATCGGGGAAAGGTCGTCCAAAACGTTCCGCTCTCCGGGTCGCAAATGCCCGAACACAGAATTTATCGCACGGAAACGTGAAGGTTGCAAGATAGCGCTGCGGGTCGCCGCCCTTGGCGCATCCCGACGCAAAAATCGGCCGATCAAAGCGGCGACCGGCCGCAAATAGGCTTCGTTGGCGCAGGGGTCATCGGCCCACAGCGCCGGTCATGGATGGGCCAGATACGACGATTGCCGGCGATGCGGCCGAGGCCTACCGGTTCGGGTGTCGTTCTCCTACAGAAGCCGCAAACAAGGGTTGCAATTGGCAGTGGAATGACGAGGGTCACGCCGTGGGCGACTGATCTAAATCTTGTTTTGGTCGATATAATTACCAACGTACCGCCACGCGGGCTTGGGTGGTACGGACCGGTACGCGGATCAAGTGAGAGACGATCTTGAGGTTCTTGCGGCGATCTTTTCACGGCAGGTTTTTGCCGTCCTTTTCCTGTAGGCAATTCTTGCCGCCTGCACGGTGGTCGTCGATGGACGGACCTGGACCGCGACCGCCTCCGCCGCCCTGAACCGCAATTCTGCACCAAATACGAACCGATCTGCGCCCGGCGCGGCGGAGATCGCCAGACCTTCGCCAATGCCTGTCTGGCCGATCGGGCGGGGTACCGCGTCGTGCGTGACGGGTCCTGTCGCGGTGGCGGTGGCGGCGGCGGTGATGGCGAGCAGACGTTCTGCAACCGTGAATACGCGCCGGTGTGCGCCCGCCGGCATGGCGAGATGCGCACCTTTCCCAATGCCTGCGAGGTGCGTGCCTCGGACTATCGCGTCGTCGGCGAGGGGCCGTGCTGAGATTCTGCCCTCTCCCGCAAGGGGGGGAAGGCAAGGCGGCTCATTATTTTTCCACGCCAATATAAGCTCTGCTCTTGAGCAGGCCGGCCAGATGAGCAGCGTTTGAGGCCGCCATTTCGATGGCCTCGGTAACCTTGTCGGGGTTTTTCGGCAGGTCGACGTAATTGACGTCTTGCATGGCTTCACCGACCCAGTAGACGCCGCCATTGGCGGGGATGGTGAAGCCGACATCGTTCAGCGCCTGGAAGCACTCCGCGTGGCAGTGATGCGCGCCGTCCTCGTTGCCGACGATCGCCACCAGGGCCACCTTGCCGGCGGCCGGCATGCGGCCCTTGTCGTCGGTCTCCTCGAGAAAGGCGTCCATCCGCTCCAAGACGCGCTTGGCGACGCTCGATGGCTGGCCCAACCAGATCGGCAAGCCGAGAATGAAGATATCTGCGGCGAGGATCTTTTCGCGCAGGCCGGGCCAGTCGTCGCCTTTGCCCATGTCGGAGAGCACGCCGGGCTTGATGTCATGATCGAGCGCGCGCACGACCTTGCCTTCCACGCCATGCGGCTTGAGCGCCGCCAGCAGATCGGCGATGATCTTGTCGGTGGACGATTTTTCCTTGTCGCCGGAAGCTTTCAGCGAACAGTTGAGGGCAAAGGCGGTGAGGGACATCGCGAAACTCCTGCATCTGGGTGTGCAGGCTCAACGCCGCGAGGCGTTTGCGGTTGCGCGGCGTGTCGGCTGGCCTCCGCTCAGCTGGCCGGATTGTCGGCCAATTCGAGATTGTCTTCCGTGGTGACCCGCTCGTGGGTCTCTTGGTCGCTGCGGATGCGATATTGCGGGGAACCGTCCTTGACCGGCAGCCTGCTCTTGATCTCGAACAGTTCCACGGTCTTGTTGACCAAGCCGGTCCTGCTTTTCATCCGCACGGTCTGACCGATGGCGAAGAGATGCGAGGGGGTATCGGTGCGCGGTCGCGCATTCTGTTGAAAACGGATCATGCTGCATTCTCCCGGTCGCGCACCAGCGCGGTTTCGAGGTCCAGGTGGTCGATGGCGACAAGCTGGCTAGTGAGCGGGTTGTTCACCGCCTTTGCCGGCAGGTGGATGAAGGTGGCGACGCGGTGCCAGGCAAGCCGCGACATTCCCTCGATCAACTCCTCGTCGTGATCGATGTCGTAGTCGCCGGCCGGCAGTTGTCCTTCCAGGCCACCGAGCACGAATGGCGCGGTGAAATGGGCGATGGAACGGGTGGTGCGGTCCGGCATTGTCCTGGCCTTGATATCCCGCCTCGCGCGTCACGTGAACAGCGCCCTGAGCGCAAAAAAAGGCGGGGACACGACGACTGTAATCCACGCGCATCCGGTATTAACAATTGGAATGAGATTGGCGGATCGAGAACCTCGACACCGCGAGATGACAAATGTGGCCCAAACCATGTTTTCTATATAGCTCAATTCGGCGCTCTATTCAAGAATAAGATCCGAACTCCTCGCTTCGATCAGAAAAATAGACGGCTATAATTTTTGGAATAAATCTGCTATGGCTGCAGATATCTTCGAAAATTTCTTGGAGGCGTGCCGAGTTTTTCCTCGGCGCCTATACTTTTATTTTTCCTGAAAGGGATAAAGCCATGGATTCAGTCAGAACTTCGAAAGGGAAGAGCGTGGCGATCAATCCGATCGTCAGGCCAATCGCCACGTACGCCATTGGCGCTGCCGGAAAGCCGATGGCCGTCCAGTCGGCGCGGCTGACCATCAGAAGCGACGAGGCGGCAAGGCGAACGATCTCCGATACCGATGGAACTGTGAGGCGGGCCAGGCAGGTTGCCGAGACCAATCGCCTGATTTGATCGCTTTCGCCGCGACGTGAGGCGCAGAATCAAGCAAAGCCTTGAACCTGTAACGCCGATGGCCTAGATCGCGGCAGGCGCACGAACACGGTAGGTGTCCCATCAACAGAGATCAGAGAAGAGCGGCGGGTGCGGGAACCAAGCCTGGCGCGGCTAAGTCTGGCGGGGGAGGACAGCCGCCGCTGGGCCTCGACCAGTATGTGCAGCAGGCATTGCAAATGCACCAGGCTGGGCGCCGGCAGGAAGCCGAGGCGATCTACCGCCAGGTGCTGACGCGTCAGCCCAAACATGCGGCCGCGGCGCATTTCCTGGGGTTGCTGCTGCACCAGACTGGGCGCAGCGAAGAAGGCATGGATTTCCTCGAACAGTCGGTTCAGCTGCAGCCGACCAATCCCGACTTCCTCAACAATCTCGGCACGGTGATGCGCGATCTGGGCCGTGTCGCGGCGGCGATCGATTTCTTCCGCGGCGCGGTGGACCTGCGGCCGGAGCAGCTCGCGGCGCGCGACAATCTCGGCTCATCGCTGAAGCAGATCGGCCGGTTCGACGAGGCCGAGGACATCTATCGCGGCACGGTGCAGCGCAATCCATTCCACGTGCGCGCCCGTATCGGGCTTGCCGAAACCCTGCAGGAAGCCGGACGCCTCGACGAGGCGCTGGCTGTCTTCCAGGAGGCACTGACCATCCGGCCTAGGGATGCCGACCTGCTGCACGGACTGGGTGTCGGGCTGATGGAAAAGGGCAAGCTCGACGAGGCGACCGACCTGTTCCGGCAGGCGGTGGCGATCCAGCCCGGCATGGCCCGCGCGTGGCTGATGCTGACGCAAGTCAAGCGCCAGAAGGAGCGCGATGTTGAAATGGCCGGCATGGAGGCGCAGCACGCCAAGGCGCCTCAGGACAGCCTGGCACGCATGCAGCTGTCGTTTGGCCTCGGCAAGGCCAATGACGATCTCAAGGACTATGACAGAGCCTTCGGCTATTTCGCCGAGGGCAATGCCATCCGCCGCAAGGGCATCGACTACGACCCGGTGAAGACGCGCGCCGAGTTCGAGGCAATGAAGACGGTGTTCGATGCCGGCTTCTTCGAAAAGCACAGGCCGAGCCCGATTGCCGACGACGCGCCGATCTTCGTCGTCGGCATGCCGCGTTCGGGTACGACGCTGGTCGAACAGATCATCGCCAGTCACCCCCAGGTCTTTGGCGCGGGCGAGCTCAGCATCCTGAAGACGGCGGTCGGCAAGCAGTTCCCGTCGAACATGCCGGGCGGCTTCCCGTGGGGCGTGACCGACACGGACGATAGGGATTTCGCCGAGGCGGGGCAGGCCTATCTGGACATGCTGCATGCCCGCTATCCGCACATGCGCCACGTCACCGACAAGATGCCGGGCAACTTCCTGCTTGTCGGCTTCATCCACATGATGCTGCCGAAGGCCAGGATCATCCATTGCGCCCGCGACGCGGCGGCGACATGCCTGTCGATCTACAAGGTGCATTTCCGCGGCGACAGCCACCGCTATGGCTATGACCTCGGTGAGCTCGCCGATTTCCACAATCTCTACACCGACATCATGGCGCATTGGCACAAGGTGCTGCCCGGCGTCGTGCACGATGTGCGCTACGAGGATTTCGTCGCCGACCAGGATGGGCAGAGCCGGGCGCTGATCGACTATCTCGGCCTGCCATGGCACGCTGCCGTGCTGTCGTTCCACCAGACCGACAGGCCGGTGCGCACGGCGTCGGCCGCGCAGGTGCGCCAGCCCATGTACCAGGGATCGGTCGATCTGTGGAAGCGCTATGGCGACCGGCTGAAACCACTGCTGGATAAGCTCGGATAGGCCAATATCACGGTAAGTCCGGCCTGCGAACGGTGGTTTCCCGCGCTTCCGGTACTCACGTATTCAAATGTACGCTCGGTTCCGGACCCCGGGGTCGAGCTGTCTCAAAGTTCCAGGAAGGGCTGGAAGCCGCCGAAGATCATGCGCTTGCCGTCGAACGGCATCGTGGCCATATCGCGCTGCAGACGAGGGTCGGCCATCACCTTGGCCATTACCGCATCGCGATCTTGCCTGGATTTGTATACGGCCCAGGAGAAAACGACGATCTCATCGTCCTTGGCCTGAACGGCACGCGGAAACGAGGTCAGCTCGCCATAGGGTACATCGTCGCCGATGCATTCGACATAGGCGAGCGCGCCGTGTTCCATCCATATGGGGCCGGCGAGGTTGGCGAGCTTTCTATAGTCATCGAGATTTGCCTTCGGCACGGCAAGCACGAAGCCATCGACATAGGACATGGTGGTCTCCTCTTTGCTGAATTCGAACGCCGGGTCAGCGGGGAAAAGACCCGGCGCGGTTTGGCGCATCCCTTCGGCGACGGGGCGCGCTCGCTAAAGCCTATTCCGTCGGTGCGTTCATTGCCCAGGCGACGCCGAAGGGGTCCTTCACCTGGCCCCAGCGGTCGCCCCAGAACATCACCTGCAGCGGCGTGACGGCCTCGCAGCCGGCGTCGACGGCGCGCTTCCACCAAGCGTCGATATCATCCTTGCCGAGATGGAGCTGCAGCGTATAGCCCTGCGCCGCCTGGTGCGGATGGCCGTGTTCCGGATAGGCGTCGCCCAGCATCAGCGTCGAGCCGTTGATATAGAGATGGATATGCATGGTGCGGCCTTTTTCATCCGCCGGGTAGGCAAAGACTTCCTCGGCCCCGAAAGCCTTCTTGTAGAACTCGGCCGCCTTGATGGCACCGTCGACCTCAAGATAGGGGGTCAATCCGCCAAGCACTTTTGGCCGGGGTGGGGTCTGGTCGGTCATTGCATGTTCCTCTTCACGTTTGTTTGGTCTTGCGGACCTAGGACGGATGAGATGACGGCAATCCTACAGGACGCTGAAAATTTTTCGGCTGGCCCGGTTCATCGGGCGACAGGCCAGCTTTTGAGGGCTTCGCACTGGCGGCGGGCCATGGTCATATGACCTTGGCCGAGGACGTTGCGGCGCGGCGGCTGTCGCGGGCGTCGAAGATTTCCGGAAAGCCGATATCCTTGCGCAGTTCGGCCGGCAGCGACAGCAGGATGCGTTCGCTGCGGTGACGGGCGCGCGCGGCGGCATACCGGGTTGCGATGCGACCGATGGATGACAGGACGGACATGGTGACTTCTCCCTTGGGTTGGCGCCGGCATCATCGTGTCGGCATCCCAAGGACGAGGCAGCAACGGGCGATCCGACAGATTGCTCGGAGAATTTTTCGTCGGCGTTTAGATCTCGTTCAGGCGCAGCCGAGGAGAACCTATGCGACCTTGAGCGTGGGAATGGCCGAAACATCGACCTCACGCTCGGCGTGCCAGGCATCGAAGGCCGCCTGCATCCGAAGCCAGATCGCGGCGCCGTCGCCGAACAGCTTGCCAAGTCGAGCGGCCACTGCCGGGGACACCGGCTTTAAGAGCCTGTAAGCAAATAAGTTACAGGCATGCCGATCGCCCGCCGCTCAGCCGGTTCCCTCAGCCACCTCGCGGAAGAAGCTTTCCGGATCCTCGACTTCGGTCAGCTTCCCCTTCTCGATCAGCCAGAAGGGGTTGCCGACGGCGCGGATGAAGGAGCGGTCGTGCGAGGCGAGCAGACAGCTTGCCTGGTGCTTCAGCAACTCCTCCTCCAGCGCTTCCTGGCCGTCTATGTCGAGATGGTTGGTGGGCTCGTCGAGCAGATAAAAATTGGGATTGGCGAGCCTGAGCGCCAGCATCATCAGCCGCGCCTTCTGGCCGCCCGACAGCACACCGATCTTTTTCTCTTGCATCTCGATGACCACCCCGGCGCCGGCGAGCAGCGAGCGGGCGCGCTGTTCGCCGACATCGTAACGGCGCGAGACCATCGCCAGCGGCGTGTCATCGCCGCTGATGCCCGACAGCGCCTGGTCGCTGTAGCCGAGCACCGTCGACGGCGTCACCTTCACATTGCGCACCGTGTCCGGTTCGAGGATGGCGTTGCGGATCAAGGTGACGAAGCGCGACTTGCCGACGCCGTTGCGGCCGAGCAGCACGATACGGTCGCCCTGGCAGATGTGGCGCTTGCCGGTCCTGAACAGCAGCGTGCCGTCGGGCGTTTCGACCGCCGCGTCGTCGAGCGTTATCAGCACCTTGGCGTGGGTGCCGCGATTGGCGAGTTTGATCGCGCCCGCCGATTTCTCGCGGTGCGCCGGATAGGCGGCCTCTTCCAATTTTTCCGCGCGCTGGTTGAGTTGCTTGGTCTTGACCGTCAGCAGGTCGCTGCCGGAATTGATGCCGATATTGTTGAGCTTGGCCGCTTGCCGGCGCAATTGCTGAGCCACCTTCATGTCGCGCTGGAACTTTCGTTCGGTCGACGCGTCAACCTCGTCCAGCGCCTCCCTGGCGCGGGAATAGGGAAGGGAAAACGCCGGCGACTGTTCCGGGCGCAGGAACAGCGTCCGGTTGGTGGTGGCGTCGAGGAAGGCGCGGTCATGGCTGGCGATGATGACAGGCATCTCTCGCGGCAGCGCGTTGAGCCAGGTTTCCAACTGGCTGATGCGGGCGAGGTCGAGATGGTTGGTCGGCTCGTCGAGCAAAAGCACGTCGGGATCGGTGACCCATACGCGGGCGATCAGCGCCAGCCGCTGCCAGCCGCCGCTCAGTGCCTGCATTTTTCGCCCGCGCATCGGCTCGGGCACGTCAAGTGAATCGAGCGCCACATCGACGCGCCACATCTCGCTGTCGGCCTGTTCGGGCGGTAACGCCTCAGCCACAACCTTGTGGAAAGTGCGGCCAAGCAGGGCAGAGGCTACGGATTGCTGGACATGGCCGACACGCAGACCGCGCGTGCGGGTGATGTCGCCGGTTGTCGGCTCCAGTTCGCCGGTCAGGCATTTGAGCAAGGTCGACTTGCCGCGGCCGTTGGCGGCGACGATGCCGAGCCGGTCGCCGTTGGCGATGGTGAGGTCGAGATTGGAAAAGAGCGGCGCACTCATGGTGACGCCGAGGGATTTGAGGCTGATCAGGGCCATTTTGATTTCGCTTTTTTGGTTGGCGCATGATCCTTTCCGAAACATCCGGCTTTCGGGGTCATGCGCTCTTGCCGGAAACAACTCCGGGTGCACTTTGACGGTGCGCGTGCCGGCCATCAGGCCAGGCGTTGCATACCACGAAGGGCAGACCAAAAAATCGAAGCGGGAAAAAACCCGGACCGTCCCTGGTCAGCCCTGCAAGCTGGCTCGCAGGGCAGAAATCGGGCCACGCTGACGATGGTGACGAAAAAACGTAAACACGTGAGCCCTCCTTTCGAGACGTTCGAGTGTGACGACTGGCTACACCAAAGGCGAGGCTGATGGCAAGGCCGCCGCTTTCAGGCTGCGCGGGAAGGGGTCCAGCACCAGTATGCAGCCGCCGATGATTGCCACCGCGCCGAAGCCCTGGATCAAGGTCAGCGACTCGCCGAGCACAATCGTTCCGGCCAGCACCGCGATCGTGGTCACAGCGAATTCGACGCTGATGGTCCTGGTCGCTCCGATGCTGGCCACCAGCCGGAAATACACGACATAGGTCAATGCGCTCATCACGCAGGCCAGTATGGCCAGGTAGAGGAAGTCGACAGAGCGCGGCATGGCCGGCACCGGC
This sequence comes from Mesorhizobium sp. URHB0026, assembly GCF_054059755.1. NCBI lineage: Bacteria > Pseudomonadati > Pseudomonadota > Alphaproteobacteria > Hyphomicrobiales > Phyllobacteriaceae > Mesorhizobium > Mesorhizobium sp. URHB0026. Next base: position 178,670 of record NZ_JBSSCN010000001.1, on the reverse strand, counting down.
ACGGCGAGCAGCAGCGGCAGCGTCATCAGGCCGCCGAACAGGAACGCGGCGCTGGTGAGTTCCAGCGAGCGGGCCGAGCGCAAATGGCGATTGGCGTAGTTGCTGCCGAATGCCGCCGAGAAGGAACTGAACAGCGAGGCGGCACAGCCGATCGCAAAGGATGCGGTGACCGGAACGGCGGGGAAACCGACCAGGATGATGATGCCGGCAGCGCCGAGCAGCAGTCCGGCAAGGCCGCGAACTGCGATGCGCTCAAGCCCCCAGAGCTGGCCGATGATCATCGAGAACAGCGGGATGGCGGCAACCAGGATGGCCGCCATCGCCGTGCCGATGCGGGGCGTGGCATAGGACAGGCCGATCAGCTGCGCCGCCACCGTCGTCGCGCCGACCATGGCGAAGTGCCACCAGCCGGCGCTGAAATCCAGCCGTCGCCGCGTCACGGCGGCAAGCAGAAAGAGCGTGATGCCGGCGATCAGCGCGCGCAAGGTGACCGCGCCGACCCAGCCAAAGGCATGCACCACCTTGAGCAGCACCAGGAACGACAGTCCCCAGGTGACAGCCAGGAAGACGTAGGCGGCGATGTCTCTGGGTTTCATGGGAGCTGGCTGATGGTTTCGGAGCGGAAGAGCAGAATTGCAAGGCCCGTATAGGTTCGTCCCACGACTGGCAAGGTGGCAAGAAGAGCTGATCTATAATGGAGGGACAGAGAGGGCGCGAAGGATTGCTACCGTCCCGGTCTGCCCGTCTTCCCCGGCCGGCGCTTTTCTCGGCGGGCGTCTCCTTGGTCCTCGTAGGAGCCGATACCGGAGCGCTGACGGACGATAGGCTTGTTGGCATCGCCGCGATCCTTCGCGCCCCCCTCTGTCCTGCCGGCCCCCACTTGGGGAGAGGTTGGCTGTGGCTTCGCCGGCACTTTTCCCTCTACCGGGTTTTCGGTCCGCCGCACCGTCATCTCGTCGAGCGAATTCTTCTTGAACAACGGCTTGGTGGCGTCGCCGGGAATGCCGAAATCGGAGCCGTGCGCTTCTTCCGCCGACTGCTTCTTGAACAGCGACCGCGACACCGCGCCTGACGGCGTCGGCATGTCGGTACCAGGGCCCATATCGTCCAGTGACGGCTTGGCGAACAGCGGCTTCTCCACCGGCACGGCGCGGTCGGCGCCCATCTCGTCGAGATCGGGCTTGCGGAACAGGTTGGGCCTGGCGGCCTTGGCCGCCTCTTCGGCCGCGCGTGCCTGGTCGAGCCTGCGGAACCGTTCCTGTTCCTCCAATGTCCGATGCTTGGCCACGCCCTTGTTGTGCTTGCCCTTTTCGCGGCCTGACGCGGGACTTTGGCCTTCCACTTCGCGCGCCAGCGGATCGTCGGAGATCGACAATTCCATCTCGTGCAGCCGCTTGATCTCGTCGCGGATGCGAGCCGCCTTCTCGAAGTCGAGATTGGCGGCGGCGTCGCGCATCTGCTTGTCCAGCGCGTCGAGATGGGCCTTGAAATTGTTGCCCATCATGGCGCCGGCGCTGTCGGTGAACCGCGAGATGTCGGCGCGGACATGGTCCTTCTCGTAGACCGAGTCGAGAATATCGGAGATGCGCGACTTGACCGATTCCGGCGTGATGCCGTTGGCGGCGTTCCACTCCATCTGCTTCTCGCGGCGCCGGTTGGTCTCGGCCATCGCCCGCTCCATGGAACCGGTGACCTGGTCCGCGTAGAGGATGACCTTGCCGTCGACATTGCGGGCGGCACGGCCGATGGTCTGGATCAGCGACGTTTCCGAACGCAGGAAACCTTCCTTGTCGGCGTCGAGAATGGCGACGAAGCCGCATTCGGGAATGTCGAGGCCTTCGCGCAAAAGGTTGATGCCGACCAGCACGTCGAAGGCGCCGAGGCGCAGGTCGCGCAGGATCTCGATGCGCTCCAGCGTGTCGATGTCGGAGTGCATGTAACGCACGCGCACGCCCTGCTCGTGCAGGTATTCGGTCAGATCCTCGGCCATGCGCTTGGTCAGCACCGTCACCAGCGTGCGATATCCCGCCTTGGTGGTGTCGCGGATCTCACCGACGACGTCGTCGACCTGGCTCTTGGCCGGGCGCACCTCGACCGGCGGATCGATCAGGCCGGTCGGGCGGATGACCTGTTCGGCGAAGACGCCGCCGGCCTGTTCCATCTCCCAGCCGCCCGGCGTCGCAGAAACGGCAACCGAGAGCGGCCGCATGGCGTCCCATTCCTCGAAGCGCAGCGGCCGGTTGTCCATGCAGGAGGGCAGGCGGAAGCCATATTCGGCCAGCGTCGCCTTGCGCCGGAAGTCGCCGCGATACATGCCGCCGATCTGCGGCACGGTGACGTGGCTCTCGTCGATGAAGACCAGCGCGTTGTCGGGAATGTACTCGAACAGCGTCGGCGGCGGATCGCCGGGTTGGCGACCGGTGAGGTAGCGCGAATAGTTCTCGATGCCGGCGCAGGAGCCGGTGGCTTCCAGCATTTCGAGATCGAAGCGGCAACGCTGCTCCAGCCGTTGCGCCTCGAGCAGGCGGCCGGCGCGCTCGAGTTCCACCAGCCGGTGCTTGAGCTCTTCCTTGATTGACTTGATCGCCTGGTTGAGCGTGGGGCGTGGCGTCACATAGTGCGAGTTGGCGTAGATCTTGACGCTCTTCAGCTCGCCGGTCTTCTGGCCGGTCAACGGGTCGAACTCGGTGATCGCCTCGATCTCGTCGCCGAACATCGAGATGCGCCAGGCGCGGTCCTCAAGGTGGGCCGGGAAGATCTCGATCGTGTCGCCGCGCACGCGGAACGAGCCGCGTACGAAATTGATGTCCTGGCGCTTGTACTGCTGGGCAACGAGGTCGGCGAGCAGAGCGCGCTGGTCGAGCCGGTCGCCGATCTGCATCTGGAAGGTCATCGCCGTGTAGGTCTCGACCGAACCGATACCGTAGATGCAGGACACCGAGGCGACGATGATGACGTCGTCGCGCTCGAGCAGCGAACGCGTCGCCGAATGGCGCATGCGGTCGATCTGTTCGTTGATCGAGGATTCCTTCTCTATGAAGGTGTCGGTGCGCGGAACATAGGCTTCCGGCTGGTAATAGTCGTAATAAGAGACGAAATACTCCACCGCGTTGTCGGGGAAAAATTTCTTGAACTCGGAATAGAGCTGCGCGGCCAGCGTCTTGTTGGGCGCCAGGATCAGAGCGGGGCGCTGCGTCTCCTCGATCACCTTGGCCATGGTGAAGGTTTTTCCGGAGCCGGTGACGCCGAGCAGCACCTGGGTGCGGTCGTTGTTGTCGACGCCCTCGACCAGATCCTTGATGGCGGTCGGCTGGTCGCCTGCGGGCTCGAAGTCCGACACCATCTTGATGGCGATGCCACCTTCGGATTTTTCCGGCCGGGCAGGGCGGTGCGGCGTCCACAGCACGCCGTCCTTGTGCAGCGGATTGCCGGATTCGATCAGCGCCGAGAGAGCGGCCACCGTGGCGGTGACGCCACTGGACGACATCGTCTCGGCTTCTTCCAGCGAGATGTCGAGCCCGGCGACCGGATTGAGGCCGGCGGCAGTGCGTTCGCGGGCCGACGCGGCCCCGCCCATCGAGGTGCCACGCGCGGTGCGGCCCGGCGCGGCGGAGCGCTCGGGAATCTTCTTCGGCGACTTGGCGCCGCCGCCTTTGCCCGCAGCGCGTCCTTCCCGTTCAGCCTCCTGCTCGATCTGCTCGGCCCAATCGGAGATCGAGCCGGTCAGCGGCGTGCCCGACAAATCGGCCTGCGGCATCTCGGCGAAGCCGCCCTTGTGCAGCGGTTCCGAGGCGTCGAGGAAATCGGTCAGTGGGCTGCGCCGCTTCGGCGCGGCGCGGTCCTCATCCGCCGTCGGCGGCGTTCTTTTATCTGGGGATTTGGCCATGTTCCAAATATGGGATTTCTCGGCCAAAATGGAAAGAGCGCGATGAGGACGGGCCGACGGCCGCGTCAGGCTCCTGACAGAAGGCTGTCAGGAGGCGGCGGAGGGTTTCGCCTTATTTCAAGCGCCGCTTCCGTTCGACGCGACCCGGGTCGCCGATCCGTTCAGGCGATCCACCACGACGAGGCGGTTGACCTTGCCCTTCTTGAAGGCGGCGAGGAAGCGGGCATAGTCCCTGAAGACCACGCAGCCATTGGATTCGGCGCGACCGCCGCGCAGCATGTAGGTGTGCGCGAGCAGGCCGTTGCGGTTGTACTTGTTGCCGCCGCTCGTCGGGGTCAGGCGGATGGCCTCGACGCCGTGGAAGCGGGATTCGCGCAGCGACAGATTGTAGGTGTTGGGCGGCGTCGGGCCACGATCCTTGACATGGACATAGCGCGGCTGGTCGACCATTGCGCCGAGGCCGGAATGCGCCTCGAGCCGTTGGCCGTCGGGCATGTAGACGGTCTTGGCGCTGATGTCGTAGACGGCGACGCCATGGCCGGCGCCGCTTCCGGCGCTCGGGCCGTTGAACAGGTTCCTGAACGCCTGGCCGAGGCCGCCCGAAGGCGTATCCGGCTTGGCATAGGCCAGCACGTCGCCACCATCACGGGTCCGGCCTTGCCGGGCCGGCTGCTGCCTGGCTTGCAGGACGGGCTTCGGCTGGAGCGCCGGCTTCTGCTCCAAGGCCCTGGGCTGTGTGGCCGGCTTGTCCTCTTCCACGGCCCGGGGCTGCCGAGGCGCGTCATATTGCGGGCGGCGGGTCGGCAGCGGCACGTCGTCGGTGAGCGCATCCGGCAGCGAAGCGGCGTCGCCCGGCTGTTCCTGCTGGGTCTCGACCGGCGCAACCGCGACATCGGGCGAGGATTCGGTCATCGGCAGCGGCGAGGCGAAGGCTTCGTCCTCGACCGGCATCGACTCGACCAGGGCAAGCGCCAGCTGCGCGTTATCGGGCGTTTCCGACTGAGCAAAGCCCATCGGCGCCGGCGCGGTCTGCACGACGGAACCCGTTTCGGCGCGGGCGAAGCGTTCCGCCGCCGGAGCCGGCATGTCGTTGGACAGGCTGGCCATGACCTGGACGGACGGCACGAGGGATGCCTCGGTGACCCGTGGAGCGGCGCTGGAAATCACGGGATGTGTGCTGGCCGCGGTCGCCGGTTTGCCCGCGCCGGCGAAGGCAGCGGCAAGCTTTGTCGGCGACAGCGACGCTTCCATCAGTTCGAAGCGCTGCTGCGATTTCGACTTCGCCGGGGTTGGCTTGGCCTGCGCCACCAGGCGCCCGGATTTCTCCGCCTTGGAGGTTATCGAGGCCAGCTTGAAGCAACTGGCACCGCACTGTACGGCATGGTCGTGCAGCGCCTGTGAGCCGCCATGGGCATTGGCCGTCATGAAGGGCGCGGAAGAGCTGAGGAAATGCTGCTTCAGCGGATCGGCGAGAGCGAGCGTGCCCGGCATGGACAGCGTCTGCGGCAGGCCGGCAGACGTTACCGAAAGCGAGGCGCCGACAGAGCTAAGGCCGGCCATGGTGCCGATCAGCCATAGGCCGACGGCGGCGCTGACGCCCGGCACCGCGATCCAGCGGACAACCCGTTCAGGGGTGAAGGATGAGGCACGTGGCGCTTCGAAGGCGGTCTCGCCGCTGCAACGCCTGTCCCCGACAATTTTACGACTCAACAACGCCATGCAACCAATCTTGCTCCAATCGGCTCCCACGTCCGCGGCCGTGATAGCCGCGACGACCATTCTGTGAGTGATCCCAGGTGGTCCCCGACGCGTTTGCCGCGCCTGTCGTTAGTTGCCGATTGCTTCAAAATATGGACAAAGTTGGTTAACCAATCCCTCTCAAAACCAATCGAGAGACGTGGACTTTGTGCCGAAAAAGGCTCGTCCACGACCATGCACGCGGTATTGCAGCCCTTCCAAGGCTTTTTTGCTGCATGTTTTTATCTGCCGAGTCAAGCAGAACAGTCTTTGCCAACCACGCAAAAAGGCGGTTCGGCGCTTCCGGGACAGTGAGGCACGCCAAATGCCTGTCGGCCGAGCCGCCCGGGTGCCAACAGATATTGTTGCCGTCCTGCCACCATTCTTCGGCCAAAAAGGGTCGGCTCTCGGGGCTCATAGCAGGGGTTGTGGTGGGCTTCTACGGCTCCAACGCCGATGTCCACGGTTCCCTACTTTCGGATACGTCGGAGTTCGGCCGACGCTTAGCGTCGGCACCGCTCAGTTGAACCACAGCGCGAACGTCAAAAACCCGCCGCCGCCGAACTGGCGCTGGATCTGGCCGAAATCCTCGCTGGTCAGGATCTTGCCGGTTTCGAGGTAAGGTGCGATGCCGGGGCCGGTGATCGAGAGTACGAGGTCGAAGGGTTTCGGCTCGTCGAAGAAGCGCTTCATGTTGATGCCTTTGCCGGTGATGCGGAAGTGCGGCAGCAGCGCGCGGCCTTCGAGCAAGTCCTCGGCCATCGCCAGGGTGGCGAGCCAGGCCCGGACCTGTTCCTCGCCGACCTCGAGGCCGGTGAGCGGGTTCTCGCCCTTTTGCTGTGGGCCGGGCAGCCATTCGCGGTCATTGTCGGTCTCGGCCCGGATCGCCTTCCAGTCCTCGCGCGACAGCCGGATCATTTCGAGCAGCTCCTGGCGCGCCGCCTTGCGGCGTTCCGGCTCGACAACCGGCCAGTTGATCATGTGCACCATCGAGATGAAATCGGCGATGCGCCATTCCGAGGAGAAGATGCTCGAGCCCATCTCGCTTGGCGGCGGCACGAGGATGTCCTGCAACGGCAGCTTGGCGCGCGGAAACAGCATGTGGAACGAGCCATCGAACGTGCCCTTGAAATCATGCGCCAGCCAGAAATCGGCCTGCGCCATCAGGAATTCCGCATAGCCTTGCAGCCAATAGCCGTCGGCGCGGTCGAAGCGGAACGTGAGCGCGGGGGCACCACCGTCCGGCGCCATGCCCCCGCGCGACAGCGCCACCATGATCGCCGCCATGCTTTCATCGGGCGCGATCGTGCCGTCTTCGTTGAGATCGATGCCGACATGGGTGAGGTCGATGATCATGCCGATAGCGGCATCGGCCGGCACCGAACCAAGGGTGGTGGCGGACTTTGCGAGCCGGTCACGGAAGGCGACCAGTATGGCGCGGAACTCTCCATAGGTCAGCGGCTCGGGATTGGGGTTCGCCGGTACCGGCAACTGCATCAGCGGCAGCATGAAGGATTGCGGGCTCTCGAACCCATGGCGATGCAGGCCGCTGGCCAGCAGTTCCAGCGCGATGAAGAACTCGCCGGCGCCTGCGGCATAGGCTGACGCTGGATCTTTCGGCGCGGCCGCTTCCAAGGTAGACAGCGCGCCGTCGCGCGCGGCCACGGTCCTCGCCTCGAACAAAGCCGTTGCCGCTTCGGGCATGGCCGCCGATGCGGAGGACAGCGGCACGACCAGAATGAAAGCCGATGCCAGCAGGCTTGCTATTCGTGTCATCTTTTCCCTCCCATTTGTCGCCGGCGACCATACACAGATTTACGACGCCGCGCCTGTCGATGCCGGCACGCCGTCCACATCGTTGCATGATTGTCGCCGGGCACGCTTCAACCGGTCCGGCGGACGGTCTACAGAAGGCCAATGATGAGGCGTGTCGTGTCGAACTATCCGCTCTCCTACAAACTGTCCTGGCTACCGCGGTTCTTGAAACCGTCGCTCGAGGGCGACGTCAACGGGTTCGCGCCGGCATCGGGGACGCTGATGGAGCCGCCACCGAGACAGACGATGCGGCTGGCCTTCATCGGCGACATCTCGGCGGTAGCCAACCGGAGCGCGCCGGACTGCGATCCGGCGATCAAGGCGCTGCTGGGCACGGCCGACCTGGTGATCGGCAATTGCGAAAGCCCTGTCGTCGACAGGCCGAGCGCCGTGCTGGGGACAAAGCTCGGTACGCATCATGCGATGAGCGAACGCTTTCTGGCCGAGGCACTCGCGGCGGTCGGCATCGGGCGCGAAAAATTGGTCCTGTCGCTAGCCAACAATCATGTGTTCGACCAGGGAGTCGCCGGTTTCGACGCGACGGTCGCGGCGTTGAAGCGGCTCGGCATCGGCACCATCGGCCTCGCCGCCAAGGGACCGGTCGAACGCTTCGCTGCCGGGCCGCTCGCTCTCGGCTTCGCCGCTTTCACGCTCTGGCGCAACGCCGACGAGCGCCTGTTTGCCGGCCGCGTCTCGATGGAAGGCGATCCGGCGCGCTGGCCGCGCGAGACGAGTGCTGGGCTCGATCTCCTCTGTGCCGTGCCGCACTGGGATTGGGAGTTCCGGCATTTTCCGCGTGCTGCAACACGGGCGCTGGCTCGGCGGCTGGCCGGGCAGGGCGTCGGTCTGATCGCCGGCCATCACGCCCATGTCGTGCAGCCGGTGGAGCGGATCGGCGGGGCGGTGGTTGCCTATGGGCTCGGCGATTTCCTCGGCACCGCCTTTGCCCGCCAGCCATGGCCGGGGCGGATCGGCGGGATTTTCATCGTTGACGTCAGCGCCGATCCGCAAACGCGCGGGACTGTTGCGTCTTACTGGTTCTATCCGTTTGTCCGCCTGCGTGCGGGAGACCACGAGCGTCTGGTGCCGGTAGAAGCATTGGACGTGCCCATGCGGCAAAAAATCGAGGGCCGGCTGGGAGCGGTTTTCCCTTCTTCCCTTGTGGACGTGTGGCCCTGACTGGCGACAGGCCCGACGGGCGGAAACGAGCATGCGTTGGCGACTTTCCCGCAAAAACGGATATCATGCCGCAATACTGGCGGCGGGGGATGGCGATGGAAACAGCGGATTTCATGCCGGACGCGGCTGCTATCGCAGCCATCAAGAAAGACATCGAGGCCCACGAAGCGAAAAGGGCCTCGGTGGCACGCGCGGCCAAGTGGCGCGTACCCTTGTTCGTTGGCCTGGTGGTCGTCTTCGTGGCGCTCATTGCCTGGCTGTTCAACAAGGTCGCCGATCCCAACGAGCAATGGTTCTCGACACCGCACGTATTTCTTTACGTTATCGGCTTCGCGGTGGCGATCGTGCTCTATTTCCGGGCGATCAGGCCGGCGGCGAGGCTGCAGCAATCGTTTCGCCAGACGCTGATGCCGATCATCTTTGGCTTCATTGGGGATATGCGCTACCAGCATGACGTGACGCCGCATTCCTTCGACCGACTGCCGCGCGAGACCGTCGGCGGTTTCACCATGAGCCGCTTCGACGATATCATCTCCGGACGCTATGACGGATTTGCGTTTGAACTGTACGAAGCCGACCTATGGGACGGGGGCGCCACCAAGAACAAGGCCACCACGTTCAAGGGCGTCGTCGTAGCCTTCGAAACCATCGAGCCGTTTCCAGGAATATTGGTCGCCGCGCGACGTGCAAGTGGCGTGATCGGCTTTTTCCGCGGCATGTTCGCGGCCAAGATGCAGGAACTGCCGTCCGGCGTGCCGGAGCTCGACGATGCCTACGAGTTTCGCACCAACAATGTCGAGGCGGCCCGGCCGCTGGTGACCGGCCGCCTGGCGCAAGCGCTGAAATGGCTCGGCGAAGCCTGGCCGGACGAACCCGCGCGTGTCGCGCTCAACGGCAGCGACGGTTTTCTGCTCCTGCCGCAACCGAAGAACTTCTTCGAACTGCCTGATATTTCGGTGCCGCTCGACTATGCCAGCCATGTCGCACCGATGATTTCGGACCTGGGTGCGATGCTGGCGACCGCGGCACTCGTGCGCAAGATCGGCGCGAAGGACGAAGCTTAGCTGGCGGCGTCGTCAGCAGTCGAAGCCGTACTCGTCGCGCATATAGTCGACCTACATCATGCAGACGCCGGAGGCAGGGGCTTCGGACAAGGCCAGGAACTCGTCGAGGCTGGCAAGGGCCTTTGCATCGCCTCCGTCATCTCGGGATCGCTGGAGCAAAGATCAGCGTCTTGTCATCGCCCGGTTCGGCGCCTTGCGCGCCAGCCAGGCTGGGTTGTCGCCAGCATCGGGGACAGCGTGGTCCGGACGGCCATTTTCGTGGAAGTCTCCTTTTATGACAACGCGCGACACCAATTCGCGTTCGCTTGGAGTTTGCAACCTGAGCGCCAGATTCGTGTTTGCCGGGTAGGAGGATCGCGCCGGCTCGCGACATAAAACGTGTATCGATGAAAAAATCGAAGTCCTGTTTCGTGATGCGGCCGGGAAGGGATTGCGGCGGCCACGTGATCGCCGATGGCGCCGGCCGCAATTCGGCAAACGACTCTTTTTGCGCGGGGAAGAGCCTTCCATAAGGGCGCGTAAGCTGTCGACATCGGCGGCTAGGAGGCTATTGTGTCGGAATTAAGCCGATGATTTCCTTGCGAAAATACATCCAACGTGATTTGCGGACAGTGCTCTTTCCGCTCCAGTCTCCGGCCGTTCGGTGCTGCCCTCTCCCAAGCGGTACCGGAAAACCGAAACAGCACGGAGTGCTATCCATGAAGAAGACCCTCGCAACCACCGCCGCTCTGCTCGCCTTCCTAGGCACGGCCTATGCCGCGACCGTTCAGGGCACAATCCAGGCGGTCGATCCGACAACCAAGTCGGTCACCCTCGACGACGGCAAGATCTACCAGCTCTCGCCCGATGCGTCGGTCGGGAAACTGAAGGTCGGCGCCAAGGTGGCGGTGACCGTCGACGACAAGACCGGCATGGTGACGTCGATCAAGAAGGCCTCGTAGAGACTGCCGATCGGACTCTGAGACCCTGCTCCAATCTGGCCGGTTCCTTGGGGAACCGGCCATTTTCATTAACTTGGACACTTACCGCAAGGCGACGACGGTGGCGGAACGCCGTTGCGGCAGCGACGCTATGGTTTTCGCCAAAAGGCCGCGCTATTCCTTGGCTGCCGGGGAATCTGCATGGCCGAGGAACAAAAGGGATTTCGCCTGTCGCGGCGGCTGCTGCTGGGCGCGGCCGTCTTCGGCGGCGCCGTGCTGTGGGGCGGCGCCACCGTGGCGAGGCTTGCGCGCGGCCCGTCAGGGCCGAAGAACACCGGACGTATCGCCGATGTAGACGGCATCGCGCTGCCGCTGAAGCCGATCGCGAGCCCGCCCGCCTTCGATCCGTCGCTGCCCTGGCTGGCCAAAGGCGGTGACATCAATGATGCCAGCGGCCTGTCGAGGACGCCGGTCTATGGCGTTGTCGAGGTCAGCGAGGACGAGCATATCGCCAAGGCGCTCGCCTTCGCGCGCGCCAACGGGCTGAAAGTATCGCTGGCGGCCATCCGCCATTCGATGGGCGGGCATGCTTTCGACGACAATGCGCTGGTTCTGGATCTGAGAAGGTTCAACAAGGTTACGGTGGACGCCGTGGCCAAAACCATGACCTTGCAGCCGGGCGCGTGCTGGCACGACGTCCAGATCATGCTGCATCCGCGCTTCGCGGTTAAGGCGATGCAGTCGACCGACATTTTTTCGGTCGGCGGCTCGCTCTCGGTGAACGCGCATGGCATGGACCATCAGGCCGGCTCGGTGGCCGGCTCCATCCGCTCGATGCGGGTCATGATGGCAGACGGGTCGGTGACCATCTGCTCGCCAACCGAAAACATCGAGCTGTTCCGACATGTCGTCGGTGGCTACGGTCTGTTCGGCGTGGTGCTGGAGGCGACGCTCGATATCGTCGACAATGCCGTCTACCGCACCTCGCGCGAGATCATCAAATCCGACGATTTCCCGAAATTCTTCGCCGAGGTGCTGGAGCCGAACAAGGACATCGGCCTGTTCTACGGGCATCTGTCGACGGCGCCGGGTAATTTCCTCGAGGACATGATCGTCTACCGTTACGATAAGGTGGCGGAGCAGCCGCCAACCGACCAGCCGGCGCTCGGCGAACCCGATGGCGTTGGCCTGAAGCGGGTGATCATGAACATGGCCAAATGGGGCAGCGCGTTCCAGGAACTGAAATGGTTCACCGAAAAGACGCTGGAGCCGAAATTCGAAAGCTGCACGGTGCCGCGTAGCTCGGCGCTTGCCCAGGGTGAGGCCTGTCTCGTCACCCGCAACAACCCGATGCACGATTCGGTGCCGTATCTGTTCAACGACCTCATGGGCGAGACCGACATACTGCACGAATATTTTATTCCTCGCGCGAGCTATAATCCATTCGTCGCGGAAGCGCGCGAAATCCTGCGCAACCAGGACCTGCCGGTGCTCAACGCCTCGGTGCGGATCGTCCACAAGGAGGACGTGGCGCTGACCTATGCGCCGGAGCCGGCCTATTCGCTGGTGCTCTATATCAACCAGCCGGCCGACGCCGATGGCAATGCCAAGATGCGGGCGCTGACGCGCGCGCTGATCGACGTGACGATCAACCATGGCGGGCGGTTCTTCCTGCCCTACCAACTGCACTATACGGCCAAGGAATTGCTGGCGTCCTATCCCGAACTTCCGGCCTTCCTAACGGCAAAGCGGCACTACGACCCGGCGGAATTGTTTTCCTCGACCTTCTACCGTGCCATCAAGGCGCTGAGCGGGGTTGCGTAGACGCTAGGAGACTTCATGCGGCTGGTATCAGCGGCAGCCCTCACCCTCATCGCGCTGTGCGCTGGACCGGCGGGCGCCGAGGGACCTCAAGGCTTTGACCATCGACGGGGCGGTCAATATCGATCCCGGCGAGAGCGCCGACGTGACGCTGCCCGGCGGCAAGAAGAGCAAGGTGACGCTCGAACGCAACGATTTCGCCACCTTTTCGGGCGGCAGTTTCTCCTTCAACCATCCAAGCACCATGTCGGCGACCAAGACCGATCTTGGCGAAACATCACGCAATATCTGATGGCTTCGGCGCTGGGCACGATCGTCGTGGTGCAGGAATACGGCAAGATCAACCCGGTGGCGCTCAACCAGTTGATGCTGCAGGAGATGGCCAGGGAATCGGTGCAGGCCGGCGCCGAACTGACGCAGCAGCCGACGACACGCAAGCTTCCCGACGGCAAGGAACTGACCGGCATCCGCGCCGAGGTGAAGACGCACACCGATACCGCGTATTTCGAGATCGTCGGCTACGGCCTCGCGGATCAGGGGCTGTTGTTCATCACGCGCGTCGGCAGCGAGGACCAGGGCACCGAACAGCCGTTGATCGACAAGTTCTGGAGAGCCTGAAGGTAAAAGATGTAGCGGCGGGGTAGTGTCTCAGGTTTGATTTCGGCTGTGGGTTGAAGACGCCCCGCTCCATTGACATATTCTCAAGAACGAATTGCTCAGCATTGGTGAGCTATGAAGCGAATGGCCAAACCGGACCCACAGATAGATGAGTAGCTCCCAAATGGAGAAATATGTCTGGGCCTCGATCTTATATTATGTCGTGGTTGCAGTTGGATTTGTGATTTCTATCGCAATCAGCATGTTTGGATTTTTTTGGGGCCTCTTTGCGCTGTTCGGATATTTGGCGCTGATCATGTCTCTCAACGCATGGCGACTGAGACGGCATCCGCGAAGCATGTATCAAGTCGAATTGACCAAACGGAGAGTGGGCGGCTTATCACCGCTGGATAGAACCGGCCAGCGGCCGAGACGCTAGCGGGATTACAGCCCGGTCGGCATCAGGCCGGCCAGCCAGTTCACGGAGCGCTTTGCCGCGTCGGCGGCCGCCGAGGCGGCGCGGCCGAGATCGGTCTTGACCACGGCGTAGCCGTTCTTCGTGCGGTAGAGCACGCTGGTTCCGCCATCGACCACCTGCTCATAGGCGACGGGCCGGGCGGCGTCCGCTTCGACGGCCGTCGTCGGCGAGCCGACCGGGACACTCGGCCGATGGCTCAGTTCCGGCGGCAGCGGGCTTTCCGTCCGAACGACCTTGCTCGCGGGCTTCAGGTCCGGGCGGGATGCGATCGCGGCCAGTTGCGAGGAGGTCGACGAGCCCTTGGTGCGGCAGATGCCGGACACCAGCGGATAGTTGAAATTGCGCTCGTGCAGGATCTGGGTTTTCATCGCGGCTTCGCACTCGGCGATGGTCGACCACTTGGCCGGCGTCTCGCCGATATATTCGCACAGCTTGGCGTCGCAGTCGCAGCCGACAATGGTCATGGCGACAAGGGCGGTCTTGATCACGGTCTTGTCCCTTCGAGATGCCCCCCGGCAGCCCATTCAGGTGATACTGCGTCATTCCATCGCGCGCGAACAAGGCTGGATTTGGCCGCGATTATGAAATGAGCGTGGCGAAGTGTCTGATCTCGTCCGAGCCTGGCCGAAAGGCCTCAATAATCGTAGACGTGTTCGAGCTTTGCGCCGGCCTTGATCAGCGACGGCAGCACCAGATGCAGCTTGCGTACGGCCACGACCATGCCGGTGCGGCGTGTCGAGGGATCCGCGGGAAGCGGATAGCTGAACAGGATGCGCATGCCTTCGGGAATGGCGATGGAATCGGTCGACAGCACCGTGACCATGATCTCGTCATTGCCGCCGATCTCGACAAAGGAGACACCCTTGTCGATGAGCCGCGGGATCATGTCGGTGAACACCTGGTAGCGCTTGGTGACGAAGACGGTGCCGTCCGCGCCATAATCGCGTTCCAGCAAGGTGTCGGGCTCGTTGCGGGTGGCTTCGCCGACCGGCCCCTTGGCCCAGACATGGACGTTGGGGACGGCCGGGTCGGAGGTCGCGGCAAGCGCCTTGGTGATCAGGTCGGCATAGCCTTGCTTGATGGTGTCGGCGAGACCGAAGGCCAGCTTGCGTTCGCTGGTGCGGATGGAACTGTCACCAGGCGCCGGCTGCACCGCGAACAGCCCGGCGCGCTTCTCGGCATAGGGGAACTGGTACCACGGCACCTGGTCGAGGAAAGAGGCATACTCCGCGGCCACCTTGGCCTGGTAGATGTCGGCCGCCGTGCGCTTGGCCGACGTCGCCTCGGTGATACGACCGACCGTGTTCTCATAGGTCCATTGCAGTATATGCTCGATCGAATGGCTAGTGCCGATGATGACCAGCATCTGGTGGTTGGCGTAGTTGAACTTGTAGGGAGAGCTGGCGCGGATCACCGTGGCATAGTCTTGCCAGAAGCGGCCGACATAGGACCAATAGGGAAAGCCGCTCGGCTGGTCCTTGGCGACGAAACCGGCATATTCGCGCGCGGCGTAGACGATCGCCCATTCCGGGTAGGTGAGAAAGGTCGACTCCTCCGGCCGCTGGTAGCCGGGGATTTCGGCGCGCACCTTGTCGGCCAGCGCCTTGGGCGGCGCGCCGTCGGCAATGCCGGGCAGCGGCGTCCTGTCGAGCGCCGGCGTCGTCAGGAAGCCATAGGCGAGGCCGGCGATCGGGATCAGGATGACGATCACGACCAGCCAGAGGATCGCCTTGATGATGCGCTTTATCAAGCGGAACAGGACCATGACCCGTCAGGCCGTGGCGAAGTGGTCATAGATGCGCTTCGACAGCCAGAAGCCGATATAGACGGCGATGCCGCCAATGACGATGTGCGGCAGGTTGGCGAAGAAGCGGGCAGGGAATTCGATGTCGTTGAGGGAGCGGAAGCCGTTGATGAAGATACCGGCATCGAGGCAGCCGGAGCCGGTGATCAGCCCGAGCACGCCGTCGAACAGGTAGACCGAGCCGAACAGCTTGAAATAGAACACCGACTGGCGATGCGAGATGAAGGCGGCAGCCAGCGCCCAGACGCCGGAGAAGGCGTGCAGCAGGTCGTCGTACCATTGCAATGAGAACAGGCCGAACAGATTGCCATTGGCGTCGTTGAAGGCCGGAATGTAACCGATGGCCACGACGCCGAAGAACAGGAACGCGTAGGCGACGGCAAGCTTCTGGATCAGCGTCATAAAGTATCCCCCTTCAATCAGGCTGTTTGGAAACTCTGCTCCGGCGGCCATCTGATGGCGTTTTCCGCGCTTCCGCGTTCTACTGCGTCGCAGTAGACCTTAGCTCACGGACCCATATGTCCGCTGCGCTCCGGTTCTCGAAACCACCACCATATGACTCGCCAGAGCGAATTCGAAACAGTCTTAGAGCACGTCACCGAACGGACTCTGAAAGGCGATACTAACCGATTTTAGCGCACGGTGAAGCGGCGCCCG
This sequence comes from Mesorhizobium sp. URHB0026, assembly GCF_054059755.1. Lineage (NCBI taxonomy): Bacteria > Pseudomonadati > Pseudomonadota > Alphaproteobacteria > Hyphomicrobiales > Phyllobacteriaceae > Mesorhizobium > Mesorhizobium sp. URHB0026. The sequence continues at coordinate 162,712 of NZ_JBSSCN010000001.1, read as the reverse complement.
CAACTTCGCCGGGAAAGAACGTTGAGGGAATTAAAAGACAGTCGGCGCCGGGATTTCTCCCAGCGCCTCCCTGTCAGATCAGGACACGGTCGCGGCAGCAACTTCCGTAAAGTCGTCGCGCCATGCCGGCCTTGATTTTGACGGTCCTGCCAGAAGCCACCCGAGAGCAGCATCCGTTCCAGACCACGCCGGTCTTGGCCCTGGCGGGCTTTGCCCTGCGTGCCATCGAAGGTTTTTGCCGTCCTTCATGGCAGCATCGGTCCGCCGTCGGCGTTGGCACGCTTTCCGCGGCCCCGTAGGTCTCGGCTTCCGTCCCTTGAACAAGCAAGCCTGCTCTCGTTTCGGGCCGTACGGGCCTCAGGAAATCCGCCTTTCACTTCGCCTTTCGGCTTGATGATCGGTAGCCGCCTGAGATGGGTTGAACTTACGCCGGGTAAGGGGTTTGGGGAATGGCCGGACCCCTGTGGATAGCGGGATTATCGGGGACCAATGCCAGAAGCCAGGGAAGTTCAAGCGCGACCGCCTTGGACAGCCTGCCCCGCGCTTTTTGGCATTCATGGCCGAACGCGCCCTTGCTCCGCCGCCCGGTACGAGTTTGAATGCCGGCAAAGGATCGGGCATCCATGTCCGGCGCCGGGGAGGGCGAAACTTGAAGGTCGGGGTGGTGCTCAATCCGATTGCTGGTGGCGGCCGGCTGAAACGGCATTGGCCTGACGTCGCCGCCGCGCTGAAAAAGCACTTCGGCGATTTCGAACTGCGCGAGACGCAGGCCGAAGGCGACGCCGAGCGGCTGGCGCTCGATCTCGCGGCAAACGGCTTCGACCTGGTGATCGCGGCCGGCGGCGACGGCACGGCGAGCGAGGTGGCCGACGGCTTGCTCCAGGCCCGAGAGGAGGGCGGCAGGACAACCGAGCTCGGCCTCCTGCCTTGCGGCACCGGCATCGATTTCGCGCGCGGCCTCGGCCTGCCGAAGGAGATCGACGCGACGCTGAAACGGATTGCCGAGGCGAAGGCCAGGGCGGTGGATGCCGGCCGCATCTGCTATATCGACGACCATGGCGCGCTGGCCAGCCGCCACTTCATCAACATCGCCAGCCTTGGCTTGTCGGGCGCCACCGACCGCGCCGTCAATGCCGATAAGCGCAAGGGCAGGATGTCGGCCAAGGCGCTGTTCCTGTGGCGCACCGTGGTCGAGTTCATCCGCTACCGCTTCCAGGACGTGCGAATCACCGTCGATGACGGCACGCCGGTCGAGGCGCGCATGGCGCTGGTGGCGGTGGCCAACGGCAAATTCTTCGGCGGCGGCATGATGATCGCGCCCGATGCGGAACTGACCGATGGACAGTTCGACATCGTCATCCTGCGCGCGGCGGGCAAGCTGAAGCTGATCTGGGACATCCGCCTGCTCTATGGCGGGCGGCACCGCAATCATCCAGCGATCACCATCCTGCGCGGCAGGAAAGTGGTTGTCGAACCGCTCGGCGACGTCGAGAAGAATGGCGCGCTGGTCGACATAGACGGCGAGTCGCCCGGACGCATTCCCGCGACCTTCGAGATCCTGCCTGGTGCGTTGATGGTGAGATATTGAATCAAGGCGTTGAGGGTCTGGTTCAAGTCTTTCCGGAACTGAATCCGGCTATCTATTCAAGTGGGTGAAATTGCTTCGTTTTCGGATCACCGATCAAACTTCCAGTCTGGCCGGAAAACCCGGCGCGCGCAGGTCGGTGCCGACGGTATCCTCAAGCAATTTAACGATCTGGGTCGACCAGGCGTCGCCGCCATAAGCCGCCTTGCCCTGCTCGAAAATCGCATTGACGCGTGACGCCAGATCGAGCGGCACGCCGGATTGTTCGGCCATGGTCAGCGCGAAGCCAAGGTCCTTCAGCGCCAGGTCCATGGTGAAGCCGATATCGTAGGAGCCGTTCAGCACCAGTTGGCTTTCGGTCTCGTGGACGAAGCTGTTGCCTGAAGACGCGACGATGGCGTGGTAGGATTGCGCAAGGTCGAGCCCGCCTTGCTTGGCCAGCATCAGCGCCTCGCCGGCGGCGACCAGATGGATGAAGGCCAGCATGTTGGTGATGACCTTGATTACCGCCGCGGAGCCGATCGGGCCCATCAGGAACGACTTGGCGCACATCGCTTCGATGGCTGGACGGTGACGCTGGTAGAGGGTGGCGTGACCGCCGACCAGCGCGGTGATCTTGCCGACGGGCCGCCAGATGCACACCGCCGGTGACCGGGCATTCCAACGTCTCGATCCCCTTGGCCGAGGCGAGGGCGGCCAGCCGCAAAATCTCGTCGCGGCCGTTGGTCGACATCTCGATCCATATGCCCCCCCTGGGCAGCCCTTCCAGCAATCCGCCCGGGCCGGCCAGCACCGCCTCGCTGACTTTTGGCGAAGGCAGGCACGTGATGGCATTGCCGGCCCGCGCCGCGGCTTCGGCCGGTTTGTTGGCGGCCGTCGCGCCGAGCGCGACAAGGCGCTCGACGGCTGCGGGGTCGCGGTCGACGACGGTGACGGCAAAGCCGTTGCGGATCAGGCTGGCGGCAAGGTTGCCGCCGAGATGGCCAAGGCCAATGAAGGCGTAGCTCTCGCTCACGGCATCAGCGGCGTCTGCATCATCTGCAGATGCAGGTCCTTGCCGGTGTAGGGATGGGCGTCGCAGACCGCCTCGTTGAGCTCGACGCCGAGGCCCGGCTCCTTCGACGGGATGACATTGCCGTCCTGCCACTGGATCTTCTTGTTCAACAGCGTGGCGTGGAAACCGTCCCACTGCTTCAGCGATTCGAGGATGAGGAAGTTGGGCAGCGTCACCGCGAGCTGGATGTTGGCGGCACCGACAATCGGCCCGCAATAGCAATGCGGCGCGACCTGGATGTGATAGGCCTCGGCCATTGCCGCGATCTTCTTGGTTTCCAGAATGCCGCCGGAGCGGCCGAGGTCCGGCTGCAGGATGGTGGCGGCGCGGTTCTCAATGACACGGGCGAATTCGGATTTGGTCGTCAGCCGCTCGCCGGTGGCGATCGGGATCGAGGTCGCGCGGGCGACCTGCGCCATCACTTCGGGCATGTCGGGCGGCACCGGCTCCTCGAACCACAGCGGATCATAGGGCTCGATGGCGCGCGCCATGCGCAGCGCGCCCGATGCGGTGAACTGGCCGTGCGTGCCGAACAGGATATCGGCGCGGGTGCCGACCGCCTCGCGGATGGCCCTTGATCATGCGGGTGGAGACATCGATATCGACGAGGCGCGGCTGGTGGCCGTCGAAGGCGGTGTAGGGGCCGGCCGGGTCGAGCTTGACGGCATTGAATCCCTGCTCGACATATTCGAGCGCGCAGGCCGCCGCCATCTCCGGGTCGTTGTAAACATTCCTGCCGTCCGGCGCATCCTCGGAATGGACGCTGCCGGTGTGCGGATAGAGATAGGTGTAGGAGCGAAGCGTCTCGTGCACCTGGCCGCCGAGCAGCTTGTAGACCGGCTTGTTGGCCTCCTTGCCGATGATGTCCCAGCAGGCCATTTCGAGTGCGGAAAAACAACCCATGCCGGTCACGTCGGGGCGCTGGGTGAAACCGGAGGAATAGGCGCGGCGGAAGAAGTTCTCGATGTCGTGCGGATCGTGGCCGATCAGATAGCGCTCGGCCATGTCCTCGACGAGCTTGGCCGTGACATGGGCGGAGAAGGTGGCGTTGTAGGCTTCGCCATAACCGACCACGCCGCCATCGGTGGTGAGCTTGACGAAGATGAAATACTTGCCGCCAATGCCGGGTGGCGGGTTGCCGACAACCCATGTCTTGACGTCGGTGATCTTCATGTGTGGTCCTCCAGAACCAGTTCGGCGCCCTTCCACCCGGTCATAACCGAGGCGGCGTTGGTGTTGCCGGTGATGTTGTCGGGAAAGATCGAGGCGTCGATGATGCGCAAGCCTTCGAGCCCGTGCACCTTGAGGCGCGGATCGACGACGGCGCGCGAGGGGTCGGGTCCCATGCGGCAGGTCGAAACCGGGTGATAGACGGTGCCGGAGCGTTTCCTGAAATCGGTGATCAGGTCGGCGTCGGACCGGATCGACGGGCCGGGCAGCACCTCTTCGGCGATGATCTCGGCCATGGCGGGCATCGAGGCGATCTTGCGCACGAACTTCACCGCGTCGAGCATCTCGGTCACGTCCGCATTGGTGGAATAGGCGTTGGCGACGATCTTGGGATAGTCGAGGGGATTGCTGGAGCGGATCATGATCTGGCCCCGGCTCGATGGCCGGCAGTTGGACAGGCCGATGGAGAATCCCGGCCACGGGTCCGGCGTCAGGATCGGACGCTCGCCGTTCTTCGGGATGAGGGTCGAGAAGGCCTGGAAGTAGAGCTGCATGTTGGGCCGGGAGAATGCCGGATCGGTGCGGAAGAAGCCGCCGCCATGGTTCATCGACAGCGACAGCGGGCCGGAGCGGGTCAGGATATATTGCATGCCGACCAACAGCTTGCCCCACCAGGGACGCAGGATCTGGTTGAGCGTCGGCAGCTTGCCCTTGAAGGTGTAGTTGATGCCGACATGGTCCTGCAGATTGGCGCCGACATTCTCGTTGCCGTGCACGACCGGGATGCCCAAGCCTTTGAGCAGCGCCGCCGGGCCTACCCCGGAGAGCTGCATGATCTGCGGCGAGTTGATCGAGCCCGCGGACAGGATGATTTCGCGGCCGGCGCGGGCCGTCTTGGTCTGGCCGTTCTGCAAATACTCGATGCCGACGGCGCGCTTGCCTTCGAACAGGATGCGGCTTGCCAGCGCGTTGGTCTCCACGCGCACGTTGGCGCGCTTCATCGCCGGGCGCAGGAAGGCACGGGCGGCCGACATGCGGCGGCCGTTCTTGGTCGAGATCTGGTAGATGCCGATGCCTTCCTGGGCAGCACCATTGAAATCGGGGTTGAGCGGCAGGCCGGCCTGCTGGCCGGCGGTGAGATAGCGCTTCGTCAGCGGGTGGACGGCATCAGTTGTGTCGCTGATATGCAGGGGACCGCCGCTGCCGCGCCATGCGTCGGCACCGGCTTCATTGTCCTCGAGCGCCTTGAAGGCCGGCAACAGATCGTCATAGCCCCAGCCGGGATTGCCGGCGGCGCGCCAGTCATCGAAGTCTTCGCGGGCGCCGCGGATCCAGACCATGGCGTTGATCGAGCTCGACCCGCCAAGCAGCTTGCCGCGCGGCCAGTGGTCGACATTGCCGCCGAGGCCGGGATCCGGCTCGGTCTTGTAGTTCCAGTTCACCGCAGGATCGAAGAAGGTCTTGCCATAGCCGAGCGGCATCTGCACGTAGAAACGCCGGTCGCTGCCGCCGGCTTCCAGCACCAGCACCGAGAAGCGGCCCGAGGCCGACAATTTGTCGGCCAGAACCGAGCCGGCCGAGCCGGAGCCGACGATGATGAAGTCATGGGTCTGCATGATGAAAATGGCGGCTCCGGAAATCTGGCGCAGCCTAGACGCCATGGGTTCGCCGCGTCGCCGCGCCTTCCGGCATCGGTTGTGAAAAAAGCGACTGGTATCCCGGGCTGCTTTCGGGGAATGCCGACAATCGCACTTGATATGCATGGGGTCGACGGACTATGCGGTGATCTTACTTGGCGCATGATTTTGTCGAAGAATCTGCAACTTTTTGGAATCATGCTCTGCCCACTCTGCGCAAGGCAGGAGAACCCATGCGTGTCCTGTCGGATGCTTTCATTCCCGAACTGCCGGGCTATTACAAAGGCAAGGTCCGGGAGAACTACGACCTGGCCGACGGCAGGCGTATCATCATCGCCACCGACCGCCTCAGCGCCTTCGACATTATCCTGACCTCGATCCCGTTCAAGGGAGAGATCCTGACCCGGACGGCGCGGTACTGGTTCGAGGAAACGGCCGACATCTGTCCGAACCATGTGTTGGAATACCCCGACCCCAACGTCGTCGTCGGCACAAGGCTCGACATACTGCCGGTCGAGATCGTCGTGCGCGGCTATCTGGCGGGGACCACCAGCACCTCGATCCTGACCCGCTACCGACGCGGCGAACGGGACATGTATGGAATGCGCCTGCCAGGTGGCCTGCGCGACAATGAGAAGCTGGCCGAACCCATTATCACCCCAACCAGCAAGGCGGCCGGCGGCGGACATGACGAGCCGCTGGCCAGGGACGAGATCCTGGAGCAGGGCCTGCTCACGCAGGAGCAGTGGGACACGGTTTCGGATTATGCCCTGAAGCTGTTCGCCCGTGGCCAGGCGCGCGCGGCCGAACGCGGCCTGATTCTGGCCGACACGAAATACGAATTCGGCACAGACAAGGACGGGACGGTCATTCTCGCCGACGAAATCCACACGCCCGACAGCAGCCGCTACTGGATCGCGGCGAGCTATGAACAGGCGCTGGCTGATGGCACGCGGCCGGAGAGCTTCGACAAGGATTTCATCCGCTCATGGGTGACGGCGCGCTGCGATCCCTACAAGGACCCGATCCCGAGGATTCCGGACGAGATCGTCGAACAGGCCTCCAAGGTGTATGCCCAGGCTTACGAGGCGATCACCGGCAAGGCATTCGTTCCCGACATTTCCGGCGACACTGTTCTCGACCGCATCCGCGCTAACCTTGCACGTTATTTTTGAGAGAGGTGCGATCTCCAGGAACTGCATTCCTAGGCGATTGGGAGAAATCCTCCCTGACACCCGAAGCCGCTGAAAACCAGGCCCAACCGGGCGAATGCCAGGTTAGCCTATGGCCTTGGGGCGAGGAAACAGCGGCCGCCGCGCGTTGACCTAGTCCCATGGCGGCGATACGGGATTGATGACCATCACTGCTTAAGGATGCTCCCATGGTGCAGTACGCGGACGGACGGCCGATCGGAGACCTGACGCTGCGTACCCTGGCCATGCCTTCGGACGCCAATGCCGCCGGCGACATTTTCGGCGGTTGGGTGATGGCGCAGATGGATCTTGCCTGCGGCATCCGCGCCGCAGAGCGCGCCAGGGGCCGCGTGGTGACGGCGGCGGTCAAGGAAATGTCCTTCGCCAAGCCGATGAAGATCGGCGACACGCTGTGCATCTACACCCATGTCGAACGCGTCGGCCGCACCTCGATGACGCTCAAGGTCGAGGCCTGGGCGCAGCGCTATCTTTCCGACCTGATGGAAAAGGTGACGCACGCCGACTTCGTCATGGTGGCGCTCGACGGCGAGGGCAAGCCGAAGGCGGTTCCCGCCGAGAGCTGATTCCACACCGCCAAGCCGGGGCATTTGTAACATCGCCGGAGCGAAGCGATGCGTTCAGCGACATCCTGCCGTTGCCTTCCACGCGCAATTCTGCGGGGCACCGGAGGAAGACAATGAGTCAACACCTGTTGAACGGCTGGCTTGCGGCAGCTCTCGTGGCCTTGGTCTGCCTGCTCGGCATAACCGCTTACGCCGAAGTCAAACAGGACCTTGGGCGCACCGCCTGCCTGCATGACACGACGGATGCTAAGCAGCTGATAGCGACGTGCACGCTCTGCAGCCAGACGCCTTGCGGAGCGTTGGTGCGAAGTGCCTGACTGGCTGCCGTTGGAATGCGGTCCGTCGAGGGTACCGGGGCGTTGGACCGGCATCGAGCGCCATAGACAAAATCCCCAAGTCGCTTTCAGGGAACCTTTACTCCGGCAGCAGCAGCTAGTGCCGCTTGGTGCGAATTTGGACCCCTTGCCGCGCAAGGGTTTCAGGCATGCATGTCGTCGAACCTAGCGCGCGCCGACTGAACGCGCTGGGTGTTCTTGCGTGCCCATTCGCCAAGCGCGCCGACGGGCACCAGCAACTCGTGACCGAGCTCCGTCAGCTCGTAGTCGACGCGCGGTGGAATGGTCGGAAACACTTTGCGGGTGACGAAGCCGTCGCGCTCCAGGCCGCGCAACGTGGTGGTCAGCATCTTCTGCGAGATGCCGCCGACGGCGGCGCGCAACTCGTTGAAGCGCAGCGGTCCGCCACCTAGCTTGCCGACCACGAGCACGGTCCATTTGTCGCCGACGCGCTGCAGGATTTCCGATACTGCGCGGCAGTCCTCGGTGTTATGCGGGTGCCTCAGTAACAAAAACGTGCCTCCTTGCGCATCAAATTATCAGTATCACATATAGCGCCGGTATCCAAATGATACCAAAAATTCCCGCAAGGAGAGCCCCTTATGTCCAAGCCCAAAATTGCTATTGTCGTCGGTTCGACGCGCGCCGCCCGCTTCGCCGACGTGCCGACGCAGTGGATCGCCAAGATCGCCAAGGCACATGCCGACATCGATGTCGAAATTGTGGATCTGCGCGACTTTCCGCTGCCCTTCTTCGATGAGGTCGCGTCCTCCGCCTGGGCGCCGTCGCAGAACGAAGTCGCACAGCGCTGGCAGAAGAAGGTCGCAGGATTGGACGGCTTCATCTTCACCGCCGCCGAATACAATCACGGTCCGACGGCCGTGCTGAAGAATGCCATCGACTACGCCGCCAACGAGTGGAACAAGAAGCCGGCCGGATTTGTCGGCTATGGCAGCGTCGGTGGCGCCCGCGCCGTCGAACAGCTTCGTCTCCATGCCGTCGAATTGCAGATGGCGCCGGTCAAGTCCGCAGTCCATATCGCCTGGGGCGATTTCCTCGCCGTGCGCCAGGGCGAGAAGAAGCTCGAAGATCTCGAGCACCTGAACCAGGCCGCCACCGCGCTGGTCAACGACGTCGCCTGGTGGGCCAAGGTGCTGAAGGCCGCCCGCGCCGCCGACGCCATCGCCGGAGAAGCCCAGGCGGCCTGATCCGCCGGACGGGATTATCCTCCCAAGGGATACGGGCGGCGCTTGCGTCGCCCTTTTTTCGTTGGCTGCGTTCTTGCAAAGAAGTTGGCGGCGGAGTGCCAACTAAAGGTCCCGACCGGCGGCCGCCGTGGCGCGGGCAAGCAGCAGGGCGCGTTCCCTGTCATTGCCGGTCAATTCAGCGGCGTGGCGGAACGCGGCACTGGCTTCCGCCCCATGGCCGAGCTTCTCGAGGAGATCGCCGCGCACCGTGGGCAAGAGATGCGAGTCCTTCAGGCGCGGCTCGTCGTTCAGCGCCTCGGCGATGGCGAGCCCTTGCGCCGGGCCGAACGCCATGCCGACCGCCACGGCGCGGTTGATTTCGACGATGGGCGAGGGGGCCGAGAGCGCAAGCGCCTGATAGTAGGCGGATATCGCGATCCAGTCGGTATCCGCGGCGGTGACCGCGCGCGCATGGCAAGCCGCGATCATCGCCTGCAGCAGATAGGGGCCGGGCGCCGATGTCAGGGCCATGGCGCGGTTCAGGCCGTCGAGGCCGCTCCGCATGAGCGACCAGTCCCACCGGCCGCGGTCCTGGTCGAGCAGCAGGATCGGGTCGCCCGCCTTGTCGGTCCGGGCGGCGAAGCGCGAGGCATTGAACTCCATCAGCGACACCAGCCCTTGCACCTCGGGCTCATCAGGTACCAGCGCCGCCAGCGAGCGGCCGAGGCGCAGCGCCTCGCCGCATAGATCGGCACGCAGCCAGTCCGGTCCCGCGGTGGCCACATAGCCCTCGTTGAAGATGAGATAAACCACCTCCAGCACAGTCGTGAGGCGTTCGCGGCGCTCTTCCGCGCGCGGGGTCTCGAACGGGACGGCGGCATCGCGAAGGCCTCGCTTGGCGCGCACGATGCGTTGGGCGGCGGTGGCTTCGGACACCAGGAAGGCGCGGGCGATCTCCGGCGTCGACAGCCCGCCCAAGAGCCGCAAGGCAAGCGCGGCACGCTGCTCGGCGGGCAGGACGGGATGGCAAGCGGTCAAGATCAGCCGCAAAAGGTCGTCGTCGATATCCTCGTCGAGCGCCGCCTCGACGTCGGGCATCTCGCGCTGCAGCTCGGTCAAGTCGACAGCGAGTTCGCGATGCTTGCCGTCGATCATGGTGGTGCGGCGCAGCCGGTCGAGCGCCCGGTTCCTGGCGACCTGCGTCAACCAGGCGGCCGGATTGCGCGGAATGCCGTCGCGAGGCCAGCGCTCCAACGCCAGCAGGAAGGCGTCCTGCGCGATTTCCTCGGCCAGTCCGACATCCCTGAGGGTGCGTGCCAGTCTGGCGGTGAGCTTTGGCTGCTCGATCCGCCAGACGGCTTCGACGGTTGCGCTGGCCGTCAAGCCTTCAACTCGCCAAAGCCTTCCGCCACCTTCTGGACGTCCTCGGGAAATTCGCTCATTTCGAAAACCTGGCGGATTTCGATCACGTCATTCTCCCCGGCGGGGCAGCGGCGAGCCCATTCGATGGCTTCGTCGCGCGAGCGCACGTCGATCACCCAATAACCGCCAAGAACCTCCTTGACCTCGGCGAAGGGGCCGTCGACGACCACAGGCTTGCCGCCCTTGTAGCTGACCCGCGCTCCGGAGGATGGCGGATGCAGCCCGTCGAGCGCCAGCAGCACGCCGGCTTTCTTCAGCTCGTGATTGTATCTCATCATCCCTTCCACGGCCTCGGCGCCGGGCCTGACATCGGGCGTCGCCTGCGCGTAGCCGGCGGGGATCATCAGCATCATGAATCGCATGTCTTTCTCCTTGTTTGGGTTGGTTCGATCATATGACGAACGGGCAACTGCGGAATCGACAGCGCGAAGAAAATTCAGGCCCCGATCACTCCGGCAGCAACGTGGACCGCCATATCGGCGGGGCTGCCACCTGGCCCCGCCGGTCCGCCCTGATATATCCAGCTGCGATCCACCACATGAGGGGGCCTCGTGAAGTCTTCCAGCCTGGCAGGCGCCGTTTCTCCCACGATCCCGGTGCTTGTCTGCGCCCTAGGCATCTTCCTTCTGTCAGGGATGGACGCGGCGATGAAGGTCCTGGTCCTTGCCGTCGGCGTCTACAACACGGTGCTATGGCGCAGCATGCTGGCGACCGTGGTTGCCGGCGCCGGCTGGTCGGCGGGACCGCGCACGCTACCCGCGCCTTCCGTGCTCAGGCTGCATGCGCTGCGTGCCGCGGTCGTCGGCTTTGTCCTGCTGTCCTTCTTCTGGGGGCTTGCCCGGCTGCCGCTGGCGGAGGCGATCGGACTCAGTTTCGTGGCGCCGCTGTTTGCCCTGCTGCTCGCGGCGCTGCTGCTCGGCGAACGAATACAGCGTCAGGCGATCTGGGCCTCGCTGGCCGGCATTGCGGGCGTCATAATCATCGTCGGCGGACAGTTCGGGCAGACAAGCCATGCCAGGGATGCCTTGCTCGGCACGGCGGCGGTGCTGGTGTCGACGGTATTCTATGCCTACAATCTGATCCTCGCGCGGCAGCAGGCGCTGGTGGCCAAGCCGATCGAGATCATGCTGTTCCAGAACCTTTGCGTGGCGGTCTTCCTTGGTCTCGCGTCACCCTGGCTGGCCATTGTCCTGCCGCGTGAGCTCTGGCTTCCGCTCGCCGGGGTGACGGCGCTGTCGCTCGCCGGCCAATTCCTGATGAGCTGGGCCTATGCGCGGGCCGAAGCGCAGTATCTGATTCCGACGGAATACTCCGCCTTCATCTGGGCGATCGCCCTTGGCTGGCTTTTCTTCGACGAGGCGGTGACCTGGACCACGCTGGCGGGAGCGGGTCTCATCGTCACCAGTTGCCTGATCGCGGCACGCTCAAATCCCAGGCTTGCCGAGCCGATCGAAGCTGCTCTCTGATGGCGTAAGCTTCCCGCCCGCCATGCGCCTAAGAGGAAGGCTGATGAGTCCGGAGGAGGATAGCGGTCATCTAAGTAGATCATTCATCTAAGTAGATCCTTTGCAATTTAGAGTTTATACACCATTTTACTAAATAGCCTTGCTCAAGCGACGCTCTTTCCCCGAATAATAAGTATATGTCTTCCGAAAGATCGATGATATGGTGGATTGTGTAATGATTCCCTGGAACGAAACTCGTTCCTTTCAGCATTGGTCCTACGTGGCCATCCGGAAATTTTAAGCGACGGTTCGAGGCGGCCAGGCCTCACGAGGAGGATGTATCCGATGAGCTTCTTCGTCAACGCCGTGGGTGTTCCTCTTCCCTATAGCGGCACGTCCAACCACTGGTTCTCGGCGCCTGGGGCCGGGCCCGACTTGTACGGCAGCGCGGGAAATGACTCGTTTTACGGAGCGGGCAATCTCAACGTCACCATGCATGGCGGCACGGGCGATGACATCTATTACCTCTATGGGGCGGGCAACAAGGTGGCCGAGGGCGCCGGTGCAGGCATCGACACGATCAGCACGTGGATGAGCTACAAGCTCCCCGCCAATGTCGAGAACCTCATCGTCACAAACCCCAATAACTACGCTTTCGGAAACGGTTTGGACAACATCATCACCGCCAAGGCCGGGCACCAGACGCTGGACGGCGGCGCGGGAAACGACGTGCTGATCGATGGCGGCGGCGGCTACGACACGTTCGTCATCTCGAAAGGCAACGGCAGCGACCTGATCGCCAATTTTGCCGCCACCGACGCCGTCCGCCTCAATGGATATGGGTTCACGTCGTTCGATGCCGTTCACTCGCACCTGATCCAGGCGGGATCGAACGTGCTGCTGAATCTCGGATCCGGCGAGATCCTCGAGTTCAAGGACACGACCGTCGACAAGCTGCAGCCCAACCAGTTCGAATTGCCGATCGACTTGTCCGGCATGAAGCTGTCCTTCAGCGACGATTTCAACACGCTCAATCTTCACAACGCCCAGAGTGGCACGTGGGATACCAATTTCTCATGGGGAGCGCCGAACGGCAGCACATTGACCAGCAATGGCGAGCTGCAATGGTATATCGACGCCAATTACGGGCCGACGAGTTCCGTCCACCCGTTCAGCGTGAACAACGGCGTGCTCACCATCACCGCCGCGCAGGCGCCAGCCGACATCAAGCCCCTGATCAACAACTACGAATACACGTCAGGTATCCTCAACACGCACAGCACCTTCTCACAAACCTACGGCTATTTCGAAATGCGCGCCGACCTGCCCGAGAACGCCGGCGCGTGGCCGGCCTTCTGGCTGCTCCCGGCAGACGGCTCGTGGCCGCCGGAACTGGATGTGATCGAAACGCGCGGGCAGGACCCGAACTCGTTGATCATGACGGCGCATTCGAATGAAACGGGAACCCACACCAAGGTGACGTCGATGGTGAACACCATGGATACCGCCGGCTTCCACACCTATGGGCTGCTGTGGACCCCGGACAAGCTCGTCTGGACCTATGACGGTGTCCAGGTCGCGGAAGCGGCGACGCCATCCGATATGCACAAGCCCATGTACATGCTGGCCGATCTCGCGGTCGGCGGCCTTGCCGGCGCGCCTCCCGATCATCTGGCGACGCCTGCCGAGATGAAGATCGACTATATCCGCGCCTATACGCTGGACAACGCGCCGGCGAGCGCGTTGCACACCGCCACCAGCACCGCCACGCATAGCATCGCCAGCAGCACGCTGCACGGCGGTTCCGAATTCGGGGGCCACGCGTAAGGTCCCGGGATCATGCAGCGGCGGGAAATGCGGAAATGACTGGACCGTCCGGCCTGCGTCCGGTCTTCCTGCGCGCCATCGCCGATGTCGGCGTCTTCTCGCTGCTGATCAACATTCTGCTATTGGTGATTCCGCTCTACCTGCTGCAGGTCTATGACCGCGTGCTGCCGTCCTCCAGCGTCGAGACGCTTGTCTATCTTTCAGCTATCGCGGTGCTCGCGCTCGCCTTTCTCGGGCTGCTTGACGCGATCCGCGCCGTTTACACGCAGCGCGTCGCGGCGACAGTCGACCGCAAGCTGGGTGCCAGCACCTTCGCCATTTCGCTCGGCGCGAGATATGCCGGCGGCCTGTCGCCGCTGCGCGATCTCGCTTCGGTCTGCGCCTTCATCAGGTCACGCGGCGTGGCGGTGCTGTTCGACCTGCCTTTCGCCCCTGTCTTCCTCGCCTTGCTCTATCTCATCCATCCGGTGCTGTTCTGGGTGACGGTCGCCGGCGCGGTGCTTTTGCTCTTCCTGGTCGTTGCCAACCAGCTTGCGATCGGCAGGAACGATGCCTTGTCCGCGGAGCGTTCGGCGTTGGCCAGCCAGGCGGAACAGGCCTTTGCCCGCAATGCCGAGACGCTGCGCGCCATGGGCATGGTGCAGAATGCCTCCCTGGTCTGGGGACGGCACGTGGCGGCGGCGCTTACCTTCCATGACCGTTCCTCGAGCGCCAATGCGATCTTCAGCGGCGCCTCGCGGGCGTTGCGCATGGTGCTGCAGCTGGCGATCCTCGGCGCCGGCGCATGGCTGGTGCTGCAGGGGCAGATGACGGCCGGCATGATCTTCGCCTCCTCGCTGGTGTCGTCGCGCGCGCTGCAGCCCCTCGACCAGCTGATCGGCGCCTGGCGGCAGATCGCCGACGCGCGGCGGGCGTGGACGCGGCTGGAAAAAGCGCTCGCAATGCGTCCGGCCGAGCCGCGAAAACTGATCCTGCCCGATCCGGCTGGCGCGATTTCCGTGCAGGACGTCTTCTTCATGGCACCGAACGCCAAACCCGGCACGGAACCCATCCTCAAGCGGCTCAACTTTGCGATCGGCGCGGGCGAAGCGTTGGCCATCGTCGGCCCGAGTGGGGCCGGCAAATCGACACTGGCGCGGTTGCTCGTGGGTGCCGCCCAACCGACCGGCGGCTCAATCAGGATCGACGGCGCCGACCTCAGGACCTGGGACGAAGGCCAGCTCGGAAAGCATGTCGGCTACCTCGCGCAGGAGGTTGAGCTCTTTCCTGGATCGATCGCGCAAAACGTCGCCCGCTTCGACCCGCAAGCGGACGACGCCGCGATCGTCGAGGCGGCAAGGCGCGCCCAGGTGCACGAGCTTATCCTGGCGCAGCGCGACGGCTACCAGACCATGATTGGCCCGTCGGACAGGGCCCTGTCGGGGGGCGAGCGCCAACGGATCGGCCTGGCGCGCGCCTTCTACGGCAATCCGCGGCTCCTGGTGCTCGATGAGCCCAGCTCCCATCTCGACGGCAGCGGCGAGGCCGCGCTCGAGGCGGTGCTTTCGGCCGCGCGCGCGGCGGGCGTCACAGTCGTCGTGATCACCCATCGCCCTGCGATCGCCGCCGCTTGCGACCGCGTGATGCTTTTGCGCGGCGGCATGGTCGAAGCCTTCGGCCCTGGCGACGAGGTGCTGCGGCGCTCGGTAATCGGCAAGGCCCCCCAGCAGAGCACGGTGGTGACCGGGTCATTCGTCCCGACAATCCGCGCGGGTGGCGGTTTCGGATCGTGAGATGACGACACAGAGCCTCGCCTGGGACAGCCAGCCGCGCACCGACATAAGACGCGTGGCCCTCACCGGCTACGTCGCCATAGCTGTGCTGGCGGGCGGCTTCGGCTATTGGGCCGTCAGCGCTCCCTTGTCGGGAGCGGTGATCACGCAAGGCACGATCTCGGCGACCGGCGGAAACATCCGCATCCAGCATCGCGAGGGCGGTATCATCAGGGAATTACCGGTCCATGAGGGCGATCGCGTGCAACAGGGTCAGGACCTGGTCGTGCTGGACCCAACGGCCGCGCAGGCCGAGCTCAACCGGCTGGTGAGGCAGTCGATCGCGCTCAGGGCAAGTGCGGCGCGGCTGGAGGCGGAACGCGACGGATTGGACAGGATGGCGCCCATCACCGAAGCGGCGCCGGCACCTTTCCAGCACGATTTCGAGATCCTGGTTCGCGAACAGCAAAAGGAATTCGACGCCAGGCTCGCGCGGTTCCGGTCGGAAAAATCGATCCTGGCACAACGCGTCGCCATGCATCGACAATCGGTGGTGGGGTTGCAGGCCCAGCAACGGGCCATTCAGCAGCAAGCCGACGTCGTGAAGAACGAACTCGGCATCAAGACCGGCCTGCTGGACAAGGGCCTCACCAACCGCACCGAGTACTCCCAGCTGTTGCGCAGCGAGGCCGATCTCGTCGGGCAGGCCGGGGCGCTGGAGGCCAATCTGGCGACGGCCAACACCCAGATCGTCGAAGCCCAGGAGCAGATCGAGCGCCAGACCACGCAACGCGTCGAGGAGGCGCTGACGAAGCTGGACGACGTTCGCGCCAATCTGGCCGACGTCGAGGAGCAGACCAGGGCGGCGGAGGCGGTGCTGCGGCGTACGACGATCAAGGCGCCGGCGGCAGGCATCGTGGTGTCGTCGGCATATAATTCCAAGGGAAGCGTGATTGCCCCCGGTGAAAAGATCATGGAGATCCTGCCCACGGCATCGGGCCTCGTCGTCGATGCAAGGCTGCGGCCGAAAGACCTCGATCAGGTCCGTGTCGGCCAGCCGGCGAAACTGCGGCTGTCGGCCTTGAACGCGCGGCTCACTCCCGAGGTTTCAGCCACGGTGGCGCAAATTTCCGCGGACCGGCTCATCGACGAGGCAACGCATGAGCCCTATTTCCGCGCCAAGCTGAGGATCGCCGGCCTGCCGTCCGGCGTGAAGCCCGAGCAGCTTTATCCCGGGACGCCGGTCGAGGCGTTCATCAACACCGGCGACCGGACTTTCCTGGAGTATCTGGCACGGCCGATGCTCGATTCCTTCGCCCGCGCCTTCACCGAGCGGTAGAGCTCGCCGTCCGCGCAATATATTGGCCGTCGTCGAGAACCGCCGGGCCGAAAACCAGGCATATGCCGTCAGCGCACCATCTCGCGGTGGCCGCTGGGCAGGCGGGTGGCGATCAGCTTGTCGATGCGGCGGCCGTCGAGGTCGACGACCTCGAAGCGCCAGCCCTGCGCGTCGACACATTCGCCGGTCGCCGGCAGATGGTGCATGTGCGACAGCACATAGCCGGCAACGGTCTCGTAGTCGCGGTTCTCCGGCAGGTCGATGCCGAGCACCTCGGCCATCTCGTCCGCCTGCATGTAGCCGGCGAGAAGCCATGAGCCGTCGTCGCGCTGGACTGCGTTTTCTTCCTCGCCGGCCTCGAGGTCCGAGCGGAAGACGCCGGTGATGGCTTCGAGGATGTCGGCGGGGGTGACGATGCCTTCGAAGTGGCCGTATTCGTCATGCACCAGCGCCATCGGCACGTCGCTCTCCTTCAGCTTCTGCAACACATCAAGCGCATCGGCCTGGTCGTGCACGATCGGTGCCGTGCGCACATATTTGCGCGGGTCGAGCGCGCGGCCGCCGAGCAGTGCGGCCAGCACGTCGCGCGTCTGGATGACGCCGATCATGGCGTCCACCCCGCCGTCGCCGGCGGGCAGGCGCGAATGCTGGGTGTCCATCAGAAGCTTGCGGATCGTGGCATCATCGGACTGCAGGTTGATCCAGTCGACATCGGTGCGCGGTGACATGACGGCACGCACCGCGCGGTCGCCAAGCCGCATGACGCCGGCGATCATGCGCCGCTCGTCGGATTCGATGGTGCCGTGATGCTCGGCCTCGGCGACGAGCATCTTGATCTCCTCGTCGGTGACCTTTTCCTCGCTTTCGCCGCGCTGGCCGAGCAGCCAGAGCACGGCACGGCCCGAAATATCGAGCAGGAAGACCAGGGGGGCCGAGATGGTGGCCAGGATGGTCATTGCCGGCGCCGCCCGTGCCGCGACCCGCTCGGGATCGCGTAACGCGATCTGCTTGGGCACGAGTTCGCCGACAATCAGCGAGGCATAGGTGATGATGGCCACGACGATGCCGACGCCGAGCGGGTCGGCTATGTTCTCGCGGATGCCTGCCGTAGCCAGATACTGCGCCAGTCTCTGGCCTAGCGTGGCGCCGGAAAAGGCGCCCGAGAGCACGCCGACCAGCGTGATGCCGATCTGCACGGAGGACAGGAATTTGCCGGGATTGGAGCCAAGCGCCAAAGCGCGGCCGGCACCCTTGACGTTGCGGTCGATCATCGCCTTCAGGCGAGCCGGCCGCGATGAGACGATGGCGAGTTCGGACATCGACAGAAGGCCGTTCACGCAGATGAGGACGACCACGGTGGCGATTTCAACGTATAGCATGAGGGCTCAATAGCATTGCCGCACGGCTTTCGAAAATAGTCGGAAGCCATTTTAGAAAGATGACAGCGGATGCGGGCCACGACCTGACCTGCCGTTACGGCAACTGCTTCAGCACGCCGACAATCGCCTTGCCGTCGGTGAAATAAGGGTCGCCGCCGCCATTGCGGCCGCTCCGGGTGGGGCCGATGCCTGCCAGGCCGCTGGTCGAAGCCAACAAGCCGGCGGCGTTGAGATCGCCGATCATAAAGTCGCGCTCGGCATCGAGGTCGGGACCGATGTGATGGGTGATGGCGCCCGTGTCATGGCTCAGACCGACGCCGCGATCGAAGCTGGCGGCACCCAGCCAGAGCGGCCTGCCATCATCGCCGACCGTATCCGTCCGCCAAAAACGGACGTGATGGCGCCGGTCGGCACTGTCGCCGACCGGCTTTTCGAAAGCGAGTTGCTGGGCGCGGCCTTCGAACAGCAGACGGCTTATCGGTGCGTCGGGATAGGGGCGGGAAAACAGGACACTTTCACCGATGTCGATGGCGGTTCTCAAGGTGACGGCGTCGGCGGTGTCCCAGCCGGCAACGGCGAAAGCGTGGACCAACTCCTTCTCCGTGCCGATCAGGCCGACATTGATGGGGTCACCGGGAATGCCTTGCGGCGTGTGGGTGACCATCTCGAAATGCCGATCGCCAAAGCCGCGATCACGGAACGTCCAGAATTCCGGCGCCGCGACATAGGCGAGCGCCAGCCAGGCACCCAGCACGGCCGCTGCCCAGATCGCAATGCGTCGCTGGAGGCTTCGTTGGCTCATAAAGGCGGCTCGATCCGAGCGGTATCTGTTGCCTGACGGTTCCTGGAAATCAATGGCCAGAGATGAGCAGACGGTTTATCGTCAGCCATCATTTTTTCGTGGGGGCGGGAATGAAGCGGAAGCCGACGGGCCTGAGAACGATGGCGTTGACCGCGGATCTTGTCGCCCGGGTCGAGCGCGTCGAACCGGATCCCGGGCCCGAGCCTGGAACGGCCGAGCACACCAACGCGGAGTTCGATGAGTTGGTCGCTCGACTGCTTGCCGAATATCGGCCCGAAATGCTGTGGGTCTTCGCCTATGGTTCGTTGATCTGGAATCCCGAATTCGTTCCTGTCGAGCAGCGCCCGGCGACGGCGCCTGGATGGCACCGCTCGTTCTGCCTGAAGCTGACGCGTTGGCGGGGGACGCGCGAATTGCCTGCCCTGATGCTGGCGCTGGACCGGGGTGGCAGCTGCAACGGGATCGTCTACCGGCTGCCCGATGAAGATCATTTCGGGCAGCTCGGCCAGCTTATGCGCCGGGAAATCGATGCCAACCCGCCAACCAACGTGCCCTGCTGGATCAAGGTCAAGACCACGGAGGGTCCGCTACGCGCTCTGGCTTTCGTCGCCGCGCCGGATGGCAAGGCCTATGCCGGACGGTTGCCGTTGGAGCAGGTTGCGGACACGCTGGCGCGAGCCGCCGGACACTGGGGGTCGTCGGCGCAGTATCTGTTCCGGACCGTCAGCAAGCTGGAAGAAAGCGGTATTCGCGATAAGAATCTCTGGCGCATCCAGGATCTCGTGGCTCGGCAAATTATCGCGTCCACCGGTGACGCATGATCTGTTCCTACCGGCAGGCGCGATAACCGTTCCTGCGGTTCTTGATGTCGAAATGGAAATGGTTGCGGTGGTCGTAATTGTAGCCGGGGCCGAGCACGGTGGTGAAATACTGGCAGCCGTCGGCGCGCACATTGTTGAGGAAGCCGCGGGTGCGGAAGGCGAACAGGCCTGGTTTGCGCACGTCGATGTCGTCGCCATTGTTGAGTTCGATGCTCATGACGTCGAGCGCGTTGCCCTTGCCGTGCTCCGACAGCACGCCTTCGCCGGCAATGTTGCGGCAGGAATAGCTTGAGCCCTGGTGGATGGTCCTGACGCCGGAGAAATAGCGCCAGCGAGCGGAGGGAACGAGTTCGTTCTTGGTCCAGGCGGCGAAGGTGGCGGCCATGTCGCAGGTCAGGGTCGCCGCGGGTTTCACCTGGATGCTGCCGATAGCCGTGACCTTGACCGGATAGTCGATGCCGCACTGGCCTTCATGGATCGGTGCCAGGTCGGTGTAGGCGACATCGAGGCGCCTCAGCTGCTGGCGGCAATCGGTTTCGCTGGCTGGAATCTGCTCGACCGGCGACATCGGCTCGTCCATGCGCGGATAGGCGGCCTGCGTCATGTAGGGATTGGACGGAACAAGCTTCTGCATGCCCTGATATTGCGGCACGGCCGCGGTCTGCGAGCCGACATCGACGGCAGGCTGCAGCGACAGCACGCTGCCGGTGTTGCAGGCGGAAACCGCAGCCAATGCAAGACCGGCGGCCATAAGCGCCGCAGGTTTCAGGTGGTGCGCGGCGGCGAGGAAAACGGCGCGAAATTTGCCGGCCATTGGCGGAATCCTACTTCTGGATATCCGGCATTTTAACGATCAAGGGTAAAGGAAAACTCAGCGTCCGCGTTCATGCCTGCGGCGGAATTGCGGCGGTGATCCTGCGTCAACGGCGTTTATTGGCAGAACGTGCCGCCATGCCGCCGGGGCTCAAGGTCGAGATGGAAGTGCAGCGCGTGGTCGGCGTCGGCGCCCGGGCCGAGCACGGTCTTGAACGGGCCGCAGGCGGCCTTGCGCACGGCGTCGAGGAATTTGCCGTCTTTTTCCGGAGGCGCCGGCCCGACCTCGATCGTCTTGCCGTCGGATAGCGTAAAGCTGGCAATGTCGAGCGCGTTGCCGAAAGCATGTTCCGACAGTTTGCGCGTGCCATTGCGCGGCCGGCAGACGAAGGCCGACGCCTGGCCGATCGATTTCAGGTCGGCGCCGAATTCGGCTTTTGCCGCCGGCTGGATGACATCGGCGGCAAAACGCGCCGCCGCCTCGGCCATCGGGCAGTTGAGCTCGGTGCCCGGACCAATCGCGATCGATTTGCCAAGCGACTTCAGCACGATGGGGTAGGGGATCGAGCAGCCGATTTCGGGGTTGCTTTCGGCCTTGCGCTCCTCGAATTCGACGCCGAGCGTGTTCAGGCGCTCGCGGCAGGCGACTTCCTCAGCCGGCATCTTGTCGGCGGGAAAATCGGCCGAGCGTGGATCGGGCAGCATCTTCTCCTCGCCACCTGCTTCCGCCGGCTTTGGCGTTGGCTGCGGGGCGACGGCCGGTGGTTGAGGTTCGGGCGTCTGGGTGGCGGGCTTTGGCGTCGGCGTCGGCGCCACGGCAGGCGGCTCCGGCTCGCTGTCCGTTTCGGCTGGTGGTTCCGGTGGTTTCGGGCTTTTCTGACGGGACTCTTCGTCCTTCGGCAGATTGGGCGCCGCGCCGCTCTTTGGATTTTCAGCGCTTTGATCTTGCGACTTTGGGGTGTCCGCCTTCGGAGTGTCCACCGGACGTGGCTCGGGCACCGGAACATCGGCGGACGGCCGAGCATCCTGCGTTGCCAGCGGTGCCGGATTGGGCGCAAGATGCTGCCTGGCTCGCGCTCTCGACTGCCGCTTGCCTCGCGGTTTCAGCGGCTGATCGGCCCGCTGTGTCAGCGGTTGCTCCACGCGCGGGCTCAGCGGCCCATGGTGTTTGTGACGATGTTTGGCGTCGGCCGGCATGACCAGCAGAGCCGTGACGGCTAAGGCCAATGCAATCCTGTACCCTCGAGAAAAGCTCAGCTTTGCCATTCTCCACAAAACGGCGCCGGCCGGCTGAAGTTGCCTGGACAGGCGCTTAGACCCGATCACAATCGGTTACCTCCGCGTTACGCGCCGATCGCTTCCAGCCCCTCTTCCAGCCAGTCGGCGAGTAGCGGCATGCCGAGCAGGTATTTTGCGGTGCGCTTGTTGGCCCGCTCGCGTGCCGCGGTTACGGCGTCGGCCCATTCCGAGGCGTCGTAGTCGCCGCGGCCCACCCAGGCCAGCGCGATCAGCTCGGCGGCCTCGTCGATATTGAGGTCGTTGATCAGCTCGCGCAGCTCTTCCTCGGTAAGGTTTTCCGAGCTTTCCTCGGCGAGGCCGTCGTGGTGGTGGTTGTCATGGGTGTCGCCGTCGAACTCGACCTCGTGTTCGGCGCCGTCGGCATAGTCCTCGTTGACGGCCGCGCTCAGCGCCTTGGCCTTGAGAATGAACAGCCGCACGGTATCGGGGCCGATCGTGAGATCCCAGTCCTTTTCGAGCCGTCGCTGCACGGGCCCTCTCCGTCAGTCTTTTGCCCGATGATACCGGATTTGCGGCATCCGTCACCTCATGTTCTACAGGTTATCTTTTCGGGGATGAAACGCGGACCGCTCGGCGTTAGTGTTGCATTGTCACACCCTCAGGAGGTTTCTATGCATAAAAGAGTGCTGATCCACGCGGCGAGCGCGCTTATCGCTCTGCAGTTCCTTGCCGTTCCCGTTTTTGCGGCGGGCAGTGGCGGCGACACCAATACGACCACCCAATGCAAGAAAGGCATGGTCTGGGACAAGAAGAAGAACAAGTGCGTCGCACCCCAGGAAGGCATGCTGGACGACGACAGCATTTACTATGCCGGGCATGACCTGGCGATGGCCGGCCGCTATGACGAGGCGATCGCCGTGCTCAGCCTCGCCGCCAACAAGCAGGATCCGCGCATCCTCAACTATCTCGGCTACTCGCACCGCCATTCCGGCCGCGTCACCGTCGGCCTCGGCTATTACGAGGAAGCGCTGCGCATCGATCCCGATTACACGCTGGTGCGCGAATATCTCGGCGAGGCGCATCTGCAGATCGGCGACCTGGCCGGCGCCCAGCAGCAGCTGATGGAAATCGAAAAGCGCACCGGCAAGGGTTCGCGCGAATACGGCATGCTGTCCGAGCAGATCGAGCATTTCATGAGGAGCTGATCGGGCCCTCATGATTTCTCAAAGCGGCCGCGAGCGATCGCGGCCGTTTTTGTTCGGCTCCGTCCAACGGCCGCCCTCGCTACAAAAGAAGGGATGATTTTCACAAAACCGATTTTTGGGCGTGAAAAGCCCGCAAAGATTGCTATATTCAGGGAAATTGCGGTGAAACGGTTCCGTTAGCCCGAGGCTGCCGGACCGTTTTCTTTTTGTACCCCAACGACAAGGCTTCCCCCGAATGCGGGGGCGGCGGCAGGAAAGGTCAGGCACTATGAACAAGGTCCCGATGACAGGCGAGGGGTTCGCGTCATTGAAGGAAGAACTGCGTTGGCGCCAGCAGGAAGAGCGGCCGCGCATCATCGAGGCGATCTCCGAGGCGCGCTCGCATGGCGACCTGTCCGAAAATGCCGAATACCATGCCGCCAAAGAGGCGCAGAGCCTCAATGAAGGCCGCGTCAACGAGCTCGAGGATTATATCGCGCGCGCCGAGGTGATCGACGTGACCAAGCTTAGCGGCGAAAAGGTCAAGTTCGGTGCCACCGTGGTGCTGGTCGACGAGGACACCGAGGAGAAGAAGACCTACCAGATCGTCGGCGACCAGGAAGCCGACGTGAAATCAGGCCGTATCTCGATCTCCTCGCCCATCGCGCGCGCGCTCATCGGCAAGGAAGTCGGCGACGCCATCGAGGTGAATGCGCCGGGCGGCGCCAGGGGGTATGAGATCGTCCAGGTGCAGTTCATTTAAATACCGAAGACGAGGGCACGCCGCCTTTTCTGCCTCTGCTCGATTGCCAAATGGCGCGCCGGCCCCTCATCTGGCTGCCGCATCTTCTCCCCGTAAACGGCCGTAAACGGGGAGAAGGACGCTGTCATCGAGGGTTTCGCCAATCGCCGGCGTTGCGGGCCAGCTTCTTTCTTCCCGTTTAGGGGGAGAAATGCCCGGCAGGGCAAGGAGTGGCGGCGGCGCCCTTCGGATCGAATTGATTGAATAAATCAATTTCCGCCGGGACCGGTCTGGCGAAGCATCAACAACCTCTCCACTTCCGCAACCACCTCAGCCGGCGTCACATGCGTCCCGGGCACGGCCAGCAACGTCGACGCATACGGCCCGCGCGGTCCGGTCAGACCCGGCTCCGTCGCCAGGAACACGGCGACCGTCGGCAGGTCGAAGGCGCTGGCGAGATGGGTCAGCCCGGTGTCGGCGCCGATGACCAGGGTCGAGCCGCCGAGGATGGCGGCAATGTCGGCCAGCGGTGACTTCGGCACCACGACCGTGGATGGCACGGCCTTGGCGATCGCTTCGGCCACCGCCTTCTCCCGTTCGTTCGACCAGGTTGTGAGCGGCGTCATGCCACGCTCGACCAGCAAGCGGGCGGTTCCGATCCAGTCCTCGAGCGGCCATTTCTTGTCCTCGCGGCTAGTGCCGTGCAGCAGGAACGCGGTCCTGCCGTCGATGCCGTCGACCATGCTGATCGGCGCCACGATGCCGGAGTCGAGCGTCAAAAGGTCCGGCCGATAGCCGAGCGCCAGCCCGAACAGCCGCCGTGTCCGCTCGATGGCGTGCAGGTCGCGCGGCACCGCAAAGGTGATATCATAGAACAGCGTCGCCGAGGGCTCGCGCACGCTCGACCGGTCGAAGCCGGCGATCGGCGCGCGCGTCTGGCGTGCCACCAGGGCCGACTTCAGCAGGCCTTGCGCATCGATGACGAGGTCGTAGCGGCATTCGCGCAAGGTTCGGCGCAAGGCCGCCGCCTCGCGCCAGGTGTTTGTGTCCAAGAGGTTCTTTCGCCAGCGCCTTATCGCCACAGTGTGGATGGTGCCGATCGCCGGATGCAGCGTCAGGATGCCGGCAAACGCCTCCTCCACGCACCAGTCGAAAGCGATATCGGGCCGTGCGCGGCAGGCATCTTGAAGTGCCGGAAAAGTGTGGATGACATCGCCCATCGACGAAGTCTTGACGATCAGCACCTTCATGCCGCGGCCGACACTTTCAGCAGGCGGTCCGCTGCCGCAGCGACCTGCCCGACGTCCAATGTCCTCAGGCAGTTGAGATGACCGAGCGGACAGATTTTCCGGTGGCAGGGCGAGCAGGACAGGCCGAGCCAGACCAGTTCGCGACGCTCGGCCAGCGGCGGCGTGTTTTCAGGCGAGGTCGAGCCATAGACCGCAACGATGGGTGTACCGACGGCGGCCGCGACATGCATCAACCCGCTATCGTTGGAAACCGCGAGCCTAGCCGCCGCGATCAGGTCGATGGCGTCCTCCAGCCGCGTCTGGCCGGCGAGGTCGACGATGCGGGGGGCAAGGGCTGCGATCTCCGCCGTCACGTCGCGATCGTTCTTGGAGCCGAACAGCGCGACCTCTAGGCCTTTGGCCATGAATTCGCGGGCAAGGCCGGCATAGCTTTCGCTTGGCCAGCGCTTGGCCGGGCCGAACTCGGCCCCGGGCATCAGGGCTACGAATTTCCGCGGCGCCAAGCCGAAACGATCGAGCAGGGCGGCCTGGTTTTTCGCGTCGACGGTGAGCCGGGGTGCGCGGAAACCGCCACCCTGGGCGAGGCCGAAATAGGCCTGCGCGGTGCGTCGTTTCATGGCGTCGGGCAGCGGCACGATGTCGGTCAGGAGGCCGTAGCGCATTTCGCGCAGATGGCCGATACGGCGCGGAATGCGGGCAAAGAACGGGATCAGCGCCGACTTCCAGCTGCCCGGCAGGACATAGGCCATGTCGTAGCGGCCGCGCAGCAGACGGCCGAAACGGCGGCGATGGCTGAATTCGAGTGCGCCAGGCTTCAGCGGAAAATCGATCTGCTGTCGGATTTCGGGCATGCGCTTGACCAGAGGTGCCGCCCAGGCGGGCGCCAGCACATCGATCGCGGCATCGGGATGGAGTTCCTTCAGCGCCGAGAACAGGCACTGCGCCATCACCATATCGCCCACCCAGCGTGGGCCGATCACGAGGATCGTTGGGCTTTCAGCCATTCGACATAGTCTCTGACGCCGGTTTCTACAGTGCGGAATTGCCCGTTATAGCCGGCCGCGCGCAAGCGGGACATATCAGCCTGGGTAAAACTCTGGTAGCTGCCCTTGAGGTGGTCGGGGAAGGGGATGAACTCGATCTCGCCCTTGCCCAGCGTGTCGATGACCGTTTCGGCGATCGCGCGGAACGGCTGGGCGCGACCGGTGCCACAGTTGAAGATGCCGCTGGCGCCGCGCTTCCACAGCCACAGATTGACGTCGGCGACATCGCCGACATGGATGAAGTCGCGGCTCTGTTCGCCGGGACCAAAGCCGTCATAGGCGCCGAATAGCTTCGGGTTTTCACCGCGCTGGACCTGGTTGAACAGATGGAAGGCGACCGAGGCCATGGAGCCCTTATGCGCCTCGCGCGGGCCATAGACATTGAAGTAGCGCAAGCCGGCGACCTGCGAATGATCGCTGTCGAAGACCGTGCGCCTGACATAGTCGTCGAAGAGCTTCTTGGAATAGGCGTAGACGTTGAGCGGCCGCTCCAGCGCCGGCTCCTCGCGAAACTCGGATCCGCCGCCATAGACCGAAGCGGAGGAGGCGTAGAGGAAGGGCACGCGCAGTGCCTGGCAGGCATGCAGCAGCCGTTTCGAATAGGCGTAATTCACCTCCATCATGAACTTGCCGTTCCACTCGGTGGTGGTCGAGCAGGCCCCCTGATGGAAGACGGCCTCGACACGGCCAAGAGACCCGGCCTCCATGCGGGCCAGGAAATCATTTTTGTCGAGATAGTCGGCTATCGTCAAATCGGCCAGGTTGGCGATCTTGTGGCCGTCGGTGAGGTCGTCGACGACCAATATGTCGTCATGGCCTTCCGCATTGAGCGCGGCGACGATGTTGGAGCCGATCATGCCGGCGCCGCCCGTGACGATGATCATGAAGGCCTCTGGTTGCGTGCGATTCCGGTCCTTATAAGGGAGGCTGGCCGGGCTGTCGACAAAGCAGGTGGCCGCTCGGGGCTCGCCTGCTCAGGCCTGTCTGTTTTGTCCATTTTGTCTATTGTGGGCAAACGGAGTTTCCAATGAAACACTATCCATCCACTGATCTGAAACAGAATCTCGGCGATGTGCTCGCGGCTGCCAGCCAGCAGCCGGTCTCCATCACTCGCCACAACAGGCCGAGATACGTCCTGATGAGCATCGAGGCCTACGAAGCGCGCTTCGGCAACGATAGCCGTCGCGTCTACGCGGCCGAGAACGCACCGCTGCAACATGTCGAGATGCTGGAGGAGTACGCCGCGGAATTGGACCGTGATTAAACCGGTGGCAGCGGACGTCTGGCGATATCCATATCTGTGGCATCTCCGACATGGAGACGGCGAGACCGAAGGCCGCAAGGCTAGGCCTGGCGCCTTCGTTGCCGTTCTTCCCGGAAAAGCCGGAGGCACGAACCTTTTCATCCTTGCAATCACCTCCACCCAGCCGGGCCGTGATCGCGTCGCAGTTGGCGTTCCGGAAATTGAACGCCGCCGCGCCGGCCTTGACCCTACCCCGCTTTGGGTCATAGTCGACGAGTACAACCACGATATTCTGGAATCGTCGGCTTATTCGAACCGGGTGCACGTATCGGCGCATTCAGTCCGTCATTCCACAAAAAGTCATGTCGGCTTCCATGGCAACTGTTCGCGCGGGCCAACCCAAAGCCATCCCACGGGCTGACTGAAAGCCCTGCAATCGGGCAGGGCAGGATCATGAGGGACAAGAAATGCCGCCGACCGAACTGCTGATCGCGTTTTTCGCCACCACGGCGATCTTCGCCTACATTCCGGGCCCCGCCATGCTTTATGCCGCCGCGCAGACCATGGCGCGGGGGCGCTGGTCGGGGCTGACGGCGGCACTCGGTATTCATCTGGGCGGCTATGTCCATGTCTTTGCCGCCGCCGCTGGCCTGTCGGTGCTGTTCCACGCCGTGCCGCCGCTCTATATGGCCGTCAAGCTGGTGGGCGCGCTGTACCTGATCTGGTTGGGCATCTCGCTGTTTCGCAAGCGCGTGGAGGGCGACGTGGCGCTGCCCGCGATCGAGCGGAAGTCGGCGCGGCGCGCGTTCTTCGAGAGCATCACCGTCGAGGTGCTCAATCCCAAGACCGCGATCTTCTTCATGGCCTTCCTGCCGCAGTTCATCGATGCCTCGGCGGGGTTCCCGGTCTGGGTGCAATTCGTGGTGCTGGGCACCGTCGTCAACCTGATGTTCTCATCGGCCGATGTCGTGTGCGTGTTCCTGGCCGGCCTGGTGATCGGCCGGCTGCGGCGTTCGAGCCGTGCGCAGCGGCTGATGCAGAGGGCAGGCGGCGCGGTGCTGGTCGGGCTGGGCGTCCACGTCGCCTTGCAGAAGGCCTGACCTGTCCGGTTTGCCTCCGCCCGGCGTTGCGCTGTGCCCAATTGCGGTATATCGGCAGGCATGACCGGCCGGCCTCGCAAATCTGGTGTTTCGACCTATCTGAGATCGGCGTTTCCCGCGCGTGGCAGATGACATGATCAAGCACAATCCGCCTTCACCCGAGCCCCTGCACCGCGCCATTGCGCGCTTCGGCGACGTCGCCGTGCTGGTGGTCGGCGACATCATCCTCGACCGCTTCGTCAATGGCGTCATCGAGCGGATCTCGCCGGAAGCGCCGATCCCGGTGCTGCATGGGCGTGGCGAAAGCGCGGCGATGGGCGGCGCCGGCAACGTCGTGGCCAACATCGTCTCGCTTGGCGCGCGCGCCATTCCGGTCTCGGTGATCGGCACTGATCCCGCCGGCGACAGTCTGGTACGGATGCTGGGCGAGCTTGGCGCCGAGACAGTGGGCCTTTCACAGCAGCGCGGCCGCATGACCTCGTCGAAGAGCCGCTTCAGCGCGCTCAACCAACAGGTGCTGCGTTTCGACGAGGAAGAGATCAAGCCGCTCGGCGAGGCGGAACGGGCGGAGCTGATCCGCCGTTTCCGGGATGCATTGCAACATGTCGACATCGTCATCCTGTCCGATTACGGCAAGGGCATATTGCTGGACGGCGTCGCCGCCGAACTGATTGCCATCTGCCGCGAGGCGGGCAAGCCGGTGCTGGTCGACCCGAAGGGCCGCGACTACGCGCGCTACGCCGGCGCGACCGCCGTGACCCCCAACCGCAAGGAACTTGGCGAGGCCGTCGGCCATGCGGTGTTCGCCGATGACGAGATCGTTGCGGCGGCTCGGGAACTGATTGTGGCGCACGGCTTCGATTTCGTCCTCGCCACGCGCAGCGAGAAAGGCATGAGCGTGGTCGGTCCCGACGAGGCGAGCCACATCGCCACCCAGGCGCGCGAGGTGTTCGACGTCTCGGGCGCCGGCGATACGGTGATCGCGACCTTCGCACTTGCGCTTGCCGCCGGTGCCGATCCCGTCGCCGCTGCCTCCATCGCCAATGCCGCCGGCGGCGTCGTGGTTGGAAAACGCGGCACCGCGCGGCTGAGCGTCGAGGAACTCACCGGCGCACTGTTCCGCTCGCACGGACCCACCGCGCACAAGGACGCCATCCTGGACGCCACTTCGGCCGCGCGCATGGTGGCGGGATGGAAGGCGGAGGGCCTGAGCGTCGGCTTCACCAATGGCTGCTTCGACATCCTGCATGCCGGCCATGTCAGCCTGCTGCACGCGGCGCGCAGCCAGTGCGACCGGCTGGTGCTCGGCCTGAACAGCGATGCCTCGGTGCGACGGCTGAAGGGACCGGGCCGCCCGGTCAACGACCAGCATGATCGCGCCTGCGTGCTCGCGGCCCTCGCTTCGGTCGATGCCGTCATTGTCTTCGATGAGGATACGCCGCTGGCTCTGATCGAGGCGCTGCTTCCCGACATTCTGGTGAAGGGCGCCGACTACACGATCGACACCGTGGTCGGCGCCGATGTGGTGCGGAAGGCGGGCGGGCGTGTCGTTCTGGTCGATCTCGTCGCCGGCAAGAGCACCACTAGCACCATCGGCAAACTGCGCGCCGGCGGCGCCACCAACTGAGAGAATTCATGTCCGAATTGAACGACTATCTGGTCCGCTCGGCGGACGCCATCACTGCCACGGTCGAGCGAGATCTGACCGGCGAAATGGATCGCGCGGTGAGTGCTGTCGTGGCGGCGCTTTCCCAGGGAAAGGCCTTGCTGGTCTGCGGCAATGGCGGCTCGGCCAGCGACGCCATACATATCGCAACCGAACTGGTCGGCCGCTTCCTGAAGGAGCGCAAAGCCTACAATGTGATTGCGCTGCCGGCCAACGCCGGGATGCTGACCGCCTGGGGCAATGATTACGGCTTCGACACGGTGTTTTCGCGCCAGGTCGAAGCGCATGGTGCCGCGGGCGGCGTGCTTTTGGCGATCTCGACCAGCGGCAATTCGCCGAGCATTCTCGCCGCTGCCGAACAGGCGCGCATGATGGACATGACGGTAATCAGCCTGACCGGCGATACCGGCGGCAAGCTCAAGCCGCTCACCCACATCCTGCTCAACGTCCCCTCGACCTCGACGCCGATCATCCAGCAGGGCCATCTGTGCCTCTATCACTATCTGTGCGAGGTGGTCGAAGCGCGCCTGTCGAATGGCTGACAGGATCGGGAAGCCGCACCCGCTGACCGAACCGGGCCTGTGGGTGGAGCAGGTCGGCGGGCGGGTTTTCCCCGCGCGCTCGCCGGCGCTGTTCCTGGACCGTGACGGCACCATCAATGTCGACACCGACTATCCCAGCGATCCGGCCGAGATAGAACTCAGGCCGCGGATGCTGCCGGCGATCGCCGCCGCCAACCGGATCGGCATTCCGGTGGTCGTTGTCACCAATCAGTCCGGCATCGCGCGCGGCTATTTCGACTGGGGCGTCTTTGCCGCGGTAAACGGCCGCGTGCTCCATTTGCTGGACAGGCAGGGCGCGTTCGTCGACATGGTGCTGGCCTGCGCCTATCACGAGGCCGGCGTCGGGCCGCTCGCCATAACGGACCATCCGATGCGCAAGCCCAATCCGGGCATGCTGATCGAGGCGGGCAGGCGCCTTGATCTTGACCTCCAGCGCTCGCTGATGGTGGGCGACAAGCTGGCCGACATGCAGGCGGCCCAACGCGCAGGGCTGGCACAGGGCTGGCTGGTCGACGGTGAGGCGGCGCTTCAGCCTGGTTTCGCCATCAGGCGCTTGCATGACGACCACGATCTCGGCGGGCTGCTTGCCGCCATCGACGCGCTCGGATCGTAGGGCCTACGCCTTGTCGTTTTGCTGCAAGGCTTCGTAGAGCTTGGCTTCGGTGGCGAAGGAATAGATCATCACCGACATCGAGTAGACGAAGCCGTGCCGGCCGCACAGGAAGTAGCGCTTGGCCAGGTAGAATTTGAGGAAGTTGCCGAACGGCGACAGCACCAGCCGCACCAGGCCGGGCTTCTTGCCTCTCTCGACCAGCGTCACCGCCTTGAGGCTGGAATAGGTGTTGGCCCGGGCAAGATCCTCCTCGACCGATATTTCACGGCGATGCAGCAAGAGACCCTCTTCGATCGTGTCGGTCTCGCCCGGCACGTGAATGGATTCATGCACCCGCGCCGTTAGATCCATGCTGGCGCCTTCCCTACGGAAAAGCCTGAGCAGCCTGTTGTGCAGCACCCAGCGATGGGCGTAACCGTAGCCCTTCAGCCAGTCGCGGCGGCGCATGTACCATCCGCTGGCCTTGCCGCCGGCCGCCCCGGCGATAGCCACGATCGACTGCCGCAACCGGTCGTCGACGCGCTCGTCCGGGTCGATCGAAAGGCACCAGGGCTGGTTGGCGTGGTCGAGCGCGAATTGCCGCTGGCGGGGGAAGCCCGGCCAGTCATTGTGCAGCAGCGTTATCGGATAGCCCTTGGCGATGTAGCTTTCAACGCATTCGACGGTGCCATCCGTCGAGCCGGAATCGACGATGATGATCTCGGCACAGAAATCGATGCTTTCCAGGCACGGGCCGATCATATCGGCCTCGTTCACGCAGATGATCAGCGCCGAGACCGGGCTTGCAAAACGGGTCATGGTCCCCTTCCCATGGCGGATTCTTCCCGGAATATACGCTGCTGGCGGCATCTGTTCTCAAGCAATTCCGGACGGAAAAACCGTTACACATTTTTGCTGGAATTGCTTGAAAAACCAATGAAGCGTCAGTTGAGCGGCGAATCCGGCAGAGCCGTCCAGCCTTGTACATCAGCGTCTTTCGAATACCAACGCGGCACCGGTGGGGCGAATGTCGGGAATCTGCCCATCGCGCAGGTTTTCGCCTGGCTCAGGATCGCTCGAACGATACCAGGCCCTCATCCTTGACGCGGCGGATGGTGAGCGCGGTGCGCACCGTGTCGACGTTCGGCGTCGAGGTCAGCTCCTCGATGACGAAGGTCTGGAAGGCGCCGAGGTCGCTCGCCACGCAATGCAGCAGAAAGTCGGATTCGCCCGACACCATCCAGGCATCGCGCACGATCGGCCAGCCGCGCGTACGCTCGGCGAAGATGCGCAGTTCGGCATCAGCCTGGTGATGCAGTCCGACCAGGCAGAAGGCAACGACATCGAGGCCCAGCGCCGGGGCGTTGAGCAGCGCGCGGTAGCCGCGAATGATGCCGGCTTCCTCCAGCCGCTTGACCCGGCGCAGGCAGGGCGGTGCCGAAATGCCGACGCGGTTAGAGAGCTCGACATTGGTCATGCGCCCGTCCGACTGAAGCTCGCGCAGGATCTTCCAGTCGATGGCGTCAAGATCGGCCTTGAGGGGCATCAGGGTTCTCGATGATCAGTGGGCGCAAGAATCTTTCGCTATTTTGTAATTAAACGACTTTTGCGTCGAAGCCAGCCCTCGTCGACGCGATTGTGGACAGGTAACGAAAGCGGCCATCGCGCGAATATCCTTATGGGCCGAAGCTTTCCGGGGACGACGGTCCGTTCGTCTTGCTGGCGTGGTTGGCAGCCCTTACATTAAGCGCGATATTCCACGTCTTTTTTCCAAGGCACACTCGCTGTCCGCCCCGCAGAGGCTCCAAATGACCACCAAGCACGCGCCCGTCCTCATCATCGGTTCCGGTCCGGCCGGCTACACGGCGGCGGTCTATGCCGCGCGCGCCATGCTGAAGCCGATGCTGGTCGCCGGTCTGCAACAGGGCGGCCAATTGATGATCACCACCGATGTCGAGAACTACCCCGGTTTCGCCGATCCGATCCAGGGGCCGTGGCTGATGGAGCAGATGCTCAAGCAGGCCGAGCATGTCGGCACCGACATCATCAACGACATCATCACCGAGGTTGACCTCAACGTGCGACCGTTCCGCGCCATGGGCGATTCCGGCACGACCTACACGGCCGATGCGCTGATCATCGCTACCGGCGCGCAAGCCAAATGGCTGGGCATCCCGACCGAGCAGGACTTTATGGGCTTCGGCGTTTCCGCCTGCGCCACCTGCGACGGCTTCTTCTATCGCGGCAAGGATGTCGCTGTGGTCGGCGGTGGCAATTCGGCGGTGGAGGAGGCGCTCTATCTGTCCAACCTCGCCAAGAGCGTCACCGTCATCCACAGACGCTCGGACTTCCGTGCCGAACGCATCCTGCGCGAACGGTTGTTGAAGAAGGACAATGTCCGCGTCGTCTGGGACACGATCGTCGATGAGATCACCGGCCGCCCCGGCAAGGCACCGCTGCCGCCTTCGGTCGAAGGGCTGAAGCTCAGGCATGCCGTGACCGGCGCCGAGAGCCACCTCAAGATCGACGGCGTCTTCGTGGCCATTGGCCATGCGCCCGCGGTCGAGCTGTTCGCCGGCAAGCTGAAGCAGAAGCCGAACGGCTATCTGTGGACAGCGCCGGATTCGACGCGCACCGACGTGCCCGGCGTGTTCGCCGCCGGCGACGTGACCGACGATATCTATCGGCAGGCCGTGACTGCGGCGGGGCTGGGCTGCATGGCCGCGCTCGAAGCGGAAAAGTATCTGGCCAGCATCGAAGTCCATCGCGAAGCGGCGGAATAGGGCCGCCGCAGACTGTAAAAAACGGCTTGGAAACGCCGTGTAAAAGCCTGATTTTTCATTCAGACGCCAACCGGAACGAGGGGAAATCATGGCGTTGGACTGGGACAAGCTACGCGTGTTTCACGCTGCGGCGGAAGCGGGGTCGTTCACGCATGCGGCCGAGACGCTGCATCTGTCGCAATCGGCGATCTCGAGGCAGGTCAGCGCGCTGGAACACGATGTCGGCGTGCCGCTGTTCAACCGTCATGCACGCGGCCTGGTGCTGACCGAACAGGGCGAGATGCTGTTCCGCACGGCGCATGACGTGCTGATGAAGCTCGAGACCATCAAGTCGCGGCTGACCGAGACCAAGGACCGGCCGTCCGGCGTGCTCAGGGTAACGACGACCGTTGGCCTCGGCGCCGGCTGGTTGACCGAGCGGGTGCAGGAGTTCATCGAACTCTATCCCGAAATCAGCTTGCAGCTGATCCTCGCCAACGAGGAACTCGACCTCACCATGCGCCAGGCCGATTGCGCCATCCGGCTGCGCCAGCCGCAACAGCCGGACCTGATCCAGCGCCGCCTGTTCACCGTGCATTTCCACCTCTACGCAGCCCCCTCTTATGTCGCCAAGCACGGCAAGCCGAGTTCGGTCGCGGAGCTGAGAACCCATCGCATCGTCACCTTCGGCCTGCCCGTGCCGTCGCATCTGTCGGAGTTGAACTGGCTGGAGACGGTCGGCGATTTCGAGAGCGGCCAGCGCGTGCCGTCGCTGCAGATCAACGACATCCTATCTATCAAGCGCGCCGTGCAGGGCGGCGCCGGCATCGCCATGCTGCCGGACTATGTGATCAGCAAGGATTCCGGCCTGGTGCAGCTGCTGCCGGAGACCGAAGTGCCGTCCTTCGACACCTATTTCGCCTATCCTGACGCGATGAAGAACCAGGCCAAGCTGCACGTGTTTCGCGACTTCATCATCGCCAAGGCCAGAAGCTGGTCGTTCTGATCCAAGTCGGGTCCGCGAGCCTATCCCTTCCAAGCTGTCATCCGCGGCAGCCAGCCCGGTACGTTGCGGCGGTAGGCCTCGTATTCGGCGCCATAGCGGTCGGCGAGCGTCGGCTCCTCGTAGAGCTTGACGAAGGTCACCATGGCAGCCGCCGCGATTGCCGCGTAGGCAGCGATCGACCAGCTTGAGAACAGCAGCGCCTGGCCCAGAATGATCGACAGCACGGCAACATACATGGGGTTGCGGACATGGCGGTAGATGCCGCCGATCACCAGCCTTTCGGTCGGCGCGACGGGGGCGGGTGTGCCCAGCCCCTCCAGCGCGAAGCGGGCGAAGGCATGCAGCAACACTGCGGCCGCGGCAATGACGAGCACGCCGCCCGTGAGAGCAAACAAGGGCAGGGGCGACCATGGCAGGCCCCAGCGATCGCTGAGCAGCCAGGGAATCAGCCCGGCGACAACGCCGGGAGCCGCAATCAGGAAAATGCCGCTGCCGGCGATCGCCGAAAACCTGCGCAATGGTCGATCCTCGCTTGAATGCCTTGGAATTGAACCGCCGCTGCCTCATTCAACATCATCAGTGTTTTTGGACGTTCGGGAGCAAAATCGGTCGGGATTGGCGTTTTCGAGACGACAATGACCCGAAAGCGCGGCTCATTTTCACGATTCTGCTGGTCCTATTGGCTTCCGGAACGGGTTGGACCACAGCCTGTGCCTTTTTGCATGTGTGTGTTGCAAAATAGATGCTTGTTTCTTGGGCATGAAGAGCACATATTTAGATCATCTCCTGGACGCGTTCTCCTCCCATTAGCGTCCTCGAGTGTTCCCCTCTGGAGGTTAGCCTTAACAGGCACTTCCAATCAAACTCAGCCGGATCTTCATTGATCCGGCTTTTTTGTTGCCTGCATGCCACTGGGATGGCTGAAAAATTCACCAGAATTGCCGCGTAACAGTGTCATGTAACCTCTGGTAACATGACAAGGACACCCTCCATCTGCTAAGTGGATGATAGGACGCGGTGTGGTTCGGACGGGAGATGGGGGCATCACTCGTACGGCCCGGGCTCAGGCGGCTACCGCGTCCGAACCTTTTCCGCCGAAGCGCGGCGACCTTGACATGCGGCGGACCTGCCGTTTTTCCTCCCGAGAAAACGGTCCGCAAAACAAAACGACGTCCGGCCCCCCGGGCGTCGTTTTTGGTTTTTGCCCCCCGATCGTTCGATCGGGCGCCGGACGAAATCAGGCAGCCTTGCCGTTGGCGTTCATTGCTTCGTCGGCGGGACGGCCAGTCAGCTCGGCCATGTGATCGAAAACGGCGCGGTAGCTGGCAACGCCTGAGGTGGCCGAGCGCAGCTCGATGATCAGATCGCCGATCTCGGCCTGCGGCATGGTCGCCTCGACGACATCCCATCCCGGCCAGTCGGGCCGCGCGTCATAGCCGAGGATCTGGCCGCGCCGCTGCGGGATCAGCGCGATGATCTTCGACGTCGCGTCCGACGGCGTGACGATCTCGACCTTCATCACCGGTTCCAGAAGCACCGGCGAGCAGGCGGCCATGCCTTCCTTCATGGCGAGCTTGGCCGCCATCTGGAAGGCCATGTCGGAGGAATCGACCGCATGGTACGAGCCGTCCGACAGGTTGACCGCGACGTCGACCACGGGGAAGCCGAGCGGGCCGGACTTGAGGTAATCGCGTATGCCTGTCTCGACCGACTGGATGTAGGTCTTGGGCACGACGCCGCCCGTGATGGTGTCGGTGAACTGGAAGCCGGAGCCGCGCGGCAGCGGCTTGATCTCGATCACTACATCGCCGAACTGGCCGTGGCCGCCCGACTGCTTCTTGTGGCGGCCGCGCTGCTGCACCGGCTTTCGGATCGTCTCGCGATAGGGCACCGCCGGCGCATGGCCTTCCACCGGTATCTGGTTCTTGCCCTCCAGCCGCTCGCGCACGACGCGCAGATGCATCTCGCCATGCCCTGACAGCACGGTCTCGGCCGAATCCTGGTTGTGGCGCAGGCTGAGCGAGGG
The DNA here is from genome assembly GCF_054059755.1 of Mesorhizobium sp. URHB0026. Taxonomy (NCBI): domain Bacteria; kingdom Pseudomonadati; phylum Pseudomonadota; class Alphaproteobacteria; order Hyphomicrobiales; family Phyllobacteriaceae; genus Mesorhizobium; species Mesorhizobium sp. URHB0026. The sequence continues at coordinate 125,952 of NZ_JBSSCN010000001.1, read as the reverse complement.
ATCCTCCTCGGCCAGGCGCTGGATGGCGGCCGACATCTTGACCTCGTCCTTGCGCTCCCTGGGGCGCAGCGCGAAGGCGAAGACCGGCTGCGGCGGCTCGACATCGAAGAGCTGTTTGGCTCCGCCTTTGGCCGAGGTGAGCGTCTGGCCAGTCTTGACCGCGTCCAGTTTGCCGAGCGCCACGGTGTCGCCGGTCCTGGCGGCGGTCAGCTTGACCTGATCCTTGCCCAGCATCCTGTAGATTCCGGAAACCTTGGCGGTGTCGCCGCCGGGCAGCCACAGTTCCGAGCCGTCGGTGACCTGGCCGGACAGGATGCGCGACACCGACAGCTTGCCGCCATGTGGCGTGTGGATGGTCTTCATCACCTGGACCACCGTCGCATTGCCGTCCGGGGCGCCGAGCCGCTTGCGGGTCGCCTCGATGTCGGGCGCATCGTGGCGGATCGTCTTCAAGAGGCGCAGCACGCCATTGCCTTTCTCGGCGGTGCCGATCAGCACCGGCGTCACCGCGCCTTCGCGCAGATCGGCGGCGAGGTCGTCGAAGATCGCGTCCTTCGGCGGCTCTATCTCTTCCAGGAGTTGCTCCATCAACTCATCGTCATGATCGGCCAGCGTCTCCAGCATGGAGAAGCGCGCCTGCAGTTCGCGCGCCTTGTCGTCACCCGGTATCTCGGCCACCTCGCTCTCGGCATATTCGCGGTAGATGTAGGCGCGCTCCAGCGCCAGATCGATCGAGCCGATGACGACGCCGTCCTTGCGCAGCGGAATCTGGCGCAGAAGCAGCGGCGCCGCGCTTGTCGGCTGAAGCATCTTCAGCGTATCGCGCACGCCCGCGATCGCCTTGTCGACCTTGTTGAGGAACAGGATGCGCGGCACGCCGAGATCGTCGAGCTTGCGCATGATAAGCTGCAAGGCGGGGATCTTCTTTTCGTCGGCCTCGGCCACGACCACCGCGACGTCGCAGGCGGCGAGCACCGGTTCGGCCTCGAAGGAGAATTCGATCGATCCGGGGCAGTCGATGAAGGTGAACTGCTCGCCCATGAACTCGGTGGTGGCGATCGACGCCTCGACGCTCATGGCGTGGGCGCGGGCCTCGGGCGAATGATCTGAAACGGTGTTGCCAGAGGAAACTGGGTTCTGGCGGGGGATGGCCCCGGTACGCGCCAATATGGCTTCCAGAAGTGTCGTCTTACCGCTTGCGAAGGGACCGACTATGGCAATGCATTTCGGTCCCGTGCGTCGTCCTCCGGCGCGAGTACCCATGACTGACCTCCACTCAGGCGTTTCCTGGGGACCGACTGGCGTTCATGGTTCAGGCCAGGGTCAATCGGTCCTGAGCGGCGGCCGGCCTGTTCGACCGTCGCGGGCGGTCTGTGTCGACCTGCCCGCGATTATCGTCCCACTTGTTTGCCGGCAGGGCAAGAAAAATAGAAGCAGGCACCGGCGGTCGTCTCGGGCGCCGAGCGCGAGCGGTTCGCCCCAGCGCCCGCCAAGATGCGCGAGCGTCCCATGCGGGCAAGGTTCATGATCAAAAATCAGGCTTTGTCGGAGCGGGCTGACACACGGCTGGTTGCGTCCGGGCCAATCCGGGTCGAGAATGTGTTGACTTCAAGGGTCGGCGTCTCGCCAACTCCCAACAGCCTTAGGGACAGACGATGAAGATCATTGCTTGCGGCAGTGTGCCGACCGTTATAGCGCCGGAAAAATACTTCACCGGCCGGGTTCTGCAGACGCCAATCATCGAGAAGGAGCCGCCGGCGCGGCTCCGGGCCACGCTGGTCAGTTTCGAGCCCGGCGCGCGCACCCACTGGCACACGCATCCGCTTGGCCAGACGCTTTATGTCACCGCGGGCGCCGGCCTGGTACAGACATGGGACGGGCCAATCCAGGAAATAAGGGCCGGTGACGTCATCTCCTTCGCGCCCGGCGAGAAGCATTGGCATGGCGCGGCGCCGAAATCGGCAATGACGCACATCGCTATGCAGGAGGCGCTCGACGGCGTCCATGCCGACTGGCTGGAAGAAGTGACTGCGGCCCAATATAGCGGCTGAGTGCCGTATCCACAAAACCCGGCGGAAACGCCCGACAGCGGTGACGCCGGGTTGTTTCGGATCTACTCGATCAGGTCAGCGATGCCGTGAAGCGCTGGATGCGCGTGCAGGCTTCCTCCAGCAGTGCATCCGAGGTGGCGTAGGAGATGCGGAAGTTGGGGCCAAGGCCGAAGGCCGAGCCGAACACCACCGCGACGCCCTCGGCCTCGAGCAGTTCCGAACAGAAGGCCTCGTCGGTGTCGATCACCTTGCCGGCCCTGGTTTTCTTCCCGATCAGCTGGGCGCACGACGGATAGACATAGAAGGCGCCTTCCGGCGACGGGCAGGTGATGCCACGCGCCTGGTTGAGCATCGAGACGACGAGGTCCCGCCTGCCTTGAAAGATCGCCTTGTTCTTGGCGATGAAATCCTGCGGGCCATTCAACGCCTCGACCGAAGCCCATTGCGCAATGGTGCAGGCGCCGGAGGTCTGCTGGCCCTGAATCATGTCCATCGCCTTGATCAGCTGGACGGGACCGGCGGCGTAGCCGATGCGCCAGCCGGTCATGGCATAGGCTTTCGAGACGCCATTCATGGTCAGCGTGCGCTCGTAGAGCTTCGGCTCGACCTCGGCGATGGTCTTGAAAACGAAGTCGCCATAGGTCAGGTGTTCGTACATGTCGTCGGTCAGCGTCCAGACCTGCGGGTGCTTCAACAGCACGTCGGCGAGCGCCCGCAGTTCGGCCTTGGTATAGGCCGCGCCCGACGGGTTCGACGGCGAGTTCATCAGCAGCCATTTGGTCTTTGGCGTGATTGCCTTCTCCAGCACTGCCGGCGTCAGCTTGAAGCCATTGTCGATCGAGGTGTCGGCAAAGACCGACGTGCCGCCGCAGATCGCCACCATTTCGGGATAGCTGACCCAGTAGGGGCGGGGGATGATGACCTCGTCGCCGGGGTTCAGCGTCGCCATGAAGGCGTTGAACAGGATCTGCTTGCCGCCGGTGCCGACGATGGTCTGCTCGGGCTTGTAGTCGAGATTGTTCTCGCGCTTGAACTTTTTCGCGATCGCCTCGCGCAGCGGCACGATGCCCGAAACCGGCGGGTACTTGGTCTCGCCACGGCGAATGGCCTCGATCGCCGCATTCTTGATGTTGTCGGGCGTGTCGAAATCGGGCTCGCCGGCGCCAAGGCCAATGATGTCCCGCCCGGCATTTTTCAGCTCGCGCGCTTTCTGCGTCACCGCGATGGTGGCGGAAGGCTTAACGCGGGAAAGGGTGTCGGCAAGAAAGGCCATGACCTTTTGTCTCTCCAAAGGATCGGCGCGGCCAGGAGCGGCCGCGGCGCTTCTCATGTCGCAACATTCCCGTCAGCGCAAGCCTTGTCGGCTGGGCCAAGTGGGGACGGCGCGGTCAATCAGGCGTGATCGGCAGAGGAAAGTTCATTAACGGGCGGTAGAGGCTTGCATGGCAGGATCGCGGTTCAATTCCGCCAGGTCGCGGAGCGAGGAACCTTTGTCACGCAGCATCGGACTTGCCCATATCGTCCGTCATGATGACGGCACCTCAAGCGGTGTCTGGGGTATTTATACGCTGCAAAGCGCTTTTCAGCCGATATTTGCCTTTAATGAGGGCAAGCTTTCGGTTGCCGCCTTCGAAGGGCTGATCCGCCCGTTTCGCGACGGAGAGCCGCAATCGCCGATGAGCTTTTTTTCGACCTGTCCGGCGGTCGACCGTCTGCATGTCGAGGCGCTGACCAGGACGCTGCATCTGCTCAATGCCGGCGTCTGCCTGCCGCAAGAGGCGTCGATCTTCATCAATTTCGACCCGTCGGTTTTCACCGAGCGCGCTGTCGCCGACAGTGCCTTGCGTGACATGCGGCTGGTGCTGCACGAAGCCGGCATCGATCCGGGCCGCGTCGTTTGCGAGGTGACGGAGCAGAGATCGGCATCGCAGGAGACCCTGCACGGCTTCGTCGCCGCGCTCAGGGCCAACGGCTTCCGGATCGCCGTCGACGACTATGGCGCCGACGATTCCGACATCACCCGCGTCAAGGAATTGCGCCCCGACATCGTCAAGTTCGATGCTCACTGGATCACGCAACTGATGGAATCGGGCGCCGGTTTCGCGCTGCTGACATCCATGGTGAGGAGCTTCGAGGACCAGGGCATCCGCACCGTGTTCGAAGGCATCGAGGAAGGCTGGCAACTGGAGCTGGCCGAACGATCCGGCGCCTCGATGGTCCAAGGCTATGTGCTGGCCCGCCCAGAACTGGCGCCGACGAGTTTCCGCGTTTTCGGCCAGGGCAGTCCCGAGCCGGCTCCTCCCTCGAGCCATGCGTCCGCTGCCGCCGCCGTCGCGCCGCGAACCGGGCGGCGCGCAAAAGCCTTCGGGCGCAAGGTGGCGCCATGAGCCGCGAGCGGCGGCGCACCGTTGGCGATGCGATCTTCATCGACGAGATCGGCATCGAATGTGGGATCCATGGCGACTTCCGCCTGCGCAGCGCCTACCAGCCGATCTACGCCCCGCGCGGCGGCAGCTTGCATCCGGTGGCCGTAGAGGGCCTGATCGAACCGCACCGTGCCGGCCGGCCAGTGTCGCCTCGGATGTTCTTCGACAGCATCGCGGCTCCGGAGCGGCTGTACGTCGAAACAATGTGCCGGGTGCTGCATCTGAGAAATTTCCATAATATCGGGGTCGACGGGCTCGACCTGTTCTTCAACTACAATCCTCTGGTCAACGACCATGCTGGACGGGCGCTGGCCGAGATCCGGCTGATGAGCCGGCACCTCGACGAACTCGGCCTGGCGCCAGCCATGCTGGTGTGTGAAATCACCGAGCAGGCGGCGGACGATGCGCTGCTGGCCCGGCTGGTGCGTGAAATGCGGCGCGACGGCATCCGCATCGCCATTGACGATTTCGGCACCGGCCATTCGACCGTGGAGCGGGTGAGCCTGCTTCAGCCCGACATCGTCAAGATCGATGGCGGCTGGTTCGCGGAATTCTGCCGCCACGCCGCCGCCGAACGCTTCTTCCGCCCGCTGGTGTCCAGCCTCCACGATCGCGGTGCCAAGGTGCTGGTCGAGGGCATCGAGCAGCCCACCCATTTGCGGGTCGCGCTCGAAGGCGGGGTCGATTTGCTGCAGGGCTTTCTGCTCGGGCGTCCGGCGCTGGCCGGCACCATCTTCAACGAAGAGCCGCTTGCCGTCGATGCGCTGCTGGGCTTCGACAACAAGGTCGTACCATTGCATAAGCGGCGTTGATGGTCGCGCCAAAACAAATCATTGGTTGAGGATGGTGCCGCTGCGATAATCGGCTCGCAGAAGCAGCGCTCCGGGGAACCATGATGATACTTTACAGCATGATCGATAGCGGCAATTGCTACAAGCCGCGTTTGCTGATGGCCAAGCTTGGCCTTGCCTTCACCACTGTCGAGGTGAGTTCGCATACCGGCGATACGCGCAAGGCCGCTTTCGTCGCCAAGAACCCGAACGCCATGGTGCCATTGCTGGAACTGGACGACGGCCGGCGGCTGGCAGAATCCAACGCCATCCTGCTCTATCTCGCCGAAGGCACACGCTTGCTGCCCGCGGACAAATATGAGCGCGGGCTCGCTTATCAGTGGCTGTTCTTCGAACAATACAGCCACGAGCCCTATATCGCCGTGCGCAAGGCGCTGCTGACCTTTCCGGAGCGGGCCGCGGATGCCACGCCGGAGCGGCTGGCGGCGACGCTGGAGCGCGGCAACAAGGCGCTCGGCGTCATGAACACATATCTCGAAAACAACGACTTCTTCGCCGGCCGCACATTCAGCATCGCCGACATCGCGCTCTATGCCTATACCCACACGGCGGAGCAGGGCGGCTTCCAGCTCGACGCCTATCCGTCGGTGGTCGCCTGGCTCGGCCGCGTGGAGGCGGACCTGCGGCATGTGCCGATCGAGTGGGTGGGGTAGGCAAGGCAGGCCATTGGCGAAAGCGGCAACACAGCTCTGAGCCCCAGACAAATAAAAAGGCGGGATAAATCCCGCCTTCCCATTTCGGTAGCCTGATTGGGAGCATCCGGTCCGGGCTGGCAGCTATCTGCTGTTCCAGCTTGTCGGGTCTTTCCGCTCCGGCGCGCTTCTCGCGCGACCGTCAGTACATCCGTGACTTGCCGCGCGCCCCGAACTCTCGTCCGGCGCGCGCCATTTTCAAAATCAGGCTGCCTTGCTCAGAGAACCAGCGGACGACTTGCCAGTGCGGCGGTCCTGCTCGATCTCGAAGTTGATCTTCTGGCCTTCGACCAGGGTCGACAGTCCAGCGCGCTCGACAGCCGAGATGTGGACGAAAACGTCCGCGCCGCCGCTGTCAGGCTGGATGAAGCCGAAACCCTTGGTGGCGTTGAACCACTTGACCGTTCCAGTTGCCATAAAAATAGTCCTTCACATTTGCTTTGGTATGACCGGACCGAAGTCCAGCCGGTGTGCATCGAGATTTTGGAGATAGACGTCAGCAAACGCGAAGATCGCGAGGCCCGGATCGATCGGCCGAAATATCAATGGGGCTGATATAGGCTGCTTTCGCACAAAAAACAAGACTGCGTGAAAACGTCGTGATCTGGGGTCGCCCAACGGCCGCCCCAATCTGGTGAAACCGTGGCGCAAGATCGTGCCGTCCCGGGCGGCGGATCGAGGGGAGAGGACCATGAAAACCATCGTGCTTGGCACCTGCCTCACGCTGGTGGCCGCCCAGGCGCAGGCGATCTCGCGCTACGACCCGACACGTTTGAGCTGCGGCAAGGTCCAGTCGACGATCGCGCGCCAAGGTGCGGTTATCCTTCGCTATCAGTCGAAGCGGGTGCCGGGGCTGCCGCTCTATGACCGCTATGTGCAGAGCCAGCAGTTCTGCACCATGGGCGAGGTGCGGACGCGCGCCTATGTGCCGAGCGCCGACACCAAGTCCTGCCCGGTGTACAACTGCAAGCGGCCGGACAATGAGCATTTCAGGCATCGATTCATCCGGCGCCATTAGCCCCCCGGGGAGCGGCTTACTGCTCTCAAAACCCGAAAGACACCTGCGCCGGCGGCGGCGGGCCGACATGCACGCCTTCCATGGCCAGCATCTTTTCCTTGGTGACGGAGCCGCCGGGCGCCGAGAAGCCGCCGATCTTGCCACCGGCGGCAAGAATGCGGTGGCACGGGATGACCAGGGGCACCGGATTGGCGCCAAGGGCCGCCCCTGTTTCGCGCGGCAGGCCGGCATGGCCGGCACGCTTGGCGAGTTCGCCATAGGTGGTGGTTTCGCCATAGCTGAGCTTTCGTGCCGCGTTGTAGATGGCGAGGCGGAAATCGTCGATGCCATCGAGATCGACGGGAAAGCCGGTGAAATCGACGTCCTCGCCAGCAGCGTAAGCCTTGATCGAGGCGATCAGTTCGACCACCCATGACGGCTGGGCCGTGGAGGCGGAAATGCCGGCATGGCGCATCAACCGCCGCTCCACCGCTTCGCGGCTGCGTTCCGGCAGGCAGAGACGGATCAGGCCCTTTTCGCTCCAAGCGATGCCCATGAAACCGATCACTGTTTCTAACACTGCGTGGCCGGCCGTGATCGAAGATGTCGTTTGCATGCTGAGCTCCTTTCCGCAAAGCGGCAAAATCCGGGATTCCCGCAGGTACATATCAGGAACGATATGGCATCACGGCCTGCATCCCGCCACCCGAAAACCACCAGATGGCCCCGATTGCTACCCAGGAATCGCTGGTGTAAGGAAAACTTAACACCCGACAAACCGGACACCGAACGCGGCTTGCCAGCAAAACAAACCCTTATCGCCATCGGCGTGATCGTGGCGGCTGCCGGCATCAGCGGCTGCACCTCGACCTCACGAATGAAGGCCGCGCCGTCCCTGACCGAAACCGCGACTGTCGCCGGCAGCGATGCCGGCTTCACCATCCCCTTGCCGGAAACGGTTTCGGTGTTGCCGCAATCCTCTGGAATCAAGCCTGTTCAGGCGGCTGAATTGACTCCCAGCCCGGCCACGCCCGCCCTTGATGCCGTCGCCCAGCCGACCGCGGCGCCCGCCGCCTTTGCCGGGGCGACCCCAACGGCGCCGGCGATACCCGCCGTGATGACCGCCAATGCCTGGCAGGCGCCGGCCCCGGCGAAAGCCGGCCGGCCGATCCAGTCGGCGGAGACCTACAGGACCGCCGGGCTCATCATGCCAGCGGTTGCCAAGGGCGGCCAGAAACTGCCTGGCGTGCAGCAGGTGGCCTATGTCGTGCCGCAGAACCCGGCCGCGCTGGTGCAGTTCCCGTTGGCGCCGGGCGAGCCGGAAGAGCAGGTGACCGGCATGCGCGGCGATGTGGACCGGCTGATCGTCAAATACGCCGCCTTCTACCAGGTGCCGGTGGATCTGGTGCGCCATGTCGTCAATCGCGAGAGTACCTACAATCCCAAGGCGTACAATAACGGCCATTGGGGGCTGATGCAGATCAAGCACGCGACGGCGCGCGGCATGGGCTATGACGGTCCGGCCAAAGGCCTGTTCGACGCCGAGACCAACCTCAAATACGCGGTCAAATATCTGCGCGGCGCCTGGCTGGTGTCCAACGGCAACGCCAAGAAGGCCGACTGGCTCTACCAGACCGGCTATTATTTCGACGCCAAGCGCAAGGGCCTGCTCGAGGCGACCGGCCTCGGCGCCGACCGCAAGCGCGGGCGTCTTCAGCCCGACGCCTGAGCGCGATGCCCGAACCGCGCCCGCCGGCTCCAAACGACATCCGGCTGCGCAAGATCCTCGACGAGACGCTCGTTCCACCGCATTGGCCGGACGGCTTCCTCATGCGCTCGTTCGAGCGCGGCGACGCGCTGCCCCTGCATGCGTTGCTGGGCGAAGTGTTCGACGACGGCACCGACGGCCCCTTCGACGAATGGTGGCCGCGCATATCGGAAGATCCCGAATTCGACCCGGCGCTGTGTTTCCTCGTCATCGACGCCAAGGGCAGGCTGGCGGCGGCTGCACTGTGCTGGAGCTCGGCGTTCGTCAAGGATCTGGCCGTTCATCCCGAGGCGCGCGGCAAGGGTGTCGGCGAAGCGCTGATGTGGCACGCCTTCGCCATTTTTCGCGACCGGGGCGCCGCCCATGTCGATCTCAAGACCAATACGCTCGAAAACCCCGCCGCCGTGCGGCTCTATGAGCGGCTGGGCATGAGGCCCGTCGCCTGGGAAGGCTGACTGGCGACGTTGATCCGTCCCCTTCACCGGCGATGGCTGTTCGGGAACCCCAAGGCGCTGCTCCGCATTCAATGAACGGTGGGGCCTGACCGGCTGCCGGTGCCGTGCGCCGCCGGCTGCCTAGGGAGATCCACCGCGATGAAGCTTTTCCACGCATGGCTGGCGTTGAGCGTCGCTGTCGTGCTCGCGGCGGGTCCGGCGCGATCGGTAGAGCTGTCGATCGTGTCGGGCGACACCGGCAACGGCCTCAAGGTGCTGCGCGAGATCCTCGACCGCTATGAGAAGGAGAGCGGCGACACGGTCACCATCGTCGCCATGCCGTCGTCGGGGACCGACCAGTTCGGCCAGTACAGGCTGTGGCTCGCTGCCGGCAACAGCGACGTCGACGTCTACCAGACCGATGTCATCTGGGCACCGCAGCTCGCCAGCCAGTTCGTCGACCTGACCCAGGCGACCAGGGATGTCGTGGCCAAGCATTTCCCGTCGATTATCCAGTCGCAGACCGTCGACGGCAGGCTGGTGGCGCTGCCGATCTTCACCGATGCGCCGGCGCTCTACTACCGCAAGGATCTGCTCGACAAATACGGCGTTAAGGTGCCGGCCACCTGGAAGGAACTGGGCGACACCTCCAGGCTGGTAATGGATAAGGAGCGGGCCTCGGGCAACAGGGATATCTGGGGTTTCGTCTTCCAGGGCAATGCCTATGAAGGGCTGACCTGCGACGCGTTCGAATGGGTGGTGTCGAATGGCGGCGGTCATATCGTCGAGCCGGATGGCGCGATTTCCATCAACAACCCCCAGGCGGCGGCCGCGCTCGACATGGCCAAGGCCTGGATCGGCACCATCGCACCGCCGGGCGTGCTCGCCTACCAGGAAGAGGAGGCGCGCGGCGTGTGGCAGACCGGCAATGCGGTCTTCATGCGCAACTGGCCCTATGCCTATGCGCTGGGCAACAGCCTGGGGTCGCCGATCAAGGGCAAGTTCGATGTCGCGCCGCTGCCGGCTGGCACGGGCGAGGGCGCGCGGCCGGCAGCGACGCTCGGCGGCTGGAACCTCGCGGTCTCGAAATATTCCAAGCACCCGGATGCCGCGATCGACCTGGTCAAGTACATCGCCTCGCCGGCAATGCAGAAATACCGCACGCTCAAGACCGCCAACCTGCCGACCATCCAGGCGCTCTATGACGACCCCGACATCGCCCGGCAACAGCCGATCATTCCACACTGGAAGGAGGTCTTCCTCAGTGCCGGGCCACGGCCCTCGGCGGTGACGAGGAACAAGTACAATGAGGCGTCCAGCCAGTTCTGGAACGCCGTCCACAAGACCTTGTCCGGCGAAGGCAGCGCCGCCGACAATCTGGCCGACCTCGAAGCGACGCTGACCCGGCTGAAGGGCAAGGGCTGGTGAGCGCGCACCTGGCCGATGCGCGCTCTGGTTCGAGGCTGATGAGCCAGCGTGTGCGCTCGGCATGGCTGTTCCTGGCGCCGATGCTTGCGGTGCTCGCCGCCGCTGCCGGCTGGCCGCTGGCGCGCACGGTCTATTTCAGCTTCACCGATGCCTCGCTGTCAGACCTGGACGCCCGCCAATGGGCCGGCTTGGCCAATTATGTCTCGGTCCTGCGCATGCCGAGCGGGCGGGTCATCTACGACGGGCTGCTTCTCGACCCGGTCTGGTGGGGCGCTGTGTGGAACACCGTGCGGTTCGCGGTGGTTTCGGTGACCTGCGAGACGATCCTCGGCATGGTCGTCGCCCTGGTGCTCAACGCCGAATTCCCCGGCCGCGGCATCGTCAGGGCGGCGATCCTTATTCCCTGGGCGATCCCGACCATCGTCTCGGCGAAGATGTGGCAGTGGATGCTGAACGACCAGTTCGGCATCATCAATGTCGTGCTCATCAACCTAGGGCTGATCGACCACAAGATCGCCTGGACCGCCAGCGCCGATACGGCAATGGCGGCGGTGCTGATCGTCGACATCTGGAAGACGACGCCCTTCATGGCGCTGCTGATCCTTGCGGCGCTGCAGATGCTGCCGCGCGAAATCATCGAGGTCGCCAGGCTGGACGGCGCCAATCCCTGGCAGATCTTCTGGCGCGTGACCTTGCCGCTGATCCGCCCGGCGGTGATGGTGGCGGTGATCTTCCGGGTGCTCGATGCGCTGCGAATCTTCGACCTGATCTATGTGCTGACGCCCAACAATGCGCACACCAAGTCGATGTCGGTGTTCGCCCGCGAGAACCTGTTCGAGTTCGACAAGTTCGCCTATGGCTCGGCCGCCTCGACCCTGCTCTTCCTCATCCTCGCTCTGCTCACCATCCTCACCATCCGCATTGGCCGGATAAGCCTGGACGGAGGCCGCTGAGATGTGGCTCCTGAAGCGCATGGCCTTTTATCTGCTGGTCGGAGCAATCGTGCTCATCGCGGTGTTCCCGTTCTATTACGCCATCGTCACCAGCCTCAAATCGGGGACCGAGCTGTTCCAGGCCGACCTATGGCCGAAGGCGCCCAGCCTCGGCAATTACCGCAACGTGCTGGCCGAAGGCGCCTTCCTGCGCAACCTCCTGAACTCGCTGGCGGTTTCGGGCGCGGTGGTGGCTCTGTCGCTGTTCCTCGGCGTCACCGCGGCCTACGCGCTGGCGCGTATCCGCTTTCGCGGCCGCTCGGCATTGCTGTTCGCCATCCTGTCGGTCTCGATGTTCCCGCAGGTGGCGGTGCTGGCCGGGCTGTTCGAGCTGGTGCGGCTGTTCGGCCTCTACAATTCGCTTTTCGCGCTGATCTTCTCCTACATGATCTTCACGCTGCCGTTTACCGTCTGGGTGCTCACCGCTTTCGTGCGCGACCTGCCGGTGGAGGTCGAGGAAGCGGCGATCCTCGACGGCGCGACGCCGTGGATCATCATCACGCGCATCTTCCTGCCGCTGATGTGGCCGGCGCTGGCGACCACCGGGCTGCTGGCCTTCATCGGCGCCTGGAACGAGTTCCTGTTTGCCCTGACCTTCACCTCCAACGACGGGCGGCGGACCGTGCCGGTGGCGATCGCGCTGCTCTCGGGCAATTCGCAGTTCGAAATCCCCTGGGGCAACATCATGGCCGCCTCGGTGATCGTCACGGTGCCGCTGGTGGTGCTGGTGCTGATCTTCCAGCGCAAGATCGTCTCCGGCCTCACCGCCGGCGGGGTCAAGGGGTGAGGAGGCGGTCGGCGTTCAGATATCGGGCGCGTTGCCGATCTTCTGCTTGATCTCCAGCGCCCAGGCGCGGCCCTCGTCGCCACCCCACAAGAGCCAGGCTATGGTGCCGGCCGAAGGGTTTTCCTCATTGCCGTAATTCTTGCCGCGCTTGTCGACCTCGTGGCGGGCGAAGTAGCTGACCATGCGGCGGATGGTGGAAGGCGCCAGCTTCTCGCGGTTCTTCAGCTCCGTCGCCCGCGCCACGCCGATCTCGGTGCCGCCACGGCCGAACTGCTTGCGCAGACGCAGGCCCTTGGCGGCATTGTCGGCCACCACTTGCGGGCAGCGCAGGTCGATCTCGTCGGCTTCGTGCATTCTTCTCTCCACTCCGCAGCTGTAGCCGATAACGGGGATGTGGCAAGGCCGGGCCTGTCCCGATGCGAAATGTCGGGACCGGTCGCGGCCAAACGTCCTTGGGTCGCAGAGCAACCGCGCCGGGACGCCGGCGCGCGGAACCAAGGAGCCGATCATGATCACCTTTCCCAACGAATCCGCCAGATACCGCACCGCACGCGAAAAGCTGCTGAAGAAGGAAATCGAGCTGCGCCGCGCCATGGAAGCCGTGGCCGAGGCGCGCCGCGCGCTGCCGCCGGGCGGGCTGGTGCCGCAGGATTATGTATTCGACGGGCTCGATGCCGCCGGCAAGCCCGCCAGGATAAAACTTTCGGAGCTGTTCGCGCCCGGCAAGAACACGCTGATCCTCTACAACATGATGTTCCCGCGCCATCCGCGGGAGACGCGCGACGTCGCGACCAGCGGCGGTACGGCGAAGCTCGCCCGGCCCGACCAGCCATGCCCGTCCTGCACCGCCCTGCTCGACCAGTTCGACGGCGCGGTCGGCCATCTCGAAGCGGCCGGCTTCAACTTCGCCGTGGTGGCCAAGACGGCGCTGGAAAACCTCGTCACGCTCGGCCGCGATCGCGGCTGGCGCGACATGCGGCTGGTGTCGTCGGCCAACAACAGCTTCAAGCGCGACTACAATGCCGAGGACGCCGACGGCGCGCAGATCCCGCTGCTGTCGGTGTTCCACCGCGATGCTGACGGCATCAGGCATTTCTGGTCGTCGGAACTCGGTTTCGCGCCGACCGAGCCCGGCCAGGACCCGCGCGCCATCGGCACCTGCGAGATCCTGTGGAACCTGATGGATTTCACGCCGGAGGGCCGGCCGGATTTCGGCGAGCAACTGCAATATGGCGAGGCGTGCTGCCACTGAAGTCGCTCAGTCCGCCCTTTTCAGTTCCGAGTGGCTCTTCAGCACATGGTCGCCGTCGGCCTGTTCGACGAGATAGGCGGGCTCGTCGGGCGATGCCTTGCGTTTGACCTCGGTGCCCTTGATCTGGCGGGACACGTCGCGGGTAAAACTTTCCGCCACCTTGCCCTCGCCGGTATGAGCGCCCCAGGCCCAGGTGACGCGTGTTCCCTTGCGCAGCTTCCGCATCCGAAGGTCCTCCGGGTCAGGAATGTCCCGCGCCGCCCGCGGTTCCTGAGAACCAAAGCCGGGGTGGGACGTTGGCCTAGCCAATACAACCAACAGGAGCCCGCCGTGACCGACAGAAACCTTGCCGAAATTGCCGAGAAGATGCGCGATATCGATGTCGCCATGCTGTCCACCCACACGCAAGGCGGTGCCATTGCCGGCCGACCGATAGCAACAACCAGGACGTCGACTATGACGGCTCCTCCTTCTACTTTACCTGGGACAAGTCGCAGGTGGTGGAGGATATCGAACGCGATGCCAATGTGTCGCTTGCCTTCAAGGGCGACGATGGTTTCTGGGTCGCGGTTGAGGGCAAGGCCGAGATCATCCGCGACAAGGTTGCCTTCGAGGAACACTGGACCGACGATATCGACGAGTGGTTCGAACAGGGCACCGATACGCCCGGGCTGGCCATGATCAAGATCGAAGCCGTTCGCGCTCACTACTGGGATGGTGAGGACGAGGGCGAGGTGACCCTGTCGTCTTGACGCGCCGGCAGGCAACCTCGCCGCATCCCCGCTGGCTTCAGTGTCCTTGACCCGCGCTTCACTTGGCTGCTGAAGCCGCTCAAGTCGGCCGGAACATCGGACGATCCGCTGCATTGATAGGAGACGGTTTGCGACCCGCTTCACGGATTGGACGTGCGCCCTGTAATTAAAGACGTATGGGACTTGGTGCGAGAAAGCGTGGTTGGCTTTGTCAACGACAATGCCCTTAGTCATGGGGCGGCAATGGCGTTTTATGCCGCCACGTCGCTGGCCCCGGTTCTGATAATCGTCGTCGCGATAGCCGGCATCGCTTTTGGTCATGACGCGGCACAGTTGGCCTTGTCCGCCCAGATATCGGGGCTGATGGGCTCGGAAAGCGCGGCGCTCCTTCAGACGGCGCTCGAAGGGGCATCCAGCAAATCATCGGGGACCCTGGCGGCGCTCATCGGCGTGGCCACGCTGCTCGTCACCGCCTCCGCGGTGTTCGGCGAGATGCAGCAGGCCCTGAATGCAATATGGAAGGTTGAAGCGAAAGGGGATTCGCTGTCGCGTCTCTTGCGCGCGCGTGCGGCAAGTCTCGGCCTGGTCGCCGCCCTTGGCTTCATGTTGCTGGTATCCTTGGCGGCGAGCGCTGCGATCTCGGCTCTGGGTAACGTGATCAGCGCTCATCTGCCGTTCGGCGAATTTTTTCTGAGCGCCATCAACACCCTGATTTCCTTTTCCCTGATCGCCGTGATGTTTGCCGCGATCTACAAAGTCCTGCCGGACCGTGCCTTGCAATGGCGGGATGTCGGGATCGGCGCCGTGGTGACCGCCGCTCTGTTCACGTTGGGAAAGTCGCTTATCGGTTGGTATATCGGCACAAGTGCGGTCGCATCGTCCTATGGTGCGGCCGGAGGGCTGCTCGTCATACTGCTCTGGGTCTATTATTCATCGGAAATCTTTCTGCTCGGTGCGGAGTTGACGCGCGCCTATTCCGTTCGACGGGGGAGCAGGTCCGACCTGGACGGTTTGGTTCAAAATGCTCCGGCTTCAGAAAGCCCTGTTCCAATGCGCCGAACGCCCGGCTCTTCGGGCTTCGTCCCCTTGTTGGCGGTGGCGTGCGTGAGCGCAACGATGACGGCCTTTCTGCTGGGGCCTCGCCGCCCGTAGGGAGAGATCATGCTGTGGTCGCAAGGCTGCTTTCCCTCCTTCCCGTGACCAGAAGAGACCCGGCTGGCAACCTCGCGGCGTCCGCGGCGTTGGACTCCTTGAGGGAACCATTCCGATCGGAGACGCCAGATGAAAATGCTCCTGACCATGGCCGCCGTCGCGCTGACAGCCGTCGCGCCCGCCGCCCTTGCCCAGACGAACGGCACCAATTCGAACGCCGTCGCGCCCATGTTGCCCGACAGCAAGGTCGACACCCCGACCTTCGTCGGCACCGTGCCCAGTGCCAATGAATTCGAGATCCAGTCGAGCCAGCTCGCCGAACAGAAATCCGCCTCGGCCGACGTCAAGGCCTTCGCTGGCCAGATGATCAAGGACCACACCAAGGCCGGCGAGGACTTCAAGCAGGCGCTGAGCAAGGGGCAGACCACCGCCTCGATCAAGCCCGCCGGCCCCGCGCTGCAACCCAAGGAGCAGCAGATGCTGGACCAGCTGAAAGCCGCCAGCGGCAAGGCGTTCGACCAGAAATACGTCATGATGCAGACCGAGGCCCACAAGCAGGCGGTCGCGCTGTTCAGCACCTATGCAAGATCGGGCGACGACCCCGCGCTGAAGGAATTCGCCAAAAAGACGCTGCCGACACTGAAGATGCATGAGAAGCACGTGAAGGAGCTCGGCGCGGCGCATTAGGGGCTGGGCGAGTTGCTTCATTTCGTCATCCACGGGCGGAGCAAGGAGCGTAGCGACGCGGCGCAGAGCCGAGGATCCATGCCGGGACTTCAAAGCGTCGCTACAGTTCGTAATTCTGTTCCGCTGCGTCCCCGATTGATGTCGCGGCATGGATCCTAGGGTCTCCGCGACGCCACTCCGCGGCTGCTTCGCCCTAGGATGACGAAGTTGAGGTGTCAGGCGCTCTGCCCCTGGTAAACCAGCAGCCGAAAGAGGCCCCTGTGCCTCCACCCGCCATGCGCTACACTACCCGGCCTCACCTCGGGAGCATCCCATGCCCAAGATCGACCTCGCATCCGTGCCCGTGCGCAAGGGCTCGGGCTACCCCGTTCCCTTCGACGCCCCGTGTGCCGACCGCACGCGCCGGCGCCTTGGCGATGCCGGCGGGCTCACCGATTTCGGCGTCAACCTGATGACGCTGCCGCCGGGCGGCTGGTCGAGCCAGCGTCACTGGCATAGCCATGAGGACGAACTCGTCTATGTGCTGGAAGGCGAGCTGACGCTGGTCGAGGATGGCGGCGAGACGCTGCTCAAGGCCGGCGATAGTGCTGCCTTCGCCAAGAACAGCGGCAACGGCCATCACATGATCAACCGCGCGTCGCTTACCGCACGCTACCTGGAAGTCGGCTCGCGCAACCCCGACGATGTGATTACCTGCTCGGACATCGACATGATGAGTCCGAGTTCGGACGGGCGCTTCCTGCACAAGGACGGCACGCCCTATCCGGGGCAGGGGTGAGGGCTGGACCATGCGTCGGCGCTGGCGTTCCGCCGGTGCCGGGATAAGTTGCCTATTACCGCAGGAGTCGGCGCCAGCCCCTCATCCGGCCGCTTCGCGTCCACCTTCTCCCCACTGGGGAGAAGAGCCGGCGCCGGTGCTCGTGATCTCCTCTCCGCTCGGGGAGAGGTCAGCCGAGCGAAGCGGAGGCTGGGGGAGTGGCGCCAGCCCTGCCAACCCGGGGGAGGACACCCATGAAGAAAGAAGTCATCGAAGTGCCCGTCATGTCGGACAAGGTGCGCTCACTCGGCCTGCCCTGTTCGACGGCGGTGAGGGCCAACGGTTTCGTGTTCATCTCGGCGACGCCGCCGGTGGACATGGTGACCGGCGAGATGGTGCGCGGCGATATCGAGACCCAGACAGACGCGTCGCTGAAGGCGCTGAAACATTGCCTGGAAGCGGCCGGAACCTCACTGGAAAACGTGGTGATGGTGCGCATCTACGCCGTCAATTCCGGCTTCTACACCGCCATCAACCGGGTCTATGCGAAGTATTTCAGCGTGAACCCGCCGGCGCGGAGCTTTGTGCCGGTGGCGTCCTGGCCGATGGAGTTTGATATCGAGATTGAGTGTGTGGCGGTGGCGTGAGGGGGAGAAGCGGTCCGCGCAGCGGACGAACAGCCAAATGCTTGGCTTTTCGAGCTTCGAACGATCTGAGCCTGCGAAGAGCCGGCGGATTCTAGCGTAAGTTTTCACTTGTCTTTCAAGTAAACTCGCTCTCAACTCTCTTCGGGATGGGGAGTGCGAGTCATTGACCAAATTACCGAAGAAATTTGTTGAACGCGTTGCGTCGAATCTCAAGAAGTATCAGCGAATCACGCTGGCTCAGCAAAAATCCGATGTTGCGGAGGCTGACACGGTTACCTTGGTCAAGGATATCCTGGCCGATGTTTTTGGCTACGATAAATATGATGAACTCACGTCGGAACATCAGATCAAATCGACATATTGTGATCTCGCGATCAAGATCGCAGGAAAACTGCGATTGCTTGTCGAAGTGAAATCAGCCGGCAGCAGCTTGGCCGATAATCACCTGAGGCAAGTTATCGACTACGGGGCTCATCAAGGCATTCACTGGGTGATCCTGACCAATGCAGTCGAGTGGCGGCTGGTCCGTATCTATGTGGCAAACCAGATCAGCCACGAAGAAGTTTGCCGCATCGTCCTTGCCGGCATGAATCCCAAGAATGAGGATCATCTACAGTGCCTCTTCCTGTTCGCCAAGGAAGGGCTGACGACCGACGCGATGGATGCCTTCCACCAGCAGGCTCAGTTGTTCAACAAGTTTACGGTTTCGGCGATCATCCGGTCGGAGGCCGTGATTTCGGTGGTGCGTCGCGAAATCAGGAGACTCTTTCCAGACATTAAGGTCGGCAACGAGAACTTGTCGCAGTTGGTCGAAAATGAAGTGATCAAACGGGACACGATCGAAGGCGACAAGGCCAAGGAAGCCGTGGCCAGGATGCGGAAGGCGCTAAGCAAGCTGGAAAGAGCCAAGAACAAGGCAGCTAAGATAGCTACCACTGAACTGACATGAGGCTTTCCGGAATTAGCTGTTGACTCAAAAATAGCACCTGCATCGAGCTTCCACCCTTTCACAGCACCAAACTATGGACTAGAAATGACCGATCTTCATAGATTTATTCGAGTGGAGTTTAACCGCTTTAAAGCGTTCGATAGATTCACTATAAACCTTCGAAACTTCAATATACTTGTTGGGCCAAATAACGCTGGAAAATCCACAATCTTAGCGGCGTTTAGGATACTGGCCTCGGCGTTGAGAAAGGCGACATCAAAGAAGGCGGAAGTCGTAAGTGGTCCTCAGGGATCAGTATACGGATACGTTGTGGACCTTTCTGCTATATCTATTGCGGAAGAAAATATATTTTACAATTATGACGACAGCCAGCCCGCCTCTATAAAGTTTAATTTGTCTAACAAGAATGAACTATTGTTATTTTTCCCCGAAGCTGGGTCTTGCCACTTAATAGCAACGAACA
Source organism: Mesorhizobium sp. URHB0026 (assembly GCF_054059755.1). Lineage (NCBI taxonomy): Bacteria > Pseudomonadati > Pseudomonadota > Alphaproteobacteria > Hyphomicrobiales > Phyllobacteriaceae > Mesorhizobium > Mesorhizobium sp. URHB0026. The sequence goes on along the minus strand of NZ_JBSSCN010000001.1, from coordinate 106,867 downwards.
ACATCGGCAAGACGCCCCACTCACCAAAGGAGTTTAAGAGGCACTTCAATTGCCCCATTGGGTTCGTGCCTATTTTGGGTCCGGTCGACCACAATGAGGTTCTGTACGAGAAAGAGGCCGCTAGGTTGGCACTTTTTAACTATAGATCAGCCAGGAACTTCCGGAATATCTGGTATCATTATCCTGAGCGGTTCGAAGAATTCCGCGAGGTTCTGGGCAGAACCTGGCCCGGTATGGATATCGAAGAGCCGATAGTCGACTATTCGCATAAGAATGCGAGACTATATATGTTTTGCCCCGAATCGAGAATTCCAAGAGAGATTTTTTGGGCGGGATTTGGATTCCAAGTCTGGTGCCAGATGCTAACGCATTTGATTCAGTCTAGCGATAACTCTCTGTTTTTAATTGATGAGCCAGATATCTACCTGCATTCTGAACTTCAGCGACAGTTGCTTACTCTTTTGAGAAATTCAGGCCCAGATATCCTTATCGCCACCCATTCAACTGAGATAATAACTGAGGCCGAGGCGGATGATATCGTCGTCGTAAATAAGAAAAGACGTCAGGCGCAGCGCGTTAAGAACCCCTCGCAATTGGGTGATGTCTTCTCGTCCCTCGGGTCCAACTTGAACCCTATCCTTACTCAGTTGGCGAAGACGCGGCGCGCCCTGTTTGTTGAGGGAAAGGATTTCCAAATACTTGGGAAATTTGCCAGCAAGCTTGGGTTCGCGGAGGTCGGTAATCGCGGAAATTTTGCGGTCATCCCAGTAGAAGGTTTTAACCCGGAGAGGGCAAAGAACATCAAGGCTGGGATGGAGTTGACCCTAGGTGGCAAGATAACTTCAGCAATCGTTTTTGATCGGGATTACCGAAGCGAAGATGAATGCACTGCCATTAAGGAGGCTTGTGGGAAATTTTCAGAACTCGTGACGCTCCATCGTCGGAAAGAGATTGAAAACTTTTTACTGGTCCCCGCCGCGATAGACAGGGCCGCAGCCAACAAAGTTTCAGAGGTCTTGCGTCGCGGTGGTGCCGCTAAGGCATACGTCCCAATTGTCGATGCTGTTCTAAATAAGTTCTCGTTGGATAAAAAGAACTATGTGGCAGGGCAATTTCTTTCTAATCGCCGGCGTTTTGAGAGACAGAACTCTCCAAGCTTGAATGATGCAACGGTGAGCGAAGCTGCAATGAATGAGTTTGACAAGTTTTGGGGCGACGCGGATTTGCGAATGGGACTTATCCCAGGGAAAGACGCCTTAAGTTCTGTCAATCAGGCCCTACAAGATGAATATAAGATTAGTGTGACGCCAACCGCCATAATAGACGCAATGCGCAATGAGGAAATTTCGATCGAAATGAAAGAGCTCATCAAAAGGATATCAGTTTTTTCAAGCTCGGGTGTTAACGACGACATGGACGAGAAATAGATCACGCCGGCAGCATTCGAACCTAAGAATTTCGGTCAACTCAAGCTAAGCTAGCTGAAATACTCCTGCAACGGCCTGACTTCCAAGCTCCCCGCCTTCAGCGCCGCAATCGCTTCCGCCACCGCAGCCGCGCCCGACAGCGTCGTGTAATACGGCACTTTCTGCATCAGCGTCGCTCGCCGCAGCGACTTGGAGTCCGACACCGCCTTCTGGCCATCCGTGGTGTTGAAGACGATCTGCACCTGGCGGTTGCGGATGGCGTCTTCGATGTGGGGGCGGCCCTCCAGCACCTTGTTGATCTTTTGCGCGTCGACGCCGTTTTCGGCGAGGAAGCGCTGCGTGCCTGAGGTCGCCAGCACCTTGAAGCCGAGGCCGGCGAGGCGCTTGACCGCCGGCAATATGCCGGCCTTGTCCTCGTCGCGCACCGAGACGAACAGCGTGCCGGAGCGCGGCAGGTCGACGCCAGCGCCGAGCTGGCTCTTGGCGAAGGCCAGCGCGAAGTCGCGGTCGAGGCCCATGACCTCGCCGGTCGAGCGCATTTCCGGGCCGAGCAGGATGTCGACGCCGGGGAAGCGGGCGAAGGGGAAGACGGCTTCCTTGACCGCGATGTGGCCGGGATTGCGCGGGTCGGGCATGGCGCCGTAATGGGCGAAGGCGTCTTCCAGCGTCTCGCCGGCCATGATGCGGGCGGCGATTTTCGCAATGGGACGCCCGATGGTCTTGGCGACGAAGGGCACGGTGCGTGATGCCCGCGGGTTGACTTCCAGCACATAGACCGTGCCGTCCTTGATTGCGTACTGCACGTTCATCAGGCCGCCGACATGGAGCGCGCGGGCCAGCGCCGATGTCTGGCGCTCCAGCTCGTCGACCAGTTCGGAAGGCAGCGAGTGGACGGGCAGCGAGCAGGCGCTGTCGCCCGAATGGATGCCGGCCTCCTCGATATGTTCGAGAATGCCGGACACGAAGGTCGCCTTGCCGTCGCAGAGGCAGTCGACATCGACCTCGATGGCGCCGCTGAGATAGGTGTCGAACAGCAGCGGGTTCTTGCCCAGCAGCGTGTTGATCTGGCCGGTCTTGTCGTTGGGGTATTTCTGCTTGATGTCCTCCGGCACCAGGCCGGGCACGGTGTCGAGCAGATAGGATTGCAGCATGCTCTCGTCATGGATGATCTGCATGGCGCGGCCGCCCAGCACATAGGAGGGGCGCACCACCAGGGGGAAGCCGAGCTCGCCGGCGACCAGGCGGGCCTGTTCGACCGAATAGGCGATGCCGTTTTTCGGCTGGCTGAGGTTGAGCTTGTGCAGCAGCTTCTGGAAGCGGTCGCGGTCCTCGGCGAGATCAATCATGTCAGGCGAGGTGCCGAGGATCGGGATGCCGGCCTTTTCCAGCGCATCGGCGAGTTTCAGCGGCGTCTGGCCGCCGAACTGAACGATGACCCCGACCAGTTCGCCCGAGGCCTGCTCGGCGCGCAGGATCTCCAGCACGTCTTCCGCCGTCAGAGGCTCGAAATAGAGCCGGTCCGAGGTGTCGTAGTCGGTCGAAACGGTCTCGGGGTTGCAGTTGATCATGATCGCTTCATAGCCGGCATCGCGCAGCGCGAACGCGGCGTGGCAGCAGCAATAGTCGAACTCGATGCCCTGGCCGATGCGGTTCGGCCCGCCGCCGAGGATGACGACCTTCTTGCGCGCCGAGACCTGCGCCTCGTTGGCGAGCGCGCCGGCGAAGGGCACTTCATAGGTCGAGTACATGTAGGCGGTGGGCGAGGCGAATTCGGCGGCACAGGTGTCGATACGCTTATAAACCGGATGAACGTCGAGCTTTTCACGAATCCTTTGAATCACTTCGGCGTCGGTCTTCGTCAGCGAGGCGAGGCGCGCGTCGGAGAAGCCCATCGCCTTCAGCATGCGCAGATTGACGGCGTCGCCCGGAATGCCGTGCTCGCGGATGCGGGCTTCCATGGCGATGATACCGGCGATCTGTTCGAGGAACCACGGGTCGATCTTGCACATGGCGTGCACGTCTTCCAGCGAGGTGCCCATGCGGATCGCCTGCGCCACCATGCGCAGCCGGTCGGGCGTCGGCGTGCCCAGGGCGGCACGGATGGCGTTGCGGTCGTTCGGGTTGTTGCCCAGGGCATGGCCAAGGCCGGGGATCTCAATCTCGTCGAGGCCGGTGAGGCCGGTTTCGAGACCGCGCAGCGCCTTCTGCAAAGACTCCTGGAAGGTGCGGCCGATGGCCATGACTTCGCCGACCGACTTCATGGCCGTGGTCAGCACCGGCTCGGCGCCGGGGAACTTTTCAAACGCGAAGCGCGGGATCTTGGTCACGACATAGTCGATGCTCGGTTCGAACGAGGCGGGCGTGGCGCCGCCGGTGATGTCGTTCTCCAGTTCGTCCAACGTGTAGCCGACGGCTAGCTTGGCGGCGATCTTGGCGATCGGGAAGCCGGTCGCCTTGGAGGCGAGCGCGGACGAGCGCGAGACGCGCGGGTTCATCTCGATGACGACGAGACGGCCATCGGCCGGGTTGACGGCGAACTGCACGTTGGAACCGCCGGTCTCGACGCCGATCTCGCGCAGCACCGCGATCGAGGCGTTGCGCATCATCTGGTATTCCTTGTCGGTCAAGGTCAGTGCCGGGGCGACGGTGATCGAGTCGCCCGTGTGCACGCCCATCGGGTCGATGTTCTCGATCGAGCAGACGATGATGCAATTGTCCGCTTTGTCGCGGACGACCTCCATCTCATACTCCTTCCAGCCCAGCACGCTCTCCTCGATCAGCACTTCGGTGGTCGGCGAGGCGTCGAGGCCGGACTGGACGATGTCGTAGAATTCGGCCCTGTTGTAGGCTATGCCGCCGCCGGTGCCGCCCATGGTGAAGGACGGGCGGATGATGGCCGGCAGGCCGACATGGTCGAGCGCCTGGGCCGCGATCGCCATGCCATGGCTGATGTAGCGCTGCTTGCGGTCGCCTTCGCCGAGGTTCCAGCGGGTTTCCAGCGCATCGAGTTCGGCGTCGAGATTGTCCGGCTTCTCGGCCTTCAGCGCGGCGCGCTCGGCCTCATGCGTCTTGCGGTCGGCGTTCTTGACGTCGGTGGCGTTGGCCAGCATCGACTTCGGCGTTTCCAACCCGATCGTCTTCATCGCCTCGCGAAACAGCGCGCGGTCCTCGGCCTTGTCGATGGCATGCGCGTCGGCGCCGATCATCTCGACATTGTAGCGCTCGAGCACGCCCATGCGACGCAGCGACAAAGCGGTGTTGAGCGCGGTCTGGCCGCCCATCGTCGGCAGCAGCGCGTCGGGCCGCTCCTTGGCGATGATCTTGGCGACGACTTCGGGGGTGATCGGTTCGATATAGGTGGCGTCGGCCAGTTCCGGGTCGGTCATGATGGTGGCCGGGTTGGAATTGACCAAGATGACGCGAAAACCCTCTTCCTTCAGCGCCTTGCAGGCCTGGGTGCCGGAATAGTCGAATTCGCAGGCCTGGCCGATGACGATGGGGCCGGCCCCGATGATCAGGATCGACTTGATGTCGGTGCGTCTGGGCATGTCTATGAATTCCGTTCGGCAGCGGGCTTGCACAAAAAACCGGGACGGGAAGACCCGGCCGGTTGTGCTCGCGATTCTGGTATCAGGCTAGGAGGGCCTTATAGGGAAGAGTTTTGCCCGATGTAACCCCGAAAATGCGGGTACGCGTGCTAAGCAAAGAAGCGCCTCATTCCCTGGCGTCGACCCTGGAGCGTGCCTAATTCCCCAGCACCACCGTGTCCGTGATCTCGAACCGCTCCGACACGCCGATGCGGATCATATTGAGTTTGCCTTCCCGGGTGAAACGGAAGTCGCTGCCGGCGTCCGAGCTTGCCGGCAGGCCGGCAGCGAAGGAGATGACGCGGCTGCCGCCATCGGACCAGGTCACGGTCACGTCGGCCTTGTCAGTGCCCTTGTGCGTCACGCTCGCCGCGCAAGGCGCCATGGGTTGTCCAACGTAGCGGGCGCAGGGAATCTGCAGGGCGCCATCGGCGGCTGCCGTGGCCCCCGTTGGCTCTTCGGCCGCGGGCGCGTTTTCAGTTGCCGCCAGCGCCAGGCCGTAGGCATCCTGCATGGCGATCTCCGCCGCGGATTTCGGCATGGTTTCGGGGCTGGCCGGTTGGTTGGCGTCGCCCAGCCGTGCGGTCAGGTCGGGTGCATTGGGCATCGCGGCGGCTTCGGGGGCCATGCCGGGCGTATCCGCCGCCTCGTCGGGCACGGTCGCGGGATTGAGAGGAACGAGGTAGCGCGCGGGAGCCCAGCCGGTGGCTTTGGGATTGTCAGACTCGACCTTGCACCAGGGATGGCCGTCAATGTCGTTGCAGCCGAGATTTCTCACGCTCGCACCGGCGGCCAAACGGGCCTCGGTCTTGCCGATCGCCGACGGCTTGGCGCGCACATTGAGCAGGTCGTCGGGGGCGAGCCCGGTGATGACGGAGATGAACGGCGCCTCTTCGGCATGGGCCGGGACGACAGCCGGCCACGCCGCCATCAGCAGCGGAGCGGCAACCAGCGCATGCAAACCTGTTCGGAGCGTAACTGTGCGCCTCATCATTTGGCCGTGCGCCGATACCACCATGCCGCGGCGGTCTCGCCGCATGTCCGGCCGATTCTATAAGGGACGATGCGCCGCCATGTAAGCCGGAAATTGGGGCTAATCATGGCGGCGGACCGGTGCTGGGCGGTGCAAGTCTAGGGATCAGGATCACGGCCGCGCCGCTTCCGGCATGAAGCCGGTGCGCAGGCCGTGCGCCCATTCCGGGCGTCCCGCCTGTTCAGCCTGCCGTGCCGCCGCCTCGTGGTCGTACTCGACGGCGATCATCTCGAAGCGATCCGGCTGGCCGGCGCCGCCCAGGGTGACGATGCCGTAGCGGGCGTGCGGCGAACCCTGTTCGGAGACATGGGCCGGCGGCGTGTCGTCGTCATAGGCGGGGCAGCCGATGCTGCCCGGGTTGAAGATCACGGGACCGTCAGGGATACGGATCAGTTCGGGTCGATGGCTGTGGCCGCACAGCGCGATGCGGCAGGCCGGGTCGAGCGCCTTCAGCCGGCGCCGGATCGCCGCCAGCGGCGCGCGCACCAGCTGACGATCGACGATCGCGTCGAGCAGGTATTTCTCGTCGTGATCGGGGCGGGCGTGGAAGGCGATGACGCCGGGCGCGATCTCAAGGATCAAGGGTTGGGCGAACAGTGTATCGCGCTGCGCTGGCGTCAGTCGCTGCCGCGCATAGATGTCGGACGCCCACATGGTCTCGTCGGCCGGATCGACGGCGACGCGGCGGTCATGGTTGCCACGCACCGTCGGCAGGTTGAGCGCCTCCAGCCTCTCCATTGTTTCACGCGGCCACAGCGGCCCCGAAACGCTGTCGCCGAGATTGACGGTGAGGTCGGCGCCGCCGCGCCGCGCCATGTCTTCGAGCACGGCGTCGAGCGCGAGAACATTGCCGTGGATATCGGCCAGGACGGCTAAGCGCATTTTCGAGGGAGCTCCACAGGCTGGCAAGGGACTGGTCGAAAGGGCGATCCTGACAGGGACATGGTTTCCTACCGCTTCGCGAGAGAAAGGAAACGTGTCAGGCCGACGCTTCGATGTCGTGGCCGCCGACGGCCGGCAGAGCTGCGTCGTCCGCGGCCGCGGCGATGACGCTGTCGAGCAGGCCGGGGAAGCGGGCGTCAAGATCGGCGCGGCGCAGCGTGATCATGCGGTTGGTGCCGACCACTTCGGCGCGGGTGACACCGGCCTCACGCAGTTTGGCGAGGTGGTAGCTGAGGTTGGTCTTGGAGCCGAGATCGAGGAACCGGCTGCAGTTCAGCGGCACGCCTTCCTTGCTGGCGAGATAGCGCACGATCGCAAGCCGCGTCGGGTCGCCGAGCACGCCGAGCACAATGGGCAGACTGATCTGGTCCGTATTGGGGTGTGGCAAGGTCATGGCTGGAACCTAAGCACAGTTCGGGCCGATTTCAACGCGTCGATCCTGCCCGGTCCATACACGGTGTTTCTCCACTTCATGGGCCGTCCTGACACAGGGCTGTCAGCATGGTTGTGCTATTTTTACCTGGCTTCATTGACATGATGCCCTTTTATGTCCAATTGTTCAATAACCTTTGAACTAAGGACGCTTTCCCATGGACAAGAGAATCTTCTGGCTTGCGCTCGGATCGTTTGCGATCTCGACCGAAGGCTTCGTCATCTCCAGCCTTCTGCCCGATATCGCCAGGGATGCCGGCATCTCGGTGCCGCTCGCCGGCTCGCTGATCACCGCCTTCGCGCTCGCCTATGCCCTGGGCACGCCGATCCTGGCGACGCTGACCGGCGAATGGGACCGGCGCCGCGTCATCCTGTGGACGCTGGTATTCTTCGTCGTCGGCAATGTCGTCGCCGCCCTGAGCTCATCCTTCGAAGTGCTGCTGGTCGCACGCATCATCATGGCGCTGTCGTCGGGCCTGTTCGCGGCGACCGCGCAAGGCACGGCGGTGGCGCTGGTGGATGATCATCACCGAGCCCGCGCCATCGCCGTCGTCGTCGGCGGCACCACCGTGGCCGTCGCTGTCGGTGCACCGCTTGGCGCGCTGGTCGCTGCCATCGCCGGGTGGCGCGGCACCTTCTACGCCATTGCCGGCCTTGGCGCGCTGTCCGGCGCCATCCTGTGGTACCGCCTGCCGCGCGGCATCATCGGCACCAGGCTGCCGCTGAAGCGCCGGCTGGCGGCCGCCATGCGTCCCGGCGTGATGCCGATCCTGGTGACGACATTGCTGGCGCTGGTCGGTGCCTTCACCGTCTTTGCCTATGTCGCGCCGCTTGCCATCGAGAGCGGCGGGCTGAGCGAGATCGCGCTGCCCGGCATGCTGCTCGCCTTCGGCGTCGGCGCTGTGGTTGGCAACATTGCCGGCGGCCAGGCGGCCGACCGTTTCGGCGCCACCCGCACCGTCGGCTGGTCGCTGGCGTTGAGTGCGGCCATGCTGGTCATGCTGTCGGTCATCCCGACCTTCCTGCCGCAGCACATCGCCGGACCGGCGCTGATGGCGATGATGGTGCCTTGGGGCATCGTCGGCTGGGCGTTCCCGCCGGCGCAGGCCAGCCGCATCATCAAGCTGGCGCCGGACGCCGCACCGATCGTGCTGTCGCTCAACGGCTCGGCGCTCTATCTCGGCGTGGCGGTGGGCGCGGTGGTCGGTGGTGGCGTGCTGCGCTACGGCGCGCCCGCCGATCTCGGCCTGGTCGCGGCGGTGTTTCCGATCATCGGACTGGGCATCGTGCTGGCGGGACGGGTGTTTGCCCGGGCCGTCACCATGCCGGCGGAATAAGGCCGGCTCCGAGGAATGCATCGTCGTTTTTCGCGGCCGCTTCTTCAGCTGGGCGGCCGCTTCTTCAGCTGGAAGGAGTGGCCGCGGGCACTTCCAGCTTCAACTCAGCCACTTCATCGAGTGTGGCACGCAGTTTCGCGGCCTGCTCCGCGCCGATCATGGCCTCGAATTGCCGCTGGGCGACGCTCCATAGCTTGATCGCCTCGTCGAGCTTGGCCTGTCCTGATGGCGTCAGCCGTACGCGCTTGACGCGGCGATCGTCCTTGTCGGGGAAGGTTTCGACATAGCCGTCGCGGACCAGGGGCTTCAGGGTGTGGCCGAGCGCGGAGAGGTCCATTATCAGCGCCTCGGCAATGGCTCCCATCGCCGGGTCGGCGCCGACACTGATCTGGAAAAGCAGGCCGAACTGCGTACCCTTCAGGCCGGAAGGCGCCAGCGCGTCGTCGTAGAACCGGCCAAGCCTGCGCGCGGTGCGCCGCAAGGTGGCATTGTTGCAACGGCTAAATCCATCAGCTTCACTCATGACCGCTCCTTGCTGGAACATCTCCGGCGAAACGCATCGCCTCCAATGCTCTGTCTTGTTGCGCAATTCGGGGCGCTAAACCGCTGAGCACTTCCTGGAATCGCCCCGGCAGGTGCGCCAGCCCGCCGCAAAAATAGTTTTCACCGCCGCCGTTGACAAGATGCTGGCATATACCTACTTCGCGGAAAGTGGCATATGCCACTAATTCGAACAGCAGCCTTGCCGGCCGATATATATCCACCCCGGCCGAAGACAGCGAACACAAGGAACGCGATAATGAGCAAGAATGACAACAAGGGCACGGCGGTCGTCACCGGCGCCTCATCGGGGATCGGCGCCGTCTATGCGGACCGTCTGGCAGGGCAGGGCTATGACCTGGTGCTGGTGGCGCGCCGTGCAGATCGACTACAGGCGCTGGCCGAGAAGCTGCGCCATGCCCACGGTCGCAACGTCAGCGTGCTCAGCGCCGATCTGTCCGACGACGACGATTTGCGCCGTGTCGAGCAGTCGATATCAGCCGAAGAAACCGTGACGCTGCTGGTCAACAATGCCGGCCTTGGCGGTCAGGCAGTGGTGGCAACCGCCGACGCCGACGCGGCCGAGCGCATGATCAAGGTCAATGTCGTGGCTCTGACCCGGCTGACGCGTACCGTGCTGCCTGGGCTCTTGGCGCGCAACCGGGGCGGGATCGTCAACATCGCCTCGGTCCTGGCCTTCGATACCTCGTTCGGCGGCATCTACAGCGGGACCAAGGCCTATGTCGTCAACTTCACCGAAGCCCTGCATCGCGAGGTCGCGGGCACTGGAGTGACGGTGCAGGTGGTGCTGCCGGGCGCGACCCGGACCGATTTCTGGAAGCTTTCCGGCGGTGATATCGACCAGTTGCCGAAGGAGATCGTCATGACCGCCGACGATTTGGTGGACGCTGCCCTTGTCGGCCTGGCCAGGGGCGAGGCCGTCACCGTGCCGGCGCTTGCCGACACCGGGAAGCTGGACACATTCCTAGGCGCCCGCCAGGCCTTCTATGGCAGCCTGCATGCCGACAAGCCGGCCCCGCGCTACGCGGCTTAGGCCGACGTGGCGGCCGGCCGTCAGACCGTCCGCCACATCGGGATGATCGACGCGGCGAGCACCAGCGCCAGCACGATGTTGAGCGCGCGCCATTGCCACTCGGCCTTGAGCAGCCGCGCCAGCACCATGCCCGCCACGCACCAGACGGACAGCGAGATGGCGGCGGTGAGGCCGAAGGTCGAGCCGAGCAGCAAAGCAAGTTGTCCCGGCCCGTCGGCAAGCGCGGCGAAGGAGGCCGCCGCGCCCAGGCCCATCGCCCAGCCCTTGGGGTTCATCCACTGGATGCCGGCGCCGCCCAGGAAACTGTTGGGTTTGGCCATGGTGACATCGAGATTGGGCGGGCCGGCGCGGCCGATCTTGATTGCCAGCCAGACGAGGTAGAGCGAGCCGGCGATCTTCATGGCAAGCTGCAGCGAGGGCATGGCAAGCAGCAGCCCGGCAAGCCCGGCAGCGGCCGCCCCCGTCACGGTCGCGAGGCCGGCGGCACTGCCGATCATCAAGGGAACCGAGCGGCGAAAGCCGAATTGCGCACCCGAAGCGGTCGATAATGTCGTGGCGATGCCCGGCGTCGCGGTGGCCACGAAGGCAAACAGGATGAGCGGCAGGATAGGCTGGAGCATGGAGCATCCCTTGTCGGAGGCTTCATGTTAGACTGAGAGTTGGATCAGTAAATGCAATGTTTGCGATGATCGTCATTAGCAATTATAATGCCTATCATGATCCGCAATCTCGATACCAGTCTCATGCGCACCTTCGTCACCGTCGCCGACAAGGCCAGCATGACAGCGGCGGCCAACGCGCTACACCTGACGCAGGGCGCGGTCAGCCAGCAGGTCAAGCGGCTGGAAGAAACGCTCGGCTGCGGGCTGTTCGAGCGCGACCGGCGCGGTCTGCGGCTGACCCATTCCGGCGAGCGGCTTTTCGACAAGGCAAGGCGCCTGCTCAGCCTCAATGACGAGATCTGGACCGAGATGGTGGGGAGCGCTGTCGCCGGACAGGTGCGGCTCGGCGTTCCCTACGACCTTGTCGGCACATTGCTGGCCCCCGTACTGAAGGCCTATGCCGAGGCCTATCCCCAGGTCGAGATATCGCTGGTCTGCGCCTCCTCGCCGGAACTGGCGGCGGCACTGGCGGCGGGCACCATCGACCTCGCGGTAATCGAGGAGCGGGTCGGTCCAACCTCGGGCGAATGCCTGGCCATCGAGCGGCTGGTCTGGGTCGGCGCAAGGGGTGGGGTGGCTCGCGCCAAGCGGCCATTGCCCGTCTCGATCGTTGCCGACACCTGCGCCTTCCGGCCGGTGGTGCTGGCGGCGCTCAAGGAGCATGGGCTGGAATGGCGCAGCGTGTTCGAGAACGGCAACATCGACGCGACGACGGCGACGGTTCGTTCCGACCTCGCCGTCACCACATGGCTCGCCTCCACCGTGCCAGCCGATCTCGACATATTGCCGTTCGACACCGGCCTGCCGCCGCTGCCGAATTTTGCCATCAACCTGCACCTGCCGCGGCATGGCGTGAGCACGGCGGCGCAGGAATTCGCCCGGCATATAAGGGACGGGCTGGCGCGGCGTTTACAGGCTGCTTGATGACCGAATTTACTTCCAGTTCTTGCGCCGCTCGAGTTCGGCGTCGGATGGCTCGCCAGTGACAAAGGAGCCGACCTTGATCTCGCCCGCGCGCTCATAGGTCGCGATAATGACGCCGGTGGTCGAAGTCCGCGATTTGACCAGCTTGAAAGCGGCCGGCATCGCTGCATCGCCGAACAGCCGCTTGCCCTTGCCCAGCAACAGCGGGAAGATCATCAGCCGGATCTCGTCGATCAGCCCGTTGGCGAGCAAGGTCTGGATGAGATCGCCAGACCCCTGGATGAGCAGGTCAGGTCCATCTTCCTGCTTGAGGCGGCGCAAGGCCGTGATGATATCGGGCCCAAGCGCGTGCGTGTTCTGCCAGGTGAGGGTGTCAGGCCGATGCGTCGCCACGTACTTGGTTGCGGGGTTGAACGCATCCGCGATCGGATCTTTCTGGTAGGGCCAGTACGCGGCGAAGATGTCGTAGGTTCTGCGGCCGAGCAGCAGGGCGAAGGGTCTGGAGAACAATTCCTCCATTGCCGCGCCTCCCACCTCGTCAAAATAGTGGAACGTCCAGCCGCCGAATTCGAAGCCGCCGACCGGATCCTCTTCCGGCCCGCCAGGCGCCTGCATGACGCCATCGAGGCTGACGAAGGTCGCGGCGATGATCTTTCTCATTGTGCTCTCCCTTTGCTTGCGTCCACGCCATAGCGGCCGGACTTCAACCCAAGGACGGAGCAACCGCGCCCGTCCCGACAAAGGCCGCGAGATTTGGTCCGCCCTCGATAGGTCAGCCGCGGACGCTCACGGCTTTCGACGAGAACCAGACATGCTCGAAGATCGCCGTGGCGGTGCGGTCCGGCTGCCTGTCCTCGACCAGCCAGATCGAGCGGCTGCGCGTGGCCTGCTCGCGTGTCGGGATCTTCGCCGCAAGATCCGCGAGCGAGGCGCCGAAGCATGGGATGAACCAGGCACGCATGAACGGATCGCAGGCAAAACCCTTTTCGGTGCGGGTCACCAGGATTGCCAGCGGGACGCGCTCGGCGGGACGCCAGGGAAAGATCATGCGGCCGCCGGGGCGCAACGCTTTCAGCCATCCGGCGGGAGGGGCGACGACACCGGCATTGACATAAATGATGTCGGATGGCGACAGCGGCGACGTCACGGCGTCGCCATGGAGAACGGTCGCATTGCCGTAGGTTTCCAGATTCTTGCGCGCTAGCCCAGCCAGGTTTTCGTCGATCTCGAAGGCGGTGACGGTGCCGCCTGGCGAAACCAGTTTGGCCAGCAAAGCCGTGTAGTAACCGCTGCCGGCGCCGATATGCGTGATGGCCTCACCAGGCTTTGGTGCGACTTTTCCGATCCACATGGCGTGCAGGAAAGGCTCGCCATTGTTGATGCCCTTGTCGGCATCGAGCGCTACCAGAACGTTCTGGCAGATGTGGGCCGGATCGGCGCTTGGCGTGGTGACCGTGCCGTTGCCGGTGATGACCGTCCATGGGCCGGGGCCGAGGAACGCCTCGCGCGGTACGCTGGCGAACACCTCTTCCAGGCGCGGGTCCGATGAGGCGGCATTGGCCGCCATCAGCCGCGCGTAGAATGTCCTGATGTCTTCGAGCTCGCTCATGGCATCGGGAAGATAGCGCGATCCGGCGGCTTGTCCCGTGATTAAGCGGAACTTCAACCAACCCCGAACATTGTGTCGTATAGCAGCTTGAAATTCAGCACCAGGATGATGGCCGCGACCATCCAGGCCAGTGCGGCGACGCCGCGCGGAATGGCGAGATTGCCCATCTTCTTCTTGTCGGACACGAACTGCACCAGCGGGACGACCGCGAAAGGCAGTTGCATGGACAACACCACCTGGCTGAAGACCAGCAGCTGGCCGGTGCCCTTCTCGCCATAGAGCGCGGTGACGACCACCACCGGAATGATGGCGAGGCCGCGCGTCAGCAGGCGCCGAGCCCAGTTGGGGATGCGCAGGCGCAGAAAACCTTCCATGATGATCTGGCCGGCGAGCGTTGCCGTCACCGTCGAATTCAGGCCTGACGCCAGCAGTGCCACGGCAAACAGAATCGAGGCGATGCCGAGGCCAAGCAACGGCGACAGCAGCTTGAAAGCCTGGTCGATCTCGGCGACATCCTGGTGGCCGGTTTCGTGGAAGGCGACCGCCGCGACGATCAGGATGGCGGCATTGACGAACAGCGCCAGCATCAGGGCGATGGTGGAGTCCGTCGTCGCCCATTTGATGGCATCGCGTTTTCCGGCCTCCGTGCGCTCATAGGCGCGGGTCTGCACGATCGAGGAATGCAGGTAGAGATTGTGCGGCATGACCGTTGCGCCGATGATGCCGATGGCGATGTAGAGCATCGCCGGATTGGTGACGATTTCCGAGGACGGCACGAACATCGAATGCAGGATCGTGCCGGCCGGCGGGGCGGCAACGAAGATCTGGATGGCAAAGCAGCTGAAGATGACGATCAAAAGCGCGACGACGAAGGCTTCGAGATAGCGAAAACCCTTGTTCATCAGGAGCAGGACCAGGAAAGCGTCTAGCGCGGTGAGCATGGCGCCGCCGATCAGCGGGATGCCGAACAAAAGCTGCAGCGCGATCGCGGTGCCGATCACCTCGGCGAGGTCGCAGGCGATGATGGCGAGTTCGCAGGCGATCCACAGGACGAGATTGACCGGGCGCGGATAGTAGGCGCGGCAGGCCTGGGCGAGGTCGCGGCCGGTGGCGATGCCAAGACGCGCGGCCAAAGCCTGCAGCAGGATCGCCATCAGATTGGACAGCATGATGATGAACAAAAGCGTGTAGCCGAACTGGGCGCCACCGGCGAGGTCGGTCGCCCAGTTGCCCGGGTCCATATATCCGACCGAGACCATGTAGCCGGGGCCCATGAAGGCGAACAGGCGGCGGAACCAGACGCCTGATGTCGGCACCGCGATGGAGGCGTTGACCTCGCGCAGACTGGGCTGATCGTCTTCATCCCGACTGGCGAAGCGCCATGCGGACCGGGAAGTTGTGGCGTCTGCTTCTGACATGAAAAGGCTTTCCGCGACTTCCGGAGGATGCCCTCAAGGTATGCCACGGCTCAACATTATGCAATATGCTATATTTCATTGTTGGTGCTTTTTATCTCGCCGCGTTGTGCGTGCGAAGGGGCGCCTGGGAGAGGCCGGTTGCGCCTCTCTCGGAATGCAAATAAACGGCCTGAAGAATCACAGCCCGTGCTATAAAAGCAGGGACGGTAAACTCCCGAGGAGGAGCGCGCATTGGCGCTTAAGAACAGACCGGTCCCGCGTGAGCCGTTGCTCGATGCAGGTGTCCATTCGGAAGGGTTCCGGCAGACGCGCGAAGCGCGCCGCAGCGCGCTGGTCGAGGATTATGTCGAACTGATCGCCGACCTGATCGAGGACGGCAACGAGGCGCGCCAGGTCGACATCGCCGCGCGTCTTGGCGTCGCCCAGCCGACAGTGGCCAAGATGCTGACGCGGCTCTGCGCCGACGGGCTCGTGTCGCGAAAGCCCTATCGCGGCGTGTTCCTGACGGAAGCCGGCCGCAAGGTCGCCGAGGAAAGCCGCATCCGCCACCAGACAGTCGAGGCCTTCCTGCGTTCGCTCGGCGTCAGCGCCGAGACGGCGCGCATCGATGCCGAGGGGATCGAGCACCATGTCAGCGCCGAGACGCTGGAAGCTTTCCGCAAGGCGATGACGGCGCGTTGAAGCGCTTCATTGCCGCGTTTTCGACCATGTTAGCCCCTGGAACCGCCGGCGCTTATACGCGTTCCCCTCTCATTGCGCGCCTGTTGCGCGCCAGGGAGGAAGCAATGGGCATCGAGCAGGCACCGACCGCAAAAGGCAAGCAGGCAGCCACAGGATTGGAACAGGCGGCCGCCAGGGACGAGCGCAAGACCGAGGCCGAAACGGGACATCCGCTGAAGAAGGGCGCCGATCGTTTCGAGGAACGCTCGAAAAGCTCCGACGGCAAGAGCGCCGGCGCCAAGCAGAAAGACTAGGCGGCGGCAGTTCTGGATCGATGCGGATGACCATCGAGTGGCGCCCGCCCGAACGCTTCGTCTTTCAGGGACATTCGATCGCTTGGGGCATGATGGGGGAAGGACCGCCCGCCGTCGTTCTCCATGGCACGCCATTCTCCTCGGTCGAGTGGCGCCGCATCGCGCCATGGCTAGCGAAGCAGCGACGCATCCACTATTTCGACATGCTTGGCTATGGCTGGTCGGACAAGCCGGACGGCGATGTGTCGCGCGGCATCCAGAACGAGCTGTTCGCGGCCCTCTATGCCCACTGGAAGCTGGAACGGCCCGACGTGGTCGCGCATGATTTCGGCGGATCAACCGCTCTGCGCGGTCATCTGCTCAACGGTTTGGAGTTCCGCTCGCTGGTGCTGATCGATCCGGTGGCGATCAGCCCGCAAGGTTCGCCGCTGGTCCAGGCAGCCAAGCAGAGCGAGAAGGTTTTTGCTGGGCTGCCCGCGTATGTTCACGAAGCGATCTTGCGGGCCTACATCGATGGCGCGACGGACAATCGGTTACGCGCAGACGAGATGCAGGCCTATCTTCGTCCATGGCTTGGCGACGAGGGCCAGAAGGCGTTCTGGAGGCAAGTCGCGCAGATGGACGACAAGTACACGGAGGAGGTGGAGTGGCGATATGGCGAGATTCGTTGTCCGGTCGCCATCCTGTGGGGCGAAAATGACGACTGGATTCCGGTAAAGGACGGCCGGGAACTGGCGCGGCGCATCCCTGGCGCGACGTTTCAGACAGTCCCTGACGCCAAGCATCTCGTCCAGGAAGATGCGCCGGAGGCGATCGCCGCCACGGTCCTCCAGTTCTGGCGGAGCCTGGAAGCCGGCTAGGCGGTTCGGCGTTTGATAGAACCGCCGGACCGGTCTAATTCCTTCCGGGCCTGCCGCCCTCGGTCTGCTTCACTCGCTGACATCCTGCTTCCAGCTGCGCGGATGGCCGTCGACGCGGAACTGGAAGATGAAATAGGGCGGGATGCAGGTCCCTTCGCCAGGCTTGGCCTCGGGAAGATCATCGTAGCCTTCGGTGAAGATACAATCCTCGCGGCAGGGATGGGCCTTGTCGCAAGCGCGCGGGCCGGCGGTCTTGGAGAATTCCTTGGTGCAGAATTTGTGGTCCTTGCCGGACGCGATGCAATCGTTGAAGCCGGTCTTGGCCAGCCGGTCTTGGCCAGCCGGCCGCGGCTCGCCTCGTTGGGGAGCCTGTCGCAGCTCGCCTTGCGCAGCATGCCGCCGGGAAAGCCGCCTGTCTTCTGTTCGAGGCACGGCAACGCCACCAGCAGCGACAGGAAACCCCTGCTCGTCCTCAAGCCTGGAACCCCTCCCAATGCCGGCGATGCTACAGGCCTTGGGCGCACACGCCAGTGCGGTGAAGCGGCCATGCCTGACCACAAAAATGCTGTGACTTGGAGCAACCATTGCGATACTTGTTTGTTGGGTTGAGCCGGCCCTGCCGGAGCAATGGGGAAGTTCGCAGCACGAGGAGTTGCCATGCTCTGGAGAGGCCGTCGTCAGAGTGACAATATCGAGGACGACCGTAGCGATGGCGGCGGCGGCGGGATCGGTGGTGGTGGCGGTCAGTTCCGCATCCCGATCGGTGGCCGCGCCGGTGGCGGCGGCAGCATATTTCTCGTCATCCTGGTGGTGCTGGCTGGATGGTATTTCGGCTTTGACCCCTCAACGATCCTGGGCGGTGGCGACGGCGGCCTGCTGCCGGGCGGCGGTGGCCAGATATCAGACAACAGCGGTGGCCAGGACAGCGGCGCAACACCGGCCAATGACGAGATGAAGCAGTTCGTGGCGACCGTGCTCGCCGAGACGGAAGACACCTGGACCGGCATCTTCAAGTCGCAAGGCCTGACCTACGAGGACCCGAAGCTGGTGCTGTTTTCCGGCCAGGTCCGCTCCGCCTGCGGCTTTGCCTCGGCGGCGGCGGGACCGTTCTATTGTCCGGGCGACCACAAGGTCTATCTCGACATGACCTTCTTCCAGCAGCTCGACCAGCAGTTCGGCGCTTCCGGCGAGTTCGCCCGCGCCTATGTCATCGCGCATGAGGTCGGCCACCACGTGCAGAACCTCACCGGCATCATGGGGAAGTTCAACCAGATGCGGCAAGGCATGGGCGAAGCCGATGCCAACCAGCTGTCGGTGCGCATCGAGCTGCAAGCCGACTGCTTCGCTGGCGTGTGGGCGCATTACACCGGGCAGAAGGGCATATTGGAGCAGGGCGACTTCGAAAGCGCGCTGAACGCGGCCAAGCAGATCGGCGACGATACGCTGCAGAAGAAGATGCAGGGCTATGTCGTGCCGGAAAGCTTCAACCACGGCACCTCGCAGCAGCGGCAGACCTGGCTGACGCGCGGTTACAAGAGCGGCAAGCTTTCCGATTGCAACACGATGAGCGGCCCGCTCTAAGCAGTCATTTCGGACATGGAGCTGGCGGCTAAGACGCCGTCAGGGAGTGTCAGGATCAAAGCTTCCTGCCTGTTCTCGCATTGTTCCTTTCCGCAGGCTCGCCTATAAGGTGCGTCCGCCCGCGCCCCAGGGCGGCCAGAGGAGCTTGACCCAGCATGATCGACCCCAAAACCGCCAAGCGGGGCCTTGCGCTGGTTTTCACCACGCTGCTGCTCGATATCATCGGTTTCGGCATGATCATGCCGGTGCTCCCTGCCTTTCTCAGGGAACTGACCGGCGTCGGCATCAGCGAAGCGGCGATCGAGGGCGGCTGGCTGTTCTTCGTCTATGCGGCCATGCAGTTCTTCTTCGCGCCCATCATGGGCGGTCTGAGCGACCGGTTCGGGCGGCGGCCGATCCTGCTCGCCTCGGTGCTGACCTTCTCCATCGACAATTTGATCTGCGCCATCGCCTGGTCCTATCCGATGCTGTTCATCGGTCGCGTCCTGGCCGGCATTTCGGGCGCCAGCTATTCGACGACGTCGGCCTTCATCGCCGATATTTCGAACGACGAGAACCGGGCGAAGAATTTCGGCCTGCTCGGCATCGCCTTCGGCGTCGGCTTCGTCATCGGGCCGGTGCTAGGCGGATTGCTCGGCACGTTCGGACCGCGCGTGCCGTTCTTTTTCGCCGCCGGGCTCGCATTCGTGAACTTCCTCATCGCAATGTTCTTCCTGCCTGAAACGCTCGATGAAAAGCACCGCCGCCGCTTCGAGTGGAAACGCGCCAACCCGGTCGGCACGCTTCTGCAGATGCGCCAATATCAGGGCATCGGCTGGATTGGGCTGGTCTTCTTCCTGATGACGCTCGGCCACATGATGTATCCGGCGGTGTGGTCGTTCGTCTCCAACTACCGCTACGGCTGGAGCGAGCAGCAGATAGGCTTCTCGCTCGGCGCTTTCGGCCTGTGCGGCGCCATCATCATGGGCACGGTGCTGCCGCGCGTCATCCCAAGGCTCGGCGAGTGGAGGACTGCGGTCATCGGCCTGACGTTCACCGCGGCCAGCGCCTTCGGCTATGCCTTCGCCTCGCAAGGCTGGATGGTCTACGCGGTGATCGTCGCCGGCTGCCTGGAAGCGCTGGCCGATCCGCCGCTGAGAAGCCTCGCCGCAGCCAAGGTTCCCCCTTCGGCGCAAGGCGAATTGCAAGGCGCGATGACCTCGATCTTTTCGATCACATCGATCATCACGCCGCTGCTCTATACCGCTATCTTTTCCTGGTTCACCGGCCCCAGCGCGCCCGTCACCTTCGGTGGCGCGCCCTATCTGGTCGGTGCATGCTTCCTGGTGCTGGCGGTCATCGTCTTCGTCACCAAGGTGGCTAGGCCGGCGACGGTCATGACTGTCACGAACAATGTCGTGGAAGATGGAGCCCAGCTATGAGCCGGAGGCAAGTGAGGCCGGTGGCGTGAGGTCGAGGGATTTGCGATGCGGGACCATGGGCGTTTGCACTGCCCCTCATTGTCGTGGCGGACATTTTTTTGCTCGTATGGTGACGGGGAGAAAGACGCAGTCATCGCCGCTTTCGCAAATCGTCAACGGTGGAAGAAGAGCGCTGAGATTGCGGCAAGCTCACTTCCGATGAGGGGCGGCGCGACGCCTCTCAGGCCCTTTCCACCAGCAATTCCTCGCCGCGCTTTTGCCGGATGAGGTTGACGAAGCGGCGGAACAGATAGTGCGAATCCTGCGGGCCGGGGGAGGCCTCGGGGTGATGCTGGACCGAGAACACCGGGCGGCCGGTGAGCGCGATGCCGCAATTCGAGCCGTCGAACAGCGAGACATGGGTTTCCTCGACACCCGCGGGCAGGGAGTCGGCATCGACGGCAAAGCCGTGGTTCATCGAGACGATCTCGACCTTGCCGGTGGTGTGATCCTTGACCGGATGGTTGGCGCCGTGATGGCCCTGATGCATCTTGGCGGTCTTGCCGCCCAGCGCCAGCGCCAGCATCTGGTGGCCGAGGCAGATGCCGAACACCGGAATGTCGGTCTTGAGCAGGTCCTGGATGACAGGCACGGCATAGTCGCCGGTGGCTTCCGGGTCGCCGGGGCCGTTGGAGAGGAAAATGCCGTCGGGCCGCATGGCGAGGATTTCTTCGGCACCAGTCTTGGCCGGAACCACGGTCACCTTGGCGCCGAGACCGGCCAGCAGCCGCAATATGTTGCGCTTGACGCCGTAGTCGATGGCGACGACGTGCAGCGACGGATCGGCCTGTTCGCCAAAGCCTTCGTTCCACACCCAAGGCGTCTCGCGCCAGACAGAAGACTGCCCCGATGTGACCTCCTTGGCGAGATCGAGCCCGATCAGGCCCGACCACGCGGCGGCACGCCGCTTCAAATCGTCGAGGTCGAAGACGCCGTCGGGCGCGTGCGCGATGACGGCATTGGGCATGCCCTTTTCGCGGATCAGCGCGGTGAGCGCGCGGGTGTCGATGCCCGAGAGCGCGACGATGCCGCGTCTCTTCAGCCACTGGTCGAGATGGCCGGCGGCGCGATAGTTGGACGGGTTGGTGACATCGGCCTTGAACACGGCGCCGACGGCGCCGGCGCGGGCGGCTGGGTTGAGGTCTTCGATGTCCTCGCCATTGGTGCCGATATTGCCGATATGCGGGAAGGTGAAGGTGACGATCTGGCCGGCATAGGAGGGGTCGGTGAGGATTTCCTGGTACCCGGTAAGTGCCGTGTTGAAGCAAACCTCGGCGACCGCCGAGCCGGTGGCGCCGAGGCCGCGACCCTCGATGACGGTGCCGTCAGCCAGCACCAGAAGGGCGGTCGGCTTTTCGGTGGCCCAAGGTGGGGTCAGCGCGGGCGTCATCTCGGCCATGGCGGCACTCCTATCAAGCCGCGCGCTTCCATAGCCCTGCGGGCGTTGGCGCGGCAAACGGCGCGAAGCGGCGAATTCGCGGCCTCCACGCACCCAAGCTTCAGTTCGTGCAAGGCCCAGTACATAGGGGAAGGGGACAGGGCGGTCAATGATCATGCGAAATGCGGCCGCGATTTATTTCATCAAGCAATATCAGAGGCTTGATCCACAATATCTGGTTTGCGTTGGCCTGTCCCCGGCGCTATTGTCCGCGCCGACCGAAGGAGAGAGAGCAATGCGCGCGAAAATCGCCGAATCCCTGAAGACCGCGATGAAGGCGCAGGACAAGCACCGGCTGCCGGCACTGCGGCTGATCCAGGCCGCCATCCACGACCGCGACATCGCCAATCGCGGTGCCGGCAAGGAACCCGCCAGCGACGAGGAAATCCTGCAGATCCTGGCCAAGATGGTGAAGCAGCGCGAGGAATCGGCCAAGGCGTTCGAAGACGGCAAACGCCCGGAACTGGCGGCGCAGGAACGCGGCGAGATGGAGATCATCCGCGGCTTCCTGCCGACGCAGCTTGACGATGCGGCGGTCACGGCGGCGGCGCGCGAGGCGATAGCGGCGACCGGTGCGGCCAGCCAGAAGGACATGGGCAAGGTGATCGCGGCGCTGAAGCAGAAATATGCCGGCCAGATGGATTTCGGCAAGGCCAGCGGCATCGTCAAGGGGTTGTTGCAGTAGGGCTTTTACCCTCGCGTCGTCGGCTTCCAACACGGCCCACTCGACGTCAAGCGGAGGCTTGCTGTTAGACCGGAGGCTCCAACGCGCGGCGCAATGCCGGTGCTTCCTGCTGGATATGGTCCCACAAGCGATTGGCGATCGGCCCGTGCGGCCGGTCGCGGCGGCGCGCCACCACCAATTCGTCGGTGCGGCCCGGCAGATGACTGCCGGCTATGGATAATAGGCGGCCGTCGCGCAGCTCTTCCGCGATCAGGAAGTGAGGCAGGTGGCCCCAGCCGAGCCCTTGCAGGATGATTTCCTTCTTCATGGCCTGATCGGGGACCAGGCATTGCGGCGCCTCCTCGACCACGAAGTAGTCCTGTCGCGGCGAATGCGTCGCGGTGTCGCGCATCACGCACTGGGTGAATGCCTGCATCTTCTCCAGCGTGATCGGTTGTTCGACGCGCTCCGGCAGAAAGCCCGGCGCAACGACGGGAATGAACGACACCTTGCTGAGATCGATCCATTCAACCCGTACGTCGCCCTTGTCGATCCAGTGCAGGATGAGATCGGTTTTGTCGTCAAAAAGGCGCTCCCACGGGCCGCCGACGGCTTCGAAATGGAGATGCAGCCGCGTGCCGGGGTACTGGGAGAAGAACCGTCCGAGCATGCCTAGCATTTGCGGACGCGGGCAGAGGTCGCCGATCACGACGTGGATATCGCTTTCCTCGCCCATCGACAGCTGGGCGGCGTGGACGTGCAGGCCTTCCATTTCGCGCAGCAGCGATTGCGCCCGTCGATGGAACGACCGGCCCGCTTCGGTCGCCCGCACGCGATAGCCACCGCGATCCAGGAGGACGAGATCGAGCTGTCGTTCGAGCCTGGCGACGGCGGCGAACACCGCCGGATGCGAGCGATGGAGCAGGGCCGCGGCCGGCTGAAAGCCGCCGCTGCGGATCACCGCATCGAAGCACTGGAGGTCGTGCAAGGTGAATTCGGCCATGTCAGCTTTGGTTACAGAGATTGTTCTATCTTTGTAATATCACCAAATCCCGGCCACAGCTACGCTTTGCCTCATTCAACGTTCCAAAAGGATCTTATCATGAATGAGCTGAATTACGTGACCGTCGGCGACGGCACGCGCATCGCCTACCGCCTCGATGGTGACGCCGGGCAACCGGTGCTGGTGCTTTCGAACTCCATCGCCACGACGCTGCACATGTGGGATGGCCAGGTCGGCGAACTGTCCAGGCATTTCCGCGTTCTGCGCTACGACTTTCGCGGCCATGGCGGATCGAGCGTGCCAGTCGGCGCCTATTCGCTGGACCGGCTTGGCCGCGACGTGATCGAACTCATCGATGCGCTCGGCCTTGGCCGGGTGCATTTCCTCGGTCTGTCGCTGGGCGGTTTCGTTGGGCAGTGGCTCGGCATCCACGCGCCCGAACGGGTCGACCGGCTGATCCTGAGCAACACTTCATCTCACCTCTCCCCGGCAAGCTATTTCGACGAGCGGATCGCCGTCGTCCGGCAGGCGCCGGACATGTCGGAAACCGCCGAAGTGTTCCTCAACAACTGGTTCCCGGCCGACATGGTGGCGGCCAACGAACCCGTCATCGAGAAATTCCGCGCCATGTTGCTTGCGATCGACCGGCAAGGCCTCGCCGGCCTGTTCGCGGCGGTTCGCGATGCCGACCTTCGGCGCACCGTCGCGTTGATCCCGAGGCCGACGCTGGTGATCGCCGGCCAGCACGACACCGTGACGGCGGCGAGCCATAGTGAGTTGATCGCGACCGCGGTGCCCGGCGCGAAGCTTGTCGTGCTTCCCGCGGTTCACCTGTCGAACGTGGAATACCCCACCGAGTTCATGCAGGCCGTGCTCGATTTCCTGCACTGAGCCGGAGCAGGGTGCCGTGGGTCCATCTCACGGCTCCTTGCACATCGGCAGCGGCTGCGGCGGCGCCGCCGGATGGTCCTTCTTGTACTGGTCAATGACCGGCTCGAGGGTTGTTCGCGGCCAGAATTTCGGCGTGCCGATTTCCTTCAGGCAGGATGCGTTCCAGTAGGTGCCTGAACGGGAATGGCCGTTTGCCACGGCGGCGATGTCGCGCGATTCCGGATAGATATAGAGCGTGGTCGGGTTGTCCTTCACCATCGAGATGAGCTGCCTTGCATCGGCCGGCGACCAGCTGGTGCACCCATTGCTGCGGCCGCCGGCATAATCCACCAGCTTGCCGAACGGCACGAAGCCGTCATGGTCGGCATAGGAACTGCTCGGGCTCTTGCGCAGGCACATGCCCCGCAGCACCTGCGCCGCGTGGCCGCCGATCACGCGCTGCCTTGCATTGGCGGCTTCGCCTTCGCCGTCGAACTGGATGAAGGTGCGCTGGAAAGCCACGTCCTGTTTGGCGCCGATGCGATAATAGCCCTTGAACGAGGTTTTCGCCTCGCGGGTCATGTAGGGACCGCCGGCGGTCAGTTCCGAATCCATGGCATTGCCGAAATTCCTGGCGCAGCGCCTGCCATTGGAGAAGTCCACCGTGCCTTTCAGGTTGCGGCCGCCGCCGTGGCCAGACGAAATCGCGCGAAACGACTGGCTGGCTTCGCATATGACATAGTAGCGGCGCCCGAGCACGCCATTGCCCAAATCGCCGGGACGGGTGGCGTCCATGGCGAAGTAGCAGGGGTTCCGGACGACGCCCTGCGCGACCTTTTTCAGGTAAAGCGCGCGCGCCCGCTCCAGCACCACATGTGAGATCTGGCCATCGCCATCGCCGACATGGGCGTCCAGCCAGGCCGGAATGGCCGATGGCGCGGCAAAGGACCGGGCCGATGCCATCAAGGCCATGACGGCGACGAGGAGACCTCGGAACGTAACGACGCCCAACGGGACAGATCTCAACCGCACCGGACCCATTCTCCTGTCGAAGCCGTTTGTGATCCCCGCGGAATCACCCGAGGGCGATCATAAAACGCGGCGCGCCATCAGGCGAAACACATCTTGTTTAGCGCACCGGCAAGTAGGCGCGAAAAGACCAGGCCAACGCGCAACCATCCATAAGCGGCCATGCCGGGTCAAGGCTTGCGGCGGGAGCCTCCATATCTACGAACGCCCGATTTTCGAGCCGGCGCGATTGGGCTATGATCTGATTCTGGCGCGGCCCACGCCTCCTCCCTCCGCCGGGAAAGCATCGTTCATGCGGGGCCATCCAATCACCGCACCGACTGTTCGAGCACCAGGCATAAGGACGGGTTGCAAAGACTGCTCGCACCAGGAGGTTTTGCGATGAGGCTGTCTTGGCCCGTCTATCATCTGAAGCGTCAAGCCAGGCTGTTGTCCCGCGCGGTGAAAATCCCGCTCCACCAGGCGCTCGATCGTATTGCGGCACAAGAAGGTTTTGCGAGCTGGAGCCTGCTTGCGGCGAAGGTCGCGAAAACCGGACCCGCCGCCAGCTTGTTTGCACAACTTGCGCCCGGCGACCTCTTGCTGGTCGGCGCTCGGCCGGGCCAGGGCAAGACACTGATGAGCCTGGAACTGGCGGTCGAAGCCATGAGGCGCGGCCGGCGCAGCGTGTTCTTCACGCTGGAATATACGCAGGCGGACATTCTCGACCGCTTCCGCGCGATCGGGGTCGAGCCACGGCAATTCGAAGGTCGGTTCGAATTCGACAATTCCGATGTCATCTCGGCCGACTACATGGTGGCGCGGCTAGCCCAGGCCGGGGCCGGCACGCTGGTGGTGATCGACTACCTGCAATTGCTCGACCAGAAGCGGGAAAATCCGGATCTGATGATCCAGATACGCAGGCTACGATCATTCGCGCGCGACAGGGGGCTTATCCTGGTCTTCATCGCGCAGGTCGACCGTTCGTACGAATTGTCGAAAAAACCGGTCCCCGATATCGGCGATATCAGGCTGCCCAATCCGCTCGACCTGTCGCTGTTCAGCAAGACCTGCTTCCTGAACAAGGGGGAGATCCATTTCCAGGCGGCTTGAGGACCCTGCTGTCCAAGGCTATGCCTGCCGCGTTTTTCAGGAGGCATCGATCATGGTCGAGATCGTCAAACCGGCGCTTGAACATCTGCCGAGCTACAAGGCGGCGCTCGAACGCGGCTGGTCGCCGGACAATGTGCGGCTCCTGGAAGCGACGCGCGAGCAGCTTGCGGCAATAGAGGAAGACCCGGTGGCGTTCCTGGCCAGCCTCGATGATCCCGAGGCCAAGGGGCCGCCCATCGCCTTGCCCGACGGGACACAGGTGCCACGTTTGCCGGGTTTCCGCCGCTGGATATGGGACGGCGAGGCGGCGGGCTCGATAGGCTTTCGCTGGCAGAAGGGCACGGCGGAACTGCCTTCGCACGTGCTTGGGCATATCGGCTACGCCGTCGTGCCCTGGAAGCGGCAGCGCGGCTACGCCACCGAAGCGTTGCGGCTGATGCTGGACGAGGCGAGGGCGGTCGGCCTGCCCCATGTCGAGATCACCGCCAAGCCCGGCAATCCGGCTTCGCACAAGGTGATCCTGGCCAATGGCGGCAAACTCGTCGAGCGCTTCTTCGAGGACGCCGCCTATGGCGGGGTGGAGAGCCTGCGGTTCCGGATCGATTTGTAAGAGGCCGTTTGGAAACTCCACGCCGGCGGCCATCTGATGGCGTTTTCCGCGCCTATCGCCTTTCGGGCTGGTCGCGCAGCCAGTCGGCCCGACGGTCTTGCCGAAGCCGGTGATGACATGGTTCGCAGCCGTCACCTTGCTGCGGAAGAGGTTTCCGCCATGCGGCAGGATCGCGGTCACGCCGGTGTTGATGTCGCCGTCGCGCAACGTGCAGTGACCGCCGCACGCCAGGCACATCGGTGATCGCGTTTTACGTGCCCGCCGGCAAGGTGCCGCAGGTCAGGCCGAAATCGGCGATTGTCGTTGCCATGTTATCCGGCGGCCGCCGGTACCGGCGGGCTGATGTCGCTGCGCCGTTCCCAGAAATGGGAGATGACAGCCACAATGACAGCGACGACCATCGCAAAGGCGCCAACAAGCGATAGGCTGCGATAGCCGTAGCCGGCATTGAGCATGGCGGCGCCCAGCGACGCGGCCAGCGCGATGCCGATATTGAAGCCGGACGGGATGAGCGAGGCGGCGAGGTTTGAGGCGTCGGCCGTCCAGGCCAGGATGCGGGTCTGGATCGGTGTGCCGATGGCGAAGTTGAGGCCGCCCCAGACGATGATCGCGACGACCATCGGCACGGGATAGGGGCTGACGGCATAGATGATGGCCAGCGTCACCGCCTGCAGGGCAAGCATGGTGATCAGCGACGGCATCAGTTTCCAGTCGGACAGTTTGCCGCCCAGGAAGACGCCAAGCGTGGCGCCGACGCCGTTGAGCAGCAGCACCCAGGGCACCAGGTTTTCATCGAGCCCGGTGACCTCCAGCAGCGTCGGGGTGATGTAGGTGAACAGGCAGAACTGGCCGAGCATCAGCATCAGCATCAGGATCAAGGAAGTCCAGACCTGCTG
This sequence comes from Mesorhizobium sp. URHB0026, assembly GCF_054059755.1. Classification (NCBI taxonomy): domain Bacteria; kingdom Pseudomonadati; phylum Pseudomonadota; class Alphaproteobacteria; order Hyphomicrobiales; family Phyllobacteriaceae; genus Mesorhizobium; species Mesorhizobium sp. URHB0026. Next base: position 79,425 of record NZ_JBSSCN010000001.1, on the reverse strand, counting down.
GCGCGCGAGGACGCGGACTTCGCTGGCAAGGCTCGCCGCCCTGGCCTGATATCCGGTGGTGCGCGGCAGCAAGGCCGCGATGGCGAGCGTTGCCGCCACGCCCAGCGCGCACATCACCCAGAAGGTCGCGCGCCAGCCCCAGATGTTGCCGATGGCGGTGCCGGCCGGCACGCCGATGACGTTGGAGACGGTGAGCCCCGACAGGATGACGGCGACCGCCATGCCGCGCTGATCCTCGCGCACAAGGCCGACGGCGACCACCATGGCGACGCCGAAATAGGCGCCATGCGCGACAGCCACGGCAATGCGCAGCAACAGCATCGAGGTGAAGTCGGGTGCCAGCGCGCAGGCCGCCTGGCCGAGGGTGAAGATGACGGCCAGGCCAAGCAGCAAGGTCTTGCGCGACAGGCTCTTGGTGGCGAGCGCCAGCAGCGGCCCGCCGATGGCGATGCCGCAGGCATAGCCGGAGACGAGGTAGCCGGCGGAAGGAACAGAAACGCCTAGCCCCTGCGCCACCTGCGGCAGCACCCCGGCGATGACGAATTCGGTGGTGCCGAAAGCGAAGGCGGCGATGAACAGGGCGATGAGCGGCAGCGACATGAAAAGGAACCCCCGAATGCAGGGCTCAAACCATGGATGGCCGTAGCAGGCAATCCAGAAATTTTTGTCGCCGGTTTAGGTTTTCTTGACGGGACCGATCGATCGCAAGCCCATCAGGTCACGGACTTGCGTCCGTAACGGATCTTCAGCCATGCACGCTCATGAAAATAATAGAGCAGCGACTTGGTGAAGACCTCCGTCACCCCGATCGCGGCCGCAAGCTTGATGCTTCCGGTCACCACCAGCGAGATGATCATCGTATCGATAGTGCCGGTCACGCGCCAGGAAAGCGCCTTGGCGAAACTGCGCGAATGGGTATCCATCGATTTCCTCCCGGTGGAAACGGATGCTTAGCCGACGGATGGCTGGATAAGCAAAGGCTAGGTTCGGCGCTCTTTCCCGAATGATGGAAGCGTGTTCCAAATCGGTGCGATTGCGGGAAACTTCCGCCGGTCAGCTCGCCTTCAGCCGTGATCCCGTGAGCAGGCCGCGCTCTTCCAGAACCGGGTAGGCCATCGAGGCCAGCAGCGAGTTGATCTGCTTCAGGTCGCGGATGGTGTCGAGGTGGATCGAGCTGGTTTCGACGCTTTTGGCGGTGCCTTCGCGCAACCGCATAAAATGGCTGGCGCTGGTTTCCTTCTCGCGGTCGCGCAGCCGGTCTTTTTCCAGCACGAGTTGGCGCGCGGTCTCGGGATCGCGCGAGACCAGGACGTTGAAGGCGAGCCGGGCATTGGCCAACACCGAGCCATGGAAGGCGCACAATTCGCTCCAGCCTTCGTCGGTGAATTCCAACCCGCGGTCGAATTTCTTCTTCACATGCACCAGCATGTTGCGCACGATTATGTCGCCGACCTGCTCGAGCTTGACGCAGGCGCCGATCAGCTCCTGGCAACGCAGCGCCTCGTCTTCGGTCATCGGATTCCTGGTGACCTTGGCGAGGTAGAGCTTTATGGCCGCGTGCCTGCGGTCGACACGGTCGTCCAGGGCCGCCAGCGCCTTGATCTTGTCGGAGTCAGCGCTCTCATAGAGCTCGATGATGCGTTTCAGCATGATCTCGACAGTCTCGCAGACCCGCACCACCTCGCGTGTGGCGTTGGCAAGGGCCTGGCTCGGCACATCGAGCGCGCTTTCGTTGAGCGCGGAAAGCTCGACGACGTCGAGCGCAGCGGCCGGCGCCGCCTTGGTACCGAGCGCCACGATTTTCTCGGACGCACGATAGACGAAACCGGCCAGCGGCAGGCCGGCGAGCAGGATGATCACGTTGAACAGGATGTGAGCGTTGACGATCTGGCTCGCCGCCGTGGCTCCGAGGAAGCCCACATGCGGCCGGAAGATCATGAACAGGATCAGCATGACCAGCGAGCCCAGCCCGCGCATCAGGAGATTGCCGATCGGCACGACGCGAACTTCGGGGCCAGCCGAGCGGGTCAGCATCGGCGCGATGATGGACGAGCCGAGATTAACGCCCAGGATAAGAACGACGCCCAGTTCCGGGCTGATCAGGCCGCGGCCGGCAAGCGTCGCCATCAAGAGAACCGCCGCGATGCTGGACTGGAACAGCCAGGTGATCAGCGCGGCCAGCAGATAGGCGGTGATGGAATCGCTGGAGAAGTAGTTGATGATGACCGGCATGAGCTGGCTGTTGCGCAGCGGCTCCGAGGCCTGGCCGATCATCTCCAGCGACAGGATCAGGAGACCGATGCCGACCAGGATGCGGCCGGTCTGGCGCCAGTCGCGCCGCTCGGTGGCCATGAACATCACCGTGCCGGTGATCAGGCAGAGCGGCACCAGCAAGGTCAGGTCGAAGGTGAGCAGCTTGACCACCAGGGCCGAGCCGATCTCGGCGCCGCGCACGGCCAATTGGCCGGCGGCGCCCGAAACAATGCCGGAACCAGCGAAGGAGCCGACCAGCAAGGTGACCGCGGTGGAGCTCTGCAGTGCGATGGCGAGGCCGGTGCCGGCCAGCACCGCCATGATCGGATTGCGCATGGTGGCGCGCAGGCGATGACGCAGCACGTCGCCATAGGCTCGCTCGACGCCGGTCTTGACCATGCGGGTGGCAAACAGCATCAGCGCCACGGCGCCGGCCAGATGCAGAAGGACGACCGAGCCGCTCACCGCGGCGCCTGCATGCCGGCATGGCGCGCGCGGCGGGCAGCATGGCGACCGGTGGCTAAGGCGAGGGTACGAATCATGGTCATGGCAGCCTTGGAATATAGCCGTAATATTTTAGCCGGATAATAAAAATTTGTCGATTTCAAGGGGTCGCCGCGAGGCGACAGCCAGTGTCGGAAATGGACGGGCCCGCAAATGGTTGCACGAGCTTGAGCCGTCGATCGGCCGGACCTGCGAGGGCGTTGGCGCCGCTCCTTGCGATGATGTTCAGATCTTCGGACTAAGCAGCTGGATTCATTACGTGATTGTAATGCCGGCGTTCAGTTTCGGTTCATCCCCTGGCCGCTATTCCTCTGGCATCGACAACCAAGGAGACTTCCAATGAAACGCATTGTTCTTTCCGCTCTGGCTTTCTCGATGCTGGCCGCCACCTCGCTCACCGGCCAGGCAGCGCCGATGAACGCTCCGGTCGCGCCGCGGTCGAACTACACCAAGGTCGACTGGCAGAAGCCCGGCGGCCACCGGGATATGAAAATGCGTGTCTTCAAGAAGAAGGTCGTGGTGAAGCGGAACAACTGGCGCAATGGCCAGAAATATTTTGGCTGGAGGCAGCACCGGCCGATCCGCGACTATGGCCGCTATGGCCTGCGCCGTCCCGGCCGCGGCCAGGAGTGGATCCGCGTTGGCAACGACTATGTGCTGGTCGGCATCCTCTCCGGCGTCATCTTCGGCGCGTTGGCCGCGCAGTAAGTTCCGACTGGTGTCGGACTGAAAAGAAAGGCGGTCCGCAATGGCCGCCTTTCTATCTGGCCTGTGGAAACCGGGCATGGTCCGCATTAGGGGTCGTCTGAGATCGCGCGCATGATTATATGGTGGGGAAACGAGTTCCCTCAATGCGCTTTCCGCCCGCCTTTCTCGACGAGATCCGCGACCGCGTGCCGATTTCATCGGTTATCGGCCAGCGCGTCGCGTGGGATCGCAAGAAGACCAATGCCTCGCGTGGCGATTATTGGGCGTGCTGCCCGTTTCATGGCGAAAAGAGCCCGTCTTTCCACTGCGAGGACAAGAAGGGGCGTTACCACTGTTTCGGCTGCTCGGTCTCGGGCGACCATTTCAAGTTCCTCACCGAACTCGAGGGATTGAGCTTTCCCGAGGCGGTCGAGAAGATCGCCGACATGGCCGGCGTGCCGATGCCGGTTCGCGATGCGCAGGAAGAGCGGCGCGAGAAGGAACGCGCCAGCCTGACCGATGTCCTGGAAATGGCGACCGTCTTCTTCCAGGAGCGCCTGCAAGGGCCTGAAGGCGCCAAAGCCCGTGCCTATCTGCGCGACCGTGGGCTGACACCGGCGACACAGCAGTCGTTCCGCCTCGGCTTCGCGCCCGACAGCCGCAACGCGCTGAAGGAGCATCTGGCGGCCAAGGGCGTGCCGAAGGCCGATATCGAGGCCTGTGGGCTGGTGCGCCATGGCGACGATATCCCGGTCTCCTATGACTGGTTCCGCGATCGCATCATATTTCCAATCCCGGATTCGCGCGGCAAGATCATCGCCTTCGGGGGCCGCGCGCTGGCGCCCGATGCGCTCGCCAAATACATGAATTCGCCCGACACCGAGCTCTTCCACAAGGGCAATGTGCTCTACAATTTCGCCCGCGCCCGCAAAGCATTGGCGAAAGGCGGTACTGTCATCGCCGTCGAGGGCTACATGGACGTGATTGCGCTGGCGCAGGCCGGCTTCGAGAATGTCGTGGCGCCGCTCGGTACCGCGCTTACCGAAAACCAGCTCGAATTGTTGTGGCGCATGGCGCCGGAGCCGATGCTGTGCTTCGACGGCGACAAGGCCGGGCTGAAGGCGGCATGGCGGGCCGCCGACATGGCGCTTCCGTCAGTACAGGCCGGACGCTCGGCGCGCTTCGCGCTGCTGCCGGAAGGCAAGGATCCCGATGACCTGGTCAAGGCCGAGGGGCCGGACGCCTTCCGCGCCGTGCTGGCCGATGCGCGGCCGCTGGTCGACCTTCTGTGGATGCGTGAGACGGCGGGCGGCGTCTTCGACACGCCGGAGCGGCGGGCGGAATTGGGACAGACGCTGCGGGAACTCAGCAGCCGCATCCGCGACGAAAGCACGCGCTACCACTACCAGCAGGAAATGCGCGAGCGGGTGCTGAGCTTCTTCGGCTCCCAGCGCAATGCGCGCCAAGGCCGCCAGGACTGGAAACCGGGCCAGGGCAAGGCAGCCGCACCCGGTGGCCAATTCGCCAAGCCTGGCGGCGGCCGCATGGCGATCACCGAAAGCCTCGGCCAGTCGGCGCTGGTCAAGCGCGGCAGCGAAGGGATGTCGGTGCGCGAGGCGACGATCATCGTCGCATTGATCAACCATCCGGCGCTGATCGACGAGAACTTCGCTCATGTCGAGTTCCTCGATCTCGCCAATTCCGATCTGACCCGGCTGCATGCCGCCATCCTCGACGCGATGGCGCATGACATGGCCAACGACCGCCACGCCGTGGTGGCGACGATCGAGCGCGCCGGCTGCGCCGAGATCTGGGAGCGCGCCGTCGGACTGATCAAGCGGGCGCGGCAATGGCCGGCGCTGGAGACGGCGGCGCTCGAGGACGCCCGCGACGCCCTGAACCAGGCGTTGCACTTGCAGCGCAGCGCGCGCACCTTACATAAGGAGCTGAAACAGGCGGAAGCGGCGCTCGAGGCGGATCCTTCGGACGAAAATTTCCGCCATCTGATCGAAATTCAGGCGCAGTTTCAGGATGTACAAGCGACGGAAGCGCTGATCGAAGGATTTGGCGTTTCGTCGGGCAGGGCTGGGCGAGCCTAAGCGCAGCTGAGTGCAGGAATGAAGGCGTGGCCGCGCTTCCCTTGGGGGCGCGGTGCGCTAAGTCGGGTAATTGATTCGCTTTTTTCATGCGAATCATGCCAGAGGCGCTTGACCTTCGGACAGAATGACGGAATCAGGACGATTCGAAACGTTAACCCGCACCCGCGTCGACGGGAAACAAGCGATGCAAGGTAACTTGGTCACTGGACAGGCGGCCCGCCTGCCACAGATATCAGGGTTAATCTGGACTTAATGTATGCCGCCCAAGAGTGAAACCCGGTTTTGGGGAACGGCATGCACCAAACAAAAGAGTGGATGCAGTTTGTGGGCCGGGTAAGGCGCGTTTAGAAAACGGGCGTATCCGATTTGACTGGTCCGACAGCTTACGCGGCCCCGATGGCCGGCCGCTAGGAGAAGAAAAAGACTATGGCGACAAAGGAAAAGGAAGAGGTCGAGACCGAACGCGAAGGCGCCACCGATGGGCCTCTGCTCGACCTTTCCGATGATGCTGTCAAGAAGATGATCAAGGCCGCCAAGAAGCGCGGCTATGTCACCATGGACGAGCTGAATTCGGTGCTGCCTTCCGAGGAAGTGACCTCCGAGCAGATCGAGGACACAATGGCGATGCTGTCCGACATGGGCATCAACGTCGTCGAGGATGACGAACAGGGCGAAGAGGCCGAGGCTGGCGACACCGCCGCCGATGCCGAGGAAGACGCCAACGAGCTGGCCGAGCAGACCGGCACCGCGGTCGCCGCCACCACCACCAAGAAAGAGCCGACCGACCGCACCGACGATCCGGTGCGCATGTATTTGCGCGAGATGGGCTCGGTCGAGCTTCTGTCGCGCGAAGGCGAAATCGCCATTGCCAAGCGCATCGAGGCCGGGCGTGAGACGATGATCGCGGGCCTGTGTGAAAGCCCGCTGACCTTCCAGGCCATCATCATCTGGCGCGACGAGCTCAACGAATCCAAGATCCTGCTGCGCGAGATAATCGACCTCGAAGCCACCTATGCCGGCCCCGAAGCCAAGCAGGCGCCGGTGGTCGAACGCGTCGAGGAAGCACCCAAGGTCGACGAAAAGTCGCGTCGCGGACGCGACGACGAAGACGACATCACCAATGTCGGCGCCGACACGCGCGGCATCGGCGATGACGACGAGGAAGACGAGGACGAGGCGAGCCTGTCGCTGGCGGCGATGGAAGCGGAACTCCGCCCGCAGGTGATGGAGACGCTCGACGTCATCGCCGACACCTACAAGAAGCTCAGGAAGCTGCAGGACCAGCAGGTCGAGAACCGTCTGGCCGCCGCCGGCACGCTGTCGCCCAGCCAGGACCGCCGGCTGAAGGAGTTGAAGGACCAGCTGATCAAGGCGGTGAAGTCGCTGTCGCTCAACACCGCGCGCATCGAGGCGCTGGTCGAGCAGCTCTACGACATCAACAAGCGCCTGGTCCAGAACGAGGGCAAGCTGTTGCGCCTGGCCGAAAGCTATGGCGTTCGTCGCGAGGAATTCCTCAAGGAATATCAGGGCTCCGAACTCGACCCCAACTGGACGCGCTCGATCGCCAACCTGACCTCGCGCGGCTGGAAGGAATTCACCAAGAACGAGAAGGACGCGATCAAGGAGCTGCGCGCCGAGATCCAGCACCTGGCCACCGAAACGGCGATCTCGATCCTGGAATTCAGGAAAATCGTCAACCAGGTGCAGAAGGGCGAGCGCGAAGCCGCGATCGCCAAGAAGGAAATGGTCGAGGCCAATCTGCGCCTCGTCATCTCGATCGCCAAGAAATACACCAATCGCGGCCTGCAGTTCCTCGACCTGATCCAGGAAGGCAATATCGGCCTGATGAAGGCGGTCGACAAATTCGAATACCGCCGCGGCTACAAGTTCTCGACCTACGCGACATGGTGGATCCGGCAAGCGATCACGCGTTCGATCGCCGACCAGGCGCGCACCATCCGCATCCCGGTGCACATGATCGAGACGATCAACAAGATCGTGCGCACCTCGCGCCAGATGCTGCACGAGATCGGCCGCGAGCCGACGCCGGAGGAACTGGCCGAAAAGCTCGCCATGCCGCTCGAAAAAGTGCGCAAGGTCTTGAAGATCGCCAAGGAGCCGATCTCGCTCGAAACCCCTGTGGGCGACGAGGAGGATTCGCATCTGGGCGATTTCATCGAGGACAAGATGGCGATTCTGCCGATCGATGCGGCGATCCAGGCCAATCTGCGCGAGACCACCACGCGCGTCCTGGCCTCGCTGACCCCGCGCGAGGAGCGCGTATTGCGCATGCGCTTCGGCATCGGCATGAACACCGACCACACGCTGGAAGAGGTCGGCCAGCAGTTCTCGGTCACCCGCGAGCGTATCCGCCAGATCGAAGCCAAGGCGCTGCGCAAGCTCAAGCACCCGAGCCGGAGCCGCAAGCTACGCAGCTTCCTCGATAGCTGAGACCTGCCATTCCTGTTGAAGATCAAGGGCGCTACTGGCGCCCTTTTTCGTGGCGGTATTCGCCCTTGCGGCCCCCGCCGTTAGGGAGGATAATTTCGCGTCGGATGCATTTCTGGGCGACAACCCCGGAAGCCCGCCCCGGTCGAGGCCATGTCGACAAGTCCATGGCTTGAGCGCCGTGCTCCGTGGGCCCCGGAGAGAGGCCTACCATGACGACCTATATCATGCTGATGAACTGGACCGAGCACGGCGCCAAGAATGTGCGCGACTCGCCCAAGCGCCTCGATGCCGCCAAGAAGCAATTGGGCGAGATGGGAGGATCGTTCAAGTCCTTCTATCTGACCATGGGCGAATTCGACATGGTGGCGGTGGTCGAGGCGCCGGACGATGCGGTGCTGGCGCGTTTCGCCCTGATGCTGGCCGCGGGCGGAAGCCTCAAGTCACGGACACTGAAGGCTTTCCCGGAGTTCGCTTACCGCGAGATCGTCTCGTCGCTTGAATGAAGAAAGGCGGCCGGGTTTCTGGAAATCGACTATCAGGTTGCGGCGGGACGCCTTGGAGCAAGACAGGGCGGTTCGCCGTGATAGATTGCGGCCACTCCTGGGAGATCGCGATGAAGAAAGTCTCGATATTGGCCGCCAGCCTTGCCTTGGTGTCGTTGATGCCGATCGACGCCGGTGCCGCCGCGCGAAAATCGGTCGGCATTGCCAACCCCGCCTCGGCCCATTGCGGCGCGATCGGTGGCCGCTTCGCGGTCAGGAAAGACAGGGCCGGTAACGAATACGGGTTTTGCCGGCTGCCCAACGGTCGCCTTTGCGAGGAGTGGGCACTGTTTCGCGACAACAAATGCGTCGGGCCCAAGGCGGCCATGCACGCCAAGTGACTGATGGCAGAACCACGCCGTGCTGACCGTCTGGTACAACACGCGCTGCCCCGTCTGCGATGCCGGCATCGGTCGGCAGAAGCGGCGGCTGATCGAGGCGGTCAAGGCCGGTCGGATCGAATTCCGCGACATCAACCTGGAGCCGGATGCGTTGTCGTCGCATGGCGTCTCGCTGGAGGCCATCCGCCGCCGGTTGCATGCCACCGATGCGGATGGCCGACTGCTGGTCGGTGCGGACGTGGCGATCGCGGTCTGGCTGATAACGCCTGGCGAGGGATGGCTGGCGCGCCTGTTCGGCAATCGGCTCATGCTGCCGCCGACCCGCGCTGCCTACGATCGCTTCGCCGATCTGCTCTACGGCTGGAATCGGCGCAAGGGCCGCTGGTAGTCCATTCACACACCACCCATTCCTGCCGCGCCTGATGGCTCGACGCAACCGATTGGCTAAAGATAGATCGTAAGATATATCTTGACTCATCGCTTGGGTGCGCCTAGTTAAGATATATCGTGAGATAGAACTCAAGGAGCAATCAATGCACAAGCACAATTTTGGGCACAATCATTCCGACCGTCATCATTTCGGCGAGCGCATGTTCATGCACATGGCCGGCAAGTTCGGTGGCAGAGGGGGCGGCGGCTTCGGCCCGTTCGGGGGCAGGGGCGGCGGCGGTCGCGGTGGACCTGGCGACTTCTTTCGCGCCGGGCGCATGCTGGCCGATGGCGACCTCAAGCTGATCACGCTGTCGCTGCTGGCCGAGGCGCCGCGCCACGGCTATGACATCATCAAGGCGCTGGAAGAGCGCACCAGCGGCATCTACAGCCCGAGCCCGGGCGTGGTCTACCCGACGCTGACCTTCCTGGAAGAGGCCGGCTATGCCGTGTCGTCAAGCGAAGGCAACAAGAAGGTGTTCTCGATCACCGAGGCCGGGCAGGCGCATCTGGCCGACAATCGCGAGATGATCGACGGCGTGCTCGATCATCTCGAGCGCTTCGGCCGCAAGATGGCCAAGGCGCGCGACTGGTTCGGCTGGAACGACGACGGCGAGGATCGTCGCGGCGGCCGGGGTGGCCGTGGCGAGCGCTCCGAAACGCGCGACGAATTCCGCGCCATCCGCCACCGGCTACGCGCGGCACTCGGCGAGATCGTCGATGCCCCGGCCGAAAAGCAGGCCGAGGCGATTGCCATTCTGGAAGCCGCCGCCGAAGCGTTGGAAGCGCTGTCGCACCGCTGATCCCGTCGGATGAAACGTACAAAAAAGCCCGGTCTCCCGGGCTTTTTTCGTCAGCAACGCCGCGATGCATCATTCCTTGCCGACATATTCGCTGATCAGCTTCTCGTTGCGGGCCTTCTCGATCTTGGCGGTGGTCTCGGCGGAAATGCGTTCGTCGGTGCGGTACTTGACCAGGTTCACCAAGCTGCCGGTCAAGAGCAGGATGCCCATGGCCCAGTAGCCTTTGGTCGACAGGTCGACCGGTGCCAGCCACAGCGACAGCCCGAGCATGAAATAGGCTGCGCCGACCGAGATAGTGTTGAACATGATGTAGGTCTGATTGGCGTTCATTCAATTTCTCCGTTGCTTCGATGATATTGGATTTGATGGAAGTCAGGTCCGCGAAGGCTGGTTTTCAGTTGATGGTCTTCAGGCGCTCGAGCACGTCCCTGGTGCGCACCTTCACCGCCGGTCCGTGGCCGGCGTCGGCAAGGCGGTCGCGGATCGCATCATGACGAAGCTCGCCGTCGATCTCGTCGAGAATGCCGGCCTCCTCGAAGGGATCGCTGGCTCCCTTTATGCGGGCCAGAAGCTCCTCGGCGTCGTTGAGGCTCGACGAATGGCCGATCGACCTGACTAGGCGTGACTGCGCCTTGCGCTCGGCATCGATGGCCCTGGCCGAGATCATGCCCTGGTTGAGGTCGATGATGCGGCGGTGCGCCCGCTCCACTGAAACGCGCATCCGCAAGGTCTTTTCGCCAAGGCTTTGCACCGTGGCGCGGCGGACCTCGCGTTCATTCTCCAGTTCGGCGATGGCCGCGGCCCCGGTTTCTGCCAGGCCATTGATGCCAGCGGTCAGTGCGCTGACCGTGCGGGTCTCCAGGTCGGCATGGCGGCGGTCGAGCTGGTCGAGGCTAGCCTGTTCGGCACGCTGGCGCACGATCAGGGATGCAAGCGTCTGCTTGGCAGCGGCAAGACCCGCCTCCGCGTCGCGGATGCGCTGCGCCAAAAGGTCGATGGCGAAGCGATCCCTCAGGCCGTCCTCGGCCCGTGCGCTGGCGCCGTCGAGCAGTGTTCTGATCAGGGCAAGCATGGTTCTTCTCCCTTGGACGTTGGGTGAACGATGTTCACTAAGTCAATATAGCACGAAATGAACATTGTTCAAGATTGTTTTGAACGCTGTTCACGATATCCCGGATATGGTAAACGAGCGGGATCGGGTCGGGAAATGGCGGGTCATTTGCAAGGCGCGCTCATCAGAAGGAAAAGCATGGCACTCGACAAGGAAGAGACCGGCGAGCGGGTGCTGGCTATTGCCGAAGCGCTGCTCAACGAAGGCGGCATGGACAATCTGAAGGCCAGGACCATTGCCGAACAGGCGGGCATCTCGGTCGGCTCGGTCTACAACCTGTTTTCCGATCTGGACGGGGTGCACCGCGCCGTCAACATGCGCCTGCTCGACCGATTGGGGGGCGCGGGCGCCGTGGCGATGGCCGAACTTGCCAGGCGCGGCATCACCGACGTGCGCCAACGGTTGATGGCACTGGCCGGCGCTTATGTTCGTTTCGTCGAGGCGCACCCCGGCAGTTGGCCGGCGCTGCTTGCCTTCAACAGACGGCGTCCGGTGCTGACCGAGCCCGATGTCTACGAGGCGCGGCTCGACCAGTTGTTCGAGATCATCGCCAGCGTGCTTGCCGATGGCGGCTTCGATCTCGACGAGGACACGCGCCGGATCGCCGCGCGAACCCTCTGGTCAAGTGTGCATGGCATCGTCACCAGCGGCTATGCGGCGAGGTCCGACCGCCGCCAGGCCGATGAGATCAGCCAGCAGATCGAACTCCTGGTCTCCGTCTTCATCAGGGGACTGGAACGCGGCGGCACATTCGCGCATGCTGGAGGGATAACGTCGTGAATCGCGCGCGAACCGCGATCGCTGGCGACAAGGAGATTTGGGCTATGTCTTTTCTGAAACGTCTTTTCGGCGGCGGCGGTGGGGGCGAAGCGGCCGAGCCTGGAAATGCCGCGCCCGCCAAGCAGGTCGAGCACAAGGGTTTCACGATCAGCGCCACGCCCTACAAGGCTGATGGCCAGTACCAGACCTGCGGCGTCGTCTCCAAGGAGATCGACGGCGTTGTGAAGGAGCACAGGTTCATCCGTGCCGACCGTTTCGCCGGGCTGGACGACGCCGTCGATATCTCGATCAAGAAAGGCATCCAACTCGTCGACGAACAGGGTGAGCGGATCTTCGGCTAGGACAGGCGGTCCCAGCAGCGAGCCTGGGGCGCGCGTAAGAGGACCGAAACCCTCGAGCACCGCGGTCGAAGCGCTCGAGGTCCTTACGTCAGCCGGTTTGCATCCAGACGGGTATTATCCACGCTTCTGGATGACGCCGTAAAGCACGTTGCGGTTCTCGCCGAAGTAGACCTGCGCGTCGACGGCGTTGCGGTCGACGCTGGCGTTGATGATGTTCCACATATCGACCTCCGATCGCAGCAGCAGCACCCAGTCCATGAACGTCTCCCGGTAGCCGGCGTCAGGAGTGCCCTCGGCGTAGTTGGCAAACAGGAAGGTCCCGTTCGGCTTCAGCATCTGCAGGCAGGTCTTGGTGAGTTTCACTGCGACGTTGTGCTGGAGGTAGTCGTAAAGGCCGGAGGCATAGATGAGGTCGAACTTGCCGAGCTTGTGGCCTCTGGTGAGCACGGTGCGCACCGAGCCGTCGATGGCCTCGACCGCGGTGCCCTGGAAGTCGCGCGCGATCAGTCCGACGCTCTGGGGATCCTGGTCGAGCGCGACCCAGCGCTTGAGACCGCCCTCGGCCAAGGCGGCCGAACGGTTCGCCTCGCGCAGATGGCCGGCAGCGATCGCCAGGACTTCGGTTTCGGGTCCGTTCCTGGCCGCGGTCTCGTCGACATAGCGGGTCAGCAGATCGCGGCGCTCGCGTGCCGCGACGCATGACGGAACGTTCTGGGTATGGCTGTAAAGCGCCTTGCCGACCTCCGAAGCGCTTGCGACGCTCTCGGCAACATGCGGGTCGCAATAGATGTAGTCGAGCAACTGCGCGTCGCCGGAATACCCCCTGGGCTTGGTGAAGGACCAATGCGTCAGCGGATCCTCCAGAAAGTACTTCTGGATCGGGTGGTTCTGCGCCACCGGTATCAAGGCCTGCCACACGTCGGGATGGACCTTGGCGCGCAGCGCATTGAGAAGCGAGAGCAGTCGGCGGACGATCTCGGCGGGAAATTTCTGCTGCTCGACCTGTTGCTGTGTAGCGTGGAGGATCAGCGCCAGCTCCGCGCGAGCGGTTTCGAACGCTTCGCCATGATGCTCGGGCTTTCCTCGACGGAGACCACCGGCGATCGCCTCGGCAGTGATAAGGCTCTTGCCATCAAACACGGTTTGCACACCAGGACTCCTTGGTTAACAGTCAGTTAACTTATTGCGTAGAATACTCCATTTGCCAACGGCGGGTCCGGTGCCTTTTACCGATATGATTAATTTCCCGCTAACCATGCCAATTCATTGGAGTTTTTAAGGACGGGATTCCGGGTTCGAGTTAACGGAAACTTGTCCTGCGTCATTGCATTTGATCGCGCGGCAAACGTGTCGCGCCCAAGGAGTCGGTCTGCGTTGGGGGCAGAAGCTGGAAAAGAGTTCGGAACGCGAAATGCCCTTCAACCGGGATTTGTCGTGAACGAACGCGCGTCATCCACAGTGGCCGATGCGGTGACTGCGGAACCGCACGATCCGCGTCAGGAGCTGGGGGCGGCCGAACTTCGAACGCTCTACCGCACGGAAGCCCAGGCGAAGCGAAGGAAGGAAGCCAGGCCAGGCCTCTGGATCGCCGTCGCCATCTACGTCTTGTTTTCGGTATCGGATCTGCTGCTGATACCCGATGTGGCCGCCTTTACGATCACGGCCCGCTTCGCTGTCGGACTGACCGCACTGTTGGTGCTGGAAGCACAGCTTCGCAAGGGAGCCGCCACCGACTGGCTTGACGTAACTTGCGCCGCGGCCATCATCTTTGGCTATATCGGCTGGCTTTACCCCGCTTCCATGGGCGCGAACAAGGAAAGCGTCGCCTATTATATGGTCTTCGGCACCATTTTCATGATGAGTGCCAATCTCTTTTTTACATTCCGCTTCAAGGTCTCGATCATAACGTCGACGATAATTTTGTGCATCTTGTATGTGGTGAATTACTTTTTACCCGCTACGCTGATATACAAAATGGTATTCGGCACCTTCTATGTTTCGTGCTTCACATTCACGTCCTATGTGAACTGGAAGCTGAACGAAGAGCGCTACAACGTCTTCCTGAACGCGCTGGAAGCCAAGATCCAGCACAAGGAGGCGACCGAGCGCGGCAAGGCCCTGCTCAGGCTGTCGCGCACGGATCCGCTGACAGGGCTGGAGAACCGGCGCGCGATCGACGAAAAACTGCGCGACTATTGGAATGACTGGCAAAAGCTTGGTCACGGTTTCGCGGCGATCCTCATCGACGTCGACTTCTTCAAGAAGTTCAACGATTGCTATGGCCATCAGGAAGGCGACCGTTGCCTGATCCAGGTCGCCGATGCGCTCAGCGACCTGATCAAGCAACATGATGGCTCCATCGGCCGCTACGGCGGCGAGGAATTCATCGTCCTGGCCCGCATGGACAAGAAGGGCGAGGTCTCGGATCTGGCGGAAGCCATTTGCCGCACGATCGAGAACCTGGCGATCGCGCACGAGTTGCGCCGGGATGGCATCTCGATCGTGACGGCGAGCGTCGGCGCGGCGTTCACCAGAAAGCAGACCGCCGCCAAGCTGGAGAAGATCATCCACGAGGCCGATCGAGCGCTCTATCTTGCAAAGGCCAGCGGCCGAAACTGTGCCCGGCTGTTCGATCCGACCGATCCCCAGAGCAGCGACGAGAGCGAGAACCTGGCGGCCTTGCTGAAGATCGCCATTGGCCAGGACCTGGTTTCGCTCGTCTACCAACCGATACAGAACGTCGCGTCGGGTGGGGTCGAGGCCGTGGAGGCGCTGATGCGCCTCAAGATGCTCGACGGCACCCTGGTTCCGCCGAGCCTGTTCATTCCCGTCGCGGAGCGAACCGGCGCCATCCTCGAGCTCGGGCGCTGGGCAATAAGGACGGTGTGCGCCGAACTCCTGGCGCAGGATCACGTGCGCGTCGTCAGCGTCAACGTCTCGCCGATCCAGCTCAAGACGCCGGGCTTCGCGACGTCGGTCGCGACCATTCTGGGCGAGACCGGCGTAACCGGAAACAGGCTGGCCTTCGAGATCACCGAGGGGCTGGAGATGGAGATGCACTCCGACATCCTGCGCTGCATCAGCGACCTGAAACTGCTCGGGATCAAGATCTGGCTCGATGATTTCGGGACGGGCTTCGCCGGCCTTTCATGGCTTCGTCTCATCGAGTTCGATACGGTCAAGATAGACCGCTCCTTCCTTCACGACTGCGGCACTCCCAAGGGCATGGCAATGCTGCAGGACATCATTGCGCTGGTCAGAAATCGCGGCCACAAGATCCTGGTCGAAGGGGTGGAGACCGAAGAGCAGATGGTCCTCATGCGCCAATTCGGCATAGACCAGGTCCAGGGCTTTCACGTCGGCCGTCCCGCTCCGGCCGCGAATTTCCAGACCAAGCGGGCCGTTCAAAAGCGGCCGTTCACGGTTCTCAAGTCTGCGTAAAGGCGCTGGCTTGACCGGCCATTGGCCCGTCAAGCTCGTCTGCCCTCTGGCGATTGCAGCGCGGCGATGCCTATGCCGTCCGCAACGCCCTGCGTGGCAGCGGCGAGAAGGCGATCGCTATCCCCGCGGCACCCAGGCCGATAAGCGCCGACCCGATGAACAGCCAATGGTAGCTGGCATAGGCGTCGAAGATCATGCCGCCGGCAAGCGGCCCCAGCGCCATGCCGAGGCTGGAGAGCATGGTGGCGGCGCCGAATACGGTGCCGAGGATGCGCTGGCCGAAATATTCGCGCGCCAGCACCGCGTAGAGCGGCATGACGCCGCCATAGGTGGCGCCGAAGATGACGGCCAGCATATAGAACTGGTCGAGCTGGCTGATGGAGAGATAGGCGGCAATGACCATCGCCTGGATCGCCAGCCCGGCGATCAGCACCGGCTTGACACCGAGCCGGTCGGCCAGCACGCCGTAGAGCAGCCTGCCGCCCAGGCCGGCCAGACCCTCGACACTGTAGATCGAGACTGCCGCCATCGGGGCGACGCCACACAGCATAGCGTAGCTGACCATGTGGAAGATCGGGCCGGAATGAGCCGCGCAGCAGGCGAAGAAGGTCAGCCCCAGCACGATGAATTGCGGTGAGCGCAGCGCCTGGCCGACTGTGAGGCCTGCGCCTTCGGCGGCTCGAGATTCGGCCGCATCGGAGGCGACAGGCTTTGGCGGCTGGCGCACCAGAAGCACGGCGGGCAGCAGAAGCACCCAGGCCAGGATGCCGATGTCGAACATGGCGCTACGCCATTCGTAGGCGGAGATCAGCCAGCGGGCGAGCGGCGAGATTGTCATCGGTGCCACGCCCATGCCGGCCGAGACCAGCGATACGGCCAGCCCGCGATTGGTGTCGAACCAGCCTGACGTCAGCGCGATCATCGGCGCGAAGAAGGCGCTGGCCGCGAGTCCGACGAGCACGCCATAGGTGATCTGGAAGGTGAGAAGCGAACCGGCGCGGCTTGCCAGCACCAGCGCCAGCCCGAGCAGCACGGCGCCGATCGTGACGACGATGCGGGCGCCGAACCGGTCGGACAGGGCACCCCAGGCGAAGCCGCCAAGGCCCATCACCAGGAAGTTGAGCGTCATGGCGCTCGAAATGCCCGCGCGCGACCAGTTGGTATCGAGCGCCATGGGTTCGAGAAAGATCGCCAGCGAAAACATCGTGCCGATGGCGACGCAGGACATCAGCGCGCCAGCCGCGACGATGGCCCAACGGTAGGAATGGTTCATGTTTCTTCTCCCAGCCGGGAGCAGGATCGATCTTTCGACGCCCCCCGGCAATTCCGGTTGCGTCCGAAGGACGTCCGAGCAGCGCTCAAATCGACATTTTCAGATCGATTTTTTTAGGGCCTGCGATCCATACAGCCAAATCTAGAGATGCTGGCGGATGAAGGCACCGACCATGTCGATGGCCTGGCGTGCCGCCTGCAACTGCGCAAGGTTAGAGGGGAAGACGTGCGTCATGCCTTCCCAGATATGCAGCGCCGCCTCGCCGCCGGCGCTCGACGCCGCCTCGACCGCGCGGCGTGAATCGTCGAGCAGGATCTCGTCGTCGCCGACATGGACCAGTAGCGGCGGCAGTCCGCCCAGGGGCTGATAGAGCGGTGAGGCGCGGGGATCGGTTGGATCGGTGCCTTTGAGATAGAGATCGGCTGCCTTTTTCAGTTCGTCGCGTTTCACCAGCGGATCGGCTTCCGCTCTCGTCAGCATCGAGCCGCCTGCCAGTGCAAGATCGGTCCATGGCGACATCAGCACCGCGCAACGCGGCATGACGCCGGCGCCCTTTCTGGCCCTGGCCGCCACCAGCGCCAGCAACGACAGCGCAAGGCCGCCGCCGGCCGAGTCGCCGGCAATCGCGATCGCGTCATAGCCCATGTCGCAAAGACCGGTGAATACGCTGAGCGCGTCGTCTAAGGCGGCCGGAAAACCGTGCTCCGGCGCCAGCCGGTAGTCGGGAATGAAGGCCGGCGCGCCGGCGCGTTGCACGATCTGGCTGACGAAGTTGCGGTGACCGATGGCGGAGCCGAGCACGTAGGCGCCGCCATGGAGGTAGAGGATCGCGGCGCGCGCGGCACCGGCCATTGGCCGGCACCAGACGCCCGATACCGCGCCGACGGTCCCTGTCTCGAAACTGATGCCGTCGGCGACAGGCGTGTGCTGCATCAGATCTTCGAAGACCGGCCGTGACGCCGGCGCGAACTCCAGCGCCGGCAGCGTCGCCAGCATGTCGCGCATCGCCAGCATGACGGCGCGGTCGCGCTCGTCCTCGGGGTGGATTTCGACGCTCATGACGGCCTGTCAGGATTATGGCTTCAGAAGCTCGGTGCGGAATTGCGGCGCGAGCGCTGCTGCCTTGCCGAGGAAGGCGCCGAATTCCGCCGGGCTGAGTTTCGGTGCCGGAGCGGTGCGGTTCCCGACCGGTGTACCAACGCTGGCAAAGAACTCTTCCTGTCCCGCCGGCGCGCACATACACAGCATGCGGACGTCCGCGCCCGAGACATTCTTGAACGAATGCGGGGCGTTGGCCGGGATGTTCACCGTCATGCCTGCCTTGGCCACGCTTTTCTGGCCACGAAAGGTGAACTCGATCTCGCCTTCCAGAAGATGAAACGTCTCCTCGAAATCATGCCGGTGGGGACCGGGGCCGCCGCCATCGGGAACCTTCATGTCGATGAGGCAGAAGCGCCCGGCGGTCTGCGTGCCGGACAGCAGGATGGTGTAGGTGTCGCCCACTATGGCCAGATGCTGGAGCGACGGATCGTCGGGATCAACAATCGACATCTGGCGGTTGGGATCGTCGGCGGGGATGGTGAACTCAAGCATGTCTGATCTCCAGGGTCGGGGAGGTTTCCAGCCCTTGTCAGTGGTAGCTGCTGGCCGGCGCCAAAGCACCAAAAAGCTCGTTCGACCGGCTGGACTCACTGTCCCACGGATGGAACAGTCGCCCCCATGATCGATCTCAACGATTTGCGCGTCTTCGAAAGAGTGGCGGCGACCAGCAGCTTTTCGGCGGCTGGCCGCGTACTCGGCCTGCCAAAGTCGACAGTCAGCCGAAACATTGCCCGGCTGGAGCAGCAGCTGGGCGCACGGCTGTTCCAGCGCACCACCCGCGCGGTGATCCTGACCGCGGCCGGAGACGCGTTGCGGACGCGTTGCGTCGAGCTGATGTCCCGGATTGACGAGACGGTGACCTATGTCGAGAGCCTCGCGGGCGAGCCACGCGGTCTGCTGCGGGTCAGCGCCGGCATCGGTTTCGGCATCAATGTCTTGTCCCGGCATCTGCCGGCGTTCCTCGCCCGGTTTCCCCATGTCGACGTCGCGCTCGATCTGACCAGCCGCGACCTCGATCTTGTCGCCGAGCGGGTCGATGTGGCGATCCGTATGGGCCCGCTGCCGGATTCCGCACTGGTGGCGACGCGCCTGGGCAGTGTGCGGCGCTGCCTCGCTGCCGCGCCCGGCTATCTCAGCCGGCATGGCACGCCGCTCACGCCGGCCGATCTGTCCACCCATGAATGCATCGAAATGCCCCGAGGCGACGGCCGCACGCGGACCTGGCATTTCTACCGGGGCGGTGAGATGGCCACGGTTGATGTGCCCAACCGGGTCAGCGTCAACGATGCGCTGACCATCCACCAACTGGTTCGCAACGGCGCGGGCCTGGGCGTGCTTTCCACCTATCTCTGTGTGGACGACTTCGCCGAAGGGTGTCTCGTTCCGCTGCTCACCGATTGGGACATCGCTCCGGTCGAGGTCAATCTGCTGTTTCCGAGCAAGCGCGAGCTGTCGCAGACCGTGCGCAGCTTCGTGGATTTCATGCGCGAGGTTTCCGTCCCTAACGAGCATTGGCAAGGCGGCATCGTGGCGACGGGTTGATGCCGCCTCGGCGCGGGATTTTCGAGGATCAGATCGGCAGTTCCGACGTATATTTGATCGTCTGGCTCGGTACGTCGGTCTTGACGTTCTGCACGCCCTTGATGCGGCTCAGATGCTCTGACTGGAAGCGCCGGTAGTCATCGATGCCGGCGGCCACCACACGCACCATGGCGTCGCAGTCGCCGAGCATGAGATAGCACTCCATCACTTGCGGCAGCTTGGCGACCTCGGTGGCGAAATGTTCGATCGTGTCCTCGTCCTGTGCCTTCAGCCAGATGCGGGTGAAAAAGGTGAGGCCCTTGCCGATGCTGGCCGGATTGATCACGGCGACGTAGCGGTCGATGATACCGGCTTCCTCCAGGAGCTTGACGCGCCGCAGGCAAGGCGAGGGCGATAGGCCGACCTCCTTGGCCAGATCATTATTGGCCATGCGGCCGTCTCGCTGCAACGCCCGCAGGATGCGTTTGTCGATGTCGTCGAGCTTCATGGCGTTGAATTCCATTTTCCTGTGGCTTCGTAACAGTGAATGCCAAAATCTGACGAAAGACAACAATCTTCGCAACCCAATTGCGTCGAGGTGTAGGTATGTTTTGCCCCTGACATCACGAGATTTTCAAACGCAAGCAGGCGGCTGTGAGGCCGCCCAATGGCAGGACATGAGCATTTCACAGGCAGTCGAGTCGGTGGGCAATGGTTCGAGATCGGAGTTTCGCCGTGGCGTGGCGTCCTGCGCGCCGGTGCTGCTCGGCACCATCCCGTATGCGCTGGTGCTTGGCGCCCAGGCCGTGCAGAAAGGGCTGAGCACGGTCGAGTTGTCCACGATGACGGGGCTGAACTTCGCCGGCGGCTCGGAATTCGCGGCGATCCAGTTGTGGACGTCGCCTCCGCACATCCTGCTCATCGTCGCCATCACCTTCCTGGTCAACAGCCGCCATCTGCTGATGGGAGCGGCGCTCGCGCCGTTCCTGCGCGACCTGCCGCGGCGCAAAGTGTTTCCGGCGCTGTTCTTCCTATGCGACGAAAGCTGGGCGCTGGGCCTTGCCGACGCCAAACAGCGCGCCGAGGCCGGCATCGCGCCGGCCTTCAGCCCGCGCTATTACATGGGCGCGGCGCTGGCGATGTATCTGACCTGGGTGGCCTTCACCACGCTCGGCGCTTTGCTCGGCCCGATGCTGGGCGATGTAGAGACCTATGGTTTCGATATGGCGTTTCCTGCCGTCTTCCTGGTGCTGATGCGCGGCATGTGGAAGGGCGTCGCGGCGGCGCGGCCCTGGCTTGTAAGCCTTGTCGTCGCCGCGCTCGTATATCTCCTCGTTCCCGGCGCCTGGTATGTCGCGGCAGGTGCCGTGTCGGGGCTGGTCGCGGCCTGGCTGACGGCAGGTGACGCATGATCGACATGGCGACCCTTTTCACCATCGTGCTGATGGCCGGGGTCACCTATCTGACGCGGATCGGCGGCTATGTCGTGCTGCGCAACCGCGTGCTCAGTCCCCGCGCCACGGCGGTGATGGAGGCAGCGCCCGGCTGCGTGCTGATCTCTGTCATCGCGCCGGCCTTCGTGTCGCGCAATCCCGCTGATCTCGCGGCATTGGCCATCACCTTGGTCGCCGCGACACGGCTTTCCATGCTGCCAACCGTGCTGATCGGCGTGGGCGCCGCGGGCCTGCTGAGGCATTTCATTGGGTAGCGTCCAACAAAGCCGATGGGCGTCCGAGTTTACTGGACCGTGGACGTCGACCCATGGCGTTGAACAGATGGAGCTGGAGCAGGTCCGGTGCCAGAAAAACATGCTGACCCGGCGCTACACGAATCCGCTCGCCGCCGCTGTCCGAGTTCCAGGCGGACGCTAGGACACTCGATAAAAAAGAAAGGCAGGCGCGGGGCGCCTGCCTTCGATGCGGGATGACGCCGTGCCCTACGCGGCCGCGGCGACGTCGCGCGTCCTGGCCACAACGGCATCTACCTTGGCGGTCGCCTTGGCGAGTGCTTCGGTGACCGCGTCAGGTCCCTTGGCGACGCCCTCGATGCGGATGACGTCGACGTCGGTCATGCCGATAAAACCGAGCACGCTGCGCAGGTAGGGGACGGCGTGATCGAACTGCACGGCCGCACCTTCGGAATAGATGCCGCCGGAAGCCAGCACGATGTAGACCTTCTTGCCGGTCACGAGACCCTTGGGGCCGTTCTCGCCATAGGCAAAGCTCTTGCCGGAGCGGGCGACGTGATCGACCCAGGACTTCAGCGTCGAGGAGATGTTGAAGTTGATGAAGCCGGTGGCCAAGATCACCGTGTCGGCGGCAAACAACTCGTCGAGCACGACATCGGAAACGCCCACCACTTCAGCCTGGCGCGGGGTGCGGGCATCGGCCGGCGTGTAGATGCCGGTCGCATAGTCGGCATCGATGTGCGGCAGCGGGTTGGCGACGAGGTCACGCACGACAAGCGTGTTCGACGGGTCGGCGGCGAGAAGCTTCTGGGCGAACTCGGTGGCGATGCGGGTCGAGTGCGAGGCAGCGCCGCGGGGGCTTGAGGTAACGAGAAGAATGGACATAGCGGGTCTCTCCAGTGGAATGAATTGTCCCGCCATATATGGGGCATCGACCTACCAGATAAACTGGTATATTTTCGATATGATCCATCCATAAAGTAGATACAATGATGCAGCCCAACCCGACCCTCGACCAGCTCCAGATCCTTGTCGCCGTTGCAGACACCGGCAGTTTCTCGGCGGCCGGCCGCAAGCTCAACCGCGCGCAATCGGTCATCAGCTACGGAATCGCCAATCTCGAGGCGCAGCTCGGGCTGAAGCTTTTCGAACGCGAGGGCACGCGCGAGCCGCAGCTGACCGAGATCGGCCGGGCGATGCTGGAAGACGCGCGGCGAATGGTGGGCGTGCTGCAGCGGATGCGCTCGCGCGTCGACGGGCACCACCACGGGCTGGAGGCCGAGGTGGCGCTGGCGGTGGACGTATCATTGCCTTCCCCCGTGCTGGTGCGGGTGCTCAAGGCATTCGAGGCGCGGTTTCCGACCGTGATGCTGCGCCTGCATATCGGCACGCTCGGCCTCATCCCCGATCTTGTCGTCAGCGGGCAGGTCGATCTCGGCATTGGCGGCCTGCTGGGCGATGTCGACGTGCATCTCGTGCGCATCGGCTTCATGTCGCTGGTGCCGGCCGCCTCTCCCAACCATCCGCTTGCCCTGCTGCCGAAGCCGGTGGCGCTCGAGGATGTGCGCGAGCATACGCAGCTTGTCGTGACCGACCAGTCCGAGCGCACCAAGGGACGCGATTACGGCGTCTTCGCCTACCGCACCTGGCGACTGACCGACATGCGAACCAAGCACATATTGATGCGCGAGGGACTCGGCTGGGGCGGGCTGCCGCGCTGGCTGATCGCCGACGACCTGGCCACGGGTCGCCTGGTGGAACTTGATCTCGAGCCCTACAAGGAAGTGAGTTCGCCCCTGTTTGCCATGCACCGCAACGATCGCAGCCCAAAGCCGGCGGCGGCCTGGCTGATCAACCGGTTCAAGCGCGGGCTCGGCTGCTTCAACGAGTTCGAGCCGGGCGAGGTGCCCGAAGAGGAGCCGGAGACCGACGGCGATGCGAACGCCGGCGGCTGAATCCTGGAACTCAGCCGAAAATCATTCGATCAGCGTCACCCCGGAAACCAGGATCTGCGCCGTACGAGCGGTCAATTTTCCGCGCTTGTGCAGCGTCGGTTTCTCATAGGTCTTTTTCATGTGTCCAACCCGAATGCGAGCCCGCAAGTGAGTGACAGCCATAACGGGACTGGACGGTTCCGGTTGCCTCGCCATTGCATTTCTCTGCCACGGAAGGTGAGTGATTCAAGTTAGATTGCATTCAAACTCTATCCTCGCTATAGATGTCATTCAAAGTCTAACTGGAAGAATGACATGCGGGTCAGCCGTGCGCAGGCACAAGCAAATCGCGAAGCGGTGATCAACGCGGCAAGCCGCCTATTTCGAGAGCACGGCTTTCACGGTATCGGGCTGAAGGATCTGATGAAGGGTGCCGGGCTGACCCAAGGTGCCTTCTACAAGCAGTTCGAATCCAAGGAAGACTTGGCAGCCCAGGCATCGAGGCGAGCGATGGAGCACGCGACCCGCAGATGGTCGGCTGTTGCTACCGGGAGCCCTGATCCCCTAGAAGCCGTTATCGAACTCTACCTTTCCCTCGGGCATCGCGAAGAGAAGAGCGACGGTTGTCCGATCGTGGCGCTTGGTTCCGATGCGGCGCGCCAAAGCGAGGAAGTGAGGATCCCCTTCCAGGATGGGATCGCAGCTCACCTTGAAGTCCTCGACGAATTGGTGCCAGCCGCGGAAGGCCCGAGAAACCAGCGCAAGACCATGGCGATGCTGTCGCTGATGGTGGGGGCGGTGACGATCTCCCGCATCTTCAGAGATGAAGAGATATCGCAGCGTTTTCTCGATGCCGCCGCCAGCGAAATCAGGCGAATTGCGGCCGCGCAAGGATAGAGGCGGTGGTCGCCATCGAGCGTCCCCGCGGCGCCGTCGGGCGAACCTATCAAACAGAAGCTGGAGTAGACATGCGTCGTATCGTTGTTACAGGCATGGGAGCAGTCAGCCCCCTTGGGGCCAATGCGGCGACTTCCTGGTCCCGGCTCCTGGCTGGCCGCTCGGGCATTCGGAGCCTTCCGGACGAAATGGTGGGAGACCTGCCGGCGAAGAGCGGCGGCATCGTTCCTTCCCTCGAACAGGATCCCGAAGGTGGCTTCGATCCAGACACCGTCCTGGCCGCCAAGGAACAGCGCAAGGCCGATCGCTTCATTGTGTTCGCGCTTGCGGCCGCGGAAGAGGCGCTTGCGGAGGCCAGGTGGAATCCGGTTTCGGACGATAACAGGGCCCGCACCGCGACGATCATCGCCTCGGGCGTCGGAGGATTTCCCGCGATAACCGAAGCTGTGCGAACGGTCGATCAGCGCGGTGTCCGGCGTCTCTCACCGTTCACGGTGCCGTCGTTCCTGGTGAACATGGCGGCGGGACAGATTTCGATCCGATATGGGTTCAAGGGTCCGCTCGGCGCTCCGGTGACGGCTTGCGCGGCCGGCATCCAGGCGATCGGCGATGCGGCGCGTCTTATCCGCGCCAATGAGGCCGACATCGCGGTCTGCGGCGGAACGGAAGCCTGCATCAATACGGTCAGCCTCGGTGGCTTTGCCGCGGCACGCTCTCTTTCGACCTCCTTCAATCACCGTCCCGATCAGGCGTCCCGTCCGTTCGACATGCTGCGTGACGGTTTCGTCATGGGCGAAGGCGCCGGAATCCTGGTCATCGAGGCATTGAGCCATGCGCTTGCGCGCGGCGCCAAACCGCTGGCCGAGCTCGTCGGCTACGGCACGACGGCGGACGCTTATCACATCACCTCCGGTCCGGAGGATGGCGACGGTGCGCGCCGGGCGATGGAAATGGCGATCAAACAAGCCGGTATTTCGGCACGGGAGGTCCGCCACCTCAACGCGCACGCGACCTCCACGCCGGTCGGCGATGCGGGGGAAATAGAGGCGATCAAAAGCGTCTTTGGCGTGGATTTCGGCATAGCCGTCAGTGCAACGAAATCGGCGACCGGACACCTGCTCGGCGCCGCCGGGGGGCTTGGGGCGATCTTCACGGTCCTGGCGCTCAGGGACCAGGTCGCACCGCCAACCCTCAATTTGAGCGCCCCCGATCCGGCAAGCGACGGGATCGACCTCGTCGCAAACCACGCCCGGCCGATGGAGATGGACTACGCGATTTCCAATGGCTTCGGCTTTGGCGGCGTGAACGCCAGCGCATTGTTCCGGCGCTGGACGGACTAGCCGCTGCTCGCGGCAATCGCGATGTCCTGGTCAGGCGGTGGCATGCCCGCGAATGTGCAGTCATTGCCCGGGTGCGGGCGACGATGTCGCCATGTACTTCAGGCGGGCGACAGTCCGTCTATCAGCGCCGTCAGGACGGCACGGTAGTCTTCGCCCGACGCGCCGGCCTCGATGGCCAGCGCCGCGCGGTCGAAGGCGGCGGCAAGCAGGGCGGTCAGCGCTTCGGGCGGCAATCTTTTCATCGACTGCGTCCGCATCGCCGCGACAAGGCCCTCGCGCAGCGAGCGGTTGCCGTGGCGGTTGTCGATGGCATCCATTTCAGCGCGGCCGAGCACGGCGGGGCCGTCGAGCAGCAAGAGCCGCGTGCGGCCGGGCACGCGCATGGCTGTGAGATAGGCATCGGAACCGGCAATCAGCGCATCGCGGGCGCTGAGCGAAGGCGGGGAGGCGCGGTCAATCTCCCGCGCTACCGCCGCGGCTTCCTGTTCGACCACGGCGGCGAAAAGCGCCTGCTTGTCGGCGAAATGGTGGTACAGCGCGCCGCGTGTCACGCCCGCGGCGGCAACGATCTCCGGCGTGCCGGTCTCGGCATAGGATTTCTCCGTGAACAGTTCGCGCGCCGCCGAGATCAGCTCGGCGCGCGTCGTCTCGGTACGATCGCGGTTCGAACGACGCGCGGATCCCTGTTGCATACATGCAGCCTGTATGTTATTTCAATTTACATGCAGACTGTATGTTAATTGACGGGAGAAGGAAAGATGAAGACGACGAGCTACTATCCGGTGCTGATGACCGGCGATGTCGCCGGCACGGCGGCCTTCTATATCAGGCATTTCGGTTTCCAGCCGCTGTTTGAGAGCGACTGGTACGTGCATCTGCGGTCGGTGGACAACAAACGCGTCAATCTCGGCATCGTCCAGGGCGACCACGAGACGATCCCCGAGGAGGGGCGGGGGCGGACCTCCGGGCTGCTGATCAATTTCGAGGTCCGCGATCCCGATGCGGTCCATGACCGGATCCTTGCTGCCGGCCTGCCTATCCTGCGAACGCTGCGCGACGAGCCTTTCGGCCAGCGCCACTTCATCACCAGGGATCCCAACGGCGTGCTTATCGACGTCATCAAGCCGATCCCGCCCAGCGAAGAGTTCCTGGCGCGGTATGCGGAAGGCGCGGCGGGGGCTTGAATGGCAGGCTCAGCCCGCCCGTGCCACCGGGGTCACCGCCATCTGGCTGACGCCGGTGCGGCGCACCACGGTGCACAGCGTCTCGCGGCCGATACGCTCGGCGTCCAGCATGCGCACGAGGTCGTCGACGCCGGTCACCGGGCGCCCGTCTATTGCCGAGATGATGTCGCCTTCCCTGAGACCCGCCCTGGCTGCTGGGCCGTCCTTCTCGACGCTGCGCAGCCGTACCGCCGTACTGGTCGAGACCTGCGACAAGAGTGCCGCGCGCCGCGGCAGGTTTACCGTGTCGGCGGAGACGCCAATGAAGGCGCGGCGCACGCGGCCGAAGCGGATGATCTCCGAAATGACAAAGTTCGCGGTGTTGGACGCGACGGCGAAGGCAATGCCCTGCGCGCCATGGATCATGGCGGTGTTGACGCCGATCACCTCGCCGGCCGACGAGACCAGCGGACCACCGGAATTGCCGGGGTTGAGCGCGGCGTCGGTCTGGATGACGTCGTCGATCAGCCTGCCGGTCGAAGCCCGCATCGAACGGCCGAGCGCCGAGACCACGCCCGAGGTGACCGTCCATTCGAAGCCCAGCGGATTGCCGATGGCAATCGCGATCTGGCCGCGCCGCAGCCGCTTGGAATCGCCAAGCGGCGCCACGTCGGCGAAGCTGCCGTCAGCGCGCACCAGGGCGATGTCGGTGTCGGGGTCGCGGCCGAGCACGCGGCCCTCGCTGGAGGCCCCGTCCGGCATCGAGACGCGTACCGTCCGGGCATCACCGACGACATGGAAATTGGTGACGACCAGCCCGTCAGGCGCGATGACGAAGCCCGAGCCATGACCGCCCGGCCCCCCGATGCGCTCAATGCGGCAGACGGCCGGTCCAATGCGGTCGACCGCGTCGGCAACCGTCGTCGAATAGGCGTCGAGCAATGTCTCGTCCGGTTGGAATTTTGGCGCGGCGAGGGCCATTGGGGGGCTCCGTGTTTTCAGGCTTGATCGTGACTATATGTGCGGAGCGGCCGGAACCACCGCGACCTGACCAGATGGCCAGTCGAACCCGCAACTAGCCGTCAGGCGAGTACCTCCTGGCGTACCGCCGAGCGATATCTGGGGCAGGAGAAAACCCAGGAGATCATCATGAGCGACTTCAATCTGAATGCATTTTCCGATGCCATCGCCGATATCGCCGCCAAGGCGACGCCGACAACGGCAAGCTTCGCCACGCATCATCACCGCACGGCGAGCGCCTTCCACTGGGGCGACGGCTATTTCGTCACCGCCGAGGAAGCCGTCGAGGCCGGCGAGGAGATCGAATTGACGCTGGCCTCCGGCGAGACGGCGAAGGCCGAACTGGTCGGCCGCGATCCTTCGACGGGCGTCGCCCTGCTGAAGCCCGCGGATGCGGCCACCGCGCCTGTCCTCGATAGAGCCAGCCCCGTTCGGCCAGGCAATATCGCCATAGCCATCGGCAGCAGCCAGGGCTCGGTGCTGGCCGTGTCGGGCTCGGTCGGTGAAGTCGGCCCGGCCTGGCGCTCGATGCGCGGCGGCACCATCGACCGGCGCATCAACCTGGCTGTCGGCGCCGGCGGCCGCTTCGAGGGTGGCCCGGTGCTGGACGCCAAGGGCGCACTGATCGGCATGCTTCTGTTCGGCCCGCGTGGCCGCGCGCTGGTCATGCCCCATGAGACGATCGAACGCGCGGTGGCGACGCTGCGCGAAAAGGGCCATGTCGCACGTGGTTACCTCGGCGCCGGCCTGCATCCGGTGCGCGACCGCGACGCGCGTGGCGCAATGGTGATGAGCCTCGACGACAATGGTCCGGCCAAGGCCGCTGGCCTCTCGCTCGGCGACATCATCGTGGCATGGAACGGCGAGGCCGTGCATGGTCCGCGAGACCTGATCCGTCGGCTCGGGCCCGACAGCGCCGGTGTTTCGGTGAAGCTGGGTGTTGTGCGCGGCGGCGAACAGCGCGACGTCGTGCTGACCATCGGTGAAAAGCCGCTGAGCTGAGAGGACGGATGGAAAGCGACACGCTGACAAGGCCTGACGTGGCGCGCGGCGAACGCCAACTCGTGGTGCTGATCGCACTGCGCGATGCCGGGCGCGCCGAGCGCTTGTCGGCTTCGCTTGCCATGGCGGACGATCTGCTGCCGGTCGTGGCCGCCGGCGGGGTCGCCGATGTCGCCATCATCGATGATGCTGTCGCCAACAGCGCGGCCTTGGTCGATCGAGCCAGCGTCGGCAGCATCACGACCCCAAAGGTACTGCTTTCGGACCAAGCGGGCCGGCCGCAAGGCCAGGTGTTTGCGGTGCTGCCGTCGGCCGCGGACGCAGCTTTGATCGCCGCTGCCGTCAGGCTGGCCGCCGCCGGTTACCGGGTGTCCGGCGAAGGGCGTTCGGTGCCGGATAGGCATGCCGATTTCGACCGCGGCGATGCGGCCAATCGAGATGAAAGCCATAGCGGGTTGTTCGGTGAGGAAACGGCCGACGATGGCGCCGCCGCCCGGCCGGCGCTGTCGCCGCGCGAGGCGGAAGTGCTGGCGCTGCTGGCCGAAGGGGCGCCCAACAAGGTGATCGCGCGGCGGCTCAACATCTCCGTCCACACGGCGAAGTTCCATGTCGCCGCGATCCTGATCAAGCTCGGTGCCGTCAATCGTACGGACGCCATCGCCATCGCGATGCGGCAGGGGCTGGTTCTGGTCTGAGATTGATCAGATCGCGGCTTCGATGTCGGTCGGCCGAAAGTCTTCGCCCGTGAAGAGCCGCGGCGGCACGGCTTCGAGCCGCGCCGTGGCGTAGGCGATGCAGTCGCCGAAGGTCAGCGCCGCCGGGTGCCGCCCCTTGCCGTAACGCGGAAAGGCTTGCCGGGCGACAGCTGCATGGTCGCGCCGGTTAAGTCGATTGTCTCGATCGAGGCGGTTCACAGGAAGCGTTCAAGGCGATCCAGGACTTGATCCTACCGGCTGCCCGCGAGCACCATGGTGGTTTCAAGAAAGGTTGGCGCTGCCAACAACCGGGGCTGCCAATCCAATAGGTTTTGCGCTCCCAACCCTGGCCGGCCTCCGCTGCGTCACCATGGCTTCCTGTCGCGGGCTCTTGTATCCCGCTGCAGCGCGGGCAAGGATCACGACGACGAAAAGATTGCAGGGAGCCGGAAGATGTCGCTGAACGGAAAGACGCTGTTTATCTCCGGCGGGTCTCGTGGCATCGGGCTGGCGATAGCGCTACGCGCCGCGCGCGATGGCGCCAATATAACGATCGCGGCCAAGACGGCCGAGCCGCATCCGAAGCTGCCGGGAACGATCTACAGCGCCGCTGAAGAGATCGAGCAGGCCGGCGGGAAGGCACTGCCGGTGCTATGCGACATCCGCGAGGAAGCGCAGGTTGCCGAGGCGGTCGGCAGAACCGTCGAGAAATTCGGCGGCATCGATATCTGCGTCAACAATGCCAGCGCCATCCAGCTCACCGGCACGCTGGAAACCGACATGAAGCGCTACGATCTGATGCATCAGATCAACACGCGCGGCACCTTCCTTGTGTCCAAAACGTGCATTCCACACCTGAAGTTGGCGAAAAATCCTCACATCCTGAATCTGGCGCCGCCGCTCGACATGAAGGCCAAATGGTTCAAGAACCATGTCGCCTACACGATGGCCAAATTCGGCATGTCGATGTGCACGCTGGGCATGAGCGCGGAATTCGCCAGGGATGGCATCGCGGTCAATTCGCTGTGGCCGATCTCGACCATCGACACGGCCGCGGTGCGCAACCTTCTGGGCGGAGCCACGGTGGCGGCGATGAGCCGGTCGCCCGACATCATGGCCGATGCCGCGCATGCGATCTTCATGCGGCCGTCGCGCGAGGCATCAGGCAATTTCTATATCGACGAAGAGGTGCTGCGCGCCGAGGGCCTCAGCGATTTCTCGGTCTATGCGCCTGAAGCAACCGGACCGCTGGCCGGAGACTTTTTTGTGCCGGATGAGGTGTTTGCCAGGACGGACAGCAAGATCAAGAACATCTACTGAAGGGAATCCTGCTGCCGCCGCTCGCTTTCAAAAAACGACTCGAACGGCTCCGGTTCACCTGACTGGTCGCGCTCATCGATTGCCCGACGAAGCTGCTCAAGCTTCTGATCGCCGTTTTCTTCCGTAGGCATCAAGTCGCCTCGTCCTTCGTTGAGCACGTATTTCGGCCAGCAGGGCACGGTTTGCACGGTGGATCTGAAAGCAAAAAACCCCGCCGGAGAGGGCCGGCGGGGCTCAATGCGTCCCGCTGGAGTCGGGACGGGGCAGGGAACGCCCAGTCAGGAATCTGGGGTGCGAACCCCGGTGATTCAATCCCATCCCGGTTGACCGGGATGGGACGTTGTTGCCGATCTGATTCCAGGAATCACTACAAGTGGCTGGAAACGCAGGTCAGTTGTTGCTCGCCACCGGCGCCACAAGCGAGGTGATGCGGCGGATGGCGACGCGCCGGTTCTCACGGTTGGGCGCCGAGGTATCGACCTTCAGATACTCCTCGCCATAGCCCTGTGTCGTCAGGTTCTCGGGCGGGATGCCGAAGGCGTTGGTCAGCGCTTCGGCGACGGCTTCGGCGCGACGGTCCGACAGAGCAAGGTTTGCCTCGGGCGTGCCGACGGCGTCGGTGTGGCCCTCGATCAGGAAGGTCTCGGCCGGGTTCTTTTTCAACAGCTTCTCCATGGCGTCGGCGACACCCTGGAGCTTCTGCACCTCGGTGTCGGAGATCGAGGACGAGCCGAATTCGAAGTTCAGCGTGTCGAGATCGATGCGCCGTGCAATGTCACGCACGCGAGCCGAACGCTTGACCTCGTTGATCGAGTAGAGACGCTGCACTTTCTCCACCGGCGGCTGTTCGAGGAAGGTGTAGTAGTCGTCGGGGCTTTCGACATCCTCGGAATCTAGGATGTAGTCCCGGCGCGGGATGGTCAGCCGCATCGGCGGCAGATCATCGCCGGGATCGCGCCAGTCCTCTTCGTCCTGATAGCTGCGCTCGTCGACATAGCTCAGCACATATTCGCGACCGTCGGGTGCGATGCGCGACCGCTGCAGGATGTCGCCGTAGCGGTTGCGTATGGTGACGATCCGGAAGCCATTGTCGCGCTCGACCGTCTCGCGCGTGCGGCCTTGCGGCAGGTCCTCGTAGTAGACATCCTTGGCGCCGCGGGTCAGGCGCGGGCGATCGTTGCTCTGGACGAACGTCTGGTCGTTGAACTGGACGATCACCCGGTCGCCGATCTCCTTGAGGACGTCGACGCCCTTGGGCCTGCGGCGGTCACGGATGTTCTCGTCAGGCGCGCGCTCGAGCCGCTTGCCCTTCTCCTGCGTCACCGGGACGATTTTTTCCGTCTTGATCGCCTCCTGGGCTGCCCTGTCGTCGGTTGGAGGCGGACCCTGATCCACCGGCGCCACTACCGGCTTCCGGCCCTGGTCACCGCCCTGCTGGGCGTTTTGCCCACCATTTTGCTGTCCACCGTTCTGCTCTTCGCCATTCTGGTTGGCGGGCTGGTTGGCTGGGTTCCGGCCGTTCTCGCCACGACCCTTGCGCCTGGCATCCTTCTGGCTATCGAGGATGGGGGCGGCATTCTTGTCGGCGGGTGCTTCGCCCTGAACCGGGTTTTCGCCCTGGACAGGCGCGGCCTTCCCATCGGTAGCGGACCCACCGGTAGCGGGCTGCTCTCCCGTCGCCGGCTGTTGGCCGGTCGCGGGCTGCTCGCCATTTGCCGGCTGTTCGCCAGCCGGTTTCCTGCCGTGCTTCTTCGTTTTGTCCTGGGGTTGCTCGCCCTGGGCGGGAGCCTGCTCGCCGGGAGCGGATTCAACCTTCGGCGTCGCTTCGCCGGCAGGAGCCTGCTTCGGTGTCGGAGCGGTCTCCGGCACGGCGGCCGGCGCCTCTTTCTGCTGGTCCAGCTTGTGTTTCCTGCCAGGCTTGGTCGGCTGGTTGTCGTTGGCAGGGGCTGCCTCGCCGGCGGGGGCCTGCTCGGTCTGCTGCTGCTGGTCGCGCTTCTTCCTGCGGGGCTGCTGCTCGTCGGTTGCGGGTGCCGCCTCGCCGGCGGGGGCCTGCTCGGCCTGCTGCTGCTGGTCGCGCTTCTTCCTGCGGGGCTGCTGCTCGTCGGTTGCGGGTGCGGCCTCGCCGGCGGGGGCCTGCTCGGTCTGCTGCTGCTGGTCGCGCTTCTTCCTGCGGGGCTGCTGCTCGTCGGTGGCGGGTGCCGCCTCTCCGGCGGGGGCCTGCTCGGTCTGCTGCTGCTGGTCGCGCTTCTTCCTGCGGGGCTGCTGCTCGTCGGTGGCGGGTGCCGCCTCTCCGGCGGGGGCCTGCTCGGCCTGCTGCTGCTGGTCGCGCTTCTTCCTGCGGGGCTGCTGCTCGTCGGTGGCGGGTGCCGCCTCTCCGGCGGGGGCCTGCTCGGCCTGCTGCTGCTGGTCGCGCTTCTTCCTGCGCGGCTGCTGTTCCTCGGCCGCAGGCGCGGGCTGCTCGGCGGCGGGCGCCTGTTGGGTCTGCTGTTGCTGCTCGCGCTTCTTCTTGCGCGGCAGTTCTTGGTCGCTCTGGTCAGTGGGCGTGTCCTGCGCCAGGACGATCTGCGGTGTCCCCCCGCGTTGCATGGGGCCGAACGCGGCTGTCCCCTGAAGCGGGGACGCGCCTAACGGCGCGGACGCCATCAACAGGCCAAGTGCTGTGCCTGCCAGAATCCGTGGTTGGCGTTTCATCGAAATTCTCCTTGTGGGGTCCCATCCTTGCCGAAACCGCTTTTAACGAAATTGGTTCCAGCTGCCCATCGTTAGGGACCGTACAGGGCTATTGGCCGACTTTTTGAAGGCAACTTCATGTCATTCGGCCCGCTTGCAGCCTCATTGCGGCTGTTGCCGCGCTTGACCTTGGCCGCGGCTGGGGCCACATGCCGGGAATGGAAACCCCGTTCTGGAAGACCAAGACGCTGGAAGAGATGAGCCCCACCGAGTGGGAATCGCTCTGCGACGGCTGCGGCAAGTGCTGCCTGTCCAAGCTCGAGGACGAGGACACCGGTGAAATCTACTGGACCAGCGTCGGCTGCCGGCTGTTCGACGCCGAGAGCTGCCGCTGTGCGGACTATGCCAACCGGCTGGCGCGCGTTCCCGATTGCGTCGGCCTGACGCCGCAGAATGTGCGCGCCATCAGCTGGCTGCCCAGCACCTGCGCCTACCGGCTGGTGGCCGAGGGCCGCGACCTCTACTGGTGGCATCGGTTGGTCTCGGGCAATGCCGAGACCGTGCATGAGGCCGGCATTTCCATGCGCGGCCGGGTCAAGGCGAGCGAGACCGACCTGGCCGAGCCGGAAGACTATTTTGACTATATGCTCGACGACGAGCCCTGACGCGCGACAGTAAACCGTCAGGAGTTTGCCTGTCGGGAACCGTGCGAGGGCAAGACGCTTGGCGCGATAATTTTGAATGCCGGCAAGGGATTGGCCGGCAAGGGATTTGGCCGGCGAGGGATTTGGCCGGCGAGAGATTTGCAAATTCGGCCGCTTTGCCCGTGCGGCGCCACATGAACCGCAGATGAACGGGCAGTTCGTAAATAGTTCAGACAGGCCGGTGCATTCTCCCGCCATCGGTTTCACGAGGAGGGCGCAAGCCCGCAACAAGGAGAGACAACCATGTACACCACCATCAAGACGGCGGCGCTTTCGGCTCTGGTCGGCCTCGGCACGCTGGCGGCCATGCCCACCCATGCCGACAGCCTCTATCTTGGCTTCGGCAACAACCAGGATCCGCGCTTCGGCGTCTATGCCGGCGACGACGGCTATCGCCACCGCCGGGACGAGCGCCGCGACGACTGGCGCCGTGGCTGCTCGCCGGACCGCGCTCTCGACAAGGCCGAGCGCATGGGGCTGCACCGTGCCCGCATCGTCGATGTCAACCGCCGCGTGGTCAAGGTGATGGGCCGTCAGTACGGCGACCGCGTCGTCATCGTGTTCGCCAATGAGCGCGGTTGCCCGGTCATCAATCGCTGAAGTTTTTCAGCCTGAAACCATGAAGATGGAGCCCCTTTCTCGGAAAGAAGTGGCCCCAAACCCCGCGGGAGCGATTCCGCGGGGTTTTAATGTCCGCAGTGGTCTCTCATTAGCAGGTCCGTGGCCAAGCAATGCTCGGCCACGGCGTCCAGCGCCGCCTACTTCAGTTCGAAGGTAACGGTAACCTGGACATTGTAGGCATTCTCGCCGGCCTGTACCGGCGCCGCGCCGGCCGCGGCGTCGAATGCCTTGGCGTTGATAGGCATCGGCGCTGGCCTGATGTTCTGATCGGTGATCTCGAGCACCCGGCCCAGGCTGACCCCGGCCGCCTCGGCCAGCGTCTTGGCCTTGGCCATGGCGTCGGCGACAGCCTTCTTTCGGGCCTCGGTGACGGTGGCCGCCGGATTGTCGTTGGTGAAGGCGATGCCGCCGCCCTGGTTGACGCCGAGCGACACCGCCTTGTCGAGGATCTCGCCTGTCTTGTCGACGTCGCGCACGCGCACCGACAGCGTGTTGGTCACCTGATAGGCGACGAGTTCGGCCTCCTGGCTGCCGTCCGGCTTGTTGGTGTAATTGTAGCGGGGGTTGATCTGGATGCCCGCGGTCTGCAGGTCGCGATCCTTGATGCCGGCGGCCTTCATCGCGGCGATCACGGCGGCCATGGCATCATTGTTGGCGTCCAGCGCGGCGCGCGCCGTCTTGGCTTCGCGCATGACGCTGAGCGTCAGCACCGCCAGATCTGGGGCCACGGTTGCTTCCCCCTCGCCGGACACAATGATGCGGGGCGGCGTCGGCAGATCGGTGGCTCCAGCCATCGCCGGAAAAGCGATTGCAGCGGCGAGCGCGAGGGGCAACAGATGTCTGGTCATGAAAATCTCCTTGGTCTGCGATCAAGTCGCAGGGTCGCGTAGAGCGCGATTATGGGTTGATTTGGGCGATCTGCGAAAGCCCGCCGGGAAAGCCTTGTGCCGGGATGCGAAAAACATTAATCCAGCCCGCGTGGGGCCTGTAGCTCAATGGTTAGAGCCGGCGGCTCATAACCGCTTGGTTGGGGGTTCGAGTCCCTCCGGGCCCACCATTATCGTTATTTATCAATTGCTTACTGACCGGTTCGCCACGAGGTTCGCCAACAGGTTCGCCAAGCAGCGGTTTGCGCGTTACCAGCCGTACGACCCGGTCCATGCCCTGCACAGCCAAACGCACCTGCGACGCTTCCCGGGAATAGAGTTCGGCATGGTCAATGTCGTCGTGGCCAAGAACGTCCATCATCTGCCTGGTGGATGCTTCCGCTTCGGCGAGATACACACCGAGTGACTTCCTCAAACCGTGCAGAGTAAGGCCCTTCGGCAATCCGGCGAGAGCGCACCAGTGTGCCATGGCGCCCGTCAGTGATTTCGCCGAGAAGGGCTGGCCATATCCCGTGACTAGAACGGTTTCGCCGCGCCGGTCCGCGGCATCGAGGATCTCAGCGAGCATGGGAGTTACTGGAACGAAAAGCCGCTTTCCGCCGGTCCTTCCCTTGTTCTTGGCCTGAACAATGTCAAACCCGTCGAACTGGCGCTCGACACCATCGATCAGGACGCGGTGGGTTACGCGCTGGTCCCATCGCAAGCCTGCGACATCGCCTCTACGATTGCCAAGCCAAAGTGCAAGCCCGTAGCATGTGCGCGCGGAAGTGCCGACCGGCCAGCGCCGTTCAAATTGTTCCATTGCTTCGTGAGGCCACGCCTTCCAGCCGGTATAGGCGGGCCGCCATTCAACTGAGGCTGTAGGGTCTGTCTCGATCCAATCCTGACGCAGCCCGACATAGACCAGTTTGCGAATTGCGACCAACAGGTGCTTGGCCTTGTGAGGCGTGGCAATGAAGCGGCCCAAAAGTTCTTCGACGTGGGTGCGCCTGAGATTCTTGACCGGCACGTCGCGCCAGGTAAGCGGATGGTCAGGCACCACCCGCAAGTCCAGGAACTCATCGATTAGACGAGTATTCTTTCGCCTTGTCGCTTCGTCGTGGGCCAGCCATTTGACCGACACTTTTAGCCTCTGGGTGGCCGCGCCGAACGTGCCAGGCAAGGCTGCACCCGGCATCCTGACGACGGGTGCCTTAGGGGCTTTTCGGCCTTCGACGGCAGCGCAATAAGCCTCCTTGAATCCAGGCTGATTAGGTGCAGGCAGACTGACCACGCGCTCCTTGGTTCGATAACGCCAGCGAACTTTGCCATGGCGATCGGTATAGGAGGAGAGGCCAGGATATTTATCCGTCATCGCAACCGAACCTATTCCTTTCTATGATTCCCCTGCAACAGGAAGTCGACGATATTCTCTTCATCGTCGCCAAGCAGGTCGGCAAACGCCGCCTCAAGTTTGATACGATCCCAAATCACTCGGCCGTCCACCTTCTTTGGCTTCGGCATGCGACGGTCCGCAACCATCTGGTCGAATTTGGTGATCCCGACGCCGACGTATCTCGCAGCTTCTTCGCGTGACAGGCCTCTTGGAGGGTAAGCGAGCGGGTCGCTTCTCACGGCTTCATCTCCGGTCTCAGTTGAGAAATCAGAATCGCCGTACACCGGCATCATCTCAGGGGAAACTGGTGTGATTGAGCTGTGCGGCAAACGGCGGTCGCGGCCTGTAGATAGGATGCATCGGCTCGTCAGAGTGACTTGGTTGATAACAGCGACGCTAGAGCGCTACCGCTTTCCCACACACCCTGGAACGGTTCCGCCTCAGACAGGCCACCTTCCGTCAGCTTAACTGTGGGGGAGGGGCACTCAGTTGCACCACCGTCCTTGCTGCTTCTTATCGAAGAGTCCGCAATGCGCTCATTGAGCCACTGTGACGACAGATTTAGCGTGGAAAGCGGCGCTGCGACCTTGCGCGCCGGCCGCTCCTGTCGCATCGAGAAAAGAACAGTTCGGCGTTCAGCCTTTCAGCCGGCACGTGCCGCGGATGACATTGCGTAATTCTGTTGACGTGTCTGGCCCGAGGTCGGACTTTCAGGATCTATGAGGAGCGATTCGTTATGGTAGAGGCCGCGCGTGTTCCGGTGCTCATGCGCAGGGATAGGGTGGAGCGATTCCTGCGCTGCTGCCAGGAGCGGGTCAACAGGAAGTCCACGCTGATCGTTCGATTGGTGCCCTGTCACGCGAATCGGGAGCATTTCCGTTCACGGCGCGCATTGCTCATCGGCGGGCGGCCGGGCGCGCCAGCATGACTGCAGGTTCAATCATCGACGCGAAGATTGAACGGCTTGCGCGAGGCGGGTTGCCGCGCGTCCTTGATCTTTTTGCCGGATGCGGTGGCCTGTCCCTGGGGTTCAAAGCGGCCGGCTTCGAGATCGCAGCAGCGGTTGAGTTTGATCCTGACGCGGCGGCCTCGCATGGCGCGAACTTTCATCCGGGCGATGAACGTCATGCTGTGGCGCGCGACATCACCGCCATCACACCTGAAAAATTCGCCGCTGCGCTGGAGCTCGGTCCCCCAGGGTCGGCCATTGACGTGCTGGTTGGCGGACCTCCCTGTCAGGCATTCGCTCGCGTCGGTCGATCGAAGTTACGTGAGGTCAGGGATCATCCTGAGGCCTTCAGGTTTGATCCGCGAGCGCAGCTCTATATCAAGTACCTGGAGTATGTCGACGCGTTCAAGCCGCTGGCATTGCTGATGGAGAACGTTCCTGACGCCCTTAACCATGGAGGGCAGAACATCGCGGAAGAGACCCGCGAAGTCCTCGAAGAAAACGGCTACGTTGCGCGCTACACGTTGTTGAACGCGTCGTTCTACGGCGTGCCGCAGATGCGTGAACGGATGATCCTGATCGCCTGGCGCAAGGAGCTCGCCGATATGGTCAGCTTCCCGCAGCCGAGTCACTTCATGGAACTGCCACCGGGCTATGCCGGCAGCCGTCAGGTAGCACTGAAGCTGCTAAAGGGTGGCGACCTGAATAAGAAGGCACCGGGTTACGTCGAACCACCGGAACCATCGTCAAGTCTTCCCGCCGCTATCACAGCTCAGGACGCGCTGGCGGACCTTCCGAAGATTACCAAGCACTTGGAGGGGAAGCTCAGACGCGGCGCTCGCCGTTTTGACGAGCTCGAGAAATATCCCAAGGGCAAGTTGAACGCCTATGCGCAGCTCATGCGGCAATGGTCCGGCTTCGAGAACGCGCAAGGTGTGAGCGATCACGTGATCCGCTATCTGCCACGGGACTGGAAGCTCTTCTCGCGCCTGAATCCAGGCGACCAGTATCCGCAGGCTCACGCGCATGCGGTCAAGATGTTCGAAGAGGCTTTAGCGCAACTGAAAGCCGAGACCGGCGCTGTGCCGCGGAAAGGCACCAAAGCCTGGGAGGCGCTCCACGCTTCGATCGTGCCGCCCTATGACGTTGGCAAATTCCCGAACAAATGGCGCAAGATGGAGGCTGATCTGCCGGCACGTACGCTCATGGCGCATCTGGGCAAGGACAGCTACAGCCACATACATTATGATAGTGCTCAGGCGCGCACGATCTCGGTAAGAGAGGCTGCGCGCCTGCAGTCGTTTCCGGACGGATTTATCTTTTCGGGGACGATGAATCCGGCTTTCAGGCAGATCGGCAACGCTGTGCCGCCTCTGCTGGCCAAAGCTGTGGCTAACGAAATGATGTCCACCCTCCGATCCTCCCTCGCAAGGCGCAATGATGTCATTTTCCGATCGGCAGAAGCAGTTTAGGGCTGCGATTGAGGCCGGAGCAGGGGGTGACGCGCGTCTCGCCGAAAATTTCGGGTTCTCAAACAGTGCCCGGGTGATCGAGGGTGGCCTGTTTGCCTGCACGAACAATCTGCAGAATTATTCGAAGAAAGTGGCAGCCGATTCTACCGCCGGATCAGGTGCGTTCGTCTTCCTGTGCGTACTGACCTTCCCGCCGCATGACGAGGTCTATTTCGCAATCACCGTCCGGGCCGAGTCCGGCCGGGTCAACGCTGGCCTGGTCCGCCTGCACGATGACGTGGTCGCGAAAAATGCCGCTCTGAAGGCGGCCGGAAAGACCGAAGGCAGCATCAACAACAATGTCAAATTCTTTCTGACCGAACAGGGCGAACTCTATTTCGACAACGAGTTCATGGACTCGCTGGCTGGCGCCGTGCTCGATCCTGTACGCCGGGCGAAGGTGGACTCAATTGAGTTTGCCATCTGGCCGCCCGCCGTCTCTGCCAAGCGCAGTCTGCTCGCCCGCGAGTTTGTTGGCTACCTTGGTCGCCTTGTCGGCCGCGACAAGGTGCACGAACGCAAGATCTGGACGGCAGAAACAGCGCTTGGTCCGCTGATGCAGCGCATGCCGACAGCACTTGACCCTGCCGAGATCCGCAAGGGAGTCGCAGCGCTGGGAGGGATCTACGCGGATGCGGTTATTGACCGGTTCCACGCCGGCCTGAACCACCTATCTCACAAACACTTCATGATCCTCTCGGGCCTTTCGGGGACGGGGAAGACACTGCTGGCGCTGCAGTACGCCCGGACGGTGCACGGCCTCACAGCGATGGATGTCGCCGACCCATTGCTTTTCGTTTGCCCGGTGCGGCCGGAATGGACAGATCCCTCCGGGCTGACCGGCTATGAGGACCGGCTCTCCGACCGATACATTGTGCCGCCGTTCCTGGAGGCACTTCTCGTCGCCACGGCCAACCCGGCGTCACCTGTCTTTGTGGTCCTCGATGAGATGAATCTGGCTCGCGTCGAATATTACTTTTCCGATGTTCTGAGCGCCATCGAAAGCCGGCATGAGCTGCAGCTGCATTCAAGCGGCGTGCCAATGGAAGGGAGCACGGGCGGGGACGTCCCGGCAGACTTGCGCGTGCCGACGAATCTCTTTCTGATCGGCACGATCAATGTTGACGAGACCACCAGCACACTAAGCGACAAAGTGCTCGATCGTGCCGTCGTAATTGACATGTCTGACGTCGATTTTGCGACGTTCTTCGCCGGCCTGGCGGCGCGGTCGCCCGAGCTTGGCAGTTCGATCGCTACATGTGAATCGACATTAACGGCGCTGAACGCGCTGCTTGTTCCGCACGGTCTCGGCTTTGGCTATCGGCTCGCCGAAGAATTCGTGCGCTACCATGCCTTCGCTACCGGGGTGCTGAAGCGCGGCTCGGACGAGGTGGTCGACGATCAGCTCGTCCAGAAGGCGTTGGTCCGGCTGCGCGGCTCTGATGCTCAGCGCGACATGCTTGCCGGACTGGTAAAAACGGTTGCCACTCAACCACGGGCGCTGGCACTCGTCGAACGTCTCCAGCGCGATCTCGAAGAGTTCGGCGCGTTCCAGAACAGCCGGTGACGGCGGTTCTCCATATATGGCCGGGACGCGACCCGACCCGTGCCGTGCGGATTTGGCCTGATCCCGAAGAGGCGCCACCGGGCCTCGTCCAGGAGGCCAGGGAGCACCTGTTCGTCCTGAGCGGAGCGCCGGGCGGATCCCAGGCCGACCTTTTCATTGATGAGCTCCCGCTTGAGGCGCTGCGGGCGCCGTTTCCAGACGGTGCGATCTGGCGCTGGTCGCCGGGATTTCATGCCGGCGCGGTGGAATGCCGGCTGAAGCTGCCGGACGCCACCTTCGATTTTGAGGTTGTGACCGATCCGGCGGAACGGAAGCTGACGCGCGACGCCTTCGACATAATGGTCCGCGAGGTGCTTGAGGACACCTTTTCGCTCTTTGCGTTGAGCGCCTTCCGCAAAGGCATCGCGCGCGGTGCGGGCAGAAGGCCGCCGCCAATCGCGAGGCTGGAATTTCTGCGCAGCCGCCTGTCTCGCCTGGTCCAGACGGTGAATGCAGTCAACGCGCGGCCTCGGCGAATTCTGAGGGCAGAGGACGCGGTGACACCCGCCCATCGCGCGACCCGCGCGACAGCGCCCGAGATCCTGAAGTCCTTTCGCTCCGGGCGCCTCAATCGCGAGACTGGTCCCGCACGACTGCCTGCGGCCCTTCGTGGTCACCTGCCGGCGAATATCCGCCGCAAGGTCCGAAAATCGAGTCTGGACATCTCCGAACATCGTCAGATGAAGGCGTCGCTGGAGGTCTGGGCCCGCTGGCTTGAGGATATCGGGGCGGTGCTCCGCGCGAACACGCCGGCAGACCCTGAAGCAGGACGGGTGGCCCGAGTGTGGGCTGTTCGCTCGCGTCGCATGGCGCGTCAGCTGCGCGGTCTTCTGGCGCTGCCGCTATTTGAATCCGTGGTCTCAGGTCACCCTCGTCCCGACGCCTCGTCCATCTGGAAGAACGACCCCCAATATCGACGTTTCGCCGCGCTTCACCGGGACATGTCCTTAGGCATTGCGAACGTGTTCGGCGACTTCCTGCAGATGCCGCTGGCCCGCACCTTCGACCTCTATGAACTCTGGGCCTATCTGCGCCTCGTGCGTGCGGCAGTCGATCGCTATGGCGCCGAGCCGGTCGACGTGGCAGGGCTCTTCGAAGCCGGACAGGGCGTCACACTGGCCGCAGGGCAGGCGGTCGTGAGACTTCCGAAGGCGGGCTTCTCACTATGCTTTCAACGTCGGTACCGCGAGTTCTGGATCGAGAAGGATCGTCGCGGCAGCTTTAGCCGGGAAATGCGGCCCGACGTGGCGATCGAATCGATTGCCGGGGCTGATGACCGGCTGATCGTGCTCGATGCGAAGTACCGGATCGGCGCGGACCTGAATAATGCGCTGGCGTCAGCGCACATGTACCGCGATGCGCTCGTTGCGGAAGATAGTGGTGGTAGCGTGCGGCGCATGGTGAGCGCAGCCTATCTGCTCAGTCCAGACGCACTGGTTGCCGGTGGCGACTGGAGATCGACGCCGATGCCTGGACGACTCTTCCACCCGGGTTACCGCTCAGAGTTTCGACTTGGAGCAGTTTCGCTGGCGCCTGGGATGAGCACCAAAGAAATCGCATTGGCACTTGAGACAATTCTGCGGGATGCGGGTGCCTGAGGGCGAGGCGGTACAATGAAATTTGCAATCAAGGTGCTAACCCGGTCGGACCTGACGTTCTTCGAGCCGCAGTACAGGCTCCAAAACGTGGGAAACCAGAAGTCCATCAACCTGAACCGGGATGTCCTCGTAGATGAGCTGTTCCCGGATTTCCCGGAGATCCTGGCGGCTGGCGACG
The DNA here is from genome assembly GCF_054059755.1 of Mesorhizobium sp. URHB0026. Classification (NCBI taxonomy): domain Bacteria; kingdom Pseudomonadati; phylum Pseudomonadota; class Alphaproteobacteria; order Hyphomicrobiales; family Phyllobacteriaceae; genus Mesorhizobium; species Mesorhizobium sp. URHB0026. Next base: position 36,591 of record NZ_JBSSCN010000001.1, on the reverse strand, counting down.
GCGAACTTGAGGTTCGCCTTCGTATTTCCGGGCCGGGCTCCGATTATGAACAGATACGTGTCATCCGGAAGATCGCTAAAGGCGGCAGCTACAAGAATTATCGCCTGAACGGAGAGTTCGTCCGTAATCCCGATGATAACGAGAGCAGGTTCAACTCACTTGTGCACGGAGACATCGCGCTTCTGGCCTTCGACGGTGCCGGACAGCCGAAACGCATCTGGCTGTTCGTGATCTCGGCAGCGGTGCCAGACGACGCCGCCCTGTTCGCGGCACTCTCACTACCGGTCGGCGGGAGCATGGCGTCGATCAGTCGGGATGCCCTGGCGGCAGCTATCGTCGCGGCTCCGCCACAACATCCGGTTCACGACCTCTTTCTTGAACCTGCGCTGGCCGCCGACCTCGATCAGGCCGCGCAAGGCGATGCTGATGCGATTGAACGGCTTTTGACACGACCCGGCCGTCGCATCGTATCGGCCGAGCAGCTGGCTGAGGCGCGTCGTCGCGCTGAACGGACTGGTCTGGAGGGCGAGCAACTCGTTTGTGATCATCTTGACCGCAACAGCGACATCGCCTCCTGGATTTGGCGTTCAGCGGAGAATGCGATCAGTCCCTACGACTTCGATGTCATCACTTCAGTTGGCACCGCGATCCAGGTCGAAGTGAAGACGACCACTGGAGAGCATCACACCCCGTTTCACATATCTATGGCGGAGATTGAAGCGGCCGCACGCGCCGTGCGCTACGACCTTTATCGACTCAGCTTCCTGAATGCGAAAGGGGCAAAGCTCCAGGTCGCAGGGGATGTGGGCGATTTCGCACGTGACCTTCTTAACGTCCTGTCGGTATTGCCGGCTGGCGTGCGTCCCGACGGGTTCACGGTCAGGTCCGACCACTTCAAATGGTCGGCGTCGACAGATCTGCACTGGGCAGAAGTGGACGACGCGTGAACCGTGGCGGGCGGAGAAGCTGAAGCAGCGACGGTTTAACACTTCGCTGATGGAGGGCGGCTTGGATTAGGGCCCAGAGCTCGATTCACACCTGTCGGGATGCTCCTGTGCACAAGGCCGGTTTCTGTGAGTTGATGGCATGGTCAAAGCGGCCTATCTTCTGACGTTGCGTAGCCCAATGTTGGGAAAGGGCAACCGAGAGAGCCATGCCGGGGCGCCCATTCCATCCCTACTATCGCGCGGGCTCCCGCTTTGCTGTGGCTTCATGTCCCTGCATGACGACCGCGGACACAGCGGGGCAGCGCTTCGGCTTGTCGTCGCCGGTGCAGCAGCTGTAGTCGCCTGATATGGACGTTCATACACCCGAACAACGCCGGCACAATATGAGCCGCATCCGGAGTCGCGACACTAAGCCTGAATTGCTTCTGCGTCGCGGTTTGCACAGGGCGGGGCTCCGGTTCCGTCTCCACGCCCCGGAACTGCCCGGACGACCTGACCTGGTATTTCCCCGCTTCCGGGCTGTCATACTGGTGAATGGTTGTTTCTGGCACGGACATGATTGTCCGCTGTTTAAGCTTCCGGCGACGCGCCCGGAGTTCTGGGTGTCAAAGATTGCAGGAAACCGGGCGCGTGATCAACAAAACCACGTGGCGCTGGGCGCAGCGCATTGGCGCGTTCTGACAGTCTGGGAGTGCTGCATGAAGGGGCCGGCACGTCAGCCGTTGGCGCACGTCATTGAATCGTGCAATGCCTTCGTACGCGGGGATTTCCAATGCGCCGAAATTGAGGGGCAGAAAAGTGGCGGAGCTTGACGGCCGAAACCACGTGAAAGCAAAACGACAGCCCCACTCCTCTCAGTTTTTTTCAGTCGGCAAGTACACGGTCGCCTTCGCAAGGGTCTTATTGGAGGCCCCGATATACCAGGCGTTCATACGCTTATCCCAGCTGCGGTTTTCGCAGAACGTATTCCAATCGAACTCGTAGATCGCTTCCAGCGACCAGTCCCGGCCCATTTTTACAATCAGCAGGTATTCGAACAGCTGCTTACGAGGATCATCGGAGTCAGGGTATATTGTTCCGGTCTTCTTTGCATTGCATATACCCTTGATCGAATACCTCTCTCCCTTCCTTGACAGGGCGTCGACATTCGCGGTTCCAGTGGGGGCGGCGAGTAAATTCGGTCGCCCGGATGTGCTGTAGAAGTACTGTATCGCAAGTTCCTCTGCCATCTGGCCAACCGAGATCGCGATTTTTCGTCGTTCATTTCAACGTCGAGTGCTGCCCGCAACTTAATGAGGTCCATATCTTCGAAGCCGGCAAGGAAGTTTGCGGGCGCCGTCGGATCGTAAATCCTGTCGCTGGCGGGAGCCACTTTAGCGCTTCGCGTCGTAGTCATCTGGCATCCTCTGAAGGCGAGCGTTCGACCTGCAGTGAGACCCTTGCAGATCAATTTACCACGGAGTTACCGGTCGTTCGTACCGCACCCCGGGCCTCGAAGAAACTAATCAGAACTATTTTCCACTATCTCCTTGCTTCTGCACGCGACGACGTTCTTCCGATCCCAAATGTCCAGCTCTGGTGTCCTGTGGAGAATTGCACCCGACCACTGACCGAAATTTGCTGGCGGCCGGATGTCAAAGTGCTATCAAAGTTTTGGGGGGAGATTTGCATGAACGCTTTGCCGCAATGGACGGAGCTCGCTGAAAAACGCGGCCTCGATCCACTGGGCATGCAAAACAGCGGCGTTGCCCTTTATCAGTCTTTGGTGCCTGGCATCAGCAACGTGACGCTGCGCATGCGGTATTATGGTTTCTATTGCTGGCTGAGTGATGCTTACGCGCGCCATGAAGGCAGCACCGACTTTGAAGACTGGAAGAGATGGGTACGGCGGGCCGAGGCGCTTTATGCGTTGGTTTCGTCGGCGCAAGGAGGCGAAACCGGAGTTGGTGGTATCGACTGGGCGAACAATCGGCTTCTCAGGGGTGAGGCAGAGATTGACTTTATCGAGGCCGCGTCGACCGACCCGAATGTGAACCGGTATCTGCGCCAGCCTATGGGTGTGTTCGGTGGCGCATACTACTCGCAGATGGTAGAGACCGGGCTGTTCATTGAAGGCGATCATGGCATCCCGAAGGCGACGGCTGCCCGGGGCATTACCGCCGCCGGAGCGTTCCGCGGCGCGATCGGTCCGCAGGTGGAAGCGCTGCTCATCGCAAAAATCAGATCTGCGCGCGTCACCAGGGAAGAGCTCAGCTTTCTCGGGTCCATCGCACCCTCCCGAATTCAGGAGGACTCGCCGGAACGTGAGATCTATGAACAGGTATTGTTTCCGGTAGGTGACAGCGTGACCGTGTCCGGCCAGAGCCGGCATTCAACCCTCTTGCTGCTGCTGCGGGCTGCAGATGCACTGGGCAGCCGTCCTGATCCTGACGACATCCGCTGGTTTCTGTTTCACAGCGCGGACCTTGACCTGCCTGAAGCGCTTGAACGCCAACGCCTGCGTTGGGAGGCCTATCAGTCACACGATCTTTTCCAGCTGGCAGCAGCGGGATTGCTCGGATGGGCGATTGCGCTTGTGAGCGAAGTGGAAGGCGGTCTTGAGCTGGGCGAGATAGGGGCGGAAGTTGAATTCCGTCTCCGGAGCTCTGACTCAGTGATTGCTGACCGAACCTGGAGCGAGTTTCGCGGCGACCTGCGTGCGGACGATGACGACTATCAGAACTGGTCAGACACCCTTTCGGCCAGGCGGCACCCGGCGGAAGACAAGGTCTGGGAAGCTCTTCGACTCATCGCGGCATTGCATGGCCGTATCCATCGGCGGTCCGAACTGGCTGCTGAGATCGCGCAAAGCTTTCCTCTGGATGGCCATGCCCGATCGATCCGGACTGAACTGGCCTGGTTCGACAAGCAGGAAGGGCGCCCTGTCGCCGAACTCGTCTCAGACTATCTCGTGCGGCGGATCGTGCGACGGCACAGCTGGGTCGCAATGCAGAAGTTCCGGCGACAGAAAGACTACACTTTCCTGTTTGAGGCGCGCGACGGTCGGATTGCACACCGGTCCGACTACCTCCCGGTCGCGACCACACCGCGGCTCGCGCCTGCTGTGCAGTTCCTCGCTGACATACACCTCGTCGGGCTGGATGGTCCAACGATCCGTGGTCACGAGTTGCTTGGTCTCAACCCATGAGGCTTCTTGACCGTCTGGTGCGGCGAAAGGGCCGCGGCTTTCACAGCGCACTGGCGACCAGCTTTGCCGTCGAATTCGGCGCATTTGAGGACGTCATGCTGCCTCAGCTGATGGGTAGCGGGGCGACCAACATTCTCATTGTTGCCGACGACCGGATGACAGCGCTCGCTCTTATGGATGGTTCGACGCTGCCAAGGCAACTCGGTCGGGACTACGCGCTGTACGGGCCACCGGTTCGGGCAGGCGTGTTTCATCCGAAGATCGTTCTGCAGCTTGGCCGTGATGGAGGCCGGGCGTTCGTCAGTTCAGCGAACATCACCGGCGCCGGTCTGGGCGGAAATCTGGAGATCGCGACCGAAATTGAATGTTCTGCGGAGCCTGGACCCGAACAGGATTTCATCCGCGCGGTCTGGCACTATGTTGAACGCATCACATCGGAGACAGAGGGAGCCGCGCGCGACGCGCTTGACTGGGCACGCGAGCGAACACCGTGGATTGCCGGACCTGTACCCGAAGACGTGCAGGTCCTTGGTGATGACAGCCTTCTGGCGTTTCTCGCCATTCCTGACGAACTGGGCGTCCTGGAACGTTTCGCAGGCCTAGTCGGAGGTGCTCCCGTCGAGCGCCTGATCATCGTCAGCCCCTATTGGGACAAAGCACTCGACGCTATTGCTGACATTCGCGCGGCCCTCAATCCAGGGCGGATCACCGTGTTGCTGGACGCCCAACGGCATGATTTTCCCCGTGACGCGGAACATGCTGCTGATCTGGAGATCATCGACATTTCAGAGTGGGAAGGAAGCCGCTTCACTCACGCAAAGCTTCTTATCGCGATGACCGCAGGCCATGACCATGTGCTCTCAGGCAGCGCGAACTGCACGCCGCCCGCCCTCGGCCGCAAAGGTTTCGCCGGTACCAACGCTGAGGCATGTGTGTACCGCAGACTGCCTGCCGGAATCTCTATCGAGACGCTGGAACTCCTGGAGTTTCTCGACCTTCCAGCTACGCCCGCAAGCGAGCTGCCGGTCGTCGAGCATCGAGAGCCGATCTCGTTTACCCCCCTCGCAGGGCGTCGCGCAGGAAGTTTTGAGGTGGATCATGGCCTGCTGATATGGACACCTCCAGACGTGCCGCGCTGGACGGGCGGCAGCATTGAACTCATCGACTCGTCGGGAGATCCGGTCATCCGTGTAGAAGCAGAGCGGCTGATCGCGCGCTCGCACCAACGGATCGTGCCGCTGGACGATCCTTTGCTGGCGAAAGTTCATTTCGCCCGCGTGGTCGAAGGCGAAATATCTTCGACAGTTGTGCCAGTGGTCCATCGCGCGCTGATGAGGAACAGGCGGCGAGAACCTGCCAGCGGCCGCGTTGCGCGTTCGGCCGCAGCGTTCCTGGAGGGATCCGGCGCGGAGTTCTTTCTGCTCGAAGCTTTCGAATATCTGTACCGTGCCGACACTGCAGAGGCCGATGCGGCGCCTGAGGTCGGGGCGGCACACGGACCACGCCCAAGAAAGGAAACCCTCGCTGAGCCCGGACGAAAGCTCAGCTACGAGGAGTTCATGGCTGACCGCGCTGGTCGTCCCTCCAGGGGAGCAAAGGGCGAAAACGCGCTCGCAGGAACACATTGCGATGGTGTGCGAGTGCTCCTCAATCGCCTGTCGGGCGGAGGGGAGGCGGCGGACGATCGCACCGAGGACGTGGATGATGACAACTGGATGGATCTCGGTGACGAGAGCGGAGATTCTGAGAGCCTCAATCCCCGGATTCCAGAACCGGATCCCGGATCCCGGGTCGAGGTCGACCAGAAGCCACCAGCTGCCGACCGCAAGGCTTTCGAGCGGGCTGTGGACAACTACGTCGAGGGTCTGACCAACGACGAGCGCTCGCTGAGCCCGGCCGATGTTGTTAAACTCCGCCTCCTGCTTATGGTCATTCTATGGAACGCTTACTGTGTTGCTTTCCCAGGTGGCCTGCAGTGCTCGGTGGACGATAAAGGGTGGCCCCGCCTCGTGCTCCGGGTCATCGCGGCGTTCTTTTGCGGAAGGAATCCACCGATCCGCCGACTAATCCTGGCCAGTGATCTCCAGGAGATGCCCATAGATTTTCTCGAATGTTGGGCGACTGTGATCTGGGCGCTCGACACGATAGCCCGGATGCTTCCTGTCGCCAGTGGCACCAGAGACTTTCTGAGCCGTTTGCCAAAGCTCAAGGCGCAAATTGTTACGCAACTCGGTCTCACTCAAGCTGACCTTGCCGGCGACGTGATGACAAGGTGGGTAGTCGGACTAAGCAGGGAGATGGGCCAGCGTCTCGGCATCGAGGTTAGACAGAGCGGTCGATATCCCTGACGGATTTCGTGGCCGGCCTCATTTACCGATGACGAACGGCGGGCAAGCCAGTAGCATCGTAGCCGATCGGCGGCTCGACTGCCGATGACCGGAACTCAGCGCGATCACAGCTGGTCGGTTTCCACTGTGTCGCAAAGTCATGCGGACCACCGCGGACGGGGACAGTCGGTCCCGCGTCCCGTCCTGCGGCCGGCGCTATGCTGACACTCCTACGGCTGTCCCGTTCACCGCCCGCGGCGGGGGCGAATTTCCTCTGTCCTGCGCGCGACAATGTCCCCTGTTGCGGACGCGCGCAGAACTGCGGTTTATACGCCGTCTTCCTCAGAGCGCCGACAGTTGCCCGCGTGGTGACTGGCCGGTGAGCACGCGTCGCTTAACGCCAAACCACTAAGCGCTCCCGTTGGTTTCGCTCTCCTCGTCGATGGTGCGCACGGGGAGATAGGCGTTCGTCTCCAGCCACTCGCGCATTACAATCTGTATGAGGTCGGACCGGCCCACTTTCATCTCGGCAGCCAGGTCGTTAAGAGCATCCTCAGTCGCCGGCTCAAGGGTAACGCCGGCAACATTCCTGAGCATCAAAGCAGCGCGACGAAGGATGATCTGCAGATCTGGCCGCGACATGTCCCCTATGCGATCCGCGGCGCTTTCAAGCTCCTCAGCAAAGGACAGGCGGGTCATGGTCTTTTGTCGCGCCGTTCACTGCGCCCTTTTGCCTTTTCCAGTTCCGCGGTGATGTAGGGCGGTGGCGTGTTCGGTTGCTCGCCTCGAGTTCTCACGCCGCCGTTCCAACTCCTCTGGCGAGTAGTACACCTCTGGAGCAGTCATGCGGTCTGTAGCAGCCGTCGAAAGCGGTTTCCATTCCTCCGCAGCGGCGGAAGGCCTTTGAGCCAACCGCGCTTTTGCCAGCGCCAGCACAAATTGAAGAGGCGATTGTCGCATCATGTCAGGATTGCGGAAACCGCATGCAAGCGCAAGCCTCGCTGTCTAGTGGCAGGTTTGTCGTTCTCAAAAACGCCCGCCGCCATCTTGGAGTGCCTTTCGGGGCGGATCGGATGCGTCGGCTCATGAGATTGGTATGCTGGATGGTGGTAGCGCTCGAGCGCTACCTCCTTCCCCCCACTCGCTGAACCACCAGTTCCGGCTTCACTGTTACGGGTGAGAATGAGAAAGTCTGCAGCGCGTTCGCGATCATGGTCGCGGCCGTCGACAACAGCGCGGGCGGCATTCCGGAATGACAAACCGGAACTGAATCGCGCTCCGACTCTTGAATCAGGTTCGAGTAGCCCAGGGGTGTCATGATGCAAGACAAGCGTTTCGATATGCCCGTTTCGGTCGCGTTGGGCCGGTCCGGCAACACTATCTACAAGGTTGAGCGCGTGGCGCAGGCGGCCGACGTGCTTCTCAATCGCTGGCCCGCAGTGACGGGGAAAAGCCATGTGGCCGCTCGAAGGGCCTGCCTGGCGGTCCTAGACGGAATCAAAGAAGCCAGCGTAGCAAGGGCGGCATTCGTAAATGCCCCGCCTGATGCCGACATCTTGCGCGAGGACGACTATGGCCGTGGCTAAGAAAGATCAGGAGCGCGTCGGATATGCTTGGCTCTATGGGGTACAAGCGCGCAAGGACGGAAGGGAGCGGGTCGTGCCCGGGTTCTGGAGGGAATATGCCGAGGCCTGGTTGCAGGGCTTCGACGGTATGTCCATCCAAGGTGCCGGCAAGGCCGAGCCGGTAGGCGATCAGATGGAAGCGGAGGTCGATGAAGCTGGGGTCAGCAAACTGTAGCCGGCAGCCTAAAGCGGCTTGCCGGCGCGTACCATAGCACGCGCGATCGCGAGATCGGCTTCCATCTTGGCATTCTCTTTCTGGGTCATGTTGTCCGCGGCAATGAGCCGCTTCAGCGCCCGCAATGTCTCACCCCGGGTCCAGCCCACTTCCAACATGCAATCGATGATTGCCTGAAAGCCGGGCTCCATGGCCTCCTGGCAGTCCAGCGCGCGATCTGCGTAGTCATGGTCGTCCTGGTGCCTGGGCGGATCGATCATTCCTCACTCCATGTCCGGCACTTCGCCATTGGTAAACAGCACTGTCGGCGGCCCATAGTCGCCAAGCGCCGGGTCGGCGTCGCGACTCCATGCTATGACACCGACGTGGTTTGAAGCCAGCGCCTTTGCCGTGCGGATCGCGCGATCCTCGCTTTGCTGGTCGGTCGGGCCGTATGCGGTGAACAGGTCGCCATCCTCGCCGCGGTCGAACGCCACGACAACGATCAGCTTCGGCTTTTTCTGATCTGGCACATCGTCGGACACTCAGTGCGTCCTGCCGGAACGGAGATGCATCTCGATCTTATTGATGGCCTTGGTGAGGACATCGACTGCCTGCAGATTAACGGCGAAGTCGAAGTTACCCTGCGCCGTTTCAAATATCAGAACGCCGACCCTGGCCTCGTCGTCGCTCATCATGCCCATTCCAATGCCGGTCGGCATATAGGGTGGTTTTTCTGGCACGGTCTTTCTCCTCAGACGTGGTGTGGCTTCCTCAGCCGTTTCAGTCATCTGGCCGTGCGACCTGGAGTGGCCAAGCACGATCGATAGACGATGGCGGCCGTGTAACCCCGTTCACCCCTATTCGAAATGCATCGACTGGCCGCGCATCATTGCCAGGGTCAGTGCGATTGCAGGATTTGCAGGTGGCTTCTCCATAAGCAGGGAGCCGTCGAAATCACGCCATGCCGCCATGCGCAATTCGTCACCGTCATCGGCGGCTGCAGGGTCGGAAACGTGGGCATCATAGGGATCGCGGTCAATCTCGATCGTCCAGTCCTTGAGCGCCTTGCGAGCCATTTCTTCAACCTGGGCAAGGTCGCTGGTGAAGAAGGGGATACGGTCGCCTTCTTCCGAAAGCGGCTCCACCCGATCCAGCGTCGGCCGGTCGGGGACCCAACCCAGAACGAGGCAATATCGAAGTCGATCTGGCGGTCCGGGCCGGCTGTAACCTCAAGCCGTTTGACAACGTCAGGATAGAGCTGCTTGCGCGCCGGCCACGTGTCCGGAAGCGCCTCGGCTTGCAATCTCGTTCGAGGAATGTCTATCAGCTCCATGATCTGGTGGCGCGGAACTTTGTCCTCCGGCCAGCCCGCGCAGCATGCAGCCATCGCAGCCTCGTCGGCCTCCATCCAGACCGAAGCAGCCTGATCTTCATCCTCGGTTGGCTGGTCGTCTTCCGGAAAGCCTTTGATATCCCACCCTTCCAACGCGAACAAACCTTCCGCGCCTTGCAAACCCGTAATGCCGGCCCGCGCGAAGACTGCTTCGGCTGCTGCGACACCGCATGCCAGTTCCTCCGGCGTTGCACCTTCAATGTTCAAGCGAAGTTCCATGATTCGCCTCCCGTACCAATTCTCCCAATAGTGAACAAAATAAGAACATCGTTGTCAATAGACTCTTGACAAAGGCGAAATTACTACGTTTTTTCAACCAGATGGCACACTGGGCAATCTGTCCTCAATTCCCAAAGGCAACTGCATTCGTGACCGATGCTACACCCGAGCCACCGCGGGCGGGACAGTCGGTCCCGCGTCCCGTCCTGCGGCCGGTGCTATGCTGACGCTCCTGCGGCTGTCCTGTTAACCGCCCCCGGCGGGGGCGAATTTCCTTCGTCCCGCGCGCGACAATGTCCGCATTTGCGGACGCGCACAGGACTACGGTTTATGCGCCGTTTTTTCCTGAAGGCGCCGGCAGTCGCCGGCGCGACGTCGAGCGCCATCGTGGCCTTTGACCGCATCGTCCTATCGGCAAATGACCCTGTCGATCCACCAGGCGGACGGTCGCGACAAACGTCTTCTTCCGCAGCGCCACCTCACCATGCCATTGACTCTTCATCAGGAAGAGAACAAATGAGGAACATGCCATCAGCATTCCGCGTTCAGGGGACAGATGAGTGCATCGACGCGTCACGCGCCAGGATCTGTTTGCGCCGGCAATCGCCCAGGTCGGACTTCACCCGGACCGCGTGATCTATGTCGAAGCCGGTGACGACAAATCGCTGCTCGCCTGCTTCGAGGAGGGCTTGCGGCATGTCGGGCTGGGAGCTGTGGTTGCCGAGGTTGCCCGGCTGTCGATGACGGCCTCGCGACGCTTGCAACTCGCGTCTGAAGCCTCTGGCGCGATGGGCATCGCCATCCGCCGCTGGCGGCGTCAGACCGAGGCCGCCGATTTCGGGCAGCCGACGGCGGCCGGACTGCCATGATGAAACTCATCGCCGCGTCCATGCGGCAGGGGAAAGGCAGCACGCTTGGCGCTCTCCACGAGGTTGCAGGTGGCGGCAATGGTGCCATCGATGGCGCCGCCGCGTCGCTTTTTGCAGCCGGGATTGCAGCGAGGACGCAAGGCAAGGTGCTGTGGTGCGCCAAACGCTGCCATTTCTGATCTGCGAGATCGCATTGCGCGTCTCGAAGGCGGAAACACGCGCGAACGAGCGGTGAAGGTGAAGACGCGGGATTTCAAATAGCCTGGTTTAGAAGTGACTCAAGGGAGGAGCGGCCGGCGACGTTGACCATATAGCCAACTCGGACACCGCGGCACACTTACATCGATTGAGAACCGTCGATCGGCGAAGCGAGGCCTACGACCAGACGGCAAACGGCGAGAGCGAGATTGCTCGCCGTTCTTCCAGATCTTCTATGAACGTCTCCCATCGGTCGCGTCCCATCCGGACGGAGCAGTACCCGGCCGCCATCGCCGAAAAGGCTGTCAATACCGCGGACAGATCGTCTATGAACCCCTCAGCGAGCTTCGGCACGGACTTGCCATAGGCTAGATAAATGGCATCGCGATAGTTTGCCTTTCCGCGGTATCGCGAAGCCTCATGGAGGAAGGCGATGCTCTTCTTGCTGAAGGCGTCATCCCGCAGCGCACGGGCGGCTTTGGTGCGGAAATTATCGACCACCAACGCCCTGAAATCCGGCGATCGTCGAACTCGTTGCTCAAGATTCCATTGCTCCCAGGATGCTGTCCCCGATAAATATTCCGCGTGACATCCCCAGGCCTGCTCGACCGTCACGGGCACCGAGGTCAGCGAGTGCCGACCGCGCGATCGAGGCATCGCCAGCTCCACCTCGACGCCCGAAGAAACCAAGCTGCTGAGACGGTCACTGAAGGGCTCCATTGCCAGTTTCGGTGCCGCGAACTGTCGGTCCCACTGGAACGCCGTCGTGGCATGGGTTTCGGGAAAGGAACTGTCGGCAGCGGCGATCATAGCGGAAGCCGCACCATATACGCCGTAGTACCAGGTCACGATCCCGACGCGGGCGACGTCGGCCTTGTTAGGTACGATCGCCAATCCCCGGAGAGCAGCGATCTGGTGCAATGAGAAGAGTAATTGCTCGAGTACCGAGTTGAGTTGCGGCTCAGTTAAGTCCTTTCGTTGAACCCTTTGATAGAAGGTTCTGGCTGCGCTGAAATTCAAGCTGCGATCCAAGACCAATATGGCCTTCGCCCGCATCCAGTTCAGTGTGGATGGGAGAGCGAACACGGCGTCCGGTATCTCGTCGGGTGTCTCGGTCAGAGTTCCGTGGGTACGCATACGCGCGTAAAGCGATGTCATGGTTCCGCCCGTCCCACCCTACCAGCACAAACTAAATCTAAGAACTGGTTTCAAACGCACATGACTATTTTCGAGATCGAGGCAATCTTCATTTGAGTTGACATTAGGTATGCCTAAAAGAGCGTGCGTTGATTCACACATCAGCGTCCTCGTCGTCATCATCCGCAATGACACAGAAATCAGCACCCAACGAGAAACAGTCTGCCCGCGCGGCCAGAAGCAGGGCGTCAAGCTGTTGCATTCGCCGAACATCCGACCCGGCCACGTCGCCGTCATCCATCTTCTCACGGATGGCCTTTAGAGCGAGCCGCCGCACACTAGGCTGCAGCACCACCACCTTCTTTTCCAAATCGGATCCAAGGCCATCCAGCATCAACAGCAGGGCATCTCTGTTCTCCAGTCTTTGGCCATTGTGCCATACAGCGTCCTTGAGCACGCCGTTGGCGTTCGCAGCCAGTTTATCGCGCAAAAGGCCCCTATCTATATGACGCAGGTTCTTGACAGCCTGTCCCACGACGACTTCGTAGTCCGACACAGAGATCCCTCGATTGCCTTTGTCGGAACCGCTGCCTTTTACATGTATCAAGGTAAGCCGGGGTGGGATCGAGACATCATCGATGTGAATGAAATCAGCTGATTCCATGGCGCCATCGTCGCAGACGAGCCATCCTGTCTGATCTCCTCGCTCGTCTAGATTGGGCCAATGCCTGGCGACCATGCCAAATAGAGATTTGTCGTCCCCGTTTCCTGTATTCTCAACCGCGAACCGCTGCCCATCGAGTGGTTTCTCCTTCCAGAAGGCGGTGTCGTCAGCCGCCATCGAAATCCATTCCCAATCCGAGAACCGGGCATCTCGAAATCTGGTCTCGTAAAACTGATCGCGCGAAAAGGTTTGACCCGTATCGAAGTAGATCGTCAGATTCTCGGAGTTCTTGCAGATTTTCAAAATCTCGGCGTCTCTGTCTTCTGCATCGAAACCATTCACCGCTCGTATCTTTAATCGAACGTCTGACCCCGATTTCTGCGTAAATTCATAGGCCAGTCGACCGAGTCTCGTTCCCGCCCAATAGACGTCGGCTTCGAAGTCAGGGCTTCCGGCCGTCGCTGTGATCTCAAAGCGGGCAGCGTCGCCAAACTGCTGCAACCATCGAAATTCCTCTTGGGCATCGCCGGCGGCGCTGCTCTGTTCCGGCACGATTAGCGCTATGTCGTAAGCCTCTTCGATGCCCGTCAAACTGGGCATGGCGGACGCGAGAACGGGAAGCGGCCTGTCCGAACGCGCAGCATCGCCGATCAAATTCTCGGCTCTGACGAGAACCAGGTTTAAGGTTTGGGTGAATTCATCCCATGATCTCGTGGGTCCGATCCATATTCTGCTTCCGCCCGGGCTGGCGCCTACGACTGCACTTGCAAGCTGCTCCGACAACGACATCGTGCTTCGGACCGAGCTGAAATAGTAGGTCTGATCGCCAAGCGGGTCGAGCGATGACTCAAGTTCGAGGCCGGAAAGGATTTTGGAATCTGGTTTGATCGAGGTGCGCCGGTGTGTTCCGGTTAGCCAAAGGGTGCGAACTTGGCCTTCAACAAAGGCCTTGTTCATTTCGGAAGGGGAGAGACGCGTAATTCGCGCCAACGGCCCCGTTGTCGCCCGCGCGATCTTTTTCGTGACCGCGTTTCTAAGCCCATTGTCCGAAAATAGCAGCGAGTAGAGCTGCTCCCGCTTAGCAACGATGATGAGGTGGTTGAGCAGATCCGTCAGCCCGTCGCCGGTGAACCAGGTCGGCGCGCGTTTTTCGACGTAATGTACCCAGCCGATGACTGTCCCATCTTTTTCAATTTCAGGATTTTCGGGCGAGTGAAATCTTGGTCTCTCCAGTTCCTTGTGATTCGCAAGCTCCTTCGAGGCGTCTCTGATCGCGGCGAGCAAAGCACCCACGTCTGCTCCAACATCTCCTGCGCCCTTGAACAGCGATAAAGACAAGTATGGCGTGCACTGATCGTTGGACAAAGCCATGGCGCTATTCCTGGGGTTAGTAAGAGCATTCAAGCTCACGGCGAAGCAAGTTCTGGACTAGGCCTACCTGAATGCGGAAAGGCATCACTTCATCGAATTAACTAATCGCTTGACCGCGGAAAAAAGACACTTTTCGCAGGGATGATCACTTTACCGATGTGGCCCGCCAAGCCGTCGCGCGCCGGACTAATACATTCGTTGCCACGGTCTTGGCTACGTCCTTACATTTAACTCACTGCCGCGCGCTTTGAGCCATCGGCGCGACGCGGCCCGTGCAGATGGACATTGTTCGACTATCCACGCCGAAAGGTATAACGAAGCCCCTCGCCAACCAATTTCAGGAAGTCCTCACCTTCTTCACTCAGCGGGTTCGCGATCATTTCGACGCGAGCTTGTGCCGGAGTTTCCAGATTGCTGACATAGGCGATCCAATAGCGCAATCCCGCCCTCGAGCGTGCCGCGATCCGGGCGGCGCGGACTTCGGTCTCACCCATTTCAAACATGCGTGGATCGTTGAGGCTCGCCTTGACCTCGACCTGCCAGGTTTGCCGTTGCCATGATATCTCGAAGTCGTAGCCCAAGCCGTTATTACCCTCTCGACCGGTAAACGGCGTTCCGTTGCTTGACCTCCAAGCGGCGTCGATGTCCTGCTTGGGAAGACGCGCTTGCAGCCAATGCCTGACCGCGAGCTCACCCAAACGTCCGATCATGTCGGTTTTCGCGGACGGCGCGAATTGATGATCTCCATTGCCTCTGATTGAGCCACGGGCTTTGCCGGTGCCGGCCGGTTTGTCGTTATCGGAGTTTCTCTCAAGGGCGGCGGCGTTGCCCACGGGTGTCTCTAGGAATTGTCGAGACAGGGTCTGAACCAACTCCGCGTTAATCGCCACCCAGTCCGCGTCCTCGGGATCACGTGGCATGCCGTTGAATTCGACCGAGCGCTCGCGCTTGCGCTTGTCAGCTAGATCAGACTCGGCCTTCGCACGGGCGGCGGCGATCGCTACGTCTCCCAGTTCGAGCTCATCTCTATCAAGGGTCTTCTCCATTCCGGATGGCCAGACACCAAGCCGATCAACCCAAACGAGGAGGCTGTTTCGTTCAAGCGCCCGAAAGTCAAAGACGCCGGCCCTGTCCAATAAGGTGCGCAACTCACTCAAACCGCTATCTGCGGCGGCCCAGGGCGATGGGATCGTCAGGTTCCGTGCCGAGCACCATGCCCGGATCAACGGCACGGCCGTCTCAACGAATTCCTTCAACGATCGCGCATTAGCGCGACGTACTTCATCCAGCGGTTCGAGGTCTGGATGGGCGATTCCTAGCGGATCGGCCCCGAGAGAGAGTAGCCAGGCATCGATATGCCGCGCCAACGCTGCTTCCGGAACCTCTTGCCAACGCATCGCCCAGGCCGGATCGGTCGGCATCGCACTCGCCGCTTCCCTTGCGACCGCGTACGCCGGCGCCGGGTGGCCGGCCGCCAGCGTGGGGACGAACACCGCCCGCAACGCATCGACTATGTCACGGCTGGCCGATTTGACCTGATTGAGCAATTGCCGTGCATGAACGTCAGTGTAGGTGTCGGGTGTTTGACCGACAGCCTGTAGTGCATGATTGAACGCCTCGAAATCAAGACCAAGTGCCTCACGCAGTTCCGCGATAGAAAGGGACTTGCGGCACGCGTCCAGAACCGCCAGCGCGTCGCCTCGAACCGGCGATATCCACGGCGCGATCGCCTGGCGCAGGAAGTCGGCGTCCTGCACCGCCTCGGCCTCGCTCAATGCGAAGGCATCAAGGCCCGTCTGGCCAGCATCCAGATACAAGATGGCGCGAAGCCAGGGAAGGTGGCGTTCGAGCCCACCGCCCATCGTCTCGCGAACCACACGGCGTGCGTTTGGCGTCAACCGGAGGCTATCGCAGAGAAAGTCAATCTCTTCTTCCAGATCGCCGATCTCGCTTATGGGAGCTTCACGCACCTGCAGGGTTCGCAAAAGAATCCGGATGCCTTGTTCCAGACCAGGCTGGTCCAAGGCCTCACACAACGCGACGAGCGATTGATCCAATTGGCGCCAGTCGGTCTGGCCAACACCCCGGATGACGATCACGGCGCGACCATCGGTAAGCCGGAGGCCCAATGCCTCCGGCCCAACCTCCAACTGATCATGCTCGAAGTCATCGAGTTTGA
This sequence comes from Mesorhizobium sp. URHB0026, assembly GCF_054059755.1. Taxonomy (NCBI): domain Bacteria; kingdom Pseudomonadati; phylum Pseudomonadota; class Alphaproteobacteria; order Hyphomicrobiales; family Phyllobacteriaceae; genus Mesorhizobium; species Mesorhizobium sp. URHB0026. The sequence continues at coordinate 20,318 of NZ_JBSSCN010000001.1, read as the reverse complement.
AACCCAGTCGCGCACCGGTCTGAATCATCACCCGCTTCAACCGGTCAAGCACGATCTGGCGGTTGACCGGCAGCGTTCGAGCATCGAGGCCCTTCATCGCTTCCATGGCGACGGCCGCCATCAACGGAAGTCGCGGACACCAAACAACCGCCTCGGCCATGTCGCCGGTCCCCACTTCGCGTCCATCGACCGTGATCGTGTAGTCGGCTTCGGAGAGGAGGCGCACCTCGGCGCCATAGAGAGCCCGCGTTACAAGGCCAAGACGTTGTCTGTCACCAACGCGAATCTCCATCATCGGTCGCCCCGCCGCCTCCACGAGGCTACTAGCCGTCTCATCATCGGCATCCCGCACGTAGATCGGCTCTACGCTCGCAGCCTCGCCTCTCAACGTGAAGACCTCGACGGAACCAGACCGCCGTGCCAGGATTCGATTGGGAGCGACCTGAGGATTTGGCAGGGGCACGGTGCGAAAATGGTCCGCTATTCTTTGCCAAGTCCCAGAATAGAGATTGCTGAGATGTCGCTCGTAGTATCTGTCGAATCCAGGTTTGGCGAATTGCTCCGCCAGGAACTCCGCCTGCCGCAGGAGCGAGCCACTATCATCGAGAATGCTAAGCCCAGTGTACTTTCGGATCGCGGTCATGTGCGACGAGGTGGCCGCGTCAAGGGCACGGATCACCAACGGCGCCGGACGACGAAGAAAGTAAGGAAAGCGCTCGCCGGATTCGGCGGCCATCCAGAGCTGCGATGGCTTTACGGCGACACGCTCTATCCCAGCCGATGTGGGTTCCTGAGCCGGCAGCCAGGCCACTTCAGGACGCAGGAACATCGCCAAGGGCGTCGACCACTCCCGGAAGTCGGCGCGGTTGAAGGTTGAGTGACGCACGGACACCGACCATGTGTCGGGAAGACTCTCGCCCAGCCAGGCGATCACCAGCAGCGAGAAAATTTCCAACGCTTCCCGATCGAAACGCGACACATCAAACTGGCCCGGCATCCACTGCAGCTCACCGCCAAGGGTATACATGCTGTGGCCAGTCAGGGGAGTATGCTGTTCAGCCGCGAGCAGCTGCTTCCACATCGCTATCGCGGCCTCCGGGAGCCCGTATCCGCGCCAGAAGGTGTTGCTTTCAAGCGTCTGACCGCGATGCGAACCCGATAGCGATTTTCGTACCGGATGGAGGCCCTTCCTCACACCAAGCTCGATCAGGAAGTCCGTCCATAGCGGCATACTGCCCACCCGGAACACATAATGGTCAGGGTCCGCCAAACGCCGACTGGATAAATCCCCTAGTTCAGCACAATCGGCGGGCGCCGAGTCGAGAAAACGTTGGACTAGGCGTCCCCGCGTTTCCTCAGGCCAACCGGCGGAGAACACCGCCTCCTCGGCCGGCAGGAAACCGGAACCGGCCGTCGGCACATAGAGGCGAAGGTTTGGCGGCAGAGACACGCTCCGTCCCTTACCTTGCGGGCGCCGCCAAATCTGGAAAGCCCATCGGAGCCCCGCCGACCTCGACTGGTGCCGTGCGTCATCGCGGAGAACACGTGCGAGCTGCGTCAGGATGCTTTCGCGGTCAAATTCAAGCATGAGCTTGTGGCGTAGCAAAAAGGCACGCGCGTCCGCGAGTTCGCCGTACCAGTCCAGCTTGTCGGACAGGAATGCAAAGTTTTTCGTCAAGGCCGTTGGCGGTGACAAATCCGTTATTTCGTCGCCGTCGTTTCCCCGACGCGCGGGAGGTGCGAACACTGCTACCTGTCCGGTCCGTCGCACGCGTCGACGCCCGGATTGGGGGCCGTCATCCGTCGGTGCCACCACCGACATTGCGGGGCGCAACTGACCGTCGTCGCATAGCAATATGTCCTGGCTCGCCAGAGCCACGCCACCAGCTCCCAGGAACTCCGCCAGTTCCTTGTAAAATCTTGTCCACGTCGCCGGCGAGGTTGAGCCATCCTGTTTCAGTGTCGCGGCGATCCGAACCGCGAGTGCTGCGCGCTCGGTCGAATTCGGCAATTCTGAATAGGACGTGACATGGGCTCGCACAAAGCTCAAGAATGCGTCGCTTCGTTCGCCCAATCCACGCCAGATAGGCCAAGAACCCACAGCCAGGGCGTGCCGCGCGGCCGCCTCCAATGAGAACACGTCGCCGACGTGGTTCCATCGTCGTGCCGCGCGCGGGCTTCGCCAAGAGAGTTCCAGGCTTTCGCCTTCAACCGTCAGGATGGGCACAATTGGCGCATTCGCGAACTCGGCTACGCCCATCGCCGCGGCCACCCCTATGGCAACGCGCTGTGCTAGATTCGAAGTTGTCTCGAAACTTTGAGCCTGATGCCAGCACATCAGATCGGCACTGGCACGCGCACGCTGCTGCCGATCCAGGGTTGTCGTGGTTGAAGCGACGTGACGCGTCAGCCAGGCCACTGTATTGGCCGCCAGGTCCGCAGCCTTCTCAAGTAGCATCGCATTGAGGCGAACCTTGCCGTCCAACCCCTTACGGTTCGCTGTTGGGAAAAAAGACGCATGCAGGTAGCCACGGAATGGCGCGTGCGCCTGCTCGCCCATCGGCAGGAATGTAAAGAGACGCGATGAGACCGGGACTTCGTCAAGCCGTACAGCGATCGCTATCTCGCCTTCGCCTTTCCAGGCCGCCCAATGCGAATGAAGCTGACCCTGATCGATACCAGTGGCGATCGCATCGATCATGATCGGTTCGGCGATCGCTTCCCGCGCGATGAGGTGCCGACCCGAAAATCCTAAATCGGCCACGCTCAGACCGGCTGGCCCGCCCTGAATGGGTTGTTCGGATCGTGTGAGTATCAAAGGATCCGCTTCGCTGCCATCACTCTCAACGACCCTGACCGTCAAACGCGCCAGCCGCCGCAGGAACAACAGCATTGGCACGTTGAGGCCGCGTAGCGCGTTGATTTCGGAAACCACGGTTTCGGCTGCCCGAGCGTCTCGCAGCGGCAGCGCGATAACCGTCGCAAAGCCCCGTTGGGAGAAATCCCTTACTCGCGATGGCTGATCATCCAGCCAGATGGGAATGTGAAACGGTGGCAAATCCTTGCGGGCGAGCTCAAGAACACGAGGTCCAGATGTAAGTGATACCAAATCATCTTGGTTGGCGAAGCGAAAACAAAATCCGTCGAAGCGATCGAGCCCGCCGACGCCTTCTGCCTGCGAATATATCTCCGGTGCCTCGCAAACGTGGCGGACGCTGCGGAAGCCAAGCCCTTTGTTGCCGATGGCCTGTCCAGGTTGTTTGCTCGAAAGGCCCAGGTCCGACAGGGCCTTGACGTTCTCTTCGCCGAATGGCGATCCACGGTTGGCGACGTAAAGAACAGGCGGAGCCTCGCTTGCGTCGAAAAGAACCTCGATTTCGCCATCCGCTCTACCGTCCGGATGGACGTCGTGCGCGTTCTGAATCAACTCGATCAGGAAACGGCCATGGTAGTCCGCCGCGATCTGCTCGCTGATGCTTTTTGCGGTGGAATAGATTTCGGAGAGATATTCGCCCTTGGCGTCAATCGTGCCTTCAAAGCCAAGGATTTTTCGCTTCGACCAATCCTCAACAAAGGCCCGCGCAACCGTCTCCGGAGACGGCTCAGTCACCGAAGGCTCAAGGCTCCCAATCATTTCATTCATCACGCTGTTTGCATGCCCCCGCGACCTCGCGCAGTTCAAGCATTACTTGCAGATCTCTACAAGACGTAGCGTGAGATGTTGCACAAACTCGACCTCTCGCCCAAATAGTTGACCGCGACTACAGCCCGTGACTTGTGCCACGATGATTGCCAGGTTCTGGTGCCGGCGAAGGTGACGTTCAGTTGAATTATTCGCTGCCTTCTTGCACCATTTCAACCGTGAGCGATCCAGCGGGCAGCGCCTTCAGGAGCTGTGATTCGGGCTTGGTGAGATGGATCCATGCCGCCCAGTCCTCCGGGCGCAGCACCACAATCTGGCGATTGTGGAGAGGCGCTACATCAGCCCCGGGTTCCGTGGTCAGCATCGCGAATGTCGGTGGCTTGTTGCCTTCACCATCGCGCCATAGGCCAGCGATCGCCATGAACGGGGCGCCGTTGAGCATGAAGCGGTGCTTCGCCTTAGGAGACTTCTTTCCGGTGAATTCGAAAAAGGCCGATGCTGGAATAAGGCAACGGTTGCTGTTGGAGAAATTCCGTCCTTCCGAGCGGAAGTTGAAGATCGGCCCGCCTTTGGGCCCGGACGGCGGAAAGGCAAAGGTCATCCTCGTAAGTTCGATCATGTCGCCAGTGGCGCACATGATCGGGGCGGGGTCACTGATGCGGATGTCATCCGCCTGTGGCAAATCCAGCTCGGTTTGATGGGTGGGAATGTTGAGCGCCAGCGATTGCATCATCCGGCAATATTCGGCCCAGGCGATATGCTGCTCATAGTCATTGCACATGGCTGCTCCACACGTTCGGCCTATTGCAGAGTTATTCCACGCTTGGTTTGCATCGATAATTGCGGGGGGTGAATTTCGTTCCAGACTGCCGGGGCCGGTCGAGCGCCTCGGCTCCGAATCCGCAGTCCGGTTTCGCCCATATGCCGACAAAGCGGTCGTCCTGAAAATCTACCTTTCTTGCAAGGCAGAGATCCAGAAAACCAGAAGGCGGCAAAGCCAGAAGTATGGCACGACTCTCGCTGTGGCGCTCGGACCGGCAATGGGCCGAGCGGAGTTATCGGAGCGTGATCCCCTTGCTGTACGTCTGGGAGCGCGTGCCTTCGAAGTCCCATTCGTACACGGCAGAGTGGCCAAGTATCTGTTGGTGCTGACCGAGGAAGAACGTGAAGCCATTCGGTGCTGCAATGAAGAAATGAAGCATCGGTGCTCGCTTCTCGCCTCGGATGATGGCGACGATCTGCTCGGCGAGCTTTGCCGCATGCGAACCTGATCTAACACTGCCACCGGAAGCGCCGGCAGACAGCCCCACGGCCAGTAGTTTACCGATCTCGGGCCGTCCCTTTAAGAACGCGCGCACCATAGGGACCACCTCGTGGGTGAGGCCGATTGCAACCGCTGTGTCCTCCCCAGGGCCAAGCTCCTCAATCGAGGTTGCTGTGGTCGGCCATGACGGATCAAGGGCAACATCATCACGACTCCAGAAGCGCCGCCCGTTCATGCGCTGCTCGATCTCAATAGACTTGCCTGCCTTGACGTTGAGGATCGCCCCTACGGCAAAGGCCAAAGAGACATGCGTGTCGAGCACGAGCCGCATGTGGTCGCTCTTCTGCGCCTCAGTCAAAATAAACGACCTCAACACCGGGAACAGATCCGAATCCCATCCCGATTCGTCTTTAAGGAACCGCCCGTCGAAATGAGGGACAAGATCCAACGTCATCGGGGCACGGGCCTCGATGTTATCAATAGGATGCATGAACGAGCGCACGCCGATCGTGGTTTTGGGTGGATCCTTTGCTTCGGCGAGAAGCCTCTCTTCATGAACGAGGGCGCGGAAGGTCTCGCGGTCGAATTCCTTTCGGCCCTGCGCATGAAGCTTCCGGATCAGGTCGTCGTAGCTGAAGCCGGCTTCGTCACGGGGAACTCTGCGCATCCCGACGGCGGCAAATTTGTCGTTGATATGCTCGCGCAAATCTTCGCCTGAGCGTATGCGCAAATTGACGCCGAGCGTCCGGACGAGAAGGCGAAGTTCGGGCTCGTCGATGTCCAGGTGGCCGCGCCATAGCAAGCGCAGGCGGCCCATTAGGCTGCTATTGCCGCCTTGAAACATAGCGTCAAGATCGAGTGCGTTAGTTTGATTGAGGATCAGTTTGCGAAGCGGGTCTTTCTCTCTGGTCTGCCAATTCGTTACCAACTGAAACCGTGCACCTTCACCAGTAGGGGCGTAGGTGGATTGTGCTGCCCGTGCGCGCTGAAGAAACGAGGTGGAGGTCCCGCCAATAAATACTGGGTCTGTGAAGTCAGAAAAACCAAAATCTCCCGGCCGGACATGCCATTTGCACTGTCTATGATCACGCAGGATCGGCTTTCCGAAATGATCCTGTGGCGCGCCATCACGAGCGTAGTCTATGACGACGTCATCGAACGCCCTAGGGCCCGTCTCAAACATGACGCGCCGAACCGGGGATTCTTCATCGAGCAGACTGGCCGCGGCCAACCAGAAAATCCTGGCCTGGAAATCGTCACCCTGCTGACGAGCTATTACCGCATCGGCCATCTGGCACCTTAACTCGTCGGGAAATAGCGGCCCATAATCTCTCGCCATAGAGCAATGGCTTCGGTCTGCTTGCCCTGCTTTTCAAGGCGCACCGCGAGCGCCGCCTTCATTTCGGCCTGCCGTAATTTTTCCTTGGCGGCCGAAATCAACTGGGGCGTCATCTGCTCGGAAACCGGAGGACCGTACCCTGCCGGGTCGGGCCATTCGCGTTCGATGCCATCGAGTGCTGCTGCAAAGAAACGACGGATTTCGCTCGGGTAAGACGTGAAGGGCGGATCAACGAGATCCTGCATCATAACTTCGATCAGGAATGCGGGCTTGATCGGTTTCTCTGCAGAGCGGTTCCAGCGCTTCACCATTTTCACCAGAGGAATCCACTTGCCGCCAAGTTCTTTGTTTTTAGCAGTGGCTTGTTCCATATGGATCTCAGGGTCTGTCTTAACCCAATCGCCGCGAATGCGGTCCGGAATTTCATAGCAATCGCCGAGATCGAAAGCCGGGACTGCATCGATTGAGAGCACCTTGCCTTCTTCGTCCGTAGTGTTCTTCTCGAATTCGACGGTAGCGCAGCGCCGGCCCGGCTCGACGGCATCATCTTCGTACTCCTTGCGCAATGTTTTTACAAAGGCATTGATCAAGTTCGATGGCGGCCCTTCCCGGTACTTGTCGCGCTCCTTCTGGCCCAACACGAAGAAGACATCGACGTCCTTCAGAGGCTTTGTCTTGGTGTGGCGCTTGTAGGAACCAGTGAGGAAATCACGATCGACCACGAAGTCGGCGCGGATTACATCCCGCACGTCGCTGTGGCGCTTGATCGCGTTCTGCCGCTCAGTCTCGCTAAGCTCAAGGCGCTGCCGGTATTTCTCGAATGCTTCTTCTGTCGTGATCATCTGTAATACGTCGCCGATGCCATGATGTCAGGTGTTCCAATTACCGTTCCAGCTTCGCGCGGAGCGAGGCCATTCAATCCGAGAAAGGCCGCATCGCTCAATCCAGGAAGTGCACGAGCCCAAGGCGTGTGAACGAGCAACACGCGGTACGTGCAATCGGCAGGCGGACGCGGTGCTTTGGCAAAGGAATCTTTCAGGAAATCGCTATCGATCCACATCTGATCAATATCTGTTCCGTCATAGCGGATCGGAAAATCCCATCGCGCCGATGCGTAGGCCGCGCCTGGGCGATAGAACTCAATGACGAAACTCGTGAGATCGCCCGTCTCCATCCATTCACGCGCTGCGTCATGGACCCAGCCCGACCATGCATCGACAAGCTTCCGCGGGTCGAGACCGTAGTGCAGGACCAGTGCCCTCAAAAGGGTGCGCATCTTATCCGACACATAGATGGCCGTGTGCGTTCGCGCGTAGGCAAGGGTATTGACCGCGTTCATGATCAGCCCAGCGCTCCCCAGTCAATCTTCAAGGTCTGTGCAGAAGATGAACTCGCATCGTCATCGTCGACCGGCATGCCCACATCGTGCACTTGGATACGAGGAGCGCGATCTTTCAGCGTGCTGTTCATCCAGGTAACGTCATCGGCATCGGATGGGGCGGTCATTGCCCAGTTCCCTGCTGTTGGATTCCAGTTCAACTTTTCCACGTCGACCTCAGCTTCCATCGCGTCGTCGCCGTAGAGGCAGTAAATAACAAGGCGTGATCCCACGCCCCTTACCACGATGGGCTCTAGCGCCGGGTGTTCATCGGCGATCAGCGACTCCATCACGCTGGCCGCCGCCGTCAGCGTAGCCGCGTCCACCGAGCCGCTTCCGGTGATGAGGTCCGTGATTGCTTTCCAAGTTTGCGCAGCGGAGCGCCTGGGAATGGAGGCAATGTCTCGCCTTACCTTCACGCTGCGTCCTCCTGAATGTCCGCCTGACCCGCAGCGCGCTTCAGGGTTTCGAGGACGTGCTCGGGCTTGAGTTTGTTGAGATCCCTGGCGGTCTCAATGGAGATCGCGCCCGCGGCCGTGATCGCCTTACGCAAACGCCGGCCGTCCATGCCATCGGAGGCGTGGATATATGCCGCGATGTGGCTCTTGAGATCAGCAACCTTGGGCCACTTTTTCGCCAGTAGGGCCAGCGTATCGAGAATGATCTCTTTGCGCGCCTCTGCATTCGGCGGCCCGATATCCTCGATCCAATCAGCACGCGACAGCAGCGCCCGGTCAACTGCCTGGGGAAAATTGGTCGTGGCGATGAGCAAGGTGTTACGGTGCTTTCGGCACAGAAGGTCGATACCGGCGAGAGCAGCATCGGTGGCGCGGTGCGCGTCAATCGGGTTCGCCTCAAGACTCATACGCTGCCGATCGGCAGCGAGCGTCTCCACTTCGTCGAGAAGGACGATCGTCGGCCCGAGATCCGCGAACTCCGGGATGGTCTGTTGGAAAATCTTCGAGACTTCTTTTTGGCTTTTGCCGAGCGAGGAACTCCCCAAGGCATGGGCATCGAGCTGAATGTACTGCACCTTGCCCAGGGCCTTGGCCACCTCGTTCGCGAGGCCGCGGGCGAGCGTTGTCTTACCGGTACCTGGTGGTCCCGAGAGCACGATCAGGCCATGCATCGGCATAGCATCGAACGAATAGTGCTGGCGTAGCTGAAGCGACAGAAGCGCCTGCGCCACTAGCCGCTGCTTCACCGCGTCAGCGACCTTGATGGTGTCCCACGCGGTCGCGAAATCGGCGTGTGGCAGCGACACTTGCTCAACAATCGCATTCATAATTCTTCCTCGTCTCGGCACGGTATCCAGGCACATCGCCCGGCCCTTGAATTTTGGGGGTCGATTGACACCACTCACCGACAACTTGAGGATTTCAGACTCTCTCAATGTTGTCAATAAGCACACAACGGCGTGTCGATATGTGTTTATTAAACACACAATGTTTGCGCGATTGACATCGTGGCGCTTGTGGGGCAAGCATGGGCCATGTCCGACGAAGTTCTTTACAGAGCATTTGGGCGGGCCGTCGCCACGCGCCGAAGAAGGCTTGACCTCACCCAGGCCGAATTGGCTAGCAGGGTTGGCATGTCGCGCGCCTCGGTCGCCAATATCGAGAGCGGTCGGCAAAACGTATTGCTACATCACGTCTATAGTCTTGCGTCGGCCCTCGAGTGCTCCAAAGTCTCAGACCTGCTGCCGACGCAACCGAAACCAGCAACTCAGGAGAGCTTTGATATGATCCTGTCAGACGAAACCGTATCCGCCCGGGGTAAGGCCCAAATCACTGATTTGATCGCGAACGCACTAGCACAACGCGGTTCCACGAAGTCCGGGTCATGAGTGCGAATTCGGATAGAGCCCGGGAGGCTGCCCGTGCTGTCTTGCGGGAATTCGGTGTGAAAGCGGCGCCCGTTCCTATTGAGCGCATCATCAAGTCAAAAAACATAGTCCTCCAATACGCTCCGCTGGAGGAGGATCTTTCCGGAATGGCATACATAAAAGACGGGGTCGGGATCATTGGCGTGAATGCCCTGCATCATCCAAACCGGCAGCGATTCTCAGCGGCGCACGAACTCGCTCACCACGAGCTCCATGCCGAAGAAATTAGGAAGGCAGTTCACGTTGATAAAGGATTTCGCGTGTTGCTTCGAGATGACGTTTCTTCGCAAGGGGTCGATCCATTGGAGATTGAGGCCAACGCGTTCGCGTCCGAGCTGCTTATGCCGCAAGAGTTCCTGGCGGATGCGCTCGATGCGGGCGGCTTGGATATCGAGGATGAAGCGGGCATCGAAGCACTCGCCCGCAAGTTTCGGGTGAGCACTTCAGCTATGCGTTATCGATTGGCGGGGCGCTTTTAGATTAGAGATGACGAGCTTCGTCTTCTTCGACACAGAGACGACGGGCCTCATGCGCGGCTTTGATCAGATCGTGCATTTCGCAGCGATTCGGACCGATGCCAACCTCAACGAGATCGATCGGCTCGAGATGCGTTCGCGCCTCCTCCCGCATGTGGTTCCCCATCCATCCGCTTTGCGAACAAACGGACTCCCAATCGGGCGACTGACGGACGAGAAGCTACCTTCACACTATGACATGGTCCGGTCGATCCGACGGAAGCTCCTATCTTGGTCTCCGTCGATCTTTGTCGGCTACAACTCAATTCGTTTCGATGAGGAGATGCTGAGGCAGGCGCTATTTCAAACGCTGCACCCAGCATATCTTACGAGCAAGCACGGCAATTGCCGGGCGGATGTTTTGGGCCTGGTGATGGCAGCTGCCGCGCTCTCTCCAGCGTGCCTGTCGGTCCCTGCTGGGCCGGCCGGCCGGCCGACATTCCGTCTGGAGCAGCTAGCGTCGGCGAACGGCGTTGCGCATGCCAAGGCTCATGACGCAATGGCAGACGTCATCGCAACGCTTGCTCTCTGTCGATGCGTGCAGGAGCGCTCCTCCGAACTCTGGCAGCGTTTCGTACGTTTTTCGAAGAAGGCAACTGTCGCCGATTTTGTCGACTCAGAGGATGGCTTCTTTCTTACGGAGTTTTTTGGAAATGAAGCTTACCACACGCCAGTCGTCTGCCTTGGCCCAAATCCCGAACAGCCCAATAATCGTCTGTGTTTGCGACTGGATGGCGAGTCCGATCGTTTAGCTTCAATGGGTGATAAAGAGCTACAGGCGGAGCTCGCCCAGAAACCGAGCCCGGTTCGTCGACTTCGAATCAATGCCGCGCCAACCCTGACGGCATTCTACGACGCGCCGGATCAGATGCTGAACGGCATTGAGTTGGATGAGTTGGAAGCCCGAGCACGCCGAGTCAAAGATAATTTGCCGCTCCGCACTCGACTTATCTCTGCCTATGTCGCCACGCGCCAGCCGCAAGTTCCCTCACAACATATCGAAGAGCAGATCTATGAGGGATTTCCCGGCCCAGGTGACGAGGCCCGCATAGCTGCATTTCATGATGCAAGTTGGCCAGAGGCCTTGGGCATCGTCCACAGCTTCGATGACGAACGTCTTCGGGCATTCGGTCTCCGCCTGATCTATTTTGAGTGCCGCTCTGTGCTGTCGGAAGCTGCTCGACTCGACTTGGAGCGGGTGTTAACCGACCGCCTTGTTGACGAAGGATCCGGGGGGCTGACGCTCCAACAAGCACTGATTGAGACAGACGTGTTGCTCGCCGACGGCAGCATTGACGTGGAAGGCGTTCTCGCCGACTACAAGACCTATTTGATTGGTCGAATTGAGCGCGTGACCGAGTTTCGATCGCGCCATTTCGCAGTCAACTAGAGCACCTGTCAGAGCACTCACAAGTGGCTGACGGGGTCAACTGGTTCGTTCTCGGAGGGGCAGATGGGAAAGAACTTCGTCGTTTGCTGCGAGGACAGTGGCTCGTGCGCAAACTTTTGCTCTGAGGCACTGTCACGATTTGGCTGGCACGGTGGCTACCTCTCTGAACAGAGCATCTGGCTTTGCAGGGGAGAAATGGTCTTGACCATCTCTCCCCCGCGAATGCCACCTGCGCAGAGCGAGGCCGCCCGCTCGCAAGGCGCATGACCGTCGCGCTCTGAACTGATCCTATCCGCCCCGCTCGACGCGCAGCCCAGCTCCGCTCGCCGGCATTCGCCCCCCTCTCTGCCGCGCGCTCACGCGCCCCCGGAAGGCATGCCGAGGGGCATGCCTTCGGCATCTAACGGAGAAGGATCAGAACCATGACGATCAACGTGACAAATGCGAAGGCCGCAACTGCTGGCGAGAGCGGCACCGAAGTTTTCATTCCGCTGAACAAGCTGAAGAAGTCGCCCCGCAATGCGCGCAAGACCCCGCACAGCGGGGCGATCATCGAAGCCTATGCGGCCAGCATCGCGGCCAAGGGTATCCTGCAAAACCTTGTGGTTGAGCCGGAGTTTGACAGCGAGGGCGCGGAAACCGGCTTCTATTTCGTCAGCATCGGCGAAGGCCGCAGGCTGGCGCAACTGCTGCGCGTGAAGCGCAAGCATATCAAGAAGACCGAGCCGATCCGCTGTGTCATCGACACGGTCAACGACGCGCATGAGATCAGCCTGGACGAGAACATCACCCGCGAGGCGATGCATCCCGCCGATCAGTTTGAAGCGTTCCGCGAGCTTCACGAGGAACGCGGATGGGGTGCGGAGGAAATCGCCGCCCGTTTCGGCATTACCGCGCATGTCGTGCGGCAGCGCCTGCGTCTCGGCGCGGTCAGTCCCAAGCTGATGCAGGTCTATCGCGAGGAGGGGCTGACGCTCGACCAGTTGATGGCCTTTGCCATTACCGACGATCACGTCCGGCAGGAACAGGTGTTCGAAAACCTCTCCTACAATCGCGATCCCTACGTCATCCGCCGCGAACTGACGCGCACGCATATCGCGGCGAGCGACCGGCGGGCCATCTTCATCGGCGCGCAAGCCTATACGGAAGCTGGTGGCGCTATCCTGCGCGACCTGTTCACCGAAGATCGTGGCGGCTTCTACGAGGATGCGGCTTTGCTCGACCGCCTGGTGATCGAGAAGCTGCAAGGTATCTCGGAAACGGTTCGGCAGGCGGAAGGCTGGAAATGGGCGGACGTTCACATCGACTTCCCCCATGCAAATGGCTTGCGCCGCACTTACGCGCAGCCGGTGGATTTGTCGGAGGAAGACAACGCCGCCTATGCATCGGTATCCCACGAATTCAACCGGCTGACCGAAGAATGGAATAGCGCCGAGGAATTGCCGGACGATATCGATCAGCGTTTCGGCAGGCTGGAAGCCGAGATCGAGCGGATCGACGCGCTGCGTCACGCCTTCGATCCTGATGTTGTCTCGCGGGGTGGCGTGTTTGTTGTGCTTGCCCATGACGGATCGGCCCCGCATCGAACGTGGCTTCATCCGCGCCGAAGATGAGTTGCCGGAACCGGAAGCGGAAACGCTGCAAGGCGGCGAAGGTTACGCCGTCAACGACGATGACGAGATCACCGGAGCCGGCACTGGCTCGGATTGCGATGGTAGGAACGAGGAGGAAGCGGAGGACGACGGCAAGCCGTTGTCGGACCTTCTCATTCGCGACTTGACCGCTCACCGGACGCTCGGGCTTCGCCTTGCGCTTGGCGAACAGCCAGACATCGCCCTTGTCGCGGTGACCCATGCGCTTGCTGCGCAGACCTTTTATCAGGGTGATGAGGCCCACTGCCTCGAAATCCGCCCAACAAGCGTCTACCTCGCCGCTCACGCGGAAGGCATCGAGGATACGGCGGCAGGCAAGTCACTGGCGGACCGACACGCGGAGTGGGCTGCGGACATGCCCGGCTATGTGGTTGAACTGTGGGGCTTCATCGCCTCACTCGACCATGCCAGCGTCATGGCTCTGTTCGCCCATTGCGCCTCGCTCACCGTCAATGCCGTAAAGCAGCCCTGGGAGCGCAAGCTTCGCGCCCACGAGACTGCGGACAGGCTGGCGACGGCCATCAACCTCGACATTACGGCACATTGGACGCCAACCGTCCGGACGTATCTCGGGCGCATCACCAAGGCGCATATCCTCGACGCCGTGCGCGAAGCTGCCAGCGGCGAGGCGGCAGACCGGCTATCGGACCTGCAAAAGCAGCCAATGGCGGAAGCCGCCGAGCAGTTGCTTGCCGGAACCGGATGGTTGCCTGCGGTCTTACGCACCGAGCGGCCAGCGATCTCCGTGGAAGGGCAAGACGAGGTAGCGGATGCAAGATCGTCGGACGTTTCCGAACTGGAAACGAAATCCGCTCAGCCCGACACGACCGAAGAAGGCGAGGCCTTCAACGTCGCCGCCGAATGAGGCGCAACGGGCAGGGGCTGCAACGCGTCTCCTGCCTACTTTGCAAGAATTTTCGGCCGCGCCACTAGAGCAGAATCTGATCACTCAGGCTCGTATCCTGCGGCGCAGAAGTAGTTTGAGCACTCCTCGGCGGTGAAGCGTGGCAAGGCGTCGCGGATTGCGTCCCAAAGCTCGGGGATGTTGCGTGCGGCGGCTTTCCTGAGGATCGACTTCAGCTTGGAGAAGGCATTCTCGATTGATGGTGTGGATGGCTCCTGCTCCCGGCGTCGCATTGCGCCATAGTTGGGATGTTGTCGTCCCGAGCAAAGGAGCCATCCATGTCAGAACTTGCCACAGTTGGCATCGACCTCGCAAAGAGTGTCTTCCAGATCCATGGTGTCGATGGGAACGGTCGGGTTCTCGTACGCCGTCAGCTTCGCCGCAGCCAGTTGCTGGTGTTTTTCCAGAAGCGTCCACGATGCCTGATCGGCATGGAGGCTTGCGCAGGTTCTCACGATTGGGGGCGCAGGCTTCTGGAGATGGGGCACGACGTCCGGCTGATGCCGCCCTCCTATGTGAAGCCTTACGTGAAGCGCGGGAAGACGGATGCTGCGGATGCGGCCGCCATCTGTGAAGCCGTGACACGCCCCTCCATGCGGTTTGTCGCCATCAAGAGCGAAGCCTGCTCGTCGGTTCTGGTTCTTCACCGCACGCGAGACTTTCTGGTTCGCCAGCGCACGCAGATCGGCAACGCGATCCGGGCCCACATGACGGAGTTCGGCGTCATCGCGGCGAAGGGCGCGCAGAACGTCAATCGACTGAAGGATCAACTGGATCAACTGCCGGAAGTAGCTCGAATGCCTGTGAGTTTGCTCTTCGATCAGTTGGCCGAGACGGACAAGCGGATCGAGCGGCTGACCGACGAGCTCGAAGAGACCTACGCGCAAAGCGAGACAAGCCAGCGTCTAGCCACAATCCCAGGTGTGGGGATGCTGTCGGCGACGATCATCGCGGCGACGACGCCGGATGTCGACAATTTCGGCAGCGCAAGGGACTATGCCGCCTGGCTCGGCCTCACTCCCAAGCCGCACTCCACCGGAGGCAAGCAGAGGGTGGGCCGGATCTCGAAGATGGGCAATCGTTATATCCGACGCTTGCTGTATCTGGGCGCCATGGCGCAGATCATGCTCAGATGCAGACTCAAGCGCGAGCCGAGCTCGGACTGGCTATCGGGCATGCTGATGCGAAAGAAGACGAAGATCGTCGCCGTCGCTTTGGCGCATCGCATGGCACGAACAATATTCGCCGTCCTGAGGGACGGATCGCGTTACGAGCCGCAGTCAGCCTGACAGGCTCTCGGAATGGTCAGGGCAAAGTGAGGTGATGGCGAACAAACGGAGACGAAGAACCAGGACACCCCGATTAATCCGAAGCGCCTCGAGCGCGCTCGATTGAGTGGGACCTGTTCTCCAAGCGGATATTCATCAGGGCGCGCAGCGATCCCGTTGCACATTCAGACGCCGTATACATGGCCGCAACCGACCTGTTCACCAAACCCGATCCGATACCCTTGACCCGCAGGAGCCATCCATACACGGGTTAAAGTCGGGGCTGTAAGGCGGTAGGAAGAGCATTCGCGCGCCGGCCGCTTCGATCGCTTGGCGGGCGGCGGCGACTTTGTGAGCGGGCAGGTTGTCGAGGATGACGATGTCACCAACTCGAAGCGTAGGCGCCAATACATGCTCGGCATAAGCGGCGAACCATTCACCCGTCATCGGTCCGTCGAGGACCATCGGCGCAGTCATGCCCGTCAGGCGCAATGCGCCTGTAAAAGTACGTTTTCCAGTGCCCGTGCGGGATCGGAGATCGGCACCGCATGCCCCGCTTTGCCCGTCCACGCAGGCGAGCCATCTTCGTCGATGCGCCGGTCTCGTCGATAAAGACCAACCGTTCGGGATCGAGATCAGGCTGGGCCTTGAACCAGGCGCGTCGCCGCGCGAGCACGTCGGGCCGATCCTGCTCGCTGGCGTGCGCTGTTTTTTTTGAAGGTCATCGAGTGACGGTCGAGAAAGCGCCAGATCGTGCTCGGCGCGAACACGACCGCATGCTCCGCCCTGAGAAATTCAGCCAACTCGACCAGTGTGATGTCGTCCTGACCTTCGATCACCGCCAGGATCGTATCCCGGTAGGCTTCGATCCGCTGGGAGCGCTTGTCTCCGCCTTGGGGCTTTGCCCGCGTCGCGCCGCTCTCTCGCCATTCGCGTACCCAGCGGACCGCGCTTGCCGCGGCAACACCGAAACGATCCGCCGCAGCCCGCCGCGACAGGCCACTCTCAACCGCTGCGATCACTCGCGAACGCAAATCCTCCGATATGGCTCTAACCATGCCTGCTGGCCTCCATACCCAGCCGACATGATGAATCAGATATTCTCCCCGATGGGAATCCCTCGCGATTCCATCAGGTCAGATTATGCTCTAGCGCGGCCGGATACCCGGCACGAAGCTCGGAAGTGTTGGAGCGCTAATGATACCTACCGGGGCGAACATTGTCCCGGCACGACGCCACTTATCCACCCGGCGCATCTCGGCGTCGGTCGCCTTCGGGGGTCCCTTTCCGACAATGCATCACCATGCCTGAGTAGTCAGCGTATTGGGATCAGTCCGCCATGCCGGGAGATCAGGTGTGATTGAGTGCCAACGCGTTCGCTCTCAACCGGGCGCAAGTTCTGTAAATTTGGGATGCGAAATCGTCACGGCTGGCGGCTTGGAAGTCGCAGCAATCCCAGCAGTCAGTCGATCGTCTTCGGACCTGCCCAATTCTCAATGGCGATTTGGCCCGAATATGAAAGGAGTCGGGCTGTCCCTTTTTCACCCAGGGAGGAGGGACTACACCTCCTGGTGTTTGAGACCAGTTCTTTGACAGTACGGGGTAGCGTCACTGAGCGGATGATACTGGCCATGATCCATCGTAGCTCGTGGTGTTCCCCTCCTTTTGCGCCAAGCCACGACCACGGCGTCCTCGAATGGATTGGGTCTGACCGAAGACCGCCTTCGCTGCGCTCAGTCTCGATCGTGTTCCCGCAACGACGTCGCTGCGTTTTCTTCCCCTGGCCGCTGCGCGTCCATTCCTCGCGATCCAAGAAAGCCTCGCGTCGCCGTCCTCCACTTCGTTTCAGCCCCTTTTGGGTGCGGACCGATCGTCCCCGGTCTCACGACCACCATCGAGGCCGCGATGGGCGCGGCCCGAGAAAAACAGAAGGAACACCACAATGGCTACGATCGGCACTTTCTCCCGCACCGCGAACGGCTTCTCCGGCTCCGTCAAGACCCTCAACCTCAACGTCAAGACGGTGACGTTCTCTCCGGCCGATGGCGAAAACGAAAAGGGTCCCGACTTCCGCATCTTCGCCGGCGCCACCGAGTTCGGGGCGGCATGGAAGAAGACCTCGCGCGAGGGCCGCGACTACCACTCCGTCAAGCTCGACGATCCCAGTTTCCCGGCTCCGATCTATGCGAGCCTTGTCGAGACCGACACCGAGGGCGACTTCTCGCTCATCTGGTCCCGCCGCGCTGCGGAGTGATCCGACAAAGCACGAAGCCCCGCCGCAAGGCGGGGCTTCGTCATGTTCAGGTCCGCTGGCGACCGACCACTCGTCAGACGTGCCAGTTAAGCCTTGGCAGTCGTCTTGCGCGGCTTCTTCACCGGCGACTTGATTGCAGCAGCAGTTGTTCTTGCCGCCGCCGCTCGTACGACGGGTTCCCGCTTCGCCGCCGCGGCGGGTGTGGCCGCCGGCGCTTTGCGCCCGAGTCCAATCGATTTCGCCAGGGCCGACCGGGTCGCCGCATAGTTCGGCGCCACCATCGGATAGTCGGCCGGCAGGTTCCACTTCTGCCGATATTGGTCGGGGGTCAGGTTAAAATGCTGAAGATGCCGCTTGAGCGATTTGAACTTCTTTCCATCTTCCAGACAGATGATGAAGTCCGGCGTCACCGACTTCTTGATCGATACTGCCGGCTCCTGCTTGACCACCGGTTCCACCGCTGGCGTTCCGATGCCGTTCAGAGCGGCATGGATATCGCCAATCAGCTTCGGCAACTCGCCAACCGGTACTGGATTGTTCGATACATAGGCGGCAACAATGTCAGCCGTTATCGACACGGTGTCCAGTTGGTTGCCTTGTTCGAGAGCAGTGCTCATGTAATTTCCCTTTTTCTATCGGATGAATTGAGCGACGTTTGATTTTCCCAGCCTGCCCACGAGGCAAATAGTACGTTTCTTTGTAAAATCCATGTCTCTTACGCAACATTATAAGAGTAAGCTTCGCTTTTATCGTCCTGATCGGCTGCGGATGCCCTTGCCGATCCCATGGGAAGCAAGGAGCTTCCCCTCGCTTCCCCGCCAGTTCCGGCTGTGCAGAGCAGGGTCGCTGGCTCGCAAAGCGGCTTACCACGGCAATAATCTCGATCGCTTTCCATCCGCTTCGCTCAACCATGCAACCCGGCTCCGCGCGCTGGCACTGGCCCCCATCACTCCCGCGCGCTCTCGCGCCCCCGGAAGGCATGCCGGGGGACATGCCTTCGGCATTGAGGAAAAGGAGTGAGCGAAATGAACATGACCACCATCATCGACGGCGAGAGCAACCGCCAGCAGCAGCCGGCTTCAAGTGGCTTTCGCGTGGACATCACGCGCGGCGGACGGATCGGACGGGTTTCCTCGGAATGGTTCTCGCGTCCCGATGATGAGCGCTATCTGAGCCTCACCGAGCTCCATGATGCCGTGAAGCAACGCGCAGACCGCGCCACCGCCCGCACTGTCGAGAGTCGCGCCGTCCGCGTAGAAGCCACCCGCGACAATGCAGAGCGGCTATCGCTTCTTGTCCCCGGACAGGAGCAACCGATTTCGCCCACACATTGGAGTTTTGGCCAGCTTTGCAGTCTTGTCGGCGCACCGGCAACCTACATGCGCCAGCTTCCTGCGCCTCTGGCAGGCATCAATTTGCAGCATGGCCTTTTGAGCCATCGAGCAGAATTGATGAAGACACTTGAGACGGAGGACGGACGCGTTGAACTTCGCGCCGTGACTGGACCGGACTATGGCCGTATCTGGGATCACGAGCTTGTCAGCGCGGTCATGAGGATCGCGGGCAATGGCACCGGTGACACCATGTGGAAGGTGCCGGGCGTTCTGGATTGGGCGACGATGACGCACAATCCGTTTGTGGACATCACCAAGGACACCACCACTCTTTACGCCAGCGACCGCGATGTCTTCCTGTTTCTGGTGGATGACACACACCCGATCGAAGCCGGACGCCTTCCGAATGGCGAACCGGATTTGTATTTCCGTGGCTTCTATTGCTGGAATTCGGAAGTCGGTTCGAAGACTCTAGGCATCGCGAGTTTCTATCTCCGCGCCGTCTGCATGAACCGCAATCTATGGGGCGTGGAAGGTTTCGAGGAAATTACGATCCGGCATTCGAAGTTTGCCGCGCAGCGTTTTGCCCGTGATGCCGCACCCGCTTTGAGGAGTTTTGCGAACTCAAGCCCCGCGCCGTTCATCGCCGGCATCAAAGCCGCGCGCGAGAAGATCGTCGCCTACACCGACGAAGACCGCGAAAGCTTCCTGCGTAAGCGCGGTTTCTCCAAAAGCGAAACAGGCAAGATCATCGAGGCAGTTTTGCAGGAGGAGGGCCGCCCGCCCGAAAGCATCTTCGATTTCGTGCAAGGCATGACCGCGCATGCCCGTAGCAAGGCGCATCAGGATAGCCGGCTTGAACTGGAAGGCAGGGCGAAGGCCTTGTTGGAAAAGGCGGCATGAGCAAACGAAGGGCCGCGCGGCGAACGTTTCACCGCGCGGTCTTTAGGTCCGCCACATCAATGAGACCGTCATAGCACAAGAATATCTAGCGACCAGATCATCGGGGTCGGCGCGTGCGGCCGTTTTGAAACCACGGCGGGCGCTCGCCGGGCTCTGCCCGGCTCGCGATGCGACTGCTGCCATTTCGAGCGCAGCCAAAAAGAAATTCGTTGGATTTCAGAGTTCCGATTTCGCCCTCGAGCAAATCGACCGCTAACGCTTTCTGGCGGGCATACTCGGAACTGTTGCCACCTCATTCAGAATATCATGGGGGTCGAATCCGATCGTTTCAGCCAGATCGAGGAATTCGATCACATCCAGGCGGCGCCCTCCCGACTCGATCGCTGCGACCACTGACTGATATCGATCGATTGCTTTTGCCAAGTCGGCTTGGCTCAAGCCTGCGGCTTTGCGCTTGTCCACGATCAACTGGATAAGTCGCAAATGTCTTGGCGACCGAAGTGTCTTTTGCATTCGCTGCCGGTCCTTGACGAAACCGGCAGATCAATTAAATGGAAATCCAGATAACCAGAAAATCCGGTTATCTGAT